>NZ_BAAAZZ010000002.1:3434631-3567191 GCF_039537165.1 Aeromicrobium panaciterrae | reverse complement strand
ACTCTGCGATCTGCGAACATCTCCCGGTCCCATGGTAGCGGTAAACCGTCTGACTGTTAATCGGCAGGTTATTGGTTCGAGTCCAATCGGGGGAGCAAGACAACGACGGCGCCGATGGTTCGGCGCCGTTTTGTCATTCTTGTGCGTGCGAGGCGTCGTACCGTTGAGCATGAGCGAGACTGATGACCTGGAGGAGCCCAGGCCAGTGCGCGTCACCGAACGCGTCGTCTCGTCGTACCAGTGGGATCTTTGGCGCGATGCCACATTGCGCGGGTCCCTCCGCCACGAAGTCCTCTCGATCACCATCGGAGCGTTGGTCGCGATCGCCGCAGGTGCATACGGGCTCGGGTTGTCGGATGACAGGGTTGCTCGCCTGTCCGCCCTGATCTACGCGCCGGTCGTGGGTTCTGGTGTCTGGGCTGGGACGCGATCCTGGCTTCACAAGCGCCACGCTCGTCGGGTCGGCGACGAGGTACGGTCCCTGGTCGTGCCGGCGCTCGTCAAACGCATCTCGGAGCAGCAGGTGTTCCAGCTGCTGAAGTTCGGTGGCGCCGGTGTGGTTGACGAGTCGACGCTCATCCGTACGACCCGAGATGGCGCGGGCGTCACGATTCGCGCTGCCGAGTACGACATGAGCATGTATCCGGACACGTTCTCCGGTGGCGATGCTGGCGGAGGCTAGTTAGTTATTCGCCCCAGGTGAGCTTGAAGACCTCGAACGGGGCTGCGTGGGTCACGCCCAGGCGTGACCCGGTCGGGCGGGACATACCTTCCAGGAACTCTGCCGGGTCGAAGTGCTCCCAGCCGAGGCCGTCGATGTACGCCTTGTGCGCCACGAGCGACGCGACGCCGCGATCGAAGGTGTCGGTCGTGTCGACGCCGTGAGCGCTGTCAGGCGACCCCGCCGCCCAGACCTCCTTCACGCCGCCCCACGGCTCGACGCCGTCAGTCAGCTGCTCGGAGAAGATCCACCGGTTGCCGGCATCGCCGGCCGAGTTGAGCGCGGCGCGACCGACCGCGATGTGGTCGGGCTGGTTGGGCATCGAGCCGCCCCAGTTCTCCCGGAAGTTGTTGGTGATGATGATGTCAGGCTTGTGCTTGCGCACGACCTCGGTGATCGAGCGACGCAGCGCCACGCCGTACTCGATGACGCCGTCCGGGAGTCCGAGGAACTCGACCGTGTCGACGCCGACGATCTTGGCCGACTCGATCTGCTCGCCGATGCGTACTTCGCGTGCCTCGTCGGGGGTCATGCCGTCGATGCCGGCCTCTCCGCTGGTGACCATGCAATAGATGACGGTCTTGCCCTGGTCGGTCCAGCGGGCAACGGCGGCAGCGGCGCCGAACTCGACATCGTCTGGGTGGGCAACGACGACCAGTGCGGTGTTCCAGCTCTCGTCGACGGGTTCAAGGGGAAGAAGGTCCATCCCGCTAGGCTAAGCCCGCATTCCCTTGGGGAGGTAGCTCAGCTGGTCAGAGCAGGGGACTCATAATCCCTGGGTCGCGGGTTCGAGCCCCGCCCTCCCTACCAACATGCGGTGGAGGCCAGCGACCTTGACACTCGTGACAAAGTCGCTGACCGCCCGACATCGTGCGATCTGACTCAGATCCGGCGGTGGTCACCCTTGGGAGACTTGCTGAGCATCACGACGGCGGCGCCACAGGCTATTGCGCCGAGGCCGATCACCCACAGCCCGTAGGTCGGTCCGCCGGTCGACGGAAGTCGAGTGCTGGTGTCCGGGCCAATGGCATCAACGTCTGCGTTGGCTACGTCGCTGTCTGCCGCTTCGTCGGTGCCGGAGTCGGTGTCCGTGCCATCGGAGTCGATGTCGGTGCCGGAGTCGGAGTCCGTGCCATCGGAGTCGACGTCGGTGCCGGAGTCGGTGTCCGTGCCATCGGAGTCGACATCGGTGCCGCTGTCCGCGTCGGCCCCGTCTGCGTCGCTGACGTCCCCGTCTGCGCCAGGCACCGCGCCGCAGGATGGCAAGAGAAACGTGTTGTTGTCGAGAGTCACGGACGCATTCTGAGCAAGGAGGCGTCCGTCGATGTCTGCGCCGGACTGGGCGACGATCGCATTCTCGGCCAGCAGAGTACCCGTGAAGTCCGCGTTGGCCTTGATCGTTGCGTCCTCGCTGACCTGCCAGAAGATGTTGCATGGGTCGGCCCCGTTGAGGAGCGCTACGGTCGAGCCGACCTCCATCGTCAAGGACGAGCCGACTTGGAAGATGAACACCGCTGCAGGATCATTCTCGGCATCGAGGGTGACTGTGCCGTTCTCGGCCAGGTTCAGCGCCGAGCTGGCGGTGTGTACGCCGGCAAGTAGCGTGATGCCGTCGAGCTGTGCTCCGAGAGCTGTCGACGAGGCGGCGCCCGCCGCGGAGTTGTAGGCGACCAGATTGTCGGCCTGAGCCTGAAGTGCCACTGCGTCTGCCTTGTGCAGGCTGCCCGTCGCGGGTGCGAGCCAACTTATGGATGCATCGCCTGTGATCGTGTTGGTGGGCGAGGTGCCGACGTCGCCGCGCACAGAAGCATCGGCAGTCTGGATGGTGGTCGAGCCCGTGTTGGTGACTCCAGCGCCGGCGAGTACTGCGAACTGGGCAGAAGTGCCGAGCTCAACTGAGGTTGCGGCTTGGGCGCCTGAGCTCAACGACATGGCCGCTGTGGCTAGTCCAGCGGCCAGTGCGATGGCAGTGACGGTTCTGAATCTCGAATGACGTGTGACAGCTGTTTTCACGTGTTGGTCCTTTGGAAGCGGTCCGCAGTATCCCGTCCTGCGGAGGTCCGTCGACAGGTGAGCATGGGCGAGCCGAGCGGATCGATGATGGGTTCCTCGACGCGGGAGCCAGGAGCCTTTCCAAGGGACTGAGGTGCTGGCGCGCTTGGTGTCTGCCACAGGAGTGGCGGTGCTGCGGAGTCCGGCATTTCCTCAAGCCCGACCCTGCTCGCGCTGGCGATGTCGTGTCTGTGGCACCGTCGCCGTGTAGTGGAGTGACGTCGTGTAGTGACGTCGCTCACATTCAGCGTAACCCGGTGGGACCGAACCGCATCATCTTCGTTCCGGCCCCGCCCTCCCTACGCACGACGAGGGCGGCGCACCCCACCGGGATGCGCCGCCCTCGTACGAATCACTCAGGGCGCGGGATGTCTCCACGCCATGCGCCGGTCTCCTGACCGTTGCGGCTCTCGATGAACCTCTTGAAGTTCGCGACATCACCCTTGACCCGGCGGTCGATGATGCCCGCCTTGTCGCCGACCTCCTCGACGAATCCCTCAGGATCGATCGTCATCTGCACCGTGACCTTGGTCTTGTTGTCGTCGAGACGGTGGAACGTGACGACTCCCGCGTGCTCGGGGCCATCATCGGACTTCCACGCAACGCGCTCGTCAGGGTGCTGCTCGGTGATCGTGGCGTCGAACTCACGCTTCACCGGTCCGACCTTCGTCACCCAGTGCAGGTGCTTGTCGTCCGACTGGCGGACCTCCTCGACGCCTTCCATGAACTCGGGGAAGGACTCGAACTGGGTCCATTGGTTGTACGCAGTACGCACGTCGACATCGACGTCCACCGCTTCCGTAATGGTGCTCATGCGATCTCCTTCTTTCGGGGGAATTCATCTGGGAGTTACCCGATCCAGCAGGCCTTACGCGCCGACGTACGCGATAGCGTCGGTGCGTGGAGACTTCCGGGGGAGCATCCAAGCCGGTCAGCCTGGCTTGGGCGTTCATCGTCGTGACCCTCGTGCTGATCGTTGCTCTCTTCTGGCAGCTCCTCGACGTCTATTTCGTGCTGGGCGGTGAAGCGGTCGAGCCGACCGACCGGGAACACACGAGATATCTCGTGACAGCTTCGGCATGTGGGGTGAGCGCTGTCGCGGCCGTGATTGCCGCGACCAAGGGCGGCAGAGCCGGGACACGCGTGATGTCCCTCATCACGTTCGTCGCGGCGCTCGTCGCCGCGACCCTGTTCGCGGTGCCAACGATTGACCTTCATCGTGATCCCGCGCCCAACCGGCTTCCGGACAACTACGAGCCCTGCTACAGCGGCAGCAACGAGTGCAACTAGGGCATTTGGTGGACACTGGACCCATGCGTGAAGCGGTGATCTTCGACATGGACGGCACCCTGTGCGACACCTCGAGCGTCCTCCACCTCATCGAGGGCGACGACAAGAACTTCTGGGCGTTCCACGCGGCCTCTGCCGACTGTCCACCGCACGCGGACGTCGTCGCCGCCGCCAAGGCTGAGCACGACGCCGGACGCGCGATCCTCGTGGTCACGTCGCGCGAGTTCCAGTGGCGCGACACGACGCTGACCTGGCTGACGAAGCATGACGTTCCGCACGAGGCGCTCTACATGCGTGTCGTCGGCGACTATCGCAAGGACGTCACGATCAAGACCGACATCCTCCAGCAGATCAAGGACGACGGGTTCAACGTGCTCGCGGCATGGGACGACAAGCCCGCCGTGCTCGACCTGTGGCGCGAGAACGGCATCGATGTCCACGCTGTTGGACAGGGACGCCTGACCGCCTAGAGGTCGAAGCCGGCGCGTTCTTCCTCGCGCACGAGCTCGGTGAGCTCGGGGTTGTCGCGGATGACCTTCGGCACGAACGGACAGTACGGCAGCACGGTCCCGCCGCGCTCGGCGATCTCCTCGAGCGCACCTCGTACGAGCTGGCTGCCGAGACCGTGACCCTCGAACTGGGGGTAGACCCGGGTGTGGGGGAGCGCGTACTCGTCGCCGTCCTTGCGGTAGTCGAGGAAGCCGGCGAGCTCGCCGTCGACCTCGATCTCGAACCTGGACCGCTCCGGGGCGTCCTGCACGGTTGTCGTCATGCGACATTTCCTCCTGGGGAAGATGTTGTCCGTATCCACTGCGATGCGTCACAATGGTTGCAGGTGCTCCCAAGACGCTGGGGAAGGCGACACTAGGGAGGCACCCAATGGCTGTATCAACGACAAGCATGTCTTCGCCGACCACCCCGACCCGGGGTGTGCTTTTTGTGCACTCTGCACCGTCTGCGCTCTGCGCACATGTCGAGTGGGCGACCGCTGGCGTGCTCGGCGGCAACCCCGACATCGCCTGGGTGCCCCAGCTGGCTGACCCCGGCACCTACCGCGCCGAGCTGTCCTGGCAGGCCGAGGTGGGCACGGGTGCCGCCCTCGCTTCTGCGCTACGTGGCTGGGAGAAGCTCCGCTTCGAGGTCACCGAGGAACCGACGGCTCGCTCCGAAGGCGCGCGCTACTCCTACACGCCCAAGCTCGGCATCTTCCATGCGCTCACCGGCCTGCACGGCGACGTGATGATCCCGGAGGACCGGATCAAGGCGTTCCGGGTCAAGGCGGCGCTCGGCGAGATCACGATGGAAGAAGCCCTCGACGGGCTGCTGGGTGTCGCGTGGGATGCCGAGCTCGAACCGTTCCGTCATGCCGGCGACGGCGCCCCGGTGCGCTGGCTGCACCAGGTGATCTAGGGAGTGTCCTAGCCGATCTCGACGGTCACGGTCGGCGAGGCCTTGCTCGACTCCTCGTGGAACATCCGGAAGTCCCGTTTGCCCGTACGCGACGTGTAGATCTGCGTGGAGTAGGCGCCGTCACCCTTGGTCTTGGTGTCGACCGGGAAGTCGTCCCAGTCACCGCCCGGATCCCTGACCTGCACCTGGAGGGTCGCGCCGGTGCCGAGGCCCGGGAAGACGCCTTCCAGGGTGAATCGCTCGCCCGGCTCGACCTGGAGCTTGGAGGCCCGCAACGTGGGTTCGGGGTTGGAGGAATCCGTGGGTGTCGGTGTCGGAGACGTCGTGGTTGCGGTGGTTGGTGCATCTGTCGTGCTGACGCTGAGTGGCGGCAGGTTGGCCGGGCCGAGTCCGGTGGCCCCGATCACGGCAGCGCCGCCCAGGCCGACGAGCACGCCGAGCCCCGCACCGATGATTGCCATCCAGATGGCGTAGCGACCGGCGGTCCTGACCTTCTCGTCGTCCAGGCGGACCCTCTCGGGCTCGTGGGTGCGCATCCGCGTCACAGCTGAATCGGACGGCTGGGCCGGCGGCGGTGGAGGAGCGAATGCGGCGGGTACGGCAGGTGAACCGGTGCCAGCCGTGGAGCCGTCATGGTGCACGACGGCGTTGATCGCGTCGTTGACCGTGACGAACCCGTCGATCGTGTCGTCGGAGAGGTAGACGTTGAAGCGCCGCCCCAGCTCTTCGCCGACCTCGACGATAGTGATCGAGTCGACGCCGAGCTCCTTGAGTCGGCTCTCCGGCTGGACAGCGTCAGGCTCGACCCCCTGCACTGCGGCGAGGATGTCGGCGATCTGCGTGCGGACGTCGTGGGGAGCTGGCACACCGTGAGTCTATGTCGCGTGTGGAGAGTCACGTACCGCTCCTCCGGGGTTCACCTCACGGCCATCTTGGGGTCAACCTAGGATGTGGCGATGGAGACGCTCGACGAGATCCAGTACGTCACGGTGCACGGCTACCGTCGCGCGTTCCGCATCCAGGGGTCCGGGCCCGCGCTCCTGCTGCTGCACGGGCTGGGCTGTGACTCGTCCACGTGGCGCGACGTGATCCCCGCCCTCGCCGAGCGCTTCACGGTGATCGCGCCCGACCTCCTCGGCCACGGTGAGTCCGACAAGCCCAACGCCGACTACTCGCTCGGCGGCTACGCCAACGGCATGCGTGACCTGCTCACGATCCTCGGAGTCGACAAGGTGACGGTCGTCGGACACAGCTTCGGTGGCGGTGTCGCGATGCAGTTCGCCTACCAGTTCCCCGACCGCACCGAGCGGGTGATCCTCGTGTCCACCGGTGGCCTCGGCAAGGAGGTCACGCCACTGATCCGTTTCCTCACGGTTCCCGGCAGCGGTGCCGTGCTCGCCGCCGCGACGTTCAAGCCGTGGCGACCCGTCGTCGCCGGCACGATGCGCGCGCTCTCCAAGACCCCGCTCAACCTGACCCGTGACCTCGACGAGGTCGCCAGCATCTATGAGGCGCTCGCCGATCCCGCGCGACGTACGGCCATGCAGCGTGTCACGAGCCACGTGCTCAACTGGCGCGGCCAGTTCGTCACGATGACCGACCGGAGCTACCTCGCCCGCCTGATGCCGGTGCTGGTCATCTGGGGCCGCGACGACATGGTCATCCCCAGCAGGCACGCCGATCTGGCGCCGACACACCAGCTGTCGGACGTCCACGTGCTCGAGGACTCAGGGCACTTCCCGCACAAGGACCATCCCGGCGAGTTTGCCCGCCTCGTCACGGACTTCATCGCGACCAACGAGCCCGCGCACTATCACCGGGGCAAGTGGCGGGCGCTGCTGCGCCGCGGCGACCAGTACGACCTCGAGAGCCTGCCGACCGGCGACCCCGCCGTACAGCCCGCGATCAGCTAGCTGGTTCGGGCGTCGGCTCGGCGTACTCCGCCCTTGCGGCGATCTCACGCTCGCGCTCGGGGCTTCGTCGCCGTCGTCCTCGGTTGCCGGTCGCCCACGCGGCGATCGAGACCGACAGCCAGCCGATGAACGCGCCGGCGATGTCGTCGGCGAGGTAGTGCCAGCCGAAGTAGATCGTGGCGAGGACCGTCATCACCAGGAATGCCCAGGCCAGTACGCGGATGACGAGCTTCTGGCCGGTGCGCTCGAAGAAGATGCAGGCCGTGACGACCACGGACACGTGCAGCGAGGCGAACCCGGCGATTCCGTAGGACGCCGATCCGGTCGGGTCCTCCTTGAAGCTGGAGCCTGCACGGAACAACGATCGTTGGAGCTCGGTGACTCCCGTGACCGGGAGGTCCTGGAACATCGACGACTGCGCGAACGCAGGGCCGAGTGTCGGCATCGAGTAGTAGCTGACGACGCCGAGGATCCAGTTGAGGCTCAGCGCGGTGGCGTACCACGCTCCGAGCGACAGGTCCTTGCCCCAGACGAGGAAGGCGCCGAGGGTGAGCGGGATCAGTGGCAGGTAGCTCACGTACGCGGTGGCCAGAACCTGCGCTGCGACCGAGGTGCCGAGGAAGCTGTGCAGGACTTCGGCGGGGTTGTGCCCGAAGAAGAGGTAGTGGTCGAGCCGCAGCATGTCGGTGTCGAACAGGACTCCCTTGCGGATCAGGGGCAGGTCGCTCTTGAGATTGCGATAGCTGACGTAGCAGACGTAGAACGTCAGGAGCCCGGTCGCGATGTAGCCGACCCGCTTGAGGCTCCAGTCGGCCTTGAGGATGCCGCGGAACTCGCCCACGATGCCGGGGATCCCGTCGCGCCACCCTCGCCGTACGGCCATCGGGATGATGCCGGCGGCAAAGAACATCAGGCCGATGAGAGGCAGTCGCACGTATGCGGGACCGAGGAAGCCGTCCGGGTCGCGCAGGGGCACATCGAGTCGCTGTGCAGCGATGATGGCGGTGACCCCGACAACGATGGAAAGGCTGACTCCAAAGGTGTAGGGCCAACGTCGCATGGCGTTCATCTTAGGGGTGATTTCTTAAGACGAGATGAGGGATCCGCCACACGGTCAGGCGTCCCCGCCCTCCTGCGGCACACCGGTGACAGCGGTGGGGTCATCGATGCGGAAACGCTGGAATGCCTCGCGGGCCGTCTCGGGTGAGACCAGGCCACGTTGGGCCAGGCTCTGCAGGGTGGTGACGACGATCGACTCGGCGTCCACCTGGAACGTACGGCGGGCGGCGGCGCGGGTGTCGGCGAAGCCGAATCCGTCGGTGCCGAGCGACTGCCACGGACCGGGCACCCAGCGGGCGATCTGGTCGGGCACCGCGCGCATGTAGTCGCTCACCGCGATCGTCACAGCGGACGTGTCCATCAGCTTGACCGTGATGTAGGGCATGCGGTTGTACTCGCCGGGGTTGTTGAGGTTCCAGCGCTCGGCCTCGACGGCATCGCGGGCGAGCTCGTTCCATGAGGTGACCGACCAGACGTCGGAGGCGACGCCGTAGTCGACGGCCAGGATCTCCTGCGCCTTGAGCGCCCACGGCACGGCGACGCCGGACGCCATGATGCGGGCGACCGACTCGCCGCTCAGCGCCTTGCGGTAGATGTAGGCACCCTTGAGCAGGCCCTCGACGTCGAGCTCCTCGGGCTCGGCGGGCTGCGCGTACGCCTCGTTGTAGACCGTGAGGTAGAAGATGATGTCCTCGCCGTGCGGCTTGGCATCCGTGGAGCCGTACATCCGCTCCAGCCCGTACTGCACGATGTGGCTGATCTCGTAGCCGAACGCCGGGTCGTAGTGCACGACGGCGGGGTTGGTCTGTGCGATCAGCGGCGAGTGGCCGTCGGCGTGCTGCAGGCCTTCGCCGGTGAGTGTCGTACGGCCGGCGGTCGCGCCGATCAGGAAGCCGCGTGCCAGCTGGTCGGCCATGGCCCAGATCGAGTCGGCGGTCCGTTGGAAGCCGAACATCGAGTAGAACATGTAGACGGGGATCATCGGCTCGCCGTGCGTCGCGTAGGCGCTGCCGGCTGCCGTCGCGGAAGCCATGGCGCCCGCTTCGCTGATGCCCTCATGGAGGAGCTGGCCCTGGACGGACTCCTTGTAGGCCAGCAGCAGCTTGCGGTCGACGGCGTCGTACGTCTGTCCGGCCGGGTTGTAGATCTTGGCCGACGGGAACATCGAGTCCATGCCGAACGTGCGGTACTCATCGGGCGCGATCGGCACGATGCGCTGACCGATCTCGGGATCCTTCATCAGGTCGCGCAGCAGGCGTACGAACGCCATCGTCGTGGCGATCTGCTGCTTGCCCGAGCCCTTCTTGAGCTCGTCATAGATCGAGTCCTCGGGCAGCTTGACGCTGACCGGGCTGACGACGCGCTTGGGCAGTGAGCCGCCAAGGGCGTCGCGGCGAGCCTTCATGTACTGGATCTCTTCGCTGTCCTCTCCGGGGTGGTAGAACGGCGCGATCTCGCTTCCATCGATCTGCTCATCGGAGATCGGGATGTTGAGCCGGTCGCGGAAGCCCTTGAGGTCATCCTTGGTGAGCTTCTTCATCTGGTGTGTCGCGTTGCGGCCCGCGAACGACTCCAGCAGCCAGCCCTTGATGGTGTGGGCGAGGATCACGGTCGGCTGGCCGGTGTGCTTCTGCGCGGCCTCGAACGCGGCATAGACCTTGCGGTAGTCGTGGCCGCCGCGGGGGAGACGCTCGATCTCCTCGTCGGTCAGGTGCTCGACCATCTTCCGCAGCCGTGGGTCGGGCCCGAAGAAGTTCTCACGGTTGTAGGCGCCGGACTCGACCGACAGCGTCTGGAACTCGCCGTCAGGTGTCCGGTTCATCTGGTTGACCAGCACGCCGTCGGTGTCACGGGCGAGCAGGTCGTCCCACTCACGGCCCCACACGACCTTGATGACGTTCCAGCCGGCGCCGCGGAAGTAGGACTCCAGCTCCTGGATGATCTTGCCGTTGCCGCGTACGGGGCCGTCGAGCTGCTGCAGGTTGCAGTTGATGACGAACGTGAGGTTGTCGAGCTCCTCGCGGGCGGCGACGCCGATCGCGCCCAGCGACTCGACCTCGCCCATCTCGCCGTCGCCGAGGAACGCCCAGACGTGCTGCTGGCTGGTGTCCTTGATGCCACGGTTGTGGAGGTAGCGGTTGAAGCGTGCCTGGTAGATCGCGTTGATCGCGCCGAGGCCCATCGAGACGGTGGGGAACTCCCAGTAGTCCGACATGAGGCGCGGGTGCGGGTAGGACGAGAGGCCCTTGCCCTCACCGTGCGAGTGCTCCTGGCGGAAGCGGTCGAGCTGCTCCTCGGTCATCCGGCCCTCGAGGAACGAGCGCGCGTAGATGCCGGGGGCTGCGTGGCCCTGGTAGTAGAGGTGGTCGCCGCCACCGGGGTGGCTCTTGCCGCGGAAGAAGTGGTTGAAGCCGACCTCGTACAGGCTGGCGGCCGACTGGTAGGTGGCGATGTGTCCGCCGACCCCGAGGCCGGGACGGTTGGCGCGCGACACCATGACGGCCGCGTTCCAGCGGATGTAGGAACGGATGCGTCGCTCGATCGCCTCGTTGCCGGGGAACCACGGTTCACGCTCGGGCGGGATCGTGTTGATGAAGTCGGTGCTGCGAAGGGCGGGGACGCCGACATTTTGCTCGCGGGCACGCTCGAGGAGCTTGAGCATCACGTACCGGGCGCGGCTGCGACCACCGCTGTCGATCATCTCGTCGAGCGAGCTGACCCACTCGGCTGTCTCTTCAGGGTCGACGTCCGGCAGCTGCGTCGGCAGGCCCTCGTGGATGACGGGCGGACGATCTTTGCCGGTAGGCGACATGCTGACTCCCTTGATGTCTTGTGGACCCCTCCATCATTCCACCCTCCGTTCGCTACTGTGATACCGGCAACAGGGCAGACGAACCTACTTTTCAGTAGGTTTTCGACGAACGTAAGGAGACAACGCGGTGGACGCGGGCAAGCTGGGCTTCACCCCTGACACCGTCATCCAGGAACTCGGCTGGGATGACGACGTCGACGAGGAGCTCCGTGTCGAGATCGAGCGTCACACCGGCAACGAGCTCGTCGACGGTGACGTCGGCGACGTGGTCGATGGCGTGATCCTCTGGTGGCGTGACGGTGACGGCGATCTGGTTGACGAGCTCGTCGGGTCACTGCAAGACCTTGCCGAGGGTGGCTCCGTCTGGCTGCTCACCCCCAAGATCGGTCGTCCGGGATACGTACCCGGTGCCGACGTGGTCGAGGCCGCCCCGATTGCCGGTCTGTCGACGACGACGACCTCCTCGGCCTCAGCCGAGTGGGCCGCGACTCGTCTCACGGCTCACAAGCGCTAAGACCGAGGCTGCTCGCGGCAGAGCGTCGAAGCGCGCCAGCGAAGCGGGAGCGTCGCGCGGCGAAGCCGCCAGACTGCGAGGCGGGGTGAGCCAATAGCCTCGCCGTATGACCCTCTCGATCGGCGATCTCGCGCCGGACTTCACGCTCAAGAACCAACACGGTGAAGAGATCACGCTCTCGTCGTTCCGCGGCTCGAACGTGGTCGTCGTGTTCTTCCCGTTCGCGTTCAGCGGGATCTGCACCGGTGAGCTCGGCGAGCTCCGGGACGCAGGCCTTGACGCGGAGGTCCTGGCGATCTCGTGCGACCACTTCTTCTCCAATCGCGCCTTCGCCGATCGCGACGGCTATGAGTTCTCGATCCTCAGCGACTTCTGGCCGCACGGCGACGTGGCCCGCGCGTACGGGACGTTCAACGAGGACGCCGGTGCGGCAAACCGTGGGACGTATGTGATTGATGGTGATGGTGTTGTCCGATGGAAGGTCGAGCAGGGAATCGGCGATGCACGGAGCCTCGAGGACCTTCGTACGGCGTTGGCTGATATTTCCTGAATTCTTGGTTAGTTCTGCTGCGCTCGACCGTTCGAATGCGGTTTGATATTCCTGCTGCGGCTGCCAGGGACCCGAGACCTTGGCAGCCGCTTCTTTTCTGTCTGGGCACAGGTCTGCGATAAGGTTCCGTGGTTCCCGAGGGCGAATAGCTCAGTTGGTTAGAGCATCCGGTTTACACCCGGGAGGTCGGGGGTTCGAGTCCCTCTTCGCCCACCGAAGGACAGGGCTCCCCACTTAAGTGCGAGGTGGGGAGCCCTTAGTCATTCTGGGAGCCCTGTCCTTCGGTGAATCCAAGCGAGTACTCGAGTCGGGCCCCACCCCCGACCGTGCGCACGCGCGGCGAAGCCGCCACGTCGTGTGGTCTTGACGAGGGATCCCTCTTCGCCCACAGTTGCAGCTGCTGCTTCGCACCTGATCGCCAGCTTGTGCGATTCAGAGTTGTGCCACGATGACGCCATGACACAAGACGGCCGAAAAGTGATCGTTCTCGACAAGCCGTTGGTATGCAACGTATGCGGCAATGATGAGTTCCTGCAGCGTGAGATCAAGATGCAGACGACCGGCATGACGTTCTTCGACCTCGATTTCCTCAATGAATCGTCTGACGGCGTCGTCTGCAATCGCTGCGGGTACGTGCACATGTTCGCGGCGACCGTGCACGAATGGCAGTGACCGACGCGATCGTTGAACGGCTGCGTGCTGCGGGGTGCGTGTTCGCCGAGGACGAGGCGCAGCTGCTCGTCGACGAGGCGGATTCGCCCGACGAGCTCGAGGCGATGGTCGTACGCCGAGTCGCCGGCGAGCCACTCGAGCACATCCTCGGCTGGGTCGAGTTCAGCGACCTGCGGATCATCGTGGAGCCGGGCGTGTTCGTGCCGCGGCAACGTACGCAGGTGCTCGTCGACGAAGCCGGACGTCTTGCTCGGCCGGGTGCGATCGTCGTCGACCTGTGCTGCGGCGCCGGCGCGATCGGCGCTGCGTTGCTCGAGACCTGCGAGGGCATTGAGCTGCATGCCGCCGATATCGACCCGGTGGCCGTGGCATGCGCGCGGCTCAACGTCGAGCCGGAGGGGCAGGTCCACGAAGGCGACCTGTTTGCTGCCTTGCCGGCCGACCTGAAGGGCCGCGTCGACATCGTCGTGGTCAACGCGCCGTACGTACCGACCGACGCGATCGCCCTGATGCCGCCGGAGGCGCGTGAGCACGAGGCGACCGTCGCGTTGGATGGGGGAGCGGACGGCGTCGACGTGCATCGCCGGATCGCGGCGGAGGTCGGTGAGTGGCTCGTACCGGATGGCTACGTCCTCATCGAGACCAGCCAGGATCAGGCGCCGCTGACCATTGCTGCGCTGGAAGCCAGTGGCTTCTCTGCGTGGGTGGAACGCAATGAGGATGTCGATGGCACAGCCGTGATCGGGACCCGCCCGCTCTGACTGTGGACGACCCGGCGACGATGTCGGGCGGGACTGACACAGTGGCCGTATGACTACCGCGAGCACCGAGACCGACGCCCTCGACGCGCTGCGCACCCTGACGGGGCGCGACGATGCGGTGTTCCACGACGGCCAGCTCGAGGCGATTCGTGCCCTGGTCGACGACCACAGCAGGGCTCTGGTTGTGCAGCGAACGGGCTGGGGCAAGTCCGCGGTCTACTTCATCGCCACACACCTGCTGCGGCTGCGCGGTGCCGGGCCGACGCTGCTGGTCTCGCCGCTGCTCGCGCTGATGCGCGACCAGGTCGCAGCGGCCGAGCGGGCCGGCGTACGAGCCGTGGCGATCAACTCCGCCAACCCGCACGAGTGGGAAGACACCCTCGCCAAGCTCGCGGCCGACGAGGTCGATGTGCTGCTGGTCTCTCCGGAGCGGCTCAACAACCCGCGCTTCCGCGACGAACAGCTGCCCAGCCTGATCGCCCGCATGGGCATGCTCGTCGTCGACGAGGCCCACTGCATCTCCGACTGGGGCCACGACTTCCGCCCCGACTACCGCCGCCTCGCCGAGCTCATCGCGGCGCTGCCGACGGATCTCCCGGTGCTGGCCACGACCGCGACCGCCAACGAGCGAGTCGTCGTTGACGTCGCCGAACAGCTTGGTGCCGCGGGCGAGGTGCTCACGATCCGCGGATCGCTCGCCCGTACGTCGCTGCGGCTCGGCGTGCTCACGCTGCCCGACTCCCGGGCTCGACTCGGCTGGCTGCTGAGCCATCTCGGCGACATGCCGGGCAGCGGCATCATCTACACGCTGACCGTCTCGGCGGCGGAGGACACCGCCCGCTTGCTGCGCGAAGCCGGACACGAGGTGCGGGCCTACACGGGTCGTACGGACACAGACCAGCGTGAAGAGCTGGAGCGTCAGCTCAAGGACAACGAGCTCAAGGCACTCGTCGCGACGAGTGCGCTCGGCATGGGATTCGACAAGCCCGATCTCGGATTCGTGATCCACCTCGGTGCCCCGTCGTCACCCGTGGCCTACTACCAGCAGGTCGGCCGCGCCGGCCGCGCCACCGACAGCGCCGACGTGCTGCTGCTCCCGGGTCGCGAAGACCCCGACATCTGGCACTACTTCGCCACCTCGTCGATGCCCAACGAGATCCGCGCCAACGCCGTGATCAGCGCGCTCAGCGATTCGCCGTTGTCGACGCCGGCGCTCGAGGCGCTGGTCGACCTGCGGCGCACCCCGCTCGAGCTGCTGCTCAAGGTGCTCGACGTCGACGGTGCCGTACGCAAGGTGCAGGGCGGCTGGATCTCGACCGGCCAGCCGTGGACCTACGACAAGGAGCGCTACGACCGCATCGCAGAGGCACGTCAGGCGGAGCAGCAGTCAATGGTCACGTACGAGGCCTCGGCCACCTGCCGCATGGAGATGCTGCAGGCCGACCTCGACGACCCCACCGCGGCGCCGTGCGGGCGGTGCGACAACTGCGCCGGGCCCTGGTACCCCGCGGCGATCGATGACGCCGCCGTCCAGACCGCCGCGTCCTCACTCGACAAGGTGGGTGTCGAGGTCGATCCTCGATCGCTGTGGCCGACCGGCTCCCAGCACGCCAAGGGCAAGCTGCCCGAGACCGAACGCGTGGAGCCGGGCCGTGCCGTCGCCCGCCTGACCGATCTCGGGTGGGGTGGCACGCTCCGCGAGGTGTTTGCCGCCGGAGCGCCCGACGCGCCGATCACCGACGCACTCCTCGGTGCCTGCGTCCGGGTGCTCAAGGACTGGGACTGGGCGATGCGACCAGCCGCAGTCGTCAGCATCCCCTCGCGATCGAAGCCACAGCTCGTCGACTCGTTCGCCCGCGGCATCGCACGCATCGGGCAGCTCCAAGACCTCGGGAGCGTCGACCTCGTCGGTGAGGGTCCGCGCGGCGAGCCCGGCGGCAACAGCGCCTACCGGCTCGCCGGAGTGTGGGGCGCGTTCTCGGTCAGCGCCGATCTCTCCGAACGGCTCGCGGCGCTCGACGGCAAGCCGGTGCTGCTGATCGACGATCGGGTCGACAGCCGCTGGACCATGACCGTCGTCGGCCGCGAGCTGCGGCTCCACGGGGCGGGTGCCGTGCTCCCGTTCGCACTCGCCGTGGTTGCTTGACCGGCGGGTACGTTGAAGGCATGGAGCATCGATACCTCGGCAACAGCGGTCTCAAGATCTCGGAGATCGCCTACGGCAACTGGCTGACCCACGGATCTCAGGTCGAGGAGGACGCCGCGCTCGCCTGCGTACGCCAGGCACTCGACGAAGGCATCACGACCTTCGACACCGCCGACGTCTATGCCAACACCAAGGCCGAGTCGGTCCTCGGCCGTGCGCTCAAGGGTGAACGCCGGGAGTCGCTCGAGATCTTCACCAAGGTCTATTGGCCGACCGGCCCCGGCGGACCCAATGACTCGGGGCTCTCACGCAAGCACATCATGGAGTCGATCAGCGGCTCGTTGACGCGCCTGCAGACCGACTACGTCGACCTCTACCAGGCACACCGCTACGACACCGAGACCCCGCTCGAGGAGACGATGCAGGCCTTCGCCGACGTCGTTCGCTCGGGCAAGGCGCTCTACATCGGTGTCTCGGAGTGGACCGCCGACCAGATCCGCGCCGGCCACGCGCTGTCTGCGGAGCTCGGCTTCCAGCTGATCTCGAGCCAGCCGCAGTACTCCATGCTGTGGCGTGTCATCGAGGACGAGGTGGTGCCGGCCTGCGAGGAGCTCGGGATCGGCCAGATCGTGTGGTCGCCGATCGCGCAGGGCGTGCTCACCGGCAAGTACAAGCCCGGTCAGCCCCTGCCGGAGGGCTCCCGTGCCACCGACAAGAGCGGCGGCGCCGACAACATCAGCCGTTGGCTCAACGACGAGGTTCTCAAGGCGGTGAGCGACCTCGAGCCGATCGCCAAGGATGCGGGCCTGAGCATGGCCCAGCTGGCAGTGGCGTGGGTGCTGCAAAACACCAACGTCTCGGCGGCGATCATCGGCGCGTCCCGACCCGAGCAGGTCACCGACAACGTCAAGGCGTCGGGCGTGAAGCTCGCCGACGACGTCATGAAGGCGATCGACGACGCAGTTGGTCATGTCGTGCTCCGCGACCCGTCGGTCACCGCCAAGGCGGCGCCTGCGAGCCGCCCGACCTGAGCGAGCCCTCGCTAGAGTGCGGCCATGCCCACCTTGCGCGATGTTGTCGCCGTCCTCGATGGCCTCTACGACCCCCGATGGGCCGATGACTGGGACGCCGTCGGCACTGTCGCAGGAGATCCCGACGCTGCCGTGAGCAAGGTGCTGTTCGCGGTCGACCCCGTCCAGGCCGTGGTCGACGAAGCCATCGAGTGGGGCGCAGACCTGCTCGTGACGCATCACCCGCTCCACCTCAAGGGCGTGACCTCGGTCGCTGCGACCACTCCCAAGGGACGGGTCATCCACGAGCTGATCAGGAACGGCGTCGCCCTTCACACGTGCCACACCAACGCCGACAGCCCGCCGCTCGGCGTCTCGGAGTCGATGGCCTTGGCGATCGGGCTGACCGACGTACGTCCGCTCGTGGCAGACCCCGCCGAACCGATCGACAAGTGGATCGTGCTCGCCCCGACGGCCGATGCGGACAAGATCGCAGCCGCGATGCACGCCGTGGGAGCCGGCCGTGTCGGTGACTACGACTCCGCGCAGTTCCAGTCGACCGGCACCGGATCGTTTCGCCCGCTCGCCGGCGCCAACCCGACGCTCGGCGAGGTCGGTCGAGTCGAGGAGGTGGCCGAGACCAGGATCGAGATGGTCGCGGAGCGACGCCTGCGTGACGTCATACGATCATCGCTGCTCCAGGCCCACCCGTACGAGGAGCCTGCGTACGACGTGCTCGAGCTCGCCGACCGCAGCTCCGATCGCGGTCACGGGCGCATCGGGTCCCTGCCGGAGCCGATGACCCTCGCCGCCTTTGCGCGTCAGGTCACCGACCGCCTTCCATCGCACCACAGCGCGACGCGGATCGCCGGTGACCCCGAGCGCATGATCGCCACCGTTGGGCTGTGCGGCGGGTCCGGCGACTTCCTCCTGCCTGTTGCCGACAGCCAAGGTGCCGATGTCTATGTCACCTCAGACCTCAAGCACCATCACGTCAGCGAGCACCTCGAGAAGCCTGGAGCGTGCGCCGTGATCGACGTACCACACTGGGCCGCCGAGTCGACCTGGCTCCCAGTGGCTGCCGCGGCACTGAGCGAGCGGACCGATGGTGTCGAGGTCAGGGTCTCCGAGCTGGTGACCGATCCGTGGACTGCGCACCTGCCGGGTACGGTGTCCCTGTGAAAGCCGATCCCAAAGCCCAGGCCGCCCTGCTCGACCTCCAGGCAACGGACTCGACGCTCGCCCAGCTCAACCACCGCCGTACGTCTCTGCCCGAGCACGCCAGGATTGAAGAGCTGCAGGCTCGTGTCAGGCAGCTCGACGGCACCCGCATCGAGGCCGCCACAGCCGTCGACGACCTCACCCGCGAACAGCGCAAGGCTGACGCCGAGGTCGAGCTGGTCAAGACCCGTCGCGCCCGCGACGAGGAGCGCCTGGCGTCCGGCGCCATCAGCAACCCCAAGGATCTCGCCAGCCTGCAGCACGAGCTGACGGCACTCGAGCGCCGCATCGCGACGCTCGAGGACGACGAGCTCGAGGTCATGGAGGCACTCGAGGAGGCGCAGTCCGCGCTGGACGCATTCCAGATCGAGCTGGCGAACGTCCAGGCCGAGCTCGACCAGACGATCGCCGCCCGCGACGCCGCGCTTGCCGTCATCGACGAGCAGATCGCCGATGCCCAGGCTGAGCGTGACGCCAGCGCCGGAGCCGTTCCCGACGACCTGACCGCGCTCTACGACAAGGTACGAGCCCAGTACGGCGGACTCGGCGCTGCCGCCCTCCGCGCCAAGAAGTGCGAAGGCTGCCGGCTGGAGATCAACAGCGCAGACCTGCGTGAGCTGGCTGCGCTCCCCGAGGACGAAGTCCTGCGCTGCCCCGAATGCAGCCGGATCCTGATCCGCACTGCAGAGTCCGGGCTGTGACTGCCCGGATCATCGTCGAGGCTGATGGCGGATCCCGCGGCAACCCGGGACCTTCCGCGTACGGCGCACTGATCCGTGACGCCGTCACCGGCGCGGTGATCGCCGAGATCGGTGAGACGATCGGCGTCGCCACCAACAACGTCGCCGAGTATCGCGGTCTGATCGCGGGGCTCGAGCTCGCTCGCGAGCACGCACCGGGCGCAACGATCGAGGTGCGCATGGACTCCAAGCTTGTCATCGAGCAGATGGCCGGCCGCTGGAAGATCAAGCACGCCGACATGAGGCCGCTCGCTGCCCAGGCGCAGGCGCTGGCGCCGGAGGGCACGGTGTGGACGTGGGTGCCGCGCGCGGCGAACAGCGCGGCCGATGCGCTCGTCAATGCTGCCCTCGACGTCAAAGCCGTGAAGAAGGAGAAGAATCCCCTGGTCGGCTGGAAGAGCGGTCTCGATGGGGCGCCGACGACGATCATCCTGCTCCGTCACGGTGTCACCGAGTCGACCGATCGCAAGCTGTTCTGCGGCAGCGGCGGCGCTGATCCCGGGCTGACGCCCGTCGGCGAGGAGCAGGCGAAGCGCGCCGCGACCTGGATCGCCAACCACGGCGGTGCCGACGCAATCGTCGCGTCACCCCTGCAGCGCACCCGTGAGACTGCTGCCTTCGTGTCGCGCGAGCTCGGACTCGACGTCGAGCTCGAGGCCGGAATCGCCGAGGCGGCGTTCGGCGAGTGGGACGGCTTCAGCTTCCCCGAGGTGATGGAGCGCTGGCCGA
Source organism: Aeromicrobium panaciterrae (assembly GCF_039537165.1). GTDB lineage: Bacteria > Actinomycetota > Actinomycetes > Propionibacteriales > Nocardioidaceae > Aeromicrobium > Aeromicrobium panaciterrae. The sequence goes on along the minus strand of NZ_BAAAZZ010000002.1, from coordinate 3,547,591 downwards.
GCGAGCTCGAGGAGTGGTTGAGCTCCACCGCGATCGCACCGCCCGGTGGCGAGGCGTTCGACGCGGTGTCGGAGCGGGTCACCGCGGCCCGAGATCGCATCGTGGCGGCTCACCCCGGCAAGACCGTGGTTGCCGTCAGTCACGTGACGCCGATCAAGATGATGGTCCGACTCGCCCTCGATGCGCCGATGCCGGTGATCTACAAGATGGAGCTGGCCCCGGCGTCGATCACCACGATCAGCTGGTGGCCCGACGGCACCCCGTCGCTGCGCAACTTCTCGGTCGTCCCCGACTGACCACCTCCGCGATTTGTGACGCTCAAGGCGCCAACGGTCGCGGGAAGCGCCTTCAACGTCACAAATCGCGGAGTCAGATCTCGGCGACGACGACGTCGAGTCGTTGGCCGTCGCGCTCGACGGTCCAGCCGAGGTCGCCCAGCACGGATTGCAGCTCGTCGACCGACGACGGGTCGGCTCCCGACTCGAGGAGCGCTCGTACGATCCGGCCTTTGGTCGCCTTGTTGAAATGGCTGACGATCTTGCGCACGCCGCCGTGCTCGTGGAGCACCCGCATCGTCACGGTGCGGTCGGCCAGCTCGGGCGGCGGCTTGCCGAGCGCGGCGTACATCCCCGAGCGCAGGTCGATCAGCAGCCCGTCGCCCGCTGCTTCACGCAGGACTCGGGGGAGCGGTGTACGCCACCGGCTGGCGACCGTGCCGAGTCGAGGCAGCGATCCGTCGCCGGAGAGCCGGTATGCCGGGATCCGGTCGCCGGGTCGTACGAGGCCGAACAGGGCGCTCGCCACCGCGAGCGACTCGTCGGCGCGTGCACGTGAAGCAGGATCGAGCGTTGCGACGTCGAGCATCGAGAACAGGACGCCGGTGTAGATCTCGTCGGCGCGTGCCGTCGGCTCTTCGAGGAGCCCGGCGTTGATCTCGATCGCATCGGCTTGCGTCGGGCCGAGGCCGAGCGCCTGCATGGCGCGTTTGGGGTTGCCCGAGCACATCTTGACGAGTGCGCGGAGCAGCTGGGCGCGTACGGGTGTCAGCGTCGAGAACGACAGCGACTCGAGCTCGAGCGGCGATCCGGTCGCGGGTCTGGTCTTGCCCTCGGAAGGCGGGAGCAGGATCAGCACGCGACGACTCTACTGAGTCACCAGATGAGCGATGTCCACGCCCACAGGACGGTCGTGCAGATCACCACGATGGCGGGCGTTGTGGCGAGTCCGAGCAGGTGGAACTCGCGTACGGACGACAACGTCCGGCCGCCGGACTGCCGCCAGAGGATGTTGGCGAGTGATCCGATCAGCGTGAGGTTGGCGCCGACGTTCACACCGATCAACAGCGCGAGGATCGCCTCGGGCCCCGCCGTCGCCGCTGGCGGAAGGAGCAGCAGCGTCGCCGGGAGGTTGTTGACCACGTTGGTCGCGACCATGCCGATCAAGGCCGTGACGATCAGTGCGCCGAGGCCGACGCCGACCGGCATGGCGTCGTCGAACCACTCGCCAACCTGCGTGTCGGCGAGCCAGGTCACGTCGAGTCCCCAGACCAGCACGAAGCCGGCAAGCGGAAGGTTGGCGGCGTCGAGCAGGTCGCGCCACGTGGTCGTACGGCGAACGAGCGCGTATCCGCCGGTCAGGATCGCTCCGGCGGCGGCAGGCACCCACGGCGTAGTCCCGCTCGCCAGGGCGAGCAGGACCACGAGCACGACGGCGCACGGGAAGAGCGGCAGCGCGTACGACTCGTGCTCGGTCGGCACCGGTTCGCGCAGCTCGCGGCGAAACCACCAGCGCAGCACGACGTACTCGCACGCGATCGCCACGAGCCACACCGGGAGCATCGCCCAGGCGAAGCCGACGAACGTCAGCCCCGTGGCGCTGAACACGAGCAGGTTGGTCAGGTTGGAGACCGGCAGAAGTGTCGACCCGGAGTTGGCGATGCGAACCGACGCGTACGCGTGCGACCGGTGCGGGTGAGCTGCGATCGCCGCGATCAGCACCGGGGTGAGCAGCACGACGGTGGCGTCGAGGCTCAGCACCGTCGTGACGACGGCGGCCAGGCCGATGCTCCACGCCAGCAGGCGGGTGCTCGACCCCCTGGCCAATCGCGCGACTCGGGCGCCCATCACGTCGAACACGCCCTCGTCGGCGCAGGCCTTGGCGAGCACCATGATCGCGACGAGAAACGCGATGACGGCGGACAGGGAGCTCAGGTCATGCGTCACGCGCCGAGGCTACCCAAGGAGCATCCAGACCCCGACGCCCGCAAACAGTGCGGCCGACACGAGGTGCACGGTGCGGATCGGCAGCACCTGGAGCAGTGTGCGGCCGGCGAGAACCGCCAGCACGATCGACAGCAGCATGCCGAGCGTGCTGCCGATCCAGATCTCCCACCAGCGGTACTGCGTCGACAGCGTCATCGTCGCCAGCATCGTCTTGTCGCCGAGCTCGGCGAGGATGAAGGCCAGCCCCACCACGACCACCGCGGCACCGCCCGAGGCACGCTCCCTGGGCGCCTCGTCGTCGTTGAGGTTGCGCAGTGTCAAGGCGGCGAACACGAGGAACAGCACGCCGGCAGCGATACGTACGCCGCGCTCCGGCAGGTGGTCTCCGATGACGTTGCCCACCAGCGCCGACACCAGGTTGGTCAGGGCGCACGCGATGCCGGCGCCGAGGATGACGGTGCGCGACCGATAGCGGGTCGCGAAGGTCATCGACATCAGCTGGCTCTTGTCGCCGAGCTCGGCGAGGAACACCAACCCGGCGCTCAGGAGTACCGCATACATGCACAAGGCCCTTCGTCCGCCTGGACGAAGAGCCTGGGATGACAAGCCTTCGACCAGGCATTGTCATCGACACGTTCTGGTCGAAAGTCTCGTCCGCCATCCTTGCCCTGAAATCAGGACACTGTGGCCTGAAGCACCGGATCCCACAGCTTCGTGGGGTCAGTATGTCGATGCAACCGTTGGGGACTACTCCCTTTCGTAGGACGAGCCTAGCGCACGCGTCGCGACGGTAGGATGTGGCTTGCGAATGAGTCGGCCGGGCGGCCGCGGCACCCGCAAGGGTGTCGAGGAAAGTCCGGACTCCGCAGAGCGACGGTGGTGGCCAACAGCCACCCACGGCGACGTGCGGGACAGTGCCACAGAAATCAAACCGCCAACGGCCCTTCGGGGAACGGGTAAGGGTGAAACGGTGAGGTAAGAGCTCACCAGCGCTCCGGGTGACCGGGGCGGCTAGGTAAACCCCACCGGGAGCAAGACCAAGAGGACCCTTCGGGGTCTGCGCTGACGGGCTGCTCGTCCAATGTCAGCGGGTAGGTCGCACGAGGCGTTCAGCAATGGACGTCCCAGATGGATGGTCGCCCACGACAGGATCCGGCTTACAGGCCGGCTCATTCGCACCGTGAAAGACCGCCGTGGATACGCTGGTGGCATGTCCACGGACGAGGTCATGACTCCCCGGCAGGCGTCGATCGGCGGCCGCTTCTCGCGGTTCTACGCGCGCTTCACAGCAGTCCTGTGCTGGGGGTTCATCCTCTTCCTGCCGGCGTACGTCATCTTCGGCGAGCTCGGCTGGCGGTGGTGGCAGGTCGCGCTCGCCCAGGTCGGCATCACGCTCGTTGCGCTGGCTCTCGGAGCCCTGATGTGGTCCGAGGCGTCCGCGCAGCGCGCCGACACCGAGCGGCTGCAGAGGGTGGGGCGCCCGGCGGTCGCGGAGGTCCTCGAGCTGGAGGTCATCGACCCCGGCGATGGGTCACATGACGTCGCCCGGATGACGCTGAGGATCCGCGGCGACGATGTGCCCGAGTTCGAGGCCGTCTATCGCGTGGACCACAACAAGGAGCTGTATCGCGTGGGTGCGCACTTCGCGGCGATCGTGGACCCTGCCGACAACCTGTTCACGCTCCAGCAGATCTGAGTCGAGGCGTCAGGAGACGTCGGCGAGCTGCAACGAGTGCTGCACGGCCGTCGGGTCGTACTCCCATGCGAGCTCTCGCACGATGTCGACGAGATCGGGGTCGTCGGTCTCGATCGTCACGCTCAGCTGGTGACCGGGGAGGCGTTCGAGGGTGACTTCGCGCAGGACGCTCAGGGCCGGCTCGACGGAGATGTAGGCGTCGTCGCTGCTCAGCTCCAGCATGAGTGTCACTCGATGCACGTTGATGCTCCCTCGTTCAGTTCTGGTCTCCCGTAGTGATGAACGAGTGCGCCGGTCAGAAGTTAGGCGAGGAATGTCACAATTGCCTCGTGACAGCCGAGGTACGCGACCGCGCCACGGAGCTGGCGGCGTTGCGCAAGGTCCAACGTCGGGTAGCCGCGATCGGGTTCTTCGCCGTCGCGGTCCACGGAGTCATCGGGCTCGCAGTGGTCGGCCACATCGTCGACGGCCAGGGTCGCCACGGTGACGCCGTCATGCTGACGATCATGTCGGGGGTGTTCGCGCTCATCACGTACGGCGTCGTGCGCACGATCCTGCAGCGCAGCCTGTGGTCACCCGTGTGGATGCTCGTGTCGCTCATCCCGACGGTGTTCGCAGCCACACGCCTCGGCTGAGCGTTGAATGGGGTCAGTAACGTGGCGGCCATGAGCTCCGTACCCACCATCACACTCAACAACGGCATCGAGATCCCGCAGCTCGGCTTCGGCGTCTGGCAGGTGCGACCCCAGGACACCAAGGCGGCGACGCTGACGGCGTTCGAGACGGGCTACCGCCACATCGACACGGCGCAGATGTACAAGAACGAGCAGGGCGTCGGTGAAGCCGTACGCGAGTCGGGCCTCGACCGCGGCGACGTGTTCATCACCAGCAAGCTCAACAACGGGTTCCACGCGCACGACGATGCGCTCAAGGCCTTCGACACCTCTCTCGAGACGCTCGGCTTCGACTACCTCGACCTCTTCCTCATCCACTGGCCGCTGCCCGGCATCGACATCGACTTCGTCGAGACCTGGGGCGCCTTGGAGGAGATCTACTCCTCCGGTCGCGCCAAGGCGATCGGCGTCTCCAACTTCCAGCCCAACCACCTGCGACGCGTCGTCCAGGAGGGCACCGTCGTGCCGGCCGTCAACCAGATCGAGGTGCACCCCTTCCTGACGCAGGAGGAGGCGCGCGCCGCGAACGCCGACAACGGCATCGCCACCGAGGCGTGGTCGCCGCTGGCGCAGGGCCTCGTCGTCGACAACCCGGTCATCGCTGGGATCGCCAAGACGTACGACAAGTCGCCTGCTCAGGTCGCGCTGCGCTGGACGCTGCAGCGTGGCGACATCGTCTTCCCGAAGTCGGTCACCGCCGAGCGGATCAAGGAGAACTTCGAGGTGTTCGACTTCGAGCTCACCGACGCCGACATGGGTGTCATCACGGCACTCGACAGCGGCCAGCGCACCGGACCCAACCCGGACGAGTTCAACTGGATCCCCTGAAACGCCGTCAGATCCGGCTACGCTGCCGGTCATGAGCGAAGAACACGAGAATCATGAGCCGCCGGCGAAGTTCAGCTACGCAGTTGGTGCCGGTCTCGGCCTGTTGGTCGGCGGTGCGATCGGTCTGTTCATGGAGAACTTCCTGCTCGACGCCGTGTTCGGCGTGGCGATCGGCCTGGTCGTCGCCTACATCGTGAGGACGCTCAAGCCCTAGTCAGGATCTCGGCGCCGTCGTTGGTCACGAGCAGGGTGTGCTCGAACTGTGCGGTGCGCGACCTGTCCTGCGTCGTCGCGGTCCAGCCGTCGTCCCACATGTCCCACTCGGTGGTGCCGAGGGTCAGCATCGGCTCGATCGTGAACGTCATGCCCGGCACGATGACGGTGTCCGCGGCAGGGTCGTCGTAATGGGGGATCACCAGGCCGTCGTGGAATGCCGGACCCACACCGTGCCCGGTGAAGTCGCGCACGACGCCGTAGCCGAAGCGGGCCGCGTACGTCTCGATGACCCTGCCGATGACGTTGACCTGGCGTCCGGGCTTGACCGCCTTGATTGCCCGCGTGAGAGCTTCCTCGGTGCGTTCGACCAGCAGGCGTGACTCCTGCCCGACGTCGCCGACGAGGTAGGTCTTGTTGGTGTCGCCGTGCACCCCACCGATGAAGGCGGTGATGTCGATGTTGACGATGTCGCCGTCCTCGAGCGGGCGGTCGTCGGGGATGCCGTGGCAGATGACCTCGTTGACGCTGCTGCACAGCGACTTCGGGTAGCCGCGGTAGCCGAGCGTCGACGGGTAGGCACGGTTGGCGACGAGGAACTCGTGACCGACCCGGTCGAGCTCGTCGGTCGTGACGCCGGGCGCGATGGCCGCCTCGACGGCATCGAGTGCCTGGGCCGCGATGCGTCCGGCGACGCGCATCGCCTCGATCGTCGCCGCGTCGCGTACGTGTGAGCCGCGATAGGGGAGCGGCGCGATCTGGCCGACGTACTCGGGACGCTCGATCGAGCCGGGTACGGCGCGCTCGGGGGACAGTCGACCGGCAGTCAGCACACTCACCCGGCGAGTTTAGTGGGGGCGTCCCAGCACCGCGTGGGGCAGGATGGAGACATGGCTGACGACGAGAAGTGGTACTTCTGCATGGTGCACCGTGAGGTCGAGCCCCAGGAGGGCTGCCGCCCCGCTGACCGCCTCGGTCCGTACGACTCCGCCGAGAAGGCGGCACGGGCCCTGGAGATCGCCGCAGAGCGTACGAAGGCGTGGGACGAAGACCCGCTCTGGAACGACAACCTCGACGACACGTGAGGCGCCGACGCCGGCGCAGAGGTCTCAAGCTCGACCGATCGGGTCCGTGGATCGCGATCGTCGGGCTGCTGATGGTGCTGTGGTGCAGCATCGCCACGTTCATCTACGCGCCGTGGTGGGGTGTGCTGCTGGCCCTCGCCCTGATGATCCCGCAGGTCTTGCTGGTCCGGAAGTGGGCGACGGTCAAGCCCAGGCTCACCATGGCCGTGCCGGTCGTCGGCATCGCGGCCTGGGCCCTGCTGTCGTTCGTCGGCGCCGCGTGGTGGGGCTGGAGCGCCTGAGACCGGCGTTCCCGGTGGGGAGCGGTGGCCCACGCACCCTTCACGTCGCTCGACAGGTGCGCGGGTCACCGCTCAGCAGCGTCAGCTCTCGAAGGAGTGCTCGGCCGCCGGGAACGCGCCGTCCTTGACGTCGGCGACGTACTGCTTGGTGGCGTCGAGCATCACGCCGTGCAGGTCGGCGTACTTCTTGACGAAGCGGGCTGTCTTGCCGGAGTTGAGGCCGAGCATGTCCTGCCACACGAGCACCTGGGCGTCGCAGTCGATCCCGGCGCCGATGCCGACGGTGGGGATGCGCAGCGCCTTGGTCACCTCGGCGGCGACGGGTGACGGCACCATCTCCATGACGATCGCAAAAGCACCGGCCGCCTCGAGCGCCTTGGCCTCCTCGACCATGCGGGCGGCTCCGTCGCCACGACCCTGCACGCGGTAGCCGCCGAGGTTGTGCTCGGCCTGCGGGGTGAAGCCGATGTGCGCGCACACCGGGATGCCCGCATCGGTGAGCAGCTTGACCTGCGGCACCATCGCGAGGCCGCCCTCGAGCTTCACGGCGTGGGCGCCCGCTTCCTTCATGAACCGCACGGCGGTGTGGAACGCCTGCTCCGGAGAGCCCTGGTAGGAGCCGAACGGGAGGTCGGCCAGCACCAGGGAGTGCTTGGCGGCACGGGACACGGCACGTACGAGCGGGATCAGCTCGTCGACCGTGACCGGCAGCGAGGTCTCGTTGCCATAGACGTTGTTGGACGCCGAGTCGCCGACGAGCAGCACCTCGACCCCGGCATCGTCGAAGATCGCCGCGGTGTATTGGTCGTACGCCGTCAGCATGGTCCACTTCTCGCCCTGCTCCTTCATCTGGTGCAGGTGGTGGGTGCGGATGCGCTTGCGGGCTGACGGCGCTGCAGCTGCAGGTCCGGTGCCGTAGGGCGCAGTCTCTTCAGGGGTGGTCATGATCTCTCCTTCTCGCAGCTCCTCGCGGAGTCCACGGACCCCTCCAGACTGCCAGACGGAGCACGGTACGCGTACGTGATGCTGGTTACTCCTCGCGCCAGCGATGTGTGATCGGTACGCGGCGATCGCGGCCGAAGTTGCGGCGGGAGACCTTGGGTCCCGGAGGGTACTGGCGACGCTTGTACTCGGCCCTGTCGACCAGCGTCACGACGCGGTGCACCAGCTCGGGATCGTGGCCCTCGGCGATCACGGCTGCGGATCCGAGGTCGCGCTCCACGTACGCGTCCAGCACCGCGTCGAGCAGGTCGTACGGCGGCAGCGAGTCGGAGTCGAGCTGGCCGGGGCGGAGCTCGGCCGAGGGCGGCTTGCTGATCGTGCTGGGCGGGATCGGCGGCGTCTCACCGCGCTCCTCGGCGATCTCGTTGCGCCAGCGCGCGAGCTCCCACACGAGGGTCTTGGGCACGTCCTTGATGGGTGCATAGGCACCGACGGCATCTCCGTAGATCGTCGAGTAGCCGGTCGCCAGCTCCGACTTGTTGCCGCACGCCAGCACGAGGTGGCCGTGCTGGTTGGAGAGTCCCATCCAGATGACGGCGCGGATGCGGGCCTGGAGGTTCTCCTCCGCGAGGCCGTCGAGGTGCAGCGCTTCCTGGTAGCTGTCGAAGATCGGCGCGATCGGGATCGTGTCGAGCGAGAGCCCCGTACGTTCGGCCATGTCGGCCGCATCCGACTTCGAGTGCTCCGACGACCACGCGCTGGGGTTGGAGATGCCGTTGACGTTGTCGGGGCCGAGCGCGTCGACCGCGATCGCGGCGACGAGCGTGGAGTCGATGCCGCCGGACATGCCGAACAGGACCGACTGGAAGCCGTTCTTGTGCACGTAGTCGCGGAGCCCGGTGACGAGCGCGGTGTAGATCTCCTCGTTGCGGCTCATCCGTTCGGCCTGCACGACAGGCAGCGGCTCGTACGTGGGGAACGGCTCCGACGTGATGATGGTGCGCTTGATGGCGAGGCCGCCGAACCTCTCGTCCTCGCTCGGCATCGTCGGGGTTGCGGCGGGGAGGTCGAGGTCCACCACCAGCAGCTCGGGATCGAACTGTCCCGACCGGCCCAGCACGGTGCCGCTCGCGTCGACCACGATCGAGTCGCCGTCGAAGACCAGCTCGTCCTGGCCGCCGACGAGGTTGACGTACGCCAGGACACACTCGCCCTCGGCGGCCCGGCGAGCGCAGAGCTCGAGGCGGATGTCGTCCTTGTCGGCTTCGTAAGGAGAACCGTTCGGCACGACGAGCAGCGCCGCGTCGGCAGCCTTGGCGGCCGCGGACGGGCCGTCGCGCCAGAGGTCTTCGCAGATGGCGAGGGCGACGTCGATGCCACCGATCTGCACGATGTTGATCGTGTCGCCGGCGACGAAGTTGCGGATCTCGTCGCCGACGCCGTAGTTCCAGAGGTGATGCTTGGCCTGGCGGGCGACGATCGCGCCGTCGTGGATCACGGCGACGTTGTTGAGCGGGGCGTTCTTGGGTATGCCGGGCGCGTCGATGACGTCGGGTTCCTGGTCGAGGTAGCCGACCATCGCGACCAGGTCGCCGCAGCCCTCGTCCTTGAGCCGTACGGCGAGCGCCTCGATGGCGGCCTTCGACGCCTCGATCAACGACAACCGCATCGCGAGGTCCTCGAGTGGGTAGCCAGTCAGCATCATCTCGGGAAACACCACGAGGTGAGCCCCTTGGTCGACGGCTGCCTTGCAGCTGTCGACGACGAGATCGGCATTGCCGGCGAGATCGCCGACGGTGGCGTTGACCTGGGCAAGAGCAAGGCGCATCTGGGGCACAGAAGGAGCCTATCGGCCCTCCGGCCCCTAGCCCGAGGACGAGGGCGGGAGCGAAGCGAAGGGGCGTACGACGAATGGCTCGCTCGAGCCGTTCGTCTCACGGCGGCTCGGCCTTCGGCCTCACGGTCGCTTCGCTCCCTGGCGAGCGGTGTTCGTCCGCCAGTGAGGCCGTCCGCGGCCGAATGTGAACGAAGCGAGGCGGAGTGATGTGAGCTTCCAGCGCTGGGATGTCCGCTCACCAAAGCTTCGCAGTAGGGCGGCTCCGCCGCGGGACGCTCGCCCCCTACGCGCTCCGGTCAGTAGGACGACTCGCGTCTCGCCCGCGTGGGGGGACCTCCAGCTTCGCGAGCTTTTCGCGCCGTTCGTCGCAGAGCTCCTCAGTCGCGAAACATGCTCGTAACACGTGGTCGTCACACTGGCCGTATGGGAAAACAGGAAGACTTCGTGCTGCGCGCACTCGATGAGCGGGACGTCAAGTTCGTCCGGCTGTGGTTCACCGACGTGCTCGGTTCGCTGAAGTCCGTGGCGATCGCCCCGGCAGAGCTGGAGGGTGCATTCGCCGAGGGAATCGGCTTCGACGGCTCCGCGATCGAGGGCTTCGCCCGCGTCCACGAGGCCGACATGCTGGCCCGCCCTGACCCGTCGACGTTCCAGATCCTCCCGTGGCGCGGCGAGACACCCGCGACGGGTCGCATGTTCTGCGACATCCTCATGCCCGACGGCACGCCGTCGTACGCCGATCCACGGCACGTCCTCAAGCGCACGCTGCAGAAGGCCGCCGAGGCGGGCTTCACGTTCTACACGCACCCCGAGATCGAGTTCTTTCTGTTCAAGGGCAAGCCGGACGTCGGCGACCGGCCCGTGCCGGTCGACGACAGCGGCTACTTCGACCACACCGCGCAGGGTGGCGGCCAGGACTTCCGCCGCGAGGTCATCACGATGCTCGAGAACATGGGCATCTCGGTCGAGTTCAGCCACCACGAGGGCGGGCCCGGCCAGCAGGAGATCGACCTGCGCTATGCCGACGCGCTCTCGACGGCCGACAACATCATGACGTTCCGCACGGTCGTCCGTGAGGTGGCGCTGACGCAGGACAAGTGGGCGTCGTTCATGCCCAAGCCGTTCACGGATCATCCGGGATCCGGCATGCATACTCACGTCTCGCTGTTCGAGGGCGACGAGAACGCGTTCTTCGAGGCGGGCGCGGAGTACCAGCTCTCCAAGACCGGTCGTGCGTTCGTCGCCGGTGTCCTGCACCACACCCCCGAGATCACCGCGGTGACCAACCAGTGGGTCAACTCCTACAAGCGCCTCGCCGGCGGGGGAGAAGCGCCCAACTACGTGTGCTGGGGCCACAACAACCGCTCGGCGCTGATCCGCATCCCGATGTACAAGCCGCACAAGGGCAACTCGGCGCGCATCGAGCACCGTGCGATCGACTCGGCGTGCAACCCCTACCTCGCCTTCGCGCTGGTGCTGGCTGCCGGGCTCAAGGGCATCGAGGAGAAGTACGAGCTCCCGGCCGAAGCCGAGGACGACGTCTGGGCGTTGAGCGAGAACGAGCGCAAGGCCATGGGCATCGCCCCGCTGCCGCGCAACCTCGACGAGGCGATCCGCACCATGGAGACCAGCGAGCTGGTCGCCGAGACACTCGGCGAGCACGTCTTCGACTTCTTCCTGCGCAACAAGCGGGCGGAGTGGCAGGACTATCGCTCCCAGGTGACGCAGTTCGAGATCGACCGCATGATGCCGATGCTCTGATCGATCAGAGCTCGCGAGCCTTCTCGATCAGCACGGACCGTTCGCGCTCGTTCTGGGTCAGCTCCGCCGCCGCGAGGTATTCCGCTCGTGCTTCATCGTTGCGTCCAAGCCTGGCGAGCAGCTCACCACGTACGCCCGGCAGCAGCCCATAGCCCTTCAGGGTGCCTTTCGCCGCGAGCGCGTCGACGAGTGCCAGGCCGGCGTCCCATCCCTGCGCCATCGACACGGCAACCGCAAGGTTGAGGTCGACGAACGGCGACGGCGCGAGTTGGCCGAGCGCTTCGTACAGGGCGACGATCTTGTCCCAGTCCGTGTCGTCGGTCGAGGCGGCGATGGAGTGGCACTCGGCGATGCCCGCCTGGAGCGCGTACGCGCCGCGCCCGCGGTCGGACTCATCGGCGCGCGCCAACGCCGTACGACCTCGCCGGATCGCCCCTTGGTCCCAGCGGCTGCGGTCCTGGTCGGCGAGCAGGATGGGCTCACCGTCGGCGTCGACGCGAGCGGCGAATCGGGACGCCTGCAGCTCCATCAGCGCCAGCAGCCCGTGCACCTCGGGCTCGTCGGGGACGAGCGCGCTCAGGATGCGGGTGAGTCGAATCGCCTCGTGGGCGAGGTCGGTACGCATCCAGCTCTCGCCCGACGTTGCGGCGTACCCCTCGTTGAAGATCAGGTAGGCAACGCTCAGCACCGATCCCAGACGGGCGTCGAACTCCTCCGGCGCAGGCACCTCGAACGGTAGGTCGGCGGCGGCGATCGTCTTCTTGGCCCGTACGACCCGCTGCTGCACCGTGCTGACCGGGACCATGAACGCGCGGGCAATCTCCTCCGTCGTCAGACCGCCGACGACACGCAGCGTCAGCGCGATCTGTGACTCGCGCGGGAGAATCGGGTGGCAGGCGGTGAACACCAGCCGAAGGACGTCGTCATCGATGGAGTCGGGATCCCACGGAATCTCGTCGGTCGCAGTCTCGAGTCGTTGTCGTTCGGCGAGGTCGTGCGCAAGTGCCGCGTAGCGATCGTCGAGTCGTTCGTTGCGACGCCAGCCGTCGATCGCCCTGCGCTTGGCGACGGTCGTCAGCCAGGCTCCGGGGTTGGGTGGGACTCCTTCGCTCGGCCATTTCGCAAGCGCTTCGAGCAGGGCCTCCTGCGCGAGGTCCTCGGCGAGGCCGAAGTCGCCGACCACGCGGGTGAGCGTGGCGACGATGCGGGCCGACTCGATACGCCACACCGCCTCGACACGACGACGAGCGGAGGCCGAGGAGTCATCCTCAGCTTCCGCCGCGTCGGTCGGTGCGTCTGGCTGGTCGATCGATCAGCCCTTCACCGGCTTGTGGGTGCCGAGCTGCTCGCGACGCTCGTACTCCTTCTGGACGTATTCGTTGGACTGGTCGAAGTCCTCGACCTCCGTCAGCAGGCGCACCTCCAGGCGGGTTCCGGGACCCAGAGGGCAGCGCTTGGCCCATTCGGCGGCCTCCTCCTTCGTGGAGGTCTGGATGGTCCAGAAGCCCGTGAAAAGCTCCTTCGCCTCGGCGTACGGTCCGTCGGTGACAACAGGAGGGGTGGAGTCGAAGTCGACGACGAATCCCTCCTCGGCCGGAGCGAGCCCGTCGCCGCCCAGCAGGACGCCCGCCTTGATGAGCGAGTCGTTGTAGGCGCCCATGGCGTTGATGACCTCGGTGAAGTCGAAGTCTTCAGGCATGTCGTACTCGACCGGGGTGCGCATGATGAGCATGTACCGCATGGTGTTCTCCTCTGCTTGCGGGGCCGCATCTCGACCCTCTCATTGACGCTTCGAACGGGAGAAGGCGAGATCGACACAGATCTCGAACTTTCGTGGAAAAGTTCTCCGGGTAGCCTGCTGAGGTGGTCAGAGTCGCGGAAGATGCCCAGGCGCTGGCGCGCAAGGGGTTCCGCAATGGGGAGCTCGCCGTCGCCAACCTCGAGCGGCTCGGCGACGTACCTGATGCGCTGATCGATCAGATCGCCGGCGTCGCCGGGCCTGATACGGCACTCGCCTCGCTCAGCACGATCGCGGAGCGGATGGGCGCGTCCAAGCTGCTGACGCTGCTCGACAGTGACCGCGAGCTCCGGCAACGACTCCTGGTCGTGCTCGGCACCAGCGAGGCATTGGGCGAGTTCGTCGCCCGGCACCCGGAGTTCATCGCCGATCTCGGCCAGGACGAGCTGTCGCACACACCCATCTCGCTCGACCTGCGCCGCTCACAGATGTCGACCGCGACGACACCCGAAGAGCTGCGGGTCAACTACTACCGCAAGCTGCTCCACGTGGCTGCCCGCGATCTCACGGCGCTGACCACGTTCGAGGAGTCATCAGCCGAGCTGGCCGACCTCGCCGTGGCGACCCTCAGTGCAGCGCTGCAGATCGCCCGCATCGACGAGCCGGACGACGAGCTGTGCCGGTTCGCGATCATGGCCATGGGCAAGACCGGCGGGCGTGAGCTCAACTATCTCAGCGACGTCGACGTGATCTTCGTGTACGAGGCGTGCGAGGGGGCCGACGACCACGTCGCGGCCGAGGCTGCGACGCGACTGGCAGCAGCGACGATGAAGATCTGCCGTGAGCACACCGCCGAGGGCACCATCTGGGAGGTCGACGCCAACCTCCGGCCCGAGGGCAAGGACGGGCCGCTCGTTCGTTCCCTCGACAGCCACATCGCCTACTACCAACGCTGGGCCAAGACGTGGGAGTTCCAGGCGCTGCTCAAGGCCCGGTTCGCTGCCGGCGACAAGGCGCTGGGGCAGTCCTACCTCGACGCGCTGTCGCCGATGATCTGGCACGCCAGCACCCGTGAGAACTTCGTGACCGACGTGCGCGCCATGCGCAGCCGGGTCATCGAGAACATCCCGACGCCCAAGCGTGATCGCGAGCTCAAGCTCGGCCCCGGTGGGTTGCGTGACGTCGAGTTTGCCGTACAGCTGCTCCAGCTGGTGCACGGTCGTGCCGATCCGTCGTTGCGCAGTCCCACGACGCTCGAAGCGCTGCGAGCGCTGACCAAGGGCGGCTATGTCGGACGCCGAGACGGTGCCGCGATGGAGGAGGCGTACGAGTTCCTCCGCACGCTGGAGCACCGCATCCAGCTGTTCAGGCTGCGCCGGACCCACCAGGTGCCAGACGACGTCGAGGACCTGCGACGCATCGGCCGCAGCATGGGGTTCCGTACGAACCCTGCCGACAACCTCACCAAGGAGTGGCAGGCGCATCGCCGCCTCGTACGCCGGCTCCACGAGAAGCTGTTCTACCAGCCGCTGCTGGAGGCCGTCGCCTCGTTGCCCACTGACGGTCTGCGCCTCACGCCGCTCGCTGCCGAGCAGCGCATGACTGCGCTCGGCTTCGTCGACCCCAAGGGTGCGTTGAAGCACATCGAGGCGCTGACCTCGGGTGTGTCCCGACGTGCCGCGATCCAGAAGGCGCTCCTCCCGGCGATGCTGGCGTGGCTGGCCGAGACACCCGATCCGGAGGCCGGCCTGCTGGCGTTCCGCAAGATCTCCGAGGGACTCGGCGAGACGCACTGGTACCTCCGCAAGCTCCGCGACGAAGGCGAGGGCGCCGAGCAGCTGGCCCAGGTGCTCGGGTCCAGCCGCTATGTCACCGACCTGATCCTTCGTGCTCCCGACTCGGTGGCGCTGCTGGGTGACGATGCCGAGCTCGAGCCGCGATCGCTCGAACGCCTTCGCGGCGAGATGGACCTGGCGGCCGAACGCTACTCCGATCCCGGTGACGCGATTCGTGCCGTACGCCGGGTACGCCGTCGTGAGCTGTCCCGCGTCGGCATCGCCGACGTGCTCGGTCGCCTCGACATCCTCGAGGTCGGCGAGGCGCTGACCGACATCTCCACCGCCACACTGTCGGGGGCGCTCAAGGTGGCGATCTCGGCGGTCGAGGCCGAGCGTGGCCCGCTGCAGACGCGCATGGCGATCGTGCTGATGGGCCGACTTGGCGGAGGTGAGGCGGGTTACGGCTCGGATGCCGACGTGATGTTCGTGCACGATCCGTTGCCCGGCGCCGACGACGAGGCTGCCGACCGGGCCCTTGCGGTCGCGGTGGGTCTCCGCAAGATGCTCGCGGCGCCGTCGGACGATCCGCCACTCGAGGTCGATGCCGAGCTGCGTCCCGAGGGCAAGAACGGTCCGCTGGTGCGTACGTTCGCCGCGTACGAGGCGTACTACGAGAAGTGGTCAGCGGTGTGGGAGGCGCAGGCCCTGCTGCGTGCCAGTGCCGTGATCGGTGACGAGGAGCTGTCCGCGCGCTTCACGGCGTTGATCGACCCGCTGCGCTGGCCCGACGGTGGCGCCACGCCGGACGAGGTGCGCGAGGTCCGGCGCATCAAGGCACGCATCGACTCCGAGCGCCTGCCTCGCGGCGCCAACCCCAACACGCATCTCAAGCTTGGCCGCGGTGGCCTGGCCGATGTCGAGTGGACCGTGCAGCTGCTGCAGATGCAGCATGCGTACGCGGTCCCGGAGATGCGGACCACACGTACGCTCGCGGGCCTGCACGCCGCCGCCAAGGCCGAGCTGATCAGCGATCACGATGCCGGTGCGCTCGAAGCGGCATGGCGTCTGGTCAGTCGTATCCGCAACGCCGTCGTGCTGATGCGCGGCAAGCCTGCCGAGTCGATGGTCGAGCAGGGTGCGGATCGCGCCGGCGTGGCCCACCTGCTCGGCTACGGGATGGACCAGAGCGAGCGCATGGTCGACGACTATCTCCGCACCACCCGCCAGGCCCGCAAGATCGTGGAGCGCATCTTCTACGAATGAGCGAGATTTGATCGCTTTCGGCCCGAATGCGGATCTCAAACGGGCAAATTCAGATCAAATCTGGTCCGCCTCATCGAACACGAGCTTCCGGAGCAGGTCTAGCTAGCCGGCTTGGCGGTTGGCGAGGATCATCTCTCGCTCGTTGATGTTGAGGCCGCCCCACACGCCGTACGGCTCACGCACGGCGAGGGCGTGATCGAGGCAGGCCTGGCGTACCGGGCACACCGCGCAGAGCGCCTTGGCGGCGGCTTCGCGTCGACGTCGACGAGGTCCGCGCTCGGCGTCAGGGGAGAAGAACGTCGCGGGATCGGTCTCGCGGCACGCACCTTCGTACTGCCACTCCCACGCGTCCTGGATCGGCATGGGGAGTCGCGTGATGCTGGCCATGGCTCAGACCTCCGACGGGCGCGACATCGAGATCTGGTGCACGTTGATGTAGCCGGTGCCGAACCCGGCCTCGCAGTACGCGAGATAGAACTCCCACATACGGCGGAAGGTCTCGTCGAAGCCCTGGGCGTTGATCGTGGCCCAGCTGGCGTTGAAGTTGTCGCGCCACTGGCGCAAGGTGCGGGCGTAGTGCGAGCCCAGTGCGCGCTGGTTGGTGACGGCAAGCGTCGTGTGGTCGGCGAGCACGTCATCGATCGCGTCGAGCGAGGGGAGGAGGCCGCCGGGGAAGATGTACTTCTGGATCCACCCGTACGAGTTGCGGGTCGCCAGATAGCGGTGGTGCTCCATCGTGATCGCCTGGATCGCGACGCGGCCGCCGGGGGCGAGCAGCCTGTCGATGGTCTGGAAGTACGTCGGCCAGAACTCCTCGCCGACGGCTTCGATCATCTCGACGCTGACGACGGCGTCGTACTCGCCGGTGACCTCGCGGTAGTCGACCAGTTGGAGGTCGACGTCGACACCGGCCTCGGCGAAGCGCTCCTTGGCGAGTGCGGCCTGCTCCTTGGAGATCGTGATCGTGGTGACCTCGGCGCCACGCTGAGCGGCACGGATCGCAAGGGATCCCCAGCCGCTGCCGATCTCCAGCATCCGGGTGCCCTGGCCGACCTCGGCGTCATTGAGGATCGCGTCGATCTTGCGTATCTGCGCCTGCTCGAGCGTCTCGTCGCCCTCGAACCAGGCCGATGAATAGTTCATCGACGGGTCGAGGAACTGCATGAACAGCTCGTTGGAGAGGTCGTAGTGCGCTTCGATGTTCTTGCGTGAACCGTCGACGGAGTTGCGCTGGTGACGGGGGAGCTTCTTGTCGACGAAGACCCTGAACTTCTGCAGCGGCACGGGCACGATCGTGGCCATACGCTCGGCGAACGGTGTCAGCAGGTCGGCAAGGTCGGTGCCTTCGCCCGTGGTCCAGTCTCCGGCCATGTAGGCCTCGCCGAAGCCGATCTTGGTGTCGGCGCCTAGTCGGGCGAAGAACGCGCGAGGGCGTACGACCCGCATCTCCGGTGAGCTGTCGTCGCCGGCACCCCAGCGGGTGCCGTTGGCCATCGTCAGCCGTACGGGGACGCGATTGATCGTGGGCTTGAGGATTGCCTTGGCGATACGTGCCTTGGCGGGAGTACGAGGGGTGTGCGCGATGCCGGGCCAGCGGGCTGTGGCGAAGTCAGTCATTGCGTGCCTTCCTGCGGAGTGTGAGCCGGACGCGTGACGACCGGCAGTCGGCGGATCCAGAGCCATACACCGTGTATTCGGATCAGCAGGCTGGTGCGATGGGTCATCAGCGGCATTTTGACGAGAAGCTTTGTGAGGCGGCGAGACGTCGCGGGCCGAGGCGTGCCGCGGAACGTTGCGCTGAACACCGCATCGCCGCCCTGGCGCAGGATCACGGTCGACGAGACGGTCTCCGGTGTGAGGGCGAATTGCAGGTCGTAGCGACCGTCGACGGTGAAGAACGGCGACACGTAGAACTCCTTGTCGACCGTCGCCTTGCCGGCGTCATCGGTCTCCAGGAGGTAGGCGTGGCGCTCGCCGTACGTGTTGTGCACCTCGGCGACGATGCACCGCAGTGACCCGTCGGGGGCGATCGCCCAGAACACGCTGAGCGGGTCGAACGTGTGACCCAGTACGCGGGCATTGGCGAGCATCAGCACGCGATGGCCGCTGATGTCGACGTCGTTCGCCTTGCAGAACCGCTCGATGTTGGCGCGGATCGTGTCGTTGGGATCGCCGATGTGGTCGGCAGCCTTGAACGACGAGAACGGTCGCAGCATGCGATTCATGCGCGGCAGCTGGTCGACATCGACGAGCCATTGATACACGCGGTTGGTGAAGCGATGGCGGATCGGTCCACGACGTGTGTGCCCGACCGTCCCCTCGACGAGGGCCGGCAGCGCAGGCAGTGCAGGCGTCACCATGCAGTGCCCAACGCGTGAGCTGCATCCACGCCCGAACGGCAGCCGTCCTCGTGGAATCCCCAGCCGTGGTAGGCACCGGCGAACACCGTGCGGTCGGTGAAGAGGTCCTTCAGCTCACCTTGGGCGGCCACGGACTCAGGGGTGTAGATCGGGTGCGTGTAGTCCATCCGCGCGACGACCTTCGACGAGTCGATGCGCTCGGACGCGTTGAGCGTGACGAGGAACGGCTCGGAGCTCTCGATGCCCTGAAGCTTGTTCATCCAGTAGGTCACCGCCGTCCGGTCGCTTCGTTGGGCGCAGCCGTCCATCCGATAGTTCCACGAAGAACGCGCGGCCGGCGCGGTTGGCAGCTGCGAGGCGTCGCGATGCAGGAGGGTCTCGTTGCGGGAGTACTCGAAAGCCCCGAGCACTCGGCGCTCGTCGTCGGTCGCATCGGTGAGCAGGGCCAGGGCGTCGTCGGCGTGCGTCGCAATGACCACGGCATCGGCCTGGTGCAGGTTGCCGGCAGCGTCGATCAGCTCGATGCTGTCGGGCTTGCGGGTGATCTGGCGGATGGCGTTCGCCTTGCGTACGTCGCCGACCGCTGCGGTGACCTTGTCGATGTACGTCCCCGAGCCGCCGGACACGGTGTACCACTGCGGCGAACCCTTGACCGACAGGAAGCCGTGGTGCCTGAGGAACGTGAACAGGTAGCGCGCGGGGTAGGCGAGCGCGTCGTCGTGGCCCGACGACCACACGCAGGACACCACCGGGATCGCGTAGTGGGAGATGAAGTATTCCGAGAACCCGTGCCTGCGCAGGAAGTCTCCGTACGTCTGCGGGTCGCTGGCGCACTCCTCGCTCTCCAGCAGCTTCTGGGCCAGGCGGCCGAACTTCTTGACGCCGACCAACATCGCGAGGTAGCGCGGATCGGCGACGCGGCGCCGTTGCGCGAAGACACCCTTGCCGCCGCGGCCACCGGCGTACTCGAGGCCACAGCCGTCGCAGTGGATGCTCATGCTCATCTCGGTCGGGTGGACCTCGACGTCGAGCTCGGCGAACAGCCGGCGCAGCAGCGGATAGGTGCGGTCGTTGTGCACGATGAAACCGCTGTCGACGCGATGTGTGGCGTCGATGTCGGTGACGGTGTGCGTGTGCGCATGCCCGCCGATGTGGTCATCGGCCTCGAACACCGTGACGTCGTTGTCCTTGCGGAGGACGTACGCAGCGGTGAGACCTGACACCCCCGATCCGATGACGGCAATGCGGCGTCGGGGCGTCGAGTGGCTCATGCCAGTGGTTCGTGGCTAGCCGTTGCCCGGATTGGTCGTCTCGGCGTCCTCGCCCGCCCGGCGGCTCGACTCGGCGATCTCGAAGATCTCCGTGCCGAACGCGCCCAGCTCGGTCGTGATCTTGCGGGCGCCCTCGAACAGGATTGCCGCCACGTGTCCGCCCGTGGCGATGGCGGCCTCGACGGACTGTTGCAGCACGTCCTTGGCGATCTCGCGCCTGCTCAACGCCATGGGAGGCCTCTCGGTCGGTGGACGACTACGAGGTCAATTGTGGCGCACTCAGCTGCTCGGCGCGACGGGCGGCTTCTTCGCGCTTGGCGCGGCGAAGGGCCTTCGACTCGGGGCTGTTGCCGATCTTGTAGGGATCGCTCGGCTTCTTGCCGAGCTTGGCAAGCTGGCGGATGACCGAGAACATCTGCTTGGACAGCCGGCCGGTGTTGTACTGCAGGCCGTACTTCTCGACCAGCAGGTGCACGTCCTTGGCCACCTCGGGGTAGCGGCGAGCCGGGATGTCGGGAAACAGGTGATGCTCGATCTGATGGCTGAGGTTGCCGGTCATGATGTGGAACGGCTTGCTGCCGGTGATGTTGGCCGAGCCGAGCAGCTGGCGGAGGTACCACTGGCCGCGGGTCTCGTTCTGGGCGTCCTCCTCGGCGAACGTCTGCACCTCGGCCGGGAAGTGACCGCAGAAGATGATGATGAACGACCAGACGTTGCGGATCACGTTGGCGACCAGGTTGGCCACGAGGATCGCGACGGGCGCCCACCAGCCGGTGAACGGTACGAGGGCGATACCCAGGACGGGCCAGGCGATGTAGTCCTTGAAGACCTGCTTGCGGATCTTCTTCATGGCGCGCTTGCGGCGACCCTGGAAGTCCTCCTTGGAGATCTTGCCCTGGAGGTATTGGTCGAGCTCGACACCGTGGTACATGATTCCCCACTCGAAGACGAGCATCAGGATGAACGCGAGCGGCAGGTTGAAGCGGTGGCTGGCGTACCACGGCTGGTCCTCGTCGATCCGGAACATGTTGTAGCCGATGTCGCGGTCCATGCCGTGGATGTTGGTGTAGGTGTGGTGGATGTAGTTGTGGCCGTGCTTCCAGTCCTGCGACGGGGCGATGTTGTCCCACTCGAAGCGGCTGGCGTCGATCATGGGGTCGTTCATCCAGTCGTACTGGCCGTGCATGATGTTGTGGCCGATCTCCATGTTGTCGAGGATCTTGGCCAGGCCGAGGAACAGGATGCCGGCGATGAACGCGGGCGGGAAGAACGGCATGAAGATGCCGATACGGCCCAGAACCTCCGACGCGCGCTGCACCTTGATGACGCGACGGATGTAGTCGGCGTCCTTCTGACCGAGGTCGTCGAGCACGCGCTGGCGTACGGCGTTGAGCTCCTCGCCGAACTCCTCGAGCTGCTCGTAAGTCATGTAGTCGAGGCCGATCGTGGCCTTCTTGTCGCTCGTGGGGTCGATCAGCGACAGGGGAGCGGCGTTGTGGTTGCGCGCGCTGTGCGGCTTGATGGGAGCGTTCTTGGTCTTTGACACGGTGATCTCCTAAAGGGCGACGTTGACGTCGCCGACGGGGACGTGAACACAGATCTTGATGGTCTCGTCAGTGCTGGCACTGATCTCGTTGCTGATGACGTGGCGCACGGCGCCGTGGTTCTTCTTGACGACGCAGGTGTTGCAGACGCCCATACGGCAGCCGAACTCCGGCTTGAGTCCAGCGGCCTCGGCCTGCTCGAGGATCGTGGCACCGGAGTTGTCGGCCTCGATCGACGCGTTGTCGAAGGTCAGCGTGCCGGTGGCGTCAGGCGCGTCGAGGTCGACGCTGGGCACCTTGAAGTACTCCATGCGGAGCTGCGCGGACGCGCCGAGCTCCTCGTAGGTGTCGCGGACGCTGGCGATGAGCCCGGCGGGACCGCAGACGTACGTCAGCGTCTCGGAGGGATCGATGCCGAGGTGCTTGAGGTGGTCGATCGTGAAGCGACCCTTGAGCTCGGCGTCCTTGGCAGGCTTGCGGGTGTAGATGCGGACGACCTGCGCCTGGGGGAGCGAAGCGGCGATCTCGTCGAGCTCGTCGCTGAACATCTCGTCGTCGAGCGAACGGGCGTAGTGCAGGAACGTGACGCGGCCTGCGTGACCGGAGTCGCGGAGCGTACGGATCATCGACATCACCGGGGTGATGCCCGAGCCGCCGCTCATCAGGAGCACGTCGTCGGGGGTCTCACGGGGAAGGACGAACTCGCCCTCGGCCTGCGAGAGGAACACGATGGTGCCCGGCTTCAGGTCGTTGTGCAGGAACTGCGACACATAGCCGTCAGGGTGTGCCTTGACCGAGACGCTGAACGTCTTGTTGTTGGCGGCACGACTCCTGCTGGCGCTCGAGCTCGACACCGAGAACACGCGTACGCGTCGCTTGCCATCGACCTCGACACCGAACTGCACGTGCTGTCCGGGAACGAAGCCGTTCCAGGCGCCGTTGGGGCGCAGCACCACGGTGCTGGCGTCGCCGGTCTCGTGGATGACCTCGACGACCCTGGCGCGTACGTTTTCCGCTGCAAGCATGGGGTGGATCTGGTCGAGGTAGTGATCGATCGTGTAGGGGGAGGTCAGCGATGCGACGGGCCGTGAGGCGAGAGCCTTGCGGATGATGCCCATCTCGTGACCCTCCTCAAATTGAGTGAACGTGCGTACACTCAAATACTGCACGGTCGGAGTGCCATGCGCAAGCGTGAATCGCGTGACCTGAGGCACTAAGCGCACAGGTGTTCACTGAAAGGGGCAGGATTAGGCTGTGGCCATGTCAGATGCTGTGCCCGTGGAGACTCGCCAGGCACAGAAGGAACGCACCCGGGAGGCGATCCTCGCCGCGGCGCTGGAGCTCAGCCAGACGCAGGGATTTGCGCAGATCAGCCTGCGTCAGGTGGCCCGGCAGGCCGGCATCGTGCCGACGGCGTTCTATCGCCACTTCGAGTCGATGGACCAGCTCGGTCTCGCCCTGGTGGAGCAGTCGTTCTCGACGCTGCGCCGGATGATCCGTGACGCGCAGCGCGATCCCGAGGTGTTCGACAACATCATCGATGCTGCGGCAGACGTGCTGGTCGAGGCGGTCAAGGAGAGCAAGGCGCACTTCGGCTTCGTCGCCCGTGAACGCGTCGGCGGTCCGGACGTCGTACGCACGGCGATCCGCCACGAGCTCGACCTGTTCGTCAGCGAGCTGGCGGTCGTGCTGGCTCGCCTGCCCAACATCGAGAACTGGTCGTCCGACGACGTGCAGATGGTGTCGCGGCTGTTCGTCCGCAACATGGTGTCGAACGCCGAGGAGGTCGTGGAGATGCCTGACGGCCGTCCTGATCTGGAGGAGAAGATCAAGGAAGGCGCACGACGTCAGATGCGCCTGATCGTCGTGGGCTTCCGCGACTGGCGCAGCTGACCACCCTGGGAGCGGTGGATATTCAACCTAATGGGCGCGCTCGCCCCTCAACGGTGCGGACTCAACCGAATGAGCGCCTATTGAGTTGCCAATCCACCGCCCGTGGCCGTCGAGCTGGTCAGGCGCTGAGCTGAGCCTTGCCGTGCGCGTCTTGTGCGGCGGTCGCGAGGCGGTCGAGCGCCTGCTTGAACACATCGTCGCCGAGGTCGTCCTCGAGCTGCTGCAGGATCGCGGGGTCAGCCGTGAAGTCGGCTTCCCACGTGACGTACGACGTGGTGTCGCCGTCAGCCTCGACGAGGATCGTGGCGCGGTGGTTGGCGATCGGGAACGGCGGATCAGGCATGTGGTAGGACAGCGTCATCTCTGCGTCGTCGCGTGACACGACGGTCACCACGAGCTCGGGCGACGCCTCGGGGCCGTCGGCGTAGATGCGCAGCTTGGGGTGCCACTCGGCGAAGTCGCCGGCGAGCTTCCACACGGTCTCGGCGGGTGCTGCGACGAAGGTCTTGCGGGAGATGCGGGGCATGCGGGTCCTCAGTTCGATGTGCTCATCCATTGAACCCGCTGGACCACGTTTAGCCCGCACTCCGAGGGTGAGGCATTGCTCACGCTCGGCCGGTAGGCAACGATTGGCGCATGCGTCGGGGACTCTTTGTGGCCGGATTCACCCTGCTCGTCGCGGCGGCCTGGTCGATGTCGGCCTCGGCGTTCCCTGATCCGATCGGCGACTGCCTGCCGGGCGACTGTCCAGGCGAGCCCTACCCGGCCCCCGGCAACGGTGACTTCATCGGTACGGACGCGGCGATCAACGTGTTTGTCGGCGGTTCGATGAACGTCGTGCAGAACGCAGCCGAGTCCGAGGGCAAGCTCGTCGTCCTGGGCGACCTCAACGTCAACAAGTCAAGCGTCGGCTCCTACAACATCGGCATCGTGGGGTCCGGGTCGCGCATCACCCCGCCGACCGGCGTGGATCATGCCGTGATCGGCGGCGACATCACGGTGACCGCTTCCCCGTTGAACACGGTCCATCTGGGTGGCACCGACAGCAATGAGACACGGTGGGGCAACCTCTCGTACGGCGGCACCACGACGATCTCGCAGGGTGACCGCCTCGACCTGGTGCCCGACGGGCAGCTGATCGACGGTGGGCCGACGGTCACCGATCCCTACGCATCGCTGCGCGGCACGATCACCGATCTCTCCGACTGCGCGGAGACCTACGAGACGACTGGCACGGTCAACGTGCAGTTCGGTACTGCGACATTCACCGGCGACGGCACGTCGATGCTCCAGGTGTTCTCAGTGCCAGCCGATCTCGGTACGAGCGGTGAGACCGTCGCGATCGACCTGGTCGACGTCCCCGCCGGTGCGACAACCGTGATCAACATGGTCGGCACCGAGCCCACCATCTACCTCAACTCGGCGCTCGTCACGTTCTCGGTGACTCCCGAGTACTCCCGTCTGGTCTGGAACTTCCCCAACGCTTCCACGGCTGGGATCCGAGGTACGGCGCAGGTGCCGGGCTCGATCCTGGTCGGACCGATCGCGAGCACGACGACCATCACGACTCCGGGCACCAACGGCCGGGTGCTGCTGGCCGGCAACCTGGTGCATGGTGGGGGCGGTGGCGGTGAGGAGCTGCACGCCTACCCCTTCAACGGCACCCTCCCGCCCTGCGACGACCCCGCGGACGATGTCGACATCGATCAGCCGGCCGATGTGGCGGACTTCGGGACGGATACCGAGAGTGATGTCGACACCGATCAGCCGGCCGATGTGGCGGACTTCGGGACGGATACCGAGAGCGATGTCGACACCGATCAGCCCGCGGACGATGCAGACCTCGGAACAGACACTCAGGCAGACGATGCCGCAGACGACACCAACGGCGGGGGAGTCGATCCCGGCGATGAGGAGACGCTCCCCGACACCGGTGCATCGCGCCTGACACCGCTGCTGGCCATCGCCGGTGGCCTGAGCCTGATGGCCGGTACGGCGATCAGCCGCCGTGCGCGACGCGTCCCGCCGTCCCACCGCGCCTAGATGATCCCCAGGTCGCTGCCGAGCCGAGTGGCGACCTGGTCGAAGTATGCGTCGTAGTCGCTCACCGATCCGACGAGATGGCCGAACAGCTCGAACGAGACCGTGCCGAAGATCGTCGTCCAGGCCATCAGGGTCCGCACCGCGATCTCCGGGTCGAGCGGACCCTTGAGATCGTCGTGCGCCTCGACGAACTCCATCGCCGCGGCGACGGTCGACCCGGCCTCAGCGGGGGCCGCGGACGGAGGGAGGGGGCTCGCGGCACCGGCCCTGTGCGCATCGCCCGCGATCGAGATCAGCACGATGACGACGCGTGTGGCAGGTCCGACGGTGTCCTGTGGTGCCGCGTAGCCCGGCACGGGGGAGCCGTACAGGAGTGCATAGTCACCGGGATGCTCGATCGACCACGTACGGATCGCGCGACAGGCGGCAAGCCAGCGCTGATGGATGTCCGTCCGATCCTCGACGGAGCGATCGGCCAGTTCGACCGCTTCGCCGAGTGCGTCGTAGCCCTCGATCAGCAGGGCGGTGAGGAGATCATCGCGGCTGGAGAAGTAGCGGTAGACCGCGGACGAGACCATGCCGACGTCGCGGGCGACGGCGCGCAGTGACAGCTCGCCTGGTCCGTGGCTGGTGAGCCGGGCGCGGGCGGCGGCCAGGATCTCCTCGGTGATCTCCTCGCGAGCTCGCTGTCGGGCGGTCTTGGCCTTCTGCTCCATGGCCTCATCCTGACCTAGAGGGAGAGCATGCGCAACAAACAAGAGCACTGCTCTTGAAATGTCGTCCAGATCGTGCGATGCTGAAACCGAGAGCGGTGCTCTCCATATTCGAAGGGAATCACCCATGACTGATCGTCATCTGGTCGTCGGCGCCGGACCCGTGGGCCGCAATGTCGCGCAGCTGCTCGCCGCCGAGGGTTCGGAGGTCGTCGTCGCGACGCGATCCGGCACCGACACCGGCATCCCAGGCGTTGAGCACATCGCCCTCGATGCCTCCGACGCAGAGGCTCTGAGCACTGCCGCCGAGGGTGTCACGGTGATCTACAACTGCGCCAACCCCGCTGACTACACGACGTGGGAGAAGTTCTGGCCTCCTCTCGCGGCAGCGTTCCTCACGGCGGCCGAGCGATCGGGCGCGGTCTACGCCATCACCGGCAACCTCTACCCGTACGGCCCGGTGGGCGAGCCGATGCACGAGGGCATGCCTGACGCTGCCACCGATCACAAGGGCATCCTCCGCGCGAAGGTGTGGGCTGACGCCAAGGCATTGCATGACGAGGGCCGCATCAGGACGGTCGAGGTGCGTGGCTCGGACTACGTCGGCACCGGCGTGGGCGACAACGGCCACGTCACCCGCCAGGTGCCGGGCGCGCTGAGGGGCAAGCGTGCGTGGGTCATCGGCCGCAAGGACGTGCCGCACACCTTCACCGACGTCCTCGACACGGCGCGCCTGCTGGTGGCGGCCGCCGCTGACGAGACCGCTCACGGACGTACGTGGCACGTGCCCAGCAACCCGCCGCGCACCCAGGAGCAGGCGCTCAACGACGTGCTGGCGAGTGTCGGCAAGCCGCCGGTCCAGGTCAGCTCGATCCCGAAGGCTCTGCTCGCGGCGGCCGGGCTCGCTGTTCCGATGCTGCGCGAGCTGCGTCAGCTGTCGTACCAGTGGACCGCGCCCTATCTCCTCGACGACTCCGCGGCTCGCGCGCACTTCGGCATGGAGCCGACTCCGTGGGACGAGGTGTGCCGCCGGAGCGCAGTGGTCTGATCAGGCGCCCATCAGCGAGCGCATCTCGAGGGCGACATCCCAGCCGAGCGCCTCATAGAGCGCGCGACCTTGGGCTGTCGCCGCCAGGACGCCGTCGGTCGCGCCGCGATCCAGTGCGTACGAGGTCAGCATCGCCATGACGCAGGAGCCGAGACCACGACGCTGGAACGCCGGTGACGTCTCGATCGCGTCGAACACCGCAGTCTCGTCGAGCACGCCGACGGT
Organism: Aeromicrobium panaciterrae; assembly: GCF_039537165.1. Classification (GTDB taxonomy): domain Bacteria; phylum Actinomycetota; class Actinomycetes; order Propionibacteriales; family Nocardioidaceae; genus Aeromicrobium; species Aeromicrobium panaciterrae. The sequence continues at coordinate 3,520,176 of NZ_BAAAZZ010000002.1, read as the reverse complement.
GCCCTCGGCGGCCACGTGGTCGGAGGTCTCGAGGCGCAGCGTCACGCTGCTGCCGGTGATGTCCCACCGGGCGGCGAACTCCGTGTCGTGAGCGACCGATGTCGCGGTGAGTGTCGTCGTCATCAGCGTCTCGTCGTCGCGGTCGACGCGTACACCTGGCGGCAGCTCCAGGACGGCGTACGGCTTCACGTCCTCCGCGATGACCGTCAGCATCGCCCGCGGGTCATCCGCGACGTGGCGCATCAAGGCGCTGAAGGCCTCGGGCCCGGGATCGGTGCAGATCAGCTCGCTCTCGCGGGTCCGTGACCGAGTGTGCACCAGCGGCCAGCCGTCGAGCTCGGTCACCTCGATCCCGCGTACGTGTGCCCACGCAGCAACCCATCGCTCGGTGAGCACGGTGGCATCGGGCATGTGACAAGTCTTGCGGGACGACGCGGCTTTCGGGGGCCCGAAAGGTTGCAATTCTGTCTCAGATCAGGACTTGAGCGCGTCGAGAGACTGGACGAACGACGCGGCATCGGCCGCCCGCGCCTCCTCGGACTGCAGCAACAGCAGCTGCAGCTCGGCGATCTCACGTTCCTGACGCTCGATGACGTCGCGCAGGTGGGCATCCGCCGTTCGCGCGTCATCGGACTGGCGCAGCTGCTGCTGCAGCTGCTCGATCTCGCGTTCCTGACGACCGATGACCTGCCGGAGCTCGCTGACCTCCTCGTCGTGCTGGGAGATCACCTCGCGGGCACGATCGAACTCGGCTCGCGCCTGCGTGGCCCGGTCAGATGCGGCGGCGAGTGCAGCCGTCGTGTCGTTGTAGTGGGCCTTGATGTTGGTGAGCTCGGTCCGTACGGTCAGCAGCTCGGTGTGTGCCTGTGCCTCGCGGCGTCGGGCTTCGCGCAGCTCGGCCAGGTCGGCGTCGCGTTCGGTCATCACCCCAGCGATCGTCTGCTGGAGCGACTCCTGGTCACGCAGCGTCGCCGCGCTGTCGCGTATCTGGGCCTGCGCGTCGGCGAGGGCGGTGCGCAGCTCGCTGATGTGCGCCTCGAGCTGGCCCACGACGCGCCGGGCGTCATCTGCCTCACGGCGCGCGTCGGCGGTCTCGGCTGGGGTTCGCCCGGCCTCGACTGCGGCGGACGCCTGACGTGCGGTGGACTTCTTGATCAGGGCCAGACACTCGTCAAGGAACTCGGGGCTCTCCGGATCGAGCTCCTCGTCCCAGACGCCGAGGGCGCGCGAACCCGGGCTCTGTTGCTTGTGTGCTGCCATGCGCGAGACCTCGAGGGGAGTTGGACTTGCGGATGCATCAAGAATACGCGTCACATTTCAAGGTGTTTCGCGTTCAGGCAATTCGGCAGCGTGTTTCTCATCGCTCGCGTCGCCGTACGCGCAGCTCCCCGATGAACACCCCCATGAACGCCCCGGCGGGAAGCCAGAGCAACTGCTCGGTCACGGCGTACATCACGGCACCGGCCACGAGGCCGACAATCAGTCCTGCAGCAAGTCTCATGACGGTGGGGTACCCGATGACGGTGCACTCATGCGTACGCTCGACGCCTTCGGGTACGTGATGGGCATTCGAGAGAGGAGCACACGATGCCAAGAGCCTGGAGTGACACGCGCGAACGTCAGTACGAGCACATCAAGGAAGGCCTTGAGGGCAGAGGCAGGTCCGAGGACACGGCCGAGGAGATCGCGGCGCGAACCGTCAACAAGGAGCGTGCCCGAGCGGGCGAGGCCAAGGAGTCCAGCAAGACCTCGACGGACGACATCTCATCAGGCCGCCGAGGCGGACTACGGTCGCACCGTGGATCGGGTGGACGCACGCGTGACCAGCTCTACAACGAGGCCAGGGACCGAGGCATCGAGGGTCGGTCGAAGATGAGCAAGGCCGAGCTCGAGAAGGCCGTCGGTCGCTGACGGTCCGCCTGGTCAGTCCATGGGCACTTCGATGGTGTCGTCGTCAAGCTCGGGCTCTGGGGTGCCCCCTTCGTGGGTCGGTCTCCCCAAGACATACCCGCGTTCAGGGCATGCATGCGTCCGTCCGGCTGCTACGTTGCCTCGACCGTGTCGAGTGGAGGAGTTGCCGTGGGTGGACGTTTTGAGGGCAAGCGGGCGGTGGTGACCGGCGCGGCCGGGGGAGTGGGCGCCGCGACGGTGGAGCTGTTGGCAGGGGAAGGCGCCGCCGTGGTGGGTGTCGACCTCAACGCCGCGGGTGACGTCCTGGCCTGCGACGTCAGCGACGAGACATCCGTACGCGCTGCAGTCGCGTCAGCCGCCGAGCGCCTCGATGGGATCGACATCGTCGTGAACGTCGCCGGCATCGACCAGTTCCGCCGGTTCGAGGATCTCGACATCGGCACCTGGCAGCGTCATCTCGGCGTGAATCTGACCGGACCGATGCTGGTGAGCCACGCGGCGTTGCCGCACCTGCGCGAGAGCAAGGGCAACATCGTCACGGTCGCGTCGATCGCCGGCCTGCGCGCGCAGCCGTACCAAGCGGCCTACTGCGCCTCGAAGTCCGGGGTGATCATGCTGATGAAGTCGCTCGCGCTCGAGCTCGCTGCTGACGGCATCCGCGTCAACACGGTCTGCCCGGGAGGGATCCAGACGGACCTGCCGACCAACGCAGCCGCCGAGCACGCTGACACGGTCCTGGACTGGGAGCTGCTCATGGAAACGGCCGGCGCCCGCTACGGGTTCATGCCGCCCAGCGACGTCAGCGACGCAATCGCCTACCTCGCATCCGACGCTGCCGCGTCCGTCACGGGCGCCGTGTTGTCAGTCGACCGCGGCACCGCCTGCTGAGCGAGAATTTCCGGGTGCGCTGTCGAAAAGGGCAGGCACCGTTCGTGGAGATGGTGAGTACCGGCACCGTGCCGGGGCACAGGAGGAGTCATGGCCCAGTACCTGATCTATTTCAACCAGCAATGGGTGGGCGACCACACCGAGGAGTGGTTCCAGAGTCGTGTCGCCCCGTCGACCGCGGTGGTCGAGGAGATGAAGGAGGCCGGCGTGTACGTCTTCGCGGGTGGCCTCGACCTGGACGGCCCCGTGTTCTCCGCCGATCCCACCAGCGGTGACGTGCTCGTCACCGACGGCCCGTTCGTCGAGACCAAGGAGCTCCTCGGTGGATTCGCGGTGGTCGACGTCCCGGACGAGGAGACTGCGAAGTACTGGGCCGCCAAGGTTTCCGTGGGATGCGGCTGGCCTCAGGAGGTCCGCCGCGTCATGTAGCCGCCGTGATGCGCAGCATGAGCGAGGTCAGCGTGGATTGCTGGCGTCAGTGCAGCGCCGCGGACGCCGGATCGGTGCTGAGCACTCGGATCGCGAGCGAGGTCGTCGACTCGACGCCCAGATAGCCCACGACAGTGTGGACACGGTGGGTATCCAGCGGCAGCAGCCCCGGCGTGCCAGGCACATCGGGGGTGATGCCGAGGTCGAGGTCGGCCCGTCCCGACATGATGCGGACGTTGAAGTGGTAGCGCTCGCGGGCGTCAGGCGCGGTGAGTCGACGTACGACGGTGGCCCCCAATCGTCGCGCTCCCGTCTCAGCGGCCCAGGAGTCCATCGTGGCGACGACGGCGTTGCCGCCATTTTGGTCGATGTCTGCCCAGACGGTCTGCATGGGCCCGACCTGCGTCAGGAGAGCCGCCGCGGTCTTCTCTCCGATACCGGCAACCCCTGGCAGATTGTCACTCGCATCTCCACGCAGGGCAGCGAAATCCAGGTAGTGCTCGGCAGCGACGCCGTACATCGCGACGAGCCGCGCCGGGGTGAGCAGAGGGGAGGCGCTGATGCCGCCATTGATCAGTCGGAGCACGTGGGTGTGGTCGCTGATGTGCGCGAACGCGTCCCGGTCGGATGTGATGATGACGCAGTCCCAGCCGTTGTCGCGCGCCCAGGCGGCTCCCGAGGCGCTGACGTCGTCTGCTTCGAGGCCCGGGGGAGTCAGCGTGGCGAGGCCGAGGGCATCAAGCAGCGCGCCGGCGCGATTGAGCTGCTCGACGAGCGTTGCGTCCTTCTCGGCGCGGCCTGCCTTGTAGGCGGGGTAGACGTCTGCGCGTATCGACGCGGTCCGATCGTCGAGTCCGAAGATCACGGCGTCGGGCGCGAATCCGTCGATCGCCTCGAGGATCTGGAGCAGCATGCCGTGGAGCGCCCAGGCAGGACGTCCCGCTCGATCCGTGATCCTGGTATGCGCGCGGGCGTGGTGGTTTCGGTGCAGAAGCGAAGGGGCGTCGACGACGAGCAGAAGCTTGCGGGGACGTTCGTCTGAGGGAGGCATGGGATCCTCGCCATCGTACGTATGACGCCCCTGACCCGTCGGGGTCAGGGGCGTCCTGGTCACGTCAGCGTGATCGGTACGTCAGCAGGTGTGGCTGCGGGGCGGAGGCTCACCTTCCGCTTGCGGCACGCCCTCCCTGCTCCACCGGTCAGATGTCGTAGTAGAGCTCGAACTTTCGACCGAGCGATAGCTACCGTCGACCACGTTGAAAAAGACTGCAATTCCAATGTGTTAGCCATCTGTGGCGTTGGTTGCGGATGGCTGTTTGCGGACCTCTTGCGGACTATTTGCGGACTAAACCGAGGCCCGCCACGCCACTTTACGAAGTCACTTCTCTTTGTGTCGCCGATGAATCGTGCGACTCTTCCAACCCATCAAAGCAAGGTGCCCCCGCGGGAGTGGAGTCCCCGGAGGCGTGGATCGATCTACAGAAAAGGAAGATCAATCATGAATCAGAGTATCGAAATCGCTTGCCCGTCTTGGTGTGAGACCGACCATGCAACTGACCGCGGCGCCAATCGCTGCGGCGACGTCGTGCACCGCAGAGCGATCAGGAACTCGCCCTTGGGCAAGATCCTGATCGAGCAAATGACAGTCTCGGACGGTCAGCCGATTGCAGATGAACCGGTGATCTACGTTCCCGAAGACCCCAACCAGGGCGAGATGACGTCGGCTGAGGCTCGCTCGCTGGCGTCGGCACTTGTCGCCGCAGGGAACGAACTGGACCACATCGCCTCGGCGGTGCAGGCATGAACGCCACGATGACCACCGAATGCCCGCCATGGTGTGCCGGCGACTGTGTCGACCAGCTCGGCGAGGTTATGCACTTCTCGCGCCCGCTGGTCGACACACCACACGGATACGGTCAGATATCCGAGTGTCCAGGCGAGCCGATCCATATCTACCTCAGTGACGCGCACCTCGGCGGGCAGACGTTCACCGCTGTGCACGCCCGCGAGTACGGCGAAGCCCTAATCAAGCTGGCGGACGAGCTCTACCGGATCAACGCGGAAGCAGAGGCATGATGTCGACAGCGGTGGGTGTCGCATTGCACACGCTGCGGACAGGCGGCGGGATGACGCTGGATGAGGTTGCGACCTCCGCCGGCGTGAGCGTCTCCTATCTCTCGCGTGTGGAGCGTGGCCTCGCTATGCCGTCACCCGGATGGGTACGGGTGGTCACTGCCACGATCGGACAGCACATCATCTCGACGTCACGGGCCGTCTCGGGTTAGCGTCGTCGTCAAGCGCGAGCGCCCCGCGGCACTTCCCCCGAAGAGTGCGCGGGGCGCTCGGCTTTCTGTAGAGGATTGGCACATGACATCACCGCTCATGACAGCACTGCAGGTCGCTGAGATCCTCGCCATCAGTGAGGACCAGGTGAAACGCCGCACCAAGGCCGACGAGTGGCCGTGCGTCAAGCTCTCAACTCACACGATTCGCTACCGGCCGGAAGACGTGGAGGCGATCATCGGTCGATACGCAGTCGCCGGCGAAGCACCACGCGCTGGAATCTCTGGGCAGACCGCTCGCAGTCGCGCCCGCAATTCCTAGCACCGGAAGAGTGCCCCCGCCCGACTAGGCAGCGAGCCTATACGCAAGGTCGTCAGCAATAGGCCGCAGCTCGGGCTTGTCATCCAACAGAGCGACAACCGCCTCGTGCATGACCCGCATCGCCTCTCGCGCAAGACCTCGCCTATTCGGATACCGCACTGTCATCTGTGCAAGTAGACCGCCCCCGGCATACAGCGAGTACCAACCCTCAAACTCGCCCTCGCGCTCTCCGAGCCACGCATCGAGATCCAAGCCGGCCGGTCGCATCGCGGTCAGGGCGTCGGCTTCGTCCCAAGTCAGGTACGAGAACAGCCAGACGTCGAAGGGCTCGTTATGCCCAACGATCAGCCAAGCCAAACGCGGACGTCCGTCAATCACTTCGATCATCACGGTGGGTCGCCCATTCCACCAAGAGAGGCCAAGGCGATCGTCAACTACGACCATGTGAGTCCTCCTCTGCGAAATCGACGAACGTCCGCTTGAACGCGTTCTTCGACTGATTGTCCCACTTGGGGTCAGGGCCGGGGACGTGTACAAGAGCGTGGTTGATGAACCACTCCACAGGGGCGTGGCTCACGATAAACCCCGCGTCCCGGAGAAGGCCGACGCGTGTGTGGCGAACGATGTCGTACGGCTCAGCCAGATGTTGCCGGACGCACAGCGTCGCGGCGTCGGCGTCTACTCGTCCAACCAAGAGTGATAGCCCGTGTTCGCTTGCTCGCGGACCACCCCGAAACTCCGTCTTCCCGTCAGGCAATTGGGTGCCGTATTGCGTCAGGACAACATCGTCTGAGAGGTCTTGTCTGGGCGGAAGCTTCGGCCGTATGAGTCTCCGCGGCTCGTCGAGCTCGCCGTCAGACTCCATCTCGCGATCCTGGCACAGCTCCAGGCTGTTGGAGGAGTTCTCGCAGCCAAAGCGTCGCGGCGGATATTGGGGTCCACGGCGGTTGTCCCGCGACGAACTGTGAATAGAGATCCTGTTTCCGCTGGGTCATGCTTCGTTCCCGACGAACATGGGACTCAAGAATCACGTCCAGCTGCACCCATCCGCCACCGAAATCCATCACACCATCTTCGAACAACGGGTAAACGAGGCCCTGATTGCTCAGGGCGAGAGCGACTCCGTGTGCGACTTCGTTTCGCACTCCTCGAAGTGCCTCGAGTGTCTGGCCACCGGCGCTGGCGTTTCGAAGAGTCGAATAGTTCGAGTCTCCGAAGGGCATCTCCCGGGTTTGCTCGAGAAGTCCGTCTGCGGCAATCAGCCAGAAAAGAGCCGCCCCGACCCACCCGCGCATGTCGTCTTGCTCAGCGCCAACGGTCTGTGATTCGAGCATGTCGAGGTAGCGCAGATTTCGCGATGCCGCTTCGATCAACTCGTCATCGCTGTATGGGTTGCTCACCGTGTCATGGTGACATCCGCAGGAATGTCGTTCGCGCATCGTAGGTTCAATTCGTGCCTCAACCTCGGAGCCGACGACACCACACAGTGCCGCGGTTTCACCTTCAAGGATTCGCGAACGAGAATAATCAACTCGCCCAGCTTGATGTCACTACCGGGCGACGGGCAATCGTGTCGATCAACAACGCATCCGTCGTCAACGACTATTACAACGTCCTTCTCGATGATGGCTCGCACTCTGACGAGTGGGAGCGGTGGTTGTCAGCGGTTGAGGGCGCGGCTGCGCCAGCCGTGCGACGTGCGATCGGGTCATTGATCTGGTGGCCGACTGCGCAAGAGCGCCACGACATTTCCACGTGGATTGCAGCGCAATACCTTCGCAGCACAGCACACCGACGATCTCAGGCGCAGCACAAGTCCCTCATCGTCGCGATGCAAGTTGGCATGGGCGGGATCGCCTATTTGCGGCACACGATGGAGAAGGGCCTTCGTCGGCGTGTAACCGACGACGAAGTCGAGACGATCTGGGCGGACGTGACCGGTTCGAACGCGAAGTGGACTGTCAGTGCTCTTGAGCACGTCACCGCTCTTGGTCATACGATCGAGTCTGCAACCCGACTTGTGCACGATCGGGGTTGGCATCGAGTTCAGTTCACAAGGCTCAGTCTTGCAATCAACGACACTCCAATCGCGTTGATGCCCGCCGATGACCACCCCGACTTTATGGGCGTCGGCTTGGCGAATGCCGGATACATCACGGTGGCGCTCGACAGGCAGACCATGTTGCTCATGACGGCTATCGGCGACCAGGATTTCGACCTGCCCCCGTCCACACGGTTGGCAAGAACTCACAACAGCACGGTCATGCTCAACGCTGATCGATTTGTCTACTCTCACCCCGACGACGATTCGCTCCCAGAACTCCCGATGCCACGGCCCCCTCGCAACACGGTCAGCGCAACCGGTCCCGACATGATCAACCGCGACCGACCGCTAGATGAGGTTCTCGCGCAGATCGAAAGCCACGACTACAACGACCGAGCCACCCTGATCGCTGACTATGAGTGGCCACTAGACGGGTACGTCCCACCGATCGAACTCACCCCCGGTGATGACCCAACAGGGTCAGAAGGCTCATAGCCCGCATGTTGTGAGACCAACTGGCACGGTCAGCCGTGTGTGCCTCCAGGGCGGCAACCGTCTCCGCCTCGAGTTCCTCAACAGGTCGGGGCCGCATCATGTTCGGGAGCCGACGTCGACGAGCGAAGGTCCTACACGCGGGACCGCACCATTTGCGAGCTGAGCCACCGTTTCCGGACGCCGGCGGCAGTCCACATCCACAGCCGTGACACGTCGGCAGACCCATTGCATGCACGACCTTGGTGAGCGCACTCGAGCGGTTCGCGTACGGCATTTCGGTCGCCTCCTGTGACGCATCTCGTAGGTGCTAGTAGTCCAATTTCCTTGCAATTTGAGCCGTGTGCTGACCCACCCGCAAAAACCCTGAAACCTGCGCGCACAGCGATCACCCGAACGGGACGGTGACGGGTTTGGGGGTGGGGGGAGGGGTGGTGCACCGGGGGTTTTGAACCTCAGGCGGGCTTGGCTTGCGGCCCATCTACTTCCATGATCTGTCTGGTTCGACTCACAGCGTGGCCCGCTAGCCCAAGCGAGCAGCGCGGGGGACACTTCTGCAATGCAGGAAATCGGCAATGTGATCACCGTCATTGGGGTAATCGTGACTCTCGTGGCCTACTTCGGGCGGCACAGCGGGGTGTCACTGTATGAGCTGGAACCAAGGCTCATGAGTCAGTGGAGCAGTGCCCGCGGGTGGGTGCGCCGAAAGCTACGGCGCTCAACGAGCGTCACAGTCAACGTCGAGGGAGCGGCTTCGATCGTTGTAACTGCGTCGGCAAGGGGCTCGGTGTGGAGTCCAATTCAGCCTGACGACGACATAGACGTACGCGCAGAAAAGTTGGCTCAGAACCTCGACCGCCTCCGCGATCAAGTCGAGGAGAACCGTTCCGAACAAGAGTCTCTAGTCCTGCAATTGGAGCAGCGACTGACGGAACGAGCCAGCGACCTAGAAACAAGGATGATCGAGCAACAACTCGAAGGCCGTCAGGTAGCGACGGCAGCGATGAGGTGGGAAGTTCGGGGTCTGATGCTAACCCTCGTGGGAACCGTGCTCAGCATTCTTGGATAATCGACACTCGCAGGTCAAAGCCCTAGTCGGGAGTGGCTGATTCAAACGTTGCGATCTGTGCTCGGAGTGCCTCCGTGAGCGCAGCCCGCGGAACGCCTGCCTTGCCGGCGACAGTCACGAGCGTTGACGCGGCTACTTGGGCGATTTCGATAGCCGCAGTTGTGGGGCTCCCACCACATCGGGCCACGAGCTCCCCGACCAGCATCGCCGCGTCGTCATTGGCAGGTTTCGGGTGTCGCTGGACTTGAGCGGCGACTATGGCGAGGGCGGTCGCGATGCGTTGACGTCGGATTGTCATTTGTTTCCTCCAAGGATGTTGTCGATCGAGTTGAGCGTTGCGGTCTGCGCGGCCTGGTCGTTGGTGACTCCGGCAGGGAGCACGCTCGCCATTTCGACAGGAAGGTCGATGCGAGTCAGTGGCTCGACGAGATCACATCAAGCATCGGTGCCGGCACCTACGTGGATCCGAAGGCGGCAAAGACGACCGTAGGCGAATGGTGCACTCGCTGGCTCGAGGGCTACGCCGTTCATCGAACTTCGACGGTCCGGCAGGCCAAGACGCACATCGCTCACATCGAGGCGGAATTCGGATCCCGGCGCCTCTCGGCCGTGAAGTCGTCCGACGTCCGCGCCTGGGTGGTCAATCTGCAGAACGCAGGTCTCAGCGACTCGTACGTTTACGCGCTCCATGCCCGTCTCTCGCCGATATACACCGACGCGATCCACGACGACCTCGTTGCCAAGAACCCATGCTCCCGACGCACTTCGCCGAAGGCGGGGGAGCAGAAGCCCTACGTGGCGACCACAGAACAGATTTGGGCGCTCCACGACGCGATGCCCGAACATCTCCGGGCCACAATCCTGTTAGGCGCGTTCGCTGGCCTGAGAACCGCCGAGGTATGCGGACTGCGAGTCATCGATGTCGACTTCATGCGCGGGATCGTGTCGCCGACAGTGCGTATCCAGCCGAGCCGCTCAAAACTGAGGCGTCCAAGACCCCAGTGCCGATCCCACAGTCGTTTGCGCAGCTGCTGGCGGCTCACGTACAAGCTCACGTCGTCGACGGCGAGGACTTGTTCCGCAACGAGTGGTTGGACCAGCTGTCGCCACGGACGCTCGAGCGGGCCTTTCGCAACGCACGCGCCAAGGTAGTTGAGTCTCATGGCCTGACGCCGGAGTATCGGTTCCACGACGGCCGGCACTACTGCGCGTCGTTGCTGATCAGCTCGGGTGCTGACGTGAAGGTCGTCCAGGTGCGACTCCGTCACAAGTCGGCGAAGACGACTCTCGACACCTACGGGCACCTGTGGCCGGACGCTGACGACAGCACAAGGGCCGCGATCGATGGTGTGATCACGGCCCAAGTGCCAGTTCTTGCGGACTATTTGCGGACTACAGGCGAGGTTTCGTGATGAATTCGCTGGAATCCCAGTCCTTACGACTTAGATGTCGTAGTAGAGCTCGAACTCGTGCGGGTGCGGGCGCAGCTGCACGGGCAGGATCTCCTGGGTGCGCTTGTAGTCGATCCACGTCTCGATCAGGTCGGGCGTGAACACATCACCAGCGGTCAGGAACTCGTGATCTGCCTCGAGGGAGTCGAGCACCGAGTTGAGCGACGTCGGCACCATGTCGATGGCGTCGTACTCCTCCGGCGGCAGCTCGTAGATGTTCTTGTCGATCGGGGCAGGCGGCTCGATCTTGTTCTTGATGCCGTCGAGGCCGGCCAGCAGCAGCGCCGAAAAGGCGAGGTACGGGTTGGCCGACGGGTCGGGGCAGCGGAACTCGATGCGCTTGGCCTTGGCGTTCGACCCCGTGATGGGGATGCGGACACAGGCCGAGCGGTTGCGAGCCGAGTAGACGAGCGCGATCGGAGCCTCGAAGCCCGGCACCAGACGGTGGTAGGAGTTCACCGACGGGTTGGTGAACGCCAGCAGCGACGGGGCGTGCTTCAGGATGCCGCCGATGTAGTGGCGAGCGAGGTCCGACAGACCGCCGTAACCCGACTCGTCGTAGAACAGCGGCTTGCCGTCGTTCCAGATCGACTGGTGCACGTGCATGCCCGAGCCGTTGTCACCGAAGATCGGCTTCGGCATGAATGTCACGGTCTTGTCGTTGGCCCAGGCCGTGTTGCGGACGATGTACTTGAACTTCATGACGTCGTCGGCAGCTGCCAGCAGCGTGTTGAACTTGTAATTGATCTCAGCCTGGCCCGACGTACCGACCTCGTGGTGGCCACGCTCGAGCGTGAGGCCCGCGTTGGTCAGGTTGGTCATCATGTCGTTGCGGAGGTCAGCGGTCTTGTCGGTCGGCGCGACCGGGAAGTAGCCGCCCTTGTAGCGGACCTGGTAGCCACGGTTGTCGTCGATCGAGTTGCCGGTCTGCCAAGCGGCTTCGCTCGACTGGATCTCGTAGAACGACTTGTTGGCGCTGGTGCCGTAGTTGACCCGGTCGAAGACGTAGAACTCCGCCTCGGGCGCGAAGTACGCCGTGTCGCCGATGCCGGTCGTGGCCAGGTAGGCCTCGGCCTTGCGGGCGATGTTGCGGGGATCGCGCGAGTAGGCCTCGCCGGTGATCGGGTCGTGGACGAAGAAGTCCATCGCGATGGTCTTGCGGGCCTTGAACGGGTCGACGTACGCCGTGCTGATGTCCGGGTAGAGCACCATGTCGGACTGGTCGATCGTCTGGAATCCGCGGATCGACGAGCCGTCGAACGCGACGCCGCTCTTGACCATGTCGGCATCGAACGTCGACGCAGGCAGGGTCACCTGCTGCTGGATGCCGGGCAGGTCGGTGAATCGGACATCGAGGTACTCGACGCCCTCGTCCTTGATGAACTTGAACAGCTCGTCGGCATTGCCGAACATTGGGCCTCCTCGACCGCATCGCGGTCAGCTTGTCTACATGGCAGGAAAGTGCGTCGCTGCACTGAACCTGACGTTAGGCTCCGGCAGTTTCCCGACCGTCACTGGTTTGTTTCCGGCATGTTACAGATCCCCAGAACCCCCGCATTCGCGCCTCGATAGGCTCGCGGGGTGGAGACCCCCTCGCTCGGCCGCCGAATCGCTGCTCTGATCATCGACTGGGCGGTGGCGGCTCTCAGTGCCGTGGCGCTCACGAATGTCACCTATCCGCCCAGGAATCCCGGTGAGAACCTGGTGATCGTCGGGTTCTTCGTGGTCGAGGTGGCGCTCCTGACGGGACTCCTCGGATTCACGATCGGCAAACGGATCCTCGGGTTGCGGGTCGAAAATCCCCAAGGTGTGCCAATCGGGGTGCCGCGAGCCATCGTACGTACCGTGCTCCTGTCGCTCGTGCTGCCGGCGATCGTGATGAACGACGACAAGCGCGGGCTGCACGACATCGCCGCGGGGTCGCGCGTCATCCGCGTCTAGACGCCGCGCCTCCGCGAGTGGTTGAGTCGCTCCATGGCTGGGAGTCGATGGGTCGAGCTCCGGGTTCACGGCGTGAGCGGCACGCCGCCGGAGTCCCTGCTCGCTCATCCGCACGTCAAGCAGGTCGCCGGTGACGGCTACTCCCGCTACTTCCGGCCGGTCGGCGGTGACGGCAAGGAGCTCAAGGCCGAGGACGGTCACACCGTCGAGGGCTATCACTGGGGCCAGTTCACTTCGGGATCGTGGCGGGCCGGGCTGTGGCTGGCCCTCGTACCGTTCGGCCTGATCAATGCGGCGCAGTTCATGCTGCCGCCGTTCGTGAGCCGTACGTCGAAGTTCTGGCACGGCGTCTGCGGTGCGCTGCTGCGCCTCGCGGCCCTCCTGCTGACCTGCCTGTTCGCCTTCACCGCCGGATTCGTGCTGATGGACCTGCTCGGCTGGCGCTGGGCGGCCAGGACGCGTCTGCTGCGCAGCTATGACCCGGACACGGTGCTCATGGTCGCCGTCATCCTGAGTGCGCTGGCCATGGTCGTGATGTATGCGCTCGGCAAGGGTTTTGGTCGTACGGGACCGTCCGACTCGACCGAGATGGACGAGAACACCACAACCCCGCTGTCGAAGAAGTCGTTCTATCGCGGCGACGCCGACGCCTCGACGCTGCGAGGGCTCCACCTCGTGGCGGCGTTCGCGCTCATCGCCCTCATGGCGACGGTCGCGCGCAACGAGTCGGCGTGGGACGACCGGCCATTCCTCGCAGTGGCGGCGTTCGCGCTGCTCGTCGTCGCGGCCGTGGTCGTCACGTTCCTCGGCGATCCCGAGGGCTCCGTCAGCGTGGCGATGCCGTCGCGCATGGCGCGGCTGCGAGAGAGATGGCACGCCGTGACGAAGGTCCTGTCGCCCCTCCTCGTCGTGATCTCGGGGATCGTCGTCATCGCCGCGGCGATTCGGATGAACGGGACGGAGCGTCCGAAGCCGGTTGGTCGCATCGATGCCTTCGACGGCGTCTCCAACACGCTCCTGGTGTTCGGCGTGGCCGCGCTGGTGCTGATGTCGATCGCCAACCTCGCACTCGCGGTGACCACGCGTTCCACGACCACCAGCGCCGTTGCACCGTCGCGATTCTTCGCCCGGTACGCGTGGGGGATGACGAGCTATCTCGTCTCCACGATCTCGATGTTCATCGGTGTCGGGCTCTCCGCTGCCGTCGCCACCGCCGTGTCGACGTCGCTCAACCTCGACATAGCCGAGACCATCACCGAGCGCGGCCAGACACTGCGCACCCGGGTCGGCGTGACACCGATCCTGGACCGCGTCGCGTACGCCTGGGGACTCAACGCCTTCCTGATGATCGGCATCGCGATCTTCGCGGTCACGTTCTACTTCATCCGTCACAAGCACTTCGTCGCTGCGAGCGAGGCGATGCATGCGGTACCGCCCGAGGCCACCACCAGGCTGCCGGACGGCTGGACGTCGAAGATCGCGCGAGGCATCTGGATCGGTCGGCTCAAGACCAAGCTGCCGGCTCTCTTCTGGACGTTCGTGGTGGTGGGCGTGATCCTCTCGCTGGTCACCGCGTGGGAGATCGGTTTCTGTGTCGGCGGCAACGATCCGACGCAGTGCAAGGAGGCCCCCGGGTTCCTCGACTACCTCAGCCAGCCACGGCGTACCGGCAACGGCGACTTCCTGACCATCTTCGGTGCGTGGACGCTCCTCGCCCTCGCCGGCGGGATGGTCGCCCTGGCTCGCGGAGCCATCAAGACGCAGTCGTCACGCCGCGGCGTGAGCATCATCTGGGACATCGTGTCGTTCTGGCCCCACGCGGTCCACCCGTTCGTGCCTCGTCCCTACTCGCAGCGGACCGTCGTCGACCTGCGTGACCGGATTCGCTGGCACCTCAGCACGATCGCCGAATCCGACGTCAACCGCCCGGTCGTCGTGTGCGGCCACAGCCAGGGGAGCCTGATCTCGTTCGGAGCGCTGATGCTGCTCCGGCAGGAGGAGCGCGATCGGGTGGCGTTGCTGACGTTCGGCTCGCAGCTGCGCATGATCTTCCCGCGGGCGTTCCCCGGCTTCGTCAACCTCGAGTCGATCGCCGGACTGTACGACGGGCTCAACGGCGCGTGGATCAACCTCTACCGGGCCACCGACCCGTTGGCGGGACCGGTGCTCTCGTGGGACCACTCCGCCGACGGTGCTGAGCCTTCATCGCAGCACTTCCCGGACCTTGGCGCCGGTCGTCAGCCCGACGCGTACGATCCGCTGACCCGACGTCGCATCAGCGGCGCAGACTGGCGGATCATCGACCCGACGCCGTACGACGCGGCGCTGCAGACCGGGCCCGTGACGCGTCTGCGGGGTCACAGCGACTTCTGGGACGATGCCAGCTGGCCGACAGCGCTGGCAGCAGTCGTCGACGTACCACCGCGGTCCGGCTCATAGACCGAGGAAGGACTTCGGCCGCCAGGGGGCCGTCCACGGCCGACCGTGAGCGAAGCGAGGCGGCGTGAGACGACGGACTCGAGCGTGCCCATGTCCTCACCGCGCCTCGCAGTGTGGCGGCTTCGCCGCGTTACACTCACGCTGCGCTGGCGCGCGGTTGGTGCTCGGCCGCGGGCGGCCTCGACTCACCGCGCCTCGCAGTGTGGCGGCTTCGCCGCGTTACGCTCACGCTGCGCTGGCGCGCGGTTGGTGCTCGGCCGCGGGCGGCCTCGACTCACCGCGCCTCGCAGTGTGGCGGCTTCGCCGCGTTACGCTCACGCTGCGCTGGCGCGCGGTTTGTGCTCGGCCGCGGGCGGCCTCGACTAGCCGCGCATCGCCTTGCGGGAGCCCTTCATGCTGGTCGGCACGGGGCCGCGGGGCATGGGGGCAGCCGGACGCATCGCGTCGAGGGCCTTGAGCTTGTAGAGAAGGGCCGTCATCTGCGCGGGCTTGATGTTCTTGGGCAGCTTCCGGACGTGCTTCATGAGCTTGGTCAGCGGGATCTCACCCTCACCGCGGCCGACGACGATGTCGGTGACAGGCACCTCGTCGCCGCCGATGCGGGCGTGCTTCTTCTTCTCGGCTGCGAGGAGGTTCTTGACCCGGGACGGGTTGCCCTCACCGACCAGGATGATGCCGGGACGACCCACGACGCGGTGAACGACGTCCTGGTTCTTGGTGAACGCGACAGCCGGCTTGACGTCCCACCCGCGGCGCAGCATCTGCAGGGCGCCGGCAGCGGCGCCCATCTGCCCCTCGACCTGCGCGTAGGCAGCCTTCTCGGCGCGTCGGCCGAAGACGATCAGCGCGGCGAGGATGCCGATCAGCACGGCGAACAGGATCGTGACGACCAGGCCGAACGTGCCGGTGCCGAACACGAAGTAGCCGAGCGCTCCCGCCGCACCGCCGAACACGAGGAACGTCAGCAGCAGGATCAGGCCGATGTTGCGATCGCTGCGCTTGGTGATCGTGTAGGCCTGTCGCATCTGGCGGATGCGGCCCTTGGCGGGTTCGGGTGTGGCGTTGGACATGGCGGCCAGTCTAGTTGGCGGTGCGGATCGCGGCGTTGCCGCGTCCGGACTCGATGGCCTGCTGGTAGAGCCGGCCGGCGCGGTAGGACGAACGTACGAGGGGACCGGACATGACGCCGGCGAAGCCGATCTCGTCAGCCTCGTGCTTGAGCTCGACGAACTCCTCGGGCTTGACCCAGCGCTCCACGGGATGGTGACGCTTGGACGGGCGCAGGTACTGGGTGATCGTGATCAGGTCGCAGCCAGCCTCGTGCAGGTCGACCAGCGCCTGGGAGACCTCTTCGCGGGTCTCACCCATGCCCAGGATCAGGTTGGACTTGGTCACCAGACCGTAGTCACGGGCCTGGGTAATCACGTCCAGCGAACGCTCGTAACGGAACGCCGGGCGGATGCGCTTGAAGATACGCGGCACCGTCTCGACATTGTGCGCCAACACCTCAGGACGAGAATCGAAGACCTGCTCGAGCAGCTCGGGGATGCCGTTGAAGTCAGGGATCAAGTTCTCCACACCGATACCAGGGTTGAGCTCGTGGATCTTGCGGACCGTCTCGGCATACAACCACGCACCCCCGTCGGGTACGTCATCACGGGCGACACCGGTGATCGTGGCGTAACGCAGCTGCATCTTCTGCACGCTCTCGGCGACCCGGCGAGGCTCATCACGGTCAATCGGGTCGGGCTTGCCGGTGTCGATCTGGCAGAAGTCACACCGCCGGGTGCACTGCTCACCACCGATCAAGAACGTCGCCTCACGGTCCTCCCAGCACTCAAAGATGTTGGGACAACCAGCCTCCTGACACACCGTGTGCAGGCCTTCGCCCTTCACCAGGTTCATCAACTCGGTGTATTCAGGACCCATCTTGGCGCGAGTCTTGATCCACTCAGGCTTCTTCTCGATCGGCGTCTCCGCATTGCGGACTTCGAGCCGCAACATCTTGCGGCCTTCAGGAGCGATAGTCACAGGATCAGCCTACGCCTGCGCACCAATGGACAGATCCAGCAGTGGAGCGTCTGCCGTGAGGTCGGGCGACGGTACGTACGACTCCCACTGCAGCAGTTCCACAAGGTGCGGTGTGACAGCTGCAGCGGCCTCCGGAACCGTGACATCGCGGCCCAGCTCGGAGCTCAACGTGGTCACGCCCGCGTCGGCGATGCCACACGGGACGAAGCGGTCGTAGTAGCCGAGATCGACGTTGGCGTTGAGCGAGAAGCCGTGCATCGTGACACCGCGTGAGACGCGGATGCCGATCGCGGCGATCTTGCGCTCGATCCTGCCGTTGCCCGCCGGGAGCCAGACCCCGGAGCGACCCTGGACGCGGCCGGTGGCGACGCCGAGGTCGGCGACGGCACGGATGAGCGCTTCCTCGACGCGGCGTACGTAGTCGACGACCAGGACGTGCGACGGGAGCTTGGTGATGGGGTAGCCGACGAGCTGGCCGGGACCGTGGAACGTGATCTTGCCGCCGCGGTCGACGTCGATCACGGGGGTGCCGTCGAACGGACGCTCGTGTGGCTCGGTGCGCCGGCCGGCGGTGTAGACGGCGGGGTGCTCGAGGAACATCGCCGTGTCGTCGATCTGGTCGTCGGCGCGCTGTTGGTGCAGCTCGCGCTGCATCTCCCAGGCATCGAGGTAGTCGATCGCCCTGTCGCCATACCAGTCGTCGAGGATCTGGAGCTTGCTCACCTGTCCAGCGTATCCCCGCGCACCAGCACCAAGGCATTGACGTCGCTGACCAGTCCCGCCTGTGGATGCCGATCGGCGTCATCGGCGCGATTGGTGCATGGTGCCGCGATGGACTGGATCTCCGTGCTGGTTGCAGCGGTGACATCCGTGCTCGGCTCCAACGACCTCCACTGGGCCGGCGTGCTCGGTGAGCTGGACGACGTACGGGCCGAGGCGTTCGCCCACCGTGACGCGGCACTGCTCGACAAGGTCTACGCGCCCGGGAGCTCGGGACGCACCCAGGACGCGTCGATCATCAGCGCCTATGCGAGCCGCGGTGCACGGGTGACCGGCGCCGACCTCGTCCTGTTGTCGTGCACGGTCAGGAGCTCGTCTGCAGAGCAGGTTCGGCTCGACGTCGTCGACCAGCTCGAGTCATCGCGCATCGTCTGGGACGACGGCACCTCGCGGGCTCTCCCCACGGATCAGCCGACCCGTCGTGTCGTGACCCTCATCCGCACCCGCGACGGATGGCGGATCGACTAGTCGT
The DNA here is from genome assembly GCF_039537165.1 of Aeromicrobium panaciterrae. Lineage (GTDB taxonomy): Bacteria > Actinomycetota > Actinomycetes > Propionibacteriales > Nocardioidaceae > Aeromicrobium > Aeromicrobium panaciterrae. The sequence continues at coordinate 3,501,625 of NZ_BAAAZZ010000002.1, read as the reverse complement.
CGCCGACGAGCCCGTCGATCAGCTCGCGGGCGATGTCGATGTGCCCGAGGTGGCGGGCGTACTCCTGGCTGACGTGCAGCAGGATCGACAGCAGCGTCGGCAGGGAGTCACCCGATGCGAACATGCCGCCGACAGTCGCCCGGTCGGCGAGGTCGTGGTTCTCGACGATCGACCGCGTGCGTCGGCCGCCCTCGTCGAGGGCGTCGAGCAGAACGCCGATCGGCCGGTCGGTGACGAAGCTGCCGTCCGCGGCCCGGTCGGCTCGTGGACGGGGTACGTCCTCGCCGACGAATCCCCAGACGAGCCATCGGCGCTCCATGTGCACGAGATGCTCGACCATGGTCGGCAGGGTCCAGCCCGATGGCACGATGCTCGTCGCCAGCTCGGCCTCGCCGAGACCTGAGCACGTGCGGCGTACCTCGGCTCGGAAGAAGTCGAGGTATTCGATGAAGCCGGCTCGTGGATCGGTGCGGGGAATGGAGGGCTCGGGGACTCCGGTCACAGGCCGGCCTCGAGGGTCGACCGCAGGTCGGGGTGCTCGAACGTGAACCCGGCCCGGGTCAGGGCGGCGGGGGAGAGCCGCAGCGAACCGAGCAGGTCGCTCGCGATGCTCGTGCCGAGGGCGGCCTTGAGCGCGAACGACGGCGCCGTGAGGAACGTCGGACGATGCAGCGCCCTGCCGAGCTCGTCGGTCAGGTCGGCGTTGGTCTGCGAGCTGGGCGTCGTGAGGTTGAACGGTCCGCTGGCGGTCGGGGAGGCGGCGATGTAGGTGACCGCACGCAGCCAGTCCTGCAACGAGATGACCGACATGTATTGCGTGCCGGGTCCGAGCTTCGCACCCCCGCCGAGCTTGAACGGCACCTGCATCAGCTTGAGGATTCCGCCGCTCTTGTCGAGGACCAGCGACGTACGGAGGAACGCCACGCGGGTCGTCTCGACGGCTGGAGCGGCGGCGGCCTCCCACGCCTGGACGATGTCGGCGAGGAATCCGGTACCGCCGCGGCTCGACTCGGTGAGGACTTCGTCGCCGCGATCCCCGCCGTAGAAGCCCATCGCCGAACCCGACAGCAGCGCCGGTGGTGTGGGCGACTTCGCGATGGCCTGAGCCAATGTGCCGGTCGGAGACGTACGCGAGTCGAGCAGCTCCTGCTTGTAGGCGCGCGTGCGGGGCCATCGTGAGATCGACGCGCCGGACAGGTTGACCACGACGTCCGCGGAGTCGATCACGTGCTGGTCGATGACCCCTGCGGCAGGATCCCACCGTGAGGCATCGTCACCGGTCCCAGATCGCACCAGGCGGGTGACAGTGTGCCCCTCAGAACGCAGGTGGTCAGTCAGTGCGGTGCCGAGAAACCCCGACGCCCCACCGATGACGACCTGCATCCGAGTCAGGATCCGAGCTCGACCTCGAACGCTCCGGCCTGCAGTCGCTGCTTGACGGCGGTGAGGAAACGTCCGGCATCTGCGCCGTCGACCAGTCGGTGGTCGTACGTGAGCGCGAGGTAGGCCATGCTGCGGACCGCGATGCTCTCGCCGACCTGCGGGTCGGTGATGACGACCGGGCGCTTGACGACCGCGCCGACACCCAGGATGGCAACCTGCGGCTGGTTGATGATCGGCGTGTCGAACAGTGCGCCGTTGCTGCCGAGGTTGGTGATCGAGAACGTGCCGCCGGACAGCTCGTCCGGGAGGATCTTGTTGTTGCGCGTCCGATCGGCGACGTCGGCGATCTTGCGTGCCAGACCCGCGATCGAGAGGTCGCCGGCGTCCTTGATCGTGGGCGCGAGCAGGCCGCGCTCGGTGTCGACGGCGATCGAAAGGTGCTCACCCGACGGGTAGGTAATGACACCCTCCTCGAGGTTGAGGGCCGCGTTGAGCACGGGGTAGAGCTTGAGCGCCTCGATCGCGGCCTTCGCGAAGAACGGCAGATAGGTCAGCTTGACGCCCTCGCGTTCGAGGAACGCGTCCTTGTGCTTGGCACGCAGGCGAGCGACCTCGGTGACGTCGACCTCATGGACCTGCGTCAACTGGGCTGACGTCTCGAGGGACTCGACCATGCGCGTCGCGATGGTCTTGCGCAGACGCGACACCTTCTCGGTCTTGCCGCGCAGGGGCGACGGCTCGGCGGACGGCGTAGGCGCAGCGGGCGTGCCCGCGGCGGGCGCGGCTGCCGGCTTGGCCTCGGCCGCATCGATGACGTCCTGCTTGCGGATGCGTCCGCCCACGCCCGTACCGGTGATCGCGGCAAGGTCGACGCCGTGCTGTTTGGCGAGCTTGCGCACGATCGGTGTGACGTAGGAATCGGTCTGACCCGAGGCGGCGGGTGCCGGCGCGGGAGCGGCAGGTGCGGCGGCCGGAGCCGGTGCGGCCTCGGGTGCGGCGGCCGGAGCCGGTGCGGCCTCGGGTGCGGCCTGCGTCTCAGGCTGGGCGGGCTCAGGCGTCGGGGCGGGTGCCGGCTCGGGCGCGGGTGCCGGCTCCGGAACTGTCGGCGCGTTGGGTGCCTCGACCGGTTCGGGATACGGGGCGGGCTCGGGATCCGGCGCGGGGGTCGGAGCAGGAGCCGGATCGGCAGGTGCCGGAGCAGCAGCTGCGTCGGCGGAGCCGATGATCGCGAGCTCGGCGCCGACCTCGACGGTCTCGTCCTCGGCGACCTTGATCTCCAGCAGCTTGCCAGCGACAGGTGACGGGATCTCGGTGTCGACCTTGTCGGTCGAGATCTCGAGCAGCGGCTCGTCGACGGCGACGTCGTCACCGACCTGCTTGAGCCACTGGGTCACAGTGCCCTCGGTGACGCTCTCGCCCAGTGCGGGGAGCGTCACCGCGGTACCGCCACCGGAGGATGCCGGAGCGGCTTCGGCCTGCGGAGCGGGTGCCGACTCTGCGGCGTCCTGCTGGGCCTGTGCGCTGTCGACAGGAGCGGCGGAGCGCTCCTCAGCGACAGGCGCCGGCTCGGCTGCGGGTGCTGGCTCTGCGGCAGGTGCCGGCTCGGGCTCAGTGGCAGGTGCGGGCTCGGCGGCTGGCGCCTCGGCTGCGGGCGTGGTGTCTCCGCCGGCGGACTCGCCCGCGTCACCGATGATGGCGAGCACGGCGCCGACCTCGACGGTTTCGTCCTCGGCTGCCTTGATCTCGAGCAGGACTCCGGCGACCGGCGACGGGATCTCGGTGTCGACCTTGTCGGTCGAGATCTCCAGCAGCGGCTCGTCGACGGCGACGGTGTCACCGACCTGCTTCAACCATTGCGTGACTGTTCCCTCGGTGACACTTTCACCAAGGGCAGGAAGGGTGACAGACGTAGCCATGGGGTCCTCTGGTTCTCCGGGTCAGGCGTGTGAGTGTAGGGGCTTGCCGGCCAGGGCCAGTGCGGCCTCGCCGAGTGCTTCGTTCTGGGTGGGGTGTGCGTGGATGAACTGCGCGACGTCCTCGGGGTAGGCCTCCCAGTTGACCATGAGCGAGGCCTCGCCGACCTGCTCGCCGTATCGGGCGCCGATCATGTGGACGCCCACGATGGGTCCGTCCTTCTCGCGGACGAGCTTGACGCTGCCCGCCGTACCGAGAATCTGTGACTTGCCGTTGCCGCCCAGGTTGTAGTCCTGGATCTCGACCTTGTCATCGCCGTACTTCTCACGGGCCTGCGGCTCGGTGAGGCCAACGGAGGCGATCTCGGGATCGCAGTAGGTGACTCGAGGGATACCCGAGTCGATGACGGGCTGCGGCTTGAGTCCGGCGATCTCCTCGGCGACGAAGATGCCGTGGGCGAAGCCGCGATGTGCGAGCTGGAGTCCGGGTACGAGGTCGCCGACGGCGAAGACACCGTCGACATTGGTGGCAAGGCGCTCGTTGGTGGGGACCCAGCCACGGTCGACCGTGATCCCGGCCTCTTCATAGCCCATCCCAGCCGAGTTGGGTCCACGTCCGACCGCGACGAGCACCAAGTCGGTCTCGATCGTGGTGCCGTCCTCGAGGCTCACGGTGACCCCCGCTTCGGTCTGCACGACACCCGTGAACTTCACACCGGTCTTGAAGTTGATCTTGCGCTTGCGGAATGCCCGCTCGAGCTGCTTGGACAGCGACGGGTCCTCGAGCGGGATCAGCGTCGGCAGCCCTTCGATGATCGTGACGTCGGCGCCGAACGACTTCCAGACCGAGGCGAACTCGACGCCGATGACGCTGCCGCCGATGATGACGACCTTCTCAGGCACCTCCGTCATCGTCAGGGCTTCAGAGCTCGTGATGACGCGGCCACCGATCTCCACTCCGAGCGTGCGCGACACCGAGCCCGTGGCGAGCACGACGTTGGTGCCGGTGTACTGCTGACCGTTGACCTCGACGGTCTTGGGCCCGACGAGCTTGCCGTCACCCTCGACGACCGTGATGCCGCCGGACTTGATGAGGCCCTGCAGGCCCTTGTAGAGGCGATCGATCACGCCGTCCTTGTAGGCGTTGACGGCCGGCATGTCGATGCCGTCAAACGTCGACTTCACCCCGTAGTGCGAGCCATCGCGGGCGCCATCGGCGATCTCAGCCGCGTGAAGCAACGCCTTGGTCGGGATGCATCCCGTATGGAGACACGTGCCGCCCAGCTTGCCCTTCTCGATCAGAGCGACTGACTTGCCGAGCTGTACGGCGCGGAGTGCGCACGCATAGCCGCCACTTCCGCCGCCGAGAATCACGATGTCGAAGTTGTTGCCGGCGGTGTCCGCCACGGTGTCCTCCCAAGGGAAATCTCGTTCATCCTCATCTTGTCACTCGACCCGAGCAAGGTGCCACCGGGGTGAGGACTCATCGGGCACAATTGCGGCCATGGGAATCTTCCGCGGGCGCAAGGCACGGACTGACGGCGGCGCCGTCGTGTCCGATCGCAACGCCAGCAAGGGCGACCTGGACGCGCTGCGCGCGTTCGCGGAGTCGCGCAAGGGCGTCGAGGGCTACATCGAGCCCAAGACGTCGGTGACGCAGACGACCTTGCTGCTCGTCGCCGCTGACGGCGAGTCGCTCCGGCGCCGCGTGGCATCGGCCCAGGCCGCTGCGGAGTTCGCCCGCAAGAAGCTCAACATCCCGGTCTACGACGCCAACCTGGTCGGCATTCCGTCTCGCAAGCGCGAGTACGACCTCCGCAAGGCCAAGGGTGCCACGCCGCCGCGCTCCTCGACCCCGGCGCCCGTGAAGCAGACTCCCAAGGAGCTCGCCGCGATCATGACGCTGGAGTCCGTCGCCGGCGTCGACCCGTTGCCGACCAACCCGTCGTTCGACGAGCTGATGGTCGTCTATCGCAAGGCACGCAAGCAGGCACATCCCGACCGGCTCGGCGGTGCGCGCGCCAAGTGGGACCAGGTCGAGGACGCCGCACGAGCCTTGGGGCTCCCCGACTAGGTCATGGACGACCTGTCGGGGCACGCGCACTCACTCGTCGACTCGATCGCGTACGTGACGATCGGTTCGATCAACGACGACGGCACCCCGTGGACGAGCCCGGTCTACTTCACGGCCGATGGGCTCCGTGACTTCTACTGGACCTCCAGCCAGACGTCGCAGCACTCACGCAACGTCGAGGCGCGCCCGGAGGTGAGCCTCGTGGTGTTCGACTCGAGGGTCCCGGCCTACCACGGTCGCGCGTTGTACGGATCCGCCGTTGCAGAGGTCGTCGAGGGCGACGAGCTCGCTCACGGACTGGAGGTCTATCCGGGGCCCGAGGCGCGCGGCGGGAGCCAGCTGACCCTCGCCGACGTCACGGGCGAGTCGCCCTACCGGTTGTACCGGGCCCGCGCGACGGAGGTCTGGGTCCTGTGTCCCCGTGATCCCCGCCAGCCCTGCCCGCTGCACGGCCACAACTTCGACCACCGCGAGCGGGTGCTCTGAGCTACTTGCTCGACATCTCCAGCGCGAGCTTGACCAGGGTGCGCACACCCGTGCCGGTGCCACCCGCCGGCGTGTAGTCGTATGCAGAACCTTCGTTGAACGACGGTCCGGCGATGTCGAGATGTGCCCACGGGACGTCGTTGACGAACTCGCGCAGGAACGCCGCGGCGTACAGCGTGCCGCCGTACGGCTTGGGGTTGTGCTGGCGCAGGTCGGCGATCTTGGACGAGGTGACCAGTGCCTTCATCTCCTCGGCGATCGGCAGCGGCCACATCGACTCGCCGGCCTCCTTGGCCGAGGCCAGGACCCGCTCGCCGAAGTCGTAGTCGTTGCCCAGCACGCCACTCGTACGCTCGCCGAGCGCCACGACGCACGCACCGGTCAGGGTGGCGACGTCGACGATGCGGTCGGGCTTGCCCTCGGCGGCGAGTGCGAGGCCGTCCGCGAGCACGAGACGTCCCTCGGCGTCGGTGTTGAGCACCTCGACCGTGCTGCCGTTGCGCATGGCCAGGACGTCACCCGGACGCGTCGCCGAGCCGCTGGGCATGTTTTCGGCGAGACAGGCGTACGTCGTCACCTTGATCGGCAGGCCGAGCTTGGCGATCGCGACGGTCGCGGCGGCGACGGCAGCAGCCCCGGCCATGTCGATCTTCATCGTCGCCATGCCGGTGCCCGACTTGATCGAGAGTCCGCCCGAGTCGAACGTGATGCCCTTGCCGACGAGTGCGAGGTGTGCGACGGCGTTGGCGGGTTCGTACGTCAGCGACACGAGGCGCGGCGGGCTGACCGAGCCCTGCCCGACGCCGAGGATGCCGCCACAGCGTTCCTTGGCGAGTCGCTTCTCGTCCCAGACGGAGACCTTGACCGTGGTGCCGGCGTGCGCCGAGATGGCGTCCGCGAACGCCGTCGGGCGGAGGTCGCCGGGAGGGGTGTTGACCCAGTCGCGAGTGATGTTGACCGCCTCGCTGACGGTTGCAGCGCGCTCGACGGCCTTGGTCGCGAGCGTCTGACGGGCGAAGGGGCTCAGGATCGTGGCGGTCTTGAGCTCGGGAGCCTTCTTGGCGCCCTTGCCCTTCTTCTTGGACTTGTAGACCTCGTAGCGGTAGGCGCCCAGCGCGATGCCCTCCGCGATCGCCTCGACCTCGTCGACCCCGGTCGGGTGTAGGGCCACGGCGATGTTGGTCGCGTTCTTGGCAGCGCGTACGCCGCGGGCCACGGCGCGGCGGAGGTCCTCGGCGTCCGGCTCGTCCGGCAGCGCGACGGCGACCACAAGGTCTGCCTTGACGGCGCCGTCGGACGGGAACGCCACGACCTGGTCCTTCTCGCCGGTGAACCCGAGCAGCTCCAGTGCTGACGAGAACCCCTCACGGTCCTCGTCGTTGCGGATCCCGATGATCAGTGCGTCGGCGCGGGCAGTGGCTGGCTTGGTCGTGCTGAGGCTGACGGTAGGCATGTGCCTCACTGTATATACGGCGGCCCGTCTAGGGTTTGCGGCATGGATCTGCTGCACTCGCCCCTGCACGACCGCCACCTCGCCCTCGGCGCCAAGCTCGCGGAGTTCGGCGGCTGGGACATGCCGCTGGAGTACGCCGGCGGTGGCGTGCTCGCTGAGCACAAGGCCGTACGCGAGGCCGTCGGCCTGTTCGACGTCAGCCACCTCGGCAAGGCGCTCGTGCGTGGCACCGGTGCGGCGGCCTTCGTCAACGCCTGCTTCACCAACGACCTCGAGCGGATCGTGCCCGGCAAGGCGCAATACACGCTGTGCTGCGAGGAGGACGGCGGCACCGTCGACGACCTCATCGCCTATCTCCGCAGCGACTTCGAGGTCTTCCTCATCCCCAATGCGGCCAACACGGCAGCCGTCGTGGCGAAGCTCCAGGCCGAGGCGCCGGACGGCATCGAGGTCACCGACCTGCACCGCGACTACGCGATCCTCGCGATCCAGGGACCGCTGAGCGATGAGGTTCTCCAGTCGCTCGACCTCCCGGTCGACCACGAATACATGTCGTTCGCCGATGCGCAGATCGCCGGCAAGGACATCACGGTGTGCCGTACCGGCTACACGGGTGAACGTGGCTACGAGCTGGTCGTGCCCGCGGATGACGCCGTCGACGTCTGGGACGCCGTCATGGCAGCGGGGGAGGCGTACGGCATCCGTGCCTGTGGCCTCGGTGCCCGCGACACCCTGCGCACCGAGATGGGCTACCCGCTGCACGGCCACGAGCTGTCCGCCGAGATCAGCCCCGTGATGGCGCGAGCCGGCTGGGCCGTCGGCTGGAACAAGGACACGTTCTGGGGCAAGGACGCCCTGCAGCGTCAGCGCGACGAGAAGTCGGTGCGTACGCTGCGCGGCCTCGTGGCGCAGGGTCGCGGCATCCCGCGTCCCGGGATGACGGTGGCCGACGAGTCGGGCGCCGAGCTCGGCGAGATCACGTCCGGCACGTTCTCGCCGACGCTGCGCCAGGGCATCGGTTTGGCTCTGCTGGAGCCGTTGGTCGCGGACGGTGCAACTGTCGTGATCGACGTGCGGGGGCGGTCGGAACTGTTCACGGTGACCAAGCCGCCATTCGTCGAACCGTCGACCAAGGAGAGCTGATGAGCTGGACGTGGACGCTGGAGACCGCTGCAGGAGATGTCATCCGCTCGTCGGAGGAGTTCGAGAGCCGTGGTGACGCCGAGTCGTGGATCGGTGAGGCGTTCGGAGACCTGGTGGCTGACGGAGTCGACCAGGTGCGTCTGTTCGACGGCGAGAACGAGGTCTACGGCCCGATGTCGCTGCACGCTGACAGCTGAGCTTCTAGTACTTCGCCTTCATGGGTGCGCCGTGCTTGAGCTGCGGCTTGGGCAGGCGCATGCGACGCAGCTGCATGCTGCGCAGGATCGCGTAGGCGATGGTGCCCTTGGTCTCCTCGGGCTTGAAGCGTGCCTTGAGCTCCTTGCGCAGCGAGCGCGTCAGGATGATCACGTCGATCACGACGCCAAGGATCACGACGGGGTAGACCAGCGCCGTGGCGTAGTTGGTCCACTCCGGGTGTCCGGTCGCGCCGGCGACGAAGAGGAACACCAGGATGACGAAGAGGAACGGGATCAGCAGCTCACCAACATTGCGGCGACGGTCGACGAAGTCACGGGCGAAGCCGCGGACTGGTCCCCGCTCGCGTGCCGGCAGGTAGCGCTCGTCGCCGGTCTTGAGCGCCTCGCGCTGCTTGGCCCGGATCTCCTCGCGGGCGGCACGGTCGCGCTTGACCTGGTCCTTGCGTGAGACCGGGGCCTTCAGGCGCGCCTTGCGAGCCGCTTCGGCCTCTTTGCGGCTCGGCGTTGCGCGCCCTTTTCCGGTCTCAGTCTCGTCTACCACCCGCGACACGCTACCCCGTAGGCTGGAGCGCATGAGCATCGGTTCGCGGTTGTCCAGGATGTTTAGAGCGTGGCGTGAGGGCGGCCAGGACATCGACGACCTGAAGGAAAAGCTCGACGAGACCTACCGCACCCAGACGACGCTCCTGCAGCAGGTTCGCCGCTCCGTCGCCGACGTCGCGACCAGTCGCAAGCGGGTCGAGCTGCAGCTTGCCGCGCTCAACCAGCAGATCTCCCAGCTCGACGACCAGGCTCGTCAGGCCGTCGGCCAGGGCAACGACGACGAGGCTCGTGCGATCCTCGCCCGCAAGGTCTCGCTCGAGAAGGCCGCGACCGAGCTGTCGCAGCGGCACGCGGACCTGAAGGCGGAGGAGGACAAGCTCCACGACTCGGCGATGAAGATGGAGCAGGACGTCGAGAGCTTCCGTGCCCGCAAGGACACCCTCGCGGCCCGCCACACGGCCGCCAGCGCACAGGCCGGCATGAACGACGCGAGCAAGGGCATCACGTCGGCCGCGAGCGACGTCAGCCAGGCCATGGAGGCCGCCGAGCGCCGCACCCGAGAGCTCGAGGCCTCTGCCGACGCGGTCGACGAGCTCGTACGCGAGGGCCTCATCAGCAAGCCCGGCGAGAGTGCCAACGAAGCCGCCGCACGACGTTTCGACGCGGCGCTCGACAGTCCGGAGGTCAGCCGTCAGATGGATGCGTTGACTGACGGCAACGAGTCGAAGTAGCCGGCCATGGCGCGTACTCGGTTCCGCAGCGACCGTGGGCTGACGTTCCGCATGGGTGGCGTCGGGCTCGGACTTGGAGCGCTCTACGTCGCGTTCGGCGCGCTGCTCATCACCCAGACCAACTTCGCGTTGGGCTTGATCATCACGCTGGGCATGGCCTGGGGACAGTGGTACTTCTCCGACACGCTCGCGCTCAAGTCGATGGGCGCCAAGGAAGTCACGCCCGAGCAGGCGCCCGAGCTGCACGCCATGATCGACCGGCTCTGCTCGCTCGCCGACATGCCCAAGCCGAGGGTCGCGGTCTCGGTGACCGACATGCCCAACGCGTTCGCCACGGGTCGCACCCCCAAGCACTCGGCCGTCTGCGTCACCACTGGGATCATGCAGCGGCTCGACGCGGATGAGCTCGAAGGTGTGTTGGCGCACGAGCTCTCACACATTGCCAACCGTGACGTGTCGGTGATGACGGTCGCATCGTCTCTCGGGCTGCTGGCGGGCTTCATCACCCGCTGGGGCATGTACTTCGGAGGTGGCCGCAACCGCGACAACAACGGGGGAGGCGTGCCGTTCCTCGCGGTGTTCGCGGTCAGCCTGGTCGTCTACTTCGTCAGCTTCCTGCTCACCCGGGCGCTGTCTCGCTACCGCGAGCTCAGCGCCGACCGCAGCGGCGCCTACCTGACGGGCAGGCCGTCGACTCTGTCCTCCGCACTCGTCAAGATCTCCGGTGAGATGGCACGCATCCCCAACCGTGATCTCCGCGAGGCCTCGGCGATCAGCGCGTTCTTCTTCGCACCGGCCATCAACCGCGAGTCGATCGGTGCCCTGATGTCGACGCACCCGCCGCTGCAGCAACGACTCGACAACCTCGCCAAGATCGGCGCCGAGCTGTCCGAGAAGGGCTGAGGATGGGCATCCTCGACTCGATCCTCGGGCGCAGCAAGCCTCCGGCGGCCAACCTCGACGCACTGTTCGCGGTGCCGCAGGCCGCCCTGTCGCTGGCGGGTGAGGGCTTCACCGCGACCGGCGTCGGCGGGGTCTGCTACCGGGCTGCCGAGGGTGGCGCATTCGCCGAGACCGAGACACAGATCAAGCAGCTGGTTGCGACGGGTGGAGGCCCGACGATCGAGGGCACGACCGATCGGTTCGGCTTCCGCTGGCTGACCGTCACACGTACGGACTCCGACGTGTCGGGGCTCGTGACCGATCTGCACGCCGCCAACGCCTCGCTCGCGGACGCAGGGTTCGGATCGGCGCTGCTGTGCTCCACGGTGGTGTTCACGACACCGGCCAAGAAGCCTATGGCGCTCGTCTATCTCTACAAGCGCGGGACGTTCTATCCCTTCGCTCCCGAGACCGACGAGCGGCGCGACAACGCGCTCGAGCTGCAGGTCCGCGGTCTGATCGCCAACGACGTCACGGTCGAGGCCGACCTGTCCCGCTGGCTCGCGATCTGGGGCGCTCCCGGGCTTTAGCCGCCAGCCGCTCGCGATAGGTTGGGGACGTGGCTTTCCCGACCCTTTCCCGTGACCAGATCCAGGAGCTTCTCGTCGAGCAGTCGGCCAAGTACGCCGACCTCCAGGAAGCCCAGCTCAAGCTCGACCTGACCCGGGGCAAGCCGTCCCCTGAGCAGCTCGACCTGTCCAACGCGCTGCTCTCGCTCCCGGGCGACGACTTCAAGGACGACGGCACCGACACCCGCAACTACGGCGGGCTGGCCGGGTCCAAGGGACTCCGCGAGATCTTCTCCGAGGTCATGCAGGTTCCGGTCGACCAGGTCGTCTGCGGCGACAACGCGAGCCTCGCCCTGATGCACGACACCCTCGTCTTCTCGTTGCTGCACGGCACGGTCGACTCACCCAGGCCGTGGGCCAAGGAAGACGCGATCAAGTTCATCTGTCCCGTGCCCGGCTACGACCGCCACTTCTCGATCTGTGAGACCTACGGCATCGAGATGGTCCCGGTGCCGCTCAACGACGACGGCCCTGACATGGAAGCCGTACGCGAGCTCGTCAAGGACCCTGCCGTCAAGGGCATGTGGCTCGTGCCGACCTATGGCAACCCGAGCGGATCCGTCGTCAGCGAGGCGGTCGCGGCCGAGCTGGCCGCCATGGAGACCGCCGCGCCGGACTTCCGCATCATGTGGGACAACGCCTACGCCGTGCACCACCTGACTGAGCAGCAGACCAAGACGGCCGACATCCTCGGGTTGTGCGCCGCCTCAGGTCATCCGAACCGACCGATGATCTATGCCTCGACGTCCAAGATCACGTTCGCCGGCTCGGGCATCCCGTTCATGGGCGGCTCCGAGGCCAACATCGCGTGGTACCTCACGCACGTCGCCAAGCGCACGATCGGTCCCGACAAGGTCAACCAGCTGCGCCACCTGCGTTTCATCAAGGACGTCGACGGACTGCACGCCCTCATGGACCAGCACCGGGTGATCCTTGCGCCCAAGTTCAGCAAGGTCGTGGAGATCCTCGAGGCGCGTCTCGGCGGTCATGAGGTCGCGACCTGGACCGATCCCAAGGGCGGCTACTTCGTGAGCCTCGACACGGTCGACGGCCTGGCGTCTCGCGTCGTGCAGCTCGCCAAGGATGCCGGCATCGCGATGACGCCGGCCGGAGCGGCCTTCCCGTACGGCAACGACCCTCGCGACCGCAACATCCGGATTGCACCGTCGTTCCCGGGCCTGCCCGAGCTCGAGCAGGCGATCGACGGCCTGGCGACCTGCGTGCTGGTCGCCGCCGCGGAGCAAGCGCTGGCCAGCTGACGCCAATGCGTGTCCTGATCGCACCCGACGCGTTCGCGGGCACTCTCTCGGCGCCCGAGGCGGCCCGTGCGATCGCCGAGGGATGGAAGCGGTACGCCACTGACGACACCGTGACGGTGGCTCCGGTGGCCGACGGTGGCCCCGGCTTCGTCGCCGTCCTGCACGAGGCGCTCGCCGGGGAGCTCGTCTCCGTGCTCGTTCGCGGTCCGCTCGGCGATGACGTACCCGTCTCGCTGCTGCTCGTCGGCGACACGGCATACATCGAGAGTGCCCAGGCGTGCGGGCTCCACCTGGCCGTGCCGCCCGACGCGTTGCGCGCGTCGACGTACGGTGTGGGCCAGCTGATCGCCGCAGCCCTCGATCGCGGAGCGCAGCGGGTCGTCGTCGGCCTCGGTGGGAGCGCCACGAACGACGGGGGAGCCGGATTGCTCGCCGCCCTCGGCGCCACGGGTGACCGGCCGCTCGATGCGGGACCTGCGGGCCTCGAGGGCATCGCATCGGCTGATCTGTCGCCCGTGCGCAGAGCGCTCAAGGGCGTCGAGATCGTGATCGCCGCCGACGTCGACGTCACGCTGCTCGGCATGTTCGGCGCGACCAAGACGTTCGGTCCGCAGAAGGGGTTGTCGGAGCCCGACATCATCCGCGTCGACGGCATCCTTGACCAGTGGGTCGTGGCGACGTGTGGCACGACGCCGGCCGAGCGCCGCCCCGCCGATGCCAAGGGGGCCGGTGCGGCGGGCGGTCTCGGATTCGCCCTGATGCTGCTCGGGGGCACAGTCGTCTCGGGCATCGACCTCGTGACCGACGCGGTCGGTCTCACGGCACTGGCCAGGACGCACGACCTGGTGGTGACGGGTGAGGGCACGTACGACTTCTCGTCGCGCTCGGGCAAGGCGGTCTACGGGGTCGCGACGGTCGCTGCTGCGGCGGCGCGTCCCTGCATCGTGCTCGCCGGACAGGTCAGCGTCGCGTCACGCGAGATGCGGGCGATGGGCGTCGAGAGCGCCTACTCGGTGGCCGACCTGGTCGGCATCGACGACGCGATGCGTGCGCCCTTCAACTCGCTGGCGGCACTCGCCGAGCGTGTCGCCCGTACGTGGTCGCCACGCCGTATTGAATGAACGCGTACGATGGAATGGAATCGACGCGCCACGGGTTGCACATCGTGACGAGTCCAAACCAGAACTTGGGAGTACGCATGACGATCGAGACTGAGCAGTCCACCGTCGAGGCCACGCCGGACACTGGGGTCACCCTCAGCGCGGGTGCTGCCGACAAGGTGAGCAGCCTGCTGGCACAAGAAGGTCGCGACGACCTCGCCCTGCGCATCGCGGTTCAGCCCGGCGGTTGCTCGGGCCTGCGCTACCAGCTCTTCTTCGACGAGCGTTCGCTCGACGGTGACCAGATCTTCGAGTTCGGCGGCGTCAACGTCGTGGTCGACCGCATGAGCCTGCCCTACCTCGGCGGTGCCACGATCGACTTCGTCGACACGATCGAGAAGCAGGGCTTCACGATCGACAATCCCATGGCCACGGGTTCGTGCGCCTGCGGTGACTCGTTCCACTAGTCACTGAGAGTTACCTCATACGACGGCCTTCCGCATCGCGGGAGGCCGTTGTCTATCCTTGACGGGTGCACCTCGCCATCACAGGTTCGATCGCCACAGATCACCTCATGACCTTTCCCGGCAAGTTCGCTGACTCGCTCGTGCCGGAGGAGCTCGACAAGATCTCGTTGTCGTTCCTCGTCACGGACCTCGACGTACGCCGAGGTGGTTGCGGAGCCAACATCGCCTTCGCCCTCGCCAAGCTCGGCCACCGCTCGCTCCTCGTCGGGGCAGTCGGGCGTGACTTCGAGACCGAGTACCGCGGCTGGCTCGACGACGCGGGTGTCGACACCAGCGGTGTCCTCGTCTCCGACACACGCCACACGGCGCGCTTCGTGTGCACCACCGACACAGATCTCGCGCAGTTCGCGACGTTCTACGCCGGCGCCATGTCGGAGTCCCGCGACATCGACCTGTTCTCGCTCGGCAGCGACTTCGACCTGGTCCTGGTCGGACCCGACGACCCCGAGGGAATGCTGCGTCACACCCAGGCCTGTCGCGACCGCGGCGTCGCCTTCGCAGCCGACGTCTCCCAGCAGCTCGCGTGGGCTGACGGTGATGTCATCCGGCAGCTGATCGACGGCGCGACCTATCTCTTCAGCAACGACTACGAGGCTGCGCTCATCGAGCAGAAGACCGGTTGGTCGACGGCCGACGTCCAGGCGCACGTCGGCACCCGCATCGTGACCCGCGGCAAGGACGGCGTCACCGTCTATCCCGCCGACGGCGAGCCGATCAACGTCAAGGCCATCGAGGGTGTCGTCGCGGTCGACCCGACCGGCGTCGGCGACAGCTTCCGGGCGGGGTTCCTCGCCGGAATCGCAGCAGGTCTCGGCTTCGAACGTTCCGCGCAGATAGGCTGCACGATCGCTGCCAGCGTCGTCGAGACGACCGGCACACAGGAGTACGTCCTCGAGCGCGAAGGCTTCCTGAAGCGCCTTGGATCGGCGTACGGCGAGCAGGCGCAGGCCGAGGTTGACGCCGCCCTCACCCTCGCGTGACGAGCAGGGCCGACACGCGCCCCCAACGTAGGTTGACCTCACCGTCCAGGCACGCTTGCGCTGGGCTAAGGTTCTTGATGTCGGAGACAGTCATGGTTCAGAAAGGCGCCCCCGTGGGTCGTATGAAGCTGGCGATTCTCGCCTTTGCGGTCTTGGCGTTGAGTGCGTGTTCCCCCAAGGGTGACCACGATCTCGAGCGCCTTGGTCTGCCGGTTGCCGGCAGTGACCGGTCGCAGTCGATGTGGGAGCTGTGGCTCGGCGGGTGGATTGCCGTCCTCGTGGTCTTCGTCCTCGTGTTCGGCCTCATCGTCTACGCGATGGTCCGCTACCGTCGGCGCAGCGACGACGAGGTTCCGGTCCAGATCCGCTACAACCTCCCGATCGAGGCGCTCTACACGTTCGCGCCCGTCATCATCGTCGCGGTGTTCTTCTTCCACACCGTCACCTCGCAGAACGAGATGCTCGAGAAGGTCGACAACCCCGACCACACGATCGAGGTCATCGGCAGCAAATGGCAGTGGGGCTTCAACTACCTCGACGAGTCCGCCGTCAGCGAGGACGTCTTCGAGGTCGGCACACCCGAGGACCCGACCGAGCTGTGGCTCCCGGTCGACGAGTCGGTGCGGTTCAACCTCAAGTCTCCCGACGTCATCCACTCGTTCTGGGTGCCGGAGTTCTACTTCAAGCTCGACGTCGTCCCCGGACGCGTCAACTCGTTCGACATGACACCGACCCGCGAGGGCGTGTTCACGGGCCGCTGCGCCGAGCTCTGCGGCCTCTACCACTCACGCATGATCTTCAAGGTCCACGTGGTCTCGCGCGCCGACTACGACGCGCACCTCAAGGAGCTCGAGGCAGCCGGCGACACGGGCCGTCCCACGGGCGCCAAAGAGGCCGACACGATCGCCGGCCTGAACACAGACGGAGAAGAGGGCTGATGGCCGACGCAACGGCGACTGCCGCATTCGACGACGCCTCCGATCGCGCAGGCGTTCGGGAGCGCACCCTGGGCCAAAAGGTCGTCATGGTGCTGACCACGACCGATCACAAGGTGATCGGCAACATGTACCTCGTCACCTCGTTCGCGTTCTTCATCTTCGGCGGCATTCTCGCGCTGCTGATCCGCGCTGAGCTGGCCCAGCCGGGCACGCAGCTCGTCGATGACGAGGTCTACAACCAGTTCTTCACGATGCACGGCACGATCATGCTGCTGCTGTTCGCGACACCGCTGTTCTTCGGCTTCGGCAATGCGATCATGCCCCTGCAGATCGGTGCGCCCGACGTCGCGTTCCCGCGCCTCAACATGTTCAGCTACTGGCTCTACCTGTTCGGTGGCCTGATCGTCGTCTCGGGCTTCATCGCCCCGGGCGGCGCCGCAAGCTTCGGCTGGTTCGCCTACGCGCCGCTGTCGGACGCGGTGAACTCGCCCGGGGTCGGTGGTGACCTCTGGATCATGGGCCTGTGGATGGCCGGCCTCGGCACGATCCTCGGTGCCGTCAACTTCGTCACCACGATCTTCACGATGCGTGCGCCCGGCATGACCATGTTCCGCATGCCGATCTTCGTCTGGAACACGCTCGTCACCAGCATGCTCGTGCTGATCGCGTTCCCGATCTTCGCGGCCGCGCTGCTGTCGCTCGAGGCTGATCGTCGACTCGGCGCCCACGTCTTCGACGCCGCCAACGGTGGCCCGATCCTGTGGCAGCACCTGTTCTGGTTCTTCGGTCACCCCGAGGTCTACATCATTGCCCTGCCGTTCTTCGGCATCATCACCGAGATCCTGCCGGTCTTCAGCCGCAAGCCGATCTTCGGCTACATCGGTCTGGTGGGCGCGACCCTGATGATCGCGGCCCTGTCCGTGGCGGTGTGGGCGCACCACATGTTCGTCACCGGCGCCGTCGACCTGGCGTTCTTCTCCTTCATGACGTTCCTGATCGCGGTGCCCACCGGCGTGAAGTTCTTCAACTGGATCGGCACGTTGTGGGGGGGATCTCTGTCCTTCGACACCCCGCTGATCTTCGCGCTCGGCTTCCTCGTGACCTTCCTCTTCGGTGGTCTGACCGGCATCATCCTGGCCGCGCCGACGCTCGACTTCCCGATCTCCGACAGCTACTTCGTCGTGGCTCACTTCCACTACGTGGTGTTCGGAACCGTGGTGTTCGCGATGTTCGCCGGGTTCTACTACTGGTGGCCCAAGCTCACCGGCCGGATGCTCGACGAGAAGCTCGGCAAGATCCACTTCTGGCTGCTGTTCCTGGGCTTCCACATGACGTTCCTGGTGCAGCACTGGCTGGGCGTCGAGGGCATGCCGCGTCGCTACGCCGACTATTCGCCGACCGACGGATTCACCACGCTCAACGAGATCTCCTCGATCGGCGCCTTCCTGCTCGGCGCATCGACCCTGCCGTTCTTCTTCAACGTCTGGAAGTCGCGCAAGAGCGCCAAGGTCAACCTCGACGATCCGTGGGGTTGGGGCCGCTCGCTGGAGTGGGCCACCTCATCGCCGCCGCCGCGCCACAACTTCGTGTCGCTGCCGCGCATCCGTTCTGACAGCCCGGCCTTCGACCTGCACCACCCGGAGATCGCAGCCCTCGAGCTCGCCCACAACCCGGGTGAGTCCAGCGGGCTCGCGGATGCACCCGACGTGAACGGCAAGGGTCAAGCCATCTCCGACGCGAAGAAGAAGGGCCACTGATCCATGAAGGCCGAAACTTGGACAATCCTCGGGTGTGGAATCTTCTTCGCCCTGATCGCCCCCGTCTACTGGGTGCTGACTGAGGACCCGACCGGCACGTCAGCCCTCGTGATGACGTTCCTGCTCTGCGCCCTGCTGGGCTTCTACCTCGCGGTGGTCGCCAAGCAGATCCCCGATCGTCCGGAGGACCGCAGCGACGGCGAGATCGCCGAAGGTGCGGGGGAGCAGGGCTTCTTCCCGCCCTACAGCTGGTGGCCGCTGTTCGCCGCCATGGCCTTGGCCGTGTGCGCGTTGGGCATCGTGTTCGGCTGGTGGCTGTTCATCATCGGTGCCGGCTTCGGTGCGGTCATGGTGTGTGGCTGGATCTTCGAGTACTACCGCGGCATCCACGCTCACTGAGCGCGCTGACCGATTCCAAGCCTGTCGCCCCGTAACCGTAGACTGGCCGGGTGAGGGAATTCCGCAAAGTCGCCGTTGTCGCGTGCGTCTCCGCGCTGCTGCTGTCGGCGTGCTCGGGTGTCAAGGACGTCGTGGTCCCGAAGGACCCGGTCGTGCTGAAGGCCAACGTCGCGGACAAGGCTGCCGATGTCCACGTCGACACCATCGTGAGTGCCTCAGCCTCCGATGGAGAGATCACGAAGGTGTCGCTCGCCAGCACTGACGGCAAGTCCACGATCAAGGGACGGGTCGCCGGCGGCGACTGGATCGCGACACAACGTCTCGAGCCCGGCACCGCCTACGCGTTCAGCGTCACCGGCAAGGGTGAGGACGGCAAGGACGCCACCATCACGCGCACGTTCTCGACACAGAAGCTGACGCTGGCGCAGCAGACCTATCCGTCAGTGGCACCGCTGAAGGGTGAGACGGTCGGTGTCGGTATGCCGGTCATCGTCACGTTCGATGTACCCGTCAAGAACCGCGAGCTGTTCGAGCGCAACATGTCAGTGCAGTCGACTCCGGCCGTCGAGGGCTCGTGGCGCTGGTTCAGCGACCGCGAGGTGCACTTCAGGCCCGAGGAGTTCTGGCCCGCGGGCGCCAAGGTCAAGGTCGTCCTGCGGCTCAACTCGCTCCCTGCTTCGGAGGGCATCTACGGACAGCAGGACCAGGTCATCGACTTCACGATCGGCCGCAAGGCCGTCAGCACCGTCGACGTCGCGGCGCACACGCTGACCTACACGGTCGATGACAAGGTCGTGCGCACGATCCCGGTGACCACCGGCGACGCCGGCCACAAGTCGCGCGAGGGCACCAAGGTCATCATGGAGAAGTTCTCCAAGGTCGACATGGATGCCGCGACAACGGGAGTCGACTCCGAGGATCCCGACTACTACAACATCAGCGACGTCAAATGGGCCATGCGGGTGACCAACTCCGGTGAGTTCCTCCACGCGGCGCCGTGGTCGGTGCGCTCCCAGGGCAACGCCAACGTCAGCCACGGCTGCACCGGCATGAGCACGGCAAACGCCGCCTGGCTGTTCAAGCAGTCGCGTCGCGGAGACGTCGTGAAGTACGTCAACAGCTCGCGTGCCCTCGAGGACCGCAATGGTTGGACCGACTGGAACGTCGACTGGGCCAAGTGGCAGCAGGGCTCAGCCTTCGCCGTCTGAGCGACGTGGCTGGCCCCCACGACGGTGTGGCGGCCACCCGGTCGCGTCCCTACTCCCGGGCATACCGGCGCAGCAGCTCCAGGCACCAAAAGGGGCCGCACCCCCACCGGGTGCGGCCCCTTCTTGGATGGATCAGTGGACGCGGGGGACGCCCGTCTCGGACACACCCACGAACTCGTCACCGAGCTCGACGGGGTGGCCGTCGATGTGAGCGAGATGCTCCTCGGCGTGCTGCACGTCATCGACGGTCGGCTTGTCCAGGACACCGTGGAAGTAGCGCTTGCGTACCCAGGCTTGGACCTTCGCCTTGCGGCTGTGAGGAGCGGCCACACCGTTCTTGTCCGTCTCAACCGGTGCGGTGAGCTCCGGCAGGCGCTCGTGCGTCGTGAGCGCGAACTGTCGAACGGGGTCGAGCGGTGCGTGGCGCTCGGAGTAGGCGCCGTCGGGCGTGCGCTCGATGACACCTGTCTCGTAGCCGTGCAGGATCTTGTTGGCGTCCTGACGTTGCAGGCCGATGCAGATCCGCTTGGTCACGATGAACGCAACGACCGGCAGGATGAAGAATCCGAATCGGAGTGTCCATGTGATCGCAAAGATGTCGAGGTGCAGACGCGTGGCGATGATGTCGTTGCCGCCTGCCATCCAGAGCACCGCGTAGGCTGTCATGCCCGCGACACCCAGCGCCGTGCGCGTGGGAGCGTTGCGAGGACGGTCGAGCAGGTGATGCTCCTTCTTGTCGCCCGTCATCCACTGCTCGACGAACGGCCAGATGCCGAGCAC
Source organism: Aeromicrobium panaciterrae (assembly GCF_039537165.1). GTDB lineage: Bacteria > Actinomycetota > Actinomycetes > Propionibacteriales > Nocardioidaceae > Aeromicrobium > Aeromicrobium panaciterrae. The sequence goes on along the minus strand of NZ_BAAAZZ010000002.1, from coordinate 3,481,222 downwards.
CGTGAACAGGAGAGTCATCGCACCGACTGCGGGGATGAAGACGTTCATGCTCCACGTGTAGTTGAACAGGTTGAACTCAAGGTCGGGCATCAGACGGACCGCGCCCTCGGAGAAGCCCATGTACCAGTCAGGCTGCGAACCGGCGGTGACCTCGGACGGGTTGTAGGGGCCTTACGCCCAGATCGGGTTGATCTGGAGCAGGGCGCCCATCAGCGCGGTGAAGCCGAACACGACGAAGAAGAATCCGCCGGCCTTGGCGGCATACACGGGGAGCATCGGGTAACCGACGACGTTCTTCTCGGTACGTCCGGGGCCAGGCCACTGCGTGTGCTTGTGGTAGACGAGCAGCAGCATGTGGGCGCCGATCAAGCCCAGCAGGAGAGCCGGGATCAGCAGGATGTGAGCCATGTAGAGGCGGGGGATGATCTCGTCGCCGGGGAACTCGCCGCCGAACATGAAGTACTCGAGGTAGGAGCCGACCAGCGGGATCGAGCGAAGGAGACCGTCGACGAAGCGAAGGCCGGTGCCGGACAGCAGATCGTCGGGCAGCGAGTAGCCCGCGAAGCCCTCGACGAGTCCCATCGACAGGAGGCCGACCCCGATGAGCCAGTTGATCTCACGCGGCTTGCGGTAGGCGCCGGTGAAGAACACGCGCAGCATGTGCAGGATCATCGCGGCAACGAACAGCGCTGCCGCCCAGTGGTGGATCTGCCGGATCAGCAGGCCGCCGCGGATGTCGAACGAGATGTCTAGGGTCGAGGCGTAGGCCTGCGACATCTCGAGTCCCTTCAGCGGGGCGTAGGAGCCGTCGTAGACGACCTCGCTCATGCTGGGCTGGAACCAGAACGTGAGGAACACGCCGGTCAGGAGCAGGACGATGAAGCTCCACAGGGCGATCTCGCCGAGCATGAACGACCAGTGCTCGGGGAAGACCTTGCGGATCATCTTCTTCTGCGAGGTGGCCAGGCCGAGTCGGTCGTCGAGCCAGGCGACGGGTCCGCCGGCCTTCTTGCCCAGGCCGGTGTCTTCGATGTTGGTGTATTCGTCAGTTGTCGTCATGACTTCTTGTCCAACTTCTTCTGATCACGCGCGAGCTCGGGATAGCTCGGGCCGACGATGTGGGGGAAGTCGCTGACGGCGATGAGGTAGCCCTCGCTGTCGACCGCCAGCGGCAACTGGGGCAGAGCACGGTGCGCCGGGCCGAAGATGACCTTGCCGTTGTCGGCGAGGTCGAACGTCGACTGGTGGCACGGGCAGAGCACGTGGTGCGTCTGCTGCTCGTAGAGGCTGATCGGGCAACCGACGTGGGTGCAGATCTTGGAGTAGCAGAGGATGCCGTCGACGCCCCAGTTCTCGCGACCCTTCTCCGGGGTGATGTCCTCGGGGCGCATGCGCACCACGATGACGGCTGCCTTGGACTTGGCCTGCAGGAGCTCCTTGCCGTGCAGGACGCGCTCGCCCTCGGCGTCGGTCTCGTACATGATCGCGGGCTCGCCGTTGACCAGCGAACCGACTTCGAGGTCGGACGGCTTGATCGGGGTGCCGGAGACGTCGTTGACGACTCGCATGCCCTTCTTCCACACGGTGTTGCGCTGTCCGTGCGGCAGCGGACCGAGGTCGCCGAGCATGATCACGGCGGGCAGTCCGAGGGCGCCCACGGCGCCGAGCAGGCTGTTGCGGATCAGCGGGCGACGACCGATGCCCGACTCGTCGAGTCCCTTGTTGATCTCCTCGAGTGCGAACTGGCGATCCTCGTCAGTCGAGGCTACCGGGTGACGCAGCTCGACGATCTCGTGGTCGCCCATGAGCTTCTTGGCCCACTGGATGATCCCGACGCCCATGAGCAGCAGCGCGCCGCCGAGCGTCGCGCCGAGCGTGAAGTTCATGGCGGACCAACCCAGGAATGTCTGGTCCTTGTCGATCACGACGTAGGCGACGCAGAAGCCGAGCAGCAGCAGCGTGGCGACGCCGAACATGGCCGAGATCTGACGCTCGGTGCGACGCGCCATTGCAGGATCGACGTCCTGCGGGCGCTCCTGGTGCTCCTGGAGGCCGGGGTTCTCGATCGGCTCAGAAACTTCGATCTCGCTGTCGCTCATGCCTTCTTCCTCACCCGAGCGCCGTGCGCGCCGATCCAGATGGCGAAACCGACGAGGCCGCCGATGCCGATGACCCACGTGAACAGACCATCGACCACCGGCCCGTGGCCGCCGCCGGCGAGTCCGCCGTACTCAGGCTGCGTCTGCAGCTTCTTGATGTAGGCGATGACGTTCTTCTTCTCCTCAGGCGTGATGGTCGTGTCGGCGAACACGGGCATCTGCTGGGGGCCGGTCGTCATGGCCTCGTAGATGTGCTTGGCGTCGACGCCCTTGAGCGAAGGGGCGTAGCGGCCACTCGGGAGGGCGCCTCCGGCACCGACCGAGTTGTGGCACGCCGTGCAGTTGGTGCGGAAGAATTCGCCGCCCTCGCGCAGTCCGTCGGCCGTGACGCTCTTGTAGTCGAGGTATTCGTCTTCGGGGATCGCCGGACCGGGAGCCAGTGAGGCGATGAAGGCCGCGAGCTCTGCGGTCTCCTCCTCGGTGTATTCCGGCGTCTTGCGCGGGGCCTGGGGTCCGGAGGCAGCCATCGGCATCCGGCCGGTGCCGACCTGGAAGTCGACGGCGGCAGCGCCAACACCGACGAGGGTCGGGCCGTAGTTGCCGTCGCGCTTGGTCTGGATGCCCTCGGCGTTCTTGCCGTGGCAGCTGGCGCAGCCGATGAGGAAGAGCTTGCGACCGGCCTCAACTTGTTGAGAGGACGCCTCCTCAGCTGTGGCGGGCTTCGGCGCGAACGCGGCATACATGCCGCCCGCGACGACGAGCCCCATGAGGAGCACGACGAAACCAGCGAGGGGATGCCGGCGTCTGGTCGACAGTTTCCGCACCGAGAACCTCATTCCTAGGAGTCAACTTCAGCGTACCGACGGTTGGCGTCGTACGAGTTAGTGAGGCAAGCCTTCATTTGAGCAGGTAGATCGTCGCGAACAAGCCGACCCAGACGATGTCGACGAAGTGCCAGTAGTAGGACACGACGATCGCCGAGATCGCCTGCTCGTGCGTGAACTTGCGGGCGACGAACGTACGGCCGATCACGAGGAGGAAGGCGATGAGACCGCCGAGGACGTGGAGTCCGTGGAAGCCTGTCGCGAGGTAGAACATGCTGCCGTAGGGCGAGCTGGAGATCGTGGTGTGCTCGGTGACCAGGGTTGCGTACTCCGTGGCCTGGCCGGCGATGAAGATCGCGCCCATGAAGTAGGTGAGGACGAACCACTCACGCATGCCCCACTGGCTGATCTGCCAGAGCTTGCCGCCGCGGCCCGGCTTGCCACGCTCGGCGGCGAACACACCGAACTGGCAGGTCACCGACGAGAGCACCAGGATCGTGGTGTTGATGCTGGCGAACGGGAGGTCGAGCTTGGAGGTCTCCTGGGACCACAACTCGGGGGAGATGTTGCGGATCGTGAAGTAGGCCGCGAACAGTCCCGCAAAGAACATGAGCTCACTTGACAGCCACACAATCGTGCCGACCGTCACCATGGACGGGCGGCCTTCCTGGCCGTGGAGTCGTGAAGCTGGAATCACCGATGTAGTCGCCACGCGAACATCATATGTACGATCGTTCCGTGAGTGAGCACAAGCCCCTACGTGTCCTGGTCTACAGCGATGATCGTGACGTCCGCGCCGCCGTCATCACAGCCCTCGGAGTGCGTCCTCACCCCGACCTTCCGGCCTTCGAGTACACCGAGGTCGCGACCGAGCCGGTCGTCTGGCAGCAGCTCGACGACGCCAGGGCCGACCTGGTGATCCTCGACGGTGAGGCCACTCCGGCCGGTGGCATGGGCATCGCGCGCCAGATGAAGGACGAGATCTTCAACGCGCCTCCCGTGCTCGTCATCACCGGCCGCCCCCAGGACGCGTGGCTCGCCACCTGGTCACGCGCCGAGGCTGTCGTCTCGCAGCCGCTCGACCCGATCCACCTCGCCGAGGTCGTCATCGACCTTGCGCGAGGTGTGCTCCAACCCGGCTGACGTCATGAGCAAGCCAGCCACGACCTCGTGGCCAGACGTCCTGTCGTCGCTCGTCGCCGGGCAGGACCTCGACGCCGCCTCGACGACGTGGGCGATGGAGGAGATCCTCTCCGGCAACGCCACGCCGACGCAGATCGCCGGCTTCGCGGTGGGCCTGCGGAGCAAGGGGGAGACCCTCAGCGAAGTACAGGGGCTCGTGGAGTCGATGTACAACCACGCGACGCCGTTGAACGTCGAGGGCCGCGTCGTCGACATCGTCGGTACGGGTGGCGACCGCGCCAAGACGGTCAACATCTCGACGATGTCGGCTGTGGTGATCGCGGGCGCGGGCATCCCGGTCGTCAAGCACGGCAACCGTGCCGCGTCGAGCGCCAGTGGCTCCGCCGACGTGCTCGAGGAGCTCGGCGTACGCCTGGACGTACCCGCAACCAAGATCGTCGACGTCCTGCAGGCCACCGGCATCACGTTCTGCTTCGCGCCGGTGTTCCACTCGTCCTTCCGCTTCACGGCGGTGCCGCGTCGTGAGCTCGGCATCCCCACGGTGTTCAACTTCCTCGGACCGCTCACCAACCCGGCGCGTCCCGCCGCGATGGCCGTGGGTGTCGCCGATGCGCGGATGGCGCCGCTGATGGCGGGCGTGTTCGCCGACCGCGGTGCCGATGCGTTTGTGTTCCGCGGCGACGACGGTCTCGACGAGATCACCACGACCACGACGACCACGGCATGGATCGCCGACGGCTCGACGGGACAGGTGAGCGAGGCGTCGATCGATCCCCGGTCGTTCGGCTTCGACTACACGCCGGGTTCTGAGCTGACCGGCGGTGACGCGTCGTTCAACGCCAAGGTGTTCGAGCGTGTGCTCGGCGGTGAGCAGTCCTCCGTACGTACGGCGGTGCTCCTGAACGCCGGTGCCGGCATTGCCGCGCACGAGGCGACAGGCGGCGACGTGCAGTCGCGACTCCAGGCCGGCATCGACCGGGCGAGCGAGTCGATCGACTCCGGCTCGGCGGCGCGGGTGCTCGACACCTGGGCCCGGACGACCCAGACGCTCGTCTAGGGCGTGTCGAGGCCGATCGAGAAGGCGGCCTCGAGGTCGTGCTGGCTGAACGTCTGGAACGCGATCTGCGTCTGCGTCGACAGCACGCCTTCGACCTTGTTGAGCTGGTCGGCCACGACCTTGGCAACGTCGTCGACCTCGCGTACGCGGACCATCGCGATGAGGTCGAGCTCACCGGTGACGGAGTAGACCTCGCTGACGCCGTCGATCGCGGCGATCTGCTCGGCAACCTGCGAGATGTGCGAGACGTCGGCCTGGATGAAGACGATGGCTGTGATCACGCCGCCAGCCTAACCGTCTAGCCCGGTCGCTGGAGGTCGTGCCAGCGGGAGTCGGCGACCTCGAACGGCACCAGGTGACGTGCACCGCCTTCGAGCGACGTGTGCCAGGTGCCACGGACCATGCGGATGCCGGGGGAGTCGAGCCACCGCAGCAGGCACTCGGTCTCCTCGACCGTCGCCGCAGGTATGGGCCCGAACCCCGGCGAGACGGTCTCGGCGGTCGCAAGGAGCGCGTCGACCCAGCCGGCGGAGTGCATGCCTCGCGGCAGGACACCGGCGGCGGCGAGGCGTCCGTAGCGGATGACGTGGACCTCCCACCCCTCCGGATGCGGGGCGGCTGCGACCAGCTCGGCCTGGCCCGTGAGCTCGCGGAGTCGTTGGGTGCGAACCGCGGCACGCAGGAACGAGGTCAGCCGGTCGCGCCAGACCGCGGCGTCCTCGAACCGCTCGTTGCGGGCCAGGTGGACCATGTGCCCGCGTACGGCGGTGACGAGCTCCTCGGGATCACCGATCATGGCGCGACGTACGCGATCGACCTCGGCGGCGTAGACCTCGACGTCTGCCGAGCCGTCGCACGGCGAGAGGCAGTGACCCATTTCCTTGAGAGCACACGGCGAGCTGCGCGAGACCAGGGCGAGCCGGGGCGTGCACTGCCGGATCCTGAACGAGTCGTGCAGTGCGGTCAAGGCGCCCTCGGCGGCCTGACGGCCACGGAAGGGACCGATGTAGTCGGCGTCGTCATCGAGCACGGCGCGGACGATCGACAGGCGTGGCCAGTGCTCGCGGGTCAGCTTGAGCCAGGTGAGTTTGTCGGGGTACTTGGAACGCTTGTTGAACGGCGGCCGGTGTCGGCCGATGAGCCGCAGCTCGCGTACCTGTGCCTCCAGAGGCGTGGCGCAGACGATGCCCTCGATGCGCTGCGCCAGCATCACCATCTGGCCCATGCGGGTGCGGGTCTCGGCCTTGGTGAAGTAGGAACGGGTGCGGGCCCGCAGGTTGCGCGAGGTGCCGATGTAGAGGACCTCGTCCTTGCTGTCGCGGAAGACGTAGACGCCGGGAGCGACCGGCATGTGGTCGGCGAGGTGGCGCTTCTTGCGCTGCTCCGGGGTGACCTTGGAGGTGTAGGTCGCGACCTCCTCGAGCGTCGTGACGCCGAGGTTGCCGAGCCGCTCGAACAGCCCGTGCAGGACGTCGACCGTCGCACGGGCGTCGGACAGCGCCCGGTGGTTGGGCGTCGTCGTGGCGTGGAACTTGACCGCCAGCGTCGAGAGCTTGCAGTTGGGCACCTCGTCGCGCATCAGAGCGCGACGGGCCAGCACGGCGGTGTCGAGCACCTCGAACCCGGGCCACGGGATGCCCAGCTCGCGGGCGTTGTGCTTGAGGAAGCCGATGTCGAACGGGGCGTTGTGCGCGACGAGGACGCTTCCGTGGGCGAACTCGAGGAAGCTGGGGAGCACTTCGGCGATGCGCGGTGCGCGGACCACCATCTGGTTGGTGATGCCCGTGAGCACCGTGATGAATGCCGGGATCAGCTCGTCGGGGTTGACGAGGGTCTGGAACTCGCCGAGCACCTCTCCGCCGCACACCTTGACCGCGCCGAACTCGGTGATCTTGGAACCGGCCGCCGCCGATCCGCCGGTCGTCTCGAGGTCGACGACGCAGAACGTGGTGGAGGACAGCGGACGCCCCAGCTCGTCGAACGATCCCTGTACGGCCTCCACGCGGCACACGCTAGGCGTCCCGTCCGACAAAGCCCGGCAACGGCGGTATGTCGGCGTTTTTGTCCGAACCCGTCTCTAACGTCATGTCCGTACTCGTCGTCCGGCGGGTTCCACAGCAGCACAGGAGGTGCCGACATGCATGATCATCCATCCACCGACTCCGTCGTCGTCGACTGCGACCGGTGCCTCGTACGAAGCCCCGGCGCATGCGGCGACTGCATCGTCACAGTCCTTCTCGGTGCACCTCCCGCCGGCATCGAGATCGATGCCCAGGAGATGGCTGCACTCGAGGTGCTCGCCGACGCGGGTTGCGTACCCCCGCTCCGCCTCGTCACCCCCGTCCAGGGCCCGGAGACGCAAGCCGTCTAGGCCGTGTCTCTCAGTTGATGGTCGATCAGGGGGCGCGGGGCCGCGCGAGCCGACCATCGAATTGGGAGACATGGCCTGGCGCCAGACACGCGCCAGCGCCTGTCAGGTTGATCTGACCCCGCCCTCCACCTAGAGTGGGCCACTGTGCGTCCGGTGAACGGCGGCCCTCCAGGTCGGCGTCGGACGCATCGCCTAATCGTCACAGCGGTGGGGAAGACCTCTGAGACGAACCGGGGACCCATGTAAGTGGGGTGAATCGGATCGCGCTTGCGCGGACCGTAGGGCAAGACCTTGGCCCGAACCCGTCAGCTCACCCGGTAGGCGTCGAGGGTAGGAGTTCGTGCGTGCGAGTGTCACGTAGTCGAGTACGAAGCCGCAGTCTTGTCGCGGTGTCATCACTGGCCGTCATCGGTGCCCTGTTCGCGTTCCCGTCAGCCCAGGCTGATCCGGCGCCGACCGTCAAGAGCATCCGTGCCTCGCTGCACAAGCTCGAGGCGATGAGCGAGCAGGTCAACCAGATCGGTGTCCGCACCAAGCAGACGCAGAACGAGATCGACGACCTGAGCGACGACATCACCGCCAGCCTCGCCACCTACAACGTCCAGCGCGAGGAGCTCGGCTCTGCCATCGCGCAGCAGCAGATGGACGCGCCGCTCGGCCCGACCGTGAGCCTGTTCGGCAGCGGGGATCCCGACCGGTTCCTCGCCGGGCTCGGCGCCGTCCAGGCGCTCAACAGCACGCGTGCCGATGCCCTCGAGCAGTTCGGCGAGTCGAGCAGGGCGCTCAAGAACCGCCGCGCCCAGCTCGAGGATCGTCTGGCTGACCTCAAGAAGGACAAGAAGGCCTCCGACAAGACGCGTCAGGAGATCCGCGCCAAGTACGACAAGATCAAGGCGCAGATCGCGCAGCTCAGCCCCGAGGACCAGATGGCCCTCGACGGCACGATCGACCTCGACTTCGAACCGGTCGCCAGTGGCCGTGCCCAGAAGGCGATCAACTTCGCGCTGGCGCAGCTCGGCGAGCCCTACTCGTGGGGCGGCACCGGTCCCGGAAGCTGGGACTGCTCCGGTCTCGTCATGAAGGCCTGGGCTGCCGCCGGCATCTCGATCCCGCGTGTCGTGGGACCGCAGTACGCCGCCATCCGGCACATCTCGGCGAGCCAGCTCCAGCCGGGCGACCTGGTGTTCTACAGCAGCATGTCGCACGTCGGCATGTATCTCGGCAAGGGGCGCGTCATCCACGCGCCGCGACCGGGTCGCAACGTCGAGATCACCGGACTCGGAAGCTTCAGCAAGTACGGCCGGGTTGGCTGACCAGCGACGCCTGTCGCCCAACGTCGCATCTCTGCTCGTCCTGGCCCTGCTGGGTCTGGGACTTCTGCTCTGGCAGCGACCGTGGCAGTCCTCGCCTGACGTGGCTGTCGAGATCCCCGAGAACGCCAGCGCACTGCTGACCCAGCAGTTCCGGGCGCTCTCCGATGCCGGATCGGAGTCGGAGTTCGCCGACGCCGCCGGGTCGAGCGATGCGGCCCGTACGTTCGCCCGCGAAGCGTGGTCCGCACGGGAAGCGCTCGGCGCCCGCGACGTCGGGCTGCGCTACATCGCGGGCGGAGACATACCAGATCGAGCCGACGGGTCCACCCAGGCGTCGGTCGAGGTCAGCTGGACCGCCGGAGGCGGGTCGGGTCTCGCCGGTGAGACGCGTACGTCGACGGTGAAGGTCCGCCTCGACCCACAGGCGGACGGCACGTTCGCGGTACGCGGTGTCACGGCTGACGCGGGGTCGCTGCCGCTCTGGCTGGCGGGTGACGTCAAGGTCAGCACGCAGGCCGACTCGATCGTCATCACCGTGGACGGGGGCCTCGAGGCCACGCCGGTCGAGGCCATGACCGCCAAGGCCCACGCCGCCGTCGCCCGGGTCGTGCCCGGAGTCGACCGACCCGTCGTCGTGATCGCGCCGCATAGTCAGGAGCAGATGGCGAGCCTCGTGGGCCGCAAGGTTGCCGACGTCCGCCAGATCGCCGCAGTGACCACCAACCTGGACGGGAGCCACGGCACCGCGAGCGGCACCGTGGTCCTGCTCAATCCGGCGGTCTTCGCCACGATGGACCAGCGCGCCGCCCAGGTGGTGCTCAGCCATGAGGCGACTCACCTGCTCACGTCCGCGGTCGGCACGAAGGCGGAGACCTGGGTCGTCGAGGGCTTCGCCGACTTCGTCGCCCTGCACGACGACAACGCTCCACTGTCGCTCAGCGCCGGCCAGGTCCTGCGCGACGTGAAGGCGGGCAAGGGTCCGACCCGACTCCCGACCGCGGCCGACTTCGGGTCGTCCAGCCACGGGCTGGGCGAGGTGTACGAATCGGCCTGGATGATCTTCCGGATGCTGGCCGAGACGCACAGCGACGCCGACATCGTGTCGTTCTACGACGAGGTCATCGGCGGCACCTCGCTCGACAAGGCCCTGGCGGACTCGTTCGGGTTGACCGTGGGCCGCCTCACGGCCGACTGGAAGGACTACCTCGCGAAGAGCGCTTCGACCGTGTCGTGAAAGTCGCGAAGGACGGCGTTGCGCTTCACCTTGAAGGACGGGGTCAAGTAGCCGTTCTCCTCGGTCCAGTCCTCGGCCATGATCTTGAACTTGCGGATCGACTCGGCCTGCGAGACCTGTGAGTTGGCGTCGTCGATCGCCTTCTGCACCTCGTCCCTGAGCTCGGGATCCTTGAGGCTGCCGGTCCACGACTCGGTGTCGATCGTGACCAGCGCGGCGACGAACGGCTTGCCGTCGCCGACCACGAGGCACTGGCTCACGTAGGGATGGGCGCGTACGCGGTCCTCGAGCACTGCCGGTGCAACGTTCTTGCCCCCGGCAGTGACGATGATCTCCTTGCGGCGACCGGTGATGCGTACGAATCCGTCGTCGTCGACCTCACCGAGATCTCCGGTGGCGAACCAACCCTCCGGGTCGAGGGCCTCCGCGGTCGCATCGTCGTTGTTCCAGTAGCCCGTGAACACCTGGGGCCCGCGGAAGCTCAGCTCGCCGTCGCTGCTGACGCGCACCTCGGTCCCCGGAACGGGCCGGCCGACCGTGCCGATGCGCTGGTCCTCGGGGGTGTTGACGCAGAGGGCCGCCGTGGTCTCGGTCAGGCCGTAGCCCTCGAGCACCGTCACGCCGATTCCGCGGTAGAAGTGCGCGAGCCGGTCGCCGAGCGGGGCGCCACCCGAGATCGCCCACTGGGCCTTGCCGCCCAGGGCATCGCGGATCTTGCCGTAGACCAGTGTGTCGAACAGCTTGTGCTGGCCGCGCAGCACGAGTCCGGGTCCGCCGTTGTCGAGCGACTTGCTGTAGGCGATCGCCGTTGTCGCGGCCCGGTCGAAGACCTTGCCGCGACCGTTGGCGTACGCCTTGGTGCTGGCCGAGTTGAAGACCTTCTCGAACACGCGGGGCACGGCCAGGACGAACGTCGGCTGGAAGTCGCCCAGGTGGCGGGGGAGGTCCTTGATGTCGGCGGTGTGGCCGACCTTGACACCGTTGCGGATCGAGCCGATCGGGATGATGCGGGCAAAGACGTGGGCCAGGGGAAGGAAGAGCAGCGTCGACGCGTCCTTGGCGGTGAACAGCTCGGGCAGGACCGACGTCGCTGCCTCCAGCTCGGAACGGAAGTTGCCGTGCGTGAGCATGCATCCCTTGGGGCGGCCGGTCGTCCCGGACGTGTAGATCAGCGTGGCAAGCGTCGAGCTGGCCAGCGCGGCGCGTCGGGCCTCGAGATCCTCGTCGGAGATGCCGTGGCCGCCGGCCGTGATCTCGTCCAACGCCCCGGACTCGATGCACCACGTGCGCTCGAGGTGCGGGGACCCCGCTTCCTTGACACTGGCGAGATGGGTCTCGGTCTCGACGATCGCCGCCACGGCTCCGGAGTCCTCGAGGATCCAGGCGATCTGCGCGATGGAGGAGGTCTCGTAGACAGGTACGGTCGTGGCGCCGATCCACCAGATGGCGTAGTCGGCGACGGTCCACTCGTAGCGTGTCTTGGACAGGATCACGACGCGGTCGCCGGCGCTGACCCCGGCAGCCATGAGGCCCTTGGCCAGACTGGTGACCTGCCCGTGGAATGCCCCGAGCGTGACGTCCTGCCAGTGGCCGTCGACCTGCCGCGCGAACGCGATGTCGTCCTGGTGCTCCGGGAGGCGGTCGAGGATGTCGAGGGAGAGGTTGCCGGGATCGCTGGTGTGCTGCTGAGTCACGTACGGCAGGCTACTCTCACGGGCGCTGACCCGCAGGGGTGGCCGCCGCCGCAACCACTAGCATGGGACCCACACGACGAGCCGGACGAGGAGGGGTGATGGCGCGGACCACGAGCGACATCATCATCGACGCTCCGGCGGGACACATCATGGACGTGATCGCCGATTTCGGCGCCTATCCCGACTGGGCGACGGGCATGAAGACGGCCGAGATCGTGGCGGGCGTGGACGGCGAACGCGCCCAACGCGTGCACTTCGTCCTCGACGCCGCGCCGATTCGTGACGAGTACGAGCTGGCCTACACCTGGGATGGCGACCGGGCCGTCTCGTGGAGCCTGGCGGAGCCCGGATCCATGCTGACCTCGATGGACGGGACCTACATCCTCGAGCCGGTCCAGCCGGAGCAGACCAAGGTCACCTACCAGCTGACCGTCGACATCTCGGTGCCGTTGCTCGGCATGCTCAAGCGCAAGGCGGAGAAGGTCATCATCGACACCGCACTCAAGGGACTGAAGAAGCAGGTCGAGGCCCTGTGAGCGAGCGTGAGGCAGAACCGGTCGGATCGGTGTCGGAGGAGGCGTTCAAGCTGTTCCGGGCCCTGAGCTCGTCGAGCGCCGAACCCAAGACCGACCAGCCCCACGTGTGCACCGCGACCTGGTGCCCCGTGTGCCAGGTCGTCGGCCTGGTCCGTGACAACCCGGACGCCGTTGCCCAGGTGTCCGCGGCCGCTGCCGCGTTCGCCAAGTCGTTGCGTGACCTGGTCGACTCCGCAGTTCCCTCGAAGGACGATGAATCATGACGCACGCGATCGGCGTGGACATCGGCGGGACCAAGATCGCCGCCGGGCTCGTCTCCGAGGCAGGGGAGCTGCTCAAGCGAGAGAGCGAGCCGACACCCGACGACGCGACCAAGATCCCGGCGATCGTCGCCGACCTCTCGGAGCGTCTCGCGGGCGACGACAAGATCGTCGGCATCGGCATCGGAGCTGCCGGCTTCACGAGCACCGACCGTACGACCGTGCGGTTCGCACCCAACATCAGCTGGGTCGACGAGCCGCTGGCCGAGCACGTCTCGGCGTTGACCGATCTTCCGGTCATCGTCGAGAACGACGCCAATGCCGCGGCGTGGGGGGAGTTCTCGTTCGGCGCCGGCGAGGACACCGATGACCTCCTGCTGGTCACGATCGGCACGGGTGTCGGTGGTGGCATCGTGCACCACGGGCAGCTCTATCGCGGCGGCTTCGGTGTCGCGGCCGAGATCGGTCACATGCGCATCGTCCCCGACGGCATCGCCTGCGGCTGCGGGGAGCATGGCTGCTTCGAGCAGTACGCCAGCGGCAGCGCGCTCGTCCGAGTGGCCCGCGAGCGGGTTGCCAACGGCGACCGTGGGACGGAAGCCCTCGCAGCACTCGCCGACGGAGACCCGACCAGGATCACCGGCCCTGCCCTGACCGATCTGGCCCACGGCGGGGACGCGTTGTCGATCGAGCTGTTGGCCGAGCTCGGACGGTGGATCGGCGAAGGCCTCGCGATCCTCGCGTCGATCCTCGACCCGCGAGTCATCGCGATCGGTGGCGGGGTCGCCGCAGCGGGCGACCTGTTGCTGGGTCCGGCCGTCGACGCATTCGAGACCCACCTACCGGCGCGTTCGCACCGTCCACAGGCAGAGGTCAGACTCGCCGCGCTCGGCAACGCCGCAGGCATCATCGGCGCCGCAGATCTCGCGAGGACCGAGCCCGTCTAGATGGGCCATTCCGAGGGACGTTGCCTGACTCGCGCCACCCCGCATCCCGCCCGGCGGCGTTGTCGTCCTTCGTCGCACCACCCCGGTGCGCCTCAGTCCTCCCCCTACTCGCAGAGCTCGTGGGGGGACCCCCACGCCTTGGCGCCGGATCGGGCGCGGATGCGGCGCTCGCTTGACCGGCACCCCCCGGAATGGACCATCTGATGTCGGACAAGCTGGCGATCGGCATCGACATCGGCGGCACCAAGATCGCAGCAGGCGTCGTCGACGAGGACGGGCGGATCGTCTCGCGGGTCAAGCGCGAGACGCCCACGACTGAGGCGCCCGCCGTGATCGACGCGATCGCCGAGATCACCGAGGAGTTCCGCCGCGAGCACCACATCACGGCGGTCGGCATCGGGGCCGCGGGATTCGTCGATGCAACGCAGTCGACCGTGCTGTTCGCGCCGCACCTGGCCTGGCGCAACGAGCCACTGCGCGACTCGGTCGCACGGCGTACCGGCCTTCCCGTGATGGTCGACAACGACGCCAACGCCAGCGGTTGGGCCGAGTGGCGCTTCGGTGCCGCCCAGGGGGAGGCGGACCTGGTCCTGATCACGCTCGGCACCGGGATCGGCGGCGCTCTCGTGATCGACGGACAGCCCTATCGCGGCAAGTTCGGCATCGCCGGCGAGTTCGGCCACATGCAGGTGGTGCCAGGCGGGCGGCCGTGCGAGTGCGGCAACCACGGTTGCTGGGAGCAGTACGCCAGCGGCCGCGTGCTGACGCGGCGCGCACGCGCAGCGGCCACCGAGGGGACAGACCTCGGCAAGGCCATGCTGGCCGAGGTCGGCGACGTCGAACGCATCGAAGGATCGCTGGTCAGCCGCCACGCCGACGAGGGCAACGCCGAGGCGGCCGAGTGGATCGCCGAGGTGGGTGACTGGCTCGGGGTCGGCCTCGCCAATCTCGCCGCCGCACTCGATCCCGGGATGTTCGTGATCGGCGGAGGAGTCAGCGACGCAGGGGCGCTGCTGATCGACCCGGCGAGGGCGGCCTACAGCCGGACCCTGACGGGTCGGGGCTATCGCGCCGAGGCGAGGATCGTACGGGCGCACCTCGGGCCCGAGGCAGGTCTTATCGGTGCTGCGGACATGGCCAGGCTCACAGCACGGCGCCGTCGTCCGGCCAATCCGAGCGCCCGGGTCCGTGCTCGGGCAGCTGCGAGACCAGGTAGATCGCCGCGGCGACGAAAATGAGCACGGCGCCGACCAGCATCGGCCGGGGGAGGATCTCACCCATCACAGTCGCGATGACGAGCAGCAGGGGAGCGCCGGCCAACGCGACCCAGGCCAGGGCCACGCCGCGGCGACGCGGCCGCAACGGAGTCGGCTCGACCTTGCGGTAGAACGGCTCTTCGTCGACCGGCTCGGCGTCGTCGGACCACGTGGGTGCAGGCGTGACGGGCTCGGGTTCGGGGACCTCGTCCGGGAACTCAAGGTTGAGGTCGAGCCCTTCGACGATCCTGTCGAAGTCGTCCTTGTCAGTCACTGATCTTCCCGACGTGCTCGGCGATGAAGGCAGAGGTGCGCTCGAAGATCTTCGGCGCATCGTTGTCGAGCGTCGCGACGTGGTAGCTGTCCTTGAGCTCGACGAACTCCTTCACGTCCGACGACACCCCCGCCAGGATCAGGTCCTTGGAGGTGATGTCGACGACGTGGTCGTCGTCGGAGCGGAACAAGATCAGCGGCTGGGTGACCTTGTTGAGGTTGGCCCGGACGTCCTTCCACATCTTCAGCTGCGACGCGAGGGCCTTGAGGGGTGTCTTGTCGTAGCCGACCTCGTCACCGCCGGCCTTCTTGATGTCGTTGCCGATGCCTGGCATGGCGGGCACGAGCCACTGCAGCGCCGGGACGAGCTTGACGTCGAACCGGGCGAGGTTGATCGCCGGGTTGACGAGTGACAGGGCATCGACGTCGCCGGGACGTTGCTGCGCGAGACGCAGGGCCAGGCAGCCGCCCATCGACAGGCCGGCCACCACAACCTTGTCGCAGTGCGACTGCAGGTCGGTGAGCGCGGTGTCGAGCTCGGCGTACCAGTCTTCCCAGCGGGTGCGGTTCATGTCCTTCCACGTCGTGCCGTGGCCCGGCAGACGGGGCACGCGCACCGAGAAGCCCTCGTCGGCGAGGTGCTTGCCCCACGGGATCATCGATGCGGGCGAGCCGGTGAATCCGTGGCTCAGCAGCACGCCGATACGGCCACCATCGGCGGAAAACGGTTGTGCTCCCGGCACGACGGTGACAGGCGAAGTGGGGCTCATGCCGCAATCCTCCCTCATGCCCAAGGTCGTCGGCCAGTGACCTGCGAGAGCCATGTCACACGGAGTAGTGTCTGGTCTCGTGTTCTATTGGTTCTTGAAGTTCCTTGCGCTCGGTCCGTTGCTCAAGCTGATCTTCCGGCCGTGGGCCGAGGGAACCGAGAACGTCCCCAAGGACGGACCGGCCATCCTGGCCAGCAACCACCTTTCCTACAGCGACTGGCTGTTCATGCCGTTGGTCATCCCGCGACGCGTGACGTTCGTCGCCAAGGCGGAGTACTTCGAGGGCTCGGGCATCAAGGGCTGGTTGCAGAAGACCTTCTTCTCCGGTGCCGGCCAGGTGCCGATCGACCGTACGAGCGGATCGGCGGCCGCCGGCGCGATCAAGACCCAGCTGCGACTGCTCAAGGACGGACAGGTCTGCGGCATCTACCCCGAGGGCACCCGCTCGCACGACGGCAAGCTCTACCGCGGACGAACCGGCGTCGCCCGGCTCGCGCTCGAGGCCGGCGTGCCGGTGATCCCGCTCGCGGTGATCAACACCGATGTCGTCGCACCTCCCGGCAAGGTCTTCGGCAAGTTCGCGCGTCCCGGTGTCCGTTTTGGCAAGCCGCTCGACTTCAGCCGCTACGAGGGCATGCAGGACGATCGCTACATCCTGCGCGCCATCACCGACGAGATCATGTACGAGATCATGCGGCTGTCCGACCAGGAGTACGTCGACCTGTACGCCCAGGACTCCAAGAAGCGCGACAAGGAAGTCGAGCGCGCCGCCGCCAAGGCCGTCGACAAGGCGGCCGCCGACGAAGTCTGGGACGACATCAAGCCCCTCGAATAAATCGAACCCAACTCTTACGAACAGGGAGATTCAATGCGTATCGGCATGCTGACCGGCGGAGGCGACTGTCCCGGGCTCAACGCGGTCATCCGGGGAGCCGTCCGCAAGGGAGTGTCCACGTACGGCCACGACTTCGTCGGGTTCCGCGACGGCTGGCGTGGTCCGCTGGAGAACGACACCATGACGCTCGGCATCCCCGAGGTGCGGGGCATTCTCCCGCGGGGCGGCACGATCCTCGGCTCGTCTCGCACCAACCCGTTCGCGGTCGAGGGGGGAGTGGAGCGCATCAAGGACAACCTCGCTTCCCACGGCTGCGACGCACTGATCGCGATCGGTGGCGAGGACACGCTGGGAGTCGCCACCAAGCTCGCCGAGCTCGGTGTCAACGTCGTCGGCGTCCCCAAGACGATCGACAACGACCTGTCGGGCACCGACTTCACGTTCGGGTTCGACACGGCCGTCAACATCGCGATGGAGGCGATCGACCGCTTGCACACGACCGCCGAATCGCACCACCGCGTGCTGGTGGTCGAGGTCATGGGCCGTCACGCCGGCTGGATCGCCCTTCACTCGGGCCTTGCCGGTGGCGCCAACATCATCCTGATCCCCGAGCGCCCGTTCGACATCGAGGCCGTGTGCGCCCAGGTGGAGAGCCGTTTCGCGACGCACTACTCGCCGATCATCGTGGTGTCGGAGGGTGCCGTGCCGGCCGAAGGCGGGGCGATGTCGCTCGTCAGCGGCGAGAAGGACGCGTTCGGCCACGTACGGCTGGGTGGTATCGGTGACCGGCTGGCGTCGGAGATCGAGCAGCGTACGGGCAAGGAGGCCCGCGCCGTCGTCCTCGGCCACATCCAGCGCGGCGGCACCCCGTCAGCGTTCGACCGCTGGCTCGCAACGCGCTTCGGGCTCAACGCGATCCAGGCGGTGCACGAGGGTGACTTCGGCACGATGGTCGCCCTGCGTGGCACCGACATCCACCGCGTACCGCTGGCCGAGGGCACCAAGGTCCTCAAGGTCGTCCGCCCCGAGCTCTACGAGGAAGCAGAAGTCCTGTTTGGCTGAACCGAGCGAGCGCAGCGAGCGAGCGTGAAGCCGGGCCAACGATGTGTGAGCGTCCTGCGGCGCAGCCGCCACGTTGCGAGGCCAGGTGAGATCAGCACCCAACGCGGTTCGTCCCACGTTCCCGGCGTCTGCGCGAGGACTCCGCGCGACCCACGTATCCTTGATCCGTGAGCATTCCCACCCTTGACGAGTTGCGCGCACTCGGCGCCGCCCAGCAGCCGACGTACGTCGACGTTGCGGCACGCGATGCTGCCGTGCAGAAGCTTCGCACCATGCCGCCGCTGGTGTTTGCCGGCGAGTGCGATGCACTCCGCGACAAGCTGGCCGAGGTGGCCCGGGGCGAGGCGTTCCTGCTCCAGGGTGGCGACTGCGCCGAGACGTTCGAGGGTGTCACCGCCGAGAACGTTCGCAACAAGCTCCGTGTCCTGCTGTCGATGGCGGTCGTGCTGACGTACGCCGCCAGCGTTCCCGTGGTCAAGGTGGGGCGCCTCGCCGGCCAGTACGCCAAGCCGCGCTCGTCCGACACCGAGACCCGTGACGGAGTGACGCTCCCCGCCTACCGCGGTGACGCAGTCAACGGCTTCGACTTCGACGCCGCATCACGTGCTCACGACCCGCAGCGGCTCGTCGACGTCTACCACGCGTCTGCGTCGACGCTGAACCTCGCGCGCGCCTTCACCACCGGCGGCTACGCCGACCTGCGTCAGATGCACGCGTGGAACACCGACTTCGTCAAGAACAGCCCCGTGGGCGAGCGCTACGAGAAGATCGGCCGCGAGATCGATCGCGCCCTCGCCTTCATGGATGCGATCGGCGTCGACCCCGACGAGTTCCACACGGTCGACTTCTTCTCCTCGCACGAAGCCCTGATCCTCGAGTACGAGCACTCGCTGACGCGCATCGACTCGCGCACCTCGCTGTCGTACGACGTGTCGAGTCACTTCGTGTGGGTCGGTGAGCGCACCCGCCAGCTGGACGGCGCGCACGTCGAGCTGCTCAGCAAGATCGCCAACCCGATCGGCGTGAAGCTCGGCCCGACGTCGACCGCCGACGACGCGATCGCGCTGTACGAGAAGCTCAACCCCGAGCGCATCCCGGGCAAGATCACGTTCATCACCCGATTCGGTGCCGGCAAGATCCGTGACGGCCTGCCCAACCTCGTCGAGAAGGTCACCGCGGCCGGCCTCGAGGTCGCCTGGGTGTGCGACCCGATGCACGGCAACACGTTCGAGACGAGCAACGGCTACAAGACGCGTGAGTTCGACGACGTCATCGACGAGGTACGCGGCTTCTTCGAGGTGCACCGCAGTCTCGACACGTGGCCCGGCGGCGTGCACGTCGAGCTCACGGGAGACGACGTCACGGAGTGCCTGGGCGGCGGCGCCAAGCTGTCGGCCGAGGGCTTGGCTCACCGCTACGAGACGCTGTGCGATCCGCGCCTCAACCGGGCCCAGAGCCTCGAGCTGGCGTTCCTGGTCGCGGAGATGCTGTCGGGAGCCTAAAGCACTTGGTGCACGGGCGGTTTCGTACGGCTTGACGACTCCGCGAGGATCATCGCGACCAGCACGATCGCACCGCCGATCGCGACGCGTACCCGCAACGTCTCGCTGCCGAACAACACCGCGAACGCGGCGGCGAACACCGGCTCCATCGTCATGAGCAGCGCGGCCCGTGCCGCCTCGAGCTGGCTCTGGGCCCAGGTCTGCGCCAGCATCGCGAGGGCTCCCGCGGCCAACGCCATGTAGACGACCGCGCCCCAGTCGCCCGCCGTGCCGGGGAGGGTGAGGCCGCCGGGGATCGCGGCGACGAAGCAGATCGCCGAGATGACGCCCATCTGGATCGTCGCCATCGCGAACGCGTCCTTGGACGTCGACCAGCGAGACAGCACCACGATGTGGACGGCGTAGAGGATCGCGCTGACGAACGTGATCGCCTCGCCGTAGCCGACCGAGAACCCGCGCAGCGAGAGGATGCCGAGCCCGATCGTCGCCATCGTCACGGCGATCCACACGGTGCGGCTGACGCGGATGCCGAACACCAGGGACGCCAGGACCGGGGTCGCCACGACGTACAGGCCCGTGATGAACCCCGAGATGCTGGCATCGGTGTGGCCGAGCCCAGTCGTCTGCATGATCTGTGCGACGCCGTAGATGCCACCGGCACAGATGCTGCGCCGCAGCATGCCGGGCTGGAGTCGGCCGATCGCACGCGGAGCGATGAGGAGAAGCGCGACGAACGCGATCAGGAACCGCACGGCGAGGAAGTCAGCCGCAGGTACGCGATCCAGCAGGTCCTTGATCAGGAAGAACGTCGACCCCCACATGGCGGTGACGGACAGCAGCGCTGCCGCTGCAAGGCGAGGTCGCATGCGTCAGTTGCAGATGAGGGTGATCGTGGCGCCGCGCGGGAGCGTCCCGCCGGACGGAGTCTGGGTGACGACCTTGTTGCTACCACCGAACGCCTGGACCTTGAAGCCGAGGGCCCGCAGCTCGTGTCCGGCGAATGCTCGCGGCTTGCCGACCATGTTGGGCACGACCACGAGATCGACGCCCTTGGAGACCGTGAGCGTGATGGTGTCTCCCTTGAACTTGGTGCCGTCGTGGGGTGTCTGCTCCATCACGATGCCCTTGGCAACCGTGTCGCTGAAGACTCCGACGGTCTTGACCTTGAAGCCGGCCTTCTCGAGCGCCTTCTCGGCATCAACAGCGGGCTTGCCGGTGTAGTCGACGACATCGATCGGCTTCTTGCCCTTGCTGATGCTCAGGTCGATCGTGGTGCCGCGCCTGAGATCTTCGGAGGCGGCGACTCCGACCGCGCCGATGACCCGATCCTTGGGCACCTTCTCGTCAAAGTTCGGCACCGTGTTGCCGACCTTGAGGTCGATTGCGCTGAGCGCGCTGGTGGCCTCTGCCAGGGTCATGCCCTGGAGGTTGGCGGGCAGCCTGACACGGTCAGGCCCCTTCGACACGATGGCCGTGATCGTCGCGCCCGGCAGGATCTTCTTGCCGGGACCGGGATCGGTCGACATGACGACGCCGCTGGCGTACTTCTCGGAGAACTTCACGCCGGCGACCTTGAACTCAAAGCCGTTGCGCTCGGCTGCCTGCTTGGCTGCCGCCTCGGCGCTGCCGACGAGCTGGGGCGTCTTGTCGTAGCGGCCGACGCCGATGTACCAGCCGAGCAGGGCCGCGAGCAGGGTCAGCACGATGGCCAGGACGAGGAGGTTGCGGCCGCGGTTGGAGCGCGGCTCCTCCATGCGCATCTGCTTGTAGTCGTCGGACGAGACCGGAGGCAGCAGGCCGGACTTCAGCGGCTGGACCGGCTCGTCGGACTTGCGATCCCACTGCACGGTCGGCTCGGACGGAGTGCGTACGGCCTGGGTCGCCTCGTCGTCGCCGGCCGTGCGGCTGACGGCACCGCGCTTGACGAACTCGGTCGGCTCTCCATCGGCGTCGGTGATGCGCGCACCCGGCAGCAGGTCGGCGACCAGCTCGGGGTCGTCGGTCATGCCGGCGTTGAGCGATCGCTGGACCGAGCGGAGCTGCTGCAGCATGACGCGGGCGTCGGTGGAGCGCTGGTCACGGTCACGGACCGTGGCCCGGGCGACGAGCGCATCGACGTAGGGCGGGATCTCGTGCTGCAGGTCGGAGGGCTTGCCGATGTCTTCGTGCACGTGCTTGTAGGCCACCTGGATCGGTGACTCTCCCGAGTGCGGCTTGACCCCCGTGAGCATCTCGTAGAGCATCGCGCCACACGCGTAGACGTCGGAACGGGCGTCGGCGCCCTCGTTGACGACGATCTCGGGCGCGAGGTAGGAGACCGTACCGATCAGCGTGCCGCCGGTGGCGGTCGTCGCGGCGCTGACGGCGCGGGCGAGGCCGAAATCGGCCACCTTGACCTCGCCGCTCGGCGTGATCAGCACGTTTTCGGGCTTCACGTCGCGGTGGATGATGTGCGCCCCGTGTGCCGCGGAGAGCGCGATGAGGATCTGCTCGAGAAGCTCGAGCGCGCGGTAGGGCGGCATGGGCGCTTCCTCGCGCATGATGTCGCGCAGGGTGCGCCCGGGAACGTACTCCATGACGAGATAGGTCACCTCGCCGTCGACGCCCTGGTCGAAGACCGACACGACGTTGGGGTGGTTGAGCTTGGCCGCCGACTTGGCCTCGCGGTGGAACCGCTCGGTGAACTGGCGGTCGTCGCCTAGGCCGTGGTGCATGACCTTGATCGCGACGGGTCGGTCGAGTCGCTGGTCGGTCGCCCAGAACACGCTGGCCATTCCGCCACGCGCGATGCGCCGGCCGATCAGGTAGCGATCATTGAGGACGCGACCGATCAGGGCCTCGTCGCCCGTCAACACCACGCCAGCCCTCCTCGACTCCGGATCCAGACGGATCCGTAGGGGTTGATTCTAGATGGTTGTCCACACGCTGAGGGCCATCCCGCCCGTGTCTGGTGGGCAGCATCACGTTCCGTCCGCGGCGGGATAGGCAACCATGGAGCCATGAAGAGCCGCCTGATCGCTGTCGCGCTGATCATCGTGCTGGCCGTGATCATGTTCAAGCAGTACGACGGTGGCGACGAGTCACCGGCCCGCAATCCCTCGGCGACAGCGGCCACGGGCGACCTGCCGCCCGAGGCGCTCGACACGATCGAGCTGATCCAGAGCGACGGGCCGTTCCCGTATCGGCAGGATGGTGTCGTGTTCCAGAACCGTGAGCACCGGCTCCCCAACCACGAGCGCGGCTACTGGCGTGAATACACCGTGCCCACACCGGGGGAGTCCGACCGGGGAGCCCGGCGCATCATCCATGGCAGGGGCGACGAGTACTACTACACCGATGACCACTACGAGTCGTTCACGCTGCTCGACGTCGCGGCGCTGGTGTCGCGATGACGGCGTCGTACGCATCGCTCCTTCAGGGAGCCACGTCGCCCGGACTGTTCAGCTGGCGCGGTGACCCGGACCGCGACCTGGCCGGCGAGGCCCTCGGCGCGGGGTGGCGGGCGCTGGGTCTCGACACCACCGAGGTCGACTCGGTCCCGGCGTTCTATGACGCGGTCGCCGAGTCCTGGGACCTGCCGTCGTGGTTCGGCCGCAACCTCGACGCGTTGTTCGACGTCCTGGGCGACCTGACGATGACGCCGACCGTGCTCGTGTGGGACGGCCTCCGTGAGCTGGCGGACGTCGATCCGATGCACGCCGCCGCCGTGCTCGAGGTGCTGCGCGATGCGGTCGGCCAAGCCCCGGCCTTCGCGGTGATCGTCCGCGACGACCTCGGCGTCAGCGAGTTCGACGGGTTGCTGTGAGCGCGAGCGGGCCGAGGATCTCGCGTGCCCCCAGGGCCTCGATGGCCGCGTCGGCCTGACCCTCGAGAAGCGCGATGTCGGCCTCGACCGCGGCCAGCGCTCCGGACGACTCGATGAGGCTGCGTACGGCGTCGACGCCATCGGCGGTTCCGAGCTGGTCGCGAAGCAGGGTGCGGCCGGCATCGTCGGTGATCTCGGACGTACGTGCCACGAGCACCGTGCGCTTGCCCTCGCGCAGGTCGTCGCCGGCGGGCTTGCCGGTCACGGACGGGTCGCCGAAGACGCCGAGCACGTCATCGCGCAGCTGGAACGCCTCACCCAGAGGAAGCGCGATGTCGCTGAGTCCGGCGATCAGCTCCGGGGACGCGCCGGCCAGTGCAGCCCCGATGTGAAGGGGGCGTTCGACGGTGTACTTCGCCGACTTGTAGCGGACGACCTTCATCGCCTCGTCGACCGTGAGGGATGCGCGGGTCTGACCGACGACGTCGAGGAACTGGCCCGCGACGACCTCGGACTTGCAGAGGTCGAGGAACGCGCGAGCAGGCCGTATGTGGGGCGCCAACCGTGCGGATGCCAGGACGGCGCCGGTGAACATCTCGTCGCACCAGGACAGCATCAGGTCGCCGAGCAGCACGGCGGTTGACAGGCCGAAGCCGGCCGCGTCACCGGATCGTCCGTCGTGGCGGTGCCGAGCCTCGTACTCGCGGTGGATGCTCGGCCGGCCCCGTCGCGTGTCCGAGCCGTCCATCAGGTCGTCATGCACCAGGGCACTGGCCTGCAACCACTCCAGTGACGCCGCTGCCGTGACGAAGCCGGCATCAGTGGGCTCACCGCCAGCGATCAGCCAGCCGGCAAGGCAGAACTGCGGCCGCAGGCGCTTGCCCCCCACGACGAAGGCGAGTGCCGAGTCGGCGAGCTCGCCCAGGTCGGGCCCCAAGCCGGCGAGGAGCGGCCGCTGGCCGTCGACGAATGTGGCAAGTGCCACGTCCACGCGTGTCCGGAATTCGGGATCATCTGCGCGTGAGGTCACAGCTCGGACGATACCGTTGGGGCATGCCGACTGATCACCGCTCCTTCGTCGACGTCCTCCGCGGCCCCAACCCGAGCACCTCGTTCGAGTTCTTCCCGCCCAAGGACGACGAGGGCGAGGCCGTGCTCTGGCGCACCATCTCCGATCTCGAGCCGCTCGATCCGACGTTCGTGTCCGTCACGTACGGCGCGGGCGGCACCAGCCAGGAGCGCACGGTACGCATCACGGCGCGCATCGCCGAGCAGACCTCGATGCGTCCCGTGGGCCACCTGACCCTCGTCGCCCAGACCAAGGGCGAGATCGAGTCGGTCCTCAAGCAGTACGCCGCTGCAGGGGTCGACGACGTGCTCGTGCTCCGTGGCGACCCCAAGGGTGGGCCCCGCGCTCCGTGGGAGCCGCACCCCGACGGCATGGAGCACGCGATCGACCTGGTCGAGCTTGCGGCCGAGCTGGGAGGATTCTGCATCGGCGTCGCAGCCTTCCCCGAGGGGCACCCCGATGCCAAGAGCCTCGACCACGACGCCGAGGTGCTGGTCGCCAAGGCCAATGCGGGCGCCGAGTACGCGATCACCCAGCTGTTCTTCCGCGCCTCCGACTACTTCGCCCTGGTCGAGCGAGTGCGCGCCCTGGGCTGCGACATCCCGATCGTCCCGGGCATCATGCCGATCCTCAACTTCTCGCAGGTCGCCCGCATGGCCGAGCTGTCCGGCGCCGAGCTGCCGCGGGAGGTGCTCGACCAGATCGAGCCGATCCAGGACGACAAGGACGCCGTGCGCGCCAAGGGCATCGAGCTTGCGACGCAGCTGTGCCGCGACCTGCTGGCTGGTGGCGCTCCGGGTCTGCACTTCATCACGCTCAACCGCTCCAACGCGACCCGCGAGATCTTCGAGGCGCTCCGCGCCGACGGCCTCGTCTAACGGGCAGCCGGGCCGACGGCGTCGGCGATCGCGGCGGTCGCCATGCCGATCGCCTCGAGCGATCCGCCCGGATGGGCGTGCGCGCCGGCAAGGTAGAGACCACCGGAAGGTGCGACCCCGGGCAGGTCGAGTGCGGTCGTCCAGCCCTGCCATGCCCAGCCCCAATGACCCATCCGCACGAGCTCGGTCGGGCTGAGGTCGGCCCGCGACACCACGTGGTCGCGCAGGTCGATGCCGAACCGTACGAGGGCGTCGAGCACGTCCTCGCCGCTGCGGTGCTCGATCGTCCACGATCCGGTGCTGCTCGACCACAGCCGGATCGGCGGGTTGGCGTGCACCAGCACCTCGTCGGGCAGCTCGGGTGCATCGCTTGACAGGGTCACGAACGTCCGTGCGGCCGGAATGACGGGCATGGTCCTGGGCGCGGGCAGGGGAGCGGGCCAGGTGGCCGCGCACCACACGACGACGTCTGCCGCGACGGTGCGGCGATCCGTGATGACGCCCGTGACGCGATCGCCGTCGTACGTGAGCTCGTGCGCCGACTCGCCGAGCGCCACGGTGACCTTACGCTCGGTCAGTCGCGTCTCGAGGGCATCGGCGAGCGCGGGGAGGCCGCCGGTGAAGCGCCAGCGTCCGAAGCTGCGCTCGACGTAGTGCCCGACCGCGACGAAGCCGGGAGTGGCGTGGCGATCCTGGCCCGCGAGTCGCACCGGGTCGAGAAGCAGCTTCGCAAGCCGTTCGTCCGGCAGCCGGTCGGCAACGTACGCGACCGTCCTGCGCGGACGGAGCACCTTGCGAAGTGCCTTGTCGACGGCCGGCTTGCCGGCGAATGTCTGATCGAGAGCGGTACGACGTATCGCGTCCCAGATCTCTGCCAGGTCGTCGATCCACGGCGACCACTCGTCCTCGCCGAATGCCTTGGTGATCGCGGCGACCTGGTCACCGCGATTGCCGAGCGGCAGGTCGAGCACCGACCTGTCCTTGAAGACGTGGCGGCGACCCGCGGTCATCGTCAGCTCGAGCACGCTCTCGAGCGGCCGGCCGGACTTGCGGAACAGGTCGCGGAACACCGCAGGCAGCGTGACGGTGTCCTGCTCGAGGGACCATGTTGCGCCGTCGACGGTGACCCCGCGCATGCGCCCACCGAGCTGGTCGGTCGCCTCGATGAGGGTGACGTCGTGGCGCAGCTTCGCCAGGCGGGCTGCGGCCGACATCCCGGCGAATCCGCCACCCACCACCACGACCTGCGCCATGCGCGCAGACTACGGGGTCCGCGCGCGTCGTCGGCGACGAGCGCGGCTGATCGTCCGCCACAGCAGGACCACGGTTGCCGCACCGGCGACCAGCAACGACGCGGTGATGCTGAGTGCCCACCACGGGTGGGCGACCGCGAGGGAGACGACCGTGATGACGCCGACGTCCTCCGTGGTGCTGACGATCGCGTTGCTGAACGGCTCGGGCGATGTGTTGACGGCGAGTCGTACGCCCGACTTCACGCCGTGCGACGCCAGCGCCGTGCCGCCACCGAGCGCCGTGAGCATCGCCTGGTCGACGCCGGACGAGTCGCCCGCGAGCTGCCAGGCGACCCACGCGCCGACGGTCGGCCGGACAACCGTCGAGATGCCGTCCCAGATCGAGTCGAGCCACGGGATCTTGTCGACCACGAACTCCACCATGAACATCGCGACGGCGATGACCAGCACGTCGGTGCGACCCAAGGCGTGGGGAACGATCGATGTGTCGGTGAAACGCGCGATCACCCCGAGCACTGCGACGGTCGCGTAGGCATTGACCCCACTGGCCCAACCGCTGGAGAACACCAACGCTGTCAGGTCCATGGCCCGACGCTATCTGAATTCGTGCTCCGACCCTGTGGCACAGTGTCCGTCATGGGTCCGGTCCGTGCCGAGTTGATGTGGCAGTCGGTGGTCGACGCGACCGAGATCGCGGGCCCCGCAGGCAAGGGGCTCGACGTCCTCGACCTGGGCGGTGGAACCGGCGGAGACGCCGTACGTCTGGCACAGCGCAACCATCGGGTGACCGTGGTCGATCCCAGCCCGGATGCCCTCGCCTCGCTGCAGCGTCGCGCGGCTGATGCCGACCTCGCTGATGCCGTACGCGGGGTGCAGGGTGACACCGCCGACCTGCTCGACCACGTGGACCCGCAGTCGTTCGACCTGGTGATCTGCCACGGGGTCCTCGAGCACGTCGACGATCCGGCCGAGGCGCTGACTGCGGTCGCGACCGTGCTCCGCGCCGGGGGACACGTGAGTGTCGTCGTCGCCGGACGTCTTGCCGCCATCACGGCGCGCGCTCTCGCCGGCGACTTCACCACCGCCCAGACCCTGCTCGCGACAACGGCTGCCTCGTGGGACATCCGTGCGCTGGGCCCACGCCGCTTCGGGCTCGATGAGCTCCAGGCGCTCCTCACGAGCCACGGATTCGCTCCCGTCGCGACACACGGGCTGCGCGTTTTCGCCGATCTGGTGCCCAGTGCGATCGTCGACGGGGAGCCAGGAGGGCGGGATGCGCTGTTCGCCCTGGAGCGTCTCGTACGCACTTCACAGGACTTCACGGCGGTTTCCGCTGGTCTGCAGTCAATAGCGCGCCTAGACTTGAATTCAGCACCATCCGATCCAGGAGGCAAAAGTGCCGCTCTCTGACGAAGAGGCCCGGCTGCTCCATCAGCTCGAGCAGTCGCTGGCAGCAGAAGACCCCGACTTTGCGTCGACCCTCCGGGGCTCGAAGTTCATGGCGCACAACCGTCGTGTGGCGGTGGGTGCCGTCCTTGGGTTCATCGCCGGCCTGGTCCTGCTCTTCGCAGGCGCCGTCACGGCCCAGACCTGGCTTGGCGTCATCGGGTTCATCGCGATGTTGTCCACGTCCTACCTGTTCCTGAATGCCTGGAAGCGCGGCATCGGTGGTCAGGTCGAGGACCGTCCGACCAGCAAGGCATCGGGCAAGCCGTCCGGCACGTTCGTCGATCGCATGGAGGAGCGCTGGCAGCGCCGCCGCGACGGAGACGACCTCTAGGCCCACCAGCCGAAGTCCGGGGCGCAAAAGCCCCCACTTCGCTCCACTTTCACTGAGACCGCCCCTTCGGGGGCGGTTTTTTGTTGCCCTCACACAGAAATCTGCCCTTCTGCGCGGGTGGAAGTCCCTGCCCAAAAAGTCGCGAAATCGAGGCAAATGGGCGTGGGAGTGGTGGATTGTGGAGTATGGTGGGGGGAAATGGAGGAACAGGCCGTGGCAGAGGAGGTGCTCGATGAACCCGGACGTGTCCAACTTCTTCGGCACCTACACGCCGCGCCTCGACGAGAAGGGCCGGCTGTTCCTGCCGGCGAAGTTCCGGCCCCGGCTGGAGCACGGGATCGTGCTCACCCGCGGCCAGGAGAACTGCATCTACGGCTGGACGGTGGAGAGCTTCAACGCGTTCACCGATCGCGTACGGGACACCCCGTTCACCAACCAGGCGGCGCGCAACTTCACTCGCATGTTCTTCTCCGGCGCCTCATCCGAGGTGCCGGACAAGCAGGGACGGATCTCGGTCCCGCCGGTGCTGCGCACCTGGGCCAGCCTCGACCGCGAGTGCACGGTGGTCGGCGCGATGGATCGCATCGAGATCTGGGACTCCGGACGCTGGACCGAATTCTCCAACTCACAGGAAGGCCCGTTCGCGGACATGTCCGAAGAGGTCATGCCCGGAATCTTCTAGCGATCACCGCGAGGCGAGATCTTCGCCCGAGCGGATCTGACTTCACTTCCCCGATGTCAGAACCGCCGGTCGAGGATCTGGCCCCACGGCGGCAGGCAGCACGACACCGATGAGGCAGTACGGAATGAAGGGAGGGGCCGCGATGGACCCGAGCACCCGGCGCGTCCGGCACGATGTCGCCGACGGATTCGCGCTGATGGGCTTCTCCCTCGTGGTCTCCGTCGGGATCGCCGGACTCGTTGCTGCGCTGCTGGGGCTCGCATGAGCGACGCGAAGCGAGCGAATCACGATGCAGCAGTCATTCCGCTGCCTCCGTACCGTGCCTCTTCTTCCACGGAGGCGGCGGAATGAGCGACGCGAAGCACGTACCAGTCCTGCTCGACCGCGTCCTGGACCTCCTCGCGCCTTCCGTGGCGGGGGACCGGCCGGTCGTCGTCGACGCGACCCTGGGACTCGGCGGTCACACCGAAGCCATGCTCACCAGGTTTCCCGACCTCCACGTCATCGGCATCGACCGCGACCCCGAGGCGCTGTCACGTGCGAAGAGCCGGCTCGCCGGATTCGGCGACCGTGTCACGTACGCCCATGCGGTGTATGACGAGATCGCCGACGTGGTGCGCGGTGCCGGCTTCGAGACCGTGAGCGGAGTCCTGTTCGACCTCGGCGTCTCCTCGATGCAGCTCGACCTCGCCGAGCGCGGGTTCGCGTACGCGCAGGACGCGCCGCTCGACATGCGCATGAATCCCGAGGACGAGCTCAGCGCCGCGGACGTGCTCAACACGTACGACGCGGTCGACCTCGCCAAGGTCCTGCGTTACTACGGCGAGGAGAAGTTCGCCAAGCGCATCGCCGACGCTGTCGTCGCCGAGCGCGCCAAGGAGCCGTTCACCAACAGCGCGCGGCTGGTCGACCTGGTCCGCGACTCGATTCCGCAGGCGGCGCGGCGTACGGGCGGCAACCCCGCGAAGCGCACGTTCCAGGCTCTCCGCATCGAGGTCAACGACGAGCTCGGCGTCTACCGCCGGGCGCTTCCAGCTGCCCTCGAGGTGCTCGCACCCGGTGGTCGCATCGTGGTGCTGGCCTACCACTCGCTCGAGGACCGCATCACCAAGCACGAGTTCGCCCGCGTCACCACGACCGATGTCCCGCGTGACCTGCCGTTCGTGCCGGAGGGGCACGAGGCGAAGTTCAAACTCGTCACGCGTGGGGCCGAGGTCGCCACGGAGGCCGAGATCGAGGACAACTCGCGCGCACGGTCAGTACGCCTGCGCGTCGTCGAAAGGGTTGCCGCATGAGCGCGCAGCCAGCCTTTGCTCCGGTACGTCGCGAGGTGCAGCCGTCGCCGCGCAGCGAGGCGGCGGCGCGCCGGCTCAAGCTCGTCCGGCCCGTCCGCAGTCGCGCCCGCAAGGCCCCGTTCGTCGTGGTCGTCATGATCATGTTGTCGATCGGCCTGGTGGGCCTGATCGTCATGAGCACGGTCCTGCAGTCCCAGTCCTTCGAGGCCGCGAAGCTCGACCGTGAGGCCGCAGCCCTCGAGATCCAGCAGCAGTCGTTGGCCCGTGAGGTCGATCAGCTGATGAGCCCGGCCAACGTGGCACGCCGCGCACTCGTGTTCGGCATGGTGCCAAACACCAACCCGGCATTCCTGCGGCTGTCGGACGGCAAGGTCCTCGGCAAGCCCGAGCCCGCGGCCCGTGGCTCCAACATCAGGTCGGTGTCACCGTGACGGCGCGCGAGAGGGCATCACGACGCAGGCTGCGGTTCTGCCTGGCGGTCGTCGTCGGCGTGTTCGGCCTGTTCGCCGCGCGGCTGTTCCAGATCCAGGGCCTCGACGCCAGTGCGTACGCGGCGCAGGCCGTCACCGCCGGCACCAAGAAGAGCACCGTGCCCGCACCTCGCGGAGAGATCCTCGACCGCAACGGTGTCTCACTGGCGGCCAGCGTCGACGGTATGACGCTCACCGCCGATCCGACCATGACGTCGGCCAACGCGCCTCGTATCGCTCGCCTGCTGGTCGAGGAGCTCGGCGACCAGATCGACTACTTCGAGACGATCGACAAGCTCCGCACGGCCAAGTCGCACTTCGTCTACCTGGTCCGTGACATTCCCGCGTGGACCGCTACCAAGACGCTCAAGGCGATCAGCGACGCGGGATTCACGGGAGTGTTCAGCGAGAAGGAGTCGCTGCGCACATACCCGGGAGGCAAGCTCGCCGCCAACCTGCTCGGCTACACCAACGCGGCCGGCAAGGGTGTCGCCGGCATCGAGCAGCAGTACGACGACGTCCTCACCGGTATCGACGGCTCAAGCACGTACGAGGTGTCGCCGACGGGCCAGCGCATCCCGATGGCCGACAGCGCCGTGACCGAGATGGTGCCGGGCCGCGACGTCACGACGACGATCGACCGTGACCTGCAGTGGTACGCCGACCAGCGGCTCGCCGACGCCGTCAAGGCATCGAGTGCCGACTGGGGTCTGGCGATCACGATGGACGTCAAGACCTGCCAGATCGTCCAGATGTCGCAGGCGCCGACGTTCAACGCCGACGACCAGACGGGCATGAAGGACTTCAACACGGTGTCGCGTGCCGTGTCCAACGTGTACGAGCCCGGCTCCGTCATGAAGACCATCACGATGGCTGCGCTCGCCGACCAGGGCAAGATCGCCGCCGACACCCCGATCGTGGTGCCGTCGGGCGTCACGATCGACAAGTTCAAGATCGGCGACTACTGGAAGCACGGCACCCTGCACCTCACGGCTGCCGGCGTCATCGCCAAGTCCTCCAACCTCGGCACCCTCGTGGCGGCGCAGAAGATGAGCGACGAGACGATGCACAAGTACCTCGCCAAGTTCGGCTTCGGCCAGCAGTCGGGTGTCGGCCTGCCCGGTGAGTCCAAGGGCATCCTCGCGCCGGCGTCGAAGTGGACCAAGGCCAACCACGCCACGATCTCGTTCGGACAGGGCATCGCGGTGACCGCCATGCAGATGATGCGTGCCGACGGCGCGATCGCCAACGACGGCATGATGTGCAACCCGTCGGTCGTCAGCAGCTACGTCGACGACAACGGCAAGAAGAAGGCCGTCGAGTCGCCGGCGGCTCACCGCGTCGTCTCCAAGAAGGCCGCAGCCACCGTGACCCGCATGATGGAGGCCGTCACGGCCAAGGACGGCACAGCGCCTGCTGCGGCGATCAAGGGCTACCGGGTGGCCGGCAAGACGGGTACGGCATGGGCCGTCGACCCGGTCACGGGGCGCTACGTACGCGGCCAGAACGTCGTCTCGTTCATGGGGTTCGCGCCGGCCGACAACCCGCGCTTCCTGACCTACATCGTGCTCGACCGCCCCTACAGCAACGCCGGCGGCGGCTCGACCGCGGCGCCGGTCTTCCACGACGTCATGTCGATGGCGCTGGAGCGTTTCGGTGTCGCGCCGACGGGCTCCAAGAGCCCCAGGGTTCCCCAGACCTGGTGAAGGTTGCGCACCATCGAGCGCTTCCCGAGTCCCGATAGGCTCTGGGCGTGACTGACGAGATGCGGGTGCGGCCGGATGAGCCGCCGCAGTGGACGCTCACCGAGCTCGCCAACGAGCTCGACGCGACGACCTCAGCCGAGGGCATCGTCACCGGTATCGCGCTCCACTCGGGCCACGTCGTCCAGGGTGACCTGTACGCGGCGCTGCCCGGTGCATCGTCCCACGGAGCGGCCTTCGCCGGCGTTGCCAAGGCCCGCGGAGCCGTCGGCGTACTCACCGATCCCGAGGGTGCTGCGATCGTGACCGAGCTGCCCGAGATCATCATCGATGATGCCCGTGGCGCGATCGCCAGGCTCAGCAGCTTCATCTACGGAGATCCCTCATCGGCGTTCACGACGATCGGCATCACGGGCACACAGGGCAAGACGACCACGACCTACCTCGCCGAGGCGGCTCTGGGCGACCACAAGTCGGCCGTCGTGGGGACCATCGGCACCCGCATCGGCAAGATCCCGGCACCGTCGAGCCTGACGACGCCGGAGGCGCCACAGCTCCAGGCGCTGTTCGCGGTGATGCGCGAGGAGGCCATCGAGGTCTGCGCGATGGAGGTGTCGAGCCACGCGCTCGTCCAGGGACGCGTCGACGGCTTCGTGTTCGACGTCGCCGTGTTCCTCAACCTCGGCCGCGACCACCTCGACTTCCACAAGGACCTCGAGGACTACTTCCTCGCCAAGGCCTCGCTGTTCACCCCCGAGCACGCCAAGCACGCCGTGATCAACATCGACGACCTGCACGGCAGGCGTCTCGCCGAGCTCACGCCGCTGCCCGTCACGACCTTCTCCACGGACGGCAACGCCGCCGACTGGCGAGCCGTCAACATCCGCCCCAACCGGCTCGGCACCGATCTCGAGGTGCTCGGCCCCAACGGCGTCGAGATCCCGCTGACCGTGCCGCTGCCGGGGGTCTTCAACGTCTCCAACGCACTCGCCGTGATCGCCGCGTTGGCGCAGGCCGGCTACGAGCCAGCCGAGCTGGCAGCGGGCATCGCGACGAGCACGGGCGTACCCGGTCGTATGGAACGCGTCGACGCAGGCCAGCCGTTCACGGCGATCGTCGACTACGCCCACAAGCCCGACGCCGTGACCGCGGTGCTCGAGGCACTCCGTCCCGTCACCGCCGGGCGGCTCATCATCGTGATCGGCGCCGGGGGAGACCGTGACCACGGCAAGCGCCCGTTGATGGGCGCGGCGGCTGCTGAGCATGCCGATGTCGTGATCGTCACCGACGACAACCCTCGTCGTGAGAAGCCCGCAGCGATTCGCGCCGATGTCATGCAGGGCGCAGCCGACGGCCCCGGCCTGGCGATCGAGGTGGCGGGCCGCCGTGAGGCGATCGCGCACGCCGTGGCGATGGCGCACCTCGGCGACACCGTCGTGATCGCCGGCAAGGGCCACGAACGCGGTCAGGAGATCAAGGGCAAGGTGCACCCGTTCGACGACCGCGAAGTGCTCGTCGAGCTGATCGAGGGCAGCGCGTGATCCCTGTCGACCTCGACCACGTGGCGGAGGTGGCCGGAGGTGCCGTCCACGGCGACGGGAGCCGGCTCGTCAACTCGGTCGTGATCGACTCCCGCAAGGCCGCCGCAGGCGCGCTGTTCGCCGCTCTGGCCGGCGAGCACGTCGACGGCCACGAGTTCGCCGCAGCTGCCATCGATGCGGGTGCCACGGCGATCCTTGCATCGCGTCCACTCGACGTCCCGTGTGTCGTGGTGGACAACGTCACGGACGCCTTGGCGGCCCTGGCTCGCGACAACCTCACGCGAACGACGGCCGCCGTCGTCGGTGTCACCGGATCGCAGGGCAAGACCAGCGTCAAGGATCTGCTTGCCCACGTGCTCGGCGCTTCCGGCCCGACGATTGCCCCCACCGGCTCGTTCAACAACGAGCTCGGCGTGCCGCTCACGGTGCTCCGCGCCGATGCGGCGACGCGCTTCCTCGTCGTCGAGATGGGCGCCCGGGGCATCGGGCACATCGCCGAGCTCTGCGACATCGCCTCGCCGAGCATCGGCGTGGTCCTCAATGTCGGCAGTGCCCACATTGGCGAGTTCGGCTCGGCCGAGGCGATCGCCGAGGCCAAGGGCGAGCTGGTCGAAGCATTGCCCGCCGATGGCACGGCAGTGCTCAACGCCGACGATCCGCTGGTCAGCGCGATGGCATCACGTACGCGTGCGCGTGTCTTCACGTTCGGTCACGCGGGGGAGCTCGGGCTGGGCGACGTGTCGCTCGACGAGCTCGGTCAACCGCACTTCACCCTCAGCCACGACGCAACCACGGTTGAGGTGCACGTGCCGCAGATCGGCGCGCACCACGCCATCAACGCCGCCGCAGCCGCCGCAGCCGCAATGGCGGCGGGGCTCGACCTGGAGACGATCGCCGTACGTCTCACGTCGGCCACCGCAACGTCGCCGATGCGCATGGAGCACCACGTACGCGCCGACGGTCTCGTGGTGATCAACGACGCCTACAACGCCAATCCCGAGTCCATGGCCGCCGCTCTCCGTGCCGTCGCCGGGCTCGGTCGCGGGCCGGTGGCGGTCCTCGGCGAGATGCTCGAGCTCGGGGACGCCGCGTACGACGCCCATCTGCAGGTCGGGCGACTCGCGGCCGAGCTCGGGTATGCGCGGGTGGTGGCAGTGGGCCCGGGAGCAGCAGCGATCGCCGAAGGTGCAGGCCAGGTCGGTGAAGCCGTCGCCGACGTCGACACAGCAGTTGACCTCCTGTCAGCGAGCCTGCGCGCCGACGACCTCGTCGTTGTGAAAGCATCGAGGGGCGCCCGTCTCGAGCGCGTCGCACAAGCTCTTCTGGCCCGCTGAGGGTCGTCAGCACGGCACCAGCGCAGGCCGCCGAAAGGATCACGTACGGATGAAGGCAATCCTGATCGCGGGGGCGGTCTCGCTGCTCCTGACGCTGCTCGGCACCCGCGTCGCGATCAGAGTCCTCGTTCGCAAGGGCTACGGACAGCTCATCCGTGATGACGGTCCCACGTCGCACCACACCAAGCGCGGCACCCCGACGATGGGTGGCCTTGTCATCATCGTGGCGTCGGTCGTCGGCTACTTCATCGCCAAGCTCGCGACCGGCACCGAGCCCAGTGCTTCCGCCCTGCTGCTGCTGTTCCTGTTCTGCGGGCTGGGCTTCATCGGCTTCATCGACGACTTCATCAAGGTCTCCAAGCAGCGCAACCTCGGGCTGCGCAGCAAGGCGAAGTTCATCGGCCAGATCGTGATCGGCCTGGTCTTCGCCAGCCTCGCGATCGGCTGGGAGGACGACACGGGCCGTACCCCCATCACCCACGCGATCTCGTTCACCCGCGACCTGCGCGGCTGGGAGCTTCCGACCGTCCTGCTGATCATCTGGGTGCTGCTGATGATCGCCGGCGCGAGCAACGGGGTCAATCTCACCGACGGGCTCGACGGCCTCGCCACCGGTGCGGCCGTGATGATCTTCGGCGCGTTCGTCATCATCAACATCTGGCAGAGCAACCAGAACTGCTCCAACAACCCCGGCATCAAGTGCTACGAGGTACGCGACCCGCTTGACTTGGCCGTGGTCGCCGCGGCGCTGACGGGTGCCTGCTTCGGCTTCCTGTGGTGGAACGCGTCGCCCGCCAAGATCTTCATGGGTGACACCGGCTCGCTGTCGCTGGGCGGCGCGATGGCCGGCTTCGCGCTGATGACCCGTACCGAGCTGTTGCTCGTCATCATCGGCGGACTGTTCGTCGCGATCACGGCGTCGGTGATCCTGCAGGTCGGCTACTTCAAGCTCTCCGGCGGCAAACGCATCTTCCGCATGGCACCGCTGCAGCACCACTTCGAGCTGCTGGGCTGGAACGAGATCACGATCGTGGTGCGTTTCTGGATCATCAGTGGCCTGTGCGTTGCCGCGGGCCTGGGCATCTTCTACGCCGAATGGGTCAGCGGCGGCGTATGAGTGAGCGCCTCGACGCACTGGGTCGGGATTCGTCGTGGGACGGCGTACGAGTGCTCGTCACCGGCTTCGGCGTCAGCGGATTCGCCGCCGCTGACACGCTGACCCATCTCGGCGCCACCGTCGTTGCCATCGACGAGTCCGACGACGAGTCGCTGCAGGAGAAGGCCAAGCTCCTCGGCATCCTCGGTGCCGACGTACGACTGGGTGCCGGCTCGACCGGGCTCACGGCGGAAGGCTTCGACCTGGTCGTGACCTCGCCGGGCTGGCCGCCGTCCAACCCCGTGCTGGTCGACGCCGCCGGCCGTGGGATCCCGGTGTGGGGTGAGGTCGAGCTCGCGTGGCGGTTGCGGGGGGACAACCCGGCACCGTGGCTGTGCGTCACCGGCACCAACGGCAAGACGACGACCGTGCAGATGCTCGCCGAGATCCTGCGCGCCGACGGCCTCAACGCGATCGCGGTGGGCAACGTCGGCACTCCCGTGCTCGAGGCCGTCATGAATCCCGAGCCGTTCGACGTCCTCGCGGTCGAGCTCTCCAGCTATCAGCTGCACTGGAGCTCGTCGATCTCCGCCGAGGCCAGCGTCGTTCTCAACGTGGCGCCCGACCACCTCGACTGGCACGGCGACCTCGACTCGTACACCGCCGACAAGGGCCGGATCTATCACAACGCCCAGCTGGCCTGCGTCTACAACGTCGAGGACCCCGCCACCGAACGCCTCGTCGAGGAGGCCGAGGTCGTCGAGGGCTGCCGCGCGATCGGGTTCACGCTGGGGCTGCCCGGGCCCGGCATGCTCGGACTGGTCGACGACGTGCTCGCCGACCGCGCGTTCGTGATCGGCCGTATCTCGAGCGCCGTCGAGATCGGCACGCTGGCCGATCTCGCCTCACCATCCGGCGTTCCGGCGGCCCCCCACACGATCGCCAACGCACTCGCGGCCGCCGCGCTCGCCAGGGCCCACGGGGTCGCCCCGCGCGCCGTACGCGACGGCCTCCGTGCGTTCGTGCCCGACGCCCACCGGGTCGCCGACCTGGGGGAGGTCGACGGGGTCCGCTACATCGACGACTCCAAGGCGACCAACCCCCATGCGGCCTCCGCATCGCTGCGCAGCTTCGAGCACAGTGTCTGGATCGCCGGTGGACAGGCCAAGGGTGCAAGCTTCGACGAGCTCGTCATCGAGGCGAGGGACCAGCTCCGTGCCGTGGTGCTGATCGGTGAGGACCGCCGAATCATTGCCGACGCGCTGGAGCGACACGCGCCGGATGTCCCCGTGGTCGAGGTCGAAACCGGTGACACTGATCTCATGGATCGCGTCGTCGAGGCCGCCGCATCGCTTGCCCGTGAGGGTGACACGGTGCTGTTGGCTCCCGGTTGCGCGTCCTGGGACCAGTTTCGCAACTACGGCGCTCGCGGCGATGCCTTCGCTGCTGCGGTGACGAGGTTGCGCGACCGATCCTGACGCGTCTTCCCCCGCGACAGATATGGACTTCCCATGAGCACGACGACGACATCCCGGCGTACCTCGCCATGGGAACGCCCGTTGGCGTCCTACCAGCTGGTGCTCGGCTCTTCGGCCCTGCTGCTGGGACTCGGCCTGATCATGGTGCTCAGCGCCAGCTCGATCTTCGCCCGCCTCAACTACGGCAACTCGTTCGCCATCGTCGAGCGGCAGCTGATCTTCGCGGTGATCGGCCTGTTCGGCGCCTATGTCGCCGCACATGTTCCCCTGCACGTGCTGCGCAAGATGATCCTGCCGTTCCTGATCATCTCGATCCTGCTGATCCTGGCGACGTTCATCCCCGGTGTCGGCATCGAGGTCCACGGCAACCGCAACTGGCTTCCGCTGGTCGGCGGGTTCCGCCTGCAGCCGTCGGAGTTCGCCAAGCTCGCCCTGGTGCTGTGGATGGCCGACCTGTATGCGCGCCGCCGCAAGCAGCTCGACACACCGCGGCTCATCCTGACGCCGATGGTGCCGGTCGCCGGCGCCGTCGCGATGCTGGTCGTCTTCCAGCACGACCTCGGCACGGCGCTCGTGCTGTTCGCACTCATCGTCGGCATGCTGTGGGTCGCCGGCCTGCCGGGCAGGCAGATGGGCGCGATGCTGGCCGGACTGTTCGTCCTGCTCGTGTTTGCCGTCGCCACCTCGCCAGAACGCGTCTCCCGACTGCTCAACTTCACCAATCCCGAAGCCGACCCCGACTTCAAGGGATTCCAGGCGATCCACGGCATGATGGCCCTCGCCCGTGGCGGCTTCTGGGGCGTCGGCCTCGGCGGCAGCCGGCAGAAGTGGGGATCACTGCCCGAGGCCCATACCGACTTCATCCTCGCGGTCATCGGTGAGGAGCTCGGACTGCTCGGCACCCTGGTCGTGCTCGCGCTGTTCGTGTTCCTGGCGATCGGCGGGATGCGCATCGCGACTCGTACCCGCGATCCCTTCGTGCACTACGCCGCTGCAGGCATCACGATGTGGATCGTCATCCAGGCCGTCATCAACATCGGCATGGTCCTCGGACTCCTTCCGGTCATCGGCATCCCGCTACCACTGATCTCCTACGGTGGTTCAAGCCTCCTGGTGACCCTGGTGGCCATGGGCATTCTGATTAACTGTGCCAAGACCGAGCCGGGAGCCAAACGGGCCCTTGCCGCCGGCCGTGCCAACCGCGGACGGGCCCGAGTTCTGCAGAGGAGATAGCAAGTGCGTGTGCTGCTAGCTGGCGGTGGGACGGCCGGCCACACGTCACCGCTGCTCGCCACGGCTGCCGTCCTGCGCGATGAGGGTGACGAGATCGTCTGCCTCGGCACCCCCCGCGGCCTCGAGGTGACGCTGATCCCGCAGGCGGGCTACGAGCTCGAGCTGGTTCCGCCCGTTCCGCTGCCGCGCAGGCCCGGCAAGGACCTGGTGCTCGTCCCGGCGAAGCTGCGCAAGACGATCAAGGCCACCGGCGAGGTGATCGACCGGGTGAAGCCCGACGTCATCGTCGGCTTCGGCGGCTACGTGTCCGTGCCGGCCTACTTCGTCGCGAAGCGTCGCGGCATCCCGCTGGTCGTGCACGAGGGCAATGCCATCCCCGGTGTCGCCAACAAGCTGGGTGCCCGCTTCACCGAGAACGTCGCGACGAGCTTCCCCGACACCGACCTGCCGCACGCCACCTGCATCGGGCTCCCGATCCGCCGCGAGATCTCGGGGCTCGACCGCGTCGCCAAACGCGCCGAGGCGCGGGCACACTTCGGGCTCGACGCCGATCGCCCGACGCTGTTGGTCACCGGGGGTTCGCAAGGAGCCCGCCGCATCAACCAGGCGGTGTCAGCC
Source organism: Aeromicrobium panaciterrae (assembly GCF_039537165.1). Classification (GTDB taxonomy): domain Bacteria; phylum Actinomycetota; class Actinomycetes; order Propionibacteriales; family Nocardioidaceae; genus Aeromicrobium; species Aeromicrobium panaciterrae. The sequence continues at coordinate 3,441,811 of NZ_BAAAZZ010000002.1, read as the reverse complement.
GCGTCGCGCGACCTCGCCGACTCCGGTGTGCAAGTGCTCCACGCGGCCGGTCGTCCGCAGGAGGTCAACCTCAGCCCGCGCGAAGGCGACCCACCGTACGTCGTGACGACGTTCATCGACCGCATGGATCTCGCCTACGCCGCCGCCGACCTCATCGTGTGTCGTGCCGGCGCCAACACGGTGACCGAGGTGGCGGCGGTCGGCCTCCCCGCGGCATTCGTCCCGCTGCCGCACGGCAACGGCGAGCAGGCCCACAACGCCCACCCGGTCGTACGAGCGGGTGGTGCCCTGATGATCGACGACGGCGCGCTCACCCCTGCCTGGATCGACAACGTGGTGATCCCGCTGATCTCGCACGAAGGGCGGCTCACGGCGATGTCGGAGGCAGCCTGGGGCATCGTGCCGCGTGACGCTGACGAGCGACTTGCCGCGATGATCCGTCAGGCCGTCCGTTGAAAATCGACATCCCGGCCGACATCCCCGCGGCCGACCAGCTGGGTCACGTCTTCTTCATCGGCATCGGCGGTGCCGGACTGTCGGCGATCGCCCGCCTGATGTCGCAGCAGGGCATCGCCGTGAGCGGCAGTGACGCGGCGGAGTCGGCCGTGCTCGGCGCCCTCCGCGCGGAGGGCATCACGTGTCATGTCGGCCACGACGCCGCGCACCTCGATGGCGTCGACACCGTCATCGCCTCCACTGCCGTCCGCGAGTCCAACCCGGAGGTCGTCGAGGCCCAGCGCCGCGGCCTCCGGCTGTGGCCGCGTTCGGCGGGGCTGCGCTCGGTGATGGAAGGCCGCCGTACGATCGCCGTCGCCGGCACCCACGGCAAGACCACCACGACCGCGATGCTGACCTGCGCGCTGATCGAGGCCGGGGCCGATCCGTCCTTCGCGATCGGTGCCGAGGTCGCGAGTCTTGGCGCCAATGCGCGACTGGGTGCCGGCGACCTGCTGGTCGCCGAGGCCGACGAGAGCGACGGCGCGTTCCTGGTCTATGCGCCGGAGGGCGCGGTCATCACGAACGTCGATGCCGACCACCTCGACAACTACGGCACGATCGAGGCCTACGCCGAGGCGTTCGACGAGTTCGTGACGCGGGTCGGCTCGTTCATCGTGCTCAACGCCGACGACGCAGGAGCTCGTGCCCTGACTGCCGCTGCCGGCGAGCGGGGACTGACCGTGATGCTGGCCGGGTTCGCCGGTGACGCCGACCTGCAGGCGCGCGACCTCGTCATCGATGCGTCGTCCTCGATGTTCACGGTCACTCGGGACGGAGTCGAGCTCGGCGCCGTCCGCCTCGCCGTACCCGGTGCGCACTACGCGCAGGATGCGCTGCTCGCACTCGGCGCCGGGCTCCTGCTGGGACACGACTTCGCGGCGCTGGCCGCCGGCCTCGCCGCCTACACCGGCGCTGCTCGCCGCATGCAGCTGCTCGGCGCGGCCGGGGGAGTGCGCGTCTACGACTCGTACGCGCACCACCCGACCGAGATCGCCGCGGACCTGGCCGCCGCACGCGCCATCGCCGCCGGCGATCGTCTCGTCGTGGCCTATCAGCCACACCTGGTGAGCCGCACCCGGCTGTACGGTGCCGAGATGGGACAGGCGCTCTCGGCTGCAGACCGTGTGGTCGTTGCCGACATCTACCTCGCACGCGAGGATCCTGACCCTGCTGTGACGCCCGCTCTCATCATCGACGCCGTCGAGGGGCCCGTGGCGTCGGCTGGTGGCCCGGTCTCCGGACTCGCAGAAATGCTCCTGCCCGACCTCCGGCCCGGTGACATGTTGTTGACACTCGGCGCGGGGGACATCACGACGGTTGGCCCCGCCGTGATGGAGGCGTTGGAAGCCAGATCGTGAGCGAGCGAAGCGAGCTCGCCATCGGGCTGCAGTCACGCCGGAGACTCCGTATCGTGCCCTTTTCCACGGAGGCTCCGGCGTGAGTGACCCGCGGTTCGCCGCGCGCCGGCGCGACGGGCTGATCCAGCGATGGCGGCGCCCACTGATCCTGGTCGGCAGCGTCCTGCTGATCGGCATGATCGTGTGGGGTGTCTGGTTCTCCGGACTCCTTGCTGTCAGCAAGGTCGTGGTCCAGGGAGAGACGACCCTCACGGAGGCGCAGATCCGTGACGCAGCCGACGTGCCGATCGGCAGGCCCCTCGCACGAGTCGACACGGTGGCCATCGAGGCGCGGGTGGCCTCGATGGAACGTGTCCAGGCCGTGTCAGTGAGTCGCTCGCTGCCCCACACGATCAAGATCACGATCGCCGAGCGGATCCCGGTGGCGTACGCCCGCCTGGGTGGTCAGATCCGCGGGATCGACCAGTACGGCATCGCCTATCGCACGTTCGACTCACCGCCCAAGGGGCTCCTCGAGGCGAGCGTGATCGTGTCGGACCCGCGTCGGCGTCAGCAGACCCTCGCCGCCGTCGCCTCGGTCGTCAAGGCGATCAAGGACGCCCCGTTCCGCAAGGACGTCCAGCTCGTCACGGCATCGACCAAGGACTCGATCGTCCTCAACCTGACCAAGGGACGCGAGATCACCTGGGGGAGTGCGGGCAGCGCCCAGCGCAAGATCGCCGTGCTGGGCTCGCTGCTGCAGATCAGTGCCAAGCAGTACGACGTCAGCGCACCTGATCAGCCGACCACCCGCAAGTAGTCCTCCTGGGGTTTCAAGATTCCCAGGAGGACCCCTGAATCTGCCGCTCCGGACAGAAAGCTGTCACCCCTCCCTTGTTGCAACAGGGGAGAGGTGACAGCTTTCGTGGACCTGCTGGGAATCTTGAGGTACGAGGTGCGACGGCTTCGGCGTGTCGAGGTCGAACAGCACACCCGGGCGACGTACCGTTCTGGGAAGAGGCAGGTTGACATAACTATAAACCTCCACCTCAAGGTTAGAGTTTCGAGCTCCCGGAAGGAACCACGATGGCGGTCCAGAACTATCTCGCCGTGATCAAGGTCGTCGGCATCGGCGGAGGCGGCGTCAACGCCGTCAACCGCATGATCGAGATCGGCCTCAAGGGTGTCGAATTCATCGCCATCAACACCGATGCTCAGGCGCTCCTCATGAGCGACGCCGACGTCAAGCTTGACGTCGGACGTGACTCCACCCGGGGCCTCGGCGCCGGAGCCAACCCCGAGATCGGCAAGCGCGCCGCCGAGGACCACGCCGAGGAGATCGAGGCCGCCATCAAGGGCGCCGACATGGTCTTCGTGACAGCCGGCGAAGGTGGTGGCACCGGTACGGGTGGCGCTCCCGTCGTCGCCCGCATCGCGCGTTCGCTCGGTGCCCTGACGATCGGCGTCGTGACGCGCCCCTTCAAGTTCGAGGGCCGCAGCCGCTCCAGCCAGGCCGATGCCGGCATCCAGGCGCTGCGTGACGAGGTCGACACGCTCATCGTGATCCCCAACGACCGGCTCCTGTCGATCAGCGACCCCAACGTCAGCCTGCTCGACTCGTTCCGCCAGGCCGACCAGGTTCTGCACCAGGGCGTCTCCGGCATCACCGACCTCATCACGACTCCGGGCCTGATCAACCTCGACTTCGCCGACGTGAAGTCCGTGATGTCCGACGCCGGCTCGGCGCTCATGGGCATCGGATCGGCGCGCGGGGAGCATCGCGCGGCGATCGCCGCCGAGAGTGCCGTGTCGAGCCCACTGCTCGAGGCCTCCATCGAAGGTGCCCGCGGCGTGCTGCTCTCGATCGCCGGTGGATCCGATCTCGGCCTGTTCGAGATCAACGAGGCGGCCGGCCTGGTCGCCGATGCGGTGCACCCCGATGCCAACATCATCTTCGGCGCGGTGATCGACGACGCACTGGGTGACGAGGTCAGGGTCACGGTCATCGCAGCAGGCTTCGACGGGGGCGAGCCCAAGCTCCGCGATTCGTCCCAGCCCGCGCTGCTCAAGGAGGTTGAGCGCCCGCCCGCGGCGACGATCCCCAAGCCGGCGACCGCCGAGAGCTTCCTCGACCCCGACCCGTTCCTCGACGAGCCGCGTGACGGTGCCGGCAACGTCACGGTGCCGCCCGAGCCGATGCCGACCGAGTACGGCGACGACCTCGACGTGCCCGACTTCCTGCGCTGAGTTGTTCTTCCACCGCGAGACGGTCGGCCGGGTCGAGTTCGCATTCAGCGACCGTGAGGGCGGCCTGAGCGCTGGACCCTGGGCCTCGCTCAACCTCGGCACGTCCAACGGCGACGACCCCAACCTCGTCCAGGGCAACCTCGAGCTGGTCGCCGAGCATCTCGGCGTCGACCGACTCGTACGGATGACGCAGGTGCACGGTGCCGACGTGGCGTGGACCGATGGCGTCGCTCCCGGCGAGATCCCGGTCGTGGACGCACTGCTCACCGACCAGGTCGGCGTCGGCGTCCTCGTACGCGTCGCCGACTGCACGCCGATCGTGCTGGCGGGCCTCGATGAGGCAGTCGCCGGCGTCATCCACTGCGGGCGCGAAGGGCTGGTGCAGGGCGTCATTCCGGCGGCGATCGGCGCCGTACGCGACCGGGGCGCCGAGTCGATCGAGGCGTGGATCGGTCCGCGTGCGTGCGGACGGTGCTACGAGGTTCCCGAGGAGATGGCCGACGCGGTCGCAGCAGCCGTACCGGAAGCCCGCTCGACGACGTCGTGGCGGACCCCGGCGCTCGACATCGGCGCCGGTGTGGTCGCACAGCTCCGGGAGCTCGGCGTCCAGGTCAACGACCTCGGCGATCACAGCTGCACGATCGAGGACGAGCGTTTCTTCTCCTACCGGCGCCAAGGTCAGGACTCCGGACGATTCGGCGCCATCGCGGTGATCCGGTGAACCACCCCACGAGCCGGTACGACGAGATTGCCGCGGGACTCGCCGAGGTCGAGGGCCGGATTGCCGCTGCCTGCGCCGACGCGGGCCGGGAGCGGTCCGAGATCACCCTGATCGTCGTCACCAAGACCTATCCAGCGAGCGACGTCGAGATCCTCGCCGAGCTCGGTGTGATGGACGTGGGGGAGAACCGTCACCCCGAGGCCGGTGACAAGGCCGGCGAAGTCGGCGCGCAGCTGCGCTGGCACTTCCTGGGAGGGCTGCAGACCAACAAGGCAGGGGCCGTCGCCCAGTACGCCGACATGGTGCACAGCGTCGACCGGGCCAAGCTGGTCAACTCGCTCTCGCGCGGTGCGGAGGCCGCCGGACGTACGCTGCGCTGCCTCGTGCAGGTCGACTTCGGTGACGCCGACGGACGATCGGGAGTGGCCCCGTCTGGCGTGCCCGAGCTCGCCGCCGCCGTCGCCGCCGCCGATCACCTCGAGCTGGCTGGTGTCATGACGGTTGCACCCCTCGGCGTCGACCCTGCGCCGCACTTCGACCACCTCGTACGCATCTCCGCCGACCTGCGTGGAGACCACCCGCAAGCCACGGTTGTCTCCGCGGGAATGAGCGGCGACTTCGAAGACGCCGTGAGGGCTGGCGCGACACACCTGCGAATCGGGCGTTCAGTGCTCGGTGAGCGTGCCTCCACCCGGTAATCTCACATACGTCACAACTACTCGGAGCGACGGAGTTCTCATGGCTGGCGCAATGCGGAAGGTCGGCGAATACCTCGGCCTCGTCGAACAGGCTGAGTTCGACGACGAATTCGACGACGACATCGAGCCTTCGGTGCCGGTCAGCCGGCAGCCTGCCGTCGTACGCTCCGCCGCGCCCGTGGCCAGCATCGACGAGCACCGACACACCGAACGTCGCCCCGAGCGCCGTCCGTCCAAGTCCTCGGACCTGCAGCGCATCGAGACCGTGACACCTCGCACCTACAACGACGCCCGGACGGTCGGCGAGCACTACCGTTCCGGCGTGCCCGTGATCATGAACCTCTCCGAGATCGACGAGGACGATGCCAAGCGTCTGGTCGACTTCTCGGCCGGCCTGGTGTTCGCCGCGCACGGCTCGATCAACCGCGTCACCGCCAAGGTCTTCCTGCTGTCGCCCGAAAACATCGTGGTGACGGACGAGGACAAGCAGCGCATCGCTGCCGGCGGCTTCTACAACCAGAGCTGATCCATGGCCGCAGCCGGCAACATCATCCTGTTCGTCCTGTGGGTCGCGATCGTCGTGCTCATCGCACGGTTTGTGCTCGACTGGGTGCAGATGCTCGCGCGCCAGTGGCGCCCGCGCGGCCTGGTGGCCGTGCTGTGCGAGGGCATCTATTCGATCACCGACCCGCCGTTGCGGGCCGTACGCGGGGTGATCCCGCCACTGCGCCTCGGCGCCGTGATGCTCGACCTGTCGCCGATGATCCTGCTGATTGGGATCTTCATCCTGCAGCGGATCGTCACGGCCGTCTTCTTCTGACACGTCGAGGGCATGCCTGACACGCCCAATCCGGCTTGGCATGACGGGACGGTTGGGGAGTCTTGTGGCAGGAGTGAACTTTGACGGAGTACCCTTGAGGCTCCGAGTCCCCAGGACTACCCCGAACCCTTAGGTGAACTCATGCCGTTGACGCCAGAGGACGTGCGTAACAAGCGTTTTACGCCTGTCCGTCTTCGCGAAGGCTATGACATGGGCGAAGTTGACCAGTTCCTCGACGAAGTCGAGGCTGAGCTCGAACGACTGACCGTCGAGAACGAGGAACTTCGCGCCAAGGTAGCTGCCGCATCGACCGGCGAACCGACCGGTCTCATCCCCGCGATCTCGCAGTCGGCTCCGGCCGTGCAGGAGCCCGCGCCCGCCCCGCAGGAGACGTACTACACGCCGCCGCCTGCGCCGGTCGAGCGTGCTCCCGAGCCTGCGCCTGCTCCGGCCCCCGTCGCTGCTGCGACGCCGGTGCCGTCGATGGGCGACGCTTCGTCTGCGGCCGCCCGTCTCCTCGAGATCGCGTCGGCCAACGCCGACCAGCTCATGGAGGCTGCCAAGGATGAGGCTGACCGCATCGTGGGTGAGGCTCGCACCAAGGCTGAGCGTCTCACCAACGAGGCTCGTGGCAAGGCTGATCGCCTCGAGACCGATGCCCGCATCCGCGCGCAGAAGCTCGACGAAGAGACCAACGAGCGTCGTTCGCAGGCTGTCGCCACGATCGAGCGTGAGCGTTACGAGATCCAGCGCGAGGTCGAGCACCTCCGCGCCTACGAGCGCGAATATCGCGCACGGCTCAAGAACTACTTCCAGAGCCAGCTCGACCAGATCTCGGCCAACGAGGCCGGGAGCTCGG
>NZ_BAAAZZ010000002.1:3179157-3434489 GCF_039537165.1 Aeromicrobium panaciterrae | reverse complement strand
GGGAGGCGGCCCGTTCGTCGTGCGTGCGGTGCTAGGCCGTCACGACGGCGAGGGTGAAGCCCAGTCCGAGGTCGTTGTCGGTGAACGTGTGGTCGACGCCTGCGTCCTGACCGATACGGGTCGCGAGCACCTCGTCGGCGATGAGCTTCTCGTGCGTCGTGATGGCCTCCGCCATTGCGGCGTCGGCAGTCCACACGACGTCGATCCGATCACTGATGTCGAAGCCGGAGGACTTGCGGGCCTCCTGGATGACCCGGATCGCCTCGCGGGCGAGACCGGCCAGTCGCAGCTCGTCGTCCAGCTCGAGGTCGAGGGCGACCGTCTCGCCCTGGTCGTTGACCACGGACCAGCCCTCACGCGGGTGCTCGGCGATGATCACGTCGTCGGGGCCGACCGTCACGGTCTCACCATCGACCTCGACCGTCGCACTGTCACCGGCTGACAGCTCGGCGGCGATGCGTCCCGCATCGGCGGCCGCGATGGCGGCGGCGACCTTGGGGGTCTCCTTGCCGAAGCGCTTGCCGAGGTTGCGGAAGTTGCCCTTGGCGGAGTGGTCGACGAGGTCGCCCGTCGTCTCGAACGACTCGAGCTCTCGTACGTTGAGCTCCTCGGCGATCTCGGCGCGCAGCTCGGGGGTCAGCACGGCGTACGCCTGCGATCCGACGACGGCGCGGCGCAGCGGCTGCCGCGTCTTGGCCTTCGCCTCGGCACGGGCAGCCCGACCCAGCTCGACGACTCGGCGTGCCAGTCGCATCTGCGCGTCGAGCGTGTCGTCGATCAGCGAGCCGTCCACCTCGGGCCAGGTGGCCAGGTGCACCGACGGCGGCAGCTCGTCGGACGTCGAGGCGAACAGGTCCTGCCAGACGCGCTCGGTGATGAACGGTGTCAGGGGAGCCATGAGCAGTGTCACGACGTACAGCGTCTCGTGGAGCGTCGTGAGCGCCGAGGCGTCGCCGGCCCAGAAGCGGCGCCGCGAACGGCGGACGTACCAGTTGGAGAGCAGGTCGACGTACGACGCGATCTGCGCGCCGGCTCGCTGCGTGTCGAACTCCTCGAGTGCCTCGGTCACCTGCTGTGCCAGACGATGTGCCTCGCCGAGGATCCAACGGTCCATCGCGGGACGGTCGGCGATCTCGAGGGCCGGGCTGCCGGGCGTCCAGTCGCTGGCGCCGGCGTAGAGGGCCTGGAACGCGGTGGTGTTCCAGTAGGTCAGCAGCACCTTGCGCACGACCTCGGTCAAGGCGCTGTTGCCGATGCGGCGGGGGGCCCACGGCGAACCGGAGCACGCCATGAACCAGCGCAGCGCGTCGGCGCCGTGCTCGTCCATCAGCGGCATCGGCAGCAGGATGTTGCCGAGGTGCTTGCTCATCTTCTTGCCGTCCTCGGCCAGGATGTGGCCGAGACAGACGACGTTCTCGTAGGAGCTCTCGTCGAACACCAGGGTGCCGACCGCCATCAGCGAGTAGAACCAGCCGCGGGTCTGGTCGATCGCCTCGCAGATGTATTGGGCCGGGTAGGCGCGCTCGAACTCCTCCTTCGAGCCGTCCACGTGCGGGTAGCCCCACTGGGCGAACGGCATCGAGCCCGAATCGAACCACGCGTCGATGACGTCGGGGACGCGGCGGTACGTTCCTGCCTCGCCCTCGACCTCGAACGTCACCTCGTCGATGAACGGGCGGTGCGGGTCGAGGTCGGACAGGTCGCGCCCGGTCAGCTGCGAGAGATCGGCGAGCGACTCGACGCAGACGAGCTTGGACGGATCGGCGTCGTTGCGCCAGATCGGCAGGGGAGTGCCCCAGTAGCGGCTGCGTGACAGCGACCAGTCGATGTTGTTGGTCAGCCAGTCCCCGTAACGGCCGTTCTTGATCGTCTCGGGGAACCAGTTGGTCTTGGCGTTCTCGGCCAGCAGCCGGTCCTTGACCTCGGTCGTGCGGATGTACCAGGCGGGAAGCGCGTAATACATCAACGGCGTGTGGCACCGCCAGCAGTGCGGGTAGGAGTGCTCATAGGCCAGCTCGTTGAACATCAGGCCGCGGGCGGCGAGGTCGTCGGCGAGCACGCGGTCTGCGGTCTTGAAGAACTGGCCGCCGACCAGCGGCACGTCGGCCTCGAAGTGGCCATCGGGGGTGATCGGGTTGACGACCGGCAGGTCGTACGCCTTGCACACCGCCATGTCGTCGGCACCGAAGGCGGGGGACTGGTGAACCAGGCCGGTGCCGTCCTCGGTCGTGACGTAGTCGCCGAGCACGACGAAGTGTGCGGGCGCCGGAAACGCGACGAGGTCGAACGGGCGCTCGTACGTCCAGCGCTCCATCTCCGTGCCGGAGAACGACTCGCCGGTGGCGGTCCAGCCCTCGCCGAGTGCCTTGGCCAGCAACGGCTCGGCGACGACGAGCGTCTCGTTGCCATCGGTCGCCACGACGTACGTGACGCCGGGATTGACCGCGACGGCGGTGTTGGAGACCAGTGTCCACGGGGTCGTGGTCCAGACCAGCATCGACGCCTTGCCGGCCAGGGGCCCCGAGGTCAGCGGGAATCGTACGTAGACCGACGGGTCGGTGATTGTCTCGTAGCCCTGCGCGAGCTCGTGGTCCGAGAGGGTGGTGCCGCAGCGCGGGCAGTAGGGCGCGACGCGGAAGTCCTCGGTCAGCAGACCCTTCTTGAAGATCGTGGAGAGCGCCCACCAGACGCTCTCGACGTACGCGGGCTCCATGGTGCGGTAGGGATGCTCCATGTCGACCCAGTAGCCCATTCGGCGTGTCATGTCCTCGAACATGTCGGTGTTGCGTACGACGGCCTCGCGGCACTTGGCGTTGAACTCGGCGATGCCGTACGCCTCGATGTCGGGCTTGCCGTTGAACCCCAGCTCCTTCTCGACCGCGATCTCGACGGGAAGGCCGTGGCAGTCCCAGCCGGCCTTGCGGTCGACGTGGTAGCCCTGCATCGTCTTGAAGCGCGGGAACACGTCCTTGAAGACGCGCGCCTCGACGTGGTGCGTTCCGGGGGTGCCGTTGGCGGTCGGCGGGCCCTCGTAGAACGTCCAGCGAGGTGCGTCGTCAGGGGTGTCGAGCGAGGCTGCGAACGTGCCCTGATCAGTCCAGAGATCGAGGATCTCGCGCTCCATCGCCGGCAGATCGACGTGGGCGGGAACGGGGCGGTAGGACGCGTGCGAGGTCACACCCTCAATTCTACGGGTGACGGGCGCCGGGCCTTCGGCGGTGCGAGTTGGCATTGTCCGAGCGGGGGTCTAACCTTCCTGCATGCCAAACACGAAGCTGGCCGTACGCGCCGACGAAAAGCCCTGGACCGCTGCTGAGGCCAAGGCCGTCCGTACGGAGCTCGAGAGCGACCTCACCCGACTGCGCGGTGAGCTCGACCAGTCGGCCCGCGAGCTGCAGGATCTCCTCCGCGACGGTGTCGACGGTGCCGGCAACGACCAGGCCGACGTGGGTTCCAAGGGCCTCGAGCGCGACGCCGAGATGTCCCTCGCCGCCAACCAGCGGGAGCTGCTCCAGCAGACCGAGAAGGCGCTCGACCGGCTCGACAAGGGTGTCTACGGCCAGTGCGAGGTGTGTGGTGAGCCGATCGGCAAGAATCGTTTGATGGCGTTCCCCCGTGCGACACTGTGCATGACATGCAAGCAGCGCGAGGAACGTCGCTGAGCCCTGACAGCGGCCCGACAACCCACACTTCAATTCGGCTCTTCGCGATCGTCGCCGCCCTGACGCTGGTGGTCGACCAGGTCACCAAGTACGTCGCGGTCGAGAAGCTGCAGGATCGTGCGCCGGTCGAGCTCATCCCCAACGTCTTGTCACTGACGTTGTTCCGCAATGCGGGTGCCGCGTTCAGCACCGGCACGGGCTTCACCCTGGTGCTGAGTCTCGTGGCGGTCGCAGTGTGCATCGCCGTCGTCCGTATGGCCACCCGCCTGCGTGACCGCGGCTGGGCGATCGGACTCGGGCTCCTGCTCGCCGGCGCCCTCGGCAACCTCGCCGACCGGATCTTCCGCCAGCCCTCGCCGTTCAAGGGACACGTCGTCGACTTCATCGACTACGGCATCTTCGTGGGCAACGTCGCCGACATCGCGCTCACGTTCGCCGCCATCATCATCGTCTGGCGCTCCTGGCGCGGCATCTCGATGGACGGCACACGTGATGCCACATGACCGAGGAGATCGAGCTCGAGCACAAGGTGCTGGCTGTCCCCGAGGGACTCGACGGGGAGCGCATCGACAGCGCCCTGGCGCGCCTGCTCGGCCTGTCCCGCACGCGTACGAGTGAGCTCGTCGCCGACGGGCACGTGCTGATCGACGGACACGCTCCGGCAAAGTCCGACCGGGTGCACCCCGGCTCGATCCTCGAGGTGTCGATCCCGGCGCCGCGTCGAGCGGTCGTCGTACCCTCCGAGGTCGAGGGCATGCGCATCGTGTTCCAGGACGACGACATCGTCGTGGTCGACAAGCCGGTCGGCGTCGCCGCCCACCCGAGTGTCGGCTGGGACGGGCCCACCGTGCTCGACCACCTGGCGGGCATCGGGGTACGCATCTCGACGTCGGGTGCCCCGGAGCGCCGCGGCATCGTGCACCGGCTCGACGTGGGCACCAGTGGACTGATGGCCGTCGCAAAGTCCGAGCACGCCTACACCGTGCTCAAGCAGGCGTTCCGTGACCGCTCGGTCGACAAGACCTATCACGCGCTCGTGCAGGGTCACCCCGATCCGCACATGGGCACGATCGACGCCCCCATCGCCCGTCACCCCAAGCACGACTTCAAGTTCACCGTGAAGGACGGCGGGCGCGAGAGCGTCACGCACTACGACACTCTCGAGGCGCACCGGTTCGCCAGCCTGCTGACGATCAACCTCGAGACGGGTCGTACGCACCAGATCCGCGTCCACATGAGCGCACTGCACCATCCGTGCGTCGGCGACCTGATGTACGGCGCCGACCCGACGCTGGCCAAGCGGGTCGGTCTCGACCGGCAGTGGCTCCACGCCTTCCGGCTCGGCTTCATCCACCCACGCACCGGCGAGCACGTCGAGTTCGAGTCGGTCTATCCCGACGACCTCGTGCACGCGCTCGAGGTCGTCCGCGCGTCCGACTAGCGCAGGCCCCCGCTGAGTGTGACGTTCGCGGGGTCCTTTTGGGATTCTTGCCCCTCAAACGTCACACTCAGCGCGTTCAGTCCCAGCGACGGCCCGGTGCCCAGGTCTGCCACCACCCCGGCTTCGCGGTCGTCCACTCGCATTTGGCTGTCGCGAGAGCGTCACGCCGTGCCGCCGCGATCCGCCCAACAGTTCGCCAGCGATCCTTGTGGTCCAGCGAGGTGACTCGTGAGACGACGAGCCCACTTCGTTCGAATTTCTCTTCGCGCCGGTTGTCTTCAGTGTGCGTCTCGCTGTCGCGGTGATGTGCACCGTCCGACTCGATGACGAGGCCCGACTGCTCGTCCAGCAGGTCGGCGATACCCAGGAGGCCCCCAAACGTGTCGAAGACGGGCACGTTGACGGCAAGCCGTGGCACTCCCGCGTCGAGCTCGGCGAGCAGACGCGTACGCGTCTCCCACGGGCTTGCCGAGCGCGCTGATCCGAGCGCGAGAGCTTTGCGCGCCTGGACCAGACCGCGGACCTTGTGGTGGCTCTGAATCACGTCGGCGACGCGCTCGATCGTCGTATGAGGTCTCGCGATCGTCGTACTCGTCGCCATGTCCAGGACCACGACAGCATCTCGAACATTCGTGGCCATCCGCATCTCGTCAAAGGCCGCCCGCGCCATCGTGGTGAGTGAAAAGGTCTCGAACTCGATGATCTCGTCCGGATGCACGAGCCCCCGGAACGGCTGGACTATTGATCGGTGCCGGAGCTGAGATCCCGGCTGGCAATGAATCAACGCGCGACGTGTTGTGCCGTGAGCGTCCAAGCCATCGAACCAGGTGTTGCCTTGTGCATGAAGCGAGGCCCAACCGCCTAGGAGGCATGACGACGTCATCAGGCCGACTGCGTCTGCAACCCGCATCAGCACCGGATCGCCTTCGACGCCCGTCGGAAGATGCAGCCCGTGGGAGCGGCGCTCGTAGCGGGGACCGCGAATCTCATCGCTAGTTGCTCCGCCTGCCAGCACACTCGCCGACCGTTGCGGGACGACAAACGGGTGCTCGGCCATGGCAGGAGTCTGCGACGATTCGAACCAACCCGCGTATGTGCGTCCACAGTCAACTCTGAGTGTGACGTTTTAGGGGGAGATCTGACCAAATACTCCCGCAAACGTCACTCTCAGCGAGTCACCACGGTGTGACCTAGGCGAGCTCCCAGACGTACCGGCTCGTGGGTACGAGGTCGAGGCCGGTGTCGGCGCCGAAACGCGCGACGCTGGTCATCAGCGTGGTGATGCGACGGTTGAGCTCCTCGTCGTCGCCGCCACTGCCGTAGAACTCGTGCACGTCGGTCAACGCCGCCATGGGAAAGAGCTCCTCGACGATTGCGGAGATCTCGGGGGCGTCGGGCGTCAGCGCCTTGTCGACGATGTTCTGGATGTAGCCGAACGTGTTCTGGGTGTCCATCGCGATCTGCGAGTGGCTGCCGATCCAGATGTCCATGTAGTCATCACGGCTCATGCCCTCGGGCCGCCGGAGCACCGCGATGTTGGCGAGCGCATCGGCGCGCTCGCCGTCGGGCACCGCGGGCGGCTCGATCGGGCGGCGCTCGGTGACCCGCCAAGCGTGCAGGCCCGCGTCGAGGTCGGTGAGGATCGCGACGGCCTCCTCCGGGTTGCCGTCGGTCCACAGCGCCACGAACGCCGTGATCGGTTCACCGGGTCCGAACCGCAACGCAGCGGCGACCGGCTCGTCGTCGACGTTGAGCTGGTATCGCGTGACACCGGTCGCGGCGAGCCGCGTACGGAGGTCGGCGTCGTCAAGGGCGAGGTCTGCGCCGTGGAAGGCGAGGATCAGTTTCGTCACGCCTGCAATCTAGTGCGAGGACGGTCGTGGACAATGGCGTTATGACCTCAATCGTGCGCCAGTCCGAGAAGTTGCGTGATGTCCTGTACGACATCCGCGGACCCGTCAACGCACGAGCCGCCACCATGGAGTCCGAGGGACAGCGCATCCTCAAGCTCAACATCGGCAATCCGCAGCCCTTCGGATTCGATGCTCCGGCCGAGATCCTGCAGGACGTCATCGCCGGACTGCCCACGGCCCAGGGCTACTCCGACTCCCGGGGTATCCAGTCAGCCCGCCGCGCCGTCGTGCACCACTACCAGCTGCAGGACGGCTTCCCAGTCATCGACATCGACGACGTCTGGCTGGGCAACGGCGTGTCCGAGCTGATCCAGATGGCGCTGCAGGCGCTGCTCGACAACGGCGACGAGGTGCTGATCCCCGTACCCGACTACCCGCTCTGGACTGCCGTCACCAACCTCGCCGGCGGCGTGCCGGTGCACTATCGCTGCGACGAGGCGAACGGCTGGAATCCCGACATCGCCGACCTCGAGTCCAAGATCACCGACCGCACCAAGGTCATTGTGGTCATCAATCCCAACAACCCCACGGGCGCCGTCTACACGCGCGAGACGCTGACCGCGATCGCCGACCTTGCCCGCAAGCACGATCTGGTGCTCATGTCGGACGAGATCTACGACAAGATCCTGTACGACGACGCCGCGCACATCCCGATGGCGAGTGTCGCTCCCGATGTCCTGACCATGACGTTCAACGGGCTGTCCAAGGCCTACCGGGTCTGTGGCTACCGCGCGGGCTGGCTGGTTGCCACCGGTCCGCTCGCCGAGGCCAAGGACTACCTCGAAGGCATCACGTTGCTCGCCTCGATGCGACTGTGCCCCAACGTGCCTGCACAGAACGCGATCCAGGTCGCTCTCGGCGGCTACCAGTCGATCAAGGAGCTGATCCTCCCCGGCGGCCGGCTCCTCGAGCAGCGCGACACCGCGGTGGCCGAGCTCAACAAGATCCCCGGCGTCAGCGTCGTCAGCCCGCGGGGTGCGTTGTACGTGTTCCCGCGGCTCGACCCCGAGGTCTACCCGATCAAGGACGACCAGAAGCTCGCGCTCGACCTGCTGGAGCAGGAGAAGATCCTGCTGACGCAGGGCACCGGCTTCAACTGGCCCGACCCCGACCACCTGCGCATCGTGACGCTGCCCTGGGCGCGCGACCTCGCCGAGGCCATCCAGCGTCTCGGGCACTTCCTCAGCGGCTACCAGCAGGCTTAGACCGCAGTCCTGGGCGTCACAAGATTCCCAGCATCACCACGAAAACTGGCACTCCTCCCTTGTTGCAACGAGGGTGAGGTGACAGGAACAGAGGTGCTGCTGGGAATCTTGTGACTCAGCGCTTCCGGCTGGCGACGTAGTCGGCGACCTCGTTGACGCGGAATCGTACGATCGCGTCGATCAGGTCGACCGGCAACGGCTCATCGAGCGGGAACCGGATCGCCGACTTGCTGGTCTTGTACGCGGCGAGCTCGTCGTTGAAGGTTGCGTACACGCCGGCCGTCGGGAAGAAGTTGAGCGACGTGTGCTCGGCGTAGCCGGCGAACTGGACCACGACGACACCGTCGGACGTGTAGGCCGGGATGTTGTAGCTGATCGTCTCCTCGGTGCCGGGAGCGGCAGCGCGGATGATCCGGCGCATCTCGACCAGTCGCTCATCCACACCCATCAGCGCGGCATCGATGTATTCGTCCACCGAGGTGAACGACCTCTTCTCGCGGTCCGGGTGCTCTGTCATGTGCTCAGTAGATCGGAGTTGGAGCCGTACACCAAACTTCCTTGGCGAGCCGTCGGAATGTGTGGGGAGCGCCCGACTAGGCTGAAGCCCTTCCCCCAAGATCACGCCGAGGAGGCCCGTTTTCGATGTCGAGTGACTCACCTTTCGTGCACCTGCACGTGCACACCGAGTACTCGATGCTGGACGGCCACGCGCTGCTCGACCCGTTGTTCGAGCGCACGTCAGAGCTCGGGATGTCTGCCATCGCCATGACCGACCACGGCAACCTGCACGGCGCCTACGACTTCTGGGCCAAGGGTCGCAAGCACGGGGTCAAGCCCATCATCGGCATGGAGGCCTATCTCGCGCCCAACATCTCGCGCCACGAGAAGAAGGCCGTCCAGTGGAACAAGGGCGGCGAGGACGACATCTCCGGCCGCGGCGCCTACACGCACATGACGTTGCTCTCGGAGACGACCGAGGGCATGCACAACCTCTTCCGCATCGCCTCCTACGCGAGCCTCGAGGGGCAATACCGCAAGCCGCGCGCCGACCGTGAGCTGCTGCAGCAGTACGGCAAGGGCATCATCGCCACGACGGGTTGCCCGTCGGGTGAGATCCAGACCTGGTTGCGCATCGGCAACTATGAGAAGGCTCGTGCCTCTGCTGCGGAGTTCCAGGACATCTTCGGCAAGGACAACTTCTTCCTCGAGCTGATGGAGCACGGGCTCGAGATCGAGGCGCGCGTACGCGACGGCCTGCTCAAGCTCAAGGCCGACCTGGGGCTCCCGGTCATCGCGACCAACGACTCGCACTACGTCTCACCCGACGATGCGACGGCCCACGACGCGTTGCTGTGCATCGGCACGGGCACGACACTGGGCGATCCCAAGCGCTTCAAGCTCGACGGTGGTGGCTACTACATCAAGTCCGCCAAGGAGATGCGTGACCTCTGGGAAGACCGCTTCGACCTCAAGGAAGCCTGTGACAACACGCTCCTGATCGCGGAGCGGTGCAACGTCGAGTTCACCGAGTCCAACGGTGGCTACATGCCGCGATTCGAGGTGCCGGCCGGGGAGACCGAGGCCAGCTGGTTCGCCAAGGAGGTCTGGAAGGGCATCGAGTCCCGCTACCCGGGAGACCTGCTGACCCCAGAGGTACGCGCCCGCACCGAGTACGAGCTCGAGGTCGTCACCGGCAAGGGCTACTGCGGCTATTACCTCGTCGTGGCCGACTTCATCAACTGGGCCAAGGACAACGGCATCCGGGTCGGGCCGGGACGCGGATCAGGCGCCGGCTCGATCGCTGCCTACGCGTTGCGCATCACCGACCTGTGCCCGCTGACGCACGGACTGATCTTCGAGCGCTTCCTCAATCCCGAACGCCCGTCGATGCCCGACTTCGACATCGACTTCGACGAGCGCCGGCGCGGCGAGGTCATTCGCTACGTCAGCAACAAGTACGGCGAGGAGCGAGTCGCCCAGATCGCGACGTTCGGCCGTCTCAAGGCCAAGGCCGCGATCAAGGACGCCAACCGGGTGCTCGACTACCCGTTCGCGATGGGCGAGCGCATCACCAAGACACTGCCCCCCGACATCATGGGCAAGGGCGTCCCGCTCAAGGAGATGTTCGACAAGTCCAACAAGCGCTACAACGATGCCGCCGAGTTCCGGGCGCTGCACGAGTCCGACGCCGAGGTCCGCAAGATCTACGAGACCGCGCTGGGCCTCGAGGGCCAGATCCGGCAATGGGGCGTCCACGCGGCCGGCGTGATCATGTCGAGCGACCCGCTGATCGACATCATGCCGATCATGAAGCGCGAGCAGGACGGCGCGGTCATCACGCAGTTCGACTACCCGATGTGCGAGGCGCTCGGGCTGGTCAAGATGGACTTCCTGGGGTTGCGCAACCTCACGGTGCTCGACGACGCGCTCGCCAACATCAAGCGCAACCGCGAGATCGACCTGGTCCTCGAAGACCTCACGTTCGACGACCCGGCGACCTACGACCTGTTGTCGCGCGGTGACACGCTCGGCGTGTTCCAGCTCGACGGCGGGCCGATGCGGGCGCTGCTGCGCAGCATGAAGCCCGACAAGTTCGAGGACATCTCGGCGGTGGGTGCGCTCTACCGGCCCGGCCCGATGGGCGCCGACTCCCACAACAAGTACGCCCACCGCAAGAACGGCCGCGAGGCGATCGATCCCATCCACCCCGAGCTCGAGAAGCCGCTGGAGAAGGTGCTCGGAGAGACGTACGGACTGATCGTCTATCAGGAGCAGGTGATGGAGATCGCCCAGGTCCTGGCCGGATTCTCTCTCGGCCAAGCCGACAACCTCCGGCGCGCGATGGGCAAGAAGAAGAAGTCCGAGCTCGACAAGCTCTACGCCGGCTTCGAGGCCGGCATGTTCGAGCGCGGCTACTCCCCGGCCGCAGTCAAGACCCTCTGGGAGATCCTGCTCCCGTTCTCCGACTATGCGTTCAACAAGGCGCACTCGGCCGCGTACGGCGTGATCTCCTACTGGACCGCCTACCTCAAGGCCAACTTCCCGGCCGAATACATGGCGGCACTGCTGACCAGCACGCGCGGTGACAAGGACAAGTCGGCGATCTATCTCAACGAGTGCCGTCGGATGGGCATCAAGGTGCTGCCGCCGGACGTCAACGAATCGGTCTCCAACTTCACGTCGGTCGGCCCCGACATCCGTTTCGGCCTGGGCGCCATCCGCAACATCGGCGAGCACGTCGTCGCCGGAATCGTCGAGGGGCGCGCGGAGGGGCCGTACGCCGACTTCGCCGACTTCCTCGACAAGGTGCCGACCCATGTCTGCAACAAGCGCGTGCTCGACTCGCTGATCAAGGCCGGGGCATTTGACTCGCTGGGCCATCGCCGGCGGGCGCTGACCTCGATCGCGGAGGAGGCGGTCGACCAGCACATCGACCTCAAGCGCAACGCCGCCATCGGCCAGGACTCGTTGTTCGGCGGCCTTGACGACGAGTTCACCGGCGTGACGGTGACGGTGCCGACGATGCCGGAGTGGGACAAGACACAGCTGCTGGCCTACGAGCGCGACATGCTGGGCCTCTATGTCTCCGACCACCCGCTGCAGGGTCTTGAGCACGTCCTCAAGGCGAGCAGCGACTGCACCGTTGGCGAGCTGCTGACCGACGCCGAGCGACCCGACGGCAGCACGGTACGCATCTGTGGTCTGATCACCGGCGTCCAGCGCCGCATGAGCAAGAAGGGTGACAGCTGGGCGTCGATCACGCTCGAGGACCTTGAGGGCGGCATCGAGGTGATGGTGTTCCCGGGCGCCTACCAGCTCGCGGTGCCGGTGCTGATCCCCGACACGATCGTCGTCGTCAAGGGCCGCATCCGGCGCAAGGATGACGGCATCGAGGTCAATGCCCTCGAGGTCACGATGCCCGCCATGGGTGACGGCCGGCCCGACACGCCGCTCGTCGTGAGCCTGCCGGTGGCGCGTTGCACGACCGACACCATCGGATCGTTCAAGCAGGTGCTGGCCGCCCACCCGGGCACCGCCGAGGTGCACCTGCGCCTGGTCGGCAACGGCACCACCAAGGTCATGCGGCTGGACGACTCGCTGCGCGTGGCGCAGTCGTCGTCGCTGATCGCCGATCTCAAAGAGCTGCTGGGTCCCCATTGTCTGTCGTGAAGCCCATTTCCGCGACGCGACTGGTGTCCACCGTCATCGCGATGCTGTTGCTGGGGGTGGCGACGGGCGTCGTGTGGGAGGCGCTGGCCAAGCCGGCCGAGTGGGAGGTGAGGGCCGACGGCAGCATCGTGCTCACCGAGATCGCCGCACGTGACCAGTTCGGTGTCATCGTCGTGTTCGTCATCGCCGGGATCATCGTCTCGTTGGTGTGGGGGATCGTGACGACCCTCGTGCTCGAGGACCTCGGCTGGAAGCTCACCCCTCTGGTCGTCATGGTGACGCTGGTGGCTGCGGTCATCGCGTGGCGCGTGGGGATCGCCCTCGGCCCGGTGGGGCCACGCGAGGCCGTCAATCCGTCGGTCGGTGATCATCTGCCGTCCAGGCTCAAGGTCGACGGCATCGCACCGTTCGTCGCGTGGCCCGTCTTCGGGGTGCTCGGAGTGCTGCTGACCACCTGGATGCGCAAGGGTGACGACGAGTACGCCGGCGTCCACCAGGGTGTCTAGGGTGTGTCTCCCAATGCACCGCCGGTTCGCGGCCCCGCATCCCGCCTGACGGCGTTGTCCTCCTGCCTCGTCAGCCGGGGCGCGGATCACCAGCGGCGGCCAATCGGGAGACAGACCCTAGCGAGCCAGCCGGGCCAGCACGGCTGACGTCACGCGCACGAGGTCGGCCGGATCGAGCTCGGCATCGAGACCACGCCGGCCACCCGACACGAACACGGTCGGCCACTTGGTTGCGGAACGGTCGACGACGGTCGGGTGCTGGCGCTTCTGGCCGAACGGCGAGATGCCACCGAGCACGTAGCCGGTCGCCCGCTGCGCCTGGGCGGCGTCGGCCATCTGCGCCTTCTTGCCGCCGAGTGCGTCCGCCAGCGCCTTGAGGTCGAGGGAGCCCATGACGGGGACGATGCCGACGCAGAGCTTGCCGTCGACGACTGCCATCAGCGTCTTGAAGACGCGTGCCGGCTCCACTCCGAGCGCCTCCGCGGCCTCCATCCCGAACGACTCCGCCCGCGGGTCGTGCGTGTAGGTGTGCGCCGTGAACGCGACGTCAGCGCGGTGGAGCGCGATGAACGCCGGTGTCGCGTCGTTGGGCTTCGTGTTGGCTCCCACATGCCCACCATAGACTTGCCGGGTGATGCGCCGCCTCGATGCGAGGAACCTCCAGCCCACTCCCGACGAAAGTCAGGGGGTCTATCGCGCTGCCGTGCCGCGGGCTGAGCTCGATGTCGAGCAGGCGCTGGCGACGGTCAAACCGATCTGCGAGGACGTACGTACGCGCGGCGTCGATGCCGTCCTCGACGCGGGCGAGAAGCTCGACGGCGTCCGCCCCGCACAGCTGCGCGTACCCGCGGAGGCGCTGGCCAAGGCCCTGGGGGAGCTGGACGCCGGTGTGCGAGCGGGACTCGAGGAGTCCGTACGTCGGCTGCGCCAGACCTGTGAGGCAGAGCTCGAGCAGACCATCACCAGCGAGCTGTCGGCCGGAGCCGTCGTCGAACGCCGCATCGTGCCGATGCAGCGCGTCGGCCTCTACGTGCCAGGCGGCCTCGCACCGCTGGTGAGCACCGTGGTCATGAACGCCGTGCCTGCCCAGGTCGCCGGGGTGCCCGGCATCGCGCTGGCCAGTCCGCCACAGAAGGAGTTCGGCGGTCTGCCGCACCCGACGATCCTCGCCGCATGCGCGCTGCTCGGCATCGACGAGGTCTACGCCGCCGGAGGAGCGCAGGCGTTGGCGATGTTCGCCTACGGCGCGGGCGAGTGTCGCGCCGTCAACCTCATCACGGGTCCCGGCAACATCTACGTCGCGGCGGCCAAGAGATACCTCCAGGGCACCGTCAGCATCGATGCGGAGGCTGGTCCGACCGAGATCGCGATCATCGCTGACGACACAGCCGATGCCGCCTTCGTCGCCGCCGACCTGATCAGCCAGGCCGAGCACGACCCGATGGCCGCCAGCGTGCTGATCACCGGCAGTGAGGCTCTCGCCGACCAGGTTGACGTGGAGCTCGAGTCGCAGGTCGCCACGGCCAAGCACGCCGACCGCATCCGTACGGCTCTCACCGGCCAGCAGTCGGCCACGGTGCTCGTACGCGACATCGACCAGGCCGTCGACGTCGCCAACGCCTATGCCGCCGAGCACCTCGAGATCCAGACGGTCGACGCCGGCGATGTCGCCGCCCGCATCGTCAACGCGGGTGCCGTGTTCGTCGGCTCCCACACCCCGGTGTCGCTCGGCGACTACGCCGCCGGATCCAACCACGTGCTGCCCACGGCGGGTTGCGCGTGCCACTCGTCGGGTCTGTCGGTGCGCGCGTTCTGCCGCAACATGCACGTCGTGACCTACTCCGCCGACGCCCTGCGCGAGGTCGGCGATCACGTCGTCGCGCTCGCCGAGGCGGAGAACCTCCCGTCGCACGGCGCCGCCGTGTCGATCCGAACGGCACGCTGATGCCGGTTCCCGACTGGGTCCCGATCCGCGACGATCTCAGGGACTTCGAGCCCTACGGTGCGCCGCAGATCCCCGACGTCATCAACCTCAACGTCAACGAGAACCCCTACGCCCCCAGCGCACAGGTCGCCGCTGACATCGCCGAGGCCGTGCGCATCGCAGCGACGGGCCTCAACCGCTACCCGGATCGGGAGGCGACGGCCTTGCGTACGGCGCTGGCCGCCTACCTCGGTCACGGACTGACGGCCGACCGGGTGTGGGCCGCCAACGGGTCCAACGAGGTCATGCTTCAGATCCTGCAGGCGTTCGGCGGACCCGGTCGTACCGCGCTGTCGTTCGCCCCGACCTACTCGATGTATCCCGAGTACGCCCGCGACACCCACACCCGCTGGGTGACCGGACAGCGCGAGGAAGACTTCACGATCGACCTCGAGCGGGCATTGGGGCTCATCGCCGCAGAGAAGCCCGACGTCGTGCTGCTGACCTCGCCCAACAACCCGACCGGGACGGCACTCCCGTTGGAGACGGTACGCGCCGTCGTGGAGGCGGCACCGGGTGTCGTGGTGGTCGACGAGGCATACGCCGAGTTCCGCCGGGCCGGCACACCCAGCGCCCTCGAGGTGCTCGACGAGTTCCCACGACTCCTGGTCTCACGCACGATGAGCAAGGCATTCGCACTGGCCGGTGGGCGGCTCGGGTACGTCGCCGCGGACGCCGCAGTCATCGACGCTCTCCGCATCGTGCGGCTGCCCTACCACCTGTCAGCCGTGACGCAGGCCGCCGCCGTGGCGGCCCTGGCGCACGGCGACGAGCTGCTGGCCAAGGTCGACGAGATCCGTACGTCCCGTGACGAGCTCGCCGCCTGGCTGAGAGGCGAGGGGCACGAGGTCGCCGAGTCGGATGCCAACTTCATCCTGTTCGGACGATTCGACGACCGACACGCCATCTGGCAGGCCCTGGTCGACCGCGGCATCCTGATACGGGAGACTGGACCCGAAGGATGGTTGCGTGTGTCAGTCGGCACGCCAGCCGAAAACGCCGCATTCAAGCAATCACTACAGGAGGTCACGGCATGACGCGCACTGCTCGCATCGAACGGAAGACCTCCGAGTCGCACGTCGTCGTCGAGGTCGATCTCGACGGGACCGGCACCAGTGACATCTCGACCGGCGTCGGTTTCTACGACCACATGCTGACGGCGTTTTCGCGTCACTCGCTGATCGACCTGACCGTACGGTCCGAAGGCGACATCCACATCGACGCGCACCACACGGTCGAGGACACCGCGATCTGCCTCGGCGAAGCACTGCGTGAAGCGCTCGGCGACAAGATCGGCATCCGCCGCTACGGTGACGCCCTCGTACCCCTCGACGAGTCCATCGCGCAGGCGGTGGTCGACGTCTCCGGACGTCCCTACTTCGTGCACTCAGGCGAGCCCGACCGCCAGATCGCCGCGATCATCGGTGGCCAATACACCGGCGCGCTCACCGGACACGTCTTCGAGTCGATCGCACACCACGCCGCGATCACGATGCACGTTCGCCTGCTCGACGGACGCGACCCGCACCACATCGCCGAGGCCCAGTTCAAGGCCGTCGCTCGTGCACTTCGCGACGCCATCGCGATCGATCCTCGCGAGTCAGGCATCCCCAGCACCAAGGGCGCGCTTTGACACGACCGCGCGTCGCGGTCCTCGACTACGGCTCAGGCAACCTCCGATCGGCAGTACGTGCCGTCGAGCGTGCCGGAGCCGACGCCGAGCTGACCAGCGACGCAAAGGTTGCCGCCGAGGCCGACGGGCTGCTGGTCCCGGGCGTCGGTGCGTACGCCGCCTGCATGGCCGGGCTGGTGGGCGTCGACGGCGTACGCATCATCGAGCGCCGGCTGATTGCGGGCCGTCCTGTGCTGGGGATCTGTGTCGGCATGCAGGTGCTGTTCGCCGAGGGCATCGAGCACGGCGTACGCACCGAGGGGTGCGGCGAGTGGCCCGGAGTGGTGGAGCGGCTGCAGGCGCCGATCGTGCCGCACATGGGCTGGAACACGGTCGTGCCCGGTGACGGATCGCAGATGTTCGCCGGCATCGAGGACGAACGGTTCTACTTCGTGCATTCCTACGGTGTTCGTGACTGGGTGCTGTCGCAGCCGCCTGCCCTCAAGCCACCCGCGGTGACGTGGACTGACTACGGCACCGACCGCTTCGTCTCGGCTGTCGAGCACGGTCCGCTGTGGGCGACACAGTTCCACCCCGAGAAGTCCGGCGACGCCGGCGCACAGCTGCTGCGCAACTGGCTCGCGACCCTCTGACCAGTCACCGATACGCTGCTCCGGTGACTCTCGAACTCCTTCCCGCCGTTGACGTTGCCGATGGACAGGCCGTGCGCCTGGTGCAGGGGGAGCTCGGCAGCGAGACCTCGTACGGCTCGCCGCTCGACGCCGCCCTGCAGTGGCAGACCGATGGCGCCGAGTGGATCCACCTGGTCGACCTCGATGCGGCGTTCGGCAAGGGCTCGAACCGTGAGCTGCTTGCCGATGTGGTCGGCCGGCTGGACGTCAAGGTCGAGCTGTCGGGCGGCATCCGCGACGACGCCTCGCTCCGGGCCGCGCTCGCAACGGGCTGCACCCGGGTCAACCTCGGCACGGCAGCGCTCGAGGACCCGCAGTGGTGTGCACAGGCCATCGCGACGTATGGCGACCAGATCGCCGTCGGGCTCGACGTCCGCGGCCACACGCTTGCCGCCCGCGGCTGGACCCAGGAGGGGGGCGACCTGTTCGAGGTGCTGGAGCGACTTGAGCGAGATGGCTGCCAGCGTTACGTCGTCACCGACGTCACCAAGGACGGCACGCTGGCAGGTCCCAACCTCGAGCTGCTGCGCCAGGTGTGCGCAGCCACCGACAAGCCGGTGGTGGCATCGGGCGGCGTCTCCAGCCTGGACGACCTTCGTGCGATCGCCGGACTGACCTCGATCGGCGTCGAGGGCAGCATCGTCGGCAAGGCACTGTACGCCGGTGCGTTCACGCTGCCCGAGGCACTCACGGCGGTGCGGGCGGTCTGATCGGATGACGGCGTCGGATGACCTCTGGGTGACGTTCTCGGCCGACCCGCGCACGTCGCCGACACTCAAGGCCACGGACGCCGACCGCGACATCGCCGGCTCGGTGCTCCGCGATGCGTTCGCCGATGGCCGGCTGACCCTGACGGAGTACGACAATCGCCTCGGCGTCGCGCTCAGCATCGGGACGCTCGGCGAGGTCCACGAGCTGATCGCCGACCTCGTCGCATCGGCGGACGACTTCACGCCGAACCCGGTGGCGCTGGACATCCAGCCCAAGGCCGTCGTGAAGTATGGCCGCGAGCTCCGCAACGCCCGCAACCGCTTCCTGTTCCTGACGGTCTCGTCCATTGCGATCTGGTTGGCGACGAGTCTCGCCGGAGCTCCTTGGTGGGCGATCTGGCCGGTGATCCCGATCCTGTGGTCGTGGCTGGTCTATCGGTCGACGCGTGACAACGCCGCATCACGGATCAAGGACATCGCGGACAACATTGCCGAGACCCGTCGTACGACCCGAGACCTCGACTAGAACCAGCCGCTGGCCACTTCTTGCCAGAACTGGACGCCGCCATACACCGCGAGTGCGCCCACAGCGGCCACGACACCGATGACCACCACGGCCCACACTGCCTCTTCGGTCGTCACGTCATCCTCGGTCCTGGAGAAGACGGGGAGCGGAATGCGTTCGAGGTGCAGACCGGCGTGCTGCTGGCTGCAGTAGCGGAAGGCGATCTCCTTGCCCGACACCACCTCGCTGGGAGGGTCGCCCCATTCGTCTGCATCGACACGTCGGTGCACCCCGACAAGGAGGGAGGAGTCCAGACCAGGATCGATGGCAGCGCGGCAGTAGTCGCACAGGAACGTCTCTGCCACGTCAGCAACCACTCCGCATGAGCTGCGGTGAATCACCGGAGGTGACCTCCATGAACGTCACCTTCGAGACCGGCTTGACCGACGCGACCGTGGTGTCGCCGAACAGGAAGCCGATGTGGTCGTCGCCGAGTGTCTGGATCACGCCGGCCTGGCCGAAGCCGAGCTCTGCAGGGTTCGTGGCGTCGGGGTAGGCCGCCTGTATCTCGGCAAGCGTGCTGCCGACGCCGACATCTGCCGAGGTCTTGGGCCCACCCTCGGTGACACCGAGCGAGGTGATGTTGCCGTCCTCGTCGGTCAGTACGTCGAGCCCGACGTACTGCTTCTTCCACTGCAGCTGGAACGTGCAACCCTCGACGCCGTCGACATCTGCGTCGAACATCCCGGTGTCTACGGCGGCAGCCTGGCTGATGCCCACCGCGACGCCTCCGATTCTGCCGGGACGTACAACGAGGTCGGCCGGGTCGGGCACCGCGGTCATCGTCGTTGAGGTCGGTGCGGGCGTGGTCGGGGAGGTCGACGGCCCGTCGGAGTTGCCACACCCAGCAAGGAGCAGGATCAGTGCAGCGGCCCCCGCCAAAGAGCGGCGCATCAGCAACCGTCCCGGATCAGCTCGGGCTTGTGACCTTTGGTGACCTCCATGAAGACCACCTTCGAGGAGTCGCTCGCGTCTGACTCGTTCTCGTTGAACAGGAAGCCGAGGTAGCGGTCGCCGTCGACGACGTAGTTGCCGGACTGGCCGAAGCCTGCTTCCTCGAGGGGCGTCAGGTCCGCGTAGGCGCTCCGCACCTCGGCGAGGGTGCTGCCGACGCCGATGCCCTTGGCTGTCCTGGGGCCGTCCTTGCTGATGCCGATCGAGACGATCGTGACGATCGTGACGGAGTCGTTCACGAACACGTCGAGGCCCGCACCGGCGGGCGGCTTCCACTCCAGAGGAGCGACGCCGCGACAGTCATCTGCACCGTGGTCGACATTGGTGTTGAAGAGGCCCGTCGAGGCGGCCTCGGAGATCGTCATGCCGACCTTTGCGGCACCGACCCGGCCGGGTGCAACCACGAATGGCTCTTCTGTCCCAGGAGCGGGTGCGTCTGTGGTCGCCGTGGTGGTTGTCGGGGTGGTCGGCGTGGGGGTGGCCTCGGGGGTGTCGTCGTCGCCATTGCGATTGAGGACGAACGCCAGGACCAGGCCAAAGACCAGAAGCATCGCGATCGCGGCAAGGGTGTGTTTCGCGTTCCATCCAGTCAACATGGATAGAGCGTAGTGAAAACCCGTCGGCCTGGGCAGATACGCTCGACGGGTGAGTCTTGCCGTACGCGTCATCCCGTGTCTCGACGTCGACAACGGCAGGGTGGTCAAGGGCGTCAACTTCGTCGACCTGCGTGACGCGGGTGACCCCGTGGAGATGGCCAAGGTCTACGACACCGAGGGCGCCGACGAGCTGACCTTCCTCGACATCACCGCATCGTCCGACAGCCGGTCGACGACCTACGACGTGGTGGGCCGCACCGCCGACGAGGTGTTCATCCCGCTGACCGTCGGGGGCGGCGTACGCACGGCCGACGACGTCGACCGCCTGCTGCGCTCCGGCGCCGACAAGGTGGCGATCAACACCGCTGCCATCGCACGACCCGACGTGGTGGCCGAGATCGCGCAGCGCTTCGGCAACCAGGTGCTCGTGCTGAGCGTCGACGCTCGCCGCAGCACCCAGCAACCGAGCGGCTTCGAGGTCACGACGCACGGCGGCCGTACGTCGGCCGGCCTTGATGCGGTGGAATGGGCCCGCACGGCGTCCGAGATGGGTGCCGGCGAGATCCTGCTCAACTCGATGGACGCCGACGGCACCAAGAATGGCTTCGACCTGGAAATGATTCGGGCCGTCCGTGGCGTTACACAAGTGCCACTCATTGCGAGTGGTGGCGCCGGCCGGCTGGAGCACTTCCCGCAGGCCATCGATGCCGGCGCTGACGCCGTCCTTGCCGCGAGTGTGTTCCATTTCGGCGAGCTGACCATCAGACAGGTGAAAGACACGTTGCGAGCAGCAGGCCACAGTGTCCGATAGCACGACCGACACACCAGACACCGATCTCGGAACCGACGACCACAGCCGCATCACCCGTCGGGGCGTCAGCCTGCTCGGCCGGGGCATCCGCGACGAGAAGCTGCTCTTCTCGATCTCGGTCGTCGGCTCCCTGATCTTCGGGGCCATGACGGTCGCCGACGCCTGGGTCCTCGGTTGGGCGACCGACCACGTCATCCGGCCGTCGTTCGACCGCGGTGACGTCGCCGAAGGTGCACTGTTCGCCGCGATCGCGCTGTTCATGGCGGTGGCCATCCTGCGAGCCCTCGGCGTCATCGGCCGCCGGCTGATCGGCGGCATTGTCTACTACCGCCTCATCGCCTCCTACCGGCGCAAGGTCACCCGCAAGTACCTCGCCCTGCCGATGTCGTGGCACCACCGCCACCCCACGGGGCAGCTGCTCTCCAACGCCAACGCCGACGTCGAGGCCGCGTGGGCGGTGTTCATGCCGCTGCCCATGGCGATCGGTGTCATCGCGATGCTGGTTGCCGCGATCGTCGCGATGCTCGCCGCCGACGTGGTGCTCACGCTCGTGGGGCTGGTGGTGTTCCCGCTGCTGTTCGTCATCAACGTCTACTACCAGCGCTGGCTGTCGCCCAAGGTCGCCCACGCCCAGTCGCTGCGCGGAGCGGTCAGCTCCGTGGCGCACGAGTCGTTCGACGGCGCGCTGGTCGTGAAGTCGCTCGGCCGTGAGAACGACGAGACCGCGCGGTTCCAGCAGGTCACCGAAGACCTGCGCGACGCCAACATCGAGGCCGGCCGCATCCGCAGCATGTTCGACCCGTTGCTCGAGGCACTCCCGAGCTTCGGCATCCTCCTCGTCATCATCCTCGGCGTCGGACGGGTGGCCAGTGGCGCCGCCGAGCCCGGTGACGTCGTGTCGGTCGCCTACCTCTTCACGGTCGTGGCTTTCCCCGTACGCGCCATCGGCTGGGTGCTCGGAGAGCTCCCGCGCAGCGTCGTCGGCTGGAATCGTGTCGAGTCGGTGCTCGACGAGCAGGGCTCGATGACCTACGGCGACGCGTCGCTGCCCGGCTCCGGGCCCGTGACGCTCCATGTCAACGACGTGTCATTCCGATTCGCCGATGCCGACCGCGATGTCCTGAAGGGCATCGACCTCGACGTTGCGCCCGGCAAGGTCGTGGCCGTCGTCGGTGCGACCGGGAGCGGCAAGAGCACGCTCACGTCGTTGCTGACGCGTCTCGTCGACCCTCAAGCCGGCGCGATCCTGGTCGACGACGTCGACATCCGCGACCTCACCCACGACGAGCTGGCGCGTGCCATCGCGGTCGTGCCGCAGGGCACGTTCCTGTTCGACGACAGCGTCCGATCCAACGTCACGCTCGGCGGCGACCACCCCGACGAGGACGTCTGGGCGGCGCTGCGTACCGTCCAGGCCGACGGCTTCGTCTCGGCGCTCCCGCGCGGGCTCGACAGCGAGCTCGGCGAGCGAGGCACCACCCTGTCGGGTGGGCAGCGTCAGCGGCTGTCCTTGGCACGCGCCCTCGTACGCCGGCCGCGGCTGCTCGTGATGGACGACGCGACCAGCGCCGTCGACCCGGAGGTCGAGCAGCGCATCCTCAAGGCGCTCGCCGCACACACCTCCGACGAGGACGGTCCCACCGTGCTGGTGGTCGCCTACCGCAAAGCCACGATTGCCCTCGCAGACGAGGTGGTGTTTCTCGACGACGGCGTGATCGCCGACCGCGGCAGCCATGACGAGCTGATCGCGCGCTCGGCCGACTACCGCAACCTCGTCAACGCCTACGACCTCGCGAGGGAGGCGCTGTCATGAGCGACATCACCGACGGGGCCGACCGCCTGACCGGCATCGCCATCGTCCGCCGCGGACTGTCGTTGTCGCCGGCGATCAAGGACGGCCTCGGGCTGACGATGCTCCTTGCGATCCTCAGCACGATCGGCGGGTCGGTCGTGCCCATCCTGATCCAGGTCACGGTCGACTCCGGGCTGGGCGACGGTGGCGAGACCAAGCTGAGCGACGTCGCGGGCTATCTCGGCGGTGCAGCAGCCCTGATCATCGCCACCGGCCTGATCGCCTACTGGATGCGCGTACGCCTGTTCGTCGCCAGTGAGACCGGTCTGGCGCAGATGCGCGTCGATGCGTTCCGTCACGTGCACGACCTGTCGATGCTGACGCAGAACGCCGAGCGGCGCGGCGTGCTGGTGTCGCGCGTGACCTCCGACATCGACCAGATCTCGCAGTTCCTGCAGTTCACCGGGATCATGCTCGTCATCAGCGTCGGTCAGATCGTGGTCGCCACCGCGATCATGGCTTACTACTCCTGGCAGCTCACGATCGTCGTGCTGGTGACCTTCTTGCCGCTGTTCATCAGCCTCAAGTGGTTCGCCGACCGGCTCAGCCGTGCCTATGACATCGTCCGTCGCACCGTCGGCGAGATGCTGGCCGTCATCGCCGAACCTGTCGTCGGCGCATCGGTCGTCCGTGCCTACGCGATCGAGCGTCGTACGCAGGAGCGGGTCGACGCCGGAATCACCGGCAACCTCGACGCCAACGTCAGGGCGCAGCGTCTTGTCGCCGTCACGTTCGCCTCTGCGGGCGTGGCGGGAGGACTCGCCAATGCCGGAGTCATCGCGTTCGGCGTGATCCTCGGCGTACGCGGCGACCTGTCGATCGGTACCGTCATCGCGTTCGCGTTCCTCGTGGGGCTGCTGGTCGGCCCGGTGCAGATGGCGACGCAGGTGCTGACCGACGCGCAAAACGCGATCGCGTCGTGGCGGCGGGTCATCGAGCTGCTCGACACCCCGGCCGACGTCGTCGATCCCGGCAACACCGGTGTCGCGCTGCCCGCAGGCACACTTGGAGCACACTTCGACACGGTGACCTTCGCCTACCCGGACGGTCCCGACGTCCTCAAGGGCATCGACGTCACGATCCAGCCGCAGCAGCGGGTAGCCGTGGTCGGCGAGACGGGCTCGGGCAAGACGACATTCGCCAAGCTGCTCACCCGGCTCATGGACCCGACCGCGGGCACCGTCAAACTCGGACTGCCGGGGGAGTGGCGCGACATCAGCACGGTGTCGTTCGAGGAGCTCCGCCAGCACATCCTGATGGTGCCGCAGGAGGGCTTCCTGTTCGACGCCACGCTGCGCGCCAACCTGCTCTATGGCAAGCAGGACGCCACCGACGTCGAGCTCACCGACGTCATCTACGGCCTCGGTCTCGCCGACTGGTTCGCGACCCTCCCACGCGGGCTCGACAGCGAGGTCGGACAGCGCGGCGAGTCGTTGTCTGCCGGTGAGCGTCAGCTGGTCGCCCTCGTACGTTCGGCGCTCGCCGATCCCGAGTTCATCGTCCTCGACGAGGCCACCAGCGCGGTCGACCCGCAGACCGAGCTGCGGGCCACACGCGCGCTCGACAGGCTGCTCGACGGCCGGACCAGCGTCACGATCGCCCACCGCCTGTCCACCGCTGAGAACGCCGATCGTGTGCTCGTGTTCGATGCCGGCAAGCTCGTGGAGGACGGCACCCACGCCCAGCTCGTCACGGCCGGCGGCGTCTACGCACGACTGCACAGCAGCTGGATCGCGCAGGCGTCGCTCGCCTCGCACACAGTTGTCGAACCCGCCTGACAGACTGGACTCCGTGAGCTCCCTCGATCCGGCCATCGCCTCGCGCCTCAAGCGCGATGCTGATGGCCTTGTGCCCGCCGTCGTCCAGGATGCCGAGAGCCGTGACGTGCTCATGGTCGGCTGGATGGATGACGAGGCATTGCATCGCACCCTGACGACGGGTCGCGGGACCTACTGGAGCCGCAGCCGTCAGGACTACTGGGTCAAGGGCGAGACCTCCGGCAACACCCAGTCCGTACGCGAGGTCCGCCTCGACTGCGACGGCGACACCATCTTGGTCATCGTCGATCAGACCGGGCCTGCGTGCCACACCGGTGATCGCACCTGCTTCGACGCGGACCAGCTGTTGTGACTCCGCGCCGCCTCTATGCCCCGGTCGTGCTCGGCACGCTGGCCGCCGGCGGTCTCGCGTTCTTCGCGCTGGGGCGCACCTGGGTGCGCGGCACTGTCGTCGCCGAGGGGCTTTCGAGCGAGAAGGTCACGGCCACCGGCTCCGACGCGCACCCGTTGGCTTCCGCGCTCTCGCTGGTGATCGTCGCCTCCGCACTGGCGGTCCTGGCGGCGTCCCGACGCGTCCGCCGGGTCGTCGGCGTCCTGACCGTGATCGTGGCGCTGGTGGCGTTGTCGTTCATCGTGTTCGCGAGCGGCGCGGTGGACGACACGCTCAAGGCCGCCGTTGAGAAGTCACCGTCGTTCACGGGCGGCAACCTCCCGGGCGACACGACCCGTACCGCCTGGTCGTGGGTCGCGATCGCGGCGTTCGTGCTGGCCGCCGTGCTGGGTGCCGTGACGACCCGGTTCGCCGCGGTGTGGCCGACCATGGGGAGTCGCTACGACGCACCTCCCGTACGTCCCGGTGCGCAGGCAGAGCACGACGACAACGACATGTGGAAGGCGTTGGACGAAGGCCGCGACCCGACCCAGTAGTCTGAGCCAAGATCACGACCCACGAGGAGAATCCCGACATGCACGGATCATCGCCCGCCGCCTGGACCGCCGTCCTGTTGTGCCTTGCCGGCATCACCATCGGCGGAGTCGCGTTGATCCCTGACCCCAACTGGGTGCTCTTCATCATCGGCTGCGCCATCACGCTGCTCTCGGCACTGGTGGGCAAGGCAATGGCAGCGGCCGGCTACGGAGTCGACCGCGCCGCAGAGCACCACTAGCTCGCACACGATTCGTCACGTCCCAGCGAGAAGGGTGACCTCATGACCCAGCCACCGGAGTACCCGAGTTACCCAGGTCCCGAGCAGCCGCCCACGCCGCCGGGTTACCAGCCCCCGCCGCCGGGCTACCAGCCTCCGCCACCCGGCTACCAGGCTCCGCCGCCGGGTTACCAGCCTCCGCCGCCTCCCGGCTACCAGCCGCCACCGCAGCAGCCCTATGGTGCACCGCCGCCGCAGGGCTCGCCGTGGGGCGAGTACGCCGGCTGGTGGTCCCGCGTGGGCGCCTACCTCCTCGACGGCATCATCGGATTCGCCATCGGCGTCATCCCGATCGGCGTGGGTGTTGTTCTGGCGTTCAAGGACGCCGAAACCGATCCGATCACCAACACCACCACCGGCGTCGAGCCGGTCGGCATCGTCGTCATGATCCTCGGGTACGTGGCGATCTTCGCGTTCCAGATCTGGAATGTGGTGTTTCGCCAGGGTCGCAAAGGACAGACCGTCGGCAAGTCAATGGTTGGCATCCAGGTCGTCCGTGACGACACGGGTCAGTTCCTCGGTGCCGGCAAGGCGTTCCTGCGCTGGCTGATGTCCGCGATCCTCGGCGGCCTGTGCTTCCTCGACTACTTGTGGCCGCTCTGGGACGCCAAGAAGCAGACCTGGCATGACATGATCGCCGGCTCGGTCGTCATCAAGAAATGAGCCCGCCGATGGCTCCGGTCGCGCAGCGCGCGTCGCTGCGTGACCCGGCCATCGCCGGCGCCGTCGGCGTGGGGGCGTTCGCCCTCCTGCACTTCCACGACCCGCACGAGTCCGGGTCGTACGGCTTCTGCCCGTTCCTCGAGCTCACCGGCAAGCCGTGTCCGGGCTGCGGCGGCCTGCGCGCGATCAACAACCTCACCCGCGGCGACTTCGTCGGCGCTCTGAGCAGCAACGTCCTGGCCGTCGTCCTGGTCGGAGTCCTCGCAGTCGCGTGGGTCCTGTGGGTGATCCGGCGGCTGCGGGGTCACGGCGGTCCGATGATCGTGCTGACGACCAGGATGGGCCTGGTCGTGATCGGGGCGTTCGCGGTCTTCGGCGTCGTGCGCAACCTGCCGTTCGGCTCCTGGTTGATGCCTTAGGGCAGCAGCACCGAGATCACCATCAGCGCGATGGTCGTCGCGCCGGCGGTGATCCCGGCGACCGCGAGGGTGTCGCCGCGCTCGCTCCCGTGACCCAGCGCGATCTCGCGGCGTGCATGCACACCCGCAGTCACGGCGGGCACGCCCAGCACGAAGGCCCCGAACGGGAACGCCCAGAGCACGCCGAACGCAGCGAAGCCGCACACCACGCTGTAGACCGCCTTGCGGTTGACCCGTTGGGCGTCACCGCCAGCGGAATCCGGCGGCAGCCCCGGGTCAGCGGTCACGCGGCTACCGGCTCCCCGAGCAGCGTCTTGTAGGCGTATGCCCAGGCGATGGCAATCACCGGCAGAGCGACGAGCAGGCCGATGCACAAGGCGATGAGTCCTGCGATCGCCACGACGATCGAGAGAAGGATCAGCATGATCGTCGCACCGATGTTGTCCTTCACGAGGGTGAAGCTCGACTTCACGGAGTCGATGGCGTTGGTCCCCTTGTCGACGGCGAAGTAGACCGCGAACAGCAGGAGGAACTGGGCAATGATCCCCGGGATCCACAGCAGGGCGTATCCGATCGAGGTGATCACGGCAACGAGCAGCGATGTCAGCAGCACGTTGACGATGTTGAGCTGCTTGATCGCCGAGGCGATGTCGAACTTCCTGCCCTCGGTGATGTCGAGCGCGCCGCGAATGACGAACGCGGAGGCGATGAACCCACCTGAGAGCGTGATGATCCGAAACAGTGAACCACCGATGGAGAAGTCGTTGGCGTCCTCGTCGAAGCCGCTGCCGGTGATCACTCCGGCGATGAGCTCGACGACGACCGTGAACACGATGAGCGCGAGGATCGCCAGCAGGATCCGGCCCACGTTGTCCTGGAACTTCTTCCAGCCGTAGCCGATGGCATCGGAGGCCTGGAAGCCGGACGCGCCCGGGACAGGCGCAGGGTTGCCGGGTGCAGGCGGTGGCGGGATGGACCCTGACGGTGGGGGAGGTGGCATCGATCCGTAGCTCGGCAGACCGTTCGTGCTCGGATTCTGGTCGTCGCTCGTCGTCATGCCGTGAGCATAGTGATTGTCATCCTGTCGAGAACCCGCTCGAGCGGATCAGGCGTACGTCGCGATGCGGGCGATTGTCATCAGCGTCCAGACGATCGTGCCGATGATCCCGAGCACAAGTCCCGCGGTCGCCATGCCCTCGCCGGTCTGCTGGCCGCGCGAGTAGGAGATCTCGGTCTTGGCCTGGCGCGACAGGATGATCGCGACCGGACCGAGGATGATGCCGCAGCACAGTGGCGAGATGATGCCCAGGATCATCGACCACATGGCCTTCTTGTTCTGCTGTGGCGGCATGCCGTAATTGCCCGGCGCGGGCATTCCAGCACCGGGCGGTGGCGGTGGATAACCGCCCTCGGGAGGAGGCGGGACCGAGCCGTACGACGGCAGGCCGCTTGTCGAGTTGTACGGGTCCTGCGGAGGTGGCTCGTTCGACGTCATGGCGGCGAGCATAGCGACGCCGGGGGGAGCAGGGGGTCATTGGCGGGCGCACGCTCGTACGGGTCTACTCTTGAAATACGAACGCCAACGGTCGAAGGGGAGGTTCCATGTCGGTGCTCGATGACATCCTCGCCGGCGCAGCTGAGGACCTCCAACAACGTATGGAGCAGACCTCGCTCGACGACCTCAAGGTCCTGGCGTCCCGCCAGCATCCCGCACTCGACCCCATGCCGGCGTTCCGCGGCGACGGCGTCTCCGTGATCGCCGAGGTCAAGCGCTCGAGCCCCAGCAAGGGCACGCTCGCCACGATCAAGGATCCTGCCGCGCTCGCCGCCGACTACGCCGCTGGTGGAGCCGCCGCGATCAGCGTCCTCACCGAGCAGCGTCGCTTCGGTGGCACGCTCGACGACCTGCGCGCCGTACGCGGCACCGTTGACATCCCGGTGCTCCGCAAGGACTTCATCACCACGTCCTACCAGCTGTGGGAGGCCCGCGCCGCCGGCGCCGACATGGCGCTGCTCATCGTGGCCGCGCTCGAGCAGACCGTGCTGGAGAGCCTGATCGAACGCGCCACGTCGATCGGCCTGACCGCTTTGGTCGAGGTGCACGACGAGGAAGAGGTTGACCGTGCGGTCGACGCGGGTGCCACATTGATCGGTGTCAACGCCCGCAACCTCAAGACGCTCGAGATCGACATGCGTACGTTCGAGCGCCTCTCGCCACGCATCCCCGACAACGTCGTCAAGGTGGCCGAGTCCGGCGTACGTGGTCCGCACGACGTCATCGAGTACGCCAAGTGTGGAGCGCACGTCGTGCTCGTCGGCGAGACACTGGTCCGAGACGACGATCCGCGCGCCAGCGTCGCCGATCTCGTCGCCGCGGGAGCCCATCCCGCCCTGCAGCACCGCTGGTGAGGGTTAGCCGAATTTACTCGAGTCCTGACCCCTGCTCCCCGAAAGCACATCCATGACCTCATATGCACAACCCGACGCCAGCGGGCATTTCGGCCGCTTCGGCGGGCGATTCATGCCCGAAGCCCTGATCGCCCCCCTCGACGAGCTCTCCGCGGCCTGGGAGGACGCCAAGGCCGACCCGACGTTCATGAACGAGCTCAACCGGATGCTGCGCGAGTACGCCAACATCCCGAGCCCGCTCTATGAGGCTCACCGGTTCTCCGAGGCAGCCGGCGCCCGCATCCTGCTCAAGCGCGAGGACCTCAACCACACCGGTGCCCACAAGATCCGCAACGTGATCGGCCAGGCGCTGCTGGCCAAGCGCATCGGCAAGCCTCGGGCGATCGCCGAGACGGGCGCGGGACAGCATGGAGTTGCGTCGGCGACGGCGTGCGCCTACCTCGATCTCGAGTGCACCGTCTACATGGGCGAGGTCGACACCGAACGCCAGGCGCTCAACGTCGCACGCATGCAGATGCTCGGCGCCGAAGTCATCTCGGTGACCAGTGGCAGCCGCACGCTCAAGGACGCGATCAACGAGGCCCTGCGTGACTGGGTCGCCAGCGTCGACACCACGTCCTACCTGTTCGGCACCGCTGCCGGTCCGCACCCCTTCCCGAGCATGGTGCGTGACCTGACGCGCGGCATCGGCGACGAGGCGCGTGCCCAGGTGCTCGAGCTGACCGGCAAGCTCCCTGACGCAGCAGTCGCGTGCGTCGGTGGCGGGTCCAACGCGATCGGTCTGTTCACCGCGTTCATCGACGACAGCGACGTACGGCTGGTCGGCGTCGAAGCGGGCGGTGACGGTGTCGAGACCGGCCGCCATGCCGCGACCATCACCGGCGGCGACGTCGGCGTCCTGCACGGCGCGCGGTCCTACCTGCTGCAGGACGAGGACGGTCAGACGATCGAGTCGCACTCGATCTCGGCCGGACTGGACTATCCCGGCGTCGGTCCGGAACACTCCTATCTCGCCTCCATCGGGCGGGCCGACTACCGACCGGCGACCGATGCGCAGGCGATGTCGGCGTTCGACCTGCTCTGCAAGACCGAGGGCATCATCCCGGCGATCGAGTCGGCGCACGCGCTGGCCGGTGCCCTGGAGGTGGCCAAGGAGCTCGGCCCCGACTCCACGATCCTGGTCAACCTCTCGGGCCGCGGCGACAAGGACGTCCACACCGCGGCGCAGTACTTCGGGCTGCTCTCATGAGCCAGATCGCCGCGCTGTTCGAGCGCACCCGTGCCGAGAACCGTGCCGCCCTCGTCGGCTACCTGCCTGCGGGCTTCCCGTCGAAGGCCGCGTCGATCGCCGCGATCGAGGCGATGGTCGAGGCAGGCGTCGACCTCGTCGAGATCGGATTGCCCTACAGCGACCCGGTGATGGACGGCCCCGTCATCCAGGCGGCCGCCGGTCAGGCGCTCACCGCGGGAACGCGCCCCGCAGACGTCCTGGACGTCGTCGGTGCGTGCGTCGCGACGGGTGCACCGACCGTGGTCATGACCTACTGGAACCCGGTGGAGCGCTACGGCGTCGATCGGTTCGCCGCCGATCTGGCCGCTGTGGGCGGATCGGGTCTCATCACGCCGGACCTGACGCCCGACGAGGCGGGAGAGTGGATGGACGCGTCGGCCGAGCACAGCCTCGACCGTATCTTCCTCGTCGCCCCGTCGTCGACCGACGAGCGGCTCGCGATGACCGCCGAAGCCTCCAGCGGCTTCATCTACGCCGCAGCTGTCATGGGTGTCACCGGTGCGCGCGAGCAGACCAGCACCCTGGCTCCCGAGCTGGTGGCGCGCACGCGCAAGGTGACCGACAAGCCGATCGGTGTCGGCATCGGTGTCAGCAACCGGGCGCAGGCTCGTGAGGTCGCGGAGTTCGCCGACGCCGTGATCGTCGGGTCCGCCCTCGTACGCTGTCTGCTGGACGCACCCGACGAGTCCGCCGGACTCGACGCGATCCGTACCCTCGCCCGCGATCTGCGCGCCGGCGTCGAAAGGAACTGAACGTGCACACGGTGGCTACCTTCATCCCGAGTCCGTCCGACGGCGTGTGGCACCTCGGCCCGCTGCCGCTGCGCGCGTACGCCCTGGGGATCATCATCGGCGCCATGGTCGCGATCTGGATCGGTGAGAAGCGCTTCACGGCGCGTGGGGGCCGCGAGGGCCTGATCAGCGACGTCGCGATCTGGGCGATCCCGTTCGGCATCGTGGGTGCCCGCATCTATCACGTGATCACCGACCCCGAGCTCTACTTCGGCGACGGCCGCAGTGCCATCGACGTGTTCAAGATCTGGAACGGCGGTCTCGGCATCTGGGGAGCCATCGCCGGCGGCGCGGTCGGCGCAGTCATCGCCTGCCGCCGCTACGGAGTCTCGTTCTCGTCGGTCGCCGACGCCCTGGCGCCCGGCCTGCTCGTGGCGCAGGCGATCGGCCGCATCGGCAACTACTTCAACCAGGAGCTGTTCGGCAAGCCCACCACGAAGCCGTGGGGGCTCGAGATCGACGCCGCCAACCGCCCCGATGGCTACACCCAGTTCGCGACCTTCCATCCGACGTTCCTGTATGAGCTGCTCTGGAACCTCGGCG
This sequence comes from Aeromicrobium panaciterrae, assembly GCF_039537165.1. GTDB lineage: Bacteria > Actinomycetota > Actinomycetes > Propionibacteriales > Nocardioidaceae > Aeromicrobium > Aeromicrobium panaciterrae. The sequence continues at coordinate 3,402,717 of NZ_BAAAZZ010000002.1, read as the reverse complement.
CCGCTGCCCTGCTGATCGCGATCGACCGCAAGCTCAAGCTCACGGGCGGGCGGGCGTTCGCGCTGTACGTCATGCTTTACACCGCGGGCCGCTTCTGGATCGAGCAGCTGCGCATCGACGAGGTCAACCACCTGGGACCGTTCCGGCTCAACGTCTGGACGTCGATCGTCCTGTTCCTGCTGGCCACGGCGTACTTCGTCGCCACCCGCAACCGAACTCGTGACGACAAGCCTGCGGACGTCGAGCCGGCCGAGTCCGAGTAGCCCTTGCACGACGAACGACCCGGCACCGCGAGGTGCCGGGTCGTTGCAGGTCGGGCGTCAGGCCGTGGCCGCACCCTTGGGGTTGGGGCCGTACTGGTTGTCCGGCTTGCCGTCGGTGGCCCACCACACGATGAGGATGATCCAGCCGACGATCGGGATGATGCCGATCAGCTGCCACCAGCCGCTCTTGTCGATGTCGTGAAGGCGGCGAGCGCCCACTGCAAGGCTCGGGATCAACGTGCCGAGGCCGATGATGATCTGGAAGATCTGGGCACCGATGATCGCGTCGATGATGCCGCCGATGATCGAGGCGATGATGACGGCGAGCTCCCAGAACCAGAACTCTGAGCGGCGAGCGCGGCCCGAGAAGTCGGCGTACTTGGACAGAACTGTTCTGACTGCTTGTTCGAGATTCATGTGCTCTCCGGATAGGTGTGGTGGATGCGGACAAGGTATCGGCTTTCTAGTGTCAGGTGCGTCACATTTGCTCGGTAGGCGAGCCTGACCTTCGGTGACGTGGACGGGCCGGTCGTCGTACGGTCGCACCATGTCAGAGACTGCAGCCCTGCCTGATCCCGACGAGATCGACCACGAGCACCCCGATGTCACCGGAGGCTGGCTCAGGCCGGCCGTGTTCGGTGCGATGGACGGCTTGGTATCCAACTTCGCCCTGATCATGGGCGTCGTCGGAGGCTCGACGGCCGACGACACCAAGCCGATCGTCCTGGCCGGCCTGGCGGGCCTCGCCGCCGGATCCTTCTCGATGGCGGCGGGGGAGTACACCTCGGTGGCGAGCCAGTCGGAGTTCGCGTTGGCCCAGGTCGACATCGAGCGAGAGGAGATCCTCGACAACAAGCGTGGTGAGACGGCCGAGCTCGCGGCGATGTTCGTCGAGAAGGGTGTTGATGAGGAGACCGCGCGAGAGATGGCCGAGCAGATCCACGAGGATCCCGAGCAGGCAGTACGTGTCCACGCTCGCGAGGAGTTCGGGGTCGACGTCGACGACCTGGCGTCGCCGATGCTGGCCGCGGGGTCGTCGTTCTTCTCCTTCGCGGTGGGCGCGATCATCCCGCTGCTGCCCTACCTCCTCGGTGTCGAGTCGCCGTGGCTGGCGATCGGGCTCTCCCTCGTGGCGTTGTTCGCCTGCGGTGCCATCGTCACCCGCCTCACGGCTCGCTCCTGGCTGTTCGGCGGTGTGCGACAGCTCCTGCTCGGCGGCGCTGCGGCAGGGCTCACATACCTTGTCGGCGAGGCGGTGGGGCGGAGTCTGTCGTGACGCATGTAAACTGTGTTTGCTGTCCGAGGCCAACGTCGTCCCCGGTGTGTGAGTTCCACCCGTGATGACGTGAGAGGCCCAGCATGAGCGTCAAGAGTTTTTCGACAACGCCCCCGGCGCAAGGTCTGTATGACCCGGCCAACGAGCACGACGCCTGTGGTGTCGCGTTCGTCGCCACGCTGACCGGTGTGGCGAGCAACGACATCGTCGCCAAGGGCCTCACCGCGCTGCGCAACCTCGACCACCGAGGCGCGGTCGGCGGCGAGCCCGACACGGGGGACGGCGCCGGCATCCTCATGCAGGTCCCCGACAAGTTCCTGCGCGCGGTCGGTGGCGTGGAGCTCCCCGAGCTGGGCGCGTACGCCGCGGGCATGGCGTTCCTGCCTCTCGACGACAAGGCTGCTGCAGCGGCGAAGCTGCGCATCGAGGCCATTGCGGTCGAGGAGGGTCTGACGGTCCTCGGTTGGCGTGAGGTCCCGGTCAACCCCGACATCCTCGGCTCGATGTCACGCGGTGCGATGCCGGCGTTCGCGCTGATGTTCGTCACCTCCGCGGGCGAGGAGCTCACGGGCATCGAGCTCGACCGCGTCGCGTTCTGCCTGCGCAAGCGCGCCGAGCACGAGCTCGATGTCTACTTCCCGTCACTGTCGAGCCGCACCCTCGTCTACAAGGGGATGCTGACGACCGAGCAGCTCGAGAACTTCTTTCCTGACCTCCGCGACGAGCGGATGGAGTCGGCGCTGGCCATCGTGCACAGCCGTTTCTCGACCAACACCTTCCCGAGCTGGCCGCTGGCGCACCCGTTCCGGTTCGTCGCGCACAACGGCGAGATCAACACCGCGCGCGGCAACCGCAACTGGATGCGCGCGCGAGAGGCGCTGCTGGAGAGCGACCTGATCCCGGGCGACCTCAGCCGGCTCTACCCGATCTGCGACCCCGACGGCAGCGACACCGCCTCGTTCGACGAGGTGTTGGAGCTGCTGCACCTCGGTGGCCGCCCGCTCCCGCACGCCGTGATGATGATGATCCCGGAGGCGTGGGAGAACAACAACGACATGGACGAGGCGCGTCGCGCGTTCTATGAGTTCCACTCATCCGTCATGGAGCCGTGGGACGGTCCTGCCTGCGTCACGTTCAGCGACGGCAACCAGGTCGGTGCCGTGCTCGACCGCAACGGGCTGCGTCCCGGCCGCTACTGGGTGACCGAGGACGGCCTCGTCGTGCTTGCCTCCGAAGCCGGCGTCCTCGACATCGACCAGAGCACGATCACCCGCAAGGGCCGCCTCGAGCCGGGCAAGATGTTCCTCCTCGACCTCGCCGAGCACCGCATCATCGAGGACCACGAGATCAAGAACACCCTCGCCGGCGAGCACCCGTACGACGAGTGGCTCTACAGCGGTCTCGTACGCTTCGAGGACCTCCCGGACCTCGAGCACATCGTCCACACGCATTCGTCGGTCACCCGGCGCCAGCAGGTGTTCGGCTACACCGAGGAAGAGCTGCGCATCCTGATCGCCCCCATCGCACGCTCCGCCGGCGAGGCGATCGGGTCGATGGGCACCGACACGCCTATCGCCGCGATCTCGGACCGACCCCGCCTGCTGTTCGACTACTTCTCGCAGCTGTTCGCGCAGGTCACCAACCCGCCGCTGGACGCCATCCGTGAAGAAGTCGTCACGTCGCTTGCGGGCACGATCGGTCCGGAGAAGAACCTGCTGGCTCCCGGTCCGGCGTCGTGCCGCATGCTGCAGCTGCCGTTTCCCGTCGTCGACAACGACGAGCTCGCCAAGATCCGCCACATGAACAAGGACGGCGACATGCCGGGCTTCTCGGTGCACGTCGTTCGCGGCCTGTACGAGGTCGACGGTGGCGGCGCCGCCCTCAAGGCCCGCCTGGAGGAGATCTGCGCCGACGTGTCGGCCGCAATCGCCGAGGGCGCCCGCATCATCGTGCTGTCGGACCGTCACTCCAACGCCGATCTGGCGCCGATCCCGTCGCTGCTCCTGACGGGCGCCGTGCACCATCACATGGTGCGCGAGAGGCTTCGCACGCAGGCGGGCCTGATCGTCGAGTCCGGTGACGTACGCGAGGTGCATCATGTCGCGCTGCTGATCGGTTACGGCGCCACGGCGGTCAACCCCTACCTCGCACTCGAGTCCGCCGAGGACCTCGCCCGTGAGCGGATCTTCGTTGAGGGCGTGGCACCGGCGCAGGCCGTGCGCAACCTCGCGTACGGGCTGGGCAAGGGCGTGCTCAAGGTCATGAGCAAGATGGGCGTCTCCACGGTGGCGTCCTACACCGGTGCGCAGATCTTCGAGGCCGTCGGGCTCTCGCACGAGCTCATTGACGAATACTTCACCGGTACGTCGTCCAAGCTGGGCGGGGCCGGCCTCGACGTCATCGCCGCCGAGGTGCGTTCGCGCCACCTCAAGGCCTATCCGACGAGCGGTATCGCGAGTCCGCGCCGCCAGCTCGAGATCGGCGGCGAGTACCAGTGGCGTCGCGAGGGTCCGGAGCACCTGTTCGACCCCGAGACGGTGTTCCGTCTGCAGCACTCGACGCGCACCGGCTCGTACGAGATCTTCAAGCAATACACCTCGCGCGTCGACGACCAGTCGGAACGGCTGATGACGCTGCGCGGATTGTTCGAGTTCAAGGCGGGGGAGCGTGCCCCGATCTCGATCGACGAGGTCGAGCCGGTCGCAGAGATCGTCAAGCGCTTCTCGACGGGTGCCATGTCGTACGGCTCGATCAGCCAGGAGGCGCACGAGACCCTGGCGATCGCGATGAACCAGCTGGGCGGCAAGTCCAACACCGGCGAGGGTGGTGAGGACCCCGACCGCCTGTACGACCCGGCACGTCGCTCGTCGATCAAGCAGGTGGCGTCGGGCCGCTTCGGCGTGACGTCGGAGTACCTCACGAACTCCGACGACATCCAGATCAAGATGGCGCAGGGTGCCAAGCCCGGCGAGGGCGGCCAGCTGCCCGGTCCCAAGGTCTACCCCTGGGTGGCGAAGACGCGTCATTCGACGCCCGGCGTCGGCCTCATCTCGCCGCCGCCGCACCACGACATCTACTCGATCGAGGACCTCAAGCAGCTGATCCACGACCTCAAGAACGCCAACCCCTCGGCACGGGTGCACGTCAAGCTCGTGTCGGAGGTGGGTGTCGGTACGGTCGCGGCCGGCGTGTCGAAGGCCAAGGCCGATGTCGTCCTGATCTCCGGGCACGACGGCGGCACCGGCGCATCGCCGTTGACGTCGCTCAAGCACGCCGGTGGACCCTGGGAGCTCGGCCTCGCCGAGACCCAGCAGACGCTGCTGCTCAACGGGCTGCGCGACCGCATCGTCGTGCAGTGCGACGGCCAGCTCAAGACCGGGCGTGACGTCATCATCGCGGCGCTGCTCGGTGCCGAGGAGTTCGGCTTCGCCACGGCCCCGTTGGTGGTCAGCGGCTGCATCATGATGCGGGTCTGCCACCTCGACACCTGTCCGGTCGGCGTGGCGACACAGAACAAGGCGCTGCGTGAGATGTATTCCGGCAAGGCCGAGTACATCGTCAACTTCTTCACCTACATCGCCCAAGAGGTGCGCGAGCACCTGGCGCAGCTGGGCTTCCGCTCGATCGACGAAGCGGTGGGTCACGCCGAGGTGCTCGACGTCCGCAAGGCTGTCGACCACTGGAAGGCCGACGGACTCGACCTCGAGCCGATCCTGTTCGTGCCCGAGCTGCCGGAGGGCACCTCGCTGCACCGTACGACGACGCAGGACCACAGCCTCGACCGTGCGCTCGACAACGAGCTGATCGCGCTGAGCACGGATGCGCTCGAGCGTGGGGAACCCGTGCGCGCACAGCTCGAGATCCGCAACGTCAACCGTACGGTCGGCACGATGCTCGGCCACGAGGTCACCAAGCGCTACAGGGGTGCCGGGCTGCCCGAGAACACGATCGACCTGACCTTCACTGGGTCGGCCGGCCAGTCGTTCGGCGCGTTCCTGCCCTCGGGCATCACGCTGCGGCTGGAGGGCGATGGCAACGACTACGTCGCCAAGGGCCTGTCCGGCGGGCGCATCATCGTGCGGCCCCCTCGGGACGCGCAGTTCACGGCCGAGGCGCAGATCGTCGCCGGCAATGTGATCGGCTTCGGCGCGACCGGAGGCGAGATCTTCCTGCGCGGCAAGGTCGGTGAGCGGTTCTGCGTACGCAACTCCGGCGCGAGTGCTGTCGTCGAAGGAGTGGGCGACCACCCCTGCGAATACATGACCGGTGGACGCGTCGTGATCCTCGGGCCGACCGGCCGCAATGTCGCGGCCGGCATGAGCGGCGGCGCGGCGTACGTACTCGACCTCGACAAGACCCTGGTCAACACCGAGATGGTGGAGCTGCGGGCTGTCGACGGTGAAGCGGCGGTGGCACTGAAGTCCCTGGTGAGCAGGCATCTCGAGGAGACCGGATCGGTCGTCGCCGAGCAGCTCCTCGGCTCCTGGGAGCATTCGCTCGAACGCTTCACCGAGATCATGCCGGTCAACTACCGGCTCGTCCTCGAGGCCCGTGCGGAAGCCGAGTCCGAGGGACTGTCAGACGAAGACACCACGACACGAATGATGGAGGTGGCTGCACGTGGCTGACCCACGCGGTTTCATCACGACTCCCCGACAGCTGGCGCCGCGGCGACCCGTCGAAGAACGCATCAAGGACTGGAAAGAGGTCTACCCCGGTGGGCCCGGCAAGGCTCTGCTGCCGATCATCAGCGAGCAGGCCGGTCGCTGCATGGACTGCGGCATCCCGTTCTGCCACAACGGCTGCCCGCTGGGCAACTTGATCCCGGAGTGGAACGACCTCGTCTGGCGTGAGGACTGGGACGAGGCGCTCGACCGGTTGCACGCGACCAACAACTTCCCGGAGTTCACCGGCCGACTGTGCCCGGCTCCGTGCGAGACTGCGTGCGTCGTGGCGATCCACCGCGATGCCGTGACGATCAAGAACGTCGAGGTCTCGATCATCGACAAGGCGTGGGATGACCGTCAGGTCCGGCCCGAGCCGCCCGAGTGGCTGACCGGCAAGACCATCGCGGTCGTCGGTTCCGGTCCGGCCGGCCTGGCCGCGGCCCAGCAGCTGACCCGTGCGGGCCACACCGTCGCGGTCTATGAGCGCGACGACAAGCCCGGGGGGTTGCTGCGCTACGGCATTCCCGAGTTCAAGATGGAGAAGATCCAGGTCGAGCGCCGCATCAACCAGATGGAGCGCGAGGGCACGGTGTTCCGTACCGGCGTCCAGGTCGGTGACACGCTCACCGGTTCGCAGCTGCGTGACCGCTACGACGCCGTCGTCCTGGCGATCGGCGCGACCGTACGCCGTGACCTGCCCGTGCCGGGTCGTGAGCTCGGCGGCATCCACCAGGCGATGGACTTCCTTCCCCAGGCCAATCGCGTCGCACTGGGTGAAGAGGTCGAAGGCCAGATCGTGGCCACCGGCAAGGATGTCGTGATCATCGGCGGCGGCGACACCGGTGCAGACTGCCTCGGCACGTCGGTGCGTCAGGGTGCCGCGTCGATCACCCAGCTCGAGATCCTGCCCAACCCGGGGGAGGAGCGCCCTGAGAACCAGCCCTGGCCGACCTACCCGATGATCTACCGCGTGTCGTCGGCCCATGAAGAGGCCGGGGAGCGCGTCTACTCGGTCTCGACGAAGGAGTTCCTCGGCGAGGACGGAAACGTCTCGGGGCTGAAGCTCGTCGAGGTCGAGTTCATCGACGGCAAGCTCACCGAGATCGAGGGCACCGAGCAGGTCATCCCGGCACAGCTCGTCCTGTTCGCGATGGGATTCACGGGCCCCGAGACCGAGGGGCTGGTCGACCAGCTCGGCGTCGAGCTCGACGAACGCGGCAACATCAAGCGCGACAACAGCTACATGTCGTCGGTTGACGGAGTGTTCGTCGCGGGTGACGCGGGTCGCGGCCAGTCGCTGATCGTGTGGGCGATCGCCGAGGGCCGGTCGGCTGCGGCAGGCGTCGATGCGTACCTCTCGGGGTCCACCAGCCTGCCTGCGCCGATCCCTCCGACCGCCCGTCCGCTCACGGTCTAAGAATAAGTTGTCTCAAACCACTAAGTGACTCGCGGGTAGCCGTGCCAACTCGATAGGTTGATGTCGTGCGTAGAGCAAAGATCGTCTGCACCCTCGGTCCAGCGGTCGCGGGAGCCGACAAGATCCTTCAGCTGGCAGAAGCCGGGATGGACGTCGCGCGACTCAACATGAGCCACGGCGAGCAGCCTGACCACGAGCAGAACTATGCGTGGGTGCGCGAGGCTGCCGAGAAGCACGGCAAGGCCATCGCGATTCTCGCCGACCTGCAGGGTCCCAAGATCCGGCTCGGCAAGTTCTCCAACGGACCTGTCGACCTCGCGGTCGGTGACACCTTCACGATCACGACAGATGACATTCTCGGCGACTCCGAGCGTTCCTCCACGACCTACAAGGGCCTGCCCGGCGATGTCAGTCCCGGGGACGAGATCCTGATCGACGACGGGCGTATGCGGTTCCGCGCCACCAAGGTGACCAAGACAGACGTCACCTGCACCGTCGAGACCGCGGGCCAGATCAGCAACAACAAGGGCATCAACCTCCCCGGTGTCATGGTCAGCGTGCCCGCGATGAGCGAGAAGGATGTCGACGACCTCCGCTTCGCGCTGCACCTCGGCGTCGACTTCATCGCGCTGTCGTTCGTGCGCGAGGCGGCTGACTACGACGACGTGCGCAAGATCATGGACGAGGAGGGCATCGTCGTCCCCGTCATCGCCAAGATCGAGAAGCCGCAGGCCGTGCAGAACCTCGACGGCATCATGGACGCGTTCGACGGCGTGATGGTGGCCCGCGGTGACCTCGGCGTCGAGTTGCCGCTCGAGGACGTACCGATCGTGCAGAAGCTGATCGTCGAGAAGGCCCGCCGCAACGCCAAGCCGGTCATCGTCGCGACCCAGATGCTCGAGTCGATGATCTCCGCGCCGCGTCCGACTCGCGCCGAGGCCTCCGACGTCGCCAATGCCGTGCTCGACGGCGCCGACGCCGTCATGCTCTCGGGTGAGACGAGCGTGGGCGACTATCCGATCCACACCGTCAACACGATGTCTCGCATCGTGGAGTCGACCGAGGACCACGGACTGCCGCGCATGGCGGCCTTCGTGTGGAAACCGCGCACCAAGTCTGGCGTCATCTGCCGGGCGGCCTCCGAGGTCGCGGAGGCGGTCGATGCCCGTTTCCTGGTCGCGTTCACCACGACGGGCGACTCGGCACGGCGTATGACGCGCTACCGCTCTCGTGTGCCGGTCATCGCGTTCACGCCTGACCCGAAGGTGCGCAACCAGCTGGCGCTGAGCTGGGGCATCGAGACGTTCCTGGTGCCCGAGGTCAAGCACACCGACGACATGGTCCTGCAGGTCGACAAGGCGCTGCTGGAGATCGGCCGGTGCGGCGAGGGCCAGCAGGTCGTCATCGTCGCCGGCAGCCCTCCCGGAATCCCGGGCTCCACCAACGCCCTGCGCATCCACAACATGGGTGACGCGATCAACAGGGTCGCGCCGGCCTACGGCGACCCCCAGGGCTGAAGCTCCGTTCGATAGGGTTGAGCGGCTGCCTGTCCCGGTATCCCAACGGCAGAGGAAATCGGCTCAAACCCGATCCAGTGTGGGTTCGAATCCCACCCGGGACACCATTGACATCGAAGGGATAGCCTGCCGACGTGTCCAGCTCCAGCCGCGCTTCGGCTCCTCGGGTCGTGATTGCCGAGGACGAGGCACTGATCCGCCTTGACCTCGCCGAGATGCTCGCCGAGGAGGGCTACGACGTCGTGGGTCAGGCCGGCGACGGCGAGGCTGCGATCGCCCTCGTGATGGAGCACCGCCCCGACCTCGTGGTGATGGACGTCAAGATGCCCAAGCTCGACGGCATCGCCGCAGCCTCGCAGATCGCAGCCGCGCGCATTGCGCCGGTCGTCATGCTGACGGCATTCAGCCAGCGTGAGCTCGTCGAGAGGGCCCGGGACGCGGGGGCGATGGCCTACCTCGTCAAGCCGTTTTCGAAGTCGGACCTCGTTCCGGCGATCGAGATGGCGATGAGCCGATTCGGCGAGATCGCGGCGCTCGAGAAGGAGGTCGGTGACCTCACGGGCCGCCTCGAGACCCGCAAGGCGGTCGAGCGGGCCAAGTCGTTGCTGCAGGAGGCCTTGGGGCTCACGGAGCCCGAGGCGTTCAGCTGGATCCAGCGCACAGCCATGGATCTGAGGATTCCCATGCTGCAGGTCGCGCAGGGCGTGATCGACCATGGCCCGGGCCTCGGCGAAGCCGCAGGTCAGGGCGTCTGAGGGCCTCAAATTTGCCTTGGTTACAACTCGATGACGTTGTCTCTCAACCTGAGAAGTCCGATGCAAATGCACCCGTCGGCGACTACGTTCGGACATACATTGACGCTCTTGGGCACGTGAGTGCCCTGGACTCTCTATTTATCCGGAGGATTGATGAAGCGCAGTAACAAGACATATCGTCTTGCTGCTATCGCTGCAGCGGGAGCTCTCGTGCTCGCTGCGTGTGGTGGAAGCGACGACAAGAGTGAAGGTGACGCGCCTGCCGCCAAGGGAGACGGCGTCCTGACCGTTGGTCAGCTCCTCCCGCAGACCGGTAGCCTCGCGTTCCTCGGCCCGCCGGAGTTCGCTGGCGTCGACCTCGCAATCAAGGACATCAACGCCGCTGGTGGCGTTCTGGGCAAGGACGTCGTCGGCGTCAAGGCCGACTCGGGTGACACCGACTCCGGCATCGCTCCGGCCGAGGCTGACAAGCTGCTCAAGGCCAAGTCCGACGTCATCGTCGGTGCTGCTTCCTCGGGCGTCTCGCTGACCGTCATCGACAAGATCATGTCGGCCGGCACGGTGGAGATCTCGCCCGCCAACACGTCGACGTCGTTCGACGAGGGTGACTACTCCAAGCCCGACCTGTACTTCCGTACGGCTCCTTCCGACATCCTGCAGGGTGCCGTGCTCGCCAACCTCCTCATCGAGGACGGACGTCAGAACGTCGCCATCCTGGCGCGCCAGGACGCCTACGGCGAGACGCTGGCCAAGGAAGTCAAGAAGAACCTCGAAGACGCAGGTTCCAAGGTCGCCGTCTCGGTGCTCTACGACGAGAAGAACGGCCCGGGCGACACGCAGATCACGCAGATCGCCGACGCCAAGGCCGACGCAGTCGTCCTGATCGCGTTCGACGAGACCACGACGATCATTCCCAAGCTGATCCAGGCCGGCGCTGGCCCGAAGGACGTTCCGACGTACTTCGTCGACGGCAACACCTCGGACTACAGCACCACCGGTACCAAGCAGCTTCCCCCGGGAACGCTGAAGGGCACCAAGGGAACGATCCCCGGCGCCGACTCGGGTGACGAGTTCAAGACTCGCCTCAAGACGGTCAACCCTGACCTGAAGGACTACTCGTACGCGGGTGAGTCCTACGACGCCACGGTCCTCGCTGCTCTTGCCGCGATCGCTGCTGGTGACGACTCGGGTGAGGCAATCGCCAAGGAAATGATCAACGTGAGCAAGGGCGGCGAGAAGTGCACGTCGTTCGACGCCTGCGCGAAGCTCCTGAAGGACGACAAGGGTGCTGACATCGATTACGACGGAGTCTCCGGCGAGATCGAGTTCGGCAAGACCGGTAGCCCGACGGCGGCATCGATCGGCATCTACGAGTACGACGCGGCGAACAAGATCTCGCCCGTGAAGTACATCAAGGGCAACATCTGATCCGAAGGATCACAACCGCCTGAACAGGCAAGACCCCCGGTGCTTCGGTGCCGGGGGTCTTGCTGTGTCCGGTCGGCCCTGCGTGCCCGGGCAGGCCGCGGTGTGGTGCGGTGAGCTGATGTGCCCACGTGGGGAGCTCACCTCACGACGCTTCGCAAGCTGGCGGTTTCGCCGCGGGACGCTCACACGTCGTCAGCGGCGCTTCGAGCTCACACGCGGAGCGCGCTCGGTCTCAGGCGTTCTGGCCCAGCGTGCCCAGGTAGAGCTCGATGACCTTGGGGTCGTTGACCAGTGACTTGCCGGTGCCGGAGTAGGCATTGCGGCCCTGGTCGAGCACGTAGCCACGGTCACAGATCTGCAGGCAGCGTCGGGCGTTCTGCTCGACCATGACGACCGAGACGCCCGCCTTGTTGATGTTGCGCGTCTGCACGAACACCTCGTCCTGCAGGACAGGGGAGAGGCCGGCAGACGGCTCGTCGAGCAGCAGCACCGCCGGATCCATCATCAGCGCGCGGCCCATCGCGACCATCTGGCGCTCACCACCCGACAGCTGACCGGCGCGCTGCTTGCGACGCTCTCCGAGGCGCGGGAACAGGTCGGTGACGAACCCGAAGCGTTCGTTGAACCTCTTGGGCTCCTGATAGCAGCCCATCTCGAGGTTCTCCTCGATCGTCAGGCTGGGGAACACGTTGTTGTTCTGCGGCACGAAACCGATGCCCTTGGACACCAGCTGGTCGGCACGCTGGCCGGTGATGTCCTCACCGTTGAGCTGGACGTTGCCCTCGTGGATCTTGACCAGGCCGAAGAGCGCCTTGAGCAGCGTCGACTTGCCGGCGCCGTTGGGGCCGATGATGCCCACGAGCTCGCCCGGCTGGCAGTAGAGGTCGGCGCCGTTGAGGATGTTGACGCCGGGGAGATAGCCGGCGACGAGGTTGTCAGCCCGCAGGACAGCGCCCTCGGCGTGGGCGAGGTGCTTGTCGCGCTCGGTCGACTCCGAGGTCTCGGTCATTTTGCCTCCTCGTCGAGCTCGGCCTCGGCGAGCTCCTCGAGCTCTTCGATGTCGACCTCGGTGATGTCGGTGTCGTGGTGGGCGCCCAGATAGGCATCGATCACGCGCTGGTCGGCCATGACTGAGTCGGGAGTGCCCTCGGCGACGATCTGTCCCTGCGCCATGACGATGACCCAGTCGGAGATGTCGCGGACCATGTCCATGTCGTGCTCGACGAACAGGACGGTACGTCCTTCGTCGCGCAGCGACTTCACATGACCGAGCAGTGACTGCTTGAGCGCCGGGTTGACGCCCGCCATGGGCTCATCGAGCATGATCAGCTCGGGGTCGACCATGAGAGCGCGTGCCATCTCGAGCAGCTTGCGCTGGCCGCCGGAGAGCGATCCGGCGAAGTCCTCGCGCTTGGCGTCGAGCTTGAACCGCTCGAGCAGTGCGTCGGCACGCGTCGTGATCTCGTCCTCCTGCGAGCTCCAGAGGCTCTTGAACGGCGCTGACCAGAACTTCTCGCCGCGCTGTCCGGTCGCTCCCAGGAGCATGTTGTCGATGACGCGGAGCTTGGAGAGCACCTTGGTCAGCTGGAACGTGCGGACCATGCCGAGGCGTGCCACCTTGAAGGCCGGCACCTTGCCGAGCTGCTTGTCGTTGAACGACCAGCTGCCCTCGTCGGGGGCGTCGAAGCCGGTCAGCAGGTTGAACAGCGTGGTCTTGCCGGCACCGTTGGGACCGATGAGGGCCGTGATGACGCCTCGCTGGATCTCGATGTGCTCGACGTCGACGGCCCGGAGACCGCCGAACGTACGGACGATGTTGCTGCCCTTGACGATCGGATCGGGCTTGGGAGCCCCTGGTTCGGCGGGTACGCCCTCGAGTGCTTTGCGTGCGTTGCTGAGTTCAACGGGCATCGATCGCGATCTCCCTTCGGTCTCCGAAGATCCCCTGTGGTCGGTAGATCATCAGGAGCATGAGGCCCAAGCCGAGCATGATGAACCGGATGAGGCTGGACTGGGTGTTGGTCATGATGAAGTCGGGGATCAACGGATCGGCGCCCGAGGTGGCCTGGCCGAAGAACGAGCCGAGGCCGGCGATCAGGAACCAGAAGATGATCGAGCCGACGACCGGTCCGAGCACACGTGCGGCGCCACCGATCAGCAGCGCTGCATAGGCGTAGAACGTGAACGTCGTGTTGAAGTCGGTCGGCACGGCCGAGCCCTGCTTGAGGATGTGGTAGATGCCGGCGATGCCACCGAAGAGGCCGCCCAGCACGAGTGCCTGCATCTTGTAGGCGAAGACGTTCTTGCCCAGTGAACGTACGGCGTCCTCGTCCTCACGGATCGAGCGGAGCACGCGACCCCACGGGCTGCGCATCAGGGACCACACGATGAGGCAGCAGATCGCGACCAGCGACCAGCCGACCGTGATGTTCCACATGTCGCCGCGACTGAAGGACACGAAACCGAGGTCAAGGCCGTCGTTGTAGGGATTGAGGTCCTTGTAGGTGCTCGCAAACCCGGTGAGGCCGTTGGACCCACCGAAGGTGTCCTTGAACTCGACGGCGCCGAAGATGAGCCGCAGGATCTCCGACGTTGCGATCGTGACGATGGCGAGGTAGTCGGCGCGCAGGCGCAGCGTCGGCACACCCAGCACGAGTGCCAGCACGACCGAACCCACGAGCCCGATCGCGACCGCGAGCCAGAAGTTGATGTCCCAGGTCACGACACTGACGGCGAGACCGAATGCGGCGATCGACATGAAGCCGGCCTGACCGAAGTTGAGCAGTCCGGTGTAGCCGAAATGGACGTTGAGCCCGATCGCGGCGAGTGCGAAGACGATGGCCTGGGGGCCGAGGGCCGCCGAGAAGGCGGCGTCGATGACTGTTCCGAAGTCCATGGTTCCCCCTTATCCGATCCGCTGAGCTTTGCCGAGGATGCCCTGGGGCCTGACGAGCAGGATCAGGATCATCACGAGGAGGGCCCCGACATCCTTGATGGAGGCCGGGACCGGGTGCCAGCCGCCGATCGAGAGGACCGGGGCCACCTCGACCATCAGGCCGATGACCAGGGAGCCGAGCAGCGCGCCCCAGATCGTGCCGAGGCCACCGAGGGTGACCGCGGCGAAGACCAGCAGGAGGATCTTGAACCCCATCTGGAAGTTGACCTGCTGCTGGACCGCGAGGAGCACGCCCGACAGCCCGGTGAGGGCGGTGCCGAGGATCCAGACGGCCGAGATGACGCCGTCGACGCGCATGCCGGACGAGGCGGAGAGCGCCGGGTTGTCCGACACGGCCCGCATGGCCTTGCCGAGCCGGGTACGCATCAGGGCGATGCAGGTGACGACCAGGGTGACGATCGAGATGCCGAAGATCGCGACCTCCTTGTCGGAGAGCGCGATCGGCCCGTAGTCGGTGCGCCCCTGTGCGACGTACTGGCTCAGGGTCTCGGTGCTGCCGCCCACCGTGTATTGGTAGATGCTGCGCAACAGCAGGGCGAAGCCGATCGACACGATCATCATGGCGATCAGTCCGGTGCCGCGGTTGCGGAGCGGCCGCCACAACACACGGTCCTGGGCGAACCCGAACAGAGCCGAGGCAAGCACGGCAAGCAAACCGGCCACGATCACCGGGAAGCCGAGCCCGCGGTTGAAGCCGAGGGTCACGATGCCGCCGAAGGTGATGAGCTCGCCGTGGGCGAAGTTGGTGAGGCCCGTGGTGCCGAAGATCAGGGACAGCCCGAGCGCTGCCAGCGCGATGATCAAGCCGTACTTGAGGCCCGAGGTCGTGGCGTCGGTGAGCTTGCTGCTGAACGACGCCGCCTTGACGACAACTGCGCCGATCTGGAACTGGACGAAGTTGCTGCCGCCGAGGCGCGCCGTGATGGTCTTGTCGGTCTCACCCGCCCCGCTGAGCTTGACACCTTCTGGCAGCGTGTCCGGCTCGAGCTCGACGACGTACACGCCGTTGCCGGGGATCGCGATGCTGACCCGGCCGAGCTTGTCGGTGACCTGCGTGCCGAGGACCTTGCCGCCCTTCTTGTCGGCGTAGACCGTGAGCTCGACACCGGGAACCGGCTGGGGCTCACCCTTGCCGCCGTTGAGGTCCTTGAGCGTGACGGTGACGTTCTGACCGTCCACGATCGGGTTTTGGTCGGGTGTTGCAGTGCCCGCGGAGGGTGTGGGTGTCGGTGTCGCCGTGGCTAGCGCCGGCGCCGGACCGAGGAGGATGGACACTCCCACCACTGCTGCGAGTAGGGCCGCGAGTCGCATTCGCACGCATGTACTCCTGTCGGCATTGCCTGGAAGGTTTGCGGATGATTCAACGGACTATAGCCCCGTGATGGAGCAGCGCATGCCTTGTCGAGTTGTTGGCAGGTAACAGTTCGGTTGCGATCAATTCACCGCCACGGCGATCTGGCACAGGATGGGTGCGATGACCAGCGCGGGGAGCAGGTCAGCCACCGGAATGGCCTTGAGGTTGAGCAATCGGAACGCGACTCCGACCAGGATCAACCCACCCGTGGCCGTGAGTGCGAGGAGGTGCGCATCGGGCAGGAACGAGCCGAGCAACGCTCCGAGCGCGGTCAAGGTCCCCTGGATGACCGCGATGGACAAGGCTGACGCCATCACCCCGATCCCGAACGACGCCGCGAACGCCAGCGAGGCAAACCCGTCGAGGACGGCCTTGAGCAGGAGCTGGTCGGCGCCATTGCCCAGTCCCTCGTTGATCGAGCCGAGAATCGTGAGGGGCCCGACGCAGAAGACCAGGGAGCTGATCACGAATCCTTCGACGAACCGCTCCCGCCCGGCGCTGGCTGGAGGTGTGGCCGCGTCGGCTTCCAGGATGCTGGGGACGTCTGGCTCCGGAGGGCTCAGGGGGCCTCGGCGTACGAGCTTGCGCTGGAGCCAACCGCCGGCATCCTCGAGCCTGTCCTCGAGGCGGAACCACGATCCGACGATTCCGCCGATCACCAGGGAGCCGAGGACGACAAGGACCGGTGCACTGCTCCCGACCGCGTCGATGAGCTCCGGATCGGACACCGCGAACGCGGACTGCGCCGCGATGAGCAGCGTCACGAGTCCGAGTGCCGAGGTCACGGTGGAACGTACGCGCTCACTCAGTCGATGACCGATGAGCAGCCCGAGCCCGGATCCGGCGATCACCGTCGCAACGTTGGTGAGCGTGCCGGCCCCGGTGAACATGTATGGTCTCCCTCGATGCTCGATCGACAACTTTTCAACTACGACAGCAGCGCCCAGCGGTAGTGTGACATTCGCGCCGGGCTCGCCCCGGTGTCATGGACAGAATCAGGATCCTATGTCGGCCAGAAATCCCATCGTCCTGCGGGACGCGGACCGTGATGACGCAGCTGCGTTGATCGCGCTGTGGTCTGAGTGTGCTGCCGCCAGCAAGGACGAGGGTTCGGAGGCATTCACGCAGCAGGCACTGTGGCGCGAGCCCGGCGTCGCCGAGGCTGCCGCCGCACTCGACGTCAACCTCGGCCAGCCCAACAAGCGCATCGTGGTGGCCGTCTCGGACGAGGAGATCGTCGGTGCGACAGTTTTCTCGCTCAACACCCTGACGCCCATCAGCCTCACCCGGGTCCTGATCGTCACCGAGATCCAGGTGTCGCCGCGATTCCGGCGCCGTTCGGTCGCCTCGATGCTCCTGTCGGCCGCGGCTCACCACGGCGAGGACCACAACTGCGAGATCGTCGTCGCATCGATCCCGGTGCACTCCCGCGAGCCCCAGCGCTATCTCGCGAAGATCGGCTTCAACCAGATCGCGATCGTCCGGGCGATCCAGGCCAGCAAGCTCCGTTCGCGGCTGACGGGCAAGGCCACCAACTCGCGCGACACGGGCAAGCTGATCGCCGTACGCCGCACGCTGCGCCGCCGCCAGGCCGATGCGCTGGGCGCTGGCACCCGTCGCTGACTGTCCGAGCCGTGTCATAGAGTCACCGGTGTGGACCGCCTACTGCTGATCGACGGTCATTCCGTCGCCTACCGCGCCTTCTTCGCCCTTCCTGTCGAGAACTTCTCGACGACGACAGGACAGAGCACCAACGCGGTGTTCGGGTTCACCTCGATGCTGATCAACGTGCTGCGCGACGAGAAGCCCACGCATGTCGCGGTGGCGTTCGACGTCTCTCGCCAGACGTTTCGCCTCGAGCAGTACGCCGACTACAAGGGCAACCGCTCGAAGTCGCCGCCGGAGTTCAGCGGCCAGATCCCGCTGATCAAGGAGATCCTGGATGCCCTGCACATCCAGACGTTCGAGAAGGTCGGCTTCGAGGCCGACGACATCATCGGCACCCTGACGACGCGCGCCGAGTCGGCCGGCATGGAGGTCCTGATCTGCACCGGCGACCGCGATGCGCTGCAGCTCGTCACCGACACGACAACGGTCCTCTATCCCCGCAAAGGAGTGTCCGATCTCGTCCGCATGACTCCCGCCGCGGTCGAGGAGAAGTACGCCGTCGCGCCGTTCCACTATCCCGACATCGCGGCACTCGTCGGTGAGACCAGCGACAACCTGCCGGGCGTGCCGGGCGTCGGCCCCAAGACTGCCGCCAAGTGGATCAACCAGTACGGCACCCTCGATGCGCTCGTCGCCGACGTCGACAACATCCCGGGCAAGGCGGGGGAGTCTCTCCGTGAGCACCTCGACGACGTGCTCCGCAACCGGCGCATCAATGCACTGATCCGTGACCTCGACCTGCCGGCGGGACCAGCCGATCTCGGCTTCGACACGGTCTGGGACCGTGAGGCGATCCACACGGTCTTTGACGCGCTCGAGTTCAATGCCTTGCGGGTCCGCCTGTTCGAGGCGTTCGGTGAGGTCGAGCCGCAGACCGAGGAGGGGTTCGACCTCGACGGCGTCAACCTCCAACCCGGTGGAGTCCCGGCGTGGCTGGCCGAGCACTCCAAGCCCGGCGTACGCCTCGGGCTGCACGTGCAGGGCTCCTGGGGCCGAGGCACGGGCGATGTCGTCGCCCTGGCCGTCGCCTCCGACACCTCCGCCGCCTGGATCAACGCCGACGAGATCACCCCGGACGACGACGCTGCGATCGCGGACTGGCTTGCAGATCCCGAGCGACCCAAGGTCCTGCACGACGTGAAGGGCCCTGCGCTGGCGCTCGCGGTCCGCGGCTGGACGCTGCGCGGTGTTGCCGCCGACACCGCGCTGTCGGCCTACGTCGTGCGCCCCGACCAGCGTTCGTACGATCTCGCCGACCTCTCGGTGCGCTATCTCAAGCGGGAGCTGCGCGACGACTCCGAGGACTCGGGCCAGCTGACGCTCGACACCGACAATGCAGGAGCCGAGGCCGGCATGCTGCGTGCGCGGGCCACGCTCGACCTCTCGGTGGTGCTCGACGAGGAAGTGGAGTCGGTCGGCGGCACACCGCTGATCCGCGAGGTCGAGCTGCCCCTGGTGGCGACCCTCGCCCGCATGGAGCGTGCAGGCATCGCGATCGATGACGACCACCTGATCTCGCTGGAGTCGGAGTTTGCCGCGCGCGCCGCTGATGCCGCCTCGGAGGCCTACGCCGCCATCGGCGGCAGGGAGATCAACCTCGGTTCGCCCAAGCAGCTCCAGGTCGTGCTGTTCGACGAGCTCAACATGCCCAAGACCAAGCGCACCAAGACTGGCTACACGACCGATGCCGAGGCGTTGCAACAGCTGTACGTCAAGACCGAGCACCCGTTCCTCCAGCACCTGCTGGAGCACCGCGACGTCACCCGGCTGCGCCAGACGGTCGACGGGTTGCGCAAGTCGATCTCGTCCGACGGGCGCATCCACACGACGTACGCGCAGACGATCGCCGCCACGGGTCGCCTGAGCTCCAACGATCCCAACCTGCAGAACATCCCGATCCGCACCGCATCGGGTCGGCGCATCCGGGAGGCGTTCTGCGTCGGCGAGGGCTACGAGACGCTCCTGACGGCCGACTACAGCCAGATCGAGATGCGCATCATGGCACACCTGTCGGAGGACGCCGACCTGATCGAGGCGTTCAAGTCCGGCGAGGACTTCCACACCGTGACGGCGTCCAAGGTCTTCTCGGTCCCGCCCGAGGAGGTCGACACCGAGCTGCGGGCGCGCATCAAGGCGATGAACTACGGTCTCGCCTACGGCTTGTCGTCCTACGGCCTCAGCGCCCAGCTCAGCATCTCCACCAGCGAGGCGCAGGGTCTGATGGACGACTACTTCTCCCGGTTCGGTGGCGTACGCGACTACCTCCGCGGACTCGTCGACGAGGCGCGTCAGACCGGGTTCACCGAGACGATCCTGGGCCGCCGCCGCTACCTTCCTGACCTCGTCAGCGACAACCGCCAGCGCCGTGAGATGGCCGAGCGCATGGCGCTCAACGCACCGATCCAGGGCTCCGCCGCCGACGTCATCAAGGTGGCGATGCTCAACGTCGAGCGTGCCCTCGACGAGGCCGGACTCGCGTCACGGATGCTGCTGCAGGTGCACGACGAGCTCGTGTTCGAGGTTGCACCGGGTGAGCTCGAGCAGGTCGAGCAGGTCGTACGCGCGCAGATGGCGTCGGCCGCTGACATGTCGGTGCCGCTCGACGTGTCCGTGGGCATCGGCAGGACCTGGCACGAAGCCGGCCACTGACTCAGCGAGTGTGACGCGGACGGCGCTACGGGCGAGCCATCGGCCCGCAGACTTCAGGACGCGACGTCTCCGCGCTCGCCGGGGGTGATCCAGACGATTGCGGCCAGGGTTGCGGCGACAACGGTGACCGTGAGCACCAGGCCCGTGAAGCTGACGTCGAGCCCGTACGCGACAGCCACGACCGCCGCGACGGCTCCCCAGAGCATGAAGACGATGCCGTGTGCGTGCCGGGCCAGCGCGTCGAACACCAGCAGGTGGACGATCGCGAGCAGTGAGCCGGCGAGGGCGAACAGCCACAGCCGGTCGGTGACGTCGGCGTACTTGTCGCCACCGACCAGGATCAGCGCCACATGCGGGAGGACGGCCGTGGCCGCCACCGCCAGCGCCCCGAAGCCGGCGACGAGGGTGACTGCCCGCAGGCGGGCGTGATGAGTCGTGGCGCGCGCGAGGTCGGGGAACAGCACGACGCTGACGAACTGTGGGAAGAACAGCGCAGCCTTGGCGAGGATGAGCCCCGAGGCGTACAAGCCGCTGTCGTGGACATCGAAGCGGTTGCGCGCGATCAGCGAGTCCATGTTGCTGAGCACGAAGTACGCGAGCAGCGCGTGCGTCGACAGCACGGCTTCACGCAACAGCGGGCGGCGGCTGATCGGGTGGCCGGAGTCGGAGTGGCCCAGCAGGAGCCTCGCGCCCGCCGCGACGGGAAGCCAGGACCCCAGGGCGATGCCGATCATCGCCGACGTCGTGGTGGGGGAGACGGCCAGCGCGAGCGTTCCGCCGATGACACGCCCGATGCCGTTGCCCAGGTAGATCGCGGTCAGTGATCCCCACCGTGACGTTCCCTGCGCGACGCCGGCCTCCGCGCCCATGATCGTCAGTGGCACCAGCGTCGCACCGCACAGGATCACCGGCCAGTAGCTGTCGAGCTTGAGTGCCGGCGTCAGCACGACGGTGAGAAGCGCGACGAGCACCCCCACGGCAGCGGCCACCGTGAACGTGACCCGTGCGGTCGCGCTGATGATCTGGTCGCGGTTCAGGGGATCGACCGCCAGTCGCCGTGCCGTGACGGCCTGCAGGCCGAGGGAGGCGACGTTGCCGACCAGGATGATGCCGAACAGGGCGGTGAGTGCGCCGAACTCCTGCGGGATGAGCATGCGTGCCGAGACGATGTTGAACCCGTAGACCGCAAGGTTCATGCCCATCATTCCTGCGGCGACGAGAGTTCCACCGGTCATCGCCTGCCGCTTGGACCTCACCACGGCACAATAGCCGTGGCTGGCCAACGCCATGACGAAAGGGCCGACGTGTCGCTCCCCGGTGATCTCCGTCGTGCGATCGTGCCCATCTGGGCCGCGGTCCTCGCCCTCGCGGTGTGTGCGCCGCTGCTTGGACACGGGTACGTCCTGTCGTACGACATGGTCTGGGTCCCGCACCTGGACCTCGGTCGTCCGGAGATCTGGGGCCTCGGGTCTGCGCTGCCGAGGGCTGTGCCGTCAGATGCCGTCGTCGGATTGCTGGGCGCGGTGATTCCCGCGGCGATCGTGCAACGGATCGTGCTGGTCGCCGCCCTGTTCCTGCTGGCGACGGGTGTCGGCCGACTGCTTCGTGAGCGGCCGCTGGCGGCCCAGCTGGCTGGTGCGACGTTCGCGGTCTGGAACCCGTTCGTGGCCGAGCGGCTGGTGCTGGGCCAGTGGCCGCTGCTGCTGGCAACCGCGGCGCTTGCTTGGTTGGCCTGGGCACTGCTCGACGGTGCGCGTTGGCCCGTCGTGGTGCTCGCACTCGCCGGAACCGCGCTGTCACCCGCCACAGGAATCATGGGTCTGGTGGTCGTGCTCCTCGCCGGGCGAAGGCGCATCCTTCCCGTGCTCGCCCTGACGGGACTCCTCAACCTTCCGTGGATCGCCGCCGGCGTGCTGCACGCGGGCGGACGATCCGATCCCGCAGCGGTCGACTTGTTCGCAGCCCGAGGCGAGGGTCACCTCGGCCGTGCGGGATCGGTCCTGACACTCGGAGGGATCTGGAACTCCGAAGTGGTGCCAACGTCGCGCACACTCGGACTCACGGCTGTCCTGGCTGCGTTGATCGGCGTTGTCGTCCTGGTCGGCATCGTGACGATGTGGCGTGACGATCGGCGATCGTTCGGCGTGCTCGTGTCGGCCGGCGCGGTGGGTGTTGCGATGGCACTCGCAGGTTGGCTCGCACCCGATGTGATCGAGCGCATCGTCCGGGACGTGCCCGGCGGCGGTCTCGTTCGCGACGGGACGCGATGGCTTGCACTCGTGGTGCCACTGCAGGCAGTCGCGTTCGGAGCTGGTGTCGGTGCCCTCCTTCACCGCGCCCGGCCGTGGTCAGCACCGATCGCGGTGCTGGGAGTCATGCTTCCGCTCGCCGCGCTCCCTGATCTTGCCTGGGGTGTGGCCGGCCGACTCGAGCCGGTGACCTACCCTGCTGCGTGGTCGAACGCGCGTGCGGCAATTCAGGACAGCGATGTCGGCGGCGACATCCTGGTGCTTCCGTTCTCGTCCTATCGCCAACCGGACTGGAACCACGACACACCGGTGTTCGACCCCGCTGGCCGGTTCTTCGATCGCACGACCATCACGAACGACGAGCTCGACGTGTCCGGCACGACGATCAAGGGGGAGGACCCGCGTGCCCGGCTGATCAAGGACGTACTCGGGGGAGCGAACGTCCTCGGCGAGCTGCCGAACCAGCACATCGGCATCATTGTGGTCGACACCGAGGCCCCTGGGGCTGACGAGGCGTTGAGCCTGGTGGAGGGGGCCGACGAGCTCGACGTGAACGACGATGGGCTCCGTGTGTTCACCCTTCCGGGCGCAGCCTCGGCAGCGACTTCAGAGGGCCATCGCAGCATCATGGCGTCGGCGTGGATCCTGGCCGGGCTGACATTGCTCGGCGGTGTCGTCGCCGCGTTCCGCCGATCAGACCGGGAGCCTGCGGAAGATCGCCCGCGGGACGTGCCGGAGGCCTGACATCACGACCCGCATCGTGCCGGGGACCCAGATCTGCTCCTTGCCGTCGCGTACGGCGCTCACGACCGCCTCGGCAACCGCTTCGGGCGTGGTGGCGAGCGGAGCGGGTTCGAGTCCCTTGGTCATCTTGGATCTCACGAAGCCGGGGCGGACCACCAGCACCCGGCCACCCAGCTCGCGCAGCGCCTCCCCGAGCCCGGTGTAGAACGCGTCGAACCCGGCCTTGGTGGAGCCGTACACGAAGTTGGAGCGGCGAGGACGCTCGCCGGCGACGCTCGAGAGAGCGACGATCACGCCGTGGCCCTGCGTACGAATGCGGGCGGCGAGGGCGACCCCGGTCGTGATTGCGCCGACGTAGTTGACCTCGGCGAGCTCGCGGGCGACGTGGACGTCGGTCCACGCCTCCTCGGGATCACCGAGGAGCCCGAAGGCCACGACCGCGATGTCGATGTCGTCCTCGATCCCGGCGATCAGTGCACCGTGGCTCGCGGTGTCGAGCGCCTCGAAGTCGAGGGCCGTTACGGCGCAACCCCTTGCGTGGAGCTGGCCGACGGCAGCATCGCGACCTTCTCCGGCGCGCGCCGCGAGAGTCACCGTCAGCCCGGGCCCTTGCGCGGCGTAGGCCTCGGCGATTGCGAGGGCGATGTCGGACGTGCCGCCGAGCAGCAGCACGTGCTGTGGTGTGCCGAGCGCGTTGATCATGGGTGCCTCACAGGTCGAGTCGTCGTGACAGGTCTGAACGGAAGGTGCTGGTCGGGTCGAATCGAGCTCGTGCCGTACGGAACTCGTCGATCCGGGGATACATCCGGGCGATCGCAGCAGCTGAGGTGCGGGAGTCCTTGGCGAGATAGACCCGCCCTCCCGCGGCAAGGACGATCTGATCGAGGTGGTTGAGCAACGTGGCGAGTCCAGCGCGTACGGGAAGGTCGACCGCAAGCGTCCAACCGGCCATCGGGAACGAGAGCGGTGCGCGGTTGCCGGGGCCGAAGCGCTTGAGCACGTTCAGCGACGAGACGTGGCCTGACCGGGCGATCGTCTCGACGATCGTGGTGAACGCTGCTTCCTCGCCGGACGGCACGACGAACTGGTACTGGCAAAAACCCTTGGGACCGTAGACGCGGTTCCAGTCACCGATGATGTCGAGCGGATGGAAGAACTGCGTGATGTCCTGGATCTCGTGGGTACGATGCCGTGGAGCCGTGGCGTACCAGAGCGCATTGAACCCCCTGGCGGTGAACCGGTTGACCAGGCCCACCGGCAGCTCGACGGGCACGCGACCGCGCTGCGGTGCAGCGAACTCGAGGGCGGATCGGCGCTTCTCAGGATCCAGGGCCTCACGGGGCGCCGTGTTGCCGCGCATGACGACGCCACGGCCGAGCGAGTCTCCCGTCGTCGCGGTGTCGAACCACGCGACGGAGTAGGTGTAGCTGTCGTCGCCCGTCTCGAGCGCAGCCAGCACCTCGGCGAGATTGCGGGCGCGCCGCGTGTCGACCACGAAGTAGGAGGTCTCCACCTCCTTGAGCCGGATCGTCGCCTCCAGCACGACTCCGGTCAGCCCCATGCCCCCGACCGTCGCCCAGAAGAGCTCGGCGTCGTTGCCGTCCGGAGTCGCCGTCACGGTGTCGCCAGACGCCAGCAGGATGTCGAACGAGGACACGTGGTTGCCGAAGCTGCCGTCGACGTGGTGGTTCTTGCCGTGCACGTCCGCGGCGATCGCCCCGCCGACCGTCACGTGGCGGGTGCCGGGCACGACCGGGAGCCAGAGCCCGAGGGGGAGGAGGGCGCGGAGCAGTCGGTCGAGGCTGATGCCGGACTGGACGCGTACGGAAGGCGCTCGCGTGTCGATGTCGAGGATGGAGTCCCACTCGGTCAGGTCGAGCACGGTTCCGCCGGCGTTCTGCGCCGGGTCGCCGTAGCTGCGCCCCAGACCGCGGGTGATGACACCCCGATCGCCGACCGCTCTGAGCTCGTTGCGCAGCGCCTCGAGATCGGCGGGCCGTTCGACGCGCGCGGTGCTGGCGCTCGTACCGCCCCAGCCGGTGAGTGACTCGTTCATGTGGAGTAGACACCGATCGCGAAGATCACGAGCCAGCTCACGGCGATGACCTGGAGGACGCGGTCGCGGAGCACGGCTTCCTCGGGCTCGTCGGCGAGTCCACGATCGATGTCGACGGCATAGCGCAGCAGACCCATGACGAACGGCGCGATCGAGATCGCCTGCCAGTCGACGCCGGACTCGTTCTTGATCTCGAACGCCCACAGGCTGTAGGCCGTGATCGTGACGGCGGCGGCGAGACTCCACACGAATCGCAGGTAGGAGACGGAGTATTCCTCGAGGGTGCGCCGGGTGCCGATCTCCGTGCCGAGACTCCGCAGCTCGGAGTAGCGCTTGCCCGCGACCATGAACAACGACCCGAAGGACGCGACGAGCAGGAACCACTGCGACAGGGGCACGTCGACCGCGACACCGCCGGCGATCGCGCGAAGCAGGAAGCCCGCCGACACGATCGCGAGGTCGATGACAGGTTGATCCTTGAGCCACAGGGCGTAGGCGACCTGGATCACGACATAGACCGCCAGGGTGACGCCGAGGTCGCGGTCGATCGCCGTGCCGAGCCCGAGTCCGGCGCCAGCCACGACAACCGAAGCTGTCACGGCCGTGCGCACCGACAGCTGGCCGGCGGCAACAGGACGGAGCTTCTTGCGCGGGTGCTTGCGGTCGGCGTCCACATCACGCGCGTCGTTGAAGAGATAGACAGCCGACGCCGCGAGCGTGAACGCCACGAACGTACCGATGATGATCGCGATGTTGTTGTCGTCACCGAGAACACCGGCCGCGAGCGCCGCCGCGACCACGAGGACATTCTTGGCCCACTGCCTCGGACGCATGGTGCGCACGATGGCGTGAGCGGTGCGCAAACGGCTCGGCATGATCTGCTCAGCGTAGTGCGGACCGTGGGCCACGTGCCCCGTGAGCGAGGCGCGTGGATTTTGAGGGTGACCCCGAGACGCTGGTAGGCTCGATCTGATTGAGGGAGGGACTCAACTGTGGCAAACAAAACTCGCGGCACCGTGGGAACTATTACCGGTGGCATCATCGCCATCGTGGCAGGACTTGGTCTGGCTGGAGCGACCGTTGTGGGCGTCGTGAAGTCCCAGGAAAACGCTGGCTCGGCTCATCGGGACACGACAAGCAACGTGAGCTACGGATCCAACTGATCTCTGAGATGAGAAGCGGGCGCCCCTCGGGGGCGCCCGCTTCTTGCATTCCGCGAACACGCAGGACGAGCCTCCCGGAGGACACCGCCCTGGGGTCTTGGTGTCACGCGCTGAGAACGACTCCGGCGAACTCGCTCTGTGACGCTTCCCAGGTGAAGGACCGCGACTTCGTCAGCGCTCCCTGACCGAGGAACTCACGCCATTCACGGTCCTCCACCAGCTGACGGATCGCCTGGGTGAACTCGGTCGGGTCGTCGGCGAGCACGCCGGAGTCCTTGTGATCGATCGACTCGGTGGTGCCGCCGGCCGTGCTGTAGGCCACGGTCGGGGTCGCATGCGTACCGGCCTCGCCGATCACGATGCCCCACCCTTCCTTCAGCGACGGCAAAGCCATCACCCATGACTGCGCGAGCAGCTCGTGCTTGGTCTGGTCGTCGACGAATCCGTGGAACGTGACATGTCGGTCGACACCGCGCCGTGCGGCGTACTCGACGAGCTCGTCATGCCACCATCCCGCCCCGATGACGTCGAGCGTGATCTCGGGATGCGTCGCGCTGAGCTCGGCGACCGCGTCTATCGCGTGCTCGACCTGCTTGTGGGGCACCAGCCGACCGACGACGCTGACCCGTGGCGTGGCTGACCGGACCGTTTCGACGATCGGCGCAGGATCATTGCCGTTGTGGACGATCGTGATCCGGTCGCGGTCGACGCCGAGCTCGATGAGCTCGTGACGTGTCGCGGTCGACACGGCGACATACTTGCTCTTGCGATAGAGCCGCGGTGACAGGACGCTCTCGATCCACCAGCCGAGCTTGCCGACCGGGCCGGGGTAGACGACCGGCCACTGCTCGCGGTGGACGTGGTGGACCAGCACCACGACGGGTTTGCGGGTGGCCAGGCGGGTGAAGAACGGCAAGCCGTTCTGCACGTCAACGACAACGTCGACCTTGCCGTAGCGGCCGAGCAGGAGCGCGAAGAACGTACGCAGGTAGATGTCCATCTTGCTGCCACGTCGAACGAAGCGGACCCCGTCGACGACTTCGGTGCGCGGGGCACGATCGTGGGTCGCGCAGGCGATGGTGACAGTGTGGCCACGTTCGGCGAGGCCGCGTGCCATGTTCTCGACGTAGCGTTCGGAACCGCCACCCTCAGGGTTCTTGGTGTCGCGCCAGTTGCAGAAAAGTACGTGCATAGCGTTGCCCGGCCGAAACCGGCGCCTCCCTCAGCTGCCGGCGGAACCGCCCGGCGTTGCTCCCTCCGTGGCGTTCTCCCAAACTCCACGCGTTGCGTCCCTCAACGCAGCTAATGGATTCTACCAGAGGTGAACGACCCCTCGGGTAACGTTGGACCAGTGCCAGTCCAGCCGTTTCGCCCCACGTTTCGGCGGTCCCTGAGCCTCTACAAGGCGTTCAAGGTCGAGCAGACCGACCCCGATCACTTCTACGGCACGCTGGCTCGCGACTCTGTCGACCAGATCGCCACGTACACCGACCTCGACGGGGCCTGGGTCCTGGACGTCGGCGGGGGACCGGGCTATTTCGCCGACGCCTTCCGCGCTGACGGCGCAACCTACAACTCGCTCGATGCCGATCTCGGCGAGCTGTCGGGACTCGGCGACCCCGAGCCCGGCACGGTGCTCGGCAGCGGCATGCAGCTGCCGTTCGCCGACGGCAGCTTCGACGTCACGTACTCGTCCAATGTGCTCGAGCACGTCAACAGGCCCTGGACGATGGCCGACGAGATGGTGCGCGTCACCAAGCCAGGCGGGCTGGTGTTCCTGTCCTACACGCTCTGGTACGGATGGCACGGCGGACATGAGACCGCGCCGTGGCACTTCCTCGGGGGTCACCGTGCCGCCCGGCGTTACGAGCGCAAGAACGGCAAACCCCCCAAGAACAAGTTCGGGGAGTCGCTGTTCGTCATCACTGCGTCAGCCGGCCTCACATGGGCCCGCAGCCAGACAGGCGGCCACGTCGTCGCGACAATCCCGAGATACCTCCCTCGCTGGGCGTGGTGGGTGCTGCGGATCCCGGGCCTGCGCGAGGTGGTGACATGGAATCTCGCGATCGTCCTGCGCAAGACGTGATGCCGGAGAGCACGGACCGACGTTGGGCCGTACGGCGAGCAACGACCTGCCTGGTGTTCCTGGTCGTGTGCGTCCTCCAGTCACCCGGGCGGCTCGTCGGCGACACCAAGGCAGATCTGACGATCGATCCGGTTGGATTCATGGAACGTGCGTTCCACATGTGGGACGCCAGCGGGTTTGCGGGGCAGGTCCAGAACCAGGCCTATGGCTACCTGTTCCCGATGGGGCCATTCTTCGCGTTGTTCGACGTCCTCCACCTTCCCGAATGGGTCGCCCAACGGGTCTGGTGGGCGGCGCTGCTGTCGATCGCGTTCCTCGGTGCTCACCGGTTGTTGGTCGCGCTCGACATCGGCACCAGCTGGAGCCGGTACGTCGGTGCGCTGTCGTACGCGCTCGCGCCACGCATCCTCGGTGTCCTGGGTGCCGCATCGGTTGAGGGCTATCCGGCGGCGCTGACACCGTGGGTTCTGGTGCCCCTCGTGACGGTCGCGTCGGGCCGCGGCAAGGGCCTGGCACGGGCAGCAGCGCTGTCGGCGCTCGCGGTCGGGCTGATGGGCGGCGTCAACGGCGCGGTCAACCTCGCGGCGGTGCTGCCTGCGGTCCTCTGGTTCCTGACCAGGCGGTGGGACCGTACGGTCGCCAAGCTGGCTGCGTGGTGGGCTCTCTTCGTCGCGACAGCGACACTGTGGTGGGTCGTGCCGTTGCTGATGCTCGGACGATTCAGCCCCGACTTCCTCGACTACATCGAGACCGCGGCGGAGACGACCCGGGTCACGAACCTCATCGAGACGGTTCGTGGCACGTCCCACTGGGTGGGCTTCATCTCGGGAGGATTCGGATCTCCGTGGCAGATCGGTGCCGATCTGGTCTCCAGCGGCGCACTGATCGCCAACACGGTGGTCGTGGCCGGAGCCGGTCTCCTCGGGGTGATGCTGCTCCGGTCGGCCGAACGGCTGTGGGTCGTGACCTGTCTCCTGGTCGGTGTTGCGATGGTGACCTTCGGTCATCTCAGCACGGTTGAAGGATGGTTCGCCGAGTCGCAGAACGCGGCTCTTGACGGAGCACTCTCGCCTCTTCGCAATGTGCACAAGTTCGACGTGTTGATTCGGCTTGCGTTGTCGATCGGCGTGGTGTCCCTGCTCAGCAGGTTCGATCTTCGGCGCGCCTGGGCCGAGCGAGACATCGCATCCGTCCTGTGGCCGGGGATCGTCGCCCTCGCCGTCGTCGGGGTGGCGTCGACCGCCGTCATCGGGCGACTCGGCCCCAGCGACAGCTATGCGTCGGTGCCCACCTACTGGTCGGAGACAGGGAAGTGGCTTGACGACCACCCGAACGGTCGAGCACTCCTTGCGCCCGGTGCTCGCTTCGGTCGCTACATCTGGGGCACGACGAACGACGAGATACTGCAGGCGCTCACCTCCTCGGAGTGGGAGGTCCGCAACACGATCCCGCTGACACCAGCAGGTCACATTCGGATGCTCGACTCGATCGAGCGTCAGTTCGCGGCCGGTCAACCATCCCCAGGATTCGCTGACTACCTCGCCCGACAGGGCTTCGGCTATGTCGTGGTCCGGCACGACCTCTCAGGCGCCGAGGCTCACACACGTACGGGATTCGTCGAGCAGGTGCTGTCGCAGTCGCCAGGGTTCACGATCGTCAAGCGCCTTGGTCCGGTCATCGATGCCACGAGCCAGACGGCGACGCTCAACGATGCCAACCTCAGCCCACCTCGGCACGCTGTCGAGATCTGGGCCGTCGGTACCACGACTCCCGACCGGGCATCGCTCACCTCCGTCTCCGACGCGTCGGTCGTCAGCGGTGACTCGCAGTCGCTCCTCGACCTGGCCGACGACGATCAGCTGCCGTCAGGGGCGACGATCATGTCGGGCGACCTGGCCAAGGGCGGTGCAGTCCCGTCGGGCCCGTCATACCTGACCGACTCCTACCGTCGCCGTGAGGTCAGCTTCGGACGCATCGGCAACAACCAGTCGTCGACCATGACAGCCCGGGACCTGTTCACGCTGGGCCGCAAGTTCCCCGACTACGTGCCCTACTCGGTCAGCAGGCACGGCTCGCAGGGGGAGTGGGTCGGTGTTCGCAGTGTCGTCGCATCGTCATCGTTGTCGGATGCGGACAGCTTCGGCGTCATCCGACAGGACCGATCCGTACGCGCCATGTTCGACGGCGACTCGGGGACGTTCTGGTCGACACTGCCCGAGACCATCGCCACCCCACAGACCGTCACGATCACGCTGGACGACCCCATCGCGGCCTCCAGGGTCTCCGTCCGGATGCGCGCCGGCGACGGTCCTGACATCCGTCGCATCGCGGCGCAGGTCGACGGAGAAGGGACGCTCCTCGACGCCGAGCAGAGCACGACGGACCCGGATGTCTGGACGATCGACATCGACCGCCGTGTGACCAGCAAGCTGCAACTGCGGTTCACCAGGTCCGACGACAGCCTCGTGCCGGTACGTGTCGCCGAGCTCAGCGTCGACGACCTACCGATCCGCTACCGTGTGGCCACTCCTGACGACATCGTGGGTGGACCCGATGTCGTCCTCGCCACCAACACCGCCGGCTACCACGACGGTTGTGTCAGGGTCACGGACGAGCCGACTCATTGCAGTCCGGGTGTTCGCCGCGGAGGGGAAGACGACCACGGCGTCCAGCGCTCGTTCATGCTCGAACGGGGCGGGACGTTCACCGTGACGGCTCGGGCCGCGATGCGACCGGGCGACAGGGTCAACTCGATCTACCGGAAGCTCGCGACGGGCGAGGTCACGGCTGAGGCCTCCTCGAGTGCACTCGATCTCGTCGACGCCAACTCGTTCGCCTTGGTCGACGGTGACCCGGGTACGACGTGGGTGGCCAGCTTCCGCGACGATGCACCGTCGATTTCGGTCAAGCTCGGCGAGCAGCGAACCGTGTCGAGCCTGCGATTCGTCTACGCCGACCGCATGGCTGCGTCGCGACCCGCGAGCGTCGTGGTGACGATCGGCCGCCACAGCTACCGGCGCCTGGTGCCGCCAGACGGACACGTCGACTTCCCCGCCACCAAGGCCACGTCGTTCAAGCTTGAGTTCACGGGTGACGAGCGCACCGCGACGGCAGATGCGGCCACGGGCGAGCTGACGTTCCTGAACATCGGCATCAGCGAGATCCTGGTCGACGGAGGCGTCGCCTCCAACCCGCCGTTGACCAAGCGCGAGATCGTCGCGCCGTGCGGAGTCGGGCCACGAGTGCAGATCGACGATGTCATCTATGAGACGTCGGTGGCAGCGCCGAGCGAGGACCTGCTGGCCGGGCGCCCCGTCGACCTGACGCTGTGCGGCGGCTCGGCAGAGCTGTCCCCGGGCATGCACGACATGACCCTCCTGTCCGATGATGCGTGGCGTCCCACGCAGGTCGCCCTCACGCGGGCCGGCTCCGGCCCGTCGACCGTTGCGGGCGCCATCTCGTTGTCACCCACGCGCTGGACCGACGACGACCGAAAGGTGCCGGTTCCTCAGCGGGACGAGGTGTCCTACCTCGCCGTCAACGAGAACATCAACGCGGGCTGGGTGGCGAAGCTGCACGGCAAGAAGCTTGATCCGGTGACGATCGACGGCTGGAAACAGGGCTTCGTGGTGCCGGCCGGCGCGGCCGGTGTCGTCACGCTGACGTACGTCCCTTCGACGATCTTCAGCGGAGCTCTCCTCGCCGGCTTCGTCCTGCTGGGGTTGCTGGCCGTCCTGGCCCTGCTTCTGGGACGGCGTCGCCCGGAGCGGTCGATCGTGATCCGGGCAGCGCAGTCGCGCGTGGCCCAGTCGCTGCTCGTGATGGTGGGCCTCGGACTGATCGGGGGCACGGTCGGTGCAGCGATCGGCACCGTGGCCGTGCTGGTCACGCTGGCGGCACGGCGGTTCTGGTTCGTGTCTCCGGTGGCCGCGGGCCTGCTGGTGGTGGGTTTCGGGGTCGCGGGTGCACTCGTGGTCGTACGACGAGCTGGTGGCGTGGGCGACTATCTCGGTGACCGACCCGTGACACAGATTCTCGTGCTCGCCGCGCTGGCGATCGCTTGCGCCCCGTGGCCGTCGGCTCAGCGGTGGAAGTGTCTCAACGGGGCATCGAGCACGCGGTAGAGCGCCCACGCGGCCGGGACGCTGATCGCCATCGTCACGATGAAGCCCAGGAGCATCGAGCCGGTGAAGGTCTCGAATCCGAGCAGGTGCATCGCGAGCTCCAGGAGCATCACGTGCACGAGGAAGAGCTCGTACGAGATGGTGCCCAGCCACTGCATGGGCGACCACGAGAGGGCCCGCTGCATCAGGTTGGGCCTGTCGGTCACCAGCGGAATCATCATGAGGAACGCCATGCCCGCGTAAAGGACGTTGCGCGTGATGGCTGTCCCGGCACTCTCCTGGTAGAGCGACGGCACACCGGCCATGGGTGTCGAGGCCAGGGCGAGCAGGGCAAGTGCGGCGATCCAGCAGGCGACGGGCGAGTCGGCCGCGATCGCGAGCAGACGCCGCGCCCAGCCGTCGTTCGTCCGTGCCATCGCGACGATCACGGTGAGTGCCATCCCGACCGCGAACCAGCTGAGGAAGCCCGGCAGCCACATCAGGCTCGACGGGCTGATGCCGTCAAGATGATAGGCCAGCACGTAGTAGGCGAAGTTGAGCAGGCACATCGCACTGAGGAACACGAGTATGCGGGCCGGGCGCCACGTGCGCCGACACACCACACACACGACGAACCACCCGAGGAGGGGCAGCAGCGCGTAGAACGCGATCTCGGTGGCCAGGCTCCACGTCTGGGTCAGCCCGCCGTGCAGGTGTCCCGATCCGTAGATCTGGGTCAGCGTGAGGTGTCGAACGATGCCGCTGACGCCGTTGCCCGTCTGTGAATCGACGAGTGCGAGGCCGAACGCGACCACGATCCAGTAGGCGGGAATGATCCGCAAGATCCTGTTCCAGGCGTAGCGGCCCGTGGCCGGATATGGCGCCTCGTCGACGAGTCGGCTGATCCACGGACGA
Organism: Aeromicrobium panaciterrae; assembly: GCF_039537165.1. GTDB lineage: Bacteria > Actinomycetota > Actinomycetes > Propionibacteriales > Nocardioidaceae > Aeromicrobium > Aeromicrobium panaciterrae. The sequence goes on along the minus strand of NZ_BAAAZZ010000002.1, from coordinate 3,369,451 downwards.
AAGAGCAGGAATCCCGACAAGGCGAAGAACAGGGCCACCCCGGAGTCGAGCCTCGCCCAGAACAGGCCGATCGTGTCGGTCTGGTAGCGGCCCGTCCAGTAGGCGACGTGAGTCACGACCACCGCGACCGAGGCAACCGCACGCAGCCCCGTCAGCGCGGGGAACGTCGTGGACAGGTGTGCGACTCGCTCACGCGTGGGAGTCGTCATGGTTCACCATCCACTCGGTTGGGGATTCCCGATCGAGAGTCGCTTGATGCAGAAGTCGTTGCCGGGAGCCGTGAGGGTGACCGAGGCATAGGGGCCACTGAGTGAAGCATAGATCGTGCGGAGGTCATGGTTCTTGCCCGTGGGGCCCCCGATGACACCCGTGGTGGTGGTCGTGCCGGCGCGAATCGTCAGCGTGCCCGAGTGAGGTGCCACGTAGTCGATCTGCATGATCCAGGGCCATTCGAACATCGTGGCGGCGAGCGGGAGGGTGCGCGCCTTGCCGGCGATCGTCGCGAGGCAGTCGGGGGAGTCGAAGACCTTCGGGCTCACGCCTTCGATGTGGACCGGCTCGAGCTCGCCCACCGCGGAGAACTCGCGCAGGCGACTCGTCGTCTCGCCCGGGGCCAGCGTCGGGGCGTCGAGGCCGAGCGGCCCGAGGATGTTGCTCGGGACATTGGCCGGTGGGAGGAGCTTCCACACCACGGCGGTGGGCACGGCACCGTCGTACAGCTTGTCGCCGGGTTTCAGGTCCTGCATGGTCCGGGTGGCATTCGCGACGTACGTCCGCGTGGGACTGTTGGTCCACCGGTCGGCGAACAGGTGGGCCGACCACACCGAGCCGGCCATCAGGATGACCACCAGCAGTGCCGCGAACGGGCTGACTTCGAGGCCGGAGATCGTGCGCGGGATCGGGAGGTGGGTGTCGTCGTTCTGCGTGCGCCACCACGGTGCGAACTGCGCCGGAAGGAACGCCAGTGCACCGCACAGTGCGGCGATCAGGCAGAAGTCCGTGAGGTAGCGGTATTCCGAACCGATCACCATGCCACCGATGACGCCGCCGCGCGTCAACGTCAGCAGTGTCGTGAGGACCAGCAGGTAGAACGCGCACAGGATCCATGCCCGAATGGCGGTCGAGCGTCCCACGATGACCGACAGCACCACGACGACGCCGACGACGACGAACGCAAGGAGCTGCATCAGCGGATGGGGGTTTGCGCTGCTGTCGACCACGCCGGTGTCGGACCAACGCCATGGTCCGCCGAGCAACCCGGGCAGGAGAGATTTGCGGATGACGGTGTCGAGCAGCTCGAGGTAGCCGGCGGATGTCGGCTTGGTCGATGCCTGGTCGGGGACATTCAGCACGTAGTAGGCCGTGTAGGGCACCAGCACGACGACGTAGCCGATCCAGGTCAGCCAGTATCGACGCAGCGCGGTCAGCAACGACCTGAGCAGCGACCCCTCGCTGAAGAGGAGCCAGGTCAGCAGTCCGACGAACGGGACGATCACCGCAGTCTTCTCGAAGAAGAGCAGGCCCACTGCGAGGGCGACCGGTCCGGCCAGGGCCCACACCCAGCGGCCGCTGCGTACGTATCGGACATGACAGATCAGCACGAGAAGCATCGCGATCTGCTGCGGCTGCTGGTTGATCGCCGCCGCCCACCACCACGACGCCGGCAGGGTGATGGGCGAGAAGGCGAACACGGCCAGTGGCAGGAGGATCGCCGGGCGGTTGCCGAACATCAGACGCAGAAGGTGCCACATCAACAGTCCCGCAACGAGCTGGAACGCCATCATGGTTGCGAACACGACGTTGAAGTCGAGTGGTGCCAGCTTGGTGCTGATCCACACCCATGCGAATGCGCCGGGCATGACGTGCCCGTTGTAGGGCGTCATCAGGAAGTCGTGGTCCCAGAGGTCTGAGTGGGACGCGTTCGTGTAGAACACGAAGTCATCGAGGCTGAAGTAGCCGTGGCGCCCCAGGATCGTACGGATCGCCAGCTGGGCGAGCAGGATTGCCAGCGCGCCGATCGTGACCAGCGTCGTGGTCCGCAGCCCAGATCGCCTGGCCGCTGCGGACGGTGTCGCGGACGCGGGGGAGTCAGTCGTGGTGGACACGGTTCAGCGCTTGATCGCGTAGTGCCGGCGATTGACCCAGTGCCCGCCGTACGTCTCGTCCGTCTCGCTGTCCAGGATGTCGAGCGAGCTCGCGACGATGCGTGCAAACTTCGTGTCCGGGTAGCCCTGCATGTGCATGGGCGCGGGATAGCTCAGCAGGCGGGTCTGCGCCCACCCGAGCAGACGACGGGGCGCGTAGCGGAACGCCAGGCCCTTGATGCTGAGCGTCGGGGTCGACACGACCTGGATCACCAGGGCGCCACCGGGGCGAAGCACCCGGCACATCTCCTCCAGGAACACGGTGCCGACATGCTCAGGCATGTGCTGGAGGACCAGGCTGGAGTAGACGAGGTCGAACGACGCGTCGTCGAACAGGCTGAGGTCGGGGCGGGTGTTGAGCACGAACTCGCAGGTGCCGCGGGGATCGAGCGACCGTGCGGTCTCGATCATCGGCGCCGAGATGTCGACACCCGTCACTGATCCGTGCGCGGCCAAAGCCTGGCTCAAGCGCCCGGCACCCGAGCCGAAGTCGAGGATGCGGTCGAACGACGCCGGACCCCCGACGGATCGCAGGTGTGCGAGCGCGGCATCGACCTCGATGCGGCCCGTGGCCAGGAACTCGCCGGGATCCCACCGTCCGTCCTTGGTTCCGGGCATGATCAGGACCGCCCACAGGGGGTCGTCCTTGCCGAGCCGGGTCCAGTCGCGCTGGACGTCCTCGAAGTCCACCGGGATTCCTTTCAACCCGCGACCAGATGCGTCGCACTGCCAGATCCTCGCACATCGGAGGTCCATGTCTGGACGGCCCGAACGCCGCTTCATGACGCCGAAACGCGGGTGAGAAACGACATCAAACGGCGCCGTTCGTCGTTGAGGGGTGTGACCCACCTGACTGGTAGCGTTCACATGATCAATACAGGTGGAGGGAGCCCACTGTGGGAAAGAAATTGGGGACAGCTGCGCTGTTTTTGGGTGCATTCATGCTGGCACTCGCCGGCTTGTCCAAGTTCTACATGTACGACCGCCTGGCGGTCGTGCCGCTCAACACCGAGCAGCTGAGCGTTGCGGCAACGGCGCCAGGGGACGATGCCGAATATCTCGACGTGGCTGCAGGAGTCAAGGTCGTCACTGGCCCGTTGAAGTCGACGACCGTGGTCACCGGCGACGTCGACGCGAGCAAGAAGGCCAGCAAGGAGCTCGGTCGCGACGTGGCGGTGTGGGACAACTACACATGCACCGACAAGCCCAGCTTCGACTGTGGCAACTCCACCGACGCGCCGCTGAGCGGCACGATCGATCGGGTCGCCTTCGACGCCAACACTGGCGAGGCAGTCGCCTACAAGGACACCAGCAACGAGTCCGACGGCGAGATCACCAAGCCGTTCTCGTTCGAGGGCTTGTACTTCAAGTTCCCGTTCGACACGCAGAAGAAGACCTACCAGTGGTGGGACGGCACCCTCAAGAAGGGTGTCGACGCCACGTACGTCGGCGAGGGCAAGGTCAAGGGGATGAAGGTCTACAAGTTCGAGCAGACCATCGAGCCCGTCAAGACCGGCACGATCGACGTGCCCGGTGACCTGGTCGGATCCGACGAGGCGACCGTGACGGCTGACCGAATCTACTCGGTCCACCGCACGTTCAGCGTCGATCCCGTCACCGGTGTCGTCATCGTGGGCGAGGAGGCCCAGGACAGCTACCTCGAGGTCAACGGTGAGCGCAGGGCCACCACGACCAAGGCGACGCTCGGCCTCACCGACGACACCATCCAGGCGTCGGTCGACGAATACAAGACCAAGGCGATGCTGCTCACCGCGGTCAAGACGTGGATCCCTGTCGGCGGCGGAATCCTGGGCGTCCTGCTCATCGCTGCAGGTCTCATGAGCCGTCGCGGCAACGCCGAGGGCGTCCGCAAGGCAGACAAGGGAGAGCTCGTCGGCACCCGCTGACCCGTCGTACTTCTCCACCACGAGTGCCGCGTCCCCGCCGGGGGCGCGGCACCCGTGCGTTCGCACGACCTAGGGTGGGTTTCATGGTTCTCGCCGATGCCGCCGACCTCTGCACGTTCGTCGACCAGTCACCCACGCCGTTCCACGTGTGCGCGACCGTCGCGGCCCGGCTCGACGCCGCCGGCTACGTACGGCTGAACGAGCGCGACGAGTGGCCGGGGGAGCAGGGACGCTACTACGTCGTGCGTGGTGGGTCGCTCGTCGCGTGGTCGACCGAGTCGAGCTCGAGCCCGCAAGACGGGTTCCGCATCGTCGGCGGGCACACCGACAGCCCCAACCTTCGGCTCAAGCAGCACCACGACCTGACGAGCGACGGGCTCGGCGTCGTGGCGATGGAGCCCTATGGCGGGGCCTGGCTCAACTCATGGCTCGATCGCGACCTCGGGATCGCCGGGCGCCTGGCCCTCCGCGGCGGCGAGCACCGGCTCGTCCACATCGATGAGCCGGTCCTGCGGGTGCCTCAGCTCGCGATCCACCTCTCGGCGGAGCGCAAGGGTGTCGAGCTCGACCCTCAGCGTCACGTCAACGCGATCTGGTCGACGTCGCCCGGTTCCTTCATGGACTGGGTCGCCGATCGCGCTGGAGTCGCTGCGGGCGACATCCTCGGGTTCGAGCTGATGGCCCATGACACCGCTCCGAGCCGACTCACGGGCGCGTCGTCAGGCCTGGTCTCGGCTCCGCGTCTGGACAACCAGGTCACCTGCTTTGCCGGCGTGCAGGCGTTGCTCTCGGCGACGCCGGTCGCCGGCATGCGTCCCGTGCTGGCGCTGTTCGACCATGAGGAGGTCGGCAGCACGTCCGAGCGCGGGGCGCAGTCTGATCTCCTCGCCACGGTGCTCGAGCGCATCGTGATCGCCGCCGGCGGTTCGCGTGACGACCAGCATCGCGCGATCGCCGCGTCGGTGTGCGCGTCGGGCGACATGGCACACGCGACACATCCCAGCTACGCCGACCGTCACGAGCCGCTCCATCGCATCGCGGTCGGCGGGGGACCCGTGCTCAAGGTGAACGTCAATCTCCGCTATGCCACCGACTCGTCGGGCGCGGCGCTGTTCGCACGCGCCTGCGAGCAGGCCGACGTACCGCTGCAGCGCTACGAGCACCGCGCCGACCTGCCGTGCGGATCCACCATCGGACCGCTCAGCGCGGCACGTACCGGCATCCTCACGGTCGATGTCGGAGCACCCCAGCTGGCCATGCACTCGGCCCGGGAGATGATGGGCGCGGACGACGTCGACCTGTACGCGCGGGCCCTCGCCGCGTTCCTTGCTCCCGCTTCGCTCTGACGACTGACCCGACTTAGCGCTCAGGGCGCTCGTCGCGTACGCTTGCAGGTGCGCTGAATGGCCTGTACGACCTCGGACAGAGCAGGCTCGTGCTCGTGCACCATCATCACGATCCAAGGGTTTTCATGCGTGCCCATCAATTCCATCCATCCAACGGAGCAACTCCTATATGACAAGCAGCATCGCAACTCCATCTGCGGCACCGCAGGTTGCGGTCAACGACATCGGCTCTGAGGAAGACTTCCTCGCCGCCATCGACCTGACCATCAAGTACTTCAATGACGGCGACATCGTCGACGGCATCATCGTCAAGGTCGATCGCGACGAAGTTCTTCTCGACATCGGCTACAAGACCGAGGGCGTCATCCCCTCCCGCGAACTTTCCATCAAGCACGACGTCGATCCCCATGACGTCGTCTCGGTCGGCGACAGCGTCGAAGCCCTGGTCCTCCAGAAGGAGGACAAGGAAGGTCGACTGATCCTGTCCAAGAAGCGCGCCCAGTACGAGCGCGCCTGGGGCGACATCGAGAAGATCAAGGCCGAGGACGGCGTGGTCGAGGGAACCGTCATCGAGGTCGTCAAGGGCGGCCTGATCATGGACATCGGCCTGCGCGGCTTCCTGCCTGCGTCGCTGGTCGAGATGCGCCGCGTGCGCGACCTCGATCCCTACATCGGTCAGAAGATCGAGGCCAAGATCATCGAGCTCGACAAGAACCGCAACAACGTGGTCCTGTCGCGCCGTGCTTGGCTTGAGCAGACCCAGTCGGCCGTACGCCAGAACTTCCTGACCGAGCTCACCAAGGGCCAGGTCCGCAAGGGTGTCATCTCCTCGATCGTCAACTTCGGTGCGTTCGTGGACCTCGGTGGCGTCGACGGACTCGTCCACGTGTCCGAGCTGTCGTGGAAGCACATCGACCACCCGAACGAGGTCGTCCAGGTCGGCGACGAGGTCACCGTCGAGGTTCTCGACGTCGACATGGACCGCGAGCGCGTCTCGCTGTCGCTCAAGGCGACGCAGGAAGACCCGTGGCAGCACTTCGCGCGTACGCACCAGATCGGCCAGATCGTGCCCGGCAAGGTCACCAAGCTGGTTCCCTTCGGTGCGTTCGTTCGCGTCGAGGAGGGCATCGAGGGCCTGGTGCACATCTCCGAGCTCGCCGAGCGTCACGTCGAGATCCCCGAGCAGGTCGTCCAGATCGGCGACTCGGTCATGGTCAAGATCATCGACATCGACCTGGAGCGTCGCCGCATCTCGCTGTCGCTCAAGCAGGCCAACGAGACCGAGGCCTCGGTCGGTGACGACTTCGACCCGACCCTCTACGGCATGACGTCGTCCTACGACGCCGACGGCAACTACATCTACCCCGAAGGTTTCGATCCCGAGACCGGCGAGTGGCAGGACGGCTTCGACGAAGCCCGCGCCGCATGGGAGAAGCAGTACGCCGAGGCTCACGAGCGCTGGGAAGCGCACAAGAAGCAGATCGAAGAGGCCGAGAAGGCCGGCGCCGAGGCCAGCGAAGCCACCAACTACTCTTCGGACACCGCCGGCGACGCCGATGCTCCGCAGGCGGAGGGCTCGCTCGCATCCGACGAGGCTCTGCAGGCACTTCGTGAGAAGCTCACGGGCGGCGCCGAGTAGGACGCCAGCTCACGCCAGAACCCCCGATCCATTGGATCGGGGGTTCTGGTGTTTCCGGAGGGTCGCCCAGAGCGAGCTCAGAGGGCGACGGGTCGGGGGTCGACGTCGTCGTAGTGGCTTCGGGGTGCGGGGCGGGAACCATACCCGTCTTTGCGGACCTGTGCGACGAGCACAGCTCCTGCGGCAGTCACCAGAAGTGCGATGAGGATCAACATGGCAGTAATTCTGCTCTTGCGAATATCCCGCCACCAGTGGCAGTAATGCCAGCATTCGTTGATTTCCTGCCACATATGTGGCAGGGTCGCGTCCATGAAGACCGTTGCCGTGATCGTCCAGGACGGAGCCGAGCCGTTCGGCCTGGGCTCGATCTGTGAGGTGTGGGGCGAGCCCTATCACCCCGAGGACGACAACCCCGTGTTCGACTTCCGCGTGTGTACGCCCAGGCCGGGTCGCGTACGCGGGCGCGCCGGATTCGACCTGCACGTCGACGCTGGCCTGGAGGCCACGCTTGACGCTGACCTGGTGTGCTTCTCCCCGAAGTATGAGTTCCTCGACCATGACCCGCTGGTGCTCGACGTGGCCAGAGCGGCATTCGAGCGTGGCGCGATCATCTATGCGCACTGCTCCGCGGCGTTCATGCTCGCCGAGGCCGGGCTGCTCGACGGTCGCGAGTGCACGACACACTGGCGATACGGCGACCGGCTGGCACGGATGTATCCCCGGGCGATCGTGCGGCCGGAGGTGCTCTACGTGCAGGACGGCAACATCCTCACCGGCGCCGGATCGGCGGCCGGGATCGACGCATCACTGCACCTGATGCGCCAGACGTTCGGCGCCAAGGTCGCCGCGTCGACCGCTCGCCGCATTGTCGTGCCGCCGCACCGCGACGGCGGCCAGGCCCAGTTCGTCCGAACACCGATGGGGCAGACGGAGTGCGACACCCTCTCGCCCTTGCTTGCGTGGGCCGTCGACCACCTCGACGAGCAGCTGTCGGTCGAACGCCTCGCGGCCCAGGCCCACATGTCACCACGTACGTTCGCGCGCCGGTTCCGCGACGAGACCGGCACGACGCCGCTCCAGTGGCTCACGACGCAGCGACTCCACCTGGCCGAGGAGATGCTCGAGAACTCGACGCTGGCGGTCGAGCAGATCGCGACACGAGTCGGCTTCGGCAATGCAGCGACGCTGCGACACCACTTCACGGCAGCCCGTGGCACGACTCCGCAGCAGTACCGCAAGACGTTCGGCACGATCCAGCCCGTCGAAGTCGGCGCGTAGCGCGCCGCCCCGAACTGCGAGTCACCCCACAAAAGGACTACCCTCGAACCGTGCGCAGAACAGGTCTAGAGCTCAGTAGCGCGCTCGCCGTCAGCAGCGTCATCGCTGCAGCGATGGTTGCCTGGTACGTCGACCTCCCACTTCGCGATCCGGACGGGTCGACCGGCCCCACCTTCATCCGGCTCCCCGCCATCGTGTTGGTGGCACTGCTGCTCGACATCGTTCCCCGTGCCGTGATCCGCGCATCGTCGTGGCGTGATGTTCGGGCCCGCATCGTCGACGTCACCCGGGAGCGTTGGCAGCTGGCCAGCCTCCGGTTCATGTTGGTGGGCCTGATCGGCTGGTACGTCACGTACGCGTCGATCCGCAACCTCAAAGGCATGGTCCCCTTCGCCAACCACCACCTCTACGACGGCGACCTGGCCCGGGTCGACAAGGCGATGCTCGGCGGACACCGGCCGGCCGCACTGCTGCATGACCTGCTCGGCACGGGTGTGGCTGCGCATGTGCTGTCGTTCTTCTACATCGCATGGATCGTCCTGCTGCCCGCGTCGCTGGCGATCGCACTGGTGTGGGCTCGACGCGACCGCATCAGCTCGTGGTGGGTGACCGCCGTGTCGCTCGACTGGATCATGGGCGTCATCCTCAACTTCGCCCTGCCGACTCTCGGTCCGATCTACGACCGACCTCAGGACTTCGCTGAGCTGACCCCGACATCCACGACCTCGTTGCAGCAGTCGATGTGGACCGAGCGACTCGACGTACTTGCCGACCCTGCCCACACGCACACGGTGCAGAACATCGCGGCATTCGCGTCCCTCCACGTCGCCATCGCGGCGACGGCCTGCATTGTGGCGCACCGCGCGGGCCTGCACCGGCTGATCGTGCAGGCACTGCGGGCATTCCTCGTGATCACGATGGTCGCGACGGTCTACTTCGGCTGGCACTACGTGTCGGACGTCATCGCCGGCCTGCTGATGGGCTTCGTGGCGGCCTGGGTCGCCGAGCGTTTCGCCGCTCCGGAGGAGCCAGGGGAGGCCGATGCGACGGCCGTGCCGCGTTCTCGACGCTCCCGAGCCGAAGGTCTTGCCGCCAGACCGGGCAATTCGTGACCTCGGTCACCCGTCAGGCGGGCAATGTCGGGATCAAGGTGATCCTCCGGACCAAGTATGGTTCACTCGAGAGCTGAACGGACAGTCGTCAACCCCCCAAGGTGGTCATACCGTGGCAGTTTCACGCCACAGGCATGCGGCAAAGCCCGCCCTCACCCGGCGCATGGCCTCACACGTCGTCCCGACGATCGGGATGGTCGCGATCGTGTCGGCAGGCACCGCGGCAGCAGTCAGCGGAGCCGACGAACCAGTCGTCCCCTCCGGGAGGGCAGACCTGATCGCCGCGTCGATCGACCAAGGACCCGCTGACGTCAGCCGAAGTGCCGATCGTGCGCCGCTGCTCAACGAGGCCGCGGCCGACGAGCTGGTCAAGGGCCAGCGCTACGCGCAGAAGACTGTCGAGATCCACGCCGCCGCCAGTGAGTCCTCCCCGGTTCTCGCGACTCTGAGCGTCGGTGACAAGGTCGACGTCACGGGTGTCACGTCGGGTGAGTGGGCGCAGGTCATGCACAAGGACCTTCCGCGCTGGGTCGTCGCCAAGGACATCGCCAAGGACATGCCGCTCGGTACGGCGCCGTGCGCCTCCGGCTCCGGAGTCGAGCGTGGCCTGCGCCCCGACACCATCAAGGTGCACCGGGCCGTGTGCCTGCTGTTCCCGAGCATCACCCGCTACGGCGGTCTCGCCGGCCGGGGCGAGCACGCCACCGGGCAGGCGATCGACATCATGGTCGGCACGGGCAACCCGATCGGCTACGACATCGCCGAGTTCCTGCAGCAGCATCGTGCCGAGCTCGGCATCGAATACATCATCTGGCACCAGCACATCTGGCGTCCCGCGACTTCGGGCTCCTGGCGAGCCATGAGCGACCGTGGCGGCGCGACGGCCAACCACATGGATCACGTGCACGTCACCACCTACGGCAACGCCGCGAAGTAGGGGACACGCACGTGCTGACGGTCGGGCTCACCGGCGGTATCGGCTCGGGCAAGAGCACCGTCAGCGCCCTCCTGGCATCGCACGGCGCGGTGATCATCGACTACGACAAGCTGGCCCGTGAGGTCGTCGAGCCGGGGAGTCCTGCGCTGCAGGCGATCGCCGAGAGATTTGGTTCCGGGGTCATTGCCGCCGACGGCACGCTGGACCGTCCCGCACTCGGTGCCGTGGTGTTCGCGGACGAGTCGGCGCGGCGCGACCTCGAGGCGATCACGCACCCGGCGATCCGGGACCTCGCGGTCGCGCGGCAGCTCGCCGCGGGCGACGACGCCATCGTCATCCATGACAACCCGCTGCTCGTCGAGATGGGCGCGGCCGCGCACTGTGATGTCGTCGTGGTGGTTGACGTGCCGGTCGACCTCCAGGTCGAGCGGCTGAAGGCCACCCGTGACATGTCCGAGGACGAGGCACGCTCGCGCATCGCCACGCAGGCGTCGAGACAAGAAAGGACCGGTGCCGCCGATCTGCTGATCGACAACACCGGCCCGATTGACGAGCTCGACTCCATCGTCGGGGGGGTCTGGGACGAGCTCGTGCTCAGGGCTGCCGCGGCCGAGGGGGCCGGCCGCGACAGCGCGCTCTAGGCGGCGATCTCCGGATCGGCGATCCGCCGAAGCGTCGCCAGGGCCTCGCGTTCGAGCTGGCGTACGCGCTCGGCGGAGATGCCGTGCCGCTTGCCGATGTCGGCGAGCTTCTGCTGGCGTCCGTCGAGCAGGCCGTAGCGGGCTCGTACGATGTCGGCCTCGCGCTCGCCGAGATGATCGACCAGCGTCGAGATGAGCTGGCGCGACTCGTCATCGAGTACCGCGAAATCGGGGCCCGGCGCCGTCTCACGGGCGATCAGGTCGCCCAACGACGTGTCGCCGTCCTCGTCGACAGGGGAATCGAGGCTCACGTGGTCACGGCCCCACGCCATCAGGTCGATGACGCGGTCGACGTCCATGTCGAGCTCGAGGGCGATCTCCTGCGGCTCCGGGTCATAGCCCAGCTGACGCTCGAGGTTGCGGCGGGCGGCCGTCACCTGGTTGAGCTCCTCGACGACGTGCACGGGAAGGCGTACGACCCGGGCCTGCTGCGCGATGCCGCGCGTGATCGCCTGGCGCACCCACCAGGTGGCGTAGGTCGAGAACTTGAAGCCCTTGGCGTAGTCGAACTTCTCGACGGCGCGGATGAGCCCCGTGTTGCCCTCCTGGACCAGGTCGAGCATCGGCATCGCCGACCGTCCGTACTTGCGGGCGATCGAGACGACGAGTCGAAGGTTGGCCTGGATGAACTCCTGGACCGCGCGGTCACCCTCGTCGGCGAGCCACTGCAGCTCTTCCTCGGTCGCGTACTTGGGTGCGCCGCCCTTCTTGCGGCCGACGCGGCCCTCCTCGAGCAGGTGCCGGGCGAAGAGTCCCGCCTCGACGGTCTTGCTGAGCTCAACCTCGCGTGCGGCGTCGAGCAGGGGAGTGCGAGCGATCTCGGCGAGGTACATGCCGACGCTGTCCTTGCCTTCTGTCTTGGTGTTCAACTGAACGCCTCCCATCAGAGTCTGTACTGATGTCAACGCAACACGTACCCCAAGGATTCCGCTCTCAGGTGGTTCTTATGTCACCTGTCCATCGAGCCTTTCGGCTCACCATGCCTCGCAAGCGGCGGTTGCGCCGCGGGACGCTCACGGTCGCTTCGCTCCCTGGCGCGCTTCAGCGCTCGTCGCCGGAGCTCCTCGACCTCAGCGCCGTGTCGATGATCCAGGCGAGCTCCCAGGCCCGCTCCTTCCACGACGCATAGCGGCCGCTGACACCGCCGTGACCCGCGTGCATCTCGGTCTTGAGCAGGATCGGCTTCTCGGTCCTGCTGGTGGCTCGAAGCCTGGCCACCCACTTGGCCGGCTCGACATAGAGGACGCGCGTGTCGTGAAGGCTCGTCACCGCCAGGATCGCGGGGTAGGCGTGCTCGCCGACGTTCTCGTAGGGCGCGTACGACTTCATGTAGGCGTAGACCTCAGGGTCCTCCAGCGGGTTGCCCCATTCGTCCCACTCGATGACCGTCAGCGGCAGGCTGGGATCGAGGATCGTCGTGAGGTTGTCGACGAACGGGACGCTTGCCACGATTCCGGCGAACGCGTCGGGCGCGAGGTTGGCGACGGCACCCATCAGCAGTCCTCCGGCGCTGCCGCCCTCGGCGATCAGCCGGTCGGCCGAGGTCCAGCCCTCGTCGACGAGGTGGCGGGCGCTCGCGATGAAGTCGGTGAACGTGTTGCGCTTGTGCAGCATCTTGCCGTCGTCGTACCAGTGACGACCCAGCTCGCCGCCACCGCGTACGTGCGCGATCGAGAAGACGAAGCCGCGGTCCAGGAGTGACAGGCGGGCAATGGACATGCCTGGGTCCATGCTGGCTTCGTAGGAGCCGTAGCCGTAGATCAGCGCCGGAGCGGTGCCGTCACGCGGGGTGTCCTTGCGGCAGACCACGGAGACCGGGATCAACGTGTCGTCGTCGGCCACGGCCCAGGTGCGGTGCTGCTCATAGTCGGCCGGGTCGTAGCCGCCGAGGACGGGTGCCTGCTTGCGCAGGATCAGCTCGCCGGTGGCGACGACGTAGTCGTAGACGGACGCCGGGGTGATGAACGATCCGACACCGACCCGGATGAGCGGTTGGGCCCACTCGGCATTGGCACCCACGCCGCAGGTGAACAGCTCCTCGTCGAACAGGATCTCCTGCAGTGGACCGATGCCGTGGGGCAGGCGCTCGTCGATCAGCATGATGCCGATCCGGGTCAGCGCGTCGCGCCGGTAGGACAGGACGAGCTGGCCCTCGAACACGTCGACGTCCTCGAGGCGTACGGCATCACTGCCGGGAACGAGCACCGTGCGAGATGTCGGGTCGTCGACCGGGACCGAGACCAGCTCGAAGTTGATCGCACCGTCGTTGTGCAGCACGAGGAACACGTCCTGGCCGCCAATGTTGGCGTGCTCGAGGGAGTACTCGACACCGTCCTGACGGGGGAGCACGACCCGGAACTCGCCCTCGGGATCGTCGGCCTCGAGGACTCGTACCTCGCTGGTGATCTTGGACGACAGACCGATCACCAGGTAGCGGTCGGACTGGGTGCGGCCGACACCGACGAAGTAGCGCTCGTCGGGCTCCTCGAGCACGAGGACGTCGTCCCCGGTGGAACCGAGGGCATGGCGCCACACCTGGTGAGGACGCCACGCGTCGTCGACGGTCGTGTAGAAGAGGTGGGTCGCGCCGGCCGACCATGTCGCACCGCCGCTCGTCGCGGTGATCTCGTCCGGGAGCACTTCGCCCGTACGCAGGTCCTTGACCTTGATCGTGTAGCGCTCGTCGCCCTGGGTGTCGACGCTCCAGGCCAGCAGGTTGCCGTCGTCGCTGACGCTGAACGCGCCGAGCGAGAAGAACTCGTGTCCTTCGGCCTCGACGTTGGAGTCGAGCATGACCTGCTCGCCCTCGATGGGTGTCTCGGCGTCGAGCGTCGGCGGATTCCAGTCGTCGGCGTCGTCGATCGGGCACCGGCAGCGGATCGAGTACTGCTGGCCCTCCACGGTGCGGCCGTAGTACCACCAGTCGCCGCGTCGTACGGGCACCGAGAGGTCGGTCTCGAGCGTGCGCGCCTTGATCTCGTCGAAGATCTGCTGGCGCAGTGGTTCGAGGTGCGCCGTCGCCTCGTCGGTGTGGGCGTTCTCGGCCTCGAGGTAGGCCAGCGTCGCCGGGTCGTCCTTGTCGCGCAGCCACTCGTAGTCGTCGACGAAGTCGTCGCCGTGGTGGCTGCGGACGATGGGTCGGATCTCGGCTCGTGGTGCGGGCGCGTTCATTCGGCAAACGTACCCGCGTGGCCCGCGCCCAGTGCGGGGTCGTCGACCTTGAACGTGTGCACGGGTCCGGGCGGCGTGTGCCGGGTCTCGAAGCGGACCGTGACTCGACCGAGCCCCGCACCCCAGACCCAGCCGTCACCGTGGTCGTCGTGGTGCACGTCCATACCGGGGTAGTAGCGGGTGGGTCGAGCCGCGTCTGCTGCCTCGGCGGCTTCCTCCTCCTCGAGGTCGTCGTCCTCGGACGCGAAGAGGTCCTCCTGGACCCAGTCGGCGAGTCCGCTGACTCCGACGCCGAGGAGACGCAGCCCGTTGGTCACGTCTTCTGCCTCGAGCAGCGCACGGGCCGTGGCCCCGAGGATGCGTGCGTTGTCGGTGGGGTTGGCGAGCGTGGAGGACCGCGTGTGGGTCTCGAAGTCGTGGTGGCGCAGCTTGAGCGTCACGGTACGGCCCGAGAGCCCGTTCTTGCGGAGCCGCCCGGACACCGATCGCGCCATCCGGTCGACGATGATCTCGAGCTGCGCCCGGTCGGAGATGTCGTGCTCGAAGGTGTCCTCGACACTGACCGACTTGGTCTCGCGAGAGGGCTCGACGGCGCGATCGTCCTCGGCACGCGCCAGCCTGAAGAGGGACCGTCCTGACGACTGGCCCAACAGGCGTACGAGCTCGTCCTCGCTGGGGGACCGGAGGTCTTCGACCGTGGAGATGCCGACACGCCGGAGCTTGTCGGCGGTGGCAGGACCGACTCCCGGGATCGCGGTGGCCTGCATGGGGCCGAGCACGTCGGCCTCGGTGCCGGGCTGCACGATGAACACGCCGTTGGGCTTGTTGATCTCGCTGGCGATCTTGGCCATCAGCTTCGAGGACGCGACGCCGACCGACGCCGTCAGGCCTCCGGTCAGGTCGGCGATGTCTGCGCGGATTGCGTCGACGGTCTGCTGGACGGCCCCGGGATCGAAGTCGGGTCCGGCAGCGAGGTCGACGAAGGCCTCGTCGAGCGAGAGTGGCTCGATGACCGGCGAGGCCTCGCGGAGCCTCGTCATGACGAGGAGGCTGGCCTCACGGTAGGCGTCGAACCTGCCCCCGAGGAACGCCGCATGAGGGCAGCGGGCCCGCGCCTCTGCGGTACGCATCGCCGACCGTACGCCGTGCACACGTGCCTCGTAGGAGGCTGTCGCCACGACTCCGCGTGGGCCGATGCCGCCGACGATCACCGGTTTGCCCCGCAGCGACGGCTTGTCACGCTGCTCGACCGACGCGAAGAACGCATCGAGGTCGAGGTGCATGATGCTCGCCGTCGACCGCATGGTCACAGTCTGTCGTGCCGTGCCGACAGCTGTGCACAGCCCGGCACGACTGACGCGAGTTCCACAGGCGACCCGCCGAGTCGTGCCCGAGGCGCCGGCAGCAGGCGAGCGTGGCGGGATGACCGACACCTATACGGCCCACGACGTCTCCGACGTGCTCAACGCACTCCCGACCCTGTTCGGCTTCAGGCCGTACGAGTCGCTCGTGGCCGTGGCGACCCACGGGCCGAGACGTCGCTTCGGCTTCAGGATGCGCGTCGACCTGCCCCACCCGGACGACGCGGACCAGCTCGGCCGACTGGTCGCGGGCCACCTGCGCCACCAGGGTGCGGAAGGCGCCATCCTGGTCGCCGTGACGGAGCAGCAGGACGTCGCCCGTGAGCTGCTCTCAGCCGTGCGTCCACACCTCGCGGAGATCGAGCTGGTCCTGGCGGTCAGGGCCGACAAGTGCCGCTATTGGCTCGACGTGCCCGACTTCCCGGAGCGGGGGATCGCGTACGAGGTGTCCGACCACCACCTCGCGATCGTCAAGGCGGTGGCGGCGGGTCAGCAGATCCTGCCCGACCGGGCCGCCCTCGTGGCACGGTTCGCGCCGGTGCAGGATCCACGTCGCGCAGAACTCCTGCGCGCGACGATGGCCGTCGTCCCGCAGGTCATCGCGGTGATCGCCGACTCGCCCGATGACGGGCTCGTCGACCTGGCGTTCCGTGCGGTGGAAGACATCCTCGACCGCGGTCTCTCCGGGCTCCGGCTGAGCGACGACGACATCGTGCTGCTCTCGGTGTGGGTCTCGACGACGGAGGTCCGCGACGCCGTCGTCAGCCTGATGACCCGCGACAACGCGCCCGCCATGCTGAGCCTTTTCACCCTGCTCGCGCAAAACGTCGTACCGCCGTGCGAGCCGGCAGTGCTGACGCTGGCTGCGTTTGCGGCGTGGCTGACGGGGGACGGTGCGCAGGCGCTGATCGCGGTGGAACGTGCCCTCGACGTCGCGCCTGACTACGGGGCGGCCAACACGCTGATCGGGATCCTCGAGGCTGGGATCGCGCCGGAGCGGTGGTTCGCAATCGCTGCCGAGGAGCGATAACCGCCCTAGTGTTGCTGCATGGGCCAGGACGTGGAGGCACGAGAGTTCAGTCGCGAGGACCGTACGCTCTACCGCGCCAAGGTCCGGCGATGCCTCGACGTGTTCGCCCGGATGCTGAGCGAGCGTGACCTCACGGTCGACCACACCCATGTCGGCGTCGAGATCGAGTTCAACCTCGTCGACGCCAACGGCGACCCGGCGCTCAAGAACGTCGAGACGCTCGAGGCGATCGCCGACGATGCGTTCCAGACCGAGCTGGGCCTGTTCAACATCGAGATCAACGTCCCACCGAGTCGCGTCGAGGGCAAGGGACTCGAGGTCCTCGAGCTGACCCTGCGCGACGACCTCAACGCGGCGCAGGCCAAGTCGGCTGACGTCGGCGCGCACATGCTGATGATCGGGATCCTCCCCACCCTCCAGGACGGGCACCTGAGCCGCGAGTCGTTGTCGGCCAACCCGCGCTACCACCTGTTGTCCGACCAGATCCTCGCCGCCCGCGGCGAGGACATCGAGATCGTCATCGAGGGAGTCGACCGCTTGAGCACGACGGCCGACACGATCATCCCCGAGGCCGCCTGTACGAGCACCCAGCTGCACCTGCAGGTCGATCCCGAAGACTTCGCCCCGATGTGGAACGCCGCCCAGGCGATCGCGGGAGCCCAGGTTGCGATGGGTGCCAACTCACCGTTCCTGCTCGGCCGTCAGCTGTGGCACGAGACGCGCATCGCGCTGTTCGAGCAGGCCACCGACACGCGCAGCGAGGAGCTGAAGGCGCAGGGCGTCAGGCCACGTGTGTTCTTCGGCGAACGCTGGATCACCTCGGTCTTCGACCTCTTCGAGGAGAACGTTCGCTACTTCCCGGCTCTCCTGCCGATCGTCGAGGACGAGGACCCGCTCGAGGAGCTGGAGGCGGGGCGCGTCCCGAGCCTGGCGGAGCTCCGCCTGCACAACGGCACGGTCTATCGCTGGAACCGCCCGATCTACGACGTCGCCGGGGGTCGACCGCACCTGCGCATCGAGAACCGGCTGCTTCCCGCCGGCCCGACGGTGGTCGACACGATGGCCAATGCGGCGCTGTTCTACGGGCTGGTCAAGATCCTGGCTTCAAGCGAGCGTCCCGTGTGGTCGCAGCTGTCGTTTCGTACCGCGGAGGACAACCTTCACGAGGCCTCACGTTCCGGCATCGAGGCCGAGCTCTACTGGCCGCGCCTGGGCAACATCCCGGCGCGTGAGCTGGTCTCGACGCACCTGTTGCCGCTCGCCGAGGTGGGACTGGACCAGCTTGGCGTCGACCGGGCCGTACGCGACCGGCTGCTCGGGATCGTGGAGAGCCGCTGCTCGACAGGCCGCAACGGCTCGACCTGGCTCATCCAGGAGTTCGAGCACCAGACGCGTACGACTCCTGACCGCGCCGAAGCGATGCGGGTGACGACGCAGCGCTACGAAGAGCTCATGCACGCGGGGGAGCCGGTGCACACCTGGCCGCGACACGCCTGAGCAGCCCTGGGTCGCGTTCCTTTGACCCGACGTGTCACACTTGGCACAGAGGTTGACCACAGGCCTCATTGCTGCGCCCTTCTACTGATTTGTGAGGCTGACGTGCCGGTGAATCCCGCATCAGGGTCCCGCCTCCGCGCGGTCACCAAACGCCTCAGCGGCAGCACGAAGGAGCAGTCCACGAAGGAAGCAACACCCGCCAAGAAGGCACCCGCCAAGGCGGCGGCAAAGAAGGCATCGTCCACCAAGGCTGGGCCGACCAAGAAGGCTCCAGCCACCAAGGCTGCGCCGAAGAAGTCCACACCCAAGACCACTGCGAAAACAGAAACGACTGTGACCAAGACCGCATCCAGCACCGCCAAGAAGTCCGCTCCCGCCAAGAAGGCCGCGCCTGCTGCCAAGGCGCCCGCCAAGAAGGCAGCCGCTGCCGCGAAGACCGACTCGACCGATGAGTCGCACATCCCCGCGGGTGTCGACCTGACCAACGCGCTCGAGGTGCCGGCGGTCCAGGTCGATGCCGACGGCAACAAGATCCTCCCCGACATCCCGGACGAGGAGTTCGAGAAGGACCTCGCGACCGACCCGACCCTCAAGGAGGACGAGAAGTCGTCCTACACGATCTCGGCGGCCGACGAGTCCGACGAGCCCGTGCAGCAGGTCATGGTCGCCGGTGCGACGGCCGACCCGGTCAAGGACTACCTCAAGCAGATCGGCAAGGTCTCGCTGCTGACGGCCGGCCAGGAGGTCGAGCTGGCCAAGCGCATCGAAGCCGGACTGTTCGCCGAGGAGAAGCTCGCCAAGGGCGGACGCATCTCGGCCAAGATGCTCGAAGAGCTCGAGTGGATCACGGTCGACGGTCGTCGTGCCAAGAACCACCTGCTCGAGGCCAACCTCCGACTCGTCGTCTCGCTGGCCAAGCGCTACACCGGCCGCGGCATGTTGTTCCTCGACCTGATCCAGGAGGGCAACCTCGGTCTGATCCGTGCGGTCGAGAAGTTCGACTACACCAAGGGCTTCAAGTTCTCGACCTACGCGACGTGGTGGATCCGTCAGGCCATCACCCGCGCCATGGCCGACCAGGCCCGTACGATCCGCATCCCCGTCCACATGGTCGAGGTCATCAACAAGCTCGCCCGCGTCCAGCGCCAGATGCTGCAGGACCTCGGCCGCGAGCCCACTCCCGAAGAGCTCGCGATCGAGCTCGACATGACGCCCGAGAAGGTCGTCGAGGTCCAGAAGTACGGTCGCGAGCCGATCAGCCTCCACACGCCGCTCGGCGAGGACGGCGACTCGGAGTTCGGTGACCTGATCGAGGACTCCGAGGCGATCGTCCCGGCCGACGCCGTGTCGTTCACACTCCTGCAGGAACAGCTTCACGCGGTGCTCGACACGCTCTCGGAGCGCGAGTCCGGCGTTGTCTCGATGCGGTTTGGTCTCACCGATGGCCAGCCCAAGACGCTCGACGAGATCGGCAAGGTCTACGGCGTGACGCGTGAGCGCATCCGTCAGATCGAGTCCAAGACGATGAGCAAGCTGCGCCACCCGTCGCGATCACAGGTCCTGCGCGACTATCTGGACTAAGTCCTCGCGGTCAGCTTCCGGCAGGGCGTCCCATTCGGTATCCCTCAACACGCTGATGTGTTCGGAGAAGAGTTGATCCAGCTCGAGGGCGGTGTCTGGCAACAGTTCACGCGTCCATCGCTTGACCCCTTCGTCCCGATTGGCACGGGTCGTCACGATGATGTTGGCAACGCTGACCAAGGCCGCGATGATCGCCGCGCTTGCTGCAACTCCAGCTGAGCTCATTCGGCGATCGTAATCGTGAACCGACCCCAAGACGCACGGCATGGTGAGATGCTTTCGCGATGAAGCGTGCTCTCGTTGCCCTTGCCGTCATCGCCAGTCTTGCCGCATGCGGTGGAGACCCCGACGTGGTCGATCAGAACACGTCGACCAAATCCGACGACGAGAAGAAGCAGCCGGAGAAGGAACAAGGCGCGATCGTCGATTCCGGCTTTGGACAGGGTGATGACGAGTACGTGGGTCTTGCTGCGATCGTCAAGAACAAGTCGGACCATGCGGGGCAGACAGTGACGGTGAGTTTCAACATCAAGGACACAAGCGGCGAGGTACTGAAGACCGAGTCCCAGGTTGACAACTTCTCGTGGCCGGGCCAGGAGCTCGCCGTTGTTACCCAAGCTGATTTGGCGCCGGGCCAGAAGGCGGCCTCCGTGGAGGCGACGTTGTTGATCGAGGACGACGGCACGTTTGCCGACGACGTTTCGGACGATCTCGGCACAGCCGACGCGCCCCTGGTCAACAGCGAGTACGGCGGTCGAGTCGCCAAGGTTCAGATGACGAACCCGAATGACAAAATCTTGAAAAACCCCAAGGTCGCCGTGGTCTGCCATGACAGCTCCAACAAGATCGCCGGAAGCGGATTCACCTACCCGGATCTCATTGCACCGAGCGGCAAGTATGCCGACGAGATCGACGTGATCGTGTCCGCCTCGGCTAAGTCATGCAAGGTCTATCTCGAGCCGGGATTGGGCTAACCAGACGGCGCGATCGGCCAGTCGGGGATATTTCACCCCACAGCGTTGGGTACATTTCAGGTCAGTACGTGGAGGGGTACAGCGTTCAGCCATCCCTACTGCGCGACTATCTCGACTGACGTCATCCCTACGTGACAGGCTCCCCGTCACGGTTGCGTTAGACTGTCTCGACCACGACACCAATCCTCGGGGAGTTCGACTGTGCGTACGACTGGCAGGACGCGCCGCGTGACGCGCCTCCTCGGTTCAGGTGTCCTGGCCGGCGCTCTGGCGCTGGGGCTGACATCGACGATCTCGACGGCTACCGCCAACGAGGTCACTCCGACTCCCACGCCCACCCAGACGGCGACGACTCCTGCTCCGTCCGACTCGGCGCCGGACCCCCAGGCACAGGCTGCCGACGGGCCGGTCGCCGCCGCGGCAGCACCGTGGGACACACCGGGCTACCCGATCATCCAGGAGACCAACTTCGCGGAGCCGCGTCGTTCGGTCAACAGCGAGGCCTACAGCGACTTCAGCCAGCTCGATGAGCTCGAGCGGCTGATCTGCGGCACCTTCAAGGTTCCGGACGGATCGTCCACGCCGCTCTGCTCGCAGCGGTCGCTGCGCCCCGAGGCCCAGCGCCGCGCGACCTACATCCAGATGTCGGTCTCGCGCATGGAGCGCTCCAAGCGTGTCGGCCGCAAGCTGATCGAGGCCGCCAAGTGGGGTGTCAACGTGCGCTTCGTGCACGGCGCCGACTCACAGTCCGCGGCATCGCGCTCGCTTGCCAGCCAGCTCAACTCCGCGACCTTCAAGGGCATCCACACCGGCTGGTTCAAGATCTGCGCCAAGGGCAAGAGCCTGGCGTGCATCTCGACCGCCAAGGGCGGCATCATCCACACCAAGTCGCTGATCATCGGCTCGAGCAATCCCGCGGGCCAGACCGTCAGCTACACCCGTGAGGGCAAGCCGGCAGCAAGCGTGGTCTGGTACGGCTCGGCCAACCTCGGTGGCCCCAGTGGCGAATACACCTGGAACAACGGTCAGACGATCTACAACGACAAGCTGCTCTACATCCAGTCGGCCGCGATGTTCCAGGACCTCCTGGGCGAGCGCACCGTCTCCGGCAACAACTATCCCGGCTACATCCGGGCAGCGAGCCTGGCCAACACCCGCTTCGGCTATCCCGGAGCGAAGGTCAACGACGGCTACAAGAGTGACTACGCCGACTACGGGATGTTCTACTCCAACCTCTCCAACTACACGGTGCATGCCTCGCCGATCGCCGCCACACCGCTCAACGGCAAGGATCCGATCATGGCGGCGCTCAACCGCGTGATCCCCGACGACAAGTGCAAGATCAAGGTCCTGGAGAACCGTTGGAAGTATCGCCGACTCGCGATCGCCGAGAAGCTCGTCGAGCTGTCCAACGGCGGTTGCGACGTGTCCGTCGTGGCGTTCCAGGACGACCTCGCCGAGAACCGCGCGCTGCACTGCCAGATCTACATCCGCGTCTGCCGGCCGATCCTGGACGAGCTCCGCACCGCCAACGTCCACATCATCGCGGCGTGGGCCAAGCCGCACGACAAGGTGATCCTGATCGAGGCACTGCTCAAGAAGAACCCGCAGAACCCGCTTGAGGTCCAGGCCAATGGCGCTCCGTGGCCGACCTCCGGTGGAGCACGCGCCACGATGGTCCAGGCCGGTTCTGCCGCCCTGACCGGGTCCAACCTGCTCGCCAGTGACGAGGTCACCACCGAGTCGCTCGACCCCGACGTCTACGCCGACTACGTCCAGCACTGGCGCAACATCGGTCGCAGCTACGAATACAAGATCTACCCCTACTGAGACATGTGACAAAGCAAGAGCCGACCAGTTCAACTGGTCGGCTCGTGCTCTGCTTGAACGCTGCGCGTGGTGCTGAGATCAGATCTCTTCGTCGACGAGCACCGGCGACGGAGCGAGGCGTTCGCTCTCGTCGTGGATGAGGGCCGACATCTCACGAAGCTTCTCCTCGTGCTGGCGCGCGTGGTGGGCGCAGAACATCAGCTCACCACCGCCACCCAAGGTCACTCGTACGTAGGCCTGAGCGCCACAACGGTCGCAGCGGTCAAGCGAGCTCAGCATGGGGGCTGTCAGTGTGTTCACGGTGACCTTCTCTCTGAGCCTTGGGCTTTCGATAGTGGTCAACATCCAATCACGGGGCGGTATTCCTCGTGGCCGTTGGTGACCTATGCCATACATACTCCTCGCCGGATCCAAATGGACGCAGGCGCGCTGTCAGCCGCGTGTCACGCCGTGGCTGTCACCCGACCTCGATAGGCTTGAGGGAGCGCGACAACCCCGAAAGGCCAGCAATCATCGACAGCACGTATGACGCCCGAAATCTCCTCGTCCTCGAGGGCCTGGAGGCCGTCCGCAAGCGCCCCGGCATGTACGTCGGCTCGACCGACACCCGCGGTCTCATGCACTGCCTGTGGGAGATCATCGACAACTCCGTCGACGAGGCGTTGTCGGGATTCGGCTCGCACATCAGGGTCGCCCTCAACGACGACGGCTCGGTCGAGGTGCAGGACGACGGGCGCGGCGTACCCGTCGACATCGAGAAGAAGACTGGTCTGACCGGGGTCGAGGTCGTCTACACCAAGCTCCACGCCGGCGGGAAGTTCGGCGGCGGTTCCTACGTCGCCACCGGCGGACTGCACGGCGTCGGCGCCTCCGTCGTCAACGCCCTCTCGTCCCGGCTCGACGTCGAGGTCGACAAGGGCGGCGCGACGTGGGCGATGTCGTTCCGTCGGGGTGAGCCGGGCGTGTTCGACGGCGACAGTCCCGACTCCCCGTTCACGCCGACCAACGAGCTGCGCAAGATCGGCAAGGTCGCCAAGGCCAAGACCGGCACCCGGGTCCGCTACTGGGCCGACCCGCAGATCTTCATCAAGGGCGCCAAGTTCGCCTACGAGGAGCTGGTCGCGCGAGCCCGCCAGACCTCGTTCCTGGTGCCCGGGCTCGAGATCGTGATCAGTGACCTGCGCGGTGACGAGCCGCACGAGGAGAAGTTCCGTCACGACGGCGGCATCGCCGAGTTCTGCGAGTTCCTCGCGCCGGACGAGGGCGTGACCGACGTGCTGCGGTTGCAGGGCGAGGACGTCTTCACGGAGACGGTCCCGTTGCTCGACGACAAAGGCCACATGACCCCGCAGGACATCGAGCGCACCCTGGGCGTCGACATCGCGGTGCGGTGGGGCAACGCCTACGACACCGAGGTGCAGTCGTTCGTCAACATCATCGCCACGCCCAAGGGCGGCACCCACCTCAACGGCTTCGAACGCGGTGTCACCAAGACGTTCAACGAGGTGCTCAAGACCACGCGCCTGCTGAAGTCCGGCGACCCCGACGTGATCAAGGACGACATCCTCGAAGGCATGACCGCCGTGGTGACCGTACGCCTTGCCGAACCCCAGTTCGAGGGCCAGACCAAGGAGGTCCTCGGCACTCCGGCGGTCACCAAGATCGTCAACCAGGTCGTGTCCCGAGAGCTCAAGCGCTACCTGACGTCCAACAAGACTGCCGAGAAGGGCAAGGCTCGGCTCGTCATGCAGAAGGTCGTCGACGCGTCTCGCACACGTCTGGCGGCTCGACAGCAGCGCGACACGCAGCGTCGCAAGAACGCGCTCGAGTCGAGTGCCCTGCCCGCCAAGCTCGCCGACTGCCGCAGCAACGACGTCGAACGGTCCGAGCTGTTCATCGTGGAGGGCGACTCGGCCCTCGGCACCGCGAAGTCGGCCCGTGACTCAGAGTTCCAGGCACTGCTGCCCATCCGCGGCAAGATCCTCAACGTCCAGAAGGCCAGCATCGGCGACATGCTCAAGAACGTCGAGTGCTCGTCGATCATCCAGGTCGTCGGCGCCGGCAGTGGTCGCACCTTCGACATCGACGCCGCGCGCTATGGCCGGATCATCTTCATGGCCGACGCCGACTCCGACGGCGCGCACATCCGGTGCCTGCTGGCCACCTTGTTCTTCCGCTACATGCGCGAGCTGGTCGACGCCGGACGGGTCTACACCGCGGTGCCGCCTCTGCACCGCATCGAGCTGATCAACCCCAAGAAGGGGCAGGAGAAGTACGTCTACACCTATTCCGACCCCGAGCTGGTCCGCAAGCTCGCCGAGCTGCAGCGCAAGAACATCCGCTGGAAGGACCCGGTGCAGCGCTACAAGGGTCTGGGCGAGATGGACGCCAGCCAGCTGGCCGAGACCACGATGGACCCGCGCCATCGCACGCTGCGCCGCCTGACGGTCGACGACGGGATCGAGGCCGAGTCGGTGTTCGAGCTGCTGATGGGCAACGACGTACCTCCTCGCAAGGAGTTCATCGTGCAGGGCGCCTACGAGATCGACGCCGACCGCATCGACGCCTGAGCATCACTCGACTGGCTGGAGCAGCCCGGTCTCGACGTCGTACAGGAAACCGCCGACGAGCACGTCGTCACGGATCAGCGGGTGGGTGCGAACGCGCTGGACGTCAGCGCGGATCGTGTTGAGCTGGTCCTCGATCACTCCGAGGGTCATCCAGGAGGCGTCCTTGCCGGCAGCGCTGCCGAGCTGCTTCTTGAGCTCGTCCTCGGTCGACTTCGCCATGGCGCAGCTGGTGTGCTCGACGACCATGACCCGGTTGACCTTCAGGAGGTTGACACCAAGGACCAGAGCGACCAGCGCGGCATCGGTGACTCGTCCGCCCGGGTTGCGCAGGATCTTGGCATCGCCGGGGGTGAGACCGATCATGCGCAGCGGATCGATGCGCGAGTCCATGCACGTCACCATGGCGACTCCGGCGTGGGCGATGCCGTCGAATCCGGAGAGCTCGAAGGTGTCGGCGAACGTACGGTTGGCGGCGAGCAGGTCATCGAAGTCGGCCATGCCGAAATCCTAGTCAGTGCGTGTCGACGGCTCGTTCACCGGCGGTGCCGCGCAGGAGGACCAGGGACAGCGCGGCGGCGATCAGTGCGCACACCGCCGCACCCACGAAGACCGTGTGGAGCTGGGTGATGCCGGCATCGCGTACGGCGTCCTTGTAGGCCTGGCACGCCGCCGCTGCACCGTTGCAGAGGTCCTGGGCCGGCGGGATCTTGTCCGACGCTGCATAGAACGCGCGCAGGCCGATCGTCGTGAGTGCCGAGATGCCCAGGAGCATGCCGACCATCCGCGCGACGATCAGCAGGGCCGAGGTCACGCCGTGGACGGAGTCAGCGGTGTGCGCCAGCAAGGCGGCGTTGACCGGGGCGATGGCGAGGCCGAAGCCGAGACCGCCGAGGACGAGGGAGAGGGTCTCGGTCTCGTGGTTGAGCGAGGTGGCATGCCACGTGGCCATGTGGAAGAACGCCGCGGCGCTGAGCACCATGGCGATCGGCGTGAGGACGTGGGCGGGCATGCGCCGCAACAGGTAGCCGCCGATCACGGCGCCGATCGGCAGCGCGACCAGGAATCGTACGAGCACCAGCGCCGCGTCGAGCTGCGAGTCCCGATAGACCGTGAGCCGCGCGAAGAACGGGATGTCCACCAGCGCGGCGATCAGCGCAGCGCCGATGAAGAACGACACGACGAGCGCTCCCCAGGCGGGCCGTGCACCGAGAGCGCCACGGGGTATCAGGGGTCGCTCGGCACGCCGCTGGCGAAGGTGGAAGCCGATGAACGCCACGACGGCGATCGGGAGCAGCCACGGCGCCTGCGACGAGACCGCCGCCTTTTCAGGCTCCGCGGAAGCGAACGTGAGGATGACGGCGCCGAGCCCCGTCGTGAGCAGCACGGCGCCCCAGATGTCGGTCTCGCGGGCCAGATCACCCCAGCTGCGCCAGCCGATCAGCGGGTACCTGGCCATGGCCTGTCGCAGGAGGAACAGCAGCAGGAGGGCACCGGTCGCCACGGCCAGGGGAGTGAACCAGCGTGAATCGCCGCTGAAGGGTACGAAGGGGCGACCCGAGTTGACTCCCTGTACGAGCCGGGTGGGCTCCAGCATGATGAGCGTCAGCCCGGTCAGCACAAGAGCACCGAGGCCCATGCCGAGGTAGTCGCGGCGAACCGTGCGCACGGCTCCGGGCCCGACCGGATCGCGGTGCCGGAGCATCGCCGCGGCCAGGACCAGGCCGATGGCGCAGTTGAGCCAGAAGATGTCGCGCCAGTCGCCGAACGCGAGGACCACCGCGCCATACAGCGGGCCGACGACGCTGCCGAGCTCCTGGACGGCGCCCACGATGCCGAGAGGGAGACCGCGCTTCGGGGGCGGCCACATGTCGGCGACGAGCGCGAGCGTCGGCGGTATCAGACCACCTCCGCCGACGCCCTGGATGAGCCGGCCGGTGACGATCGTCTCGAGGTTGTAAGCGGCTGCCGTGATCAACGATCCGACGGCGAACACCGCCAGCGAGCCGAGCAGGACCGGCACACGGCCGCGCAGGTCGGAGATGCGGCCGATCAGCGGGAGGATCGCGACGTAGCCGAGCAGGAACCCCGAGACGATCGGCGCAGCTCGTTGCAGCTCGTCGAGCTCGAGGCCGGTGGCGCTCATCATGTCGGGGAGCGCGAGCACCACGACGTACGTGTCGGCCGCAGCGAACGCGATGGCCACGGCCGCGAGGCCGAGCAGGATCCGGGACGCGGGGCGGGTCCCTTCGGGCGAGCTCACGCGCCGGGTCGGGTCGGGGCCTCGATCGTGACGGGCGTGTCTGATGCCGTGAGCTTGACGGTGTAGGTGACGTCGCCGCCGGTCTCGTAGAACGGTCCGCTCAGCGTCGCATCGCGCAGGACGTCGTCGTCATCGAGGCGGTAGGTCACCTGGAAGACCGATCCGCCGTCAGCCGACGGGATGATCGTTTGGACCACGCTGCTGGGGAGCGTCCCCTTGATCGTCGTGAGGACGTCGGAGCCGTCGCGCGACTTGCCACCGTCGGTGAGCTTGTCGGTCTTGGTGAGGATCTGGGTGATGCCGGTGGTCTTGTCGAAGAGCGCCGCCGGGTCGGGCGCCTTCAGCGACGCGGGGTCGATCGAGAGGTAGACGGGGGAGAAGCTCGTCTTGGCGAGCACGTCGCCGCCGACCGCGATCACGTCGGCGCCCAGGCTGGTGCCACCCGTGACGACGGTGACCTTGCCCTTGAACGCGGGAGTGTGGTTGCCCTGGCCCTTGGCCGACAGCAGGCCGCTCACCCCGGTCGGCACATGGGGGGTGGAGAGCGAGATCGTGATCGACTCGGCGTCGTCGATGGTCTTCTTGGCGGCGTCGAGGCGCGCCTGGAGCTTCGACGTGTCGGCGGCCGAATCCTTCGTGTCGCCTCCGCCCGAGCACCCGCTGAGTGCGAGAACGGCAGTGAGCAGGGCAACGATCCATGGGGATACCCCCGTCAGACGGGGCATGGCAGCGGGGGGATTGGTACGCACGGGGCTCAGTCTTGCACGCGACAGTGTCGCTAGCCGGTCGTCACACCGAGGACGCCCGGCAGCTCAGCTGCCGACGACGAGACCGCCAGAATCGGCTGCGCAGCCGCGACGCCGGATCCGTCGCGGCGATCGACCGGCGCGGGCAGGTCGACGGGTGAGCCGCTGGTCGCGCACGCCAGCGGGGTGCCGTCGCCGACCCAGGCGAGCAGCAACGTGTCCTCGCCCTTGAGCAGGCGGTGGCAGCGTACGCCGCCCGTGGCACGGCCCTTGGCGGGATAAATCGACAGCGGGCTGACCTTGACGGCGCCGTTCTGGGTGCCAGGGAGCGCTTCGCCCGAGCCGGCGACCGTGACGACGTGGGCCGTCTCTGCGCTGGCGACCGCACCGAACGAGACCACGCGGGCGCCGTCAGCCAGCTTGATGCCGGCGACACCCCCGCCGGATCGTCCCTGGGGCCGTACGAGTGAGGCCGGGAAGTGCAGCAGCTGGGCGTCGGACGTGACGAATGCCAGCTCCTCGTCGCCGGTCGTGAGAGCCGCGGCGCCGACCACGACGTCTCCGTCAGCCAGCGAGATGAGCTCCCACTGGTCGCGGGTCAGATGGTCGGGCTTGACCCGCTTGACCACTCCGTGCCGGGTGCCCAGGGCGATGCCCGGGCCGTCGTCGGCGAGTGACATCAACGCCAGCGGCGAGCCGTCGAGGTCGACGATCTCGCGCAGCGGCACGCCGCCCTGCAGGTTGGGCGACTGTGCCGTCGGTGGCAGGGCCGGCAGGTCGAGCACGTTGAGGCGACGCACCTGGCCGGTCGTGGAGACGATGCCGATCTCGCCGCGGGCCGTCGTGCGTACGGCGGAGACGATCGTGTCGTGCTTGACGCGGCCGCCGACCTCGCCGAGTGGGTTGTCGTCGGACGTACGCGCCATCAGCCCCGTGGCGGACAGCAGCGCCCAGCACGGGTCGTCGCTGACCTCGAGCGGGGCCGCCGCCGTGGCGGTCTGCCCTGACGACTCGAGCAGCACGGTACGGCGCGGTGTGCCGAACTGCTGCGCCATGTCGTTGAGCTCCTCACCGACGACCTTGCGGAGCAGCTGCTCGTCGGCCAGGATCGCGTCGAGCTCCTCGAGGAGCTTGCGGAGCTCGCTGATCTCTCGCTCGACCTCGATGCGGTCGGTCTTGGTGAGGCGGCCCAGCGTGAGGTCGAGGATGTAGGTCGCCTGCACGTCCGAGAGGTCGAACACCGACATGAGGCGCTCCTTGGCCTCCGCGCGGTTCTCGCTCGCCCGGACGAGCTGGATGACCTCGTCGATGTCGACGAGTGCGAGCAGCATGCCCTCGAGCAGGTGCAGCCGGTCGGCGGCCTTCGTTCGGCGGAACTGCGTACGACGGCGGACGACCTCGAGGCGATGCGCGAGGTAGACCTCGAGCATCTCCTTGAGGCCAAGCGTGCGGGGCTGCCCGTCGACCAGTGCCACCGCGTTGATGCCGAACGACGTCTCCATCGGCGTGCTCTTGTAGAGCTGCTCGAGGATCGTCTCGGGGATGAACCCGTTCTTGACCTCGATCACCAGGTGGAGGCCCTTGTGCCGGTCGGTGAGGTTCTTGATGTCGGAGATGCCCTGGAGCTTCTTGGCCTGGACGAGCTTCTTGATGGCCTCGATGACCTTCTCGGGGCCGACGTTGTAGGGCAGCTCGGTGATGATGATGCCCTTGCGGCGGGCAGTCACCGAGTCGATGCGTGCGGAGGCGCGCATGCGGAACGAGCCGTTGCCGGTCGCGTACGCATCACGTACGCCCTCGAGACCCACGATCTTGCCGCCGGTCGGCAGGTCGGGGCCCGGGATGAACTTCATGATGTCGTCGAGCGACGCATCGGGGTGCTGGATCAGGTGGCGCAGCGCCTGGACGACCTCGATCAGGTTGTGGGGTGCGATGTTGGTGGCCATGCCGACCGCGATGCCGCTGGCACCGTTGACCAGCAGGTTGGGCAGCGCTGCAGGGAGCACCGACGGCTCGGTCTCGCGGCCGTCGTAGTTGGGCTTGAAGTCGACGGTGTCCTCGTTGATCGAGGCCGTCATCGCCTCGGCGGCGGCATGCATCCTGACCTCGGTGTAGCGCATCGCGGCGGGCGGATCGTCGGGCGATCCGAAGTTGCCGTGCCCGTCGGCGAGTGGGAGCCGGAGGGACCAGTGCTGGATCAGGCGTACGAGTGCGTCGTAGATGGCACCGTCACCGTGCGGGTGCAGCCGACCCATGACCTCACCGACGACGCGGGCGCTCTTGACGTGACCCCGGTCGGAACGGAGGCCGAGGTCATCCATCGTGTAGAGGATGCGCCGTTGCACCGGCTTGAGGCCGTCGCGGGCATCAGGGAGCGCACGTGAGTAGATCACGGAGTAGGCGTACTCCAGGAAGCTCGATCGCATCTCGTCGCCGACGTCGGTGTCGACGATGTGCTCCTCGAAGTCTTCCTCGGGTGCCTGCTTGCTGCTCCGGGCCATGCATCCTCTTCCACGTCTGCGGTGTGAACCGTCATTTTCCCTCGCCCGGACGTACGGACTCTCGTCGCCACGCCGTGCAGGCAACCGATAGGTTGGGTCCGTGACCACCGAGGTGCATCCCGTCGCCCATTGGGAGGCCGATGTCCTCCTCAAGGACGGTCGTGTCGCCCAGCTCCGGCCCATCCTCGAGAGCGATGCCGAACGGTTCGTCGAGTTCTACTCCAGGGTGTCCGACCAGTCCAAGTACTTCCGGTTCTTCTCGCCCTACCCGACGCTGTCGGAGAAGGACGTCGCCCGCTTCACCAAGGTCGACCACGATCGCCGCGTCGCTTTCGTCGTGACGTTGCACGGCGAGATCATCGGTGTGGGCCGCTACGACGCCGAGGGTGACGAGGCCGAGGTGGCGTTCCTGGTCGAGGACGCCCATCAGGGTCGCGGCGTCGGTCAGCTGCTCCTCGAGCACCTCGCGCAGGCCGGCCGTGAGCGCGGCATCCAACGGTTCGTCGCCGACGTCCTGCCGTCCAACACGCGGATGCAGCAGATCTTTCGCGAGATGGGTTACCTCATCGACGGATCGATCGACGAGGGCGTGCAACGGTTCGCGTTCAAGATCGAGCCCACTGACTCCGCGATGGGCGTGATGCGCGCTCGCGAGCAGCGCGCGGAGGCCGCCTCGATCGAGCGGATCTTCCGCGCCCGCAGCATCGCCGTGATCGGTGCCAGCCGCCGTGAGAACTCGATCGGCCTCGCCATGGTGCGCAACCTCGTGCTGGGCGGCTTCAGTGGCGCGGTGTACGCCGTCAACTCGCAGGCCGAAGCGGTGTCGGGCCTGCCGGCCTACAAGACCGTCCAGGACATCCCGGACGAGGTCGACATCGCGATCGTGGCGGTCCCGGCCGACTCGGTGAAGGACGTCGTGCTGGACTGCGCGTCCAAGGGCGTGCACGGGTTGATCGTGATCTCGGCCGGATTCGCCGAGGAGGGTCCCGAGGGCCGCCAGCGCCAGCGTGAGCTGCTCGGCCTGAGCCGCAGCTACGGCCTGCGGCTGATCGGTCCCAACTGCCTCGGCATCATCAACACCGCACCCGACCTGCAGCTCAACGCCTCGCTCTCGCCCTCGATGCCTCCGCAGGGCCGCGTCGGCTTCTTCTGCCAGTCGGGCGCACTCGGCACGGCGATCCTCGAGTCGGTGTCGGAGCGCGGGCTCGGCCTCTCGACATTCGTCTCGGCCGGCAACCGCGCCGACGTCTCGGGCAACGACCTCCTGCAGTACTGGCAGGAGGATGACTCGACCGAGGTCGTCCTGCTCTACCTCGAGTCGATCGGTAACCCTCGCAAGTTCTCGCGCATCGCCCGGCGTGTTTCCCGCACCAAGCCGATCGTCGCGGTGAAGTCCGGGCGGTCGACGCAGGGCGTACCCGCCGGCCACGCGGTCAAGCGCAGCGCTGCCCCGCAGGCCGCGGTCGACGCGATGTTCCGGCAGGCCGGCGTCATCCAGGTCAACAGCCTGGACGAGATGTTCGACGTCGCGCAGCTGCTGGCGCACCAGCCACTGCCGCAGGGCAACCGCATCTCGATCGTCGGCAACTCCGACGCCGTGGCGCTGATCGTCGCCGACTCCGCCGCCTCGTCGGGGTTGCAGGTCGTCGAAGCCGTGTCGCTCGGCGCCGACGCGACCGCCGACGACTTCGAGGCGGCGATCGAGTCCGAGCTCGCCAACGACCGGGTCGACGCACTCGTCGCGATCTACATCCCGCCCCTCAACACGACCGGCGAAGATGTCGCCGACGTGCTCGCCGCGGTCGGCGAGCAGTCCGACAAGCCGATCGTCTCGACCTTCCTCGGCAGCCAGGGCGTCCCGGTGCTGCTGCGCGTACCCGACCTTCTCGGCGGCTCTGCCGGTCGCGGCTCGGTGCCGTCCTATGCAGCGCCGGAGGCCGCCGTACGTGCGCTGGCGCGGGTCGTCAACTACGCCGAGTGGGCGGCACGCGACCACGGTGAGTTCCACATCGCTCTCGACCACCGCACGGGTGACGCGCGCGCCCTGGTGCGCCAGGTGCTGGCTGCCGCGCCGCGTGGTGCCGTGCTGTCGACCGAGCAGGTGCACGCGCTGCTCGCCTGCTACGGCATCGACTTGTGGACCTGGGAGAACGTCCACACCAAGGAGGAGGCGATCGCGGCGGGGGAGGCGCTCGGGTGGGACGTCGTGCTCAAGGCCGGCAGCGAGCACTTGCGCATCAACCCCGACCTGGTCCACGTGTGGCGCGGCATCCACAACGCCGACGACATGGCGGCCGCGTGGGACAACGTCACGTCGTGGACAGGCATGCGCAAGGGCACGCGATTCTTCGTCCAGAAGGCCGCCGCCGACGGCATCCACGTCAGCTTCAGCGTCGCGGAGGACCCGCTGTTCGGCCCGCTGGTCTCGTTCGGCCTCGCCGGCGCGCCGAGCGAGCTGCTGGGCGACCGGTCATACGGCATACCGCCCCTGACCGACCTCGACGCCGAGGCGATGATCCGCAACCTGCGCTCGGCACCGCTGCTCTACGGCTACCGCGGTTCCGAGCCGGTCGACGTCGACGCGCTGCAGGACATCGTCGTACGCCTCGCCGCCATGAAGGACGACCTGCCGGAGATCGCCGAGCTCGACCTCGAGCCGGTGCTGGTGCACGACAAAGGCTTCACGGCGCTCAGCGCGCGCGCCAAGGTCGTGCCGTCCGCCGACCGCCGGGGCGAGTGGTACGTCCGGCGGCTCAGTCAGCCCGGTGCCACGGGAGATACGCTGGCGTGATGAGCATCGACCACACCGACGAGCTTGCGAGCGAGGTCTCCCGCAGCGGCTACTACCCGGAGATCGTCGCCGAGGGACTCAACGATGCGCTGGCGGGCGAGAGCGTCACTGCCTACGTCCTGCACCACGAGCCGACCTTCGACCGTGACGAGATCCGGCGCCACATGACGGTCCTCGCGCTGACGCCGACCCGCCTGGTCCTGGTCCATACCGACGAGCACCCCGGTGACGAGCTGCTGCCCAAGCCCTACACGTCGACGACGTCGGAGGCGGTGGCCCTCTCACAGGTGCGATCCGTGGTCGTCACCCGCATGGTCACCTCGACGTCCAAGCAGCTCGAGGAAGCCGTCGTCACGATCGGCTGGGGCGTGATGTCACGCATCGACCTCACGCCGGCCCAGTGCTCTGATCCGGAGTGCGATGCCGACCACGGTTACACCGGCAGCGTGACGGGCGACGACTTCTCACTGCGCGTCAGCGCGGTTGCGGACGGCGGCGCGGCGGTGGAGCGGTTGCTGAGCTTCGCCCGTACGCTCTCTGCCGCGACGAGCTCGGGTGCCACCGCCGGGCACACCGGATGACACAAGCCGCCCTGGCGCTGCCAGGACTGGCCGGTCGCCGGACGATCGACCAGGTCATGCCATCCGTGGCGGCCGCGCTGGGCAACCGGGGATTTGCCAACACCCTCGACCTACCCGAGGCTCCGCGATACGTCGTGATGCTCGTCGACGGACTCGGCCAGACGCTGTTGCAGGAGCACGCCGACGCTGCCTCGTTCCTCTCCTCGCTCCACGGCATCGACGACATGGTGTGCGGCATACCGTCGACGACCGCGACCAGCCTGACCTCGTTGGGCACGGGTGTCGCCGCCGGCAGCCACGGCATGGTCGGCTACACGTCGCGCGATCCCGACAGCGGCCTGCGACTCAACTCGTTGCGCTGGGACCTGCCGATCGACCCGCTGGTCTGGCAGCCACGCCCGACGGTGCTGGAGATGATGCAGCAGGACGGTGTGGAGACGTCCTCGGTCAACGACGCGAAGTTCGTCGGCACGGGTCTGACGCTGTGCAGCCAGCGGGGCGTACCGTTCCACGGCGTCAACTCGGTCTATGAGCGCCTTGACGTGATCGTCGACGTCATCGAGGCAGCACCGAGATCGATGACGTATGCGTACGAGTCCCGTCTCGACCACACCGGCCATGCGCGGGGGTGTGGGTCGGAGCAGTGGCGCGAGATGCTCACGACGATCGACCGCGAGATCGCCGACCTGCGCGCTGAGCTCCCCGCCGACTGCGTGCTGATCGTGACGGCCGACCACGGGATGATCGACCTCCCGATGGAGGACCGCTTCGACGTCACCCAGCATCCCGCGATGCTCACCGATGTGACGATGCTCGCCGGCGAGGCACGATTCCGGCACGTCTACACCCGCAGCGGTGCGGCCGACGACGTCGCTGCCCGCTGGGCCGAGGAGCTAGGCGACCGCGCCGTCGTCCGCACGCAGGCCGGCATCGAGGACTGGTTCGGGCCGATCGCCCCTGACGTACGCGGGCGCATCGGCGACGTCGTCGTGGCGGCCCTGGGTGAGTTCGCGGTGTTCTCGTCGGCGGAGTTCGCGATCGAGATGAAGATGACGGGTTTTCACGGCTCGATCACCGAGCCGGAGCTGCGGATCCCCGTGCTGGTTGCACCATGATCGCTGGCAGGATGGTTCTGTGGCAGATCTGAACTTCTACACGGGCACCATGGACTGCGGCAAGAGCACGCTTGCGCTTCAGGTCGACCACAACCACCGCGCTCGTGGCCGCGTCGGACTGGTGTTCACGTCCCATGACCGAGCCGGCAAGTCGACGCTGTCGAGCCGTCTGGGGCTGTCCGTCGAGGCGATCGAGGTGGGCGACGACTTCCACTTCTGGCACTACACCGTCGACCAGCTGACGCAGGGCGGCCGCATCGACTACTTCGTGTGTGACGAGGCACAGTTCTACACCCACGACCAGATCGACCAGCTCGCCAAGATCGTCGACGAGCTGGCGATCGACGTGTTCGCCTTCGGCATCCTCACCGACTTCCGTACGCAGCTGTTCTCGGGCTCCGCCCGGCTGATCGAGCTCGCCGACCACGTCCACACGCTTCAGGTCGAGGCGCTGTGCTGGTGCGGGGAGCGTGCCACGCACAACGCGCGCACCGAGGACGGCGTGATGGTCGTCGAAGGCGAGGTCATCGTCGTCGGTGACGTCGAGCACGAGCTCACCCCTGACGCCGACGAGGTCGAGAAGGTCGTGGGCTACGAAGTGCTGTGTCGTCGCCACCACCGCCGCCGCATGACCGCGGCGACCGCCAATGCCGCAGCCATGTCACCCGACGTCCTGCCCTTCTAGACTCGCGTGACCGCAGACGCAACGCACGTGCTCCTCGCAACGCGCTCGACGCCAGCGACCACGTGACACCCCGGGCACTGCTGAGCCTCAGTCCTTCGGGGAGTACCGAGCCGAACCTCCAGGTGAAGAGCCAGCGTGACTCGGAAGCGCGCTCGAGGATCTCGTTCGAACTAGTCGTTCTTGTCGCCGAACATGATCTCGTCCCAGCTGGGGACGCGACGACGCTCGTGGCGCTTCTTGCGGGGGCCCATCGTGTCGGGCACCGCGACATCGTGCTCGATCGACTCCTCGAAGTCGTCGTCGTGCTCGGCCTGCACCGGCTCGGGCTCCTGGGCTTTCTTGGCGTCGAGGGCCTGCTGCTCGAGCACCCGGCGGTCGCGCGCTTCCTTGATCGACGACACGGCAGAGGGAACGTCGGCCAGGTCTTCGGTGGACTCGGTGACCTGCCCGACCTCGTCGATGATCTCGTCGACCAGGTCTTCGGACTCGACGGGAGCCTTGCGCGAGGGAACGCGTACGGCATCGGCGATCGCCATGTCAGCAGAATCGGGCAGTGCGACGTCGCCGACCAGGCCGTGCGCGAACTCGTCGGCCGGCACGACGTAGCGGCTCTTGACGTCGAACAGGAAGTTGGCGGGCTGCTCGCCGGCCGGCGTCACCGTGACGTTCCACCGGCCGTCCTCGCGACGCCAGGAGTCCCAGATGGCCGACTCGGGCACTCCGCCGTCGGCAGCGATGTTGTCGTTGACCAGCACGCCAAGGAGCACGCCGGTACCGCCGACGTGCTTGCGACGGATCGTCGTCTTGCGTGCCTGCTCGCACATGTATTCGCGCTCGGCGAGCACGGGTCCGGCGAACCTGTCGATCTGATCGACGGGCACACCGGCCGACTCGGCGACCGACTCGACGGTCTCACCTCGCCGGATGCGTGTCTGGATGTCGCGAGGGCTGAGCGAACTTTCCATCTTGATCTCCAACTGGCCTGCGGGGATGCCGCTGCTCGAAGATTTTGCGACCAGGGAAGTGAGGCGGTGGTCGACAGGGATGTGGAATGTCTCACCGGTGGCGGTGTCGCGCGCGACGAGGAACCGTCCATCCTCGCTCAGTCGATCAAGACCGAGTTCGCGCATTGGCGTCGCCTCCGATACGTCAGCCCTCGTTCGCGGGGGCCTGCCTTCATCCTAGGGTTGTGCGTGCCGAACCTGCGGTGACGCGCCGACACCCGATAGCGTCGTCGACGTGTCGGACACGCTGCTCCTGATCCTCGACCTTGCCGGAATTGCGGTGTTCGCCGCAACCGGGGCACTGGTCGGCGTACGCAAGGAGCTCGACGTCTTCGGCATCGTCGTGCTCGCGATGCTCACCGGATTGGGTGGTGGTGTGCTCCGCGACGTGCTCATCGGCGCCGTGCCACCGGCAGCTCTCGACGACTGGCGCTATCTCGTCGTGCCCGCCGTCACTGGCGGAGTGGTGTTCTACTTCCACCCCACGATCGGGCGCATGGAGAACCAGATCATGGTGCTCGATGCGATCGGACTCGCCCTGTTCTGCGTCACGGGCGCCGTCAAGGCCCAGGAGGCGGGCCTCAACATCCTCGCCGCATCGGTGCTGGGGCTGCTGACGGGCGTCGGAGGCGGCATGATGCGTGACGTCGCGGCCGGTCGCGTCCCCGTGATCTTCCGCGGCGAGCTGTATGCGACGCCGGCGTTTGCGGGAGCCCTCATCGCCTCGGTCATCCATGATCAGGGCTATGACGCGGGCTGGTACGTGCTCGGTGGCGCGGTGTGCCTGGTCTGGCGCCTGGTGGCGCTGCGGCGTGGCTGGACGGCGCCGATCCCGCCGGGCGCCGACCGTGCCTAGTCTCGGGGGAGGACGTAGGCGAACTCGGCGTCCCGGTTGCCGAACCGGTGATTGGTGATCGAGATGGCCTGTTCCTTGAGGAACGGCAGTGCCTCGACCCGGCCCGAGAGCGTCACAGGTCCGGAATAGATCGCGACGTCGGGATCGCCGCCGACCGCCGCTGACACGTCCTTGGCCTCGGATCCGACGAGTCGTACGCGGGCGGGCCGCTCCTCGGCGACATGGGCGAGCCATGCGTCGCGAGACTCGACGTAGGGCTTGCGCGCGAGACCTTCCGGAAGGGGAGTGCGAGAGCTCACGATGATCGGCGATCCGGTACGAGCTGCGACCAGCAAGACCCTGACCAGCTCGAACACGAAGCCGTCGAACCGGATCGTCACCGGCACGGGCACGTAGCGGAAGACGTTGCGCTCGACGCCGAGGGCAGACACGTCCTTCATGACGCCGTACTCGCGTTTCCACGCCCGTTCGTCAGAGCTGGCGGCTGCACGCAGCTGCGCGAGCTCGGTCGCGGTCAGCTCTGGCCTGGCCGCCTCGAGGATGCGCTCGACCTCGGGCAGCAGCTTGACGGTGGTGGAGTCACGGAGCGGGCGGGGCTTCCACGAGCCGAGGTGGGTCAGGTAGTTGGGGCCACCTGCCTTGGCCGTCGTTCCCACCGAGGAGCGCTTCCAGCCGCCGAACGGCTGGCGCTGCACGATGGCACCCGTGGTGCCTCGGTTGACGTAGAGATTGCCGGCTTGGACCTCGTCGATCCACTGGTTGACCTCATCGGCGTCGAGCGAGTGCAGTCCGGCGGTGAGGCCGTAGTCGGTGGCGTTCTGCCACTCGATCGCCTGCGACAACGACTTGGCGTGCATGATGCCGAGGATCGGGCCGAAGTACTCGGTCTGATGGAACGTGCTGCCGGGCTGGACGCCGTCGCGGATGCCCGGCGACCACACTCGCGGGTCGCTGCCGAGCTGGTTGGGTGCCAGCAGCCAGCTCTCGCCCTCGGCCAGTGTCGTGAGGCCCTCGGCCAGCTTGCCGAGGGGCGGCTCGATGATCGGGCCCATCGTGACGGCCGGGTCGGTGGGGAAGCCGACCCGCAACGACGACGCGGCGTCGACGAGCTGGCGGCGGAAGCGTTCGGACCGGCCGACGGAGCCGACGACGATGACCAGGCTGGCTGCGGAGCACTTCTGTCCGGCGTGGCCGAACGCACTGCGTACGACATCGGCCACCGCGAGGTCGAGGTCGGCGCTGGGCGTCACGATGATGGCGTTCTTGCCGCTGGTCTCGGCAAGCAGCGGGAGGTCTGGACGCCACGAGCGGAACATCCGGGCGGTCTCCCAGGCACCGGTCAAGATCACGCGGTCGACGTCGGAGTGCGAGATCAGGGCCTTGCTGAGCGGGCCCTCGTCGATCGTGGCGTAGCGCAGCACGTCCCGCGGCACGCCCGCCTGCCAGAGCGCCTCGACCATGACGGCTGCGCTGCGCGGGGTCTGTGGTGCTGCCTTGATGATCACGCCGCTGCCGACGGCCAGGGCGGCCAGCACGGACCCGGCCGGTATGGCGACCGGGAAGTTCCACGGGGGAGTGACCACCGTCAGGCGGTCGGGCACGAACTCCGCGCCGTCGACGGCGTCGAGGCGGCGGGCAGCCTCGGCGTAGTAGTTGGCGAAGTCGATCGCCTCGCTGACCTCGACATCGCCCTCGGCGATCGTCTTGCCGGCCTCGGCCGCCATGACGGAGATCAAGTCACCCCGGCGCGTGCCCAGGGCCTTGGCGGCCTCGTGGAGCACCCAGGCCCGGACCTCCGATCCACGTGCCTGCCAGGCCTTCGCCGCCTCGCGGGTCTCCTGGATCATCGTCTCGAGGTTGGCCGGACCGGCGATCTTGTTGATGCGTACGGTCTCGGCGCCGAGCTGGGTGTAGGACGACCGGCTCAGGGCGAGGCGTCCCCACTCGCGGTTGGCCCGGGTCGCCGAGTCGGTGTCGGGAGTGTTGACGAACGTGCCGGACTGCGCCTCGAGCTGTTCGGTCGAGCGGTTCTGGATGCGGTGCGGTTCGGGCACCGTCTCGTCGAGGTCGTTGACGGAGTCGAGGAACCGCTGGATCTCGCGCGACAGCAGGTCAGGGTTGTCGGCGATCTCGAAGGCCGCCGACATGAAGTTGTCGCTGCTGGCGTTCTCCTCGAGGCGTCGTACGAGGTAGGAGATGGCCACGTCGAACTCGGCTGGCTTGACGACCGGGGTGTAGAGCAGCAGCTGCTCGATGTCGCCGCGGACCGCGTCGGTCGGCCCGGTGTCCATGCCGAGGAGCATCTCGAACTCGACCGCGTCGCGTACGCCGCGGTCTCCCGCGAGAAGCCATGCATAGGCGATGTCGAAGAGGTTCTGCCCGGCGACGCCGATGCGCACGGCGTCGACGCGCTCGGAGGTTATCGCCCAGTCGAGCACGCGCTTGTAGTTGGTGTCGGTCTCCCGCTTGGAACCCCACGTCGCCAGTGGCCAGCCGTGGATCGTCGCGTCGACGCGTTCCATTGCGAGGTTGGCACCCTTGACGACACGCACCTTGATCGGCGCACCGCCGTTGGCGCGACGTTTGGACGCCCATTCCTGGAGCTCCTGCATCGCCGAGAGCGCATCGGGGAGGTAGGCCTGCAGCACGATGCCTGCCTCGAGATCGGGGAACGCCTCGAGGATCCGGGTGAACACCGCGACCGTCAGGTCGAGGTCGTGGTATTCCTCCATGTCGAGGTTGATGAACGTCGGCTCGCCCTCGGCGGCGCGCTCGTACAACGGCGTCAGCTGCTTGACGACGCGGGCGACGGACTCGTCGAACGCCCACATCGAGAGCTGGCTGGCGACGGAGGAGACCTTGACCGAGACGTAGTCGACATCGTCACGCTCGAGCAGCTCCAGCGTGCCGTCGCGACGACGGGCCGCCTCGCCCTCGCCGAGCACGGCCTCGCCCAGGAGGTTGAGGTTGAGCCGGTCTCCGCCGGAGCGCAGGCGCTTGATCGCCTTGCCGAGCTGCTTGGGGCGTGCGTCGACGACGAGGTGACCGACCATTCGGCGCAGGGTGCCCCGGGCGATCCTGACGACCAGGCCGGGGAAGAGGATCGAGACGAGCCCTCCCACCTTGAGCAGGAACCGCTGGCTCCAGGGAAGGAAGCGTGGCGTGTGCGACGCGAGGGTACGCAGGTTGCGCGCCGCGACCCGTGAGTCGTCAGGACGGACGACCCGGTCGACGAACCCGATCGTGAACTCGAGGCCGCTCGGATCCTTGAGGAGGCTGGCCAGACGCTCGGCGGACGGGTCGGTGCGCCTCGTGGCCCGGCCCTGCGGGTCGATCCAGGTGCGGACGAGCTCAACGCTGCGCTCGGCCAGTGTCAGTTCGGTCATCTCGTCCCCAAGGTTAGTGCCATCAGGGTGCATGTTCACGCGGCGTCGGCATCGGCTGGGAGACGTAGCGTCCAGGCCACGACCGACCCGACCAGACCGGCGATCAACGGCACCAGAAATGCCGTGGAGGCGTCGTGATGGTCGACGACCCAACCGGCGATCGCAGCGCCCGGAGCGACGCCGACCATGAGGCCGGTCGTCGCCCAGGTGAGCGCCTCGGTGAGCCGGGACGGCGCCACGTGGTGCTCGACCAGGCTCGTGCTTGCAATCAGGGTCGGCGAGATCATGAAGCCGGCGAGGAACATGCCGACCGCGAGCCACGCCATGCCTGACACGAACAGCAAGGGAACGAACAACAGGCTCAGCAGGAGCAGGGACGTACGCCAGCGTTTCAGCGGGTCGCGCGTCTGCGGAAGCGCACCGACCACGACTCCGGCGAGCAGGCTGCCCGCCGCCCAGATCGCGAGCACCACCCCCGACGCACCGCGCTGCCCCTCCTCGGTGGCGAACGCCACGACGATGACCTCGGCAGAGCCGAACAGCACTCCCAGCCCGACGGACGCGAAGACCACGCGGCCGAGGAGGGACCAGGAGAGGGGTGCCCGGCTGGTCGAGGTGTGGGCCGACGCCGGGGGTTCGGTCGACCGCTGCACGGCGAGCGCCCACGACCCCAGCGTCGCGGCAGCCGCGGCCACCACGAGGCCCGAGAACTCGAACACCTGAATCGTGAGGAACGTGACCACGACGGGGCCCACGAGGAACACGACCTCGTCGAGGACCGCCTCGATCGAGAACGCCGTGTTGAGCTGGCTGCGGTCGGTGACGGCGTGAGTCCAGCGGGCCCGCACCATGCTCCCGGTCTGCGGTGTCGAGGCCCCGGCGAACGCGGCACAGACGTGGATCCACGGCGTCGACCAGTCCCGGTCGATCGCGATGAGCGTCAGGGTGATGCCGAGTGCGTACAGCGCGCCGACGACGGCCAGGACGCGTGCCTGGCCGACGCGGTCGGTCAACCTGCCCTGTGTCGGGCCCAGTGCCGCCGCGGCGAGGACGTACGCGGCTGCGACGGTGCCCGCTCGGCCGTACGAGCCGGAACGCTCCGACACCACGAGCACGAGGCCGAGCCCGGCCATCGACAACGGGAAACGCGAGATCATGGCCGTGAAGGAGAACAGCGCGGCTCCGGGACGGGACAGGACGGCCCGATAGGTGCCAAGCATGGTTGCTCCCTCCCGACGAATCGCTACATGAGAAACTACGGGTATGGATCCCCGCCCATTCGACGCGGTGCTTCTCGTGTCGTTCGGAGGACCGGAACGCCCCGAGGACGTCGTGCCATTCCTGGAGAACGTCACGTCAGGTCGCGGCATCCCGCGCGAACGCCTTGCCGAGGTCGGGCAGCACTACATGCTGTTCGGCGGTACGTCGCCGATCAACGAGCTCAACCTCGAGCTCCTCGACTCGTTGCGCAAGGACTTCGCCGACCACGGCCTCGACCTGCCGATCTACTGGGGCAACCGCAACTGGGACCCCTACCTGCGCGACGCCGCCCGCCAGATGGAGGCGGACGGCATCACCCACGCGGCGTGCTTCGTCACGAGCGCCTACGCGTCCTACTCGGGCTGCCGGCAGTACCGAGAGGACCTGTTCGACGCGACGATCGGGGTCGACCTCAAGCTCAGCCGTCTGCGCCACTACTTCAACCACCCGGGCTTCGTCGGTCCGCTGACCGAGGCGACCCGGGCCGGCCTCGCCCATCAGCCGGGCTCTCACGTCATCTTCGTGACCCACTCGATCCCTGACTCGATGAACGAGGCGAGCGGCGGACCCGGCGTCAAGGCGTACGAGCACCAGCACCAGCAGGTCGCTTCGCTCGTGGCCGACGCCGCGGGTGCTGACGGGTGGTCCCTGGCCTACTGCTCCCGCTCCGGCTCGCCCCACATGCCGTGGCTCGAGCCCGACATCAACGACCACCTCCGCGACCTCAAGGCGGACGGCGTCGACTCGGTCGTCGTCGTGCCGATCGGGTTCGTCTCCGACCACATGGAGGTCATCTACGACCTCGACACCGAGGCGAGCGCGACCGCCAAGGAGCTCGGCATGGCGTACGAACGCGTCGACACGCCGGGCACGCACCCGGACTTCATTGCGATGGTCCGCGACCTGGTGCTCGAGCGCGCCGCCGTCGAGCGTGGTGAGGTGCCTGCGCGCAAGACCGTGGGCGACCTGGGGCCCTCGCACGACACCTGCGCCGTCGACTGCTGCCTCAATGCCCGCGCCCACCTGCCGACCATCGCATGACCGAAGCGCTGCTCGAGCTTGCGCGCTCCGTGGGACGCGAGGCGGCGATGTACGTCAACCGGGTCCGGCCGAAAGGGCGCGTCGACGTCGCGGCGACCAAGTCGAGCCCGAC
The DNA here is from genome assembly GCF_039537165.1 of Aeromicrobium panaciterrae. Classification (GTDB taxonomy): domain Bacteria; phylum Actinomycetota; class Actinomycetes; order Propionibacteriales; family Nocardioidaceae; genus Aeromicrobium; species Aeromicrobium panaciterrae. The sequence continues at coordinate 3,326,035 of NZ_BAAAZZ010000002.1, read as the reverse complement.
GGACGCGGTCACCGAGATCGACCGCGCCTGCGAGGAGCTGATCCGGGCACGCATCAAGGCCGCGCGGCCAGACGACGGCTTCGTCGGCGAAGAGGGTGACGACGTCATCGGCACGTCGGGCGTCGACTGGGTCGTGGACCCGATCGACGGCACGGTCAACTTCATCTACGGCATCCCGATGTACAGCGTCTCCATCGCGGCGCGTCAGGACGCGGAGGTGGTCGCGGGTTACGTCGTCAACATTGCGAGCGGCGCCGAGTGGGGTGCCGTACGCGGCGGCGGCTCATGGCGCTACGACGGCGACGATCGCCTCCTGCTCTCCGCGCCGTCCGTCGCGAGGCTCTCCCACGCGCTGGTGGCGACCGGCTTCAACTACGTGCCGGAGATCCGGACGAAGCAGGCCGAGGCGGTCGCGCGCCTGCTGCCGCACGTACGTGACATTCGTCGCATCGGGTCGGCGGCCCTGGACCTCTGCGCGCTCGCGGAGGGGCAGTACGACGCCTACGTCGAAGAGGGCCTGAAGGAGTGGGATCTGGCCGCTGGAGGGCTGATTGCCAGTGAATCCGGGCTGCTGCTGAGCGGCCTCGATGGGGAGCCGGACGAGCGCCTCGTGATGGTGGCCCATCCCTCGATTGCCGAGGAATATTTCGACCTGGTGCGCGCTTGTGGCTTCTGAGTGTGATTGCGCCGTGTTGTGTGGCACAATCGCGCCGGTTGTTACGGACAAGATGGAGAGTTGATGGCTACCGATTACGACGCCCCGCGCAAGACCGAGGAAGAGCAGTCCGAGGACAGCATCGAGGAGCTCAAGGCGCGTCGCCACGAGAAGAACTCCGGCAAGGTCGACGAGGACGAGACCGAGGCGGCGGAGTCATTCGAGCTGCCCGGAGCCGACCTGTCGCACGAAGAGCTGGCCGTCCAGGTGGTCCCCAAGCAGGTCGACGAGTTCACCTGCTCGTCCTGCTTCCTGGTGCACCATCGCAGTCAGCTTGCGTCGGAGAAGAAGGGCGTGTTCATCTGCCGCGACTGCGCAGACTGAACCTTCGTACGTTGTGTGGAGCCGGTTCCGTGGGGACCGGCTCCTTTGCATTGTCGGTGACCTCTGGTGCGGGGGACGTCGCGAGCGGCTTCATGCCGGGCGGCAGGCTGCCGGTCGACCGAACCCAGTAGGTCGCGGTCCCACGGCGTACGGCGACCTTGACCAGCTCGATCGTCGCCCCGCCGATGACCGCCCAGGCGACGGCTTCCTTGGTGCTGACGTCGGGGTGTCGGCCGTTGACGGGAGGCTTCTTGCCGGTGACGAGCTTCCAGGTCAATGCGGAGATGCGGCCGGCAAGCGCGCCTGCGGCGATCGACGCGCCTCTGTCCATGAGGCGCCAGGCGCCCTTGCCGGGTGCGGACGCCTTGGCGGGCGCCGCCTCCTCGAGCAGCCGCTTTTCAGCCTTCTTGGACTTCTTCGACATGGGGCACCTCCTTGGTAGGACCAGTGTGTCCCAGCGCGGCGGCCAGCGCCTCCGGGTGCCGGCTGGCGATCAGCCAGTAGGGGGTCGGGTCGCTGTCGTCGTCGACCCGGACCAGCACTCCGCGGTCGAGGTAGGGACGGGTGACGAGGTGGGCGCGGGCATCGGCACCGACGCCCAGGCGGTTGCGGTAGTCGGCACGGTGCAGCACCTCGACCTCGCCGAGGTGCGCGGCGTCGAGCACCGCGGCGCCGGCCCGCAGGAGTGCCGGGTCGACGGCGACGAGGAGCGACCCGTAGCGCCAGACGCCGTACAGGCAGAACACGGCGACGATCGCGGTCGTCGCGATGGCGATCGGCCACGTCGTCGCGACCAGCAGGATCCAGCCCCACACGACGGCGAACGCTGCCGCAGTCAGCCACCAGGAGATGGGGGCGGTGAGTCGCTCGCGGTATGTCGTCACGCTCCCAGCCTGCCTCATGAGGTCGACCGCCGCCGCGGGTAGGGTCGGCGTCATGACCGAATGGAGCTGGGGGTCCGCCCGCGTGCCATGTGAGCAGGGGGCGGAACGGCATGACTGAGGTCAGTGTCACGCGCCTCGATGCGGGAGTTCCGCTGCCGCAGTATGCGCATCCCGGTGACGCGGGCGCCGACCTGGTGACGACGGTCGACCTGACCCTCGCGCCGGGCGAGCGCGCGCTCGTACCCACCGGGATCGCGATCGCTCTCCCCGAGGGGTTCGCCGCGTTCGTCCACCCACGATCGGGACTTGCCCTGCGCCACGGGCTCTCGATCGTCAACACGCCCGGGACGATCGACGCGGGCTACCGCGGCGAGATCAAGGTCCTCCTGGTCAACCACGACCTGCGCGAGCCGATCCACCTCTCGCGCGGTGACCGAATCGCCCAGCTCGTGATCCAGCGGGTCGAGATCGTCACGTTCGCCGAGGTCGACGAGCTTTCGGGCTCCGCGCGCGGTGCGGGGGGCTACGGTTCAACAGGTGGCCATGCGGCCGCCGCCACCCGATCCGAGAGCAGCTGATGGCCCGCTTCCGCAAGAAGGACGCCCAACCCCAGATCGACGACCAGCCGATCGAGGAGACCGGCGGCCGCGAGCACGGTCCGTGGGACTCGACCGAGAAGTCCGTGGTGGACGATCCGACGTACGTCGACCTCGGCTCCCTGATCGTGCGCGGCCACGACGACTACGCGCTCCAGCTGCCGGCTGACAACGACGATGGCGAGATCGGCTCAGTCCTCATGGTGGCCGAGAACGGAGCGCTCGAGCTGCGGGCGTTCGCCGCGACGCGGTCAGGCGGCCTGTGGGACGAGGTACGCAGCGACATCGTCGCCGAGGTCGAGCGCCTCGGCGGTGAGGCCATCGAGGACGAGGGCCCGCACGGGCCTGAGCTCAAGGTCACGGTGCCCGCGACGACGCCCGATGGCGAGACCGGAGTGCAGCCGAGCCGCATCATGGGCATCGAGGGACCCCGCTGGCTGCTGCGCGCGACGCTGCTCGGCGAGGCGGCGCTGGTTCCCGAGGACCACATCCTCATGGATGCGCTCAACGACGTCATCGTCGTGCGAGGTGAGGGCCCGAAGATGCTCCGCGAACCACTGCTGCTGCGGGTCCCACCGAATGCGGTCCCCGCACCACCCGAGGGCTAGACCGCACCAGACCAGCCCGCGCGCCACCCGGACGCGCATGGCTTCGGACCTCGGTCTTGGTGGCCGAGCGCGGGCACGCCCGGATCGGCTGCGCGGATTGACCTGGCACGGCCTAGAATTGAGCTATGGGACGCATCAGCAAGACGCTCGAGAAGCTCTCGAGCGAGCACCAGGAGTCCAGCGAGCTCAAGCTGGACGCCGCGAAGGCCGGCTGCAAGCTCATCGTGAGCCAGCCCGACCGCGCGATCTGCACGCTGCACGGCGTGCTGCGTTCCGTCACGCTCCGACCGGTTGACGGCGTCACGGCCCTCGAGGCTGAGCTGTACGACGGTTCCGACAGCGTCACGCTGATCTGGCTCGGCCGCCGCAAGATCGAGGGCATCGCCGCCGGCCGCCAGCTCAAGGCCTACGGCCGCATCGGCACCCGCAACGGGACACGTGTGATCTACAACCCGCGCTACGAACTCGAGGCATGAGCCACGGCATGACAGCGTCTGCAGGCACTGTCGAGCAGCTCGTCCGCGCCAGGCTTGCGATCGTGCTCGGCGGGCGTCGGGGGGTTGCCGAGAGCGCCGCGCCGATCGCGCTGTTCACGCTGTGCTGGATCACGACGCACGACCTCAAGGTCTCGCTCGGCGCCAGCATCGTTGCCGCTGTGGCGCTCCTGCTCGTACGCGTGGTGCAGCGGTCCAGCGTGCAGTTCGTCGTCAATGCCCTGTTCGGCATCGGCATCGCCGCGGTGTTCGCGGCACGCTCGGGTGAGGCGCGCGACGTGTTCCTGCCCGGCATCCTGCTCAACGGCGGCTACGCCGCGGCGATGATCTTCTCGATCGTGATCGGCTGGCCCGTCGTCGGGTTCATGATCGGCAGCCTCGTCGGCGACCCCACCGAGTGGCACCGGGACAAGCCGCTGGTCAAGCTCTGCTCACAGCTGACCTGGGTCCTTGCGCTCCCGTGTCTCATCAGGGTCGCGGTCCAATACCCGCTGTACGTCACCGACCACGTCGCCCTGCTGGGCACCGCCAAGCTCGCGCTGGGGTGGCCGCTGCAGCTGGCGTCGTTTGCCGCGATGGCGTGGCTGCTCGGACGCAACCGCACGCCGGCCGACCCTGAGACGGTCCTCTAGTTCTTGGGTGAGAGCATCTCGCCGAGCCTGTCCTCGGCATCCTCGGGCGTGACGAACAGCAGCTCGTCGCCGGCCTCGAGCGAACGATCGCTGTCGGGCGTCTGGATCGAGTTGTCGCGCAGGATCGCGACCAGGACGACGTCCTCGGGCCACGGCACCTCGCTGACCCGTTTGCCGACGAACGGGGAGTTCTCCGGCATCGTGAGCTCGACCAGGTTGGCGTTGCTCTGGCGGAACGTGAAGAGGCGTACGAGGTCACCGACAGCGACGGCCTCCTCGACGAGTGCGGCCATCAGGCGCGGCGTCGAGACGGAGACGTCGACGCCCCACGACTCGCTGAACAGCCACTCGTTGCTGGGATGGTTGACGCGTCCGACGGTGCGCGGCACCGCGAACTCGGTCTTGGCCAGCAGCGAGATGACGAGGTTGGCCTTGTCGTCACCTGTCGACGAGATCACGACGTCGGCCGACTCGAGCTGCGCCTCGGCCAGCGATGACAGCTCGCACGCATCGGCCAGCAGCCACTGGGCCTGCGGAACGATGTCTGAGCGGATCGACGACGGGGACTTGTCGATCAGCAGCACGGTGTGACCGTTGTCGATCAGCTCCTGAGCGACGGATCGGCCCACGGCCCCTGCTCCGGCGATCACGACGCGCATCAGTCGGCCTCCGGTCCCGCGTCGAGGGCGGCGTGGGCCTTCTCTGCGCAGTCCTCGCGCATGAACAGGCTGAGGTAGTCGCCCTCCTGGATCACGGTGTCGGCTGAGGCGATCAGCCCCGAGCCCAGGCGCGTGAGGTAGGCGACGCGCACCCCGGCAGCGGCTTCCAGCTGGTCGATGCGGTGTCCGATCCAGCCGAACGGTGCATAGACCGTGTCGAGCCGGACCTCGCCGGACTGGTCTCGCCACGCGGGCTCCGAACCCGCCGGCACGAGTCGGCGAAGGACTTGATCCGCAGCCCAGGGGACCGTGGCCACGGTGGGTACGCCGAGGCGTTCGTAGACCTCGGCGCGTCCCGGGTCGTAGATGCGGGCGACGACGGTCTCGACCTTGAACTGCTCGCGGGCAACCCGCGCGGAGATGATGTTGGAGTTGTCGCCGCTGGACACCGCGGCGAAGCCGTCGGCGCGCTCGATCCCGGCTTGCTTGAGCACCTCGCGGTCGAAGCCGAGTCCGGTGACGGTCAGGCCGCTGAACCCCGGGCCGAGGCGCCGGAACGCATCCGGGTTGGAGTCGATCACGGCCGTGGTGTGGCCGCGCTCCTCGAGGCTGTGGGTGAGAGTCGAGCCGACGCGGCCGCAACCCATGATCACGATGTGCACGCAGGCGACGCTACACCGCGCCGAGTGTGCCCGTGCACCAGATGTGACGCACACCGTCGGGCCGGTTGGGGCGTTGGCGCAGCAATGACCGCCGCGCAGGTCTAGCATCGTCACACGTGGGCATCATCGAGGCGACCAAACGTGCACTAGTCGGTCGCAAGCTCCGGAGCACTCAGCTTGGCGAGACGCTCCTGCCGAAGCGCATTGCGCTTCCGGTGTTCGCCAGCGACGCGTTGTCCTCAGTCGCGTATGCGCCCGACGAGATCTTCCTGACCCTGTCGCTCGGCGGCTTGTCGGCGTACGCGTTCAACTGGAAGATCGGCGTCGCCGTGACGCTCGTCCTGCTGACGGTTGTCGCGTCCTACCGGCAGAACGTCCACGCCTATCCGAGTGGTGGCGGTGACTACGAGGTCGCGACGGTCAATCTCGGACCCACGGCCGGTCTCACGGTAGGCAGTGCGCTGCTCGTCGACTACGTCCTCACGGTTGCGGTGTCGATCTCGTCCGGCGTGCAGAACGCGAGCTCGGCGCTGCCGTGGCTGGATGGACATGAGGCGACCGCTGCTTCGGTCCTCGTCGTGATCCTGATGGCGATGAACCTGCGCGGCACCAAGGAGTCGGGCAAGGCGTTCGCCGTGCCGACGTACCTCTTCATGGCGGCGATCCTGATGATGGGCGCGTGGGGATACTGGCGCTACCTCTTCGGTGATCTTCCTGAGGTGCCGAGTGCCGGTTTCACGATCGCCTCCGAGGGACAGTTCGAAGAGGGCTTCACCGGGTTCGCGATGGTGTTCCTGCTGGCGCGTGCGTTCTCGTCCGGCTGTGCGGCGCTCACCGGTGTGGAGGCGATCAGCAACGGAGTGCCCGCCTTCAAGAAGCCCAAGAGCAAGAATGCGGCAACGACGCTGCTCCTCCTCGGCACGCTCGCCGTCGCCATGCTGATGAGCATCATCGTGCTCGCCGACCTGATGAAGCTGCGTTATGTCGAGGACCCTGCACGTCAGCTGCTCAAGAACGGTGTGCCGGTCGGCTCGTCGTACGAGCAGGACACCGTGATCGGTCAGCTCGCCAAGACGCTCTACAGCGACTTCACACCGCTGTTCTACTTCACGATCGCGTGCACCGGCATCATCTTGATCCTCGCGGCCAACACGGCGTTCAACGGCTTCCCGGTGCTGGGCTCGATCCTGGCCCGCGACGGGTTTCTGCCGCGACAGCTCGACACCCGCGGAGACCGGCTCACGTTCAGCAACGGCATCATCCTGCTCGCCGTGGCCGCGATCGTGCTGATCCAGGCGTTCGACGCCGAGGTCACCAAGCTGATCCAGCTCTACATCGTCGGCGTGTTCGTGTCGTTCAACCTGAGCCAGCTCGGCATGATCAAGCACTGGACGAGACACCTCAAGACCGAGAAGGACCCGGCCGTCCGCGCCCGCATGGTGCGCTCGCGCATCGTCAACTCGATCGGCCTCGGCATGACCGCGACGGTCCTGGTCATCGTGCTGATCACGAAGTTCCTCGCCGGTGCCTGGATCGCGATCGTCGCGATGGTCCTCGTGTTCATGCTGATGCGCGGGATCGGCCGCCACTACGCGCGGGTGTCGACCGAGCTCGCGATCGACGACTCCGACGTCGGGCTGCCGTCCCGGGTGCACGCGATCGTGCTGGTCAGCAAGCTGCACAAGCCGACGATGCGGGCGCTGGCGTACGCACGGGTGTCGCGTCCCAACACGATCGAGGCGCTCACGGTCGAGTTCGACCCCGTGCAGACCGAACAGCTGATGAAGCGATGGGACGAGCTCGAGATCCCGGTGCCGCTCAAGGTGGTCAACTCGCCGTACCGGGAGCTGGTCAGGCCGGTCCTGCGGTACGTCAAGGAGGTCCGCAAGGCGAGCCCGCGCGACGTCATCACGGTCTACATCCCCGAGTACGTCGTCGGTCGCTGGTGGGAGCAGCTGCTCCACAACCAGACCGCGCTGCGGCTCAAGGGCCGCCTCCTGTTCATGCCGGGCGTCATGGTCACCAGCGTCCCCTACCAGCTCGACTCCGCTGGTCTGGCCAAGAGCCGCTTCGGCAGGGAACGACCGGCACCGGGTGACGTGCGCCGCGGCTTCCGGGACCGCTGATGCAGGACGTCGTGGTCGACGTCGGGCCGATCGCCCACGGCGGGCACTGTGTGGCGCGGGTCGACGGGCAGGTCGTGTTCGTCCGGCACACGTTGCCGGGCGAGCGCGTGCGGATCGAGATCACCGAGTCCAACAAGAAGTTCCTGCGCGCCGACGCCGTCGAGGTCATCGAGTCGGCACCGGGTCGGGTCGCGCCACCATGCGCGTACGCCGGGCAGTGCGGGGGCTGCGACTTCCAGCACGTCGACCCGGCGGTGCAGCGTGCGCTGCTCGGTGATGTCGTGCGTGAGCAGCTCCAGCGCCTCGCCGGGATCGAGTGGTCCGGTGAGGTGGAAGCCGTCGAGCCGGACGAGCTCGGCTGGCGTACGCGGGTGACGTTTGCCGTCGACGCGATGGGCCATGCCGGCCTGCGCCGTCACCGCTCGCACCGGGTGGTTCCCGTCGACCGCTGCGTCATCGCGCACCCCGACCTCCCGCAGGTGCTCGGCCACGAGTGGGACGCCGAGTCCGTGGAGGCGATCGTGTCGTCGACGGGGGAGAAGCTTCTCGTCACCGACGCGAGCATCTCCGACGCCGTCGAGTCAGCCGTCGATGGTGTCGTCGCGGTCGACGGGACGACACGCGGAGGCACGGGCGTCCTCACCGAGCGCGTACGGGACAAGGACTTCCGCGTCTCCGGCTCGGGGTTCTGGCAGGTGCACCCGGCGGCGGCAAACACCCTCGTCGACGCGGTCCTCGACGGCGCGCGTGTCCAGCCCGGGGACGTGGTCGCCGACCTGTACGCCGGCGTGGGGCTGTTCACGGCATTCCTCGCCGATGCCGTGGGGGAGAGCGGCACCGTCTTCAGCGTCGAGGCCGACCAGGTCGCCGCCAAGGACGCTCGCCGCAACCTCCACGACGCGCCGCAGGTCCGGTTGGTGGGTGCCACGACCGAACGGGCCCTCCGCGATGGCCTGGTCGGCGAGCAGGTCGACGTCGTCGTGCTCGACCCACCGCGTACCGGCGCCAAGAAGGTGGTGCCCGCGATTGCAGGACTCTCGCCACGCCGAGTCGTGTATGTCGCCTGCGACCCGGCCGCGTTGGCACGCGACCTCGCCAGCTTTGCTGCTCTGGGCTATCGGCTCGACGGGCTCCGGGCGTTCGCGCTGTTCCCCATGACACATCACGTCGAGTGCGTGGCGGTTCTCCTTCGGGACTGAGCACCTGACGTGCCACAGTGGGCCATGCGCTTCGCCGATCCGTCCGTGTGCCCGAGCTGCGCCGCCCCGATCAACGGGATGGTTGCGTGTGCCACGTGTGGCTTCAGCCTGACGTCGCAGCCTGCACGTGAGCTCTGGCAGACGTTGCTCCAGGCCGACGCGCTGCTCGAGAAGGCGCGCTCGGTGGGCGCGGCCCCGGCGACCGCAGCCCCAGCGACCGCAGTTCCTGCGCCTCCCACCTCGGCGCCGCTGCCATCAGCGCCGCCGAGGCTTGATCGGCCGGTCAGTCGCACGTGGTCGACGGGATCGATCCTGCTGGCCCTCGGGGCGCTGTTCATCCTCATCGCCGGGTTCATCTTCATCACGGTGTCGTGGGGGTCCCTCGGGGTGACCGGACGGGCGCTGGTGCTGCTGGCCTTCACGGCCGTCGTCGGAGTGCTGGCGGCCTACATCAGCCGGCGTGGCCTGCGTGGATCGGCCGAGGCGCTGTGGTCCGTCTTCCTCGGCCTCGTGACGGTCGACTGGTTCGCGGCGTGGGGTCAGGGCTTGTTCGGCCTCGACTCGTTGCCATTCGTCGCAGTGGCAACCGCCTGGTCGGTGGTCATGTTCGCTGCTGGTTTGGCGATCATCCGGTGGGCCAGGACCCGCCTCGACGGCGGCGAGGGTCTGCTGGCGCCGATGATCGTGGCGGGTGTCGCGCCATGGTTCGGTGCCGTGGTGCTCGGCGTACAGCTGTATGACTCCGAGGACTGGAGTCCGTTCTGGGCTGGCGTCGTCGCCACGGCGTTCGTGGTGGCGCTGCTGCTCGTCTCACTGCGACTCACGCAGCACGTGACCTCGATCCTGCTGGCCGCGGCAGGAGCGTTCGGAGTCGTGTTGCTGATCGGTGCGGCACTCGCGGAGGCGTTCGACAACCCGAGCCTCCACGACCTGACGGCCGAGCGCCATGGTCTGCCGCTGCTGGTCGTTGTCCTGGCAGCTGTGGGTACGGGACTCCTCGAGCGCCGTGGCGTCGTGGGTGCGTCTGCTGTGGCAGTCCTGGGTGCTGCAACGCTGATCGCACTCCCGGTGGAGACGGCACACGTGGATCGGGGCGGTCTGATCGTGGTCGCCGGCCTCGTGGTCCTGGGAGCCTTCGTCCTGCGCCGTACGGACAGCTGGTCACGGGGCGCGCGGATCGCGACAGCAATCCTCGCCGGCGGACTCACGCTCGCAGCCCTTCCGTGGCTGGGGTCGCTCGGCTCGTTCGTCGAGAGATCTTTCCAGGACTCCCGCGGCGACCACCCGTTCTGGTCGCGCCCGGCTGCCATCGACGACGGCTCCGGGCCGTGGTGGCTTGCCACTGTCGTGTTCGCCGCGCTCGCCGTTGGCACGGTCCTCGCCCGATGGTGGCCGGAGCTGAAGGCTGCTCGTACGTGGTTGGTCCCGGCCTCGACGGTGGTCGCGGGCGCGGGTGTCGTCGTCGCCCTGGCAGCGGGCGAAGCGGCGTTCACTGTGGTCGCCCTGGCCACGATCGCGGTCGGTCTCGTGCTGTCGGAAGTGCCGCCACGGTCCAACCTCGCGTGGAGCCTGGTGGGCCCCGTCGTCGTGGCTCTCGCTCCGATCCTGCCGCCGCCTTCGAGGTCCGCAACGCTCGCCGTCTGGTGTGTCGCTGCTGTGGTGCTTGCCACCGTTGGCGTCCGGTCCACCGACGCGATGCGTCGCGAAGCGGTCGCGTTCGCCGCCACGGGCTGGGGACTCGGCGCCGCCGGGATCGGCACGGATCTCGCCGACCAGGCACCTCGACTCGTGGCTCTCTCGCTCGTCGTCGCTGCCGCGATCGGCCTTGCTGTCGCCTCGTCCCTGTTTCGTGCCGTGGCCGGCCGTCGAGGCGTCGAGGCGGGCACCGTTCTCGTCGCGGTCGTCGGCATCACCATCGCCAGCTCCGGTGACGTGTCCCTCGGGTGGCAGGCCGCGATCTGGACAGTTCTCGGTGCGAGCGTCTCGCTGGTCTCGCTGTTCACGCCCGACCGCCCTCACCTGAGATGGGTCGGGTTCGCGGCGCTCGGGCTCGCGTACGTGCTGCGCCTCGTTGCAAGCGACGTCGAGACGGTCGAGGCCTACACCCTGCCCTTCGGCATCGTGCTGATCGGTGCTGGTCTGTGGTGGATGCGTGGTCGACCAGAGGTCTCGTCGGTCCGGGCGCTCGGCTCGGGGCTCCTCCTCACACTCCTGCCCAGCCTTCCCGCAGCACTCGACGAGCCCACCAGCCTGCGTGCACTGCTCCTGGGCATCGGCGCGTTCGTTGCCGTGGGAGGGGGAGTGGCCAAGAGGTGGAACGCGCCGTTCGTCGCGGGCGCGGCGATCCTCCTGCTGCTGGCGATCGCCAACGTCGGACCTCTCGCGCTCGGTCTGCCGCGCTGGGTCCTGATCGCGTCCGCAGGAGCGATCTTCATCGGCGCCGGCGTGACCTGGGAGAACCGCGTACGAGATGGCCGCGCCGTCACGTCCTACGTCACCTCGATGCGGTAGGACAGTCACATGGGCGAGTTCCGTACGACTCGGCAGCTACGACGTGACGCGCTCCTGCAGGATGCGCTCCTGTTCTGCCTGGCGTTCACCGCCGGCGCCGTCCTGTATGTCGCGGGTCGGGGCATTCATGTGCTGACATCGACCACCACGGGAGACTTCTGGTCGATCAGCCTCTCCGACGACATGCTGTTGAGTGGCCTCATCGCCGGGGAGCTGTTCCTGATCTGGAACAATGGGCTCCGCCAGGGCGTGCGTGGCCACAGCATCGGCAAGCACCGCGTGGGGCTCAAGGTCGTCGACGTCGGTGACGATTCACCGACCGGTCGCTGGCGCGGCCTGCTACGTGGCGTGGTCATGGCGGCACTGCTCGACCTCGCGGTCGCCGCGATACCGATCGGGCTCCCAACATCGCTGCGGCGCCTGACCCCCGAGAGCTGGCACGTCGGGGGAGCGGCCTACCTCGCCCTGCTCGTGCTGCTCGTCCCGCTCCTGCTCCCGACGGGTCGAGGGTTCGCCGACTGGCTCGCTCGTACCAAGGTCGTCCGCGCCGAAGGGGCGGATGCCGTCACGACCACGGGCCGACGGCGTGCGCTGGTGGTGCTCGACATCGTGGGGGTCGCGGGCGTGCTGGGCGTGGCGCTGCTCTACATCGCGTTCTTCTCGCCGCTGCTGCTCCAGTTCCCCCACGTGTTCTAAGACGTCTTGATATCATGTATCTTGATATCAAGAGAGTTAGTACGCGTGCGGGTTAGGGCATCCTGACCATGCATTGCGAGCCAATGCTGGGCAGGATGGGACCTGACAGCGCGAAGGAGAAATCATGGCCGTCGACAGTTTTCAGTCCAAGGACTCACTCAAGGTCGGGGACAGCTCCTACGACTACTACCGCCTGGGCGCGGTGACAGGTGACGGGCTCGACGTATCGACCCTCCCGTTCAGCCTCAAGGTGCTGCTCGAGTCGCTGCTGCGCACCGAGGACGGCGCCGACATCACGAAGGCCGACATCGAGGCGCTCGCCGGCTGGGATGCCGACGCCGAGCCCTCCAAGGAGATCCAGTTCACGCCGGCCCGCGTGATCATGCAGGACTTCACCGGCGTTCCCTGCGTCGTCGACCTCGCCACGATGCGCGAGGCCATGGCCGACCTCGGGGGAGACGCCACCAAGATCAACCCGCTGGCGCCCGCCGAGATGGTCATCGACCACTCCGTCATCGCCGATGTCTTCGGCACGCCCGAGGCGTTCGAGCGCAACGTCGAGATCGAGTACGAGCGCAACCGCGAGCGCTACCAGTTCCTCCGCTGGGGCCAGGGCGCGTTCGACGACTTCAAGGTCGTCCCGCCGGGCACCGGCATCGTGCACCAGGTCAACATCGAGAAGCTTGCGCGCGTCGTGTTCGACAAGAACGGGACGGTCTATCCCGACTCCTGCGTTGGAACCGATTCGCACACCACGATGGTCAACGGTCTCGGCGTCGTCGGCTGGGGCGTCGGTGGCATCGAGGCCGAGGCAGCCATGCTCGGTCAGCCGATCAGCATGCTGATCCCGCGCGTCGTCGGCTTCAAGCTGTCGGGCGAGCTGCCGGAGGGTGCCACCGCGACCGACCTCGTCCTGGTCATCACCGAGATGCTGCGCAAGCACGGGGTCGTCGGCAAGTTCGTCGAGTTCTACGGTTCCGGCGTCGGTGCCGTACCGCTGGCCAACCGCGCCACGATCGGCAACATGAGCCCGGAGTACGGATCCACCATCGCGGTGTTCCCGATCGACGACGAGACCACCAAGTACCTCCGGCTCACAGGTCGTTCCGAGGACGAGATCGCTCTCGTCGAGGCCTACGCCAAGGCCCAGGGCATGTGGCACGACGCCAACAACGAGCCGCGCTACTCCGAGTACCTCGAGCTCGACCTCGGCGACGTCGTACCGTCGATCGCCGGACCCAAGCGCCCGCAGGACCGCGTCTCGCTCACCGACTCGGTGTCGTCGTTCAAGACGGCACTCGCCGACTATGCCGGTTCGTCCGACGCGAGCAACAAGCAGACGGTGACGCTCGAGGACGGCACGACGTACGAGCTCGACCACGGTGCCGTCACGATCGCTGCGATCACGTCCTGCACCAACACGTCCAACCCGTCGGTCATGATCGGCGCCGGGCTGCTCGCCAAGAAGGCCGTCGAGAAGGGCCTGCAGCGCAAGCCGTGGGTCAAGACGACGCTGGCACCCGGTTCCAAGGTCGTCACGGAGTATTACTCGAAGTCTGGTCTCGACGTCTATCTCGACAAGCTCGGCTTCAACCTCGTCGGCTATGGCTGCACCACCTGCATCGGCAACTCCGGCCCGCTGATCCCCGAGGTCAGCAAGGCCGTCAACGACGGTGATCTCGCCGTGACCGCCGTGCTGTCGGGCAACCGCAACTTCGAGGGCCGCATCAACCCCGACATCAAGATGAACTACCTCGCATCGCCGCCTCTCGTCATCGCGTACGCGCTGGCCGGCTCGATGGACGTCGACCTCTACACCGATCCGCTGGGCCAGGACCAAGACGGCAACGACGTGTTCATGAAGGACATCTGGCCGACTCCGCAGGAGATCGAGGACGTCATTGCCTCGTCGATCGATTCGGACACGTTCAGCCGCGAGTACGCCGATGTGTTCGCCGGTGACGAGCGCTGGCAGAACCTTCCGACGCCTGACGGTGACGTGTTCGAGTGGGATCCGGATTCGACATATGTCCGCAAGGCGCCGTACTTCGACGGCATGGGTCTTGAGCCCGATCCCGTCACCGAGGTCAGTGGGGCACGGGTGCTGCTCAAGCTCGGCGACTCGGTCACGACCGACCACATCAGCCCGGCAGGTGCGATCAAGAAGGACAGCCCCGCAGGCAAATACCTCTCCGAGCACGGCATCGAGGCGCGCGACTTCAACTCCTACGGCTCGCGCCGAGGCAACCACGAGGTCATGATCCGCGGCACGTTCGCCAACATCCGCCTGCGCAACCAGCTGGCACCCGGCACCGAGGGTGGCTTCACCCGAGACCTGCTGGCGGACGGCACGCCGGTCACCACGGTGTTCGAGGCATCCGAGAAGTACGTCGATGCCGGCATCCCGCTGGTCGTCCTGGCGGGCAAGGAGTACGGCTCGGGGTCGTCGCGCGACTGGGCTGCCAAGGGCACCGCGCTCCTGGGCGTCAAGGTCGTCATCGCCGAGTCCTACGAGCGCATCCACCGTTCCAACCTGCTCGGGATGGGCGTGCTCCCGCTTCAGTACTCGGCCGGCCAGACCGCCGAGTCGCTGGGCCTGACGGGGGAGGAGGCGTTCGACTTCACCGGCATCACCGAGCTCAACGAAGGACGCATCCCCAAGACCGTCCACGTCAAGGCTGGAGAGGTCGAGTTCGACGCAGTTGTCCGAATCGACACACCTGGCGAGGCCAACTACTACCGCAACGGCGGCATCATGCCGTACGTCCTGCGCAGCCTCCTCGACTGACATATCTGCAGGTCAGGGGCACTGTCGGAGACGATGGTGCCCCTTTTGCACGTCCAATTGCGGAATGCGACACGCCGACAGGAATTTGTTGTCCGACAGGCTGGACGTGACTGCCATCACGCTATACGTTGTTCCAAACAACAATTGCGCGCCGATGTCCAACTCATGTCCATCGCGTGACGCACTACTGGAGAATGAGGAGGCGGTCTGTGTGAAGCGGACACGCAATCTGGTACTCGCGGCAGTCATGGGTGCGACCCTCGCGCTCGCTGGCTGTGGCAGCTCTGACAGCGGAGGAAGCGACGGCGGAGGCGGCAAGGCCGACGGCAAGATCGGCGTCATCCTTCCCGACACGAAGTCATCGGCTCGTTGGGAGTCGGCAGACCGTCCGGCGCTCGAGAAGGCATTCAAGGACGCTGGCGTTGAATACAGCATCCAGAACGCTGAAGGCGACGCCGAGAAGATGGCCACGATTGCTGACGGCATGATCGCCGACGGCGTGACGGTCCTCGCGATCGTCAACCTCGACTCGGACTCGGGTGCCGCCATCGAGGAGAAGGCCAAGAAGCAGGGCGTCAAGACGATCGACTACGACCGCCTGACGCTGGGTGGTTCGGCTGACGCCTACATCTCCTACGACAACAGCAAGGTCGGCGCCCTCCAGGGTGAAGGTCTCGCCAAGTGCCTCGGAGACAAGCCCGCCAACATCATCTACCTGAACGGCTCGCCGACCGACAACAACGCCACGTTGTTCTCACAGGGCGCGCACGGCGTTCTCGACAAGATCTCGAACTACAAGAACGTTGCCGAGCAGGCTGTTCCCGACTGGGACAACGACAAGGCTGTCACGATCTTCGAGCAGCTCTACACCAAGGTCGACGGCAAGGTTGACGGCGTGTATGCCGCCAACGACGGCCTCGCCGGCGGTGTCATCTCGATCCTGAAGAAGAACGGTCAGGCCGGCAAGGTCCCCGTCACCGGTCAGGACGCAACGGCTGAGGGCCTGCAGAACATCCTTGCTGGCACGCAGTGCATGACGATCCAGAAGTCGGCGACGGGCCAGGCCGGCGCGCTCGCTGAGGCCGCTATCGCCATGGTCAAGGGTGACAAGCCCGCGACGACCGGAACGGTCAAGGACGAGCAGGGTGGCCGCGACGTTCCGGCGATCCTCCTCGACCCGGTTGCCATCGACAAGTCCAACGTCGGTGCTCCGATCGAGTCGGGCGACCTGAAGGCATCGGAAGTGTGCACGGGCGACTTCGCCAAGCTGTGCACTGACGCTGGCATCAAGTAGCTGCAACGGGTGTGGCCTCCCGGTGATCCCGGGAGGCCACATCCCACGCAGTACCATCGCCACGTCTCGAACACTGCTCTCGGAAGGTCAGTCATGAGCGAAAAGTCGCCGATCCTCAATCTGCGTGGAATCAACAAGAGCTTCGGTGTCGTCCACGTTCTCCATGACGTCGACCTCGCCATCTATCCCGGTGAAGTCACCGCCCTCGTGGGTGACAACGGCGCCGGCAAGTCAACGCTGGTCAAGGCCATCGCCGGCATCTACCCCGCGGACTCGGGTGAATACCTCTTCGAGGGCCAGCCCCAGCACGTGACCAGCCCCAAGGACGCCGCCGCCCTTGGTATCGAGGTGGTCTACCAGGACCTCGCGCTGTGCGAGAACCTCGACATCGTCGAGAACATGTTCCTCGGCCGCGAGATGAAGAGCGGCGTCGTGATGGACGAGACCACGATGGAGTCCAAGGCACGCGAGGTCCTCGCGTCCCTGTCGGTACGCACCGTGAAGTCCGTCCGCCAGAGTGTTGCCAGCCTGTCCGGTGGTCAGCGCCAGACCGTCGCGATCGCGAAGTCGGCCCTCTGGAACTCCAAGGTCGTGCTCCTCGACGAGCCGACCGCAGCACTCGGCGTCGCACAGACCCGCCAGGTCCTCGACCTCGTACGCCGCCTCGCCGACCAGGGCGTCGGCGTCATGTTGATCTCGCACAACCTCACCGACGTGTTCGAGGTCGCCGACCGCATCACCGCGCTCTACCTCGGCCGCGTCGCCGCTGACGTCCGTACCAAGGACGTCACCTCGACGCAGGTGGTCGAACTCATCACGACCGGCCAGTCTGCTGGCATCCCCGGACCCGCAACGAAGGCTGCGAGCACCTCATGACCGACATCATCACTGACGCCGAAGAGGCCGGCTTCGCCTCCGACCTGACGCAGTCCAACACGTTCGGCGAGTCCGTACGCGCCTACATCAGCCGCGTACGTGGCGGCGACATGGGCGCTCTGCCCTCCATCGCCGGCCTGGTCGTGCTGTTCATCGTGTTCAACTTCGCCAACGACCGGTTCCTGTCCAACCTCAACCTCGCCAACCTGATCACCCAGGCCGGTTCGATCATCATCCTGGCGATGGCGCTGGTGCCCGTGCTGCTGCTCGGCGAGATCGACCTGTCTGCCGGCGTCGCAGGCGGTACGTCTGCCTGCGTCATGGGCGTCCTGCTCGTGAAGCACGACCAGCCGTGGTACATCGCGGTCCTGGCGGCGGTCGCGGTTGGTGCCGCGATCGGGCTGGCGATCGGACTGCTCGTCGCCAAGCTCGGCATCCCATCGTTCGTCGTCACGCTGGCGTTCTTCCTGGGCCTGCAGGGCATCCCGCTGTGGCTGATCGGCGAAGGCGGTTCGGTCCGCGTCAACGACTCGGTCATCAGCGGCATCGCCAACAACAACCTCAGCGTGCTGTGGGGCTGGATCTGCGCCATCGCGATCACCGCGCTGTTCGCCGCGTTCAAGCTGCTGGCACATCGTCGCAAGGTCGCGGCCAAGCTGCAGCACCAGCCGCTCGCCGTCGTGGTCACACAGATCTTGACGCTGGGAGCGGTCCTGCTGGCCGTGACCTACATCCTCAACGAGAACCGCAGCGTCAACCCCAGCTTCCCGATCAAGGGCATCCCGTACGTCCTCCCGCTGGTCGTCGTGCTGCTGGCGATGTGGACGTTCCTCCTGACCCGCACCACCTGGGGCCGTCACGTGTATGCCGTCGGCGGCAACGCCGAAGCGGCGCGCCGCGCCGGCATCAACGTCGCTCGCATCCGCGTCGCTGTGTTCATGGCGTGCTCGTCGATGGCCGCCATCAGCGGCATCGTCGTGGCGTCGTACGGCGGCAAGGTCTCGACGTCCTCCGGCGGCGGCAACACGCTGCTGTACGCCGTGGGTGCGGCCGTGATCGGCGGCACCAGCCTGTTCGGCGGCAGGGGCAAGGCACGCGACGCCGTCATCGGTGGCCTCGTCATCGCGACGATCGCCAACGGACTCGGCCTGCTCGCTCAGGCGTCCTACATCAACTTCCTGGTCACCGGCGGCGTGCTGCTCCTCGCGGCCAGCGTCGATGCGATCTCGCGCAGGCGGCGGTCTGCCACGGGTCTCGGCTGAGTCAGGTGGCCTCCGCGGGACGCTCGGGCGTCGGAACAAACCAGGAGGACGTGCGGCGTCACAACCTGGGCACTGTTCTGGGTCATGTGCACCGCGCCGGCCGCATCTCGCGTGCCGAGCTCACGGCTCGGATGGGCCTCAACCGCAGCACGATCGCGGGGCTGGTCACCGAGCTTGAGTCGCTCGGTCTCGCCGAGCAGGTCAAGCCGTCGGGCACACGTATCAGCGCCGGTCGTCCGTCCGTCGACGTGCGTACGCGCGGTGGTGCGTACGTCCTTGCCACCGACGTGCGCGTCGACGGCCTGACCGTGGCGCGCGTCGGCATCGGTGGCGCCGTGGAGGCACGGGCGACCGGGCCGATCCCGTCGTCACACGACCCGCGCGCGATCGCCGACTCGGTCGTCGAGCTCATGCGCCTGGTCGTCAAGGACGTCAAGGAAGGTGCCCCGCTGGTCGGGATCGGCATCAGTGTCCCGGGCATCATCCGCGCCGAGGACGGGCTCGTACGTTTTGCCCCCAACCTCGGGTGGCACGACGTCCCGTTCGCGGAGATCCTCTCCGAGCGCATCACGACCCCCGATCGTCCGGTACTCGGCAACGACGCTGATCTCGGTGCTCTTGCCGAGCACCTGCGCGGAGCAGGCGTCGGTGTCGACGACCTGATCTACCTCTCCGGCGAAGTTGGTGTCGGTGCCGGTGTGATCGTGGGCGGAAGTCCGCTCGAGGGGTCCGGCGGCTACGCCGGAGAGATCGGCCACCTCCCGTTCACCCCCGACGGCAAGGTGTGCCACTGCGGAAGTCGTGGCTGCTGGGAGACCGAGATCGGTGCCCCGGCGATCGCCCTCGCGGTGGGCTGCCCTCCGGATCGCGTGGCGGCGCTCGGGGAGTTCCTCAAGGGTGTCAGTGAGGCGTCTCCGGACCTGCGTGTCGTCGGTCGCAACCTCGGTCGTGGTCTCGCGGCCGCCGTCAACCTGCTCAATCCACGAGTCATCGTGCTGGGCGGCTACCTTCGCGCCCTCTACCCCCTGGTCAGCGAGGACGTCGAGGCCGGACTCGGCGCCCACGCCCTGACGGCACCGCGCGAGCTCGTCGAGGTGTGCGTGCCCGGTCTCGGGGGTGACTCCGTGCTGCTGGGGGCTGCCGAGCTGGCATTCGGCCCGCTGCTCAGCGATCCCGTGGCCTGCCTGGCCAGCGCGTGCCACGACGTCGAGAGCGTCCTGGCGTCCTGAACCCCCGACAGATCGCGGGGGTGCTAGATGGACACCGCGCCGGCGTAGACACCGGCCAGTGCGCCCTCGGCTGCGCCGAGTGCCGCGGCATGGATTCCGAGTGAGCTGAGCCGGATCTCCGGCAGGTGCTTGTCGGCGGCAGGCAGCCGCGCCTCGAGCACCCCGTTGGCAGCAGGCACGACGTACTCACCGAGCGGTACGAAGTAACCACCCAGCACGATCACCGAGGGGTCGATCACGGTGGCGAGGGTCGCGAGCCCGATGCCGAGGCTCGTGCCGAGACCGGCAAGTGCATCCCGTACGGGCTGCTCACGGGATGCACGTTCGGCGACCGCGAGCGCCGTGCTCAGCGGTGTCTCCCCTTCCTGCATCCCCACGGAACGGAGCATGGCGCGTAGGCCGACCGACGCCTCCCAGCATCCCGTGCGCCCGCAACCGCACACCGACGACTCGTCGCCGATCGGCATGTGACCGACCTCGCCGGCGAATCCGGCACCGCCGCGCAGGAGTCGGCCGTCGTGCACGATGCCGGCGCCGATTCCGACAGTTCCGGTGATGTAGAGCGAGTTCTGGACATCGGTCGAGACCCCGTGGGATGCCTCGGCGAGGGCCGCGCAGTTGGCGTCGTTGTCGACCATCGTCGGGCAGTTCTCACCGAAGGCCGTCTCGAGCTGGGTCGCGAGATCCACATCGTCCCAGCCGAGGTTGGGCGCCCAGGCGATCGTGCGGTTGTCGTGCTCGACGAGCCCGGGTACGGCAACCGTGGCACCGACGATGCTGTGACCGTCGGCCACCAGTGAGTCGCGGATCTCGGTCGCGAGCGCGATCAGCTCATCGACGCTGGGCGGTCCGTCCCCGCTGACCTCACGGATCGTGGAGATGCGGTCGTTGCCGCCGAGGTCGAGCGCCACCGCCGCGAGGTAGTCGACGTTGACCTCGAATCCCAGGCCGATGATCGACTCGCCGGTCAGCGTGACGGGGCGCCCGGGACGACCTCGGCCCGAGGGTGCGGACTGGTCCTCGCTGATCGCCCCACCGGTCCCGAGCTCCGCGACGATCGTGCCGATCGTGGCCTTCGCGAGGCCCGTACGGCGTGCGAGCTCGGTACGGGTGGCTGCGCCCTCGGAGCGAAGGGAACGGAGCACCAGCGCAGTGTTCTGCCGGCGCAGGTGCTCCGTTCCGCTTGGCCCGGGAGTCATCACTAACCACGCACTCCGTAGAGGTGCTCGAGCGCCAGCTGGTCGAGCTTCTCGAAGCCGGCGCCGTACGCGGCCAGCTCGTCCGCCGACGGGCCCGACGACGCCTCGAGCTCGCTCCAGGTCTCGCCCTCGTTGAGCGTCGGCTTCGCCAGCTCGGGCAGCTTGGCCGCCTCGAGAGCGGCCTGGACCTCCGGATCGGCCCGGAACGCCAGGGCCTTCTCGCGCAGGATGAGGTAGTTGGTCATGCACGCCTCGGCCGCGACCCACACGCCGTTGTCGTCTTCGGTGCGCGGCGTCTTGAAGTCGAAGTGCACCGGACCGTCATAGCCGCCGGCCAACAGGGTGTCGACGACCCAGAAGGCGCCGCGGGCGTTGCCGGCACCGAAGCGGAAGTCCTGGTCGTAGCGGGGACCGCTCTGGCCGTTGAGGTCGATGTGGAAGAGCTTGCCCTGCCACATCGCCTGGGCGTAGCCGTGTGCCGCATTGAGCCCGGCCATCTCCTCGTGCCCGATCTCGGGGTTGACGCCCACACTCTCCTTGCGGTCGAGCGTCTCGATGAACGCCAGCGCGTGGCCGATCGTCGGCAGCAGGATGTCGCCGCGAGGCTCGTTGGGCTTGGGCTCGATCGCGAACTTGATGTCGTAGCCCTTGTCGTGCACGAACTCGCCGAGGATGTTGAACGCCTCGCGGTAGCGGTCGAGCGCAGCTGCCACGTCCTTGGCAGCGCCGGATTCGGCACCTTCGCGGCCGCCCCAGCACACGTACACCTTGGCGCCGAGCTCGGCGGCGAGGTCGATGTTGCGCATGACCTTGCGAATCGCGAAGCGGCGGATCTCGCGGTCGTTGGACGTGAAGCCGCCGTCCTTGAAGACCGGGTGGCCGAACAGGTTGGTCGTCGCGGTCGTGACGACGAGGCCGGTGTCGGCCAGCCCCTTCTTCCAGCGTTCGATGATCGCCTCGCGGCTCTTGTCGTCGGAGCCGAACGGGATCAGGTCGTCGTCGTGGAAGTTGACGCCGTACGAGCCGATCGCCTTGAGCTTCTCGAGGGCATAGATCACGTCCATCGGCTCACGCGTCGGGTCACCGAACGGATCACGTCCGGGGTAGGCGACGGTCCAGAGTCCGAAGGAGAACTTGTCGGACGGTGACGGGGTGGGGATGCTCATGGCAACACTCTCTTAATTGGGGCTAGTCCTCGAGGGTTTCGCGGTCGCGAAGGAGTGCGTAGGCCTCACGCACCAGAGGGGTCGGTTCTGCGTCATAGGTCTCGGCCGCGACAGGCGCCCAGGACGGGGGTTCGGGAGTGCCGGCGAGCGCCCAGGCGGCCTGGCGTGCCGCGCCGAGCGCGACGTATTCGCCGGGGGCCGGCACCGTGACGGGGCGGCCGAAGATCGCCGGGGCGAGGGTGCGTACGGCGGGATTGCTCGCCGCGCCCCCGACCATCAGGATCCGCTGTGGCGGCGTCCCGGTGGCGGCGGTCAGGTGATCGATCGCGTCGGCGAGCGAGCACAGGAGCGCCTCGACAGCCGCGCGGGCCAGGTCTTCACGGGTCGTCGACGTCGTCAGCCCCGACCACGTGCCGGTGGCTTCGGGCCGGCTCGGCGTACGTTCGCCGTCGTAGTAGGGGAGCACCGTGAGACCGTTCGCGCCCGACGGCGCCGCCAGGGCCAGCCGCGCCAGCTCGTCGTGGTCGACGCCGAGCAGGGTGGACTGCAGCTCGAGGATGCGAGCCGCGTTGATCGTCGCGACCAGCGGCAGGAATCGTGACGTGGCATCGGCAAATCCGGTCACGGACCCGGTCGGGTCGCAGACCGGCTCGCCGGCGATCGCCGAGGCGACGCCGGAGGTGCCGATCGACACCACGACGTCACCGGGCTGCAAATCGAGCGCGAGGGCCGCGGCCATGTTGTCGCCGGTGCCTGCCGCGACCTTGAGTCCGGACGCTGACATGCCTGCGACGTCCGAGGAGGCGACGATGCGGGGAAGCTCGACGGCATGACCGATGGCTGTCTCGGCAAGATCGGGTCGCCACGCGTCGTCGCGTGTCGAGAAGTAGCCGGTGCCCGAGGCATCGCCGCGATCGGTGAACGGCTCACCGCCTCCGACGATGTGCCGGGAGACGTAGTCGTGGGGGAGGAGCACTCGCTTGGTACGGCTGGCGGCGTCGGGCTCGTGGTCCCGGAGCCACCGCAGCTTGGTCGAGGTGAATGATGCGACCAGCACGCTGCCGACCGCCTCGGCGCACGCGGCCGGCCCGCCCATCTCGTCGATCAGGTCGAGCGCTTCCTTGTTGGAGCGCGTGTCGTTCCACAGGATCGCGTCGTGCACGGGTGCGTCATCGCTGTCGAGCGCCACCATGCCGTGCTGCTGTCCGCCGACGGCGATGGCCTCGGCGCGATCGAGGAGGCTCGCCGTCGTCTTGTCGAACGCATCCAGCCAGCTCCGCGGGTCCACCGCGGTGCCGGCCGGATGCGGCGCATGCTGGCTCTCCAGGACGGTGCCGGAATCGGCGTCCACCAGCAGTGCCTTCGTCGACTGGGTTGAGGAGTCGACGCCGATCACGAATGCCATGAGTCAGGTTTAGTACGAGTCGTGAATTAAGTCAAGGCACAGGGCCGTACGCTGGCAGCGTGACGATTCATTCAGACCACCCTTTCCTGCCACCGAGTGGTGATCGCGACCCACTGCGGCAGCTGCGAGGACGCATGCCGGCGCCTGTCACGGTGTGGGCCAGTGGCGTGGGCTCAGGCCGTGCAGGGCTGACGGTCTCGTCGGTGATCGTGGCCAACGGTGAACCCGGCCACGTGCTGGCGGTGATCGATGCCGACTCCGACTGGTGGACGTCAGGGCCGGAGACCGTTGCGGTCAACGTGCTGGCCGAGGAGCACAGGTTCCTTGCAGATGCCTTCGCCGGAACCGTGCCCGCGCCGGGCGGCCCCTTCACGTTGGGCGTGTGGACCGACGGCGAATGGGGTCCGGTCCTCGAAGGCAGCGCCGGCTGGCTCGGCATACGACTCCTCGAGGAGACTCGTCCGGTGGGTTGGGGACTGCTCGTGGAGGGAGTCGTCGAGCACGTGGAGACCGGCGACTCGGATGCCCTGATCCACCTACGCGGTCGTTACGAGATCTGAGTCCTCCCGCGATCGCCCTGGCCATGCCATGCTCGGCGCATGACCCTCATCGCGGCGAACGGCATCCAGGTCAACATCACCGACACCGGCCCTCCGACTGCCAGTCCGGCCGCTCCGACCGTGGTGTTCGGTCACGGGTTGCTGTTCAGCGGGCACATGTTCGAGGCACAGATCGAGCGCCTTCGCGCCTCCTACCGCTGCGTCGCCGTCGACTGGCGTGGCCAGGGCAAGACGCCGGCAACCGCCGACGGCTACGACATGGACACGTTGTTCCTCGACGCGGCCGACGTCATCGAAGGCCTCGGCGTCGGGCCGGTCCATTACGTGGGGCTGTCCATGGGCGGCTTCGTCGGCATGCGGCTGGCGGCGCGGCGCCCTGAGCTCATCCGGTCGCTCACCCTGCTCGACACCAGCGCCGATCCGGAGGACCCGGCGATGGCCAAGCAGGACAGGCTGCTGGCGAAGATCTACCGCGTCGTGGGCATCCGGCCCCTCGCGGGCAAGGTGCAACAGCTGATGTTTGGACCGACGTTCCTCGCCAGCGCCGCGTCGAAGCCTGACATCGAGCGGTGGAAGGACGGGGTCGCCGCGGTCGATCGCGCCGGACTGGTGAAGGCGATCCTGGGTGTCGTGGACCGTGAGCCGGTCTCGGCCGAGCTCGGCAAGATCTCGGTCCCGACCCTGGTCGTCGTGGGTGTGGACGACGTCGCCACGCCCGTCGCACGGTCGGAGGCGATTGCCGCCGGGATCACGGGATCGGTGCTCAAGAAGGTCGAGGATTGCGGGCATTCCAGCACGGTCGAGCAGCCGGAGATCCTGGCCGGCCTGATCGAGGACTTCCTGACTGCGCAGGACATGGGCGACTCGATAGACTGAGCCAATGGCCGAAGCGCAGCAGGACGTTCTTGCGACGATCACCGGGCCCGCCGACCTGCGCGGCCTCGATGACGATGCGCTCGGCGCGCTTGCCACCGAGATCCGTGAGCTCCTGATCTCGTCGGTCGCCTCCAACGGCGGTCACCTGGGGCCCAACCTCGGCGTCGTCGAGCTCGGTATCGCGATCCACCGGGTCTTTGACTCGCCTCGGGATCGGGTCGTCTGGGACACGGGTCACCAGGCGTACGTCCACAAGATGCTCACCGGCCGCGCCGGGCAGTTCGGCGAGCTGCGCCGTGAGGGTGGCCTCTCGGGCTATCCCAGCCGCGCCGAGTCCGAGCACGACTGGGTCGAGAACTCCCACGCATCAACGAGCCTGTCGTACGCCGACGGCATGGCCAAGGCCAACCACCTGCTCGGCAAGGAGGACCACGTCGTCGCGGTGATCGGCGATGGCGCGCTGACCGGCGGCATGGCCTGGGAGGCGCTCAACAACATCGCCGCCGACAAGGATCGGCGCCTCGTCGTGATCGTCAACGACAACGGCCGCTCCTACACGCCGACCGTGGGCGGCCTCGCCAACCGGCTCACCGAGATCCGTACGAATCCTCGCTACGAGCCTGCCCTGGGTGCCATCAAGGACCGTCTCAACCGGTCGCGTCGCGTCGGACCAGCGGCGTACGAAGCCCTTCACGCCATCAAGAAGGGCGTCAAGGACGCACTGGCGCCGCAGGGGATGTTCGAGGACCTCGGCCTCAAGTACATCGGTCCCGTCGACGGGCATGATCGCCCCGCCGTCGAGCGGGCGCTCGCCGCGGCCAAGAAGTTCGGTGGTCCCGTCCTCGTCCACGTGCTCACGACCAAGGGCCAGGGCTACGACATCGCCGTCGCCAACGAGAACGACCAGATGCACCAGGCCAACCCGTTCGACGTACAGACCGGCGAGGCCACCAATGTCGCACCTGCCGGCTGGACCTCGGTGTTCCGCGACGAGATCGTACGCATCGCCGACGAGCGTCCTGATGTCGTGGCGATCACCGCCGCGATGCTCTACCCGGTGGGTCTCGACGCCTTCGCCGACAAGTTCCCCGACCGGGTCTTCGATGTCGGTATCGCCGAGCAGCACGCCGTCACCAGCGCCGCCGGTCTCGCGATGGGTGGCCTGCACCCCGTCGTCGCGGTCTACGCCACGTTCATCAACCGTGCCTTCGACCAGGTCCTGCTCGATGTTGCGCTGCACGAGTGCGGCGTCACGTTCGTGCTCGACCGCGCCGGTGTTACGGGTGAGGACGGCGCCAGTCACAACGGCATGTGGGACATGTCGCTGATGCAGATGGTCCCGGGCCTCCACCTGGCGTCACCGCGCGACGGCCAGCAGCTCCGCGAGCTGCTCCGGGAGGCCGTCGACATCGACGACGCCCCAAGCGTCATCCGGTTCTCCAAGGGCGCGGTCTGCGATGACCTCCCGGCGATCCAGCGGGTCGGCACCTACGACGTGCTGTCGCGCGACGAGGAGCAGGACGTCCTCGTCATCGCGGTCGGCGCGTTCGGACATCTCGGCGTCGAGGCGGGTGAGCTGATCCGTGCGGCAGGCAACGGCGTCACGGTCGTCGACCCTCGCTGGGTCAAGCCGATCGATCCCGCGCTGGTCCGGCTTGCGGCAGAATTCACGCAGGTCGTGACGATCGAGGACAACGGTCGTCACGGCGGCGTCGGCTCGGCCTACACGCAGGCCGTACGCGATGCCGGGATCCTCACACCGATCCAGGTGCATGGCATCGAGCAGGAGTTCCTCGACCACGCCAAGCGTGACGTGATCCTCGGGCGCCTCGGGCTCACGCCGCGGGCCGTCGCCGACGAGACGATCGCAGCGCTGGCCCGGAATACGGCCACGGCCTGAGCGGTTGACATAGACGTGGCCTGGAATCCCCGCATCCGCAAGTCCGCTGACAGCTCTGGAGCAGAGCCGGGCAGCGGTCCGGTGCTGATTCACGCCCTCGATGGGTTCCTTGGAGCCGGCTCGGCCACGCGGCTCGCGGCCAACGAGCTGCGCACGGGCGATGGCAAGGTGGTCCACGAGTTCGACCTCGACTCGATGTACGACTACCGCGCACGTCGGCCGATGATCGCGTTCAGCGAGGACCGCTACGTCGACTACACCGAACCCACGCTGCAGGTCGTCCTGGAGCACGACGCCAACGGCACGCCCTACCTCCTGCTCGCGGGTCCCGAACCAGATTTCATGTGGGAACGGTTCATCGCCGAGACCCACGAGGTCATCGAGGATCTCGGCGTTCCCCTCTCGATCGGGCTGGGCGCCGTGCCGATGGGCGTGCCGCACACCCGCCCGCCGATGATCACGGCGCATGCCACGCGGCCCGAGCTGGTCGACCGCAAGAATCTCTGGTCGGCCCAGGTCGCGGTGCCGTCGTCGGCCCAGTCCCTGCTCGAGTTCCGTCTCGGTCAGTGGGGCCACGATGCGGCCGGCTATGTCGTGCACGTGCCGCATTACCTCGCGGGTGTCGACTACCCGCCGGCCGCGCTTGCCCTGATCGACGCGCTGACCGACCGTACGGGTCTCAGCATCGACGTCGAGCGTCTGCGTGCGCGCCAGAACGACACGATCGCCGAGATCGAGGAGCAGATCGAGCAGCAGGGTGGCACCGATGTGCTGACCGGCCTCGAGGAGCAGTACGACGCGTTCACCCGCGGTGCCGCCGAGTCCCTCCTGGCCAGTGACGAAGAGCTCCCGAGCGGCGACGAGCTCGCTGACCAGTTCGAGCAGTTCTTGGCGCGTCAGCGCAAGAACGATCAGGGCTAGCCTGGCGCGTCAGCGCAAGAACGATCAGGGCTAGCCTGGCGCGTCAGCGCAAGAACGATCAGGGCTAGCCTTGCGCGTCAGCGCAAGAACGATCAGGGCTGGCCAAACGCTACGATCGGTGCGTGCCCGGATCCCTGAGTGAAGTCGTCGGCCTGCTCGAGCTCGAGGAGCTGGAGGTAGGCCTCTACCGCGGCTCACAGCCCGAGGTCTCCTCGATGAAGCGTGTGTTCGGCGGCCAGGTCGCCGCGCAGGCGCTGATGGCGGCACAGCTGACGGTCCCCGAGGACCGGTCCGTGCACTCGCTGCACATCTACTTCATCCTCGGCGGCGATCCGAGCATCCCGATCGTCTATGACGTGGAGAAGATCCGCGACGGAGGCTCGTTCACGACGCGCCGGGTCGCGGCACGCCAGCACGGCGCGATCATCTTCTACATGACGGCGTCGTTCCAGAAGCAGGAAGACGGGTGGATCCACCAGGACGTCATGCCTGAGGTTCCGTCTCCGGACGACTCGCGGCCGTTGATCGAGCTGATCAACACCAACGGCCAGGAGGGCATCGACATCTGGGAGCGCGAGTGGGCGTCGTTCGACCTGCGTTACGTCGGCGACAACCGCACGGCAGATGACCCACAGCGCGATCTCGTGCCGGTCGTCCAGCGCATGTGGTTCCGCACCAACGGCACACTGCCGGAGTCGCGGATCATCCACAACGCAGCGTTTGCCTACATCAGCGACTTCAGCCTCCTGGGCGCTTCGCTGATCCCGCACGGAGTCTTCATCGGGACGCCTGACGTGCAGGCTGCGTCGCTCGACCATGTGATCTGGTTCCACCACCCGATCCAGATGGACGAGTGGCTGCTCTATGACCAGACGTCGCCGTCGGCCTCCGGCGCACGCGGTCTGAGCACCGCCCGGGTGTTTGCCCAGGACGGCACGCTGGTCGCGACGGTGGCGCAGGAGGGCCTGATCCGCCCGGTCAGACCGCGCGACTGACGGTCAGTCCCAAGATTCCCAGCAGCTCCTCGACATCTGGCACAGGATCCTTGCTGCTTCAGGGGTCCAGTCCCAGGTTCATGTCCTCAGCCTGAAAGTTTCCTGGCCGCTCCTGGGAATCACGAAGCTGGTGGGACCTAGTTGACGATTGGCAGTGTCCCGACGCTCGGGAAGTTGATCGTCGAGGGGTACGCCGTCGAGCTGTGGATCTTGAGCACCGTCAGCGTGCCGAGCAGGTCGGGCAGCGTCGGCAACAGGTGCGGCACGTCGAACGCCTGGACCGCGATCCGCAGCTTGTGGCCCGGCAGGATCTTGGCGCGAGTCGGGAAGATCTCGACGTCGACCGGCGCGACCTCGCCGTACGCCAGCTTCTTCTGGGTCGCCTTGGTGAACGGGTGGAACGGCTGGATCAGCACGTTGTCGAGGTAGCGCGACCTCGTCGTGTCGAGGGCGCGGTGCGAGATGACCTGCCAGCCACCCGAGAGTCGCTTGACCGTGCCATCGGGTGCTTCGTCCTCGACCGCGACCGACAGCATGCCGTCGCCGCCGACGCTGGACGTGAAGAGGTGCGCGTTGATCGGACCCTGCAGCGTCACCGCCTTGGTCAGGGGTTTCGACGAGAACACCGCTCCGAGCTTGTCGTTGTACTGGTTGTCGGAGAAGCACGGCAGGTCGGCGAGCAGGAGGTTGGGCAGGCCAGCCGTCCACTGGTTGGTCGACCGCGTGCAGAGGCCCTGGACCGGAATCGGGTAGATGTCGGAGACGCCGTCCGTACGAGCGCCTGACGTGATGCCGCCCGCGGCACCTCCTGGCTTGGACGATCCGGTGAGCTTGAGGCTCGAGCCCTTGAGGCCGGCGCCGATCCATCTCGAGTCCCTGGCCCACGCGCCAGTGCCCTGCTCGTAGTAGGTCAGGTTGGCGATGTCGGTGTTGAGCGTCGAGTCCGCGACACCGCGCAGGTAGTGGTCGAACCAGCGGAGCTGGAGCGCCGCGAGCGAGCCGTAGCCCGCCTTGTCGAGTCCCGTGCCGCCCGATGCCTGGAGGTGGTCCCAGGGGCCGATGATCAGCTTGGTCGGGATGCCCCGCTTGTTGAGGTTCTCGAACAGCAGGGGAGTGCCACGCTGGAACAGGTCGTACTCACCGGACACGAAGAACGCCGGGACCTTGACCTTGTCGATGACGTTGATGACCGAGCGCTCCTTGTAGAACGCTCCGTCGTACGCGGGCTCGCCGCCGCCGAGCGCCTGGAGCAGCAGCGGAACGGTGAACGTTGCCGCGCCCTGCAGGTGGTTGAGCAGCTCGGTGATGGCCGACTGGGGGTCGGAGGAGCCGACAGCGGGCGGGATGAGTCCTGCGCCGGTGACGAGGCCCAGCCACAGCGGGATGAAGCCGACGTCGAGCTGGCCGCCCGACGCCACGATGTCGCGGTAGACGTCTGCGCCGGGGACCTGCGGGAAGATCGCCTTGAGACCGGGAGGGTTGGCCGCCGCGGCCCACAGCTGGCTGATGCCCATGTAGGACGGGCCGCTCATGCCGGTGATCCCGTTGCTCCACGGACGCGCCGACGAGTGGGCCCACGTCATGATCTCGCCGCCGTCGGCGTTCTCCCGGGCATCGAAGGCCCGCCAGATGCCTTCGGAGCTCCCGGTGCCGCGGGCGTCGACGGTGAGCTGTACGTACCCGCGCTTCACGAGGTAGTCGGCAGGGGTGCCGCCGAGGCCGCCGGCCGAGCCGAGGAGCGTCTTGTTGTACGCCGTGATGGTCACGATCACGGGGAACCGCTTGTTGATCGCCTTCCCGGACGCATCGGCGGGCCGTACGACATCGCCCCGCAGGATCACGCCGTCGGACATCGGGATCGCGACGTCCTTCTCGGTGACGGTCCTGGTGTACTGCTCGGGGCGGGGCTTCCACGTCACGGCGGCGGAGGCCGACGTGAACGAGAGCATCCCCCCGATCAGCGTGAGCGAGGTGAGGAATGTCAGCAGGCGTGCCAGGCGTCGGGTGGTCAACGGGATTCCCTCCAGAGTCGTCATGAACTCAACGACGCGACGTAACTCCGAGTTACGTAGGAGTGACGATCCGGCCGACGAGGTGGGTCACGGGCTTCTTGGATCCCTTGACCCCGAAGGTGATCCCGCCGTCGCTCGCGTCCGACCCGAACACGACGGTGCCGGGCAGGAAGATCGGCTTGCGGAACTCGACCTCGGCGGTGAACGCCTCGGGCAGCTTGTTCTGCAGTGCTGAGATGCATCGAGCGAGCGTCCACATGCCGTGGGCGATGTTGGTCGGGAAGCCGAACGCCTTGGCGGTCAGCGGATAGAGGTGGATCGGGTTGCGGTCACCTGACACCGCGCCATATCGGCGACCGAGGTCACCCGACAGCTTCCAGTGCACGACACCGCTCGGTGCCTCGACGCCGGCCAGGGGAGCCGCGGTCTTCTCGGCGGCCCCTCCGCTGTGGCGGGAGAACAGCGTCGTGACCTCCTCCCACACGATGGTGCCGTCGACCGTCGCCTCGGTGATGAGGTCGACCAGCGAGCCCTTGGGGTGACTGCGGAGATCGGCGGCACGTACGGAGATGTCGTACGTCTCGTCGACCCGTATCGGGCGGTGCTGCGTGATGCTGTTGCGCAGGTGCACCAGTCCCATGGGTGCGAACGGGAACGACGTGTCGGTCATCAGGCTCATGTGCAGCCCGAACGCCGCCATGTGGGGATAGGTCGCGGGGACCGTGTCTCCGCGCGGGAACCCGCAGACCTCGTTGTAGGACTCCAGGTGCTCCCGATCGGTCGTCACACCGCGGCGCTCGAGCACCACGTCGGGCACCGATCCCTTGGCGTGCTTGACGCCGGGCAGCCCGCCGACGACAGGCAGTGCCGGCAGTACCGCCTTGAGCATCATCGGCAGGGTCGACGGCGCCTTGCTGAACGTACGAGTGGTGGTCATGTCAGGCGCCGATCAGCGCCTGGCCGCACACGCGGACCGTGTTGCCCGAGATCGCGGACGAGCCCGGATTGGCGTACCAGGCGATGGCCTCGGCAACGTCGATCGGCAGTCCGCCCTGCGACAGCGAGCTCAGGCGGCGTCCCGCCTCGCGGATGCCGAGCGGCATCGTCTTGACCATGTCGGTCTCGATGAAGCCCGGCGCGATCGCGTTGACCGTGATGCCGTCCTTGGCGACGCGCTTGGACAGGTCGTTGACGAACCCGATGACGCCGGCCTTGGCGGTGCCGTAGCTCGTCTGGCCGTTGTTGCCGGCGATACCGGCGATCGACGAGATGCCGATGACGCGGCCACCCTTGCCGAGCAGCTTCTGCTTGAGCAGCTCGGCGGTGATGCGCTGCGGCGCGCCGACGCTGATGTCGATCACGAGGTTCCAGTTCTCGGTCTTCATGTTCTTGAGTCGCTTGTCGCGGGTGATGCCGGCGTTGTGCACCACGATGTCGACGTGACCATGTGCGTCCTTGACCGCCTTGGCGATGACCTTGGGGGCATCGGGGGCGGTGATGTCCGCGGCGATCGACGTGCCGCCGAGCTCAGCCATCACGGCGTCGAGCTCGGCCGACAACTGCGGGACGTCGAGTCCGACGATCGACGCGCCGTCACGGTGCAGGGTGCGCGCCATGGCCTCGCCGAGCCCACGAGATGCGCCTGTGATGAGGGCGACCTTGCCGGCCAGCGGCTGGGCGGGGTCGTACTCATCGGCCGTGACCAGCTCGGTCAGGCCCAGGCGGATGACCTGGCCGGAGACGAACGCGGACTTGGGGGAGAGGAGGAACTCGAGCGTCGAGGCGAGTGCGTCCTCGGCGCCGGCGCCGACGTACACGAGGTTGGACGTGCTGCCGTTGCCCCCGACTTCCTTGCCGGCGGAGCGAACGAAGCCCTCGAGTGCCCGTTGCGCGATGGCCGCCGTCTCCGACGTCGCCTGCTCGGGCGGTGTGCCGATCACGATGAGACGGCCCGAGCTCGAGAGGCTGCGGAGCGCCGGCGTGAAGAACTGCTGCATGTCGGCGAGGCCGGCGGTGTCGGAGATCCCCGTCGCGTCGAAGACGAGCGCCTTGTAGCGCTTGCCGTCTGCGCGGACGCCGACCACCGTGATGCCGCTGGACTTCAGCGTCGCGTTGAGCTTCTGGCCGAGCGTGCCGCCCGGGGCAGCGCCGATGAGGACGGTTCCCTTGACGAGCGGCTCGCCTTCCTTCCAGCGCTCCAGCACCGGAGGGTTGGGGAGGCCCAGGTTCTTGACGACGAACTTGCCGATCGGGTTGTGCGCGAGCGACTGGTAGCGGTCGGCCATGGCTTGGGTGTGTCCTATCTCTCGGATACCCTTGGTATCTGGAATGCTCCTGAAACTGTAACGTCGGGTGCAGGCGCCAGTCCACCAACAGGGTATGCGGCGCTCGTCACGTTCAGACAACCTGAGCACGAACACTGAGAAGACCTGAGGAGACCGCCATGGCGGAGACACCGGCCAAGAAGGCACCAGCCAAGAAGGCGGCGACGTCGAGCGCGCCGACCGTACGCAGGGTTGCCGTGATCGGCGGCAACCGCATCCCGTTCGCACGCTCCAACACCGTCTACACCAACGCGTCCAACCAGGAGATGCTGACAGCGGCGCTCGACGGGCTCGTGACGCGCTTCGGCCTCGAGGGCGAACGCGTCGGAGAGTTCGCCGCGGGTGCCGTGCTCAAGCACAGCCGCGACTTCAACCTCGCGCGCGAGTCGGTGCTCGGATCCAAGCTCTCGCCCGACACGCCCGCGTACGACGTCCAGCAGGCGTGCGACACCGGCATCCAGGCCGCGATCCTCGTCGCCAACAAGATCGCCCTCGGCAAGATCGAGTCCGGTATCGCCGGTGGCTCCGACACCACGTCGGACGCCCCGCTCGCCGTGGGTGACAAGCTGCGCAAGATCTTGCTCGAGGCCAACCGCGCCAAGGACACCAAGGGCCGTGTCGCCGCGCTCCTCAAGGTGCGTCCGGCGCACCTTGCGCCCGACCAGCCGCGCAACTCCGAGCCGCGTACCGGCTTGTCGATGGGTGACAGCCAGGCCATCACGACGCTCGAGTGGGGCATCACCCGCGAGGCCCAGGACGAGCTCGCAGCGACCTCGCACCACAACCTCGCCGCGTCGTACGACGAGGGCTGGCAGGACGACCTGGTCACGCCGTTCCTCGGTGTCGAGAAGGACAACAACCTGCGTCCCGATTCGACCGTGGAGAAGCTCGCCAAGCTGAAGCCCGTCTTCGGCCGCGGCGAAGGCGCCACGATGACCGCCGGCAACTCCACGCCGCTGTCCGACGGTGCGTCGACCGTGCTGCTGGCGTCGGAGGACGAGGCCAAGAAGCATGGTTGGACGCCGCTGGCCTACTTCGTCGACTACGAGACCGCTGCCGTCGACTACGTGTCGGGCGCGGAAGGCCTGCTGATGGCTCCCGCGTACGCCGTGCCGCGCATGCTGGAGCGCCAGGGCCTCACGCTGCAGGACTTCGACTTCTACGAGATCCACGAGGCGTTCGCCAGCCAGGTG
Organism: Aeromicrobium panaciterrae; assembly: GCF_039537165.1. Taxonomy (GTDB): domain Bacteria; phylum Actinomycetota; class Actinomycetes; order Propionibacteriales; family Nocardioidaceae; genus Aeromicrobium; species Aeromicrobium panaciterrae. Next base: position 3,291,929 of record NZ_BAAAZZ010000002.1, on the reverse strand, counting down.
CTGACGACCCTCGCTGCCTGGGAGGACGCCGACTTCTGCAAGCAGAAGCTCGGCCTCGACAAGCCTCTTGGCTCGATCGACCGCTCGAAGCTCAACGTCAAGGGCTCATCGCTGGCGACGGCTCACCCGTTCGCCGCGACGGGTGGCCGCATCGTCGCCAACCTCGCGAAGCTGCTGCACGAGAAGGGCTCGGGTCGCGGCCTGATCTCGATCTGTGCAGCAGGCGGCCAGGGAGTCGTCGCAATCCTCGAAGCCTGACTCACGCGATTTGTGACCTTCAGGGCGTTTCGCGACCGTTGTCACGCTGTAAAGGTCACAAATCGCGGGGGTTGGCGTCGCCGCGTGCCATCGCGACGGCGCCGCGCTGCAGGTAGGTCTTGACCTCGTCGAACGGCACGGCATCGACGGCCGGGAGGCCGGGGTTCTCACCACGCACCGACAGCTGGAGCGTCGCGAGGTTGAGCACACCCAACGCCTGGGTGTAGAAGATGTTGGCCAGGAGGTACGGGTCGCGTACGTGGAACTCTCCCGTCGCCGCACCGGCCTCGAGCACTCGTACGACATGTGACAGGCACGACGTCATGCCGACGCCGAGCTTGAGCATCACCGATTCGCTGACTTCCTCCATCAGCTCGTCGCCGCGCCGGCGCAGCAACGCCTGGGCACAGTCGACGAACGCCGGGAGTCGCGCGCCGAAGTCGAGGAACGCGTCGGTGATCACCGCGAGGCGCTCCGCCGGGGGAGCGTCAGGGTCATCGGCTGCTGCCAGGACCTGGTCGAGCTCGCCGAGATAGTCGACCAGCGTCATCGCGAACAGCTCCTCCTTGCCGGAGAAGTGCCGATAGATGATGGCCCGGTTGATGCCGACCGCACGGGCGACGTCCTCGATCTGCGCGTCGCGGACACCGCGTTCGTCGAAAAGCGCTCGTGTGGCGTCGAGGATCTCGCGCTTGCGCTCTGCGCGGCGTTCCGTGGCAGGCATGAAGGCCATCGTAGAGGTCGGTGGGCCGACTTTGTCCGACCCACCACGTACGCTCGATGACTATGAGGTCCGTGTCTGAGCTGCGTCGCCAGGTGGCGCCATTCGAGGTCGTCTCCGACTTCTCTCCCGGTGGAGATCAGCCGGCTGCGATCGATGATCTCGAGCGTCGCATCAGCGCCGGCGAGAAGGATGTCGTCCTCATGGGCGCCACGGGCACGGGCAAGACCGCGACGGTCGCCTGGCTCACCGAGCGTCTGCAACGCCCGACCTTGGTGATCATGCCCAACAAGACCCTTGCGTCGCAGTTCGCGACCGAGCTGCGCGACCTGTTCCCCAACAATGCGGTCGAATACTTCGTCTCCTACTACGACTACTACCAGCCTGAGGCCTACATCGCGCAGAGCGACACCTACATCGAGAAGGACTCGTCGGTCAACGAGGAGGTCGAGCGGCTGCGTCACTCGGCGACCTGGTCGCTGCTGACTCGACGTGACGTCATCGTGGTCGCCTCGGTGTCATGCATCTACGGTCTCGGCTCGGCGCAGGAATACCTCAACCGCATGATCGGCTTCAAGGTCGGCGAGCAGCTTCCACGCGAGCAGCTGCTCCGTACGCTCGTGCAGGCCCAATACGTGCGCAACGACGTCGCGTCGACCAGGGGCACGTTCCGGGTCAAGGGCGACACGGTCGAGATCTTCCCGGTCTACCAGGAGATGGCCGTACGCGTGGAGTTCTTCGGCGACGAGATCGAGCGGCTCATGACGCTCCACCCGCTGACCGGCGAGGTCCTCAGCGACGACCAGGAGCTGTTCGTGGGCGCAGCAACGCACTACGCGGCCGGCAACGACGTGATGAAGCGTGCCATCAAGACGATCGGCATCGAGCTCGAGGAGCGGCTCGCCGAGCTCGAGGGCGAGGGCAAGCTGCTCGAGGCGCAGCGACTGCGCATGCGCACGACCTACGACCTCGAGATGATGGAGCAGATCGGCACCTGCGCCGGCATCGAAAACTACTCGCGCCACATGGACGGGCGCGTCGCCGGCTCGGCACCCAACTGCCTGCTCGACTACTTCCCCGAGGACTTCGTGCTCGTGGTCGATGAGTCGCACGTGACGATCCCGCAGATCGGGGCGATGTACGAAGGCGACATGTCCCGCAAGCGATCGCTGGTCGAGCACGGCTTCCGGCTGCCGAGTGCCATGGACAACCGCCCGCTCAAGTGGAACGAGTTCCTCGACCGGATCGGCCAGACCGTCTACCTCTCGGCGACGCCCGGGACGTACGAGATGGACAAGGTCAAGGACGACGTCGTCGAGCAGATCATCCGCCCGACCGGACTCATCGACCCCGAGGTCATCGTCAAGCCGACCAAGGGACAGATCGACGACCTGATCAGCCAGATCCGACTGCGCGTCGAACGTGACGAGCGTGTGCTCGTGACGACGCTGACCAAGAAGATGTCCGAAGACCTCACCGACTACCTCCTCGAAGCCGGCATCCGCACGCGCTACCTCCACAGCGAGGTCGACACGTTGCGACGGGTCGAGCTGCTCCGTGAGCTGCGCATGGGTGAGTTCGACGTCCTCGTGGGCATCAACTTGCTGCGTGAGGGGCTCGACCTGCCCGAGGTGAGCCTCGTGGCGATCCTCGACGCCGACAAGGAGGGCTTCCTGCGCTCGGGTCGCTCCCTGATCCAGACGATCGGACGTGCAGCACGCAACGTGTCCGGTCAGGTCATCATGTACGCCGACCGCATCACCGACTCGATGGAGACGGCGATCGAGGAGACCAACCGTCGCCGCGCCAAGCAGGTCGCCTACAACACCGCCAACAACATCGACCCGACTCCGCTTCGCAAGAAGATCGGCGACATCACCGACATGCTGGCCCGCGAGGACGCCGACACCGAGAAGCTCCTCGCCGCGACGGGAGATCATCGACGCAGGGGTGCACCGGTCCCGCTCGGCAGCCACACGGCCGATCTCGCCAACCTCCCGTCAGGCGAGCTGGCCGACCTGATCGAGCAGCTCAGCGAGCAGATGCGTGCCGCAGCTGCCGAGCTGCAGTTCGAGGTTGCGGCGCGGTTGCGCGACGAGATCGGTGATCTCAAGAAGGAGCTCCGGAGCATGCTCCAGGCAGGCGTCTAGGCCGCACTGCCATGCTGGTCGCGTGACTGACGTCCTCGACAATGGCCGCGTCCAGGCTGCAATCGATCCCTCGCGTGGTGCCCGGCTCACGTCCTTGGTCATCGACGGCCATGAGCTCCTCGACACTGACGGCAGCTTCCCGATGGTTCCGTGGGCGGGCCGCATCCGGGACGGGCGCTTGACGCTCAACGGCATCACGCACCAGCTTCCGCTGTCCACGGACGGCAACGCGATTCACGGACTCGGTCGCAACGTGGCGTGGGATCGCGTGGACGATGCCTCGTACGCCTGCGAGATGGGTGCACCCTGGCCCACGTCGGGAGTGGCGACGCTCCAGTACGAGCTGCGGTCGAACGGACTACGCACGACGTTGAGCTGGGACGACGGTACGGACGCTCCGTGCTCGATAGGCCTGCACCCGTGGTTTCGTCGTCGCCTTGACGTCGGAGGTGACGTCGACCTGAGGTTCGAGCCGACGGCGATGGTTGAGCGCGGAACCGACGCGTTGCCGACCGGTCGGCTGGTCCAACCATCGTCGGGTCCGTGGGATGACTGCTTCAAGGTCGCCGGTTCGCCCGTACTCAACTGGCCTGGAGCTCTCGAGGTCAGCTTGTCGTCGTCGAGTCCGTGGTGGGTCGTCTATGACCAACCGGCCGAAACGGTGTGTGTCGAGCCCCAGAGTGCGCCGCCCGATGCGTTCGCCCATCCTGCTCTGCAGCCGGATGGGCTGTGGCCGCGTTCACTCTGGTTCGAGATCAGCGCGGTCGACGAAGCACTCTGAACAGCCTGCTGCAACAATGTGTCGCGGAGGGGAGTATTCCCCGATCGCAGCGTCGTCATCACGGTGGTTCCCAGCAGTCACCCGGTGCTGTGGGCCGCCTCAGGCGGCGGAAGAGACCTCCGGCTCTGACCGGAGGACTCTATGCATCTTGCATCACCTGTAGCCGACACCGTGAGCATGTCGGTCTCCCAGACCGAGTGGATCGTGACGATCGCCGTCACCGTCGCCGTGCTCTTGTTCGACGTCATCATCGTGGCGCGCAAGCCGCACGAGCCCACGCTCAAGGAGTGCGCGGTCTATCTGGCCGGCTACGTCGGTCTCGCGATCGCGTTCGGCATCTGGGTCACGGTGCACCACGACGTCAACGAGAAGGGCGGTGACTTCGGACTGCAGTTCTTCGCCGGATGGCTCACGGAGTACAGCCTGTCGATCGACAACCTGTTCATCTTCCTGATCATCATGGCGAGCTTCAAGGTGCCGAGGAAGCTGCAGCAGGAGGCCTTGCTGGTCGGCATCATCATCGCTCTCATCTTCCGCGGCATCTTCATCGCGCTCGGCGCCGTGGCGATCAACAACTTCTCGTGGATCTTCTACATCTTCGGTGCGTTCCTTCTCTGGACTGCGTGGACACTGGTCAAGGACACCGAGCACGACGACGACGGCGAGAACGCAGTCGTACGGTTCGCGCGTCGCTACATGAACGTCAAGGACGAGTGGCACGGTCTCAAGCTCTTCATCAAGGAGAACAAGAAGACCTTCATCACGCCGATGTTCTTGGTCATCCTGTCGCTCGGCACGACCGACCTGCTGTTCGCGCTCGACTCGATCCCGGCGATCTACGGCCTCACCAAGGAGCCGTACCTCGTGTTCACGGCCAATGTCTTCGCGCTGATGGGACTGCGCCAGCTCTACTTCCTGCTGGGCGACCTGCTCAAGAAGCTCATCTACCTGTCGCAGGGCCTTGCCGTCCTGCTGGCGTTCATCGGCGTCAAGCTGGTGCTGCACGCGCTGCACACCAATGAGCTGCCGTTCCTCAATGGCGGCGAGCACTTCGACGTGCCCGAGATCCCCACGTTGCTGAGTCTGGGTGTCATCGTCGCGACCCTCTCGATCACCGCGGTCGTCAGCCTCACGGTGTCGAGTCGTCGCGAGCGCAACGCCCAGAGCCAGGGTTAGTCGATCTCGTGCGGCGGGATGTCCTCCGGGTTGGTGATCTGCAGGTCATCGCCCTGGCCCCGACGCAGGAGGTAGATCGGCACGGAGAGGATCAGGCCGATGCCCAGGAGGATGCCGGCGACCTCGTACTGCTCGCCGTCGCGTCCTGACAGCGGGGTCACGAGGTAGAGACAGGTGAACGCGCCAAGGGCGGCAATTGCGGTGCGCGTACGGAAGTGCTCGTGCTCGACCCGGTCGTGGCGCAGCACCAGCACGGCGACGTTGACGACCGCGAACACGCCGAGCAGCAGCAGCGACGTCGTACCGCCGAGCACGGCGATCGCGTCGTCGCTCGCATTCGAGACGTACGCGATCAGGCCGAACGCGAGGGCCGTGGTGAACAGGATCGCGGCCCACGGAGTGCGGTTGGTCGGGTGCACCTTCGACAACGCCGCAGGCAGGACGCCCTGGCGCGACATGCCGTAGAGCAGACGACTCGCCATCATCATGTTGATCAGGGCGGAGTTGGCCACCGCGAACATCGAGATGAACGGCAGGATCTTGTCCATCGGGAAGTCCGGAGCGCCGGCCTTCACCACCTCGACGAGTGGGGTGTCGCTGGAGGCGAGCTCTCCGACGGGGACCAGACCGACGGCGAAGATCGACACGAGGATGTAGATGACGCCGGTGATGCCCAGGCCCGTCAGCATCATCCTGGGAAAAATGCGGTGGGGCTCGTGGCACTCCTCGGCCATGTTGACGGAGTCCTCGAAGCCGACCATTGCGAAGAATGCGAGAGAGGTCGCGGTGGTGATGGCGAGGAACACGTTCTTGTCGTCGGGGGTGTCGAACGCGACGGCGCGACTGAAGTAGGCATCGCCGATCGCGTAGAAGCCGATCAGGATCACGATGACCAGGCCGGACAGCTCGACCAGGGTCAGCACCACGTTGGCCCGGACGCTCTCGCTCGCACCGCGGAAGTTGACGGCTGCGACAAGAGCCATGAACGCGAGCGCGATCAGCATGATCTGGCTGTTGGACGCCTCCCACTCGATTCCGGTTGCCAGGTTGGAGGCGAAGGCGCGTGACGCCGTCGACGCCGACGTGATGCCGGAGCACATGACGGCGAAGGCGACGATGAAAGTGAAGAAGTGCACGCCGAACGCCTTGTGGACGTACAACGCGGCCCCCGCGGCCTGCGGGTACTTCGTGACCAGCTCGAGGTAGGAGAACGCCGTGAGCAGGGCGACGATGAACGCCACCAGGAACGGCAGCCACGCAGCGCCACCCACTTCGGCGGCCACCTGGCCGGTGAGCGCATAGACGCCCGTACCGAGGATGTCGCCGACGATGAACAGCAGGAGAAGCTTGGGCCCCATGACCCGCCGGAGCTCGGTCGGTTGTGGATCTTGTGTCGTGCCAACACTCATGCGCGAAACCCCCTGAGAGGACGCGGGCCACCCCGCGTCTTTGCCCCCACCTTTCACCGGCTGACCCACGGTCGCAACCGCTCAGTGTAGTTTCGTCACCGTGTTGCAGGTGAAGTCTCGAGTCTCAGGATGGGTCCGCGCGCTGGTCGTGCGCCGCATCCAGAAGAAGGGCATCGACCTGTCACGCCTGTCCTTCATTCCAGAGGCCACCAAGGTGCCGCTGCAGCGTACGGGCCTCGATCCGGTGCCCCGCATTGCCGAGATCCGCGAGACGACGCCGATGCACCGCCTCGACCTGCCGTTCGACTTCAACATCTACCTCGTCACCGGCTACGAGGAGTCGCGCCGGATCCTGACGGATCGCGATTCCTACTCCAACGACATCCGGCACATGTTCCACGGCGACGGACCGGCGACGTCCGACGACATCGGCGGCCTGGGCTTCACCGATCCACCGCTGCACACGCGGCTGCGCAAGATCGTCACGCCGGAATTCACGATGCGCCGCCTGGCCCGGCTCGAGCCGATGATCAAGGAGATCGTCGACGCCCGGCTCGATGCGCTGGAGGCCGAGGGGTCCGGTGCCGACCTGGCGAAGCATGTGGCATTTCCCGTCCCGTTCCAGACGATCTGCGCGTTGCTCGGCCTCGACTTCGAGGACCGCGACGCGTTCGAGAAGCTCGGCAGCGCGCGTTTCGACGCCACCAATGGAGGAGCTGCCGCATTCGGTGCGGTCTCGGAGCAGCGCGAGTTCCTGTTCGCCACCGTCGCCAAGCAGCGCAAGGAGCCGGGGCCCGGACTGATCGGGCAGATCCTGCTCGATGAGGGCGACATGATCTCCGATGTCGACCTCGCCGGGCTTGCTGATGGTGTCTTCACCGGCGGCTTCGAGACCACGGCGGGCATGATCGCGCTCGGCACGATCGTCCTGTTGCGAGACCCCGCGTACGCCGACATGATCCGCAACGGCTCCAAGGACGACGTCGACCGGGTGGTGGAGGAGCTGCTCCGTTACCTTTCCGTCGTGCAGGTGGCGTTCCCGCGCTTCGCCAAGCAGGACATGCTGCTGTTCGGCAAGAAGATCAAGGCCGGTGATGTCGTCCTCGCGTCGCTGAGTGGCGCCAACCGCGACCCGAAGGTCGTGGGGGAGCGTCCCGAGGAGTTCGACCCGTTCCGCGTTCCCGAGAGCGGCCACCTCGCGTTCGGTCACGGCATCCACCGCTGCATCGGTGCCGAGCTGGCCCGCATGGAGCTCCGTATCGCCCTGCCCAGGCTGTTCCAGCGGTTCCCGGACCTCGCCCTCGCGAAGCCCCAGGAGGAGCTGAGCTTCCGGCAGCTGTCGTTCGTCTACGGCGTCGACGAGCTGCCGGTCACCTTCTAGGTCTGGATCTCGTTGTCCTGCTCGTCCATCGGTAGCCCGTCGGTGCATTGGCCCAGGGTGATCACCTTGTTGCGCGCGAAGTTCTCCGACGAGCGTGCGGCCTCCGGGTAGTCGGCGGGGTCGAGGTTGGCGTAGTACTCGACGGCGTCGAGCAGTGCGTCGGCCTCAGGTTCAGTGTTGACCTGGGCGTTGACCTTGGCCGGCTTCTTGGCCTTCTCGAAGTGGCGAACGGTCTCTTCGTAGTCTTGCCGGTTGAACGCGTCGATGCCCTTCCGGACCTCGGTGCAGGTCTGCTGCTGCAGCTCCGCAGCCGTCGGTTCGTTCGAGGTGTCGGAGCTGTCGGATCCGCACGCGGCCAGCGTGAGCAGCACCGCGACGGCGAGGGACCTCATGTGCCCGACGCTAGGCGCTGGCGACGAATGTGCCAGTCGAAGTCAGACCGCAGAGGGTGCGCGCTCCGCGCGGTACATGGCCCACTCGCGCTTGATCTGATCACGGTTGACCCACGACACAATCATCCAGACGATCCACCACGTGCCAGCGATGACTCCGATCAGCACGCTTCGCCAGATCGGGTAGCGGCTCAGCAGATGGCTTCGTCGGAAGCTCACGACGGCCACTGCCATGAACAGCGCGGTGTTGAACACCGAGAAGAGCAGGTCCACGCCGTCGGCGTTCATGAGCTCACCAGCCCCGCTCCCGCCACTCGGCGAGGTGGGGGCGCTCGGCGCCGAGGGTCGAGTCATTGCCGTGGCCCGGGTAGAAGTGCGTGTCGTCCGGGAAGCGGTCGAACAGCTTGGCCTCGACGTCGTTGATCAGGCTGACGAAGGCGTCGGCATCGCCGAACGTGTTGCCGACTCCACCCGGGAACAGCGAGTCGCCCGTGAACAGGTGGACGATGCCATCGGGGTCGTCGTACGCGAGGGCGATCGAGCCCGGAGTGTGCCCGACGAGGCCGATGACCTCCAGCTCGCAGGAGCCGACCCGCACGCGAGCGCCGGTCTGCACCCGTACGTCCACCGGCACCGGCAGCTCATCGGCGTCGTCCTCGCCCGCGACGGTCTCCGCGCCGGTGGCCCCGACGACGGCCTCGAGTGCCTGCCAGTGATCGAAGTGCTGGTGCGTCGTGAGGACCCGCGCCAGGCCGGCGTCACCGATCAGCGAGAGCAAGGTGTCCGCCTCGTCGGCCGCATCGATGAGCACGTGTTCGCCGGTGAGGTTGCACTTCAGCAGGTAGGCGTTGTTGGACATGCCGCCGACCGCGACCTTGGTGATCTGCAGGTCTCCCGCGTGCTGGACATCCGCTGGACCGCCGACCTCGACCTCACCCGTGTACGTCATGCAGTGAGCATACGAGCAGCTCTGCCTGAGCGGTGAGTCCTGCACCTTTCGCGAGCGCCGACAGGTGCGCGGTCCGTCGCTCCGGGCTTGGGCGTGGCGCCGTTGGAATGTTTCTGTCAGGGGCCGTCGTTACGATGGAGCGCGTCAGCAGACCGCTCAAATCTCGATCCTTCCAGGGGAACAAGTGACCGACCGCCTCGTCATCCGCGGCGCACGAGAGCACAACCTCAAGGATGTCTCCCTCGACCTCCCCAGAGACTCGCTCATCGTGTTCACGGGCCTGTCCGGCTCCGGCAAGTCGTCGTTGGCGTTCGACACGATCTTCGCCGAGGGCCAGCGCCGCTACGTCGAGTCGTTGTCCGCCTACGCGCGCCAGTTCCTGGGCCAGATGGACAAACCCGACGTCGACTTCATCGAGGGCTTGTCACCGGCGGTGTCGATCGACCAGAAGTCCACGAGCCGCAACCCACGATCCACGGTCGGCACCATCACCGAGGTCTACGACTACCTCCGTCTCCTCTACGCCCGTGCCGGCCGGCCGCACTGCCCCGAGTGCGGCGAGCCGATCGCCCGCCAGACCCCGCAGCAGATCGTCGACCGCATCATGGCCGGCGACGAGGGCACCAGGTTCCAGGTGCTGGCACCCGTGATCCGCGGTCGCAAGGGTGAGTACGGGGAACTGTTCCGCCAGCTGCAGGCCCAAGGTTTCAGCCGCACCATCGTCGACGGCGAGCTGCACATGCTGGCCGACGAGCCGCCCAAGCTCGAGAAGCAGAAGAAGCACACGATCGACGTCGTGGTCGACCGGCTCCAGGTCAAGGACACGATGCAGCAGCGCCTGACCGAGTCCGTCGAGACCGCGCTCAATCTCGCCGACGGGCTCGTCATCGTCGACTTCGTCGACCTCGATGCCGACGACCCCAACCGCACGCGACGCTTCTCCGAGAAGCTCGCCTGCCCCAACGACCACCCGCTCGCCGTCGACGAGCTCGAGCCCCGGTCGTTCTCGTTCAACGCCCCGTTCGGTGCCTGCCCCGAGTGCCATGGCCTCGGCACCCGCATGGAGGTCGACCCCGAGCTGGTCGTGCCCGATGAGAGCAAGACGCTCAACGAGGGCGCGGTCTCTCCGTGGTCATCGGCACACGTCGCCGACTACTACTCGCGCATCATCGGTGCGCTGGCCCAAGAGCTGAAGTTCAGCCCCGACACGCCGTGGGGCGACCTGCCCGACAACGTGCGCAACGCGGTCCTGCACGGTCACCCGACCAAGGTGCACGTCAAGTACAAGAACCGCTACGGCCGCGAGCGGTCCTACTACACCGCGTTCGAAGGTGCGATCACCTACCTCGAGCGCCGGCACGACGAAACCGACTCCGAGACCAACCGCGAGCGCCTCGAAGGTTTCATGCGTGAGGTTCCGTGTCCCACGTGCGGCGGCACCCGCCTCAAGCCGGTGATCCTCGCCGTACAGCTCAATTCCGAGGAGTTCGGCCCCAAGAACATCGCCGAGGTCTGCGCACTGTCGATCTCCGAGGCTGCGACCTACCTCGCGACGCTCGAGATGACCGACCGCGAGCGCCAGATCGGCGAACGCGTGCTCAAGGAGATCAACGAGCGCCTGCGCTTCCTGCTCGACGTGGGGCTCGACTACCTCGCACTCGACCGGGCCGCGGGCTCACTGTCGGGCGGAGAGGCCCAGCGCATCCGCCTGGCGACGCAGATCGGCGCCGGGCTCGTGGGAGTGCTCTACGTGCTGGACGAGCCATCGATCGGCCTCCACCAGCGCGACAACCACCGACTCATCGAGACCCTCATACGCCTGCGTGATCTCGGCAACACGCTGATCGTCGTCGAGCACGACGAAGACACGATCCGTGCCGCCGACTGGGCCGTCGACATCGGGCCCGGTGCCGGCGAGCACGGGGGACAGGTCATCGTCTCCGGCACGGTCAAGGAGCTCCTCGACAGCGACGACTCGATGACCGGCAAGTACCTCTCGGGACGTATGTCGATCCCGGTGCCGGAGGTCCGCCGTCCGCGGGTCAAGGGCCGCGAGCTCACGGTGCACGGCGCCAAGGAGCACAACCTCCAGGACATCGACGTCACGTTCCCGCTCGGCATGCTCGTCGCCGTCACGGGCGTTTCCGGCTCCGGCAAGTCGACGCTGGTCAACGACATCCTCTACACGCAGCTCGCCCGTACGATCTATGGCGCCCGGACGATCCCGGGCCGTCACAAGTCGATCAGCGGGCTCGACGAGGTCGACAAGGTGATCCACGTCGACCAGTCGCCGATCGGTCGCACCCCGCGCTCCAACCCGGCGACCTACACCGGCGTCTTCGACCACGTCCGCAAGCTGTTCGCGCAGACGCCCGAGGCCAAGATGCGCGGTTATCAGCAGGGCCGCTTCTCGTTCAACGTCAAGGGCGGTCGCTGCGAGGCATGTGCAGGCGACGGCACGATCAAGATCGAGATGAACTTCCTGCCCGACGTCTACGTCGCGTGCGAGGTCTGCCATGGCGCCCGCTACAACCGCGAGACGCTCGAGGTGCACTACAAAGGCAAGACCATCGCCGAGGTGCTCGAGATGCCGATCGAGGAGGCCGTCGACTTCTTCGAGGCCATTCCCGCGATCGCCCGTCACCTCCGCACCCTGGTCGACGTCGGCCTCGGATACGTACGGCTCGGTCAGTCCGCACCGACGCTGTCGGGCGGCGAGGCCCAGCGGGTCAAGCTGTCGGCGGAGCTCCAGAAGCGGTCCACCGGCCGTACGGTCTACGTCCTCGACGAACCGACCACCGGCCTGCACTTCGAAGACATCCGCAAGCTCCTCGGCGTGCTCGGCCGCATCGTCGACTCCGGCAACTCGGTGATCGTGATTGAGCACAACCTCGACGTGATCAAGACCGCCGACTGGGTCATCGACATGGGCCCCGAAGGCGGCAGCGGCGGCGGACTGCTGATCGCCGAGGGCACCCCCGAGGACATCGCCGGCAACTCCGCGAGCCACACCGGCACGTTCCTCAAGCCTCTGCTCTAGGGTTCTTGCATGGCTGGAGGACTTGCTGCACTGCTCGACGACATCGCAGTGCTCGCCAAGACCGCTGCGGCTTCCATCGATGACGTCGGGGCGGCAGCCGGCCGCGCGAGCGCCAAGGCCGCGGGCGTCGTCGTCGACGACACCGCCGTGACACCGCAGTACGTCCAGGGTGTCGCGGCCAAGCGTGAGCTGCCGATGATTCGCAAGATCGCGATCGGTTCCCTGCGCAACAAGCTGCTGTTCATCCTGCCGGCGGCCCTGCTGCTGAGTGAGTTCCTGCCCGACCTGCTCACACCTCTGCTGATGGTCGGCGGCACCTATCTGTGCTTCGAGGGCGCCGAGAAGATCTTCGAGCGCATCACGGGTCACGCGCCGGAGGCCGAGGAGGCGCAGGCGACCGATCTGACGCCCGAGCAGGAGACGACGCTCGTCTCCGGCGCCATCCGCACTGACTTCATCCTCTCGGCGGAGATCATGGTGATCGCGCTGAACGAGGTCGCCGACGAGAACTTCTGGTCCCGCCTGGTGATCCTCGCGGTCGTGGCCGTCGCGATCACGGTGCTGGTCTACGGCGTCGTCGCGGTCATCGTCAAGATGGACGACATCGGGCTCGCGCTCGCACAGCGGAAGTCAGCGGTCTCGCAGCGGTTCGGGCTGGGGCTCGTCCGGGCGATGCCCAAGGTGCTCGGCACCATCTCTGCGGTCGGCATCGTCGCGATGCTGTGGGTTGGAGGGCACATCCTGCTCGTCGGTGTCGACGACCTCGGCTGGCATGGCCCGTACGAGCTGGTGCACGACCTCGAGCATCACGTCCACGACGCGCTTGGCGGCTTCGGTGCAGTGGGCGGCTGGCTCACCAACACGGCGCTGTCGGCGGTCGTCGGCGCGGCTGTGGGTGCGGTCGTGGTCGCGATCATGCACGTCATTCCGCGACGCCGCGGCGCCCACTGACTGTCGTAGTCACCTCGTAGGCTGGGGGCGTGGCAGACCCGGCAAGCTATCGACCCGCCCAGGGGGAGATCCCTGTCGCTCCGGGTGTCTACCGGTTCCGCGACGACGCCGGCCGGGTCATCTACGTCGGCAAGGCCAAGTCGCTCCGGCCGCGACTGAGCTCCTACTTCCAGGACCTCAACAACCTCCATCAACGCACCCAGCAGATGGTGCTCACCGCGAGTTCCGTCGACTGGACGGTCGTCGACACCGAGGTGGAGGCGTTGGCGCTCGAGTACTCCTGGATCAAGGAGTTCGACCCGCGCTTCAACGTGAAGTACCGCGACGACAAGTCCTACCCGTGGCTCGCCGTGACGGTGGGCGAGGAGTTCCCGCGGGTCACCGTCATGCGTGGAGCCCAGCGCAAGGGCGTGCGCTACTTCGGGCCCTACGGGCACGCCTGGGCGATCCGCGACACCGTCGACACGTTGCTCCGGGTCTTCCCGATGAGGTCGTGCTCCCAAGGCGTGTTCCGCCGTGCCGCGGCGATCGGCCGTCCCTGCCTGCTGGGTGACATCGGCAAGTGTGCGGCACCGTGCGTCGGCCGGGTCGACGCCGACGAGCACCGCGCGATCGTCGACGACTTCCTCGCGTTCATGGGTGGCCAGACCGCGGGCTTCACCAAGCGCATCGAGAAGCGCATGCGTGAGGCTTCCGACGCCGAGGAGTTCGAGCTGGCTGCCAAGCTGCGTGACGATCTCGCGGCGATCCACCGCGTCCTCGAGAAGCAGACCGTCGTGCTCGGCGACGGCACCGACGCCGACGTCCTGGGCTTCGTCGACGATCCGCTCGAGGTCGCCGTGCAGATCTTCTCCGTACGCGGTGGTCGCATCCGCGGTCAGCGCGGCTGGGTCGCCGACAAGACCGACGAGGCGCCGATGAGCGACCTCGTGCAGAACGCCCTGATGACGTTGTACGAGGACGCGGCGCCGACGGCGATTCCGCGCGACGTGCTGGTGCCCGAGCTGCCGTCGGACGCCGGCGTCGTGACCGAGCTGCTCAGCGAGCGTCGCGGTGGGCCGGTGTCGATCAAGGTGCCACGACGCGGCGACAAGCGCGCCCTCATGGCGACGGTGGAGCAGAACGCCAAGCAGTCGATGATGCGCCACAAGCTCAAGCGGTCGTCCGACCTGACGGCACGCAGCCTCGCGTTGGAGGAGATCCAGGAGGCGCTCGGCCTTCCCATGGCTCCGCTGCGCATCGAGTGCTACGACATCTCCAACCTCGGTGCCACCGAGACCGTTGCCTCGATGGTCGTGTTCGAGGACGGGCTGCCGCGCAAGTCCGAATATCGCCGCTTCACGATACGCAACGAGGGACAGAGCGATGTGGCGGCGATGCACGAGGTCATCACCCGGCGGTTCACCCAGCTGCTGCGTGCCCGCGAGAGCAACGATGAGGAAGGACCCGGCGTCGATCCCGAGACCGGCAAGCCGAGGCGCTTCGCCTACACGCCATCGTTGGTCGTGGTCGACGGCGGACCACCGCAGGTCGCCGCCGCCAAGGCCGCGATGACCGAGCTGGGCATCACCGACATCGCACTGGTCGGCCTGGCCAAGCGGCTGGAGGAGGTGTGGCTGCCCGACGACACAGACCCGGTGATCATGCCCCGCACCAGCGAAGGGCTCTACCTCCTGCAGCGCATCCGTGACGAGGCGCACCGCTTCGCCATCACCCACCACCGCCAGCGGCGCAGCAAGTCGATGATCGACAGCATCCTCGATCCGGTGGCCGGGCTCGGTCCCACACGGCGCAAGGCGCTGATCAAGACGTTCGGTTCGGTCAAGAAGCTCCGACAGGCCAGCGCAGAGGAGATCGCAACTGTGCCCGGCATCGGCCCGGCTACGGCACAATCCATCGTGGAGGCACTCGCAGCGGGCGAGTCTGCACCGGCCGTCAACACCGCGACCGGAGAGATCCTGGAGGACCGTTGACCAAGCTGTCGGAGTTCGTCGTCGTCACCGGCATGACCGGCGCCGGACGCGGATCGGCAGCCAAGGTCCTCGAAAAGCTCGGCTACTACGTCGTCGACAACATCCCGCCGAGCCTGATCAAGGCGGTTGTCGACACCGCCGAGTCATCAGAGTTCGACAAGCTCGCCGTCGTCGTCGATGCCAGGTCGCGAGAGTTCTTCGCCCGCCTCGTGGACGAGCTCGAGTCATTGCGCAAGGACGGCACCGGTGCCCGCATCCTCTACCTCGAGGCCTCCGACGAGGTGCTCGTACGCCGTCAGGAGGCCGCGCGCCGTCCGCACCCGTTGAGTCGTGAGGGCCGGCTCATGGATGGATTCGACCGCGAGCGTGAGTTGTTGCGGCGCATTCGCGGCCGCGCCGACCTGGTCGTCGACACGACCAACCTCAACGTCCACCAGCTCGGACAGCGCATCCGGGCCGCCTTCGAGGACGCCGACGACGGCGGCCGGCTCCGCGCCTCGGTCATGTCGTTCGGCTTCAAGTACGGACTGCCGATCGACGCCGACATGGTCGCTGACCTGCGGTTCCTCCCCAACCCCTACTGGGTGCCGGAGCTCCGGCCGCTGAGCGGGCTCGACGAGCCGGTGCGAGACTACGTACGCAAGCAACCGCTGTCGGAGGATTTCCTCGAGAAGTACGACGAGCTCGTCGCCCTGCTGACCGACGGCTACCTCCGCGAGGACCAGCACTTCCTGACGATCGCCCTCGGCTGCACCGGCGGGCGGCACCGCAGCGTCGCGATGGCCGAGGCGTTGGGCGAACGACTCGAGGCGCACGGCGTACGCGTGCTCGTCGTGCACCGCGACCTGGGCCGCGAGTGAGCGACAGCATGAAGGTCGTTGCGCTCGGCGGGGGTCACGGACTCGCCGCCAGCCTCAGCGCCCTGCGCCATCTCACTCGTGACCTGACCGGCGTCGTCACAGTCGCCGACAACGGGGGTTCGTCCGGACGACTGCGTGAGGAGCTCGGCGTGCTCCCGCCCGGAGACCTCCGCATGGCGCTGGCGGCGCTGTGCGGCGACGACGAGTGGGGTCGCACCTGGGCCGGAATCCTCCAGCACCGCTTCAGCAGCGACGGGCCGCTCAAGGACCACGCGGTGGGCAACCTCCTGATCGCCGCGATCTGGGACCAGCTCGGCGACCACGTTGCCGGGCTGGACCTCGTCGCGGAGCTGCTGGGCGCGCAGGGTCGCGTACTCCCGATGGCCGCCGTCCCCCTCGACATCGAGGCCGAGGTGCACCTGCGTTCAGCGCCCGACCGGCTCACCGTCGTACGTGGCCAGTCGCAGGTCGCCTCGGTCGACGGGCAGGTGGTCAGCGTCAGGCTCGACCCGCTCGACCCGCCGGCGTGCCCGGAGGCGGTCACCGCGGTCAAGGATGCTGACTGGGTGACGGTAGGCCCGGGCTCGTGGTTCACCAGCGTCATGCCGACGTTGCTCGTGCCCGAGCTCCGCGATGCCCTGGTCAGCTGCACCGCCAACCGGATCCTGGTGCTCAACCTGGGGGAGCAGGCCGGCGAGACCGAGGGGCTCACACCCACCGATCACCTCGAGGTCCTGGGGGCGCACGCGCCCGAGCTGGGTCTCGATGTTGTGATCGCCGACACCTCGCTCGTGGACCCGCGTGGCAACCTCGAGGCAGCAGCACGTGCACTCGGAGCCAGGCTCGTCGTCGCCGACGTCGCGCTGTCACCGGGGTCCGACCAGCACGACCCGATCAGGCTCGCGGCCGCGTTCAGTCGCGCGATGAAACAGGCATAGAGTGAGCTCGGGGATATCGATCGATGGGGGTTCCACCCGATGGCCATGACTGCTCAGGTGAAGGCAGAGCTCGCCAACACAGCAATCACCAAGTCGTGCTGTCGCAAGGCTGAGGTCTCGTCGATCCTCCGGTTCGCCGGTGGACTCCACATCGTCGCCGGACGCATCGTGATCGAGGCTGAGCTCGACACCGGCGCGGCGGCGAGGCGCCTGCGCAAGGACATCGCCGAGGTCTACGGCCACGACAGCGAGGTCGCGGTGATGCAGAATGCCGGCATCCGCAAGGCCACCCACTACCTCGTTCGTGTCGCCAAGGACGGTGACGCGCTCGCCCGACAGACGGGCCTGATCGACGCCAGCGGTCGCCCCGTACGCGGTCTGCCACCCCAGGTGGTCTCGGGTTCCTCCTGCGACGCCGTTGCTGCGTGGCGTGGAGCCTTCCTCGCGCACGGCTCCCTCACCGAGCCCGGCCGATCGTCGGCGCTCGAGGTGAGCTGCCCCGGACCCGAGGCGGCACTCGCCCTCGTCGGTGCGGCGCGTCGTCTCGGCATCAGCGCCAAGGCGCGTGAGGTCCGTGGCGTCGACCGAGTTGTGATCCGCGACGGTGAGGCCATCGGTGCCCTGCTGACGCGTCTGGGCGCCCATGAGTCATTGCTTGCCTGGGAAGAACGACGCATGCGGCGCGAGGTGCGGGCGACGGCCAATCGCCTCGCCAACTTCGATGACGCCAACCTCCGTCGCTCCGCACGCGCCGCCGTCGCGGCTGGTGCCCGCGCGCAGCGCGCCCTGGAGATCCTCGGCGAGGAGGTGCCCGACCACCTCAAGATGGCTGGCAGCCTGCGGGTCGAGCACCGTCAGGCGAGCCTCGAGGAGCTGGGCCAGCTGCACGACCCGGCGCTGACCAAGGACGCGATCGCGGGCCGCATACGCCGCCTGCTGGCCATGGCTGACAAGCGCGCCGAGGAGCTCGGTATCCCTGACACCGAGTCGAGCCTCAGCGAGGAGTCCCTCGCGGAGGGTTAGGTACCTCCCTTTCCGGTTCCTGGGCCTGGGGGTCCCCCCACGAGGTACGAGTAGGGGGCAGGACGAGGCCGTGAGGGAGCGCAGCGACCGAAGGAGGTGACTCGCGGGTAGCAGTCGCCACTCGGTAGGGTGAGGTGGTAATCCCACCCCTTCCCGCAGGAGACCCGTCCCCGTGACTGTTCGCGTAGGCATCAATGGATTTGGCCGTATCGGCCGCAACTTCTTCCGCGCGGCTCGTGCCGCCGGCGCAGACATCGAGATCGTCGCCGTCAACGACCTGACCGACAACAAGACGCTCGCACATCTGCTCAAGTACGACACGATCCTCGGCCGTCTCGACGCCGACGTCTCGTACGACGACACGTCGATCACCGTGGGCGGTCAGAAGATCGCTGCGTTCGCTGAGCGCGACCCCTCCAAGCTCGACTGGGCTGCCGTCGGCGCCGACATCGTCATCGAATCCACCGGATTCTTCACCGACGCGACGCAGGCCAAGGCCCACGTCGACGGCGGCGCCAAGAAGGTCATCATCTCGGCACCGGCCAAGAACGAGGACGCCACGATCGTCATGGGCGTCAACCACGAGACCTACGACGCCCAGGCGCACACGATCATCTCCAACGCCTCGTGCACGACCAACTGCCTGGCGCCGATGGCCAAGGCACTCAACGACGCACTCGGCATCGAGCGTGGCCTGATGACCACGATCCACGCCTACACGCAGGACCAGAACCTGCAGGACGCCCCGCACGGTGACCTGCGTCGTGCCCGTGCCGCCGCGATCAACATCGTTCCCACGTCGACCGGCGCGGCCAAGGCCGTCAGCCTCGTGCTGCCCGAGCTCAAGGGCAAGCTCGACGGCTACGCGCTCCGCGTGCCTGTGCCGACGGGTTCGGCCACCGACCTGACGTTCACGGCCTCGCGCGAGACCACTGTCGAGGAGGTCAACCAGATCCTCAAGGACGCGTCCGAGGGCTCGCTCAAGGGCTTCCTGACCTACACCGAGGACGAGATCGTCTCGTCCGACATCGTCACCGACCCGTCGTCGTGCATCTTCGACTCGGGCCTGACGAAGGTCATCGGCGACCAGGTCAAGGTCGTCGGCTGGTACGACAACGAGTGGGGCTACTCCAACCGTCTCGTCGACCTCACGGTCCTCGTCGGCACCTCCCTCTAGTCAGCGCGAGAGTCTGACCCGTGAAGACGATCAGCGACCTGGGTGACCTGCGCGGCAAGCGCGTGCTCGTCCGCAGCGATCTCAACGTGCCGCTCGACGGCGCGACGATCACCGACGACGGCCGCGTACGCGCGAGCGTCCCGACGATCGTGCAGCTCGCCGATGCAGGCGCCCAGGTGCTGGTCGTCGCCCACCTCGGCCGGCCTGAGGGCAAGCCCGATCCGCGATACTCGCTCGAGCCCGTGGCAGCTCGCCTCGGCGAGCTCATCGAGCCGCAGGTCTACTTCGCCCAGGACACGGTCGGCGAGGACGCCAAGACCCAGATCGCCGGTCTCGCCGACGGTGACGTGCTGGTGCTGGAGAACGTACGGTTCAACGCCGGCGAGACCAGCAAGGACGACAAGGAACGTGGCGAGTTTGCCGACGAGCTCGCCGACCTGGCCGACGTGTTCGTGTCCGACGGATTCGGCGTCGTCCACCGAAAGCAGGCCAGCGTCTACGACATCGCGACACGTCTCCCGGCTGCCGTCGGCGGTCTCGTCGAGACCGAGGTCAAGGTGCTCAAGCAGCTCACCGAGAGCCCGGAGCGCCCCTACACCGTCGTGCTGGGTGGTTCGAAGGTCTCCGACAAGCTCGGCGTCATCGACAACCTGCTCGACAAGGCCGACAACCTGCTGATCGGTGGCGGGATGGTGTTCACCTTCCTCAAGGCCCAGGGTCACGAAGTCGGCAAATCTCTCCTCGAGGACGACCAGCTCGACATCGCTCGCGACTACATCAAGCAGGCCGAGACCAAGGGCGTCAAGCTCGTGCTGCCGACTGACATCGTGGTCGCCCCCGAGTTCGCCAATGCCAACGCATCGACGGTCAACGCTGACGCCATCCCGGCCGACCAGCTCGGTCTCGACATCGGCCCCGCCAGCGCCAAGGCATTCGCCGAGATCATCAAGGCCTCCAAGACGGTGTTCTGGAACGGTCCGATGGGCGTGTTCGAGATGTCGTCCTTCGAGGCCGGGACCAAGGCCGTCGCGCAGGCACTCACCGAGGTCGACGGCCTGTCGGTCGTCGGCGGTGGCGACTCGGCAGCGGCCGTACGCCAGCTCGGCTTCGAGGACTCCGACTTCGGACACATCTCCACCGGCGGTGGCGCAAGTCTCGAATATCTCGAGGGCAAGACGCTCCCGGGCCTCGACATCCTGGAAGGGAAGTAACCATGGCCTCCGCACGCAAGCCCTTGATGGCCGGCAACTGGAAGTCCAACCTCAACCACCAGGAAGCCGTGGTTCTCGTCCAGAAGCTCGCCTGGACGCTGCAGGACAAGAAGCATGACTTCGAGAAGTCCGAGGTCGTCGTGATCCCGCCGTTCACCGACATCCGCAGCGTGCAGACGCTGGTCGACGGTGACCACCTGGCGATCGGCTACGGCGCGCAGGATGTCTCCGAGCACGATGGCGGTGCCTACACCGGCGAGATCTCGGCGACGATGCTGTCAAAGCTCGGCTGCACGTACGTCGTGGTCGGCCACTCCGAGCGCCGCGAATACCACGGTGAGTCCGATGCCCTGGTCAACACCAAGGCGGGCAAGTCGCTGGCTGCCGGTATGACGCCGATCGTGTGCGTCGGCGAAGGTCTGGAGGTTCGTCAGTCCGGCGAGCACGTGGCCTACACGCTGGCGCAGGTCGACGGCTCGCTCGATGGTTTCAGCGCCGAGCAGGTGGCATCGCTGGTCGTCGCCTACGAGCCCGTATGGGCCATCGGCACCGGCGAAGTCGCCACTCCTGAGGACGCCCAGGAGGTGTGCGCTGCAATCCGTGCGCGTGTTGCGGAGACCTGGTCTGCCGATGCGGCCGACTCATTGCGTATCCTTTACGGCGGATCAGTGAAAGCGGCGAACATTGCCGCCATCATGGCGAAGTCGGACGTCGACGGAGCCTTGGTCGGCGGTGCAAGCCTCCAAGCGGAGGAGTTTGCCGGGATCGCCCGGTTCTACGACATGCCGGATCTCTCCGGCGCCTGACAACGAAGGCCCATCCGTGATTTTGACGTTCTCCATAATCCTCACGATCAGCAGCATGCTCATGATCGTGCTGGTTCTCATGCACAAGGGCCGTGGGGGTGGCCTCTCCGACATGTTCGGTGGCGGTGTCTCGAGCTCGCTCGGCGGTTCGTCCGTCGCCGAGCGCAACCTTGACCGCATCACGGTCGGAATCGCCGTCGTCTGGGTTGTGTGCATCTTTGCTCTCGGCCTGCTCCTGAAGGTGAGCAACTAGTGGCTGCAGGTGCGATCCGGGGCAGCCGCATCGGCGCTGGTCCGATGGGAGAAGCCGAGCGCGGCGAGTCCGCTCCGCGCCAGGCGGTGACGTACTTCTGCATGAACGAGCACACCACCGTGCTGCAGTTCGCCATCGAGGCTGAGCCCCCCGAGTCGTGGGACTGCCCGCGCTGCGGCATGCCGGCAAGCTCCGACGCCGAGAACCTCCAAGCCGCCCAGAAGATCGCGCCCTACAAGACGCATCTGGCCTACGTGAAGGAGCGTCGCTCCGAGACCGAAGCGGCCGAGATCCTGACGGAGGCCATCGAGATGCTGCGCACCAAGCGCAAGACTGGCGAAGTCATCTTCTAAATCACCTCGGGTGTGTGGGCGGGACCTAACCACCCATCAGGGCGCTGGATTGGCCGCTCAGGCACCGCTCCCGGACGTGATCGCGCAGGTCATCGCCTCGGGTCAGAGCCGCGAAGCCGCGGCTTCGTCGAGCAGCCAGACCGTCTCCGTCTGACCCTTCACGCCGATTGCCGGAATGTCGTCGATCGTGCCGTCACCCAGCGCACGAGCCACCGCGTCAGCCTTGCCGTCCCCTGACACCAGGAACCACACCGCATCGGCGTTGTTGAGCGTCGGGAACGTCATCGTGATGCGCTCTGGCGGAGGCTTGGGGGAGTTGAAGACCTCGACAGCTCGTCGCTCGGTCTCGTGCAGCTGCGCGAACCCGGGGAACAGCGACGCCACGTGCCCGTCGGGTCCGACGCCGAGCAGCACGACGTCGAACGGGTCGCGCGGGAGCTTGTCGCCGTAAGCGTCCGCGGCGTCGGCCATGCTGAGGTCGCACCCGTGCGCCGGCATCGAGTGGATGTGCTCGGTCGGCACGCGCAGGCGGTCGAGGAACGCGTCCCGGGCCTGCTGATCGTTGCGGTCGGAATGACCTTCGGGCACGAACCGCTCGTCTCCCCAGTAGAAGTCGACGTCCGTCCAGTCGACCTCGCCCGCCTCGAGGACCGCGTACGCGGCAATCGCGATCGTGCCGCCCGTCAGGACCACGCTCGGCCGGCGACCTTCCGCCTGCACGTTGGCGATGCGGATCGACAGCAGCGACGCGATCGACGTCGCCAGGGTCTCGGCGTCCGGGAAGATCTCGGTGCGCGTCATGATGTCAGGAGGTGACTGATCGTGGCCTCGTAGATGTCATCGGCATCCAGGCGGCGGAGGTCCTCGGCCAGGAGCTCGGCGAGCGTACGGGCGCCCAGCGGCACCTCGCGCGGCGACGAGCCCGGCACGCTGAAGTGGCAGGACGTCGGGCCAACACGCTCGATGACGACATCGCCCGCAGCGGTGTGGAGGACGACGGACGAGATCTGCTCGATGTCACCCTTGCGCAGCGTGATCGGCACCTTGAGCCGGCTCTCCAGCCACGCGACGAGCAACGTCGCGGCGGGATTGCCGGTACCAGCGGTCACGGAGCCGCTGGAGACCTTGCTGGTCGACTGGTCGAGCGCAGCCGCGAGGAGCGCACGCCACGGTGTCAGGCGGGTCCAGGAGAGGTCGGTGTCACCCGGCGCGTAGTGACGTCCCACCGACTTCAGTGACCGGATAGGTGAGTCGGTCGCCTCGGCGTCGGTCAGGCGGCGCTGGGCGAGCTGACCGATCGCGTCGGCGGACGGGTCGGTGGGCGGCTTGCCCGGCCACCAGACGACCACGGGGGAGTCGGGAAGCAGCAGCGGCAGCACGACCGACTCGGCGTGCTTCGTGAGCTCGCCGGAGATGCGCAGCAGGATCGACTCGCCCGACGAGCTCTCGCCGACCCGGACCTTGGCGTTGAGCTCGGCGGCACCGCGGCCGTCGCCGAGGATCACGCCGATGACGCGGGAGGGATGCTCGCGCGACAGCGTGGTGGCCGTACGCAGCGCAGCCCCGACCTCTTCGTCGTCGGTGACCACGAGCAGCGTGAGCACCATGTCCATCGCCGGGCTGCCCGCCGCACGGCGTGCCTTGACGAGCGCGCGGGCGATCCGCGCGGCGTTGGTCTTCTCGAGAGCAATTTCCATCAGGGACGCCTCCAGACACGGCCGTCGCGCGCGAGCATCTTGTCGGCGGACTCAGGGCCCCAGGTGCCCGACGGGTAGGTGTCGATCGTCTTCTGCTTGCTCCAGTGCTCGATCACCGGATCCAGGATCTCCCAGGAGAGCTCGACCTCCTCGCGGTGCGGGAACAGCGGGGGATCACCCAGGAGCACGTCGAGGATCAACCGCTCGTACGCCTCCGGGCTGCTCTCGACGAAGGCGCCGCCGTAAGCGAAGTCCATGTTGACGTCGCGGATCTCCATCGTCGTGCCGGGGACCTTGGCACCGAAGCGCAGTGTCACGCCCTCGTCGGGCTGGATCCGCATCACGAGGGCATTCTGGCCGAGCTCCTCCACGTCGTGCTTGCTGAACGGCTGGTGGGGCGCGCGCTTGAAGATGACCGCGAGCTCCGTGACGCGTCGACCCAGGCGCTTGCCGGTGCGGAGGTAGAACGGGACGCCCGCCCAGCGCCGGGTGCTGATGTCGATGCGCATCGCGGCGTACGTCTCGGTGGTCGACGTCTGCGGTATGCCCTGCTCCTCGAGGTAGCCGAGCACCTTCTCGCCGCCCGCCCAGCCGCCGTCGTACTGTGCGTGGGCCGAGTGCAGGTCGATCCGTGCAGGTGTCCGGGCGTTGGCGAGGATCTTCTGCTTCTCGATGCGCAGGCTCTTGGCGTTGAACGAGACCGGCTCCTCCATCGCGATCAGGGCCATCAGCTGCAGCAGGTGGTTCTGGATGACGTCGCGGGCCGCACCGATGCCGTCGTAGTAGCCGGCGCGTGATCCGATGCCGATGTCCTCGGCCATCGTGATCTGCACGTGGTCGACGTAATGGTTGTTCCAGATCGGCTCGAACATGCCGTTGGCGAAGCGGAACGCCAGGATGTTCTGGACCGTCTCCTTGCCGAGGTAGTGGTCGATGCGAAACACCGACTGGCTCGGGAACACGTCGGCGACGATCGTGTTGAGCTCCTGGGCCGTGGCGAGGTCGTGGCCGAACGGCTTCTCGATGACGACCCGGCGCCAGCCCTGCGACGACTCCGCGAGACCGTGCTTCTTGATCTGGGACACCACGACGGGGAACAGGCTCGGCGGGATCGACAGGTAGAACGCGTGGTTGCCGCCCGTACCCTGCTGCCTGTCGAGCTCCTCCATCGTCTTGCCGAGGCGCTCCCAGGCGTCATCGTCGTCGAACTCGCCGGGAACGAACCGGATGCCTGCGGCGAGCTGCTTCCACACGGTCTCGCTCCACGGCGTACGGGCGCCGTCCTTGGCCGCCTGCTTGATCATCTTGGAGAACGCCTGCTTGCCGAAGTCCTGGCGGGCGAACCCGACGAGGGCGAATCCGGGCGGAAGCAGGCCGCGGTTGGCAAGGTCGTAGACGGCGGGGATGAGCTTCTTCTTGGCGAGGTCGCCGGTGACGCCGAACAGGATCAGGCTGCACGGCCCGGCGATGCGGGGGAGCCGGCGATCCCGGGGATCGCGGAGCGGGTTGTCGACCATCATTCGCTCCTTCCGGCCAGGGCCGTGCGCAGGAGCTGAAGACCTGCCGGGACGTCCTTGAGGTGCAGCCGTACGACGGGGCGGCCGCGTTGGCGCAGCACAGCCGCGTCACCGGCTGCCTGTGACTCGATGAACGAGCCGAACGTGAACTCGCGGCCGGGGATGCTGAGGTCCTCGATCGGGTCACCGGTGACCTGAAGGTAGACGCCCGTGGCGGGGCCACCCTTGTGGTACTGCCCCGTCGAGTGGAGGAACCGCGGTCCCCAGCCGAACGTGGTCGGCCGGCCGGTGCGCTGCGCCACGATCTCGCGCGCTCCCGCGAAGTCGGCATGGTCGAACCGGTCGAGGTAGACCTGCAGCGCGACGTAGCCGTGATCCAGGTCGAGCTGGTCCAACAGCCAGGTGATGGTCTCGGTGATCGAGGACCCGTCGTGTCCGTAGACGTCGATGGCTCCGACCGTGACGTCGGGGGTGGGCTTCTCGCCGCCACCACCGAGCAGGTCGCGAGCTGCCTGCTTGGCACTCTCGACGTCGGGCTGGTCGAACGGGTTGATGCCGATGACGCTGCCGGCCACTGCCACGGCGGTCTCCCAGATCAGCATCTCGGCACCGAGATCAGCCCTGATGGCGATGCCGTAGCCCGACTGGGCCTCGGGTGCGCTGTCACCGTCGATCGACAGCAGGACCGAGTCTGCCGTGCTGGGGTTGAAGTTGACGGCGTTCTCGAACGGTACGACGACCGGCAGGATGCCCTTGCCGTTCTTGCCCGTCGACTCCGCCACGAGCTGCTCGATCCAGTCGCCGAACCCGTGGCGCGACTGGTCGGCCATCACCAGCTTGTCGACCTGGTGCCGGTGCGCCACACCCAGCAGCACACCCAGACGCAGGGCGGGGTTGTCTGCGCCGTCCACCGCGACGTCGTCCTGTGCGGACGCCGCCTGGTCGAGCAGCTCGCCGACGTCCGCACCGGCCAGGCCACTCGGCACCAGCCCGAAGGCCGTCAGTGCGGAGTAACGACCGCCGACGTGGGGATCGGCGTGGAACACCCGGTAGCCCGCCTGGGTGGCTTCCCGGTCGAGCGGCGACCCGGGATCCGTGACGACGATGATGTGGTCGGTCGGCACGAGGCCGGCGTCCGTGAACGCCTTCTCGTACGCGCGACGCTGGCTGTCGGTCTCGATCGTGCCGCCGGACTTGCTGGAGACGACGACGATGCTGCGCTCGAGGTCATTGGCGATCGCCGCGCGCACCATGTCGGGCTGTGAGGAGTCGAGGACCGTCAACGGGACGCCGTACGTGGTGCAGATGACCTCAGGTGCCAGCGACGAGCCACCCATGCCGCACAGCACGACATGGTCGAGGCCCTTGGCGGCAAGGGCCTCCCGGAGCTCGAGGATCTCGGCGATCAACGGGCGGGACGACTCGGCGAGCCCGGTCCAGCTCAACCGGATCGACGCCTCCGACACCGCCTCGGGCCCCCACTCGGTGGGGTCGTGTGCGGCGATGCGTGATGCGATGCGGTTGTTGATCGCGTCCTTGAGTGCCGACTCGTACTCGTGCTGCGACGGCGCGGTGAGGAAGAGCTCGACCACGTGTCAGGCCCTGTCGAGCTCGGTCGACACCGTCTCGAGGAGCTCGGCCCACGAGGCGTCGAACTTCTCCAGTCCTTCGGTCTCGAGGAGGTCGACGACCTCGTCGTAGCTGATGCCCTGTGCCTCGAGCTCGGCGATGAGCGCCCGTGCGTCGTCGTACGTCCCGGTCACCGCATCGCCGTGGAGCTCGCCGTGATCCGCGAATGCCTGGAGCGTCTTCTCGGGCATCGTGTTGACGGTGTTGGCAACGACGAGCTCCGTGACGTACATCGTGTCGGAGTAGGCCGGGTCCTTGACGCCGGTCGATGCCCACAGCGGACGCTGGGCGTTGGCGCCCTTGGCCTGGAGTGCGGTGAACCGTTCGGAGCCGAAGACCTCTTCGTACGCCTCGTAGGCCAGCCGCGCGTTGGCGATCGCCGCCTTGCCGCGCAGCGGGCTGTCCTCAGGCAGCCGCTTGTCGACCTCGGAGTCCACCCGGCTGACGAAGAACGACGCCACCGAGTGGATGTTGCGCAGGTCGAGGCCGGCCGCGTCCGCCTGCTCGAGGCCGTCGAGGTAGGCGTCCATGACACCGCGGTAGCGCTCGAGGGAGAAGATCAGCGTGATGTTGACGCTGATGCCGGCGGCGATGGTCTGGGCGATCGCGGGAAGCCCTTCCACGGTTGCGGGGATCTTGATCAGCGTGTTGGGGTGGCCGACCTTGTCCCACAGCTTCTTGGCCATGGCGACGGTCGCATCGGTGTCGCGTGCGAGGCCCGGCTCCACCTCGATCGACACGCGGCCGTCGACACCATGGGTGGCGTCGAACACCGGCAGCAGGATGTCGCAGCCCTGTCGTACGTCGCTGGTGGTCAGCTCGAACACGGCTTCATCGACACTCGCGCCAGCCGCCTTGAGCTCCTTGACCTGCGGCTCGTACTTCTCGCCGTTGGCCAGAGCCGAGGCAAAGATCGACGGGTTGGTCGTGACGCCCACGACGCCCGACTCGGCAATCAGCTGGGCGAGGTTGCCGGTCTCGATGCGTTCGCGGGACAGGTCATCGAGCCAGATGGACACGCCGGCGTCGGCGAGGGCCTTCAATCGGTCGTTCATGATGTCTCCTTGGTGAGGATCAATGCGTGTTTGTGGCGTCTACGTTGTCGCCGGGGCCGACGGGCCCCGCCGGTCGGGCGTGAAAGGGAGCGGTGGGCTCGCTGGCAGCGGCGGCGATCGAGTCCTTCGCCGCGGCGACGACGGCATCGGCGGTGATGCCGAACTTGTCGTACAACGTGGCGTAGTCGGCCGAGGCGCCAAAGTGCTCGAGGCTGATGATGCGGCCGGCGTCGCCGACGATGTCGCGCCAGCCGAGCGCGATGCCGGCCTCGACCGAGACACGGGCACGCAGTGACGGCGGGATGACCTCGTTGCGGTAGGCCTCATCCTGCTGCTCGAACCACTCGCGGCTCGGCATCGACACGACACGCGCCTGGATCCCCTCGGAGGCGAGCAGCTCACGGGCCTTGACCGCCAGCTGCACCTCAGAACCCGTGGCGAACAGGATCACGTCGGGCGTGCCGTCGGTGTCGAGCAGGGTGTAGGCGCCCTTGGCGGTCAGGTCGGCGGAGGCGTAGCCGTCGGTGCCGCGCGGGAACGTCGGCAGGTTCTGCCTGCTGAGCGCGAGCGCGACCGGACGGTTGGTGATGCCGAGCAACGTCTTCCACGCCTCGATCGTCTCGTTGGCGTCCGCCGGACGAACGACATCGAGTCCGGGGATCGCGCGCAGTGCGGCGAGGTGCTCGACCGGCTGGTGCGTCGGACCGTCCTCGCCGAGGCCGATCGAGTCGTGGGTCCAGACGTACGTGACCGGCAGCTCCTGCAGGGCGGCCAGTCGTACGGACGGGCGCATGTAGTCGCTGAACACGAGGAACGTGCCGCCGTACGGACGAGTCAGCCCGTGCAGGGCCATGCCGTTCATGACCGCTCCCATGGCGTGCTCGCGGATGCCGAAGTGCAGCACGCGGCCGTACCAGTCGCCCGTGAACTTCGCGGTCGAGCGCTGTGGCGGGAGGAACGACGGCTCACCCTTGGGCGTCGTGTTGTTGGACCCGGCGAGGTCGGCCGAGCCGCCCCACAGCTCCGGCAGGTTGGCCACGGCGGCTGAGAGGAAGTCACCGGAGGCCACGCGGGTGGCGACGCCCTTGTCGTCGGGCTCGTACGTCGGCAGACCCGCGTCCCAGCCGTCGGGCAGCTGACGCTTGCTGAGACGCTCGAGCAGCTGGGCCTTCTCCGGCGCGGCGGTGGTCCACGCGTCGAACTGCTTCTGCCACTCGGCCCGCGCCGCCTTGCCACGGTCGCGAGCGGACTGCGTGTGGGCGATGA
The DNA here is from genome assembly GCF_039537165.1 of Aeromicrobium panaciterrae. Classification (GTDB taxonomy): domain Bacteria; phylum Actinomycetota; class Actinomycetes; order Propionibacteriales; family Nocardioidaceae; genus Aeromicrobium; species Aeromicrobium panaciterrae. The sequence continues at coordinate 3,262,963 of NZ_BAAAZZ010000002.1, read as the reverse complement.
CGTCGTCGTCGACGATGAACGTCTTGTCGGGGTCGAAGCCGAGCAGCTCCTTGGTGGCCCTGATCTCGTCATCGCCCAGGGCGGACCCGTGTGAGCCGCCGGTGTTCTGGGCGGTCGGAGCGGGCCACGCGATGATCGTGCGGAGCACGATGAACGACGGCTTGTCCGTGACGGCCTCGGCGGCTTGGTAGGCGTCCCAGAGGGCCTGGACGTCCTCGGTGTAGCCCGTGCCGCCGTTGGTCCAGTCGACGACCTGGACGTGCCAGCCGTACGCCTCGTAGCGTGCCGCGACGTCCTCGCTGAGCGCGACGTCGGTGTCGTCCTCGATCGAGATCTTGTTGTCGTCATAGAGCAGCGTCAGGTTGCCGAGCTGCTGGTGACCGGCGAGTGACGACGCCTCGGCCGACACGCCTTCTTCGATGTCGCCGTCGGAGCAGATCGCATAGACGTGGTGGTCGAACGGGCTGGTGCCGGCCGCAGCCGACGGGTCGAGGAGACCGCGCTCACGGCGAGCCGCCATGGCGAAGCCGACGGCGTTGGCGATGCCCTGACCGAGCGGGCCAGTGGTGACCTCGACGCCGGGGGTGTGGTGGTACTCGGGGTGCCCGGGGGTCTGGCTGCCCCACGTACGGAGGCTCTTGAGGTCGTCGAGCGTCATGGGGTAGCCGGCGAGGTAGAGCTGGATGTACTGCGTGAGGCTCGAGTGCCCGCACGACAGCACGAAACGATCGCGACCGAGCCAGTGCGGATCGGTCGGGTCGTGACGCATCAGCTTCTGGTACAGCAGGTAGGCCGCAGGGGCCAGGCTCATTGCGGTGCCGGGGTGGCCGTTGCCCACCTTTTGCACGGCATCTGCGGCAAGAAGTCGTACGGTGTCGACCGCCTTCTTGTCGAGCTCGGTCCAGTCGAGGGGGGTGGGGGCTGTCGTCACAGCGCGGACTCCTGAATCGTCGATCTCGGTGCGGCGGCCGGCCTTGCCCAGCCGTCGATGACGACACTACGCCCCCGCAGGTGGGAGGCGCCTCCAGCGTGGTTTTTTGGGCCTTCGGGCACGTCAGCCGGGCGAGATCGGCGGCCTGATGTCAGACACGTCGAACCGTCGGTACGCGGGCATCCGGGTGGCACTAGACTCGCTTGCGTGACTGCCGTGCATGTGACGCCGACCGAGGGCGTCGAACCATCCACCGTGCCGCCGTCCACGCGACGTGACGTCGTCATGTCGTACGTCGCGCTCACCAAGCCGCGCATCATCGAGCTGCTGCTGCTGACCACGGTGCCGGTGATGTTCCTTGCCGCGCAGGCCGTCCCGCCCCTGTGGCTCGTCGTGGCCACGGTCGTCGGCGGCACGCTGTCGGCCGGCAGCGCCAACGCGCTCAACTGCGTCGTGGACGCCGACATCGACCAGCTGATGCGTCGTACGTCGCGGCGTCCGCTCCCGCGTCACCAGGTCTCGACCCGCGGCGCCCTCTACTTCGGTCTGGCCCTCGGCGTCCTCTCGACGGTGTGGCTCTGGACCCTGGTCAACCCGTTGTCGGCGATGCTCGCGCTCGCGGCCAATGTCTTCTACGTCATCGGCTACACGATGATCCTCAAGCGCCGTACGACGCAAAACATCGTGTGGGGCGGGGCGGCAGGTTGCTTCCCGGCGTTGATCGGCTGGACCGCCGTGACCAACGAGCTCGCCTGGGCCCCGGTCGTGCTGTTCATGGTCGTGTTCTTCTGGACGCCGCCGCACTTCTGGGCCCTGGCGATGCGCTATCGCGAGGACTACGCGGCAGCCAGCGTGCCGATGCTGCCGTCCGTCGCGAGCTCCGACGAGGTCTCCCGCCAGATCGTCATCTACTCGTGGGTCATGGTTGCCACCTCGTTGCTGTTGTGGCCCTACACCGGCTGGTTCTACCCCGCGATCGCGATCACGCTCGGCATCGTGTTCCTCATCGAGGCATACGACCTGCGGTCACGGGCGCGTGACACCGAGGACCTCTCGGTGATCAAGCCGATGCGCCTGTTCCACTTCTCCAACGCCTACCTTGCGCTGCTGTTCGTGGCCTCGGCGATCGACCCGTTCATCAAGTGAGTCCTGGGCGCCGGCCATGTTCGTCGTCAGCACGGTGTGGGTCAGCGAGCTGAAGGATCCGGATGTCTGACCTCAACGCGGCGGCCTACCGCCTGATCGAGGCTCCCCGGCGCACCAACCTGTCCGAACGATTCTTCGGCCGCTACCGACGCGTGGGGCTGCGCGGACTGCTCACCGACACCAACCGGGTCGCGACCTGGGCTGACGTCCCCGGTGAGGCGGCGCTCGGCGGCTACGCGTGGCAGCGTGGCGACAGCCGTACTCGGCGCTGGTTGCCCCAGGGCATCACCACGTCCGCCGACGCCTACGGTCCGGACCCCACGGCGGGCACCGTCGACGGTCGCCACCTCGTGCTGACGAGCTGGTACGCCAATCATGTCTTCGGCTTCATCTTCGGCTCACGGATCTCGGTGATGGACTGCACCGACACGATGGTTGCGCCATATCGCCACGTGCTGCTGGTCAACCCGCGCAGGTTTCTCGGCATCAACTGGCTCACCACGATCCGTGTCCACGCCGGCGGCATCGTCTGGTACGGCGGCTACCTCTACGTCGCGGGCGGCCAGCACGGCATCCGGGTGTTCCGGCTCGACGACATCGTGCGGGTCCGCAACCGCTTTCGTACCAAGAGCTACCGCTACGTGCTGCCGCAGTTCACGTTCTACGACGCCGATCATGACAAGGATGTCGGCGAGATGATGTATTCGTTCATGTCACTCGACCGCACCGGCGACGTGGACCACCTGATCGCAGGGGAGTACGGCCGCAAGGGCGGCAGCCACCGGCTGATGCGCTATCCGCTCGACCGCAAGACCGAGCTGCTGCGGCGCGACGACCGTGGGTGGGCCGTTCCGGCGGAGCTCTACGACCGGCAGGTCGAACGGATGCAGGGCGCGACGCTGGTGGACGACACGTGGGTCATCACCGCGAGCAACGGCAAGGGCAAGCCGGGCGACCTGTGGGTCGGCCACCCGGGCGACTACGTTCGCCACGCCGGTGTCCTGCCGACAGGGCCTGAGGACGTGACCTATTGGCCACAGCGCAAACAGCTCTGGTCGCTGACCGAGTGGCCCCGGCAGCGCTGGGTCTACGCGATCGATGCCGAGAAGTGGGCCCGCCGCCCGGGTTCACGTCACTAGTATTCGGGAATGTCGAAGACTGTCACCCAGGTCCTGCCGCTGCTGTTCAGCGTCTTCAGCGTGGTGCTGTCCGGCTACATGTCGGTGCGCCAGCAGCGCATCAGCGCCAAGCTTCGCCTGGAGGAGAGCAGACGTGAGAAGGAGGAGTCGGCACTGGCTGCCGCCCAACGCGTCTACGAACCCATGGCGCAGGCCGCAGCCGAGCTCCAGTCGCGCATCTACAACATCGTCGAGAACGACTGGGTGACCCTGACCAAGAGGTACGAAGGCCACGGTGACTACCCGTCCAAGAGCACCGCGTTCTTGTTTGCCCACTACTTCGGTTGGGTGGAGGCGCGCCGCCAGTCCGTCCTGGACTCGAGTGGCAAGGGCAATCGCGACGAGAAGGTCCAGAGCTTGATCGACGGCATCACCAAGATCATGCGCCGCGGCGATGACAGCGAGGGGTTCTCGTTCTTCAGTGCCGAGCAGCGGGCGATCGGCGAGCTGATGTTCTTCTGGGAAGTCGTGCCTGACAGCGGCCTGCGCATCCCGCACGTGCTCGGGTACGCAGCGTTCTCGGCCAAGTACAAGGACGACCCCACGTTCCGTGAGTGGTTCAACCCGGTCGACGCAGGTATGCGACGAGTCGCCGAGGGCGACAACACCCGGCTGATCGACATCCAGGGTGCGCTGGTGCACCTGATTCTCGAGCTGGATCCGAAGCAGCGCTACACCACCGGCTACGACCTCAAGCCGATTGGCGCCGAGGTCGGGTGGATGCCGGACGGGGCTAGTGCTGTGCCGACGTCTGGGGAGCCGTCGACGGAGCCTCAGCCGACGAACTAGCCGGCGAGACCACCGTCAGCAGCACCTTCGTGGCCACGGCGACCAGCGCCGCCGCTCCGACCAGATGGGCCGCGACCAGGGCGATCGGCAGGTCGGTGAAGTACTGCACGAATCCGATGGTGCCCTGCGCGAGCTCAACGGCGAGAAGTACCAGCGCGAGCTTCCGCACCTCGCCGCGAAGGACAAGGACCAGCACGATTGTCAGCGCCACAAGCAGGTAGACCGAAGCGGCGTGCACATGACTCATGACCTGCGGATCGAGGCCGTTGCGTCGCGCCTCGACGTCGCCGGCGTGCGGGCCGCTGCCGGTGACGATCGTGCCGAGGTAGACGACGAGCCACATCACGCCGTACGTCGGGACGACGAGACGGGGGTGTGTTGATGATCCGGTCAGACTCCCACGAACTTGCACCAATAGAACCGTTGTGGCTGCGATGAGCCCCATCGACAGGATGAGGTGGAGCGAAACGACCCAGGGGTTGAGATGGGTCAGCACCGTGATGCCACCGATCACGCCTTGGAACGGCACGCCGAGGGCGATGATCAGCATCAGACGTCGCATGGTCTGGCTGGATCCAGACCATCGCCACACGGCAATTAGGGCGGAGATGGCGACCAGCATCACTACGAACATCATCATGCGGTTGCCGAACTCGATGACGCCATGGGTGCCCAGCTCGCGATGCGGGACGAACGAGTCCTCGGTGCACTTGGGCCAGGTCGGGCAGCCAAGTCCGGAGCCGGTGAGTCGTACGAGACCGCCGGTCAGGACGATCAGAGTGTTGGCTGCGAGTGTTGCCCACGTCCACAGCTCGACCGAACGACGATCCGGATTGCGGATGCTCGCCAGGAAACTCACGATGTCACTCCCACTTGAACGTCCTCGACACTCCGAGCCCGCAGCAGACGGCCCACATGATCAGGACAACGACGGAGAACGCTCCCGGGCCCTGGCCGGCGAACACATCGCGTAGACCCTGACCCAATGCACCGGACGGGAGCACCTGGAGGGCGTGGCTCGCTGCTTCGGGGTAGCGGCTGAGCGGGACGATCAGGCCGCCGCCCACGAGCAGCAGCACGTAGACAAGATTGGCGACCGCGAGCGTGGCCTCTGCGCGCATGATGCCCGCGATCAGCAGACCGAGGGAGCCGAACGCCGCCGTACCAAGCACGACCAGCAGCAGCGCCTGCGCCACGGCCAGGAGACCGCCGTGCGGCTCCCAACCCAGCAACAGCCCGACGCCCGAAAGGATGGCGAGCTGAATGACCTCGATGATCGCGATCGCGCCGATCTTGCCGACCAGCAAGCCCCAGCGGGGGAGCGGCGATGCTCCGAGCCGCTTGATGACGCCGTACCGACGTTCGAAGCCTGTGGCGATGGCCAGCGACGTGAACGACGTCGACAGCACCGCCAGCGCCAGGATGCCGGGGGTGATGATGTCGATCGGGCGACCGGGACCGAGGTCGACGATCTTGTCAGCGCGTGCACCGAGGATCAGCAGCACGAGCGGGATGATCAGCGTCAAGAGGAGCTGTTCACCGTTGCGCGACAGCAGGCGCAGCTCCATGGAGATCTGCGACCGGAGCATGGCCATACGCGGGGCAGCACCGGGCTTCGGCGACAGGTCGAGCGCGGTCATCTAAGGGCCTTCCCGGTCAGCTCGAGGAATCGGTCCTCGAGCGTCTGGCGCTCGACCATGACCGACTCGGTGAGCACGCCTTGCGTCGCGCACCAGGCGGTGAACGTGGCGAGGAGTGCCGGGTCGACGGTGCCGGCGATGACGTACGAGCCGGGGCTCACCTCATCCACCTTGGCGTCGTCGGGCAGCGCCAGCATGAGGCTCTCGACGTCGATGCCGGGACGGGCCGTGAACCGCACGGTGTTCTGGGCGCCCGAGGCGGCGAGTCCCTGTGGCGTGCCGGAGGCGATGACCTGACCCTCGTCGATGATGTGGACCGTGTCGGCGAGCGCTTCGGCCTCGTCCATGAAATGGGTCGTGAGCACGACGGTGACGCCGCTGGATCGCAGCTCGCTGACGAGCTCCCACGTGGAGCGCCGTGCCTGCGGGTCGAGTCCGGCCGTCGGCTCGTCGAGGAACACCAGCTCGGGTCGCCCGACGATCGCCATGGCCAGGCTGAGTCGCTGCTGCTGGCCACCCGAGAGTCGGCGATAGGGCGTACGACCGTAGGACTGCATGCCGAGGCGCTCGATCAGCAGCTCGACGTCGAGGGGATGCGCGTGCAGCGACGCGATGTGGCGCAGCATCTCGTAGGCGCGGGAGCCGGACCAGGCGCCGCCTGACTGGAGCATCACGCCGACCCGAGGGCGCAGCTGGTGGGCGTCGGCGATCGGATCGAGCCCCAGCACGCGGACCGACCCGCTCTGCGGTCGGCGGAATCCCTCGCAGGTCTCGATCGTGGTGGTCTTGCCGGCACCGTTGGGGCCGAGGATGGCGGTCACCGTGCCCGGCTCGACCGTGACGTTGAGCCCGTCGACGGCGGTGACCTCGCCGTACGTCATGACGAGATCCCTGACTTCGACAGCAGGGGGAACGCCGATCACCCGCCCAGTGTAGGTGCGGCCAATCTAGGGTGGTGGCATGGACCTACCCGTCATGCCTCCCGTGCAGCCGATGCTCGCCAAGTCGGTCAAGGGAGTGCCCGCCCAGGACTCGGTCGATGGCGGTCTGTCGTACGAACCGAAGTGGGACGGCTTCCGCTGCATCGTGTTCCGAGACGGCGACGAGGTCGTGCTGGCGAGCCGCTCGACGAAGGAGCTCACACGCTACTTCCCCGACGTGGTGGAGGCGGTGAAGGCCGAGCTGCCGGACCGGATCGTGCTGGACGGCGAGATCTTCCTGGCCATCGACGGCCGGCTCGAGTTCGATGCCTTGTCACAGCGCATCCACCCCGCCGACTCACGCGTCCAGATGCTCGCCGAGGAGACGCCTGCCTCGTTCGTGGCGTTCGACCTGCTCGCGATCGGCGACGAATCGCTGATGGACGAGCCGTTCTCCGTACGCCGGGCACGCCTCGAGCAGGCGCTGGCCACGGCCGCGGCGCCGATCCACCTGACGCGTACGACCACCGACGCCGGCGAGGCCGAGCGATGGTTCGACACGTTCGAGGGTGCGGGTCTGGACGGCGTCGTCGCGAAGGCGCTCGCCAAGCCGTACGCGCCGAACGGGCGCACGATGCTCAAGATCAAGCACTCCCGCACCGCAGATGTCGTGGTCGCGGGCTACCGCCTGCACAAGACCTCGACCGACGAGCTGCCGTTGCTCGGATCGTTGCTGCTGGGACTGTATGCCGACAACGGCGACCTGCAGCATGTCGGCGTCGCAGCGTCGTTCACGGCTGCGCGACGCGCCGAGCTCATCGACGAGCTGGCACCTCTGGTCGTCGACGCCGCCGGCCACCCGTGGGGGCAGTGGCAGGACGCCGCGGCCCAGGCCGGTGGCCGGCTGCCAGGCGGGCAGAGCCGTTGGACCGGGACCAAGGACCTGTCGTTCGTCACGCTCGCCCCGACGCGTGTCGCCGAGGTCGGCTACGAGCACATGGAGGGCACGCGGTTCCGTCACACGGCGCAGTTCAAGCGCTGGCGACCGGACCGCGAGCCGAAGTCGTGCACGTACGAACAGCTCGAAGAGGTCGCGAAGTACAACCTCAAGGACGTCCTGACCTAGGGCGCTTCTGTCTTCTTGTTGCGGGTGTCCTTGCTGGGCTGTACGCGCTTGGGTTCTCCCGGCATCTTGGGGTATTCGGGGGGATAGGGCATCTCGGTCGGGTCGTCGTCCCACCACTGCAGCAGCGTGTCGAGCGAGTGCTCCACCTCGTCGATCTCAGCCCACGCGTCCCCGTCGCCGGCGAGCTTGGCCGGGACGGTGTGCAGCGTGAATTCGCGCGGATCGGTCAACGCGGCGAGCTCGTCCCAGCCCACCGGCATCGAGACCGTGGCGCCGGGGGTCGGTCGCAGGCTGTAGGCCGACGCGATCGTGCGGTCACGGCAGTTCTGGTTGAAGTCGACGAAGACGTTGTCACCGCGTTCTTCCTTCCACCAGTTCGTCGTGACGCCGTCCGTGCGCTTCTCGAGCTGGCGGGCAAAGGCGATGGCGGCATGGCGGACATCGGTGAACGTCCACTTCGGCGCGACCCTGGCGTACACGTGGATGCCGCGCTTGCCGCTGGTCTTGGCGAATGCACGGATGCCGGCCTCGGCGAACAGCTCGCGGGCGACGCCGGCGATGCGTACGGCGTCGGCGAACGTCGCCCGGCCGAACGGATCGAGGTCGATGCGCAGCTCGTCAGGGCGATCGTTGTCGGTACGACGGGTCGGCCACGGGTGGAACGTGATGGCGCCCATGTGCGCTGCCCAGGCCGCCACCGCGACCTCGGTCATGCAGATCTCGTCGGCGGGCCGTCCTGACGGGAACAGGATCCGGGTGCTCTCGACATAGTCAGGCGCGCCGCGCATCATCCGCTTTTGGTAGAACGCGTCGCCGTGGCTGTCGGCGCGGGTCGACATGACCATGCCCTCGCGTACGCCCTTGGGCCACCGCTCGAGGGCAACGGGCCGGTCCTGCAGGGCGCGCATCAGCCCGTCGGCGACCGCGACGTAGTACTCCGCGACCATCACCTTGGTCACCTCGGCCGAGAAGTCCGTGGCCTCGTAGATCACGCGTGTGGGGCTCGACACCCGCACCGATCGTCCGCCCGCCTCGATCTCGACCGCATCCGATGCCATGTGTTCACCTTAAAGGCGGCGACACGCGCAGGACCCTCATGCTCGACAGCGGTCGCCCTTGACTACGTTGATCCCATGTTTTCAGCGCTGGGTCGGTTCGTGGCCAACAATCCGTGGAAAGTCATCCTTGCGTGGATCGTGGTGGCGGTGGTGGTCGTGCTCACAGCCCCCAAGCTCACCTCGACCACCGACGAGGCCGAGTTCCTGCCCGGTCACTACGAGTCGATCAAGGCGTTCGACCTGCAGAGCGAAGCCTTCCCCGATCGCACCGACATCGGCGCGATCATCGTCTTCGACCGCAAGGACGGCGCCCCGCTCACGGCGGACGACTCGGCCGACGTCGAACGGATCGCGCAGGAGCTGGACAGCAAGAACATCCCGCAGTTCGGGCCCATCGTGGCCGCGCCTCCGTCGGACAACAAGCTGGTCCAGACGGCCATCGTCAGCCTCGGTAAGGATGCTGACCCGTTCGGGACCAAGATCCTCGACAGCGCCAAGGAGCTGCGCGCAGACCTCAAGCCCCTCGTCGCAGACACCGATCTCAACGTCGGCACGACCGGCTCGGTGCCGCAGGGTCTCGACCAGCAGGAGTCGTCGGAGGACGCGCTGGTCATCGTCGGCATCGCGACGATCGCCCTGATCCTTGGTCTCCTGCTGCTGATCTTCCGCAGCCCGATCATCGCGTTCCTGCCGATCGTGGTGGTCGCGGTGGTGTCGCAGATCGCCACGGGACTCATCGCGTTCGCCAACGACGCGTTCAACCTCAAGGCGGACAGCTCGATCGAGGTGATCCTGCTCGTCGTGCTCTACGGCATCGGCACCGACTACATCCTGTTCTTCCTGTTCCGCTACCGCGAGTACCTTCGCAAGGGGCAGGACAGCAAGCAGGCCGTCGAGACTGCTGTCGAGCGTGCCGGCGAGGCCATCACCTCCGCGGGCGGCGCCGTCATCGTCGCCTTCATGGCGCTGGTGCTGTCCACGCTCAGCATCTTCCGCTCGATCGGACCGGCACTCGCCATCGCGGTGGCCGTCACGGTGCTGGCGTCGCTGACCCTCGTACCCGCGATCGTCTCGCTGCTCGGCACCAGGGTGTTCTGGCCGTCGAAGGCGTGGAAGGTCGAGCCCAAGGGCGCCCGATTCGGTGCCGTCGGCGACTCGCTCGGCAGGCATCCGGTGCGTTACGCCCTCGCATCCGGGCTGGTGCTGGCCGCATTGGCGGTCTTCGCGCTCGGCTTCAAGCCGACCTTCGACCTCGGCGACACCGGTTCGTCCAGCACTGCCGAGTCGGCGGTGGCCCTCAAGACGCTCGAGAAGGGGTTGCCGCCCGGCGCCACCGACCCGACGGCCGTGTTCCTGAGGAGCAAGGACGGATCTCCGTTGGACGACGCCGCGGTGACGAGATTCGGCACCGACCTGGCTCAGGCGAAGGGCATCGCACAGGTCGCTCCCGCCACGCTGTCGGAGGACAAGTCCACCGCCGTCTTCACGGCCGTGCTCGACTCGGATCCGTCGTCAGACGCCGCGATGAAGAACATGAAGGGCCCGATCCGTACGACGGCGCACGATGCGGCACCCGACGGCACCGAAGCACTCGTCGGCGGCACGACGTCGGTGTTCGTCGACCTGCAGAAGGCCATGAACCGCGACTACTCCGTCGTGTTCCCCGTGGCCGCCGTGATCATCATGGTGATCCTCGCGCTGCTCCTGCGGAGCCTGGTGGCACCGTGGTACCTCATGGCATCGGTGGGCCTCGGATTCGGGGCGACCCTCGGAGCCGCGGTGCTCCTGTTCCAGCACGTGCAGGACAAGGACGGCCTGATCTTCATGCTGCCGATCTACATCTACCTTTTCGTGGTGGCCCTGGGCACCGACTACAACATCTTGATGATCGCGCGGCTGCGTGAGGAAGCCCGCGAGGGCAAGAGCTCTCGTGAGGCCGCAGCCCAGGCCGTACGACACGCGGGCCCGACGGTTGCCGCGGCCGGAGTGATCCTGGCCGGTACGTTCGCGTCGCTGATGCTGGGCGGCAACTCGTTGCTGGTGTCGATGGGATTCGCGATCTCGTTCGGCATCTTCGTCTCGGCCTTCGTCATGGCGATGTTCTTCACGCCGGCGCTCACGGCGCTGATCGGCCACGCGGCGTGGTGGCCCGGTCACGGTGACGAGACCGAGGCTGAAAAGGCGGTTCGTACGGGGTAAGGCTCACCTTCGTTGAAAGGCCTTGGTGAATAAAGGCACACTTGTCTTGTGAAATACACCGGGCTGGACGACGCGTCGTTGGTAGACGACGCTCCGACCCGTGAGCGCGTGGCCACCACGATCCTCGAGCACGGGCCGTCGACGGCTGCCGATCTCGCCCAGTGGCTGCACCTGACACCTGCCGCCGTACGCCGCCACCTCGACCAGCTCCTGGCCGACGGCGTGCTGATGACGCGCGAGCAGCGTGTCGTCGGTCAGCGTGGTCGTGGCCGTCCTGCCAAGGTCTTCGTGATCACCGATGCGGGCCGTGACCACTTCAAGCACGCCTACGACGAGCTCGCTGCCGGTGCGCTGCGCTACCTCAAGGAGACCGGGGGAGACGACGCCGTCATGGCATTCGCCCGCCACCGCCTCAGCGAGGCCGAAGACCGCTACCGCCCGCTGCTGGCCAGCGCCAAGCCCGAGGACCGTGTCCAGGTCCTCGCCCACGCGCTGAGCCAGGACGGCTACGCCGCGTCGGTCGGCAGCACCCCCGCCGGCACGCAGATGTGCCAAAACCACTGCCCGGTCGCCCATGTGGCCGAGGAGTTCCCCCAGATGTGCGAGGCCGAGACCGAGATGTTTGCTCGTCTCCTCGGTACCCATGTGCAGCGACTTGCCACCATCGCCCACGGCGACGGCGTCTGCACGACCCATTTGCCACTCACCACCGCAGAGAGGTTGCCCTCATGACGACCACGTCGGAGACACCCAACGCCATCATCGATGCCAACCCAGGCCTCAAGGATGTCGGCCGCTACGAGTTCGGCTGGTCCGACAAGACCGACGCCGGCGCCACCTCCCAGCGGGGCCTCAGCGAGGACGTCGTGCGCAACATCTCCGCGCTCAAGAGCGAGCCGGAGTGGATGCTCGACCTGCGCCTCAAGGGCCTGAAGCTGTTCGACCGCAAGCCCATGCCGACGTGGGGCTCCGACCTCAGCGGCATCGACTTCGACAACATCAAGTACTTCGTCCGATCGACCGAGAAGCAGGCGGCGACGTGGGACGACCTGCCCGAGGACATCAAGAACACGTACGACCGCCTCGGCATCCCCGAGGCCGAGAAGCAGCGCCTCGTGTCGGGCGTTGCGGCTCAGTACGAGTCCGAGGTCGTCTATCACTCGATCCGTGAAGACCTCGAGGAGCAGGGCGTGCTCTTCCTCGACACCGACACGGCGCTCAAGGAGCACCCCGAGCTGTTCAAGGAGTACTTCGCGACGATCATCCCGGTCGGCGACAACAAGTTCTCCGCGCTCAACTCGGCGGTCTGGTCCGGTGGCTCGTTCATCTACGTGCCCAAGGGCGTCCACGTCGACATCCCGCTTCAGGCCTACTTCCGCATCAACACCGAGAACATGGGCCAGTTCGAGCGCACCCTGATCATCGCCGACGAGGGTTCTTACGTTCACTACGTCGAGGGCTGCACCGCGCCGATCTACTCCAGCGACTCCCTGCACTCGGCGGTCGTCGAGATCGTCGTCAAGAAGGGCGCCCGCGTCCGCTACACGACGATCCAGAACTGGTCCAACAACGTCTACAACCTCGTCACCAAGCGCGCCGTCTGCGAAGAGGGCGCCACGATGGAGTGGGTCGACGGCAACATCGGCTCCAAGGTGACGATGAAGTACCCCGCCGTCTACCTCATGGGCGAGCACGCCCGTGGCGAGACGCTGTCGATCGCCTTCGCCGGCGAGGGCCAGCACCAGGATGCCGGCGCCAAGATGGTGCACGCCGCGCCGAACACGTCGAGCTCGATCCTGAGCAAGTCGGTGGCCCGTGGCGGCGGACGTACGTCCTACCGCGGCCTCCTGCAGGTGCTCGAGGGCGCCGAGGGCTCGGCCAGCACGGTCAAGTGCGACGCGCTCCTGGTCGACCAGATCAGCCGCTCGGACACCTACCCGTACGTCGACGTCCGCGAGGACGACGTGACCCTGGGCCACGAGGCCACGGTCTCCAAGCTCAGCGATGACCAGCTCTTCTACTTCATGTCGCGAGGCATGGAGGAGGACGAGGCCATGGCGATGATCGTCCGCGGCTTCGTCGAGCCCATCGCTCGCGAGCTCCCCATGGAGTATGCGCTCGAGCTGAACCGTCTCATCGAACTTCAAATGGAAGGCGCTGTCGGTTGAGTATCGCCGAGGCACTGGAGCTCGCTCCGGTCGAAAGTCATCTGCACCCGGAGGGGTCGTTCGACCTCGCGGATCACGCCGTGCCCACGGGCCTGGAGGAGATCTGGCGGTTCACACCGCTCAAGCGTCTCCGCGGCCTGCACCAGGACACCCCGCTCGACGGCGACTACTTCAAGGTCGAGGTCGATGCGGCTGACGGCGTCAGCGCCGTCTCGGTGCCTGCTGCCGACTCGGCTCGTGGAGTCTCGGGCTACATACCAGTCGACCGCGTGTCGGCACGTGCCTGGGATGCCGCGAAGTCGGTCTTCGAGGTGACGATCCCGGCCAACGCCGAGATCTCCGAGCCGACCACGATCCGCCTGCACGGCGAGGGACTCGAGAAGGCCGCGGCAGGGCAGCTGCTCGTACGCGCGGGCCAGTTCTCCAAGGCCGTTGTCGTCGTCGACTACGACGGTTCCGCCACGTGGGCCGAGAACATCGAGGTCGTCGTCGAGGATGGTGCAGACCTGACGTTCGTGACGATCCAGGACTGGAACGACGACAGCGTCCACGTCGTCACCCAGCACGCGAGGGTCGGGCGTGACGCCTCGCTGCGCCACATCGCCGTCTCGCTCGGGGGTGACGTCGTACGCGCCAGCACCTCGGCCGACTACGTCGGTACGGGCGGCAGTGTGGAGATGCTCGGTGTCTACTTCGCCGACGAGGGCCAGCACATCGAGCACCGGCTGTTCGTCGACCACACGGCGCCTCGAACCAAGAGCAATGTGGAATACAAGGGCGCGCTCCAGGGGAAGGACGCTCACACGGTCTGGATCGGCAACGTGCTGATCCGCAAGGAGGCCGAAGGCATCCTGACCTACGAGAGCAACGACAACCTCGTACTGACGGACGGAGCCAAGGCCGACTCGGTGCCCAACCTCGAGATCGAGACCGGCGAGATCGAAGGCGCGGGTCACGCGTCGACGACGGGCCGCTTCGACGACGAGCACCTGTTCTACCTGCAGAGCCGCGGCATCGAGGAAGAAGACGCGCGCCGTCTCGTCGTGCACGGCTTCTTCAACGACATCATCCGTCGCATCGGCGTCCCGGCCCTCCAGGAGCGCCTCGTCGCTTCGATCGAGGAGGAGCTGGCCGCGCACGTAGGACGGCTTGCATGATCTTTCCCCCACAGACGCCTTCGCGCCCTGACCGTATGTGCACATCTCACGCAGATCTGCGCTCATGCGTCAGCGGGGACCCCAAGTGAGCTATGTCCAGGCTGCAGCGTTGGTCGACGTACCGGATGGGGGAGTCCTCGCCGTCGAGATCGACGGTCAGGAGATCGCCCTGGTTCGCGACGGTGACGACGTCTACGCGCTCCGCGACGAGTGCTCGCACGCGTCGATCCCGCTGTCAGAGGGCGATGTCGAAGGTTGTGAGATCGAGTGCTGGTTGCACGGCTCGCGCTTCGACGTACGTACTGGCAAGCCCGTCAACCTTCCGGCCACCGAAGCCGTACCCACCTACCCCACTCAGATCGAGGGAGACGCCGTTCTGGTCGATCTTTCCCCCGTAGACAACGCAGTAACAGGAGACAACTAATGTCAACGCTTGAAATCAAGGACCTTCACGTCTCGGTCACGACCGAGGAAGGCGAGAAGGAGATCCTCAAAGGCGTCGATCTCACCGTCAAGTCGGGAGAGGTCCACGCCATCATGGGCCCCAACGGCTCCGGCAAGTCGACGCTCGCCTACTCGATCGCGGGTCACCCCAAGTACAACGTGACCAGCGGATCCGTCACGCTCGACGGCGTCGACATCTTGTCGATGAAGGTCGATGAGCGTGCCCGCGCGGGCCTGTTCCTCGCGATGCAGTACCCCGTCGAGGTCCCCGGCGTCTCGGTCGCCAACTTCCTGCGTACGGCCAAGACCGCGATCGACGGCGAGGCACCCAAGCTCCGTACCTGGGTCAAGGATGTCAACGCGGCTCTCGAGCGCGTCACGCTCGACAAGGACTTCGCGCAGCGCAGCGTCAACGAGGGCTTCTCGGGCGGAGAGAAGAAGCGTCACGAGATCGCCCAGCTCGAGCTGCTCAACCCGAAGTTCGCCGTCCTCGACGAGACCGACTCCGGCCTCGACATCGACGCGCTGCGTGTCGTCTCCGAGGGCGTCAACCGCTACAGCTCGCAGGGTGACCGTGGCGTGCTCCTGATCACCCACTACACGCGCATCCTGCAATACATCAAGCCCGACTTCGTGCACGTGTTCGTCGCAGGCAAGCTCGCCGAGAGCGGTGGACGTGAGCTCGCCGACCAGCTCGAGGCCAACGGCTACGACAAGTACGTCAAGGCGGCTGCTTCAGCGTGACCATCGTCGAGAGCCCGACCTACGACGTCGCCAGGATCAGGGCAGACTTCCCGATCCTGAGCCGACGCCTGGCCGGAGACCTTCCGTTGGTCTATCTCGACAGCGCCAACACCTCGCAGAAGCCCGAAAGCGTCATCCGCGCGCTCGACGACCACTACCGGCTCCACAACGCCAATGTCGCCCGGGCGATGCACCAGCTCGGCTCAGAGGCCAGCGAGGCGTTCGAGCTCGGCCGTGACAAGGTCGCCGGATTCATCGGGGCGCCCCACCGCGACGAGGTCGTGTTCACCAAGAACGCCTCCGAGGCACTCAACCTCGTGGCCCGGGTGCTGGGCGACTCCGGACGCATCGGCCAGGACCACGAGATCGTGATCAGCGAGATGGAGCACCACTCCAACATCGTGCCGTGGCAGCAGCTGTCGCAGCGGACCGGAGCATCGCTGCGCTGGTTCGGCGTCACGGACGAGGGCCGGCTCGATCTCGACGGCATCGACCAGCTGATCACCGAGCAGACCGCCGTCGTGTCGGTGACCTGGGTGTCCAACATGCTGGGCACGATCAACCCGCTCGACGTCATCATCGAGAAGGCCCACTCCGTTGGCGCTCTCGTCGTCGTAGACGCGTCACAAGCCGTCCCGCAGCTCCCCGTCGATGTCGGAGCCCTCGGTGCCGACTTCGTCGCGTTCACGGGTCACAAGATGGTCGGTCCGACCGGTATCGGCGTGCTGTGGGGTCGTTACGACCTCCTTGCCGAGCTCCCGCCGTTCCTCGGCGGTGGCGAGATGATCGAGACCGTCACGATGGCCGAGTCGACGTACGCGCCGCCGCCGGCACGCTTCGAGGCGGGCACTCCGCCGATCGCCCAGGCGGTCGGTCTCGGCGCCGCGGTCGACTACCTCTCGTCGATCGGCATGGACAACGTCGCCGCCCACGAGCAGGAGATCACCGCGTACGCGCTCGGTGCGCTGCAGGAGATCGAGGGTCTCAAGGTCGTCGGCCCCAAGACTGCGGACCAGCGTGGGGGAGCGATCAGCTTCACGCTGGGCGACGTCCATCCGCACGACGTCTCGCAACTGCTCGACTCCAAGGGGATCGCCGTACGCGCCGGACACCACTGCGCCAAGCCGGCGCACCTGCGGTTCGGCGTGCAGTCGACGACCCGTGCGTCGTTCTACCTCTACACCACGACGGCGGAAATCGATTCGCTCGTCGAGGCGTTGCACCATACGAAGAAGTACTTCGGAGCCTGAAGGGAGTGACCGTGACTGAAGCGATGAATGTCGACAGCCTCTACCAAGAGATCATTCTCGACCACTACAAGCACCCGCACGGTGCCGGCCTCCGCGAGCCCTTCGAGGCCGAGGTGCACCACGTCAACCCGACCTGCGGCGACGAGATCACGCTGCGGGTGCATCTCGACGGCGAGACCGTCGCTGACGTGTCCTACGCGGCACAGGGCTGCTCGATCAGCCAGGCGTCCGCCTCGGTGCTCAACGAGCTCATCATCGGCAAGTCGGTCACCGAGGGCATGGCCGTGCTCGACTCGTTCACCGAGCTGATGCAGGGCAAGGGCAAGGTCGAGCCCGACGAGGACGTCCTCGAGGACGGCATCGCCTTCGCCGGAGTCGCCCAGTTCCCCGCACGCGTCAAATGCGCACTTCTGGGCTGGATGGCCTGGAAGGACGCCGTCTCACAGGCACTTGTCTCAACCTCAAACCCGGGAGATCCCGTATGACCACCGACCACAGCGACCTGCCCGATGTCTCCACCCAGCCTTCTGGCGGCACGACGACCGTCGATGACGTCCTGGAGGCCATGAAGGACGTCGTCGACCCCGAGCTCGGCATCAACGTCGTCGACCTGGGACTCGTCTACGGCGCCGATGTCGACGAGCACTCCAACACGGTCCTGTCGATGACGCTGACCTCCGCGGCGTGCCCGCTGACCGACGTGATCGAGGACCAGACCCGCGCTGCGCTTGACGGCCTCGTCAACGATTTTCGGATCGAGTGGGTCTGGATGCCGCCGTGGGGCCCCGACAAGATCACCGACG
Organism: Aeromicrobium panaciterrae; assembly: GCF_039537165.1. Classification (GTDB taxonomy): domain Bacteria; phylum Actinomycetota; class Actinomycetes; order Propionibacteriales; family Nocardioidaceae; genus Aeromicrobium; species Aeromicrobium panaciterrae. The sequence continues at coordinate 3,245,410 of NZ_BAAAZZ010000002.1, read as the reverse complement.
ACGGCCGCGAGATGCTTCGAGCCCTCGGCTTCAACATTGGCTGAGCCGAAGGCGCTCCGCGCCTGAGCGCGAAACCACGCCAGCGAAGCGGGAGCGTCTCGCCGCGAAGCGGCCGCACTGCGAAGCGCGGCTGACCGTGTTGAGGGGCACACTGGAGAATGGTCGGAGACCGCTCGGACGCCCCGTAGAATGAACGGGTGAGTTTCTACCAGCGGGAATGACGTCGAGCTTCGCTCCGTCGACCCATACTCACCCATACCGAAAGTCACACCATGCTCACCGTCTCCAATGTGGAGCTGCGCTTCGGCGCGCGCGTCCTGATGTCGGACGTCTCGTTCCGCGTCGACAAGGGCGACAAGATCGGCCTCGTCGGACGCAACGGCGCCGGCAAGACGACCTTGACCCGCATGCTGTCCGGTGACGGGCAGCCCGCCGAGGGCTCGATCACGTCGACCGGCAAGATCGGCTATCTGCCACAGGATCCCAAGTCCGGCGACCTGTCGACGACGGCCCGCGACCGCATCCTCGGTGCCCGCGGGCTCGACGAGGCGCTCATCGCAATGCGCAAGGCCGAGCTCGACATGGGCTCGCCCGACCCCGACATCGCCGAGAAGGCCATGAAGGCCTACTCCCGCGCCGACACGGCTTTCGGTGCCGGTGGTGGCTATGCGGCCGAGTCGGAGGCCGCCACGATCGCGCACGCGCTCGGTCTGCCCGACCGGGTGCTCGAGCAGCCGCTGTCGACCCTCTCAGGCGGACAGCGTCGACGCATCGAGCTCGCGCGCATCCTGTTCTCCGACGCTGACACGCTGCTGCTGGACGAGCCCACCAACCACCTCGATGCTGACTCGGTCGTGTGGCTTCGCGGGTTCCTCAAGGGATTCAGCGGCGGCATCGTGATCATCAGCCACGACGTCGACCTGATCGAGGAGACCGTCAACAAGGTCCTCTACCTCGACGCCAACCGCGCGACGATCGACATCTACAACATGGGCTGGAAGTCCTACGTCAAGCAGCGCGAGGCCGATGAGCACCGGCGCAAGCGCGAGCGCGCCATCGCGGTCAAGAAGGCTGGCGAGCTGACCAGCCAGGCCAACAAGTTCCGGGCCAAGGCCTCCAAGGCCGCCACGGCACAGCAGATGCTGCGTCGCGCCGAGCAGCTCGTAGCGGGGCTCGAGACCGAGCGGGTGCAGGACAAGGTCGCCAACATCAAGTTCCCGAAGCCGGCACCGTGTGGCAAGACGCCGCTGATGGCGGAGGGATTGTCCAAGTCGTACGGGTCTCTCGAGATCTTCACCGATGTCGACCTGGCGATCGACAAGGGCAGCCGCGTCGTGATCCTGGGCCTCAACGGCGCCGGCAAGACGACCCTGCTGCGCATGCTGGCCGGCACCCTCGAGGCCGACACCGGCGAGATCATCCCCGGACACGGACTCAAGATCGGGTACTTCGCGCAGGAGCACGAGACCCTCGACACCTCGCGTACGGTGCTGGAGAACATGCAGTCGGCCGCTCCCCAGCTGACCGACACCGAAGCGCGCAGTGTGCTGGGCTCGTTCCTGTTCAGCGGCGACGACACCTCCAAGCCGGCTGCGGTGCTGTCCGGCGGTGAGAAGACCCGTCTGGCGCTGGCGAGCCTGATCGTCTCGAGCGCCAACGTGCTGCTCCTTGACGAGCCCACCAACAACCTCGACCCTGCATCGCGTGAAGAGGTGCTGCGCGCGATCCGTACGTACGAAGGTGCCATCGTGCTCGTCTCGCACGACGAGGGCGCCGTGATGGCCCTGGAGCCCGACCGCGTGCTGCTGCTGCCCGACGGCGACGAGGACCTCTGGTCCGACGACTACGCCGACCTCGTCAGCCTCGCCTGACACCGCGATTTGTGACCTTCCAGGCGTCATGAGCGCGATTTAGCGCTCGGAAGGTCACAAATCGCGAGGGTCGGCGGTCGTCGCGAAACCGTCGATGCGGGTCGGGTTGCGGCGCTCCTTGGCCTCGGCCCAGGCGAACCAGAAGTAGCCGACGCTCGCGAGCAGGGCGAAGAACCACCACTGGAGCGCGTAGAAGAAGTGCGGCCCCTGGCCGAGCTCTGGCTTGGGCTCCAGCGCGAGAGCGTCGTCGGCGGCCGGCTGCTGGGTGCGGAGGTTGAGGTAGCCGTTGCTGAGGTCGTAGGGCACAGACGTGGCCATCCCGATGCTGGAGATGGCGCGGATCTGACCGTTGACGGGACGCGTGGCATCGCTGCCGGCACCGTTGTCCTGCCGCAGCCAGCCCATGATGCTGACCTCGCCGGGCGGCGGAGGAGGTACGTCAGGGTGGTCGACGGTGTTGTTGGTCTCGATCCAGCCACGGTCGACGAGCACCGCGGATCCGTCGGCCAGCACCAGCGGCGTGACGACGTCCACCCCGGGAGCGCCGTCGCGGGTCGAGAACTTCACCGTGACCTGGTGCTCGACGTCGTACGTGCCCGTCGCCGTGACACGCGTCCACTCGGTCGAGTCGTCGACCCCGTCGCCGGGGGGCAGAGCGGAGGACAGGTCGACCGGGGCAGCCTTGAAATGAGCCGAGATGACCTTGTTCTGGTCCAGCCGATGGTCGAGGCGGTGGATCTGCCACAGCCCGAGGCGGACGCACACACCCGCGAGAAGGACGACGAATATCGCAAAGCCGATCCAGCGAATGCTCATCAGGAAGCGGAACACACCATGACGGTAGTTGAGTGTGCCAACCATGGCGCTGCGGGGTGGCCACGCACGCCTAGGATGGGCGCATGCAGCTCATCGACACCCACGGCAGGGTCGCCACCGACCTCCGGGTGTCGCTGACCGATCGATGCAACCTGCGATGCCAGTACTGCATGCCCGCCGAGGGCCTCGAGTGGATGCCGACCGCGGACACACTCACCGATGACGAGCTCAACCGGCTGATCCGCATCGGCGTCGAGATGCTCGGCGTCCGGGACGTACGCTTCACCGGCGGCGAGCCACTGCTACGACGCGGACTGCCCGCCATCGTCGCCGCCACCACGGTGCTGCCGTCGCGCCCCCGCACGGCCATGACCTCCAACGGTCTGGGCCTCAAGCACACGGCCGGAGCGCTCGCCGCGGCCGGACTCGACCGGGTCAACATCAGCCTCGACACGACTGACGCCGAGACGTACGAGAAGATCACCCGTCGCAACCGTCTGGGCGACGTGATCGACGGACTCAAGGCCGCCTCGGACGCGGGACTCGCACCGGTGAAGGTCAACGCGGTGCTGCTTCGTGGGATCAACGACCTCGAGGCTCCTGACTTGCTGCGCTGGTGCATCAAGCACGCGTACGAGCTGCGATTCATCGAGCAGATGCCACTCGACGCCCAGCACGGCTGGAATCGCGCCGAGATGATCACCGCTGACGAGACTCTCGCACTCCTGGAGGAGCAGTTCCGTCTCACACCGCTCGACGGTCGCGGCTCGGCGCCGGCCGAGACGTTCCGGGTCGACGACGGTCCGCACACTGTGGGCATCATCGGCTCGGTGACGCGTCCGTTCTGTGGCGACTGCAACCGCGTGCGGCTCACCGCCGACGGCCAGATCATGAACTGCCTGTTCGCCCGCGAGGAGTCCGACCTGCGGTCAGCGCTGCGCGGGGGAGCGAACGACTCACAGATCGCCGAGCAGTGGGTCGCGGCGATGATGACCAAGCTGCCGGGTCACGGCATCGACGACCCGACATTCCTGCAGTCGGCGCGACCCATGTCCTCCATCGGCGGCTGACCCGATCACACCAGCGGGGTGTTCTCGATCCAGAATCCGCGGGCGTCGAGGAACCGCTGCAGCGACTGCACGTGCTCGTCGCAGGCGAACCAGACCTTGCGCCGGTCGGGCGTGTGGATCTTGGGGTTGTTCCAGATCACCTGGTGGGTCGCGTCCTCGCCGCAGCCCTTGGCCGAGCAGACGAGCCGGTCGTCACTCATCGAGCTGTGAGGGGCGGGGGGCCTCGATGGCCTTCTCGGGGCCGAACACCGACGGCCCCGAGCCACGCTGGCGTACGCCGGCATTCGCGAGGATCACCGACGTGTAGGGGAGCAGCAGCGCTCCTGCCACGAGCACCCAGCGCAGCCAGCCGTCGGCGATGATCGCGCCGACGAAGCACAGCGTGCGAATGGCCATCGAGATCGCGTAGCGACGCTCGCGACCGCCGATGTCGTCGCTGTGCGACGTGGCAGCGGTCGTGATCGAGTAGACCTGCTGCTTGCGGGGCTCCAACGGTTCGCGTGTCACACCTCCAGAGTACGTCGCTGCGCCACCGTGCATGATGTGAGCATGAGCAACCGCACCTATCGCATCAGTGAAATCGTCGGCACTTCCACCGAAGGAGTCAGCGAGGCCGTCGACAACGGGATCGAGCGCGCCGGCCAGACCCTGCGTCATCTCGACTGGTTCGAGGTCACCAACATCCGTGGGCAGATCACCGACACCGAGGTCTCGCACTACCAGGTGACGATGAAGATCGGCTTCCGCCTCGAAGACGACGAATAGCACTCAGTCCGGTGAGGCGAACGTCCTGAGCAGGGCCGCCGCGCCTGACAGCACGACAACTGCGCCGCCGTACAGGTACGTCGTCGTCGCCAGCCCGATGTGCGGGGCGGCGATTCCCGCGATCACGGCGGGGATCGCGAAGGCGATGTAGCTGACCACGAACACCGAGGCGAACAGCTCGCCGCGCTCGTGTGCACCGACGAGCGGCGTGATCGAGCGCATGATGCCCAGGAATCCGGTGCCGAAGCCCGTCCCGGCAAACGCAGCAGCCACGAGGAACGCCCACAGCGATCCGGCGTCGAGGGCGGCGAGAGTCAGGGCCGTGCCGAGCGTCAGGGCGGTGGTGCCGTAGATCGTGATCCGGCGCGGCGAAGCCGCGCGTGCGAGGAAGCACGCGACCCCGCCGAATCCGGTCAGCATCGTCACGACGAGCCCCTGCTCGAGGTGGTTGGTGCCACCGAGCTCCTGCGCGACGATCGGTGCGCCGAGCGACAGGTAGAGGCCACCGGTCGCCCAGCCCGCGATCAGGGCCGGTGTGCTGCGCAGGAACGCCGCACGAGCCGGCACCGGGACTCCTGCACGGGGCTTGAACGACTGCGCCAACCCTTCACGCCGTGGCGACGTCTCAGGCAGCAGCCACACGGCAACGGCGAGCAGGACGTACACGGCGGTCAGCGCGCCGAACACGACGACCAGTGGTGCGCCGGCATGATCGAGCACGATCCCGCCGAACAGGGCGCCGAGGGCCAGTCCAGCCATCGGGCTGACGCTGTTGAACGTCGCCGCTGCACCGGGCTTCTCGCTCGGCTCCAGATCCACGACGAACGCCGACAGTGCGGACATCAGGAGACCCGAGGCGATGCCCTGGGCGATGCGGGCCGTGAACAGCATCGACACCGAGTCTGCGTGCCAGAACACGACCATGCTCAGCGCCAGCATCACGAAGCCGGACGAGACGACCGGACGTCGTCCCGCGTGGTCCGACAGTGATCCTGCCACCAGGAGCGTCGCGAGGAGTGCGAGGGCGTACACCGCGAAGATGCCCGTGAGCGTCGCGGAGGAGAAGCCGAGCTCCTGTTGCAGCACGGGATAGAACGGCGACGGCGCACTCGCGCCGGTCATCATCGCGACCAGGGCCACGAGTCCGACGGTGAACGGACCTGCGGTCCGGCGAGTGATCGCAGGGGAGTCGAGCGTGATGGTCATGGGATTCCTCGGGACGGATTTGGTTCCAAAAAGTTGGAACCATGCCAAGGTACGTCGGGGTCCACCACAGTTCAAGTATTATCGAACCATGGCTTCGTATGACCTCGAACACCCTGCGATCGACGAGATCGAGCTGACGGACGTGCTGTTCGCGCTGAGCGATCCCGCGCGCCTCGAGATCGTGCGCGAGGTCTCGGCGGGTCCGCTGAGCATGGCGGAGTGCGGGGCGACCAACCCGGCACTGCCGAAATCCACCAAGTCCCACCTGATGAAGGTGCTGCGCGAAGCGGGCGTCGTCCGCAACGAGCCGGATGGCCGAGGCCGCAGGCTCACCCTGCGTCGCGAGGAGCTCGACGAGCGGTTCCCGGGCCTGCTCGACTCAATTCTGCGCTAGGGGGTGTCCGCAGCGTCGGCGGCTTCGACCTCTTCGCGGGTGATGCCGAGGAGGTAGATGATCGCGTCGAGGTAGGGCACGTTGACCGACGTGCGGGCCTGGTCGCGTACGACCTGCTTGGCGTTGAACGCGATGCCGAGACCCGACGCCGCCAGCATGTCGAGGTCGTTGGCGCCATCACCGATCGCGACGGTGTTGCGTACGGGTATCCGCGCCTCGTCGGCGAAACGTCGCAGTGCCTCGGCCTTGCCGGCACGGTCGACGACGTCGCCGATGATCCGCCCCGTCAGCGTGCCGTCGACGACCTCGAGCTCGTTGGCGGCGAAGTAGTCGACGCCCAGCTCGGCGGCGATTCGTTCGATGATCTGGGTGAAACCGCCGCTGACCAGCGCGAACCGGTAGCCCAGCCGCTTGAGCGTGCGGATCATGGTGCGGGCGCCCGGAGCATAGACGAGTGCGTCGTAGACCGCGGCGAGCGCCGCCTCGTCGACTCCCTCGAGCAGCTTCACCCGCGCCGTGAGCGATTCGCGGAAGTCGATCTCGCCGTTCATGGCCGACTCGGTGATCGCCGCCACCTCGGCCTCGAAGCCGGCGTGGGCGGCAATCATCTCGATGACCTCGCCCTGGATCAGCGTCGAGTCGACGTCCATCACCACGAGACGCTGGGCGTGCCGCTGGATGCCGTTCTCCTGCACCGCGATGTCGACGCCCTGCTCGAACGCCACCGCGGCCAGGTGGGCCTGCAGCTCATCGGGATCGGCCCCCGAGACCTCCATGCGGATCGCCGTCACGGGGTAGCGCGCCATGCGGACGATGCGGTCGATGTTGCCGCCGTCGTCCTTGATCTGCGCTGCGAGCGCAGCCATCGCGCTGGGCTTGAGCGGCGCACCGAGGATGACGACCTGCGTGCGACCGACCCGGCGCGGCCGGTTGTCACCCGTGCCGTACTCCACGTTGACGTCGAGCCCGAACGTGTCGCCGACGGCACGGACCGTACGCTCAAGTCCGTCGCGATCATCGGGGATCGTGAGGAGCGCACTGAGGATCAGCCGGCCTCGTACGACGAGCTGCTCGATGTCGATGACCTCGACGGCGAACGCCGCAAGGTCGTCGAACAGGCGCGTCGTCACACCGCTCTGGTCGGTACCGGTGAGGGTGACCAGGACGGTCGGATCTGTCAGGTGCAGCGCGGGCACGTGCTCGGTCATCGTGACCGAGGCTATCGCTCGCGCGTGTGTTGCTCGCGATAGGTTGACTGCACGGCGATCCATGGCGACCAGGAGTGTGCATGCCGGCTGCGTTCGAGCTGTCGAAGGTGACTGTGACGCGCCCCGGCAAGACACTTCTCGACAAGGTCAGCTGGACCGTCGACGAGGGGGAGAGGTGGGTCGTCCTCGGACCCAACGGTGCGGGCAAGACGACGCTCATGGCGGTGGTCGGCACGACGCTGCACCCGACCTCCGGCAAGGTCCGCGTGCTCGGCCAGAAGCTCGGCCGCGTCGACGTGTTCGAGCTGCGTACGCGCATCGGTCACACCAGCACGACCGTCGCTGACCAGATCCCGCCGACCGAGTCCGTACGCAACACCGTCCTCTCGGCGGCCTATGCCGTGACGGGACGCTGGAACGAGAAGTACGACGAGGAGGACATCCGCCGCGCGATCCAGATCATGGGAGAGCTCGGCATCTCCGCGCTCGGCACGCGCACGTTCGGCACCTTGTCGGAGGGCGAGCGCAAGCGGGTGCTCATTGCCCGCGCGCTCATGACCGATCCCGAGCTGCTGCTGCTCGACGAGCCAGCAGCCGGGCTCGACCTCGGCGCTCGCGAAGACCTGATCTCCAGCCTCGAGATCCTCTCGGCTGCCGATGACTCGCCCGTGCTGGTGATGGTGTCGCACCACGTCGAGGAGATCCCCGTGGGCTTCACCCACGTCCTGATGCTCCGTGACGGCAGGGTCGTGGCACAGGGTCCGATCGACACGACGCTGACGGCTGACGCTCTAGGCACTACGTTCGGACTACGACTGGAGCTCCAGAACGACGGTGGACGCTTCAGTGCACGTCGGGCAGCATACGGACATCGGGCGGACCGCAGAGGAGAAGCATCATGATCGACTGGATCAGGGACCACGCTGCCGCAGCGTGGATCGGTGTGGCGGTCATCCTCGCCATCGTCGAGATGATGAGCCTCGACCTCGTGCTGTTGATGTTCGCACTGGGCGCCCTTGCCGCCGCCGTGACCGCCGGCCTCGGCGCACCCGTGTGGGTCGCGATCGTCGTGTTCGCCGGCGTCGCGCTCGGCCTGTTGTTCTTCGTACGACCGCCGATGGTCGCCAAGCTCCACGCCGGGCCGACCCTCGCCACCGGCCACGAGGCACTCGTCGGCAGGTCTGCCGTCGTGTCCGAGCCGGTCGACAAGCACGGTGGACGCGTCAAGCTGTCGGGTGAGGTGTGGTCAGCCCGCGCCGAGTCCGACGATGAGTCGTTCGAGACCGGCACCGAAGTACGTGTGACCCGCATCGACGGCGCCACTGCCGTCGTGACAACCAAGGAGTCCTGATGTCCACAGCACTTGGAGTGCTCGTCGCGCTCGCCGTCCTGGCGATCGTGGTCGTGTCGATGACGGTCAAGATCGTGCCCCAGGCACGCGCGGGCATCGTCGAGCGATTCGGCAAGTACCGCACGACGCTGCCCGCAGGACTCAACGTCGTCATGCCGTTCGTCGACAAGGTGCGCTACATGATCGACCTACGCGAACAGGTCGTGTCGTTCCCGCCGCAGCCCGTCATCACCGAGGACAACCTCGTGGTCTCGATCGACACGGTCATCTACTTCCAGGTCACCGACCCGGTGGCGGCGACGTACGAGATCGCCAACTACATCCAGGCCATCGAACAGCTCACCATGACGACGCTCCGCAACATCACGGGTGGCATGACGCTCGAGCACGCGCTGACCAGCCGCGACCAGATCAACGCCGGACTGCGCGGCGAGCTCGACAGCGCCACCGGCAAGTGGGGCATCCGCGTCAACCGGGTCGAGCTCAAGGGCATCGACCCGCCGCCCACGATCATCGACGCGATGGAGAAGCAGATGCGCGCCGAGCGCGACAAGCGCGCCATGATCCTCACGGCCGAGGGTGATCGTCAGTCCGCGATCCTCACCGCGGAGGGCCAGAAGCAGTCGGCGATCCTCACCGCGGAGGGCAACCGGCAAGCCGCGATCCTCACGGCCCAGGCCGACCGTCAGGCGCAGATCCTGCGTGCCCAGGGCGAGGCGCAGGCCATCCAGACCGTGTTCCAGGCGATCCACGACGGCAACCCCGACCAGAAGCTGCTGTCCTACCAGTACCTCCAGATGCTGCCCAAGATCGCCGAGGGCGACAACGCGACGACGTGGATCATCCCGGCGGAGCTCACCAAGGCACTCGGCACACTGGGCGGCACGGTCGGCAAGATCCCCGTCGACGGCGGAGGCAGCAAGACGCGCGTCGACTTCGATGCACCGATCGTCGACGATGCCCCGGAGGAGGGTGCGACCGCCGAGGCCGTCCAGCAGGCGCTGGACGCCGCCAAGGCGGCCGAGAGCACCGGGGCTGCCGCAGCGCCTGCAGAAGCCCCTGAGACGCCGCCGGAGGCGCCCACCACGTAGCGGTCAGTGCTGGTAGGTGCCGTGGACGATGGCGCGCCCCAGCGTCTTGAACGCGAGGTTGAACCCCACGACGGCGGGGGAGACGTCACCGTCGACGCCAAGGGTCTCCTCCCCGACCGCGTGCACCACGAAGTAGTAGCGGTGGACCTGGTCGCCCTCCGGGGGAGCGGCGCCCATGAAGCTCTTGGCACCGCCGTCGTTGCGGACGTGGAACGCTGCGCCGGGCAGTGCGTCGTCTGACGCGCCCGCTCCCGCGGCGAGCTCGGTCACGTCAGCCGGGATGTCCACGGCGACCCAGTGCCAGAAGCCCGACACGATCGGGGCATCCGGGTCGAAGCAGGTCACGACGTACGACTTGGTGCCCTCGGGTGCGCCGCTCCAGGAGAGCTGGGGCGAGGTGTCGCCGTGCGCGTAGACCTGGTCGTCCTTCAACGGCTGACCGTCCGTCACGTCGGAGCTGGTCACGGTGAACGACGCGACTGCGGGAAGGAGTGGGTAGGGATCGGGTGTGATGGGTCGATCAAGGCTCATGATCGCTAGGCTAGCCCGGTGGCACGGATCGTACGACTGGACGATCTCGATGATCCGCGTCTGCGTGACTACGTCGACCTGCGTGACGTCCAGCTCCGTCTTCGGCTCGAGGACGAGCGCGGCCTGTTCCTCGCCGAGGGGGAGAAGGTCGTCCGCCGGGCGGTGGAGTCGGGCCACGAGCCACGCTCGTTCCTGATGTCACCGAAGTGGCTCGATGCGCTGGCCGACGTGCTGGACCGTACCGATGCGCCGTGCTTCGTGCTCGACGACCAGGCGATCGAGCGACTCACGGGCTTCCACGTGCACCGGGGAGCGCTCGCGGCCTTGCAGCGGCCCGCACTGCCGTCGCCCGCCGAGGTGCTGGCGAAGGCTCGTCGCGTCGTGGTGGTCGAGGACCTCGCCGACCACACCAATGTCGGGGCGATCTTCCGCAGCGTCGCCGCGCTCGGCTTCGATGCCGTGTTGTTGTCGCCGCGGTGCGCCGATCCGCTCTATCGCCGCGCGATCAAGGTGTCGATGGGATCGGTGTTCTGGTTGCCGTACGCCCGCGTCGACGACTGGTACGCCGCGCCTGACCTGCTCCGCGAGGCGGGCTTCACGACGTACGCCATGACGCTCGCCGACGACTCCGTGGCGCTCGACGAAGTGCCCCACGACGTCGAACGTCTCGCGTTGATCGTCGGCTCCGAAGGACACGGTCTGAGCGCCCGCTGGGAGCAGTCAGCCGATCACCGCGTCACGATCCCGATGTCAGCCGACATCGACTCCCTCAACGTCGCGTCGTCGGTCGCCGTCGCCTGCTGGGAGCTCCGAGCCCGCTAGCGTCGACTGCACATCTCACCACGCCTCGCTGACTGGCGGCTTCGCCGCGGGACGCTCACGCTGCGCTGGCGCGCTTCGACGCTCGGCCGCAGGCGGCCTCGGTCTCAGCGCTCGATGACGGGGTCGTCGACGAGGACCGTGACGGGCCAGTCGTCGGGATAGTTGTCGGAGAGCTCGTGGTGCTGCTTGTAGAGCTTCTTGCGCGCGCGCTCGGGCAGACGATCGCCGAACACGGTGCCGAACAGGTGGTCAGTCTCGTGCTGGAGGCAGCGCGCAAGGAGGCCCGTCCCGTAGAACTCGACCGGCTCGCCGTGCTCGTCCACGCCCGTCACACGGGCCTGGTCGGGGCGCGCACACGAGGTGAACGCGCCAGGCAGCGACAGGCAGCCCTCGTCCTCGTCCTCGAGCTGGCGGTCCTTGCCCTCGGGGAGCAGCAGGACCGGGTTGCACACCACACCTGTGACCTGCGTGTTGTCGGCGTCGGGGCACTCGAACACGAACACCTTGAGGTCGACCCCAACCTGGTTTGCGGCCAGACCCACGCCCCGAGCAGCTCGCATCGTCGCGACCATGTCGCGTACAAGCTCGGCGAGATCGTCGCCGAACGAGGTGACCTCCGCGAGCTCTCGGTGCATGACGGGTGTGCCCCATCGGGTGATGGGACGTACGCTGCCGCCCTCGGGCAGCGGTCTGGACTGCGACATGCCGACAAGGTTATCGAGTGCGCGTCGCCACGCGTCGCTGGTCCGGCGATGTGAGTTCGGATACCATGGGTATGCGCAGGTGTAACTCCCAGTTACAGTTCTTCCTGAGGTGGGCAACTCGTCCAACCAACATCGCTCCAAGGAGAAATCCGTGGCCAATCGCATAGATCCCATGGGCATCGGCCTCGCCGTGCTCAACCGGATCGCCAGCTCGCCGCTGGTCGACAAGCTGAAGCTTCGCAACTCGACCGAGAAGGCCGTCTACCAAGGCGCCAAGACCGGCTTCCGGGCCGCCGGTGCCGCGTCGCGCACCTTCAGGCGCGTCAAGGGTTCCGGCAAGCCCACACGGCTCGCCCGCACGGGCGACAGTGGCGTCTTCGACCTGACCCCCACCGAGGACCAGCAGATGATCGTCGGTGTCATCAAGGAGTTCGCCGCCGAGGTGCTCCGCCCCGGCGCACTCGTCGCCGAGACGGCCAACGACACCCCCAAGGAAATCCTGGCGCAGACCAGCGAGTTCGGCCTGACCCTGCTCAACATCCCCGAGGCGCTTGGAGGCCTGTCGGAGGACCGTTCCGCCGTGACTGGTGTCCTCGTTGCCGAGGCGCTCGCCGAGGGCGACATGGGACAGGCAGTGGCCTGCCTCGCGCCCGCCGCCGTCGCCACCGCGATCTCGCTGTGGGGTTCAGACGAGCAGCAGCAGACCTACCTTCCGGCGTTCGCCGGCGATGACATCCCGAGCGCCGCGCTCGCTGTCGCCGAACCCCGGGCACTGTTCGACCCGTTCTCGCTGGACACCAAGGCCGTACGCACGGCGTCCGGCCTGCGCATCAACGGCGTGAAGTCCGGCGTCGTACGCGGTGCGGAGGCCGAGCTGTTCGTGGTCGCGGTCGATCTCGACGGCACACCGACGCTGGTCCTCCTCGAGTCGAGCACCAAGGGCGTGACGATCGAGAGTGATCCGAGCATGGGTCTTCGCGCCGCAGGACTCAGCAAGCTGGTCCTCGACGACGTCGACGTCGAAGCCGGCGCCGTGCTCGGCGAGGGCTCGGTCGACGACTACCGCGAGTGCATCAGGCTCTCCAGGCTTGCCTGGGCGGCGCTTGCCCTCGGTACGGCGCGCGCCGTGCTCGACTACGTCACCGAGTACGTCAACACCCGCGAGGCATTCGGCGAGCCCATCTCGCACCGCCAGGCGGTGGCGTTCATGGTCGCCGACATCGCGATCGAGCTGGAGGGCATGCGCCTCACGACCCTCAAGGCCGCATCGCGCGCCGAGCAGGGCATGGACTTCGCCCGCGAGGTGGCACTGGCTCGCCGGCTGACGGCGGAGTACGGCATGAAGATCGGCACCGACGGCGTACAGCTGCTCGGCGGTCACGGCTTCGTCAAGGAGCACCCAGTCGAACGCTGGTATCGCGATCTGCGCGCCATCGGCCTGATGGAAGGAGCCGTCCTCGTCTGAGGACGTGACCGACATGATCAATCTTGAGACTCCCCGAAAGTTCCGCGGATTCGTCCAGCAGGCCAACCAGGTCGCCGACAACTTCCTGCGCTCCAACTCCCGCAAGTACGACCTTGCGGAGCACGCCTACCCCAAGGAGCTCGACCTCCTGGCCTCGCTGATCGACGGCATGGGTGACTCCGGTCAGGGGCAGGGCGCCGGCGCTGCCGGCGTACGCCGTGACGACTCCGACGACGACAAGGGCAAGGTCAAGAACGGCACCAACCTGTCGTCGGTGCTGTCCGTCATCGAGATGTGCTGGGGCGACGTCGGCCTGCTGCTGTCGATGCCGCGCCAGGGCCTCGGCAACTCCGCGATCGCCTCGGTGGCCGACGACGAGCAGCTCGAACGGTTCAAGGGTACCTGGGCCGCCATGGCCATCACCGAGCCGAGCTTCGGCTCCGACTCGGCCGCGATCACCACGACTGCGGTCAAGGACGGTGACGCATACGTCCTGAACGGCGAGAAGATCTTCGTCACCTCAGGTGAACGCGCCGACTCCGTGGTCGTCTGGGCGACGCTCGACAAGAGTCTGGGCCGCGCCGCGATCAAGTCGTTCCTGGTGCCCAAGAGCCTGCCCGGTATCCGGGTCGAGCGGCTTGAGCACAAGCTCGGCATCCGGTCCTCCGACACCGCCGTGATCGTGCTCGAGAACTGCCGGGTCCCGGCCGAGAACCTCCTCGGCAACCCTGAGGTCGACGTCAAGAAGGGCTTCGCCGGCGCGATGGCGACGTTCGACAACACGCGTCCCCTGGTGGCCGGCATGGCGGTCGGCTGCGCCCGCGCCGCGCTCGAGGACACTCGCAGGCTCCTGGAGGACGCCGGCGTCGTCATCGACTACGACGTGCCAGTGCAGTCGCAGTCGTACGCTGCCGCAACGTTCATCTCGATGGAGGCCGACTGGGAGGCTGCGCTGCTGCTCACCCTCGAGGCCGCGTGGCTCGCCGACAACCGCAAGCCCAACTCGATGGAGGCATCGATGGCCAAGGCCAAGGCGGGACGCGTCGGCAACAGCATCACGCTCCGCTGCGTCGAGCTCGCCGGAACTCTCGGCTACAGCGAGACCGAGCTGATCGAGAAGTGGGCGCGCGACTCCAAGATCCTCGACATCTTCGAGGGGACGCAGCAGATCCAGCAGCTCATCATCGCCCGCCGTCTGCTCGGCTTGAGCTCGTCTGAGCTGCGCTAGTGCCGCTGATTCATCACCTCGCGCTCGAAAACGCGTGGTCTGAGGCCCGACGTTCCGGCACCTACACGGTGTCGACGTTGGGCCTCGACGTTTCTGATGTCGGGTTCATCCACTGCTCACGTCCGGAGCAGGTCGATGGCGTGTTTGGCCGCTACTACGGCGACGTCACCGAACCCGTACTGCTGTTGACGATCGACACCGACCTGCTGGCGTCGCCGTGGCAGTACGACGACGTACCGGGTCAGGCGTTGAGCTTCCCGCACATCTACGGGCCACTGAACATCGATGCGGTCGTGAAGGTTGAGCCCTTCAGACCGTCAGCATCGACTTGATCGCCGTACGCTCGTCCATCGCCTGGTAGGCCTGCGCCACCTGGTCGAGCGGGACGGTCAGGTCGAACACCTTGCCGGGCAGCAGCGAGCCGTCGAGCACGTCCGGGAGGATGTCGTCGATGTAGGCGCGTACGGGTGCGACGCCGCCCGCGATGCCGATGTTGCGACTGAACATCGCCGGCACGTTGAGCTCGACGTCGTGCGGCACGCCGACGTAGCCGATACGGCCGCCGGGACGCGCCGACTGGATGGCCTGCTTCATGCTCTCCGAGGTGCCGACGCACTCGAGCACCTGATCGGCGCCGATGCCGTCGAGCAGCTCGCGTACGGCGCCGGACCCCTCCTTGCCGCGCTCCGCGACGACTTCGTCCGCGCCGAACTCGCGGGCCAGCCGCTGCCGGTCGGCGTGCCGCGACATCGCGACGATCCTGCCGGCGCCGAGGCGCTTGGCGGCGAGGATCGCGCACAGCCCGACGGCGCCGTCACCGACGACCGCCACCGTGCTGCCCGTGGTCACGCCCGCCGCGACGGCGGCGTGGTGCCCGGTCGGGAAGACGTCCGACAGGGTCAGGAGGTGGGGGACGAGCTCCTGGCTCGGTTGTGACGGAGTCGCGACGAGGGTGCCGTCGGCGACGGGTACGCGTACGACCTCGCCCTGACCCCCGTCGACCATGTGGCCGTCCTGGTCGATGCTGCCCCAGAACCCGCCGTTGAAGCACGAGGTGTGCACGCCGCGCTGGCAGAGCTTGCACGTGTTGTCGGAATACATGAACGGCGCGATCACGAAGTCACCGATCGTGACGGTGGAGACACTCGCGCCGACCTGCTCGACGATGCCGACGAACTCGTGACCGATCCGCTGGGGCCCGTGGACCTCGTTGACACCGCGATAGGGCCACAGGTCCGACCCGCAGACGCAGGATGCGACGACGCGCACGATCGCGTCACCGTCTTGGTGCAGCTGCGGTTCGGCCACGTCGTCGAGGCGGATGTCACGGGGTGCATGGAGGTTCGTGGCGCGCATGTGGTCATTGTGGCAGCGAGGCCGTGTGAGAGGGTCGACGCATGACTGACAAGCCTGAAATTGACTTCATCGAAGGGCCTGCGCCCACTGAGCTGCAGATCACCGATCTCATCGTGGGCGATGGCCCCGAGGCAGTTCCCGGCGGCAACGTCGACGTGCACTACGTCGGCGTCGAGTTCGACACGGGCGAGCAGTTCGACGCCTCGTGGGACCGCGGCCAGTCCGCCAACTTCCCGCTGCCGCAGCTGATCCCGGCATGGCAGCAGGGCATCCCGGGCATGAAGGTCGGCGGCCGACGCCAGCTCGTCTGCCCGCCGGAGCTCGCGTACGGCCCGGCCGGTGGCGGCCACCGCCTCTCGGGCAAGACACTCGTCTTCGTGATCGACCTCCTGGGGGTCTGACCCACCGGGATGGACCTCGCCGCGCTTGCTCCGCTGGTGCTGTTGGCGTTGGTCGACAGCACCAGCTTTGGCACTCTGCTGATCCCGATCTGGTTGATGCTGGCCCCCGGCCGGCTTCGGCCGGGGCGGATCATCGTGTTCCTGGCAACTGTTGCGGCGTTCTACCTCGTCCTGGGCCTGGCGCTCGTCGCCGGCCTCGATGCGTTCTCCGAGCAGCTGTCCGACGCGTTCGACACCAAGCCGGCGCAGGTGGTCCAGCTGCTCGTCGGTGTGGGCCTGCTCGTCGCAGCGTTCAGGCTGCCCGGCGGTACGTCCGCGGGGGAGTCTGGCCGGTTCACGGTGTGGCGCGAGCGGGCCGTCGGTGAGGACGGATCGACGGGTGGCCTGATGGCGCTCGCGGTCACCGCGGCCGTCATCGAGGCCGCGTCGATGCTGCCCTACCTGGTGGCGATCGGGCTCATCGGGGCCGCGGACCTGTCCTGGCCCTCGACCGTGCTGGTGCTCGCGGGCTACTGCCTCGTGATGATCCTGCCGGCTCTGGTGCTCCTTGCCGTACGGATCAGGGCTGCGACGCGAGTCGAGCCCGTGCTGCAGCGCATCAACGGCTGGATGGTCCGCAACGGACCGGAGAACACCGCATGGATCGTCGGACTCGTCGGGTTCTACGTCGCTGCGACCGCTCTGAATGGTCTCGGTGTCCTGGACCAGATCGATTCGTGGTCGAAGGGCTGACGCAGGGAGGTCAAAGGGCGTCGACCAGCGCCGACACCCGCTTGACCGACACCGGAAATGCCGTCCGCAGGTCCTGGGCGAGCAGGCTGAGCCGCAGCTCCTCGAGCGCCCATCGGACGTGCTGGACATCAGGAGCCAGACGCGCCCATACGCTCAGCCCGTCCGTACGTTCGTGGAACTCCGCCTCGAGCTCCTGTGTCGCCGCGAGGTCTGCGGGCGTCTTGCCGGCCAGTCGGCGCTTGGCTGCCTCGAGGTAGAGCGGCAGCCGCCTCAACTGGGCCACACCGGTGTCGCGGATGAAGCCGGGATAGATCAGCCATGAGAGCTGCACGCGTACGTCCTCCCCGGCCTCGGACTGGTCCGGCGTCACGTCACCCAGCGCCCTGAGCACGGCGATCACGCTGTGCACGGCGCGCTCGGTCTCGTCGTACACGTCCGCGCGTATGGCCTCCTGGAGGGCGTCGAACGCCGCTTCGTCCCACGCCGGACCGCCGTGCGACGGGATGAGCGCCTCGATCGCAGCCAGCCAGCACTCCTCGATGACGGCTGCCGCGTCAGCGTAGGGCCCGGTCGACAGCAGCAGCTTGGAGTGCAGGTCGAGGGAGCGGCCGATCTGGGGAACCGGCGCTGCGAGACCGAACGAGATCAGCTTGGCCTGACCGCGCAGCATCGCCGCGGTCTGCTCGGCCTCGGTGTCCAGCACGCGCAGGGCGACCGAGGTGCCCTCGTCGACGATCGCGGGATAGCCGGTGACCTGGCCGGCGGTGATCGTCCGGTCGATCTCGTGCACGGTCCATGCCAGCAGCCCGGACCGCTCCTCCTCGCGTGCCGCCTTGGTGAGGTCGGCGCGGACGTACGACGAGAGATCCGTGCGAAGCGTCCTGAGGTCCTTGCCACGCCCCAGCTCGTCCGTGCCGTCCATCACCCGGAACGTGACGCGCAGGTGACCCGGGAGGCTCGCGAAGTCGAAGTCCTCGGGCTGGACCATGGAGCCGTTGAGCAGGCGCATCTGGCGTGCGAGCTCGGCGCTGAGGTCGCTGGCCCCAGGATCCATGGCATCGAGCAGCCGGGGTGCGAACTGGCCTGCGGGGACGAACTCTCGACGCAGTCGCTTCGGCAGCGATCGGATCAGCTCCGTGACCAGCTCGAGCCGGTGACCGGGAACGTGCCAGTCGAACGCACGGTCGTCGACCGTCATGAGCCGTTCGACCGGGAGGTCGACCGTCACTCCGTCGTCCTCGAGGCCCGGCTCGAAGGCGTACGTCAGCGGGTAGGACACGCCATCGGAGTGCCACTCGCGGGGGAACTCATCGTCCGCGACGCCGGCACCGTGACTGAGCATCGCCGGATCGAACGTCAGCAGGTCGGGCTGGTCGACGCGGGTCTTCTTCCACCAGGTGTCGAAGTGCCGGGTCGACACCACGTGGGGTGGCACCCGCTCGTCGTAGAACGCGTACAAGGTGTCGTCGTCGATCCGCAGGTCGCGGCGCCGGAGCCGCTCCTCGAGCTCTTCGACCTGGCCCAGCATCTGCTGGTTCTTGGCCCAGAAGCGGTGGTGCGTACGCCACTCGCCCTGCACGAGCGCGTGACGGATGAACAGGTCGCGGGAGACGACGGGATCGACGCGCCCGTACTGGACCAGACGGTCGACGATGATCGGGATGCCGTAGAGCAGCACCCGTTCGCGAGCCATCACCGATCCACGCCGCGTCGACCAGTGCGGTTCGCTGTAGGACCGGTTGACCAGGTGCTCGCCGGCCTCCTCGACCCACTCCGGCTGGATCTTGGCCGCCGTACGACCCCACAACCGGCTGGTCTCGACGAGCTCGCCGACCATCGTCATGCGCGGCGGCTTCCGGG
The DNA here is from genome assembly GCF_039537165.1 of Aeromicrobium panaciterrae. Taxonomy (GTDB): domain Bacteria; phylum Actinomycetota; class Actinomycetes; order Propionibacteriales; family Nocardioidaceae; genus Aeromicrobium; species Aeromicrobium panaciterrae. Next base: position 3,226,539 of record NZ_BAAAZZ010000002.1, on the reverse strand, counting down.
CGAGCCCGGAGCCGGGGAAGATCATGAACTTCGCCTGGCGTGCGCCGAGGTACTCACGGCCGTCGGGCTCCCGCAGCCCGACGTGGGAGAGCAACCCTGTCAGCAGGGCCTGGTGCACGAGGTCTGGATCGGCCCCGAGCCGTCCCGGCTTCATGCCCATCTCCTTCGCGGTGCGGCGCAGCTGGGAGTGCACGTCCTGCCATTCGCGGATGCGCAGGTAATGGAGGTACTCGTCGCGGCACATCCGCCGGAACGCCGAGCTCGAGAGGTTGTCGCGCTGCTCGCGGATGTACTTCCACAGCGTCAGCCAGGACAGGAAGTCCGAGTCGGGCTCGAAGAAGCGACGGTGCTTCTCGTCCGCCGCCTGCTGGTGCTCCAACGGCCGCTCGCGGGGGTCCTGGATCGACATCGCCGACACGATCACGAGCACGTCGGCGAGGCAACCGAGCTTGTCGGCGGCCAGCAGCATCCGGCCGAGGCGTGGGTCGGTCGGCAGCGTCGACATCTGGCGGCCGACCTTCGTCAGCCTCTCCGCCTGCATCGCGCCGAGCTCGTACAGGAGGTTGAGGCCGTCGGTGACCGATCGAGAGTCCGGCGGGTCGAGGAACGGGAACTCCTTGATCGCACCGAGGTCGAGGGATGCCATCTGCAGCAGCACGGATGCGAGGTTGGTGCGTTGGATCTCGGGGTCGGTGAACTCGGGGCGTCCGTCGAAGTCCTCCTCGGAGTAGAGCCGGATGCAGATGCCGTCTGCGACGCGACCGCAACGTCCGGCACGCTGGGAAGCACTGGCCTGGGAGATCGGCTCGATCGGCAGTCGTTGCACCTTGAGCCGTTGGCTGAACCGGGAGATGCGGGCAAATCCCGGGTCGATGACGTGGCGGATGCCAGGCACGGTCAGCGACGTCTCGGCAACGTTGGTGGCCAGCACGATGCGTCGGCCGGGGTGCGAGCTGAAGATCTTCTGCTGATCGGCTGCAGCCAGTCGGCCGTACAGCGGGAGGATCTCCGTGCGGGGATATCTCTTGGCGAGCAGGTAGTCCGTGGCGTCGCGGATCTCCCGCTCGCCCGACATGAAGACGAGGATGTCGCCGTCACTGGGCAGCTCCGCGATCGCCGCGGCGATCGCGTCGAGCTGGTCATCGGCGCCCGACTCGTCGAGCGGACGGTAACGGACCTCGACGGGATACGTACGCCCGCTGACCTCGATGACCGGCGCGTCGAACATCTCCGCGAAGCGGTCCACGTCGATCGTTGCCGAGGTGATGACGATCTTGAGGTCGGGTCGGCGGGGGAGCAGCTGCTTGAGGTAGCCCAGCAGGAAGTCGATCGACAACGACCGTTCGTGCGCCTCGTCGATGATGATCGTGTCGTAGCGCTTGAGCGACCGGTCCGAATGGATCTCGGCAAGCAGCAGTCCGTCGGTGACCAGCCTGATCGCGGTGTCCCTGGACGTCTTGTCGTCGAACCGTACGGCGTAGCCGACCTCCGCGCCGAGCTCGACCTCGCACTCGTCGGCGATGCGCCTGGCCACCGAGCGCGCGGCAATACGTCGCGGCTGGGTGTGCGCGATGCTGCGCTGACCCAGCTCGTACGCGATCTTGGGCAGCTGGGTGGTCTTGCCCGAACCGGTCTCGCCGGCGACGACCACGACCTGGTGGTTGCGAATCGCATCGGCGATGTCGTCGTGGCGGGCCGTGATCGGCAGCGCCGGGTCGTACGTGGTCTTCATCGGTGACTCACCACCAGTCCACGTGGTCCTTGAGGAGCGGATAGCCGACGAACACCACGACGTCCATGATCGTGTGCGCCACGATCAGCGGCAGGACGCGCTTGGTGCGGGTGTAGAAGTAGCCGAACACCAGTCCCATCACGACGTTCCCGAACGCCTGGCCGAATCCTTGGTAGAGGTGATAGCTGCCACGGATCAGTGCGCTTGTGACGATCGTCGACCAGACGTTCCATCTCATCTGCCGCAGGCGGGTCATGACGAAGCCGACGACCACGACCTCCTCCAGGATCGCGTTCTGCAACGCCGACAGGATCAGCACCGGCACGGTCCACCAGTACTGGTCGACGGGCGACGGGATGACCTCGGCGGTGATGCCCAGTGCGCGACCGGCGGCATACAGGCCGAGACCGGGCAGGCCGATCGCTGCCGCGAGTCCGGCACCCCACAGCACGTCACGTCCGCGGTGGTCGCCGGTGATGCCGAGGCGCCGAAGAGGCGAGGCCTGGTCCGGGTCGAGACTGAGCAGGTAGAGCGCAAGGGCGACCGGCACCAGCGCGAAGCCGATGCCGAGAACCTGGAGCGTGAAGTCCAGCCACTCACGGTCGCTCTGGCTGCCGTTGAGTGTCGCGGTCGAGTTGCGTATGCCCTGGTCCGTGAGCTTCACGATCAGGCTCAGGAGCGCGTAGACACCCGACTGGCCAAGTGAGAGGCCGAGAACGATCCAGACTTCAGTGCGGAACCGTGAAGAGGCGGGCCGGGTCGCAGCCACCGATCAGAGATCGTTCGTGCTGAACGTGTCGCACGAGTTGACGTTGCCACTCTCGTAGCCTGCGAGGAACCATTTCTGCCGTGACTCGCTCGAGCCGTGGGTCCAGGTTTCCTGGTTGACGTTGCCGCCGCCCAACGTGCTCTGGATGTGGTCGTCGCCGACCGCGGCTGCGGCCGAGAGCGCCGACTTGATGTCGTCGTCGGTGAGCGGCTTGAGCAGCGTCACGCCGTTCTTGTCCTCGGTCGTGGACGCGTGCTTGGCCCACACACCAGCCATGCAGTCGGCCATCAGCTCGATGCGCACGCCGCCGCTCTGTGGGCCCGTCTGGCCATCCTGGCCCTTGGCGAGGAAGCCGAGGATGTTCTCGACGTGGTGGCCGTACTCGTGGGCCACGACGTACTCCTGCGCAAGCGCACCGTCATCGGCACCGAACTTGGACGTGAGCTCGTCGAAGAAGCCGGCATCGATGTAGACGCGCTGGTCCGACGGGCAGTAGAACGGGCCGGTCGCACCAGACGCCGTGCCGCAGGCGGACTGGGTCGAGCCGGAGAAGATCACGGTCTTGGCTTCCTGGTACTGACGCTTGACGTCAGCCGGGAGGGCGTCAGTCCAGTAGTCCTGGACGCTGTTGACGGTGCCGATGATGCGGCAGACGTCGTCCCGGTTGGCATCGGATCCGGTCTTGCACTGGTCGAAGGTTGCCGTCTGTTCTTCGCCACCGCCCTGGATCTGGCTGGTGTCGAACGGGTTGGTGCTGCCCCCGGTGAGGTTCTGGCCGAAGATGAGGCCCAGGATCAGCAGGATGATGCCTCCGGCGCCACCACCGATCGCCGCTCCGCGACGGCCGCCGCCTCCGGTGACCTGGCTCGTGTCCAGCGATGCGCCTTCGTTGAAGCTCATGGCTGAAAGTGTACGCAGCACGGGTCCCGCACGTCGCCGATAGTCTTCGGCGTGTGACGACGCCTGAGAGCACCGCCAGCTTCCAGATGCCCGAGGGTCTCTCGGAGGGTGACGAGGCGCGGCTCAGGGGGCTCCGCAAGATGCGCGCGCTGGCGCTGTCGCTGCTGATCCTCGCGGCCGTCATCTACGTCCTCACCCGCGACGAGGACGGGCTCGTCGGCTACGTCAACGCCGGTGCCGAGGCGGCGATGGTCGGCGCGATCGCGGACTGGTTCGCGGTGACCGCATTGTTCCGTCACCCGCTCGGCCTGCCGATCCCGCACACCGCGATCATCCCCAACCGCAAGGAGTCGCTGGGGGAGAGCCTCCAGGAGTTCGTCGCCGACAACTTCCTGCGTGAGGAGGTGATCCGCGAACGCATCCAGACCGCCGAGGTCAGCCGACGGGTCGGTGAGTGGCTGGTGACGGGCGAGCACAGTCAGCGCCTGGTCCACGAGGGCTCTCGCGTGCTCTCGGACGCGCTGTCCCACGTCAAGGAGTCCGATGTCGCCGCGGTCATCGAGGAGGCACTCATCCCTCGTCTCCGCGAGGAGGAGCTGAGCCCGGTCGTCGGACAGCTGCTCGAGGAGGTCCTGCGCGACGACGCGCATCGTGGTCTCGTCGACCTGGTGCTCGACGAGCTGGGCCGCTGGCTGATGCACAACCACGACGAGGTGGCGGCGCTGATCGAGAATCGAGCGCCGTCCTGGACGCCGCAGTGGCTCGACAAACGGGTCGCCGGATGGGTCCACGAGCAGGTGGTCGAGTGGGTTGCCGAGATCAGCCGTACGCCGGGTCACCCCGCCCGTGTGACGCTCGACAGCTGGCTGGTGCAGCTGGCCCACGACCTGCAGCATGACGCCGAGACGATGCAGCGCGCGGAAAACCTCAAGGAGCGCATGCTGTCCCAGCCACGCGTGATTGCGACCTCGATCCAGCTGTGGGACGCCTTGCGCCGTGCACTGATCGGGTCACTCGGTGACGAGAACGGATTGCTGCGACGCCGCGCCCGTGAGGAGGTCGACGCGTTCGGCCAGCGGCTGATCGACGACCCGGAGCTGAGCCGCCGACTCGATGCCACGATCTCCGACGTGGCCGCGTACGCCGTCAACCACTACGGGCACGAGGTCGCGACGATCATCTCCGCGACCGTCAACCGGTGGGACGGCAAGGAGACCGCCGAACGCATCGAGCTGCACGTGGGACGCGACCTGCAGTTCATCCGGATCAACGGAACCGTGGTCGGTGGTCTCGCCGGCGTCGTGATCCACGCCATCTCGGCCACTCTCTGACCATTTTTCGGCCTGATTTTGTGGAAAAGATGTGCACAACCGGGGTCACCCTGTGGGTGACATGTCCAGGTCTGTGGGCAACCCTGGGGACGGGCAAAAATACCCAAAAAACTTCTCGAAAAGCTATTGCGCACCCTCGGGCCAGGGCATACAAATGACCTACGCACTCCTTCGGGAGAGCGGGAAAGAATCAAAGTTTGATCCCATGGTCAGCGACGCAAGTCAAAGACAGTCAGCCAGTGATGTGGCAGGCGGGTGAAGATGGAGATTCCGGATAGATCGAGATCATCACACTCGGCCAAGGCGAGGCCCCGGGAACTCATACTTCCCGGGGCCTCAACTCATTTGTGCACCCACATTCTGCCAAACTTCCGGGCATGACGCACACCGCGATACGGACCTTCAGCAAAGTTCGCTTGCGCGAGGGCTACGACATCGACGAGGTCGACGCGTTCCTGGCGGAGGTCGAGCGCAATCTCCTCGGCCCCCTTCCCCACGCCGAGCTCGCCCGTCGGATCGCCCACGCGCGGTTCACGCCCGTACGGCTGAGACAGCAGGGCTACGACATGGGTGCGGTTGACGAGCACCTCGACACGCTCCATGAGTGGGCGGTGACCGGACGGCGCCAGGCATAGACCGGATTCGGAACCCCACCGGACGTTTGCTAAAGTTCAGTGCTGCACAGCGCTCTTGGAGCGCGCACCCGTCCGGGTGGCGGAATGGTAGACGCGCTAGCTTGAGGTGCTAGTGCCCTGTAAGGGGCGTGGGGGTTCAAGTCCCCCCTCGGACACGCACGACCCTCACACTCTCGCCGGTGTGGGGGTCTTGTACTTTCCCGCGACTTTGCGGGTCGAACGCCATGGTGCGCCCTCAGGCTGGATCAGGTCATGAGCAGCGCGAGAGCGAGGACGACGAGCAGCGAGTCGATCCTGTCGAGCAGCCCTCCCGCACCGCCGAGCAACGTACCGGAGTCCTTGACTCCGGCACCGCGCTTGACCATCGACTCGAACAGATCGCCCGCAGGCCCGCCGATCGCAACTGCAAGTCCCAGCTGCCAGGTCAGCGAATCCACGGCTGCCAGCACTCCGACGCCGGCAGCTGCACCAGCCAGGGCTCCGCTCCATCGTTTTGCGGGCGACAACGGGGACAGCGCGGGGCCGCCGAGCCGCGGGCCGGCGAAGAACGCCACCACGTCGGCGACGGAGACGGCCGCGAACAGGGCGAGTGCTGTCGCACCCAGCGGTACGACGGCGGCAATCGGGCCCAACCAGGCGATCCCGAGCACCCCGGCACCGACTCGGCGCAGGCCATGCTTCGCATCGCCGGCGATGACAGGCACGGCGGCGATTGCGAGCATCCCGGCACCGGTGGCCCTGAAGGTCTGGTCAGGCTCCCACCAGGTCGTCAGCACGATCGCAGTGAGAGCCAGCACCAGCACGGTCTGATCGATCCGGCTGAGCTTGACCAGTGAGCCGTATTCCACCGCGGCAAGGCCGCCGGCGCAGATGGCCAGCGCAGCCGTGCCCGGTTGTCCGGCCCAGAACAGGGCGACGACGACTGGCACCGTCACTGCCCACGTGCACCACCGCAGGATCAGCTCACGCCGACGCGTCAGCATGACTCCGGTGCCGCACAGCAGGAGTGCCCCGCCGAAGAACGGGACCAGGGAGGACACCGTGATCATGTGCGTCGATGAGCATCGAGAACGGCGCGGCAGGCATTCACGATGCGCGAGTTCTCGCGAGCATCCTTGACGGCAACCCGCACCGTACGACCCTCATACTGCGACGACAAGGGAGACAGGTCGCGGAGATAGACGTCGTGGCGGCGGCACTCGGCCACGAACGCGGCGGCACTCGGGCCCCGCATCGGCAGGACGATGTTGAGGAAGTTCGCCACACCTTCGTCAACGTCCAGCTCGGCATCGAGTCCGGAAAGCTCGGCGGACAGCTTTGCCCGAAGCTCGTGGGTGCGCTGCCAGCAGTCGTGGTAGTAGTCCGGCTCGCCGAGGGCAGCCACGGCAGCCATCTGAGCCGGAAGGCTGACGGGCCAAGGCGGCGTCCAGCGGCGCAGGTCGGCCGCGACGGAGGGTTCGGCGACGAGGAACGCCGCACGCATGCCGGACAGCCCGAACATCTTGGAGAGCGACGTGCACACAACCACCCGGGAGTGAGCTGCCGCGAGGGGCGCGAGCGACTGCTCGGGGTCGACGTAGCCGAGGTAGGCCTCGTCGATCCACCATCGCGTACGCATCGGCGAGCCTTCGATCACCACGCGCAGCTCAGCGGCCGGCACATGCCGCCCGGTCGGGTTGTTGGGGTTGACCACGACGACCAGGTCGTAGTCACCCGATCGAACGACAGCCGCCAGGGCGGCCGGGTCGATGCGCCAGTCGTCCTCGCGGCGCAGCCGGAACCGGTCGACGTGGCAGCCAATGACCCGTTCGGTGACGTGCACGTACTCGCCGTACCCCGGATCCATCAGGAGCACCCGGCTTTCTGCCGTCAGCCACTGGCCGAACGCACGGAAGATCAGGTCGGACGAGCCCGCGCCGACGGCCAGGGCGTCGGCAGGCAGCCCCCGACCCGACGCGATCGCGGCGACCATGCCGTCCGCATCGGTCGGCGGCGAGGTGCGCGCGGCCCAGGACGGATTGTCGGTCAACGCGGCCAGTACCCGGGGAGGCGGGGAGAACCACGCGTCCAGGACGTCGGCCGCGACGACCTCGTCACGCCGTTGCAGGGTCGAGAAGCCGGTACCGATTGCCCCAAACGAGGCACCACCGTGCTCGCAGCCGTCAGCTCTCGGCCAGAACGCTGTGTCCAGGTGCCACGTGAGATCGGCCTCCCACGCGTGGAGGACCTCGCGGTAGGGGCCTTGCGCCATCGCGGTGAGCGCCGACGTGCTCGCCGTCATCACCTCGAAATCGACCGCTCCGCTGGTGACGGTGAGTCCCGCCGGCACGAGTCCCACTGCTAGGTACATCTCGAGGACCTCGGTACGTCCCATCGCCACGATCGTGCGTCCACCACGTGACGAGATCCACCGCAGCGCTGCATACATCAGCAGGGTCGCCACTCCTGAGCCACGCCAGTCGCGATCGACCGTGAGGATTCGCACCTCGAAGACCGCGTCGGAGTCCAGAACCGGCAGCTCGTCGCGCGTGAAGTACTTGTCCAGGCCGAACTGCCCAGCCCACGGGGGAGTGACGCTCACGAATCCGATGGGGGTGGGGCCTGAAGCCGCCACCAGGTAGACGTTGTCGCCGTCCAGGGCGTCCCGCAGCTGTTCTGTTGGGCTCAATGCGTGCTGCCCGAGCTCCTCGGCGTACACGCGGTGTCGGAGGCTGTAGATCCATTCGAGATCCTGCAGCGATGCTTCGCGGACCTCGAGTCCGGTCGTCGTGGTTGTCATGACCTCAATGTCGCGCAGCTGCCACAGGCACCACATCCGTACGGATACTCATCTTCGGGCCACCAAGGTGCAACACTGCGTCGTGTGATCACGCCGTCCCGCCCTGCCGCGACCGCGGTCGAGGATCGGCTGTTCAACGCGATCGCCGTCCTACGCATCGTCGTCCTCGTCAACGCAGTCGGGCTGAACATCTATCGGCGCGGGACGTTCGAGCATCCGAGGGCCGCAGCGGTGTGCGTGGGCGTCATGGTCGTGTGGACGGCGTTCGCCTTGTGGGCGTATCGACGCCCGGAGCGCCGTACGGCTGCCCTGCTGGTCGTCGACCTGGTGCTGGCCGTTGCACTCGTGCTCGTGACCCCGCTGGTGAAGGGAGGCGACTTCAGCTCGACCCTCCCGGGCTCGTGGATCATCGGTGCCCTGCTTGCCTGGTCTGCCCGCTTTCGTCTGTGGGGCGGGTTCGGGGCCGGACTCGTGCTTGCCGTTGCCGACGTCGCCCAACGCCAGGATCTCGGTGCGTCCGACTACGGCAATGCGTTCCTCCTGATCCTCAGCGGGACGATAGTCGGCTACCTCTGCGGTTCCCTCCAGCAGATGGCGGCCGAACGTGATGCGGCCGAGCGCGCAACTGCTGCCGCTGCCGAGCGCGCCCGGCTGGCGCGGGCCGTCCACGACGGCGTGCTCCAGGTGCTTGCGTTGATGCAGCGAAGCGGCCGCGAGCTGGGGGGCGAGGCCGAACGGCTGGGCGAGCTCGCCGGCGAGCAGGAACGTGTGCTGCGCCGGCTGATCCGCATGCAGAGCTCCAGCATGATCGCTTCTGACGCGGTCGACCTCAGCTCGGCACTGACTCAGCTGGAGTCGATCCCCGCGGTGACCGTGTCGACCCCAGGAACACCGATCGAGCTGTCTCCACACACCGCTGACGAGGTGGTGGCGGTGGTCAGGGCATGTCTTGACAACGTCAAGGTCCACGTGGGAGAACGTGCTCCCGCCTGGGTGCTGGTGCAAGCAGGGTCGGAGCACGTCGAGGTGTCAGTGCGTGACGAGGGCCCCGGGATCGCGCCAGGACGCATCGAGGCGGCGTTTGCCCAGGGCAGGCTGGGAATCGCCGAGTCCATCCGAGGACGGGTTGCGGCGCTGGGCGGCACCACCGAGCTCGTGACCGGAACGTCCGGGACCGAGTGGGAGATCGTCATCCCACGCGATGGCTCACCGTCGGTCTCGGGGAGCCGACGTGCCTGAGACAGAGCATGCGATCAGGATCATGGTCGTCGACGACCACCCCATATGGCGCGAAGCCGTCGAACGCGATCTGGTCCAGGCAGGTCACGACGTGGTGGCAGTGGCGAGCACGGGTCGCGAAGCCGTCGCGAGGTTCTCGGCCACCCGACCGGATCTGGTGGTTCTCGACCTGCACATTCCCGCTCCAGGAGGCATCGAGGTCACTGCGGAACTCGTCCGCCAGAACCCATTAGTGCGAGTGCTCGTGCTGTCGGCATCGGGTGAACAAGCCGACGTGCTGGCGGCCGTCAAGGCGGGTGCCACCGGATACCTCGTGAAGTCGGCATCCAGTACCGATCTCTTGACCGCGGTGCGCCGCGTGTCGGCCGGAGATCCAGTGTTCACCCCAGGTCTTGCAGGCCTGGTCCTCGGCGAGTTCCGGCGCATCGCCGAGGCGTCACCCGACGACGGAGAGAAGTCACGTCTCACAGCACGCGAGACCGAGGTCCTCAAGCTGGTCGCCACCGGGCTGTCCTATCGCCAGATCGCTGAACGTCTGGTGGTCTCGCACCGCACGGTGCAGAACCACGTGCAGAGCACGTTGCGCAAGCTGCAGATGCACAATCGCGTCGAGCTCACCCGCTACGCCATCGAGCACGGCCTGGACACCGACTGAGCACCTGCCGAATCGCTGAGCGTGAACCGGTTCCTCGGGTCGCCCACGTCCGGGAGACGTACGCGGTTACGATCCTGTTCATGAACCAGGCCCTCCTCCCGTGACCGGGGACGGACTGCCGTGGCCCTCGGCGCTCCAGGCCGGCATCGCCTGCGGCGCTTCTGCCGTGCTCTGGCTGTGCGTTTGCTGGACCCGACCCACCCGCGTACGCACCGAGGTGATGGCGGCGGCGTACGAGTTCGGGCTGATCTCGGGGTTGTACGCGATCTGGCGCGTTGCGCGTGAGCTGCCGTTCACGCACGAGGCGGGAGCGCTCGACCGCGCCCGCCAGATCGACGCGTTCCAGAATTTCCTCCACCTGCCCACGGAGATCTCGCTCCAGCACTTCGTGATCGACCACGACTGGCTGGCGAGGGCCACCAACGCCTACTACGCCACGGTGCACGTACCGGGACTCCTCATCTTCCTGGTGTGGTTGTTCGTCCGCCACCGCGACCGCTTCCCCCATTGGCGCAACGGTCTCGCCCTTGTCACGCTCGGTTGCCTGATCATCCGTTTCGTACGCGTCGCACCCCCGCGATTCATCGAGGAGCTCGGCTTCGTCAACCTCTCCGACCGCTACGGCCTCGGCGTCTACGGACCGGTGGGGCACGGCATCTCCGACCAGTTCGCGGCCATGCCGTCGATCCACGTGGGATGGGCCGCCGTCGTGGCGTGCGGAATCTTCATGTCGACGACGAGCAGGTGGCGGTGGCTGTTCGTCCTGCACCTGCCGATCACGATGTTCGTCGTCGCAGCGACGGGTCACCACTGGTGGATGGACGGCATCGTGGCGATCGGCCTGCTGTGGGGCGGGCTGAAGCTGGACACCTACGTACGAGCCCGTCGCGCCAAGACGCCCAGCCGGGCTGAGCCGTCGTTCGTGAAAGCTAGGTGAAATCGCAGCCCGAGAAGCGGATACTGTCAGTCGGCAGTTGTAGCGTCCAAGTGACCATGCAAGCACCGTCGAGAGAGTTCTCCCATGACTGCATCCGAAGTGCCCGGCACCACCCCTGACCCGAAGCGCTGGCTGGCCCTCGCCGTCATCGCCATTGCGCAGCTGATGATCGTGCTCGACGCATCGATCGTCAACATCGCACTCCCGTCGGCTCAAAAGGACCTCGGCATCAGCGATGCCGATCGGCAATGGGTCGTCACCGCCTACACACTGACGTTCGGCGGGTTCCTGCTGCTCGGCGGTCGCATCGCCGACTACATGGGACGCAAACGTACGTTCATCGTCGGCCTGATCGGCTTCGCCGCTGCCTCGGCTCTCGGTGGCATCGCCTCCACGGCCGGCCTGCTCTATGCGGCGCGTGGCCTGCAGGGCACCTTCGCCGCGCTCATGGCGCCGGCGGCGCTCTCGCTGATCTCGGTGACCTTCACCGAGGCCAAGGAGCGCGCCACGGCTTTCGGCGTCTACGGTGCGGTGTCCGGCGGTGGTGCCGCGATCGGCATCATCCTCGGCGGCACCCTGACCGAATACGCGTCGTGGCGCTGGTGCCTCGGCGTCAACGTGCCCATCGCCCTTGCGACGACAGCCGCAGCCTGGCTCTACGTCAAGGAGAGCAAGGCGCACGGCAACACCAAGTACGACATCCCCGGCGCGATCCTGGTGACCCTCGGCCTCGTCTCTCTGGTCTATGGGTTCACGCAGGCTGCCAAGCTCAAGGATCCCGGCAAGAGCACTGAGGTGCTCGGCTGGACCGACTCGTCAACGCTCACGTTCCTTGGTGCTGGCGTTGTGCTGCTGGTCGCGTTCGTACTGTGGGAGCGCCGGTCCAAGTCCCCGTTGCTGCCGATGAAGGTGGCCCTCGACCGCAACCGTGGCGGGTCCTACCTCATCTTCCTGTTCATCGGCGCGGGCATGTTCGCCATGTTCCTGTTCCTGACGTTCTACTTCCAGATCACCATGGGCTACAGCCCGCTCAAGGGCGGCTTCGCCTTCCTGCCGTTCAGCGTCGGCGTCATCGCGACTGCCGGCGTGGTCGCCAACATCATGCCCAAGATCGGCCCCAAGCCGATCATGGTGCCGGGGCTGGTGATCGCCACCATCGGCATGCTGATGCTGACCCAGGTCGACACCGGAACGAGCTATTGGGGCTGGGTACTGCCCGCCGAGCTGCTCATGAGCATCGGCATGGCCTGCGTGTTCATCACGGCCTCCAGCACCGCGCTGGTCGGTGTCAGCGAGCACGACGCCGGCGTGGCGAGCGCCTTGCTCAACACGTCGCAGCAAGTCGGCGGATCGCTCGGCACAGCTCTGCTCAACACGCTCTACGCGGGAGCCGTGACGAACTTCCTCGCCGACAGGATCGGTCCCAACTCCGACAAGGCGCAGATTGGTCAGGCGACCAGCGATGGCTTCGTGCACGGCTATCACGTGGCGTTCTTCTGGGGCTCGATGATGCTGGTGGTGGCCCTGATCTTCGCCGTGCTGCTGATCAACGCCAAGAAGGACGACATCCCCAACGAGGCCGGCGTGCCTGCTGCTGCCTAGACCGGCAGCAGGCGGGTGACGAACTTCGTCAGCTGATCCACGTTGCACACCTCGTGCATCTCGACGATCTCGGCGTACGCCGGCGCGATCGAGTCGCCCAGACCCCAACGCATCGAGTGCTCCGGATTGAGCCAGAACGTACGCCGAGCCCGCTGGCTGATCTCGTGCAGCGCCTCGAGGTTGGGGTCCTGGTTGTTGTTGCGCGCGTCTCCCAGGATGAGCACGGCAGTGCGGGGGCCGATCGCCGTCATGTGATCGGCACGGAAGTCGGCGAACGCCTCGCCGTAGTCGCTGCTGGTGTGCCATTTGGTGATTCGCGCCTCGCGACCGATACGTGCCGCGAGGTCGTCGGAGTCCTCCTTGACCAGATCGGTGACCTCGGCCATCGCGTTGACGAACGCGAACACGCGGATCTTGCTGAACTGCCCGCTCATCGCCTGCACGAGGTGCATCGTGAACTGCGAGAATCCCGACACCGACCCCGAAACGTCGCACAGCAGGACCAGCTCGGGCCGAGCCGGATGCGGCTTGGCAAAGACGGGATGCATCGGCACCCCGCCGGTGCCCATCGATCGCCGCAGCGTCCGGCGGATGTCGATCTTGCCCCGATGTGCCTTGCGGCGTCGAGCGGCGAGTCGGGTGGCGAGCTTGCGGGCGAGTGGTCGTACGGTCCGGCCCAGCTCCTCGAGCTGTTGGCGGTTGGCGCTGAGGAAGTCGATGCGGTCGGACCCGACGCGCACGGCGTGGCGGGTGACCACGTCGCGTCCCCGCAGCTCGGCAGTCCTGCGGCGCGCTTCGCTGGCCACCATGGCGCGGAACCGGTCGATGTTCTGGCGGATCTCGTCGCGTTCGAGGCGTTGGGTGAAGTCGCCACCCTGGCCCTGGCCCTGGCCCTGCCCCGGTCCACCGCCGCCGCCCTCGCCACGCTGTCCGAGTGCCTGGACGAGGAGCGTCTGCGGCCGGAGGCGCTCAAGGGTCTGATAGGCCGACCAACCGCCGGCCGGGCCCGCCTCACCGACGCGTCCGAGCAGATCGACCGCGATCTCGGCCACCTGCTCCAGTGTGCGCAGGTCGTTCTCGGCGAGCGCCATCGCAAGCAGGTCGCGCAGGTCATCGATGTCGAAGTCCTCGTCCATGTCGCGGGCAGCCTGCGAGGCACCCACTCCGGCGGGAAAGTAGAGGTCGAACGTCATGTCAAAGACGTCACGCTGGCCTCCTCGTCGCACCAGTGCCGACGCCAGGCCCTCGCGCAGCAGCGATCGATCGCTCATGCCGAGCACGTCGATGACGGCCGCGGCGTCGACTGACTCGCTCGTACCTGCCGGGATGCCCTTGCTCCGCAACGCGCCCACGAACTCGACGAGCCTGCCCGCGAGGTCGTGCGACACCGGCGCCTCGGTCATGACGCGCCGAGCACCTCGTCGAGATCGAGCCGCTCGGTCGCCTTGTCGAGGTCGTCCTGGTGCTTGAGGATCACGCCGAGGCTCTCGCGTACGACGTCGTCGTCGAGGATGTCGGCCCCGAGCGCGACCAGCGTGCGAGCCCAGTCGATCGACTCCGACACCGACGGGGCCTTGCGCAGCGGCATGGTGCGCAGGGCATTGATGACGCGGATCAGCGAATCGCCCAGCGTGCCGTCGAGCTCGGGGACCTTGAGCCGGATGATCTGCTGCTCGAGCTCAGGATCGGGGAAGTCGATGTGAAGGAACAGGCAGCGACGACGCAACGCCTCGGACAGCTCGCGGGTCGCGTTGGAGGTCAGCACGATGAACGGTCGGTGCTCGGCCTTGATCGTGCCGAGCTCGGGGATCGTCACCTGGAACTCACCGAGCACCTCGAGAAGCAGACCTTCGATCTCGACGTCGGCCTTGTCGGTCTCATCGATCAGCAGCACGGTGGGGCCATCGTTGCGGATCGCCGTCAGCAACGGCCGGGCAAGCAGGAACTCCTCGCTGAAGATGTCGCTGCGTGCCTCGTCCCACGTCTCCTCGCGGCCGGCAGTGATGCGGAGCAGCTGCTTGGCGTGGTTCCACTCGTACAGGGCGCGGGCCTCGTCGACGCCTTCGTAGCACTGCAGGCGTACGAGATCGGCTCCACACGCCTCAGCCACAGCTCGCGACAGCTCCGTCTTGCCGACACCGGCGGGTCCCTCGACCAGCAGGGGCTTGCCCAGCTCACTGGCCAGGAACACGGTGGTCGCCACGGCATGAGAAGCGAGGTAGTCGGCGGCCGCGAGCTTGGCCTTGACGTCGTCGATCGAGGTGAACGGCATGGTGCGCATGCCTACCATCGTGCCGTGGCCCGGATCCAGATCGTTCGCGAGGTACGCCTCAGCCCAGATGTTGCCTGGCAGCGCGTCACCGACTGGCCAGCCCACGGCCGGTTCGTGCCGCTGACCACGGTGTCGATGACGCCCACGGGCTTCGTCGCGCGTACGGGGCTCGGGCCGATCGGCTTCGACGATCCGATGGACGTCGTCACGTGGGAGGAACCGTCGTTCTGCCGCCTCGAGAAGCGTGGCCGACTGGTGTCGGGCTGGGCCGAGCTGAGCGTCGACACGTACGGTGACGGCAGCCGTGTCACGTGGGTCGAGGAGATCCGCGTCCGGAGCGTGCCGCGGGTGCTCGACGGCCTGACACGCCGCGCCGGCTCCTGGCTGTTCGGACGGGTGATCGACGGGTTGCTGACCGAGGCCGTGTCTGGCACGACCTAGGCCGTCGTGCGGAGCACCAGGTGCGTGGCGTGCGTGCTCGACTCCGACGACACGGTCTCGAGTCCGGGCGCGACGTCGAGGTCGTCGAAGAGACGTACGCCGTCTCCCAGCAGGAGGTGGGCGATGCTCAGGCGGATCTCGTCGATCAGTCCGGCGTTGAGGAACTGCTGCGCCGTGGCGGAGCCACCCATGACGAGGACGTCCTTGTCGCCGGCCAGCTCCTTGGCCCTGGCGAGCGCCTGCTCGACGCCGGCCACGTAGCGGAACGAGTCGCTCTTCATCTGGCGATCAGGCAGCTCCTCGTGCGTCAGCACGACGGTGGGCAGCGGATAGGGCACGTCCTCCCAGTGCGGGACCCCGAGGTCGTGCATCGTACGGCCGATGATGCACGCACCGATGCCGGCAGACAGGCTCCTGGCGACCTTTTGGTCGACCGGATCGTCGCCGAAGATCCACTCATGCAGGGCCTCGCCACCGACCCCCATGGCGTCCTCGACGCTGATGTCAGGGCCGGTCGCGAAGCCGTCGAGCGACGTCGTCATGGCAAGCACCACTGCCGGCATGAGTGAACCTCCCGATGGTCAAGTGTCGTGCGTAGGATCACGCTATGGGGTACTCGCCAGAATCTGAAGCACTCGACATCTGCCGCGACCTGATCCGCATCGACACATCCAACTACGGTGACGACTCGGGACCGGGGGAGCGTCGAGCGGCGGAGTACGTTGCGGGGTCACTGGCCGAGGTCGGCATCGAGTCGCAGATCTTCGAGTCCGAGGCGGGACGTGCCAGCGTCGTCGCACGCTGGGGCAACCAGGACTCCAGCAAGCCCGGGCTGCTGATCCACGGGCACCTCGACGTCGTGCCCGCACAGGCGGCCGACTGGAAGGTCGCACCGTTCGCTGCAGAGGTCGTCGACGGCTATCTCTTCGGCCGAGGCGCGGTCGACATGAAGGACTTCGACGCGATGCTGCTGTCGGTCGTCCGTGCCCGACAGCGTGCCGGTGTCATCCCGGATCGCCCGATCACGCTCGTGTTCACCGCCGACGAGGAGGCGGGCGGAGTCCTCGGCGCGCACTGGCTCGTCGAGCACCATCCCGAGCTGTTCGAGGGGTGCACCGAGGCCATCGGCGAGGTCGGCGGGTTCTCCACCGAGATCGGCGGCCAGCGCCTCTATCTGATCGAGTCCGGAGAGAAGGGCATCGCCTGGATGCGGTTGCGTGCCCACGGCACCGCCGGCCACGGCTCGATGAAGAACGCCGACAACGCCGTGACCCACCTCGCCCGTGCCCTGCTCGCACTGGGAGAGCACGAGTGGCCCGACGCCCCCGGTCCGTCGATGCAGCTCCTGTTGGGCAAGGTAGGTGAGCTCAGTGGCACGGACGGGTCACCCGATGAGCTGCTCGAGCTGTTCGGACCCGCCGTACGCATGATCGGCGCCGGCATCCGCAACACGACCAACGCGACCATGCTCCAGGCCGGCTACAAGCACAACGTCGTACCCGGCGAAGCTGTCGCCTACGTCGATGGGCGCTACCTGCCCGGCCACGCCGACACGTTCCTGCCGACCGTCAGGGAGATCGTCGGCCGTCACGTCACGGTCGAGCCCTACATCAGCGATGCGGCCTTGGAATACGCCTTCGAGGGCGACCTGGTCGACGCCATGACGGTTGCACTGCACAGCCAGGACCCCGAGGCCCACATCGCGCCGTTCCTGATGTCGGGCGGCACGGACGCCAAGGCATGGCACAAGCTCGGGATCACGTCCTACGGCTTCACGCCGCTGCGACTGCCGGCCGACCTCGACTTCACCGCGTTGTTCCACGGCGTCGACGAGCGCGTACCCGTCGACGCGCTCGAGTTCGGCTCGAGGGTGTTCGACGAGTTCCTCAACCTGGTCTAGAGGGTGCTGCGCATGCGCATGATCTTGCGACGCAGCACGACGGTACGTTCGCCGGTCCCGTCCTTGCGCAATCGGTCGAGCTCCCAGCCGTGATATTCCGCCGCGTCGGTCAGCATGCGGCACACGGCCGTACGAGACTTCGTGCGGGGGATCGTCAGGTTCCAGAACTCGTACTCGATCATCTGTTGCCTTTCATCTGGCTGCCGCCGACACGTCGTCGAGAGCCTGGACGATCTCCGGTGGGAGCTCCAGCTCGTCTGCGGCGAGACTTTCCTGCAGCTGCGCCGTCGTACGCGCCCCGACGATCGCCGAGGCGACACCGGGACGGCCCAACAGCCAGGCGAGCGACACGTGCGCGACCGTGACGCCCAACCCCTCGGACGCTCGTGCAGCGGCTTCGACGACGGCCGACTTGCCGGGCGTCAAGTAGCGCGACACGAAGTCGCCCCACCCGGGATCTGCAGCACGCGAGTCGGCCGGAATGCCCGTGCGGTACTTGCCCGTGAGCACGCCACGACCCAGCGGCGACCATGCCAGCACGCCGATGCCGTGGTGGTCGGCAGCGGGCAACACCTCGTCCTCCGGCTCGCGGTGCACCAACGAGTACTCGACCTGAGTGCTCACCAACGGCAGCGCGTCGGGACGCCCGGCGAGCCAGGTGTGCGCGAGTGACGTCTGCCAGCCGGTGAAGTTGGAGATGCCGACGTACGTGACCTTGCCCGAACGGACCACCTGCTCGAGCGTCGCCAACGTCTCCTCGATCGGAGTCTTCTCGTCCCAGCGGTGGATCTGCCACAGGTCCAGGTGATCCGTGCCGAGCTGCTGCAGCGAGAGCTCGAGCTGGGCGAGCAACGTCTTGCGCGAACCATCGCGTACGACCTCGCCGTCGCGATGGATCAACGCCGCCTTGCCGGCCAGCACGATCTTGTCGCGCACGCCGGTCTTGGTGAGCAGCGTGCCGAGCAGCTCCTCGCAGTTGCCGTCACCATAGATCGGTGCGGTGTCGACCAGCGTGCCGCCGGCGTCGAGGAAGGTCTTGAGCTGCTCCTCCGCCTCGTAGCCGTCGACCGCCGCACCCCACGACATCGTGCCGAGCGCGAGCCGCGAGACCTCGAGACCCGAGTGGCCGACGCGGCGATGCTGCATGAACGCAACGCTAGTCGGGCACTGGTTGAGACGCCGGTAGGCTCGCACAGTGGACTTTCTCCGTGCCGTGTTCCTGGGCGTTCTCCAGGGACTGACCGAATTCCTTCCCATCTCCAGCAGCGCACACCTCGCGATCTTCCCCAAGTTCCTCGGCTGGGACGATCCGGGCGCCGCGTTCACGGCGGTGATCCAGATCGGCACCGAGCTCGCCGTCCTGATCTATTTCTGGCGCGACATCGTCACGATTGCCACGGGTTGGCTCAAGGGGGTGTTCAACGCCGGTGCTCGTGAGGCTCTCGAGTGGCGAATGGGCTGGTTCGTCATCATCGGCTCGGTCCCGATCGTCATCCTCGGCCTGCTGTTCCAGGATGCGATCAAGCACGAGTTCCGCCGCGTCGCGCTGATCGCTGTCGCGCTGATCCTGTTCGGCCTGCTCCTCGGCTTCGCCGAGCGCTGGGGCCTCAAGAACCGGCCCATCGAGAAGCTCACCTACCGCGACGCCGTCCTGTTCGGGCTGGCGCAGTCCTGTGCACTGTTCCCCGGCGTGAGCCGCTCCGGCGGCACCATCACGATGGGTCTGCTGCTGGGCTACGAACGCCGTGCCGCGACACGCTATGCGTTCCTCCTGGCGATTCCCGCCGTGCTCGGAGCGGGCATCTACAACCTCAAGGACATCCCGGGACAGGCCAACGCCTACGGACCCGGTCCGACGATCGTTGCGACCGTCGTCTCGTTCGTCGTCGGCCTCGCCGTGATCCACTGGCTGCTCGAGTACGTCAGCAAGAAGTCCTACACACCGTTCGTGGTCTACCGCGTGGCGCTGGGCGTGCTCGTATTGGTGCTGGTCGCAACCGGTGCGATGACCTCGGTCGTCACGGTCAGCTGATCAGAGCCAGCCTGAGCGCTTGAAGCGTCGGTAGATGTAGAGGCAGACTCCGGCAGTCAGCCCCACGACGAGTGGGTAGCCGAACGACCACGACAGCTCCGGCATGTGCTCGAAGTTCATGCCGTAGACGCCCGCCACGGCGGTTGGCACCGCGAAGATCGTGGCACCGGCCGTCAGCTTGCGCATGTCCTCGTTCTGCTGGACGCTCAGCTGCGCCAGGTGGGCGTTGAGGGCGTTGTCGAGCAGCTTGTCGATCGAGTCGATGGCTTCAGCCGCGCGGGCCAGATGGTCGCCGATGTCGCGGAAGTATGGTCGCGCGTCCTCGGGCATCGACGTCGTCGCAAAACGCTCCACCGGATCCCGCAACGGGAAGACCGCGCGCCTGAACTCGAGCGTCTCGCGCTTGAGCCGGTAGATGCGCGACGAGTCGTTGGAGAACTCGCTGGAGAAGACCGACGACTCGACCTCCTCGACGTCGGTCTCGAGCTCCCGGGCCACGTCCTCGTAGCGGTCGACGATCGTGTCGACCACAGCGTGAAGGGCCGCAGTCGGGCCGTGCGACAGTGGCTCGATCATGTTCTCGGCCGAGCGTCTGGCGTCCTTGAGGTCGGGGCCGCCGTGGCGCACCGTGAGCAGGAACTTCTTGCCCATGAAGATGTTGACCTCGTGCGTCGTGATGTCGTCGTCGCTGTAGGAGACCGAGCGCAGGGTCATGAAGATGTGATCGGGATAGCGCTCGACCTTGGGCCGCTGGTGCGCCTCGAGTGCGTCCTCGACGGCAAGCGGGTGCAGGCCCAGCGTCTCCGCGACGCGTTCGAGCTCGTCGGTCCGGGGGTTGCCGATGCCGATCCACAGGAAGTCGTCGTCCCCCAGACCAGCCAGCGCCTCCTCGAGTGCGGAGGTGTGGTGCTCGGTGGATTCTCGGACACCGTCGCGGTAGACGGCGCAGTCAATGATCACGTCGTCATTCTGCACCGCATCCAGCAGTCCAGCCGTCGACATGCCGTGTTCGCCCTGCCGATACGCTCGACACATGCGTAGCTGGTCGTCACCCGAGGTCCCGTCACTCGACGCTCTCGGACTCGGGCGCGGACCTGCGCTCACGATCCACGACTCGGCATCCAAGGGTGCCGTCACGAGCGACCCCGAGGGGGCCGCCCGTCTGTACGTCTGCGGCATCACGCCCTACGACGCAACCCATCTCGGCCACGCCTCGACCTACCTCGCCTTCGATCTTCTGCAACGCGTCTGGCTCGACCGCGGACTCGACGTCACCTACACCCAGAACGTGACGGACGTCGACGACCCGCTGCTTGAACGCGCCACCGCCACCGGCATCGACTGGGTGGAGCTGGCCGAGCGCGAGACCCAGCTGTTCCGCGACGACATGACCGCGTTGCGCGTGCTGGCACCGGCCGCGTACGTCGGCGCGGTCGAGTCGATCGACCTGGTGGTCGACCTGATCGACACGCTCGAGGCCGCCGGTGCCGTCTACCGCGTCGACGACGACCTCTACTTCGACGTGCACGCCGACGCGGCGTTCGGCACGGTCTCGGGGTTCGACGAGCAGACGATGCTGCAGATCTTCCCCGAGCGTGGTGGAGACCCGGACCGGCCGGGCAAGAAGCACCCACTCGACTGCCTGCTGTGGCTCGCGGAGCGTCCCGGCGAGCCTTCGTGGGAGACCAGGCTCGGCCGTGGTCGTCCCGGCTGGCACATCGAGTGCGCTGCGATTGCGCTGCACCACCTCGGCACGGCGTTCGACGTGCAGGGCGGCGGCTCCGACCTCGTGTTCCCGCACCACGAGATGTCGGCGTCGGAGGCGACCGTGGCAACCCACGAACCATTCGCGCGTGCCTACGTCCATGCCGGCATGGTCGGCTACGACGGCGAGAAGATGTCGAAGTCCAAGGGCAATCTCGTCCTGGTGTCGAAGCTCCGAGCCGAAGGCCGCGACCCCATGGCGATCCGACTGGCGCTCCTGGCGCACCACTACCGCAGCGACTGGGAATGGTTCGGTGGCGAGATCGACGGAGCCGAGGCGCGCCTCGCGGCGTGGCGTACGGCTGTTGCCCGCCCGACGGGCCCGTCCGGCCAGGATCTCGTCGCTGCGGTCAGGGCAGCGATGGCCGACGACCTCGACGCGCCTGCCGCCCTTGCCGCGGTGGACGCCTGGGCCGCGGGATCCGGCGACGACGCCGAGGCCGGCGCCACCGCTCGTACGGCCATTGACGCCTTGCTGGGCGTGCTCCTCTAACGAGTGATGCCGGCCGCGTCAGCTGGCGCGGCATCTTCCAGGCCGGCCGAGGCGAGCATGCCGTCCTCGACCTGGAATCGCTCCACGTCGGGCTCGGGCGGAGCAGCCTTGGGACGAGCCGGGAGCAGCCAGGTCACGAGTGCGGTGACGATCCCGAGCCCGACGATGACGAGAGCTGTGGACCTGTAGGAGTCGAGCGTGGGTACGCCGTCGTCGCCGAATCCGCGTAGGAACGTCACGGCGAGACCCGAACCGAGCGCGAACCCGATGAAACGCGACACCTGGTAGAAGCCCATCGCGCTGCCGGTCTCCTCGGCTGGCACGGCTCGGACGATGAGACCCGGAAGCGCAGCGAACGTCGTACCCATGCCGACGCCGACGAGTGCCATGCACACCAGCACCTGCCACAGCGCCGTGGCGGTGAGGCCGAAGAGCAGGGCGCCCAACGCGACGGCGAGCGCACCGAACGGCATCACGGAGCGAGTGCTGAAGCGGGACTGGAGCCGGGGGAGTGCGAGGGTCATCAGGAAGCTGAAGATCGACATGGGAACGAGCGTCAGTCCGGCGACGAAGATCGTCTCACCCAGCCCGAACGTGTCGAGCTGGACGAACTGCGCGATGACCACCATGAGGATGTACATCGTGAGTCCGAGCAGCAGTCCGGCGATGTTGGCGGTCAGCACCGCGCGGTGCTTGAGGAGGCGCAGGTCGACCAGGGGATGGCTCGTACGCAGCTCGTGGAAGGTCCACAGGACCATGCACACGACACCGACCGCCAGCATCCCGATCACGGCCGGGGATCCCCAGCCCCAGTCGACGGCCTTGTCGAGCGGGATGAGCACGAGCACCAGGCCGACGGCCACGACCAGTGCGCCGAGGATGTCGAGGTCGCTGTCGTCGCGGGCCTCGTTGGGCGGCGACACGACCCACACCGCAAGCGTCAGCGACACCACGCTGATGCCCGTACCCAGCCAGTACGCCGCCGCGACACCGCCGTGATCGGCGACCAGTCCGGTGAGGGGATAGCCGAGGCCGACTCCTGCAGCGCCGACGACGGACAGGCCGGCGATGACGCTGCGTGCCTTGTCTGCCGGGAGGTGGTCGCGGGCGGCTGCCATCGTCAGCGGCATGATCGCCATGCCGAGTCCCTGGAGCGCACGCCCGAAGATCAGCGGGCCGAGCGATGTCGCGAGTGCGGCGACGGCGCAGCCGATCACGACCGCGCTCAGGCACACGGCGATGACGGTGCGTCGATGTCGTCCGTCACCCATGCGTCCGACCAGCGGTGATGCGATGGCCGCCACCACGATCGTCGAGGTCAGGGCCCACTGCGTGCTCGAGATGCTGGCGTCGAGGTCTCGGGCGATCTGGGGGAGCAGCGGCGCACCGAGGCTGCTGATGATGGCGTTGACCGCGCCGACGAACAGGAGGGCCGGGATGAACAAGCGTTCCCGGAGTGACATCACGTCCGAAACTATACAGAAAGACTGTCTAGTTCTGTACGCTGATGTGATGGATCAGACACCCGTTGCCGAAGAGCTCCGCGTCGTGGTCGCCCAGCTGGTCCGCCGGTTCAGACAGGACCGGGAGATCCCGCAGCCGCAGTTCAACGTGCTCAGCACACTCATGCGTCGGGGTCCCATCACGACCAGCCAGCTCGCGGCGCTGGAGGGCGTACGCCCGCAGTCCATGGCGCACACCGTCGCACAGCTGCTCACCGCTGGGCTCGTCGAACGCCACTCCGATCCGGCCGACGGTCGTCAGATGCTCATCGAGATCAGCGCGTCGGGTCGTACCTCGATGGTGGAGTTCCGGCGAACCGCGGACGCCTGGGTCAACGACGCGATCTCCACCCGGCTCGACGCCGAGGAGCGCAAGACCCTCAAGGCCGGCATCGACCTGATGAGACGGCTCGTCGACGAATGAGTCACTCGGGGTCGACGTTGCGGCGTCGGAGGTAGCGCTCGAACTCTCGGGCGATCGCGTCGCCGCTCGCCTCGGGCAGGTCGCTGGTGTCGCGCTCCTGCTCGAGCGCCTCGACGTACTCGGCGATCTCGGAGTCGCGCGACGCGAGGTCCTCGGCTCCGCGCTGCCACGCATCGGTCATCTCGACCAGCACGCCTTGGGGGAGGGGTATGCCGAGCGCGTCCTCCAGTGAACCGAGCAGCGCGAGTGTCGCCTTGGGGCAGGGTGGCTCCGCGAGATAGTGGGGTACGGCCGCCCACAATGATGCCGTGGCGATGCCCTCGCGCGCAGCGGTGTCGTTGAGCACCGTCGTGATGCCGATCGGGCCGGTGTAGCGCGACGGCTGCAGCGACATTCGTTCCATGAGCGCCTTGTCGCTCGTGGAACCGCTCACGGGTACGGGGCGGGTGTGCGGCGAGTCCGCCAGCAGCGCGCCGAGCGTGATGAGCTCGGTGACCCCGGCGAGCTTGGCGACACCGATCACGGTCGAGCAGAACGCGCTCCACCGGAAGTTGGGCTCGGGTGCACGCAGGAGCAACACGTCCCGGTCGCTGTGCCGCGGCCGGGCATGGAAGATCGACGGTGCCGGCCAGACGATGACGCGCTCGTCGTCCTCGTCGGTCGTGACGTGCGGGCGATGCACCTGGAAGTCGTAGTAGTCCTCCGGGTCGAGCTCGATCAACAGCTCGGCGTCCCACTCCTCGATGAGGTGGTCGACGGCGCCGGAAGCGGCGTCGGCAGCGTCGTTCCACCCCTCGAACGCCGCAACCATCCAGGGATCACGCAGCGGCGGGATGTCAATGTCGGTCACACCTTCACCCTACGCGGCGATCACTCATTCTCCGTGCGGTAGCCGAGGTTGGGGGACAGCCACTTCTCGGCCTCGTCGATCGACCAGCCCTTGCGCTCGGCGTAGTCCTCGACCTGGTCACGCCCGATGCGACCGACCACGAAGTACTGCGACTGCGGGTGCGAGAAGTAGAGGCCGCTGACCGCCGCGCCGGGCCACATCGCCATGCTGTCCGTCAGCTCGATACCGGTGTTGGCCTCGACGTCGAGAAGGTCCCAGATGCGGAGCTTCTCGGTGTGCTCGGGGCACGCCGGGTAGCCCGGAGCAGGGCGAATGCCTTCGTACTTCTCCTTGATGAGCTCATCGTTGGAGAAGGCCTCGTGCGGTGCGTGCGCCCAGAACTCCTTGCGTACGCGCTCGTGCATGCGCTCGGCAAAGGCCTCGGCCAGACGATCGGCGAGGGACTCGAGCAGGATCGCGCTGTAGTCGTCGAGCTCCTTCTTGAACTCCATGATCTTGTCGGTGATGCCGATGCCGGCGGTGACCGCGAACGCACCGACGTAGTCGCGCAGCCCGGTGTCCTTGGGCGCCACGAAGTCGGCGAGCGACCGGTTGGGCACGCCATCGCGGTGCTCACCCTGCTGGCGCAGCTGGTTGAGCACCGTACGGACCTCGGTACGCGACTCGTCGGTGTAGACCTCGATCGCGTCACCCTCGATCTGGCTGGCCGGGAAGAGGCCGAACACGCCGTTGGCGCGGATCCACTTCTCCTCGATCAGGCGGTCGAGCATGGCCTGGCCGTCGTCATAGAGCTTGCGCGCGGCCTCGCCGGTCGTCGGGTTGTTGAGGATGTCGGGGAACTTGCCCTTCATCTCCCACGCGTTGAAGAACGGCTGCCAGTCGATGTACTTGCGCAGCTCGTCGAGCGAGTAGTCGCTGAACGTCTTGACGAACTGGGTCGGGGTACCGGACACGTGGTAGTCGTCGGTGTGCGAGTCGCGGGCCTGCTTGGCGAGCATGCGTGGTCGCGGCGGCTGGTAGCCGGTCCAGTCGATCGGCGTCGCGTTGTCACGCGCAGCGGCGAGCGGGAGCAGCGAACGCGCATCCTGGCGTGCCGCGTGGCGTTCACGGAGCGAGTCGTAGTCGGCCTGGGTGTCGGCGAGCAGCTTGGGCCGCTGCTCGTCCGACAGCAGTGCGGCGACGACGGGTACGGAGCGTGAGGCGTCCTTCACCCAGATCACCGGGCCGTGGTACTTCGCGTCGACCTTGACGGCCGTATGTGCGCGCGACGTCGTGGCGCCGCCGATCAGCAGCGGGATGTCGAAGCCTTGCCGCTCCATCTCCGAGGCGAGGTTGACCATCTCGTCGAGCGACGGCGTGATGAGGCCCGAGAGACCGATCACGTCGGCACCCTCCTCCTTGGCAGCGTCGAGGATCTTCTGGGCAGGGACCATCACGCCGAGGTCGACGACGTCGTAGTTGTTGCACTGCAGCACGACGCCGACGATGTTCTTGCCGATGTCGTGGACGTCGCCCTTGACGGTCGCCATCACGACCTTGCCGTTGGTGCGCTCGGCGTCGCCGGGCTTCTTCTCCGCCTCGATGAACGGCAGGAGATAGGCGACAGCCTTCTTCATGACACGGGCTGACTTCACGACCTGCGGGAGGAACATCTTGCCCTCGCCGAACAGGTCACCCACGACGTTCATGCCGTCCATCAGCGGACCCTCGATGACCTCGATCGGACGCCCGCCGCGCTCGGCGATCATCGCGCGAAGCTCCTCGGTGTCGTCCTCGGCGAACTCGTCGATGCCCTTGACCAGCGCGTGGGTGATGCGTTCGGTGACCGGGAGTGAACGCCACTCCTCGGAGGCGACCTCCTTGACGGAACCGTCACCCGCGAAGTCTCCGGCGATCTCGAGGAGTCGCTCGGTGCTGTCGGGGCGGCGGTTGAGGATGACGTCCTCGATGCGCTCGCGCAGCAGCTCAGGCACCTGGTCGTAGACCTCGAGGGCACCGGCGTTGACAATTCCCATGTCCATGCCCGCGCCGATCGCGTGGTAGAGGAACACCGCGTGGATCGCCTCGCGCACGGGGTTGTTGCCGCGGAACGAGAACGACACGTTCGAGACGCCGCCGGACACCTTGGCTCCCGGCAGGTTCTGCTTGATCCAGCGGGTGGCCTCGATGAAGTCGACGCCGTAGTTGGCGTGCTCCTCGATGCCGGTGGCAACCGCGAACACGTTGGGGTCGAAGATGATGTCCTCGGGCGGGAAGCCGACCTGGTCGACCAGGATCCGGTAGGCGCGCTCACAGATCTGCTTGCGACGCTCGAGGTTGTCGGCCTGGCCGTCCTCGTCGAACGCCATGACGACGGCCGCGGCGCCGTACTTGCGACACAGCTCGGCCTCGCGGACGAACTTCTCCTCGCCCTCCTTGAGGGAGATCGAGTTGACGATCGACTTGCCCTGCACGTTCTTGAGCCCGGCCTCGATGACCTCCCACTTCGAGGAGTCGATCATGGTCGGCACCCGGCTGATGTCGGGCTCGGTCGCGATCAGCTTGGTGAAGCGATCCATGGCGTCGACGCCGTCGATCATGCCCTCGTCCATGTTGATGTCGATGACCTGAGCACCGTTCTCGACCTGCTGGCGAGCGACGTTGAGAGCCGTCGAGTAGTCACCCGCCTTGATGAGGTTGCGGAAGCGGGCCGACCCGGTGATGTTCGTCCGTTCGCCGACGTTGACGAACAGGGTGTCCTCGACGATGGAGAACGGTTCGAGCCCCGACAGTCGAAGCGCCGGCTGGGTCTCGGGAACCGTACGCGGGGCCTTGCCCTCGACGTTGCGCGCGATCTCGGCGATGTGCGCCGGCGTCGTGCCGCAGCACCCGCCGACGAGGTTGACGAAACCGGCGTCGGCGAACTCCGCGACGATCGCCGCGGTCTCCGCAGGAGCCTCGTCGTACTCGCCGAAGGCGTTGGGGAGTCCGGCGTTGGGATAGGCAGAGACGAACGTGTCGGCGACGCGGCTCATCTCGGAGATGTAGGGCCGCATCTCCTTGGCGCCGAGAGCACAGTTGAGACCCACGAGCAGCGGCTTGGAGTGGCGCACCGAGTGCCAGAAGGCCTCGGTGGTCTGGCCCGACAACGTACGCCCGGAGGCATCCGTGATGGTGCCGGAGATGACGACCGGCCAGCGGCGGCCGAACTCGGTGAAGACGTTCTCGACCGCCGAGATGGCGGCCTTGGCGTTCAGCGTGTCGAAGATCGTCTCGATGAAGATCAGGTCGGAGCCGCCGTCGAGCAGGGCACGAGTCGCATCCTCGTAGGCCGCGACGAGCTGGTCGTAGGAGACGTTGCGGGCACTCGGGTCGTTGACGTCAGGGGAGATCGACGCCGTACGCGTCGTCGGACCGAGCGCGCCCGCGACATAGCGGGGCTTCTCCTCGGTGCCGACCTCGTCGCACATCGCACGAGCCAGGCGGGCCGACTCGTAGTTGAACTCGTAGGCGAACTCCTCCATGCCGTAGTCGGACAACGACACGGCGTTGGCGTTGAACGTGTTGGTCTCGATGATGTCGGCGCCGGCCTCGAGATATTCGCGATGGATCCCGGCGATGATCTCTGGTGCCGTCAGCGTGAGGAGGTCGTTGTTGCCCTGGACGTCGCTGGGCCAGTCCTTGAACCGCTCGCCGCGATAGCCGGCCTCGTCGGGCCGGTCGCGCTGGATTGCCGTACCCATCGCGCCGTCGAGCACCATGATGCGGCTCCGCAGCAGGGCGGTGAGGGCTTCGGTGGCGTCGGGGCGATGGTGCTGGGTGCTGGACACGAGCAATCCTTGGGGAACGATCGGATAAGGAGTGCTGGGGATCTCCAGCCGGCGGCGGGCTCGCCTGGGCCTCGGGGGATCCCGAACTGAACCTTCATTGTGCCACTTCCGCCACGCGTTCGCGGGCAAGCACCAATCCGTGGAACGCCGATGATCGCGTACGTCTACCGTGGACGCGTGACCAACTACGCCGCCGTGCTGTGGGACCTCGACGGAACCATCATCGACAGCGAGCCACTCTGGATGGCGGGTGAGCACGAGCTGGCCGAGCGCTATGGCAAGACGTGGACGCAGGAGGACGGCCTTGCGCTGGTCGGCAACTCCCTGATCGGCTCGGGCGAATACATCAAGAATCGGCTCGAGGCCGACATGTCGCCCGAGGAGATCGTCGACTTCCTGGTCCTTCGCCTGGCGGCAGCGCTGCGGCAGGAGATCCCGTGGCGGCCGGGCGCTCGCGAGCTGATCGACGCACTGCACGCCGAGGGCACGCCTCAAGCGCTCGTGACGATGTCCTACACGTCGATCGCCGAGCCGATCGCCGCGGCGACGCCGTTTGCAGCGGTCGTCACGGGCGACAAGGTCGTACGAGGCAAGCCCCATCCCGAGCCCTATCTCGCGGCGGCGGAGATGTTGGGCGTCGAGCCCGCCGACTGTCTGGCGATCGAGGACTCCGGCACGGGTGCCACTTCGGCCAACGCGGCTGGCTGCCACGTGCTGGTCGTCCCGCACTTCGTGAACGTGCCTGAAGCGCCGCGCCGTACGCAGCTGCCGACCCTCGAGAACGTCACTCCCGACGCGCTACGCGCCTTGTTTGGTTGAGCCGAGCGAGCCCTGCGAGCGAGCGCGAAACCAGGCTGACCGAGTGTGAGCGTCCCGCGGCGAAGCCGCCGCACGTGGTTGAGCCGAGCGAGCCAGCTAGGGAACGAGCGGGACTTCCGGGACGATCTCGGGGAACGGCGGGGGAGTGCCACCCCACTCGGGGCAAATCGCCTGGTGGGAGCAGAACGTGCACAGTCCGCTCTTCTTGGCCGGGAAGTCGCGGCGCTCGACCGCGGAGGCGATGGCGTCCCACAACGCCAGGACCTTGCGCTCGGTCGCAATCAGGTCTTGCTCCTGCGGCTCATAGGTGAGGAAGGACTCGTCGCCGATGTACATGAGCTGCAACAGCGTCGGCAGGATGCCGCGAGTGCGCCAGATGACGAGTGCGTAGAACTTCATCTGGAACAGCGCCTTGTCCTCGTAGAGAGGGCTCGGGCTCTTGCCGGACTTGTAGTCGACCACGCGAATGCGCCCGTCGGGGGCGATGTCGATGCGGTCGACGATGCCGGCGAACGTCAGCCCGGACTCGTGCTCGAAGCTGATCTTTTCCTCACGCGTGTGCTCGCCGAGGTAGCGCGGGTCCTCCATGCGGAAGTAGGTCTCGAGCAGCGACACGGCCGAGGCCAGCCAGTCCGTCTCCTCGGCAGCCTGCTCGGCCGTGAACAGCTCTGCCAGTCGCGGCTCCTCGGCGCGCAGCTTGCCCCACTCGGACGGCAGGAGCTTGACGGCCTCGTCGAGGGTGCGGCTCTCGGCGGGCTCGGCCAGCAGGTCTTCGAGCACGGCGTGCACCAGCGTGCCGCGGACCATCACGGGGTCGGCGGGCTCCGGGATGCGGTCGATCACGCGCAGCCGGTAGCGCAGCGGGCAGCTCTGGAAGTCGCCTGCCCGGCTCGGGGACAGCGAGCTGCGCACCGTCACACCGGGTGCGGACTCGTGAAGCTCGAGCTGCGGGGCGTCCATTCCTGCAGGCTAGACGGCAGCACCGACGGAAACCGGGAACCACGCGGGAGACGATAGGTTGGCCGCGTGAGTTCCCCCTCTTCGCCTCCCGGAACCTGGCGACTCGGTCGCGTCGGTGGGGTCGACCTGCTCATCAAGCCGTCGGTCGTGCTCATGGGCGTGGTGCTCGTCGTGCTGTTCGCGCCGCGGTTCGACGATCGGTCCGACGCCAACCCGTACGCGCTCGCCGCGACGTTCGTGATCGCGCTGTACGTCTCGGTGTTCATCCACGAGCTCGCCCACGTGTTCACCGCGCGCCGGTTCGGCATGCGGGTCCAGTCCGTGACGCTGCACCTGCTCGGCGGCGAGACGATGATCGAGGGCGAGAGCCGTACGCCATGGCAGGAGCTCTCGATCGCGATCGCCGGTCCGCTCACGTCCCTCGCGATCGGCGTCTCGGCGCTGTCGCTGTCCGGGTCGCTCGACGGCACGACCTCCGACATCCTCTGGTCGATCGGCTACGTCAACATCCTGGTGGCGATCTTCAACATGCTCCCCGGGTTGCCCCTCGACGGTGGGCGCGTGTTCCGCGCGATCATCTGGCAGGTCACGGGCAACGAGGCCACCGGGGTGCGCATCGCCGCGTGGATCGGCCGTGCCGCCGCGATCGGTGTCGTCGCGTACGCACTCCTCAACAGTCGCGACGGCGACCGGGTCGGCGTCAATCTCGCGATCGCCCTGCTGGTCGCCTGGTTCCTGTGGCAGGGCGCCACCGACGCGCTCCGGCACGCCGGACGCTCGTCGCGCATCAACCAGCTCGTGGCTCGTAGGCTGGCCGACCCGTCTCCACCCCCGCCCGGAGCGCCCCCGCTCGCCGCCGACCTTCACGGAGCCACCTTGCTGCGCGCCATGGCCGCACATCCCGCAGACGCCTATGCGCTCACAGAAGCCGACGGCACCGTCGTCGGCACGCTGACCGCGCGAGCCGTCGACGACGCCTACCGGGCGAGCCGATGAGCGCCGGCATGCGCAGCGGACCGCTCGTCGAGGGTGAATGGGTTCGCCTCACCGATCCCAAGGGACGCAAGCACAACCTCAAGCTCGAGACCGGGGCCCAGTTCTCGACCAAGAAGGGCCAGCTCGACCACGACGACATGATCGGCCACCCCGAGGGGATCGTGATCGAGTCGTCGATGGGCGCCGCCTACCAGGTGTTCCGTCCACTGCTGTTCGAGTACGTCGTGTCGATGCCGCGCGGCGCCGCGATCATCTACCCCAAGGACGCCGCCCAGATCGTGACGATGGCCGACATCTACCCCGGCGCACGAGTCGTCGAGGCCGGCGCCGGCTCAGGCAGTCTGACGACCTATCTCCTCCGCGCGATCGGCCCCGAAGGGACGCTGGGCTCGTACGAGCTCCGTGACGAGTTCGCCGAGAACGTCCGCCGCAATGTCGAGCAGGTCGCCGGCACCGACCTACCCGGTTGGACATTGACCGTGGGGGACGTCAAGGAAGCGATCACCGAGACCGAGATCGACCGCCTGATCCTCGACATGGTCGACCCGTGGAGCTGCATCCCGCTCGCGGCGGAGCGCCTGGTGCCGGGAGGCATCGTGTGCGCGTACGTCGCGACGACGACGCAGCTGTCGATGTTCGTCGAGAGCATCCGCGAGGACGGCGGGTTCACCGAGCCCCACGCATGGGAGACGCTGGTGCGCGACTGGCACCTCGAGGGGCTGTCGGTGCGACCCGACCACAAGATGAACGGCCACACCGCGTTCCTGGTGACTGCCCGGCGGATGGCACCCGGCCAGCGCTCGCTGGAGAAGTCGCGGCGACCGGCTCCCGGCGCGTACGGGCCCGACTACAAGGGCCCGCGTCCCCTCGGGCTCGAGCCCGAGACCGACTCCTGAAAGAAACGACGCGACTGTGTCTGAGATGACACCCAATCGCGTGGAGCGGGCGGGTAGGGTCGGCCGTACGAGCAGGAGGTGGCTATGACCGACAAAGAGCCCGTCCAGAAGCGTGGTCAGACCAGCGAGACCGAGCAGGAGCTTGGCTACTTGCGCGCGGAGGTCGAGCACCTGCGCCGCCGGCTCGGAAGCGAGGGTTCGACCGACTCGCGTCTTGCCGAGATCGAGGCGAAGCTCTCGGCCACCAACGCCCAGAACGAGCGGCTGACGTCGACGCTGCGCGAAGCGCGCGACCAGATCGTCACCCTCAAGGAAGAAGTCGACCGGCTGGCTCAGCCGCCGACGGGCTTCGGCACGTTCCTCAAGCGCAACGACGACGACTCGGTCGACGTGTTCACCGGCGGCCGCAAGCTTCGGGTCAACGTCAGCCCGACCGTCGACAAGGACGACCTCCGCAAAGGCCAAGAAGTCATCCTCAACGAGGCGATGAACGTCGTCATGGCGCTCGAGTTCGAGCAGACCGGCGAAGTCGTGTCCTTGAAAGAGATCCTCGCCGACGGCGAGCGTGCCCTCGTGATCGGCAATGCCGACGAAGAACGCGTCGTACGCCTCGCCGAGCCCCTGCTGGGCCTCAAGATCCGCGCCGGCGACTCCCTGCTGCTCGACAGCCGCTCCGGCTACGTCTACGAACGGGTGCCCAAGAGCGAGGTCGAGGAGCTGGTGCTCGAGGAGGTCCCCGACATCGACTACGACAGCATCGGCGGCCTCAAGAACCAGATCGAGTCGATTCGCGACGCGGTCGAGATGCCCTACCTCCACCCCGAGCTGTTCATCGAGCACGAGCTCAAGCCACCCAAGGGCGTGCTGCTCTACGGTCCTCCCGGCTGCGGCAAGACGTTGATCGCCAAGGCGGTCGCGGCGTC
This sequence comes from Aeromicrobium panaciterrae, assembly GCF_039537165.1. GTDB lineage: Bacteria > Actinomycetota > Actinomycetes > Propionibacteriales > Nocardioidaceae > Aeromicrobium > Aeromicrobium panaciterrae. The sequence continues at coordinate 3,193,879 of NZ_BAAAZZ010000002.1, read as the reverse complement.
GCTGGCCAAGAAGGTCTCCGAGCGCACGGGCGAAGAGGGACGTTCCTACTTCCTCAACATCAAGGGCCCCGAGCTCCTCAACAAGTACGTCGGCGAGACCGAGCGGCACATCCGCCTGGTCTTCCAGCGTGCCCGTGAGAAGGCCAGCGAGGGCACGCCGGTCATCGTGTTCTTCGACGAGATGGACTCGTTGTTCCGCACCCGCGGTTCGGGCGTCTCCTCCGACGTCGAAAACACGATCGTCCCGCAGCTCCTCAGCGAGATCGACGGTGTCGAGGGCCTCGAAAACGTGCTGGTGATCGGTGCCTCCAACCGCGAGGACATGATCGACCCCGCGATCCTGCGGCCCGGCCGCCTCGACGTCAAGATCAAGATCGAGCGCCCCGACGCGGAGTCGGCGCGCGACATCTTCAGCAAGTACCTCACGCCCAACCTGCCACTGCATGCTGACGACCTGGCGGAGTGGGGCGGCGATCGAGCCGCCTGCACCAACGGGATGATCCAGCGCACCGTCGAGCGGATGTACACCGAGTCCGAGGACAACCAGTTCCTCGAGGTGACCTACGCCAACGGCGACAAGGAGGTCCTCTACTTCAAGGACTTCAACTCCGGCGCCATGATCCAGAACATCGTCGACCGTGCCAAGAAGATGGCGATCAAGGACCTCCTCGAGAACGGCCAGAAGGGCCTGCGGGTGCAGCACATGCTGCAGGCGTGCCTCGATGAGTTCAAGGAGAACGAGGACTTGCCCAACACGACCAACCCCGACGACTGGGCGCGGATCTCGGGCAAGAAGGGTGAGCGCATCGTGTTCATCCGCACCCTCATCTCCGGCAAGAGTGGCAACGAGCCCGGACGGTCGATCGACACGGTCGCCAACACGGGTCAGTACCTCTGAGTCATCAGATCCGCGTCGCCCGCTATGACAGCGACGACGCGGCTCTGCTGACTGCGGAGGTGCAGCTGGAGTACGTCCGTCGCTACGGCGGTGAGGGCGACACGGCACCGGTCGACACGTCGGAGTTCGACGCCCCGGACGGCGCGTTCTTCATGATCGACGTCGACGGTGCACCAGCCGCGATGGGCGGCTGGCGTCGGCACGGTGACGGCGGCGATGCGGAGATCAAGCGGATGTACGTACGTCCCGCCTACCAGCGCCGCGGCCTGGCCCGCGAGCTGCTGGCGCATCTGGAGACCACGGCACGTGCTGCCGGCTTCAGGCGGCTCATCCTCGAGACGGGAATGGCGCAGCCGGAGGCGATCGAGCTCTATCGCACGGCCGGGTACGACGACATCCCCGCCTTCGGCTACTACGCGGACGCAGAGCTCAGCGTCCACCTCGGCAAGGTTCTCACCGGCCACCAATGAGTGCTACTCGACCTTGTGGCCGCGGCCCTTGACCCGGACGTCGTTCTTGTCGGCCTTGTCGGTGGCAGGCACCGAGATCACGGCGCCTCCGTCGGTGTCGAGGATCGTCGCGGTGATGTAGGACGCCGCGTCCGACGACAGGAACAGCGCACTGTCGGCAACGTCGTCGACGGTTCCCCAACGGCGCAGTGGCATCGACTGGCCGATGTGGTCCTTCATCTCCTGGGTCGGCGAGACGACGTTCTCCATGCCCCACGATCCCTCGATCGGGCCGGGGGAGATGCCGTTGACCCGGACGCCCTCGGGCCCCCACTCGAGCGCGAGGACCTTGATCAGCATGTTGACGCCGGCCTTGGCGGCGCACACGTGGGCCTGGAAGTTCAGGGGGCGTACGGCCTCGGGCGCGGTGATCGCGATCATCGAGGCACCCCGCTTGTTGAGCACGTCGTACGCCGCACGGAACACGTTGAACGTGCCGACCAGGTCGATGTCGACGACGGCCTTGAAGCCGTTGGCGGACATCTCGGCTGCGGGGGCGTAGAAGTTGCCAGCCTGGCCCGCGACCACGAGGTCGATGTTGCCGAGCTCCTCAGCGGTGGCCTTCATGGCGGCGTCGATCTGGTCGTAGTCGCGGACGTCTCCCGCGAAGCCGCGTACTTCTCCACCGATCTGCTTGAGCTCGTCCACCGCAGCGTCGACGCGCTCCTGGTTGCGGCTCAGCACCGCGACCTTGGCGCCGTGCTCGGCGTAGCGTCGGGCGATCTGGAGGTTCATGCCACGGGTTCCGCCCGCGACGAATGCCACCTTGCCTGCGAGGATCCCGGTTCCAAACGTGTCAGTCATGGGAAAACTAGAACACGTTTCAGTTTCACTGTCCACCGACACTCCGCAATTCGGTCGAGCCGCAACCGTAGGGTGGCTGCATGACCGTGAGGCGTGTGCAAGGGAGTGAAGTCGAGTACGGCATCGCCGTGCAGGGGCAGCCGCACGCCAATCCCATGGTGGCGTCGACGCACGTCGTCAACTCGTACGCCGCGGCGCACGGGCTCACGCGACGCGCCAGATGGGACTTCGAGGAGGAGAACCCGCTGCGCGACGCCCGCGGCTTCGACCTGAGCCGCGAGGTCGCCGACCCGTCACAGCTCACCGACGAGGACATGGGCCTCGCCAACATCATCCTGACCAACGGCGCTCGCCTGTACGTCGACCACGCGCACCCGGAATACTCCAGCCCCGAGGTCACCAACCCGATGGACGTCGTGATCTGGGAGAAGGCCGGCGAGAACGTCATGCGGCTCGGCGCGGAGCTGGCCGCGCAGATTCCCAACACCGCGCCGATCGTGCTCTACAAGAACAACATCGACAACAAGGGTGCGTCCTACGGGTCGCACGAGAACTACTTGATGCGCCGTGACGTGCCGTTCGACCAGATCGTCGAGCACCTCACCCCGTTCTTCGTGTCACGCCAGGTGTTCACCGGCGCCGGCCGGGTCGGCCAGAAGCAGGACGGCAGCGTCCACGCATTCCAGGTCAGCCAGCGTGCCGACTACTTCGAGGTCGGCGTCGGCCTGGAGACGACGCTGAAGCGCCCCATCATCAACACCCGCGACGAGCCGCACGCCGACCCCAAGAAGTATCGGCGGCTGCACGTCATCATCGGCGACGCCAACTGCTCCGAGACGGCGATCTACCTCAAGCACGGCACCACCTCGCTGGTGCTGGCGATGATCGAGGCCGGCTTCGTCACCGGCAACCTCGCCCTCGCCGCGCCGGTCACCGCCCTGCACGAGATCTCGTACGACCCATCGCTGACGCACACCGTCGAGCTGGCCGACGGCCGCCGCATGACGGCTCTGGAGATCCAGGGCCACTACCTCGAGCTGGCCAAGTCCTTCGTCGAGCGCGAAGGTTCGGACGAGCAGACCGACGACGTCATCGCCCGGTGGGAGAGCGTGCTCGAACGACTCGCCCGCGACCCGATGGAGTGTGTCCGCGAGCTCGACTGGGTCGCCAAGCTGGCGCTGCTGGAGCAGTACCGCGAGCGCGACGGGCTCGACTGGGACCACGCCAAGCTGCACCTCGTGGACGTGCAATATCACGACATCCGGCTGCACAAAGGGCTCTATCACTCGCTGGTGCGTGCAGGCCGCATGGAGCGCCTGATCACGGAGGACCAGATCGCGGCCGCCGTGACCGACCCTCCACACGACACCCGCGCCTACTTCCGCGGCATGTGCCTGGCGCGGTTCGCCAAGGACATCGCCGCCGCCTCGTGGGACTCGGTGATCTTCGACCTGCCCGGACACGACTCGTTGCAGCGGATCCCGACGATGGAGCCGCTGCGCGGGACCGCCGAGCACGTGGGCGCACTGTTCGAGACGAGCACCACGGCGTCCGAGCTGTTCGCCGCGATCACCCGGCGGTGAGCATGACTGTCGACGTTCGCCTCGGCGCTCCTGACGACCTGCCTGCGCTGACGGAGATCTACAACCACTACATACGCACGTCTCACGCGACGTTCGACCTCGACGAGCTCACCGTCGAGGCGCGGCGGGGCTGGTTCGACGACCACTCGGTCGACGACCGGCACGTGCTGCTGGTCGCCGACATCGACGGATCTCCGGCCGGATATGCCACCAGCAGCCAGTTCCGGGTCAAGGCCGCATACGACTCGTCGGTCGAGACCACGGTCTACGTCGCCCCCGGCAAGGGCGGGCAGGGCATCGGCCGCGCGCTGTACGACGAGCTGATCCGCAGGCTGGTGGCCGTCCCGACCCTGCACCGCGCGTACGCGGGCGTCGCGCTGCCCAACCCGGCGTCGACGGGCCTGCACCTCGCCTGCGGGTTCGCCTCGATCGGCACGTTCACGGAAGCCGGATACAAGCTCGGGCGCCATGTCGACGTCCAATGGTTCGAGAGATCCCTCGACCACTGACCCCGAGATCACCACGCGGCGCTTCCGTGGCGATATAGGGTTCAGGTATGTCCGAGCAGCAGCACAAGAACACCCGCAAACAGACCGAGCCCGAGGTCACGGCCGAGGCGACCGAGGTCGACGTCGAGCAGAAGGTCAAGCTCGACGACGACGTCGACTCGATCCTCGACGAGATCGACGACGTGCTTGAGGAGAACGCCGAGGAGTTCGTCCGCAGCTTCGTGCAGAAGGGCGGCGAGTGATGCTCCCGGAGGGCAACCGCCTGTCCGGATCGTCTTCCTTCGCCGACTACCTCTCGACGACCGCGCCCGACCTGTTGCCGGGTGCCGCTGCCCGCGGCGGCGCCGGCAACCACGGCGACCTGGCCCCGCACGGCACCACGATCGTGGCCGCAACGTTCGACGGCGGCGTGGTCATGGCCGGCGACCGCCGAGCGACGATGGGCAATCTGATCGCCCAACGCGACATGCAGAAGGTCTTTCCCGCCGACGAGTTCTCCTGCATCGGCATCGCCGGCAGCGCGGGGCTCGCGATCGAGCTCGTGCGCCTGTTCCAGGTCGAGCTCGAGCACTACGAAAAGATCGAGGGCATCGTCCTGTCGGCCGACGGCAAGGCCAACCGCCTCGCCGCACTCATCCGCGGCAACCTGGGCCTCGCGATGCAGGGTCTCGCCGTCGTACCCCTGTTTGCCGGATTCGACCTCGAGACGGCCCAGGGCCGCATCTTCTCCTACGACGTCACGGGTGGTCGCTACGAGGAGCACGCGTTCCACTCGGTCGGCTCGGGCTCGGTGTTTGCCAGGGGAGCGCTCAAGAAGCTCTACGGCCCCGGACTCACCGAGGGCGACTGTGTCACCGCCGTCATCCAGGCGCTCTACGACGCAGCCGATGACGACTCCGCCACGGGTGGACCCGATCTGACGCGTCGCATCTTCCCGGTTGTCGCGGTGGTCACCGCCGACGGCTACCGCCGCCTCGCCGACGAGGAGGTCGGAGCGATCGCCGATGATGTCATCGGTGGTCGTCTCGTACGTCCCGACGGCCCGACCGCCCCGCTGAGCTGAGAGGAGAGACCCCATGACACAACCGTTCTACGTCTCGCCCGAGCAGCTCATGAAGGACCGGGCTGACTTCGCCCGCAAGGGCATCTCCCGCGGCAAGAGCGTCGCGATCGTCCAGTACGCCGACGGCATCCTGTTCGTGTCGGAGAACGCCTCCAAGGCGCTCCACAAGATCAGCGAGATCTACGACCGCATCGGCTTCGCGGCCGTCGGTCGCTACAACGAGTTCGAGAACCTTCGCATCGCCGGCGTGCGCCTGGCCGACATGCGCGGCTACTCCTACGATCGCCGCGACGTCACGGGTCGCGGTCTGGCCAACGCCTACGCGCAGACCCTGGGCACGATCTTCTCCTCCGGCGGTGAGAAGCCGTACGAGGTCGAGATCTTTGTCGCCGAGGTCGGCGACACCGCCGATGACGACCAGATCTACCGCCTGACCTACGACGGTTCCGTCGCCGACGTGCAGGGCTTCGGCGTCATGGGCGGGCAGAGCGAGCAGGTCGAGGAGCACCTCGGCGCGAGCTACAAGCCCGGCATGGACCTCACGACAGCCATCAAGACAGCCGTCACGTCACTGGGACACGACGTGGAGCCGCCTCGCACCGTCGACGCCGGTTCGCTCGAGGTGGCCGTGCTGACCCGGGCTCGCTCGCAGCCTCGCAAGTTCCGACGCATCCCCGAGTCCGACGTCGTGGCCGCGCTGGGATCCTGACGCCCGCTGACTGAACCCCCGGCTCGATAAACTCCTCGGATGCGCCGGGGACAATCGATCACGGTTGCCCTCGTGGTGATCATCCTGCTGGCCGTCGGTTGGGGGGTGGCAAGCGGCATCGGCTCCGCACTCGGTCTGCGCACCGAGTCGTCCGCCATACCGATCGAGCAGCTCACGGCCGCGCCGGCCAGCGCACGCGTCCCGGCACCTGACATCACGCTGAGCTCCGTACCCGACGACCCGCGCGTACGCCGTGCGGCCACCGAGCTCGCCGAGGTCGTCAAGGCCGCACCCGGACGCCAGGGCACCAGCACGCTCACGGTCCGGGTGACCGGAGCCGGAACCGACCAGAGCTACCAGCTGTCGGGCTCGGCGTCCGCACCCGTCATCACCTCCACGTCGCCGGCAGGTGCAACCGCGGCGCTGTATGACATGGCCGACCGCGTGCGTACGGGCCGTGACGTCCTGGCCAATCTCGGCAGGACCGTCACTCCCGGGCTGCCGTTCCGCATGGTCGATCTCGGCGCCGCCGGAGTCACACCAGACCCGAAGGAATGGAGGAAGGGCACCGACTACTCGCACAACTCCGGTGCGTTCGCCGATGTGATCCTGCCGAAGGCTCCCTACATCGACCGGTCCGCGCTGACCGAGGCCAACGAGGACTTCAAGACCTACGTCAACCATGTGCTGGCCGAGGGCTACAACGCCATCGCCGTTCCCGGCTTCCTGGAGTACGTCACGTTCAGCGAGGTCGGCGACGGCCACGAGATCTACACCGGCAAGACCGACCACATCGACCGCGCGAAGGCGATGCAGGCGGCGTTCGGACCGATGTGGAAGTACGCCCACGACATGGGCATGAAGGTCTACTTCCGTACCGACATGCTGGCGCTCAGCACACCGTTGGAGAAGTATTTCGACGACCAGGGCCTGACGACCGACGACCAGGCCATGTGGGACGTCTACCGGGCGGGGCTCGACGAGGTCTACGCCGGCATGCCCTACATCGACGGCACGCTCGTACGCATCGGTGAGGCCGGCAAGGTCTACGACCTCCCGGGCTGGGACTACTACTCCGACCTGGCCGTGACGTCCGTGAAGTCGGTGCGTCAGATGCTGAACGCATTCGTTGACGAGGCCGAGGCCGCCGACAAGGAAGTCATCTTCCGCAGCTGGAGTGTCGGCGTCGGCGCGGTCGGCGACATGCACACCAACCAGGGGTCGTACGAATCCGTGCTCGACGGCATCGACAGCGACCACCTGATCGTCTCGACGAAGTACACCCTCGGCGACTTCTACAGCCACCTGCCGCTCAACGACACGCTCGAGGTGGGCGACCAGCGCCGGATCATCGAGCTGCAGAGCCGTCGCGAGTTCGAGGGCTACGGCTCGCTGCCCAACGACCTCGGCACGCTCTATCAGCAGGCCATTCAGCGGTTCACTGCCCCCAACCCTCACGTGGAGGGCATCTGGACGTGGACGCAGGACGGCGGTCCGTGGCGCGCCGGGCCGATGTCGCTCGAGCTCAAGAGCGGGTTCTGGCAGCTCTACGAGCTCAACACGTATGCGGCCGCGCGTCTTGCGCAGGACCCGACGACCGACCCGGCCGAGATCACCGCCGATTGGGCTCACCGCTGGTTCTCCGACGATCCAGCGACGGTGAAGGCGATCGGCGACGCCATGGCGCTGTCGCGCCAAGCCGTGTCGACGGGTCTCTACATCGGTCCGTACGCCGACCATCGCGTGTTCGCGCTCGGCCTCGAGCCGCCGCCGATGATGTGGATCTTCGAGTGGGACATCCTCACCGGCGACAGCGCCGTGCTCGACGTCATCTACGAGGTCAGCAAGGACGAGCTCGACGAGGCGATCGGTGGGGGAGCCGAGGCCGTCACGACGGCCAAGCAGATGCAGAAGCTCATCGCCGACACGCCCGCCGGCAGCTGGCGCGAGCCAGCCCTGCGCCAGCATTTCATCGAAGCCACGGACTACCAGGTCAACCTGTTCACGATGCTGGGTGCATACCGCTCGATGGTGCTGCGCCACGCACAATGGCTCGACACCGGCTCGAGCGAGGCCCGCGACGAGTGGAAGTCCGCCCGCGCTGCCTTCATCGCCGCGCGAGACGCGCACGAGGAGGCGTACGCCGGCAACCTCGACCTGCCCGCCTACAACCTCACGGCCGCCGACATCGGGCTGGAACGCGCAGACCGCGACCTGCCCATGGCGTGGGCGGCCCGTGGGCTTCTCGTGCTGCTCGCGGGCTGGATGCTGCTGGGAGCGCTCGGCCGTTCCGTCGCGGCGAGGGCGCACTGGACCGGCTTCACCCGTCCGTGGCGCACGAAGGACCTCGACGTACGCGGGCGGGACCTCGCGCTGCTCGTCGGCGTTCCCGTCGTCGCGCTGGCCGTGAGTCGCGGGATCTACACGTGGTTCGCCGCGCCGGCGCATCTGGTCCTCGTGCTCGGCGGCTGGCTGCTGTTCGCGCTTGCCCTGTACGTCCTGTTGCCGGCACGCCTGCGCCTCCCGGTCCTGGCGGCCGTCGGGGGAGCGGCAATCGCCCGTACGCTGCTGCTCCTCGGTGTGCTGTCGATCCGAGGACCGGGTCGCTACTGGCTCATGTTCTGGACCGAGCCGGGTGCGCGCACGGTCTACGTCACGGTCGCGGTCGCGCTGTTCCTCTGGGTGCTCGTCGCGGCCGGGTGGGCCATCGCGGCATCGACGACCCGCCGCCGCGCCTGGGGCGTCGTCCTGCTGGCCGCCGGCGTGCCGCTCCTGGGCATGGGTGCACTCGTCGCCACGATCGGGCTCGAGGACGCCATGACAGCGTGGAACGACCAGATGGCGCTGCTGCCCTGGGGCCTGTCACGCATCCTCGGCATCACGGTCTACCTCGGCATACCGCCTGGTTCGGTCCATGCAGCGGTGATCCTCGGCGCGATCCTGTGCGCGATTGGCGCCGTGTTGTCCCGCGGTGTCAGGCGGGCGTGACTAGGCTGGCCCCATGGATCGGCGGATCTTCGGCATCGAGAACGAGTACGGCGTCACGTGCTCGTTCAAGGGCCAGCGCCGTCTGTCACCCGACGAGGTGGCCCGCTACCTGTTCCGCCGCGTCGTCTCGTGGGGCCGCAGCAGCAACGTGTTCCTCCGCAACGGCGCCCGCCTTTACCTCGACGTCGGCAGCCACCCGGAGTACGCCACGCCGGAGTGCGACGACCTGGTCGACCTCGTCACCCACGACCGGGCAGGCGAGCGCATCCTCGAGGGTCTGATGATCGACGCCCAGCAGAGGCTCGCCGACGACGGTGTCGAGGGCGACATCTACCTGTTCAAGAACAACACCGACTCGGCGGGCAACTCCTACGGCTGCCACGAGAACTACCTCGTGAGCCGGGCAGGGGAGTTCAGCCGGCTCGCGGATGTCCTCATACCGTTCCTGGTCTCGCGCCAGATCATCTGCGGTGCGGGCAAGATCCAGCAGACGCCGCGCGGCACGATCTTCTCGGTCAGCCAGCGCGCCGAGCACATCTGGGAGGGCGTCTCCAGCGCCACCACGCGTTCACGTCCGATCATCAACACCCGCGACGAGCCGCACGCCGACGCCGAGCGGTTCCGCCGCCTGCACGTCATCGTCGGCGACTCCAACATGAGTGAGACCACGACGCTGCTCAAGGTCGCCACGACCGACCTGGTCCTGCGGATGATCGAGGGCGGCGTGTCGATGCGCGACATGACGCTCGACAACCCCATTCGCGCCATCCGCGAGATCGCCCACGACATGACCGGCCGCAAGAAGGTCCAGCTCGCCAACGGTCGTGAGCTGTCGGCCCTCGAGATCCAGGCGGAGTACTTCGGCAAGGCCGCCGAGTTCGTCGACCGCCACGGTCTGCACACGCCGACCATCACCCGCACGCTCGACCTGTGGGAGCGCACGCTCAAGGCCGTCGAGTCCGAGGACCTCTCGCTGGTCGAGCGCGAGATCGACTGGGTCATCAAGTACAAGCTGCTCGACCGCTACCGCTCGGTCAACGGCCTGAGCTGGGGTGACCCGCGCGTCGCCCAGCTCGATCTCGCCTACCACGACATCCGTCGTGACCGCGGGATCTTCTACCTCCTCGAGAAGAAGGGCGCCGTCGCGCGCGTCACCAACGACCTCGACGTGTTTGCCGCGAAGTCGATACCGCCGCAGACCACGCGCGCTCGCCTGCGTGGCGACTTCATCAAGCGGGCGCAAGAACGCCGGCGCGACTTCACGGTCGACTGGGTACACCTCAAGCTCAACGACCAGGCGCAGCGCACCGTCCTGTGCAAGGATCCGTTCCGCTCGCACGACGAGCGAGTGCAGCGACTCATCGACGGTATGTGACCGGCCTCAGCATCCTCTTGGCTTCTGTCGATACGATGACCAACGGCCCTTCCACCGATCCAAAGGTTCCTTCGTGCGTCGTCTCCTCGTGGCAACTGTTGCCGCCACCAGCTTGGTTCTCGCCGGATGCGGCTCTGACAGCTCCGGCGGTGGTCTGGGCGACATCAGCGTCAGCAAGGACTCCAAGCCGAAGGTCACCGTCGGCAAGGGCTTCACGGCCACCAAGACGACCTCCAAGGTCGTCACGCCGGGCAGCGGTCTCGTGCTGGCCGCGGGCGATGCCGTCAAGGTCAACTACGTCGCCATCAACGGACGCACCGGCAAGGAGTTCGACAACTCCTTCACCAGCGACAAGCCGCTGACGCTGACGCTGTCGGAGAAGGAAGTCCTTCCCGGCTTCGTCAAGGGCCTGACCGGCCAGAAGGTCGGCAGCCGTGTCCTGGTGGCCATCCCGCCCAAGGACGGCTTCGGCCAGGCGCAGCCCGATCTCGGCATGAAGAAGGACGACACCATGGTGTTCCTCTTCGACGTCGTCTCCAAGGTGCCGACCGCGGCAGCAGGCAAGCCCAAGGCTCTCCCCAAGGACCTCCCCAAGCTGGTACTCGACGACAAGTCGCAGCCGTCGAAGTTCGAGAAGACCGCAAAGACAGCCCCCACGAAGGACAAGCCCAGCGCCAACGTCGTGATCGAGGGCAACGGCCCCGTCGTCAAGCTCGGTCAGACGCTCAGCGTCCACTACCTCGGCCAGATCTACCCCACGGGCAAGATCTTCGACTCGTCGTGGACACGTGGCGCTCCGTCGTCGTTCGCGCTCGCGGAAGGCCAGCTCATCAAGTGCTGGACCGACCTGCTGCCCGGTCTCAAGGTCGGCAGCCGCGTCGTTCTCGTGTGCCCGGCTGACGTCGCGTACGGCAAGGAAGGCAGCGGCGCCGACATCAAGGGTGGCGACACGCTGATCTTCTCGATCGACTTGCTCGACGCTTCCTGACATCCTCCTGTCATGGCCGAGCGCAAGACCGAGAGGTTGATGAACCTCATCTTTGCGCTGCTCGTGAGCAAGCAGTTCCTCACGAAGGCGCAGATTCGCGATGCAATCGCCGATTATCGCGATGCTCCGAGCAGTGATGCATTTGACCGGATGTTCGAGCGCGACAAGGAAGAGCTCCGCGAGCTCGGCATCCCGGTCGAGACCGGCGGCAACGACACGTACTTCAGTGACGAGGTCGGCTACCGCATCCGCCGCGACGAGGCGGAGCTGCCCGATCTCGAGCTGACCCGCGAGGAGGCTGCCGTCATCGGTCTGGCCACCCAGGTGTGGGAGCACGCGGGTCTCGCCAACGACTCGACCACCGCACTGATGAAGCTCAAGGCGATCGGTGTCGACGTCGACACCTCGGTGCTGCGCATGGCCGAGCCCAAGCTCTCGACCAACGAGCCCTCGTTCGACGTCGTCTGGGATGCCGTGACGCGGCGCATCCCGGTGTCGTTCGCCTACGCGCGACCGGGCCGCGAGGCGATGGAGCGCCACCTGCAGCCATGGGGGATCATCTCGTGGCACGACCGTTGGTACGTCGGCGGATTCGACCTCGACCGCGAAGGTCCGCGCATCTTCCGGCTGTCACGCATCATCGGCCAGGTCTCGACGATCGGGGCCGCCGGCTCGTACGAGGTGCCCGACGGCACCGACATGAAGGACCTCGCCCGCGGGCTGTTCCCGGCTCCGCCCGACGAGGCCGCCGTGCTCCGCATCCGCAAGGGCCGCGGGCTGTCGTTGCGCCGCCTGGCCGAGAAGGTCACCCCGATCAACGATGACCTCGACGAGGTGGCGATCCGCTACTCGTCCGACTGGGAGCTCGCCTCCGAGGTGGCGTCCTACGGTCCCGACGTCGTGGTGGTGTCGCCGCCCTCCGTACGTGATGCCGTCGTCACACGTCTCAAAGCCGCTGCCAGCGGGACGGTCAACGCATGACCCAGCGCCAGCGAGGACACAACGGGGCTGTCATGTCGACGGCTCCGCATTGTGGGTTGTCCACGGAGACGTCGACATGACTCGCTCCCGCTCACAGGTCGTGCGCATGTTGGCCCTGGTGCCCTATCTCCAGTCGCACGACGGCATCCCCGTCAACGACGTCGCTGCCGAGTTCGGGGTCAAGCCCAAGCAGATCCGCGACGACCTGCGCCTGCTGATGTACACCGGAGTCGGCGAATATCCCGGAGAGCTGATCGACTTCGACCTCACCGCGCTCGAGGACGACGGTGTCGTCGCGATCCGCGACGCGGAGTTCATGACCCGGCCACTCCGCATCAGCACCAGCGAAGGCGCGGCGCTGATCGTGGCGCTCCGTACGCTGCGTGCGTCCGCGAGCGGCGAGGAGCTGACGGTCATCGACAGTGCCCTCTCCAAGCTCGAGGCCGCGGTCGGCGACTCAGTCTCAGCTCCGGTCGATGTGGTTCTCGACGAGGTCGACCCCGCGATCCACTCGACGATCGTGCAGGCGCTCGCCACCGGCAAACGGCTCGAGCTGACGTACGCCACCGCCTCGCGTGACGAGCAGACCGATCGCCACGTCGACCCCCGACGACTCTTCACCGAACAGGGCAAGCTCTACCTCGAGGCGTGGTGCCTCAAGGCCGAGGACCTGCGGTTCTTCCGGCTCGACCGCATCGTCGCCGCGGAGCTCACGTCGTTCGACGCGGAGGAGCATGACGTGACCCCCCGCGACCTGTCCGACGGCTTCTTCACGGTGGGGGAGGAGACCCCATATGCCCTGGTCGACCTGCACCCGCGCGCCCATTGGCTGACGGAGTACTACCAGGTCGACCTGATCGAGCAAGCCGACGACGGCACCTGGCGCGCCCGGCTCTACGGTGCCGACTGGGGATGGCTGCGCCGGCTCGTGCTGCGCAATGCCGGCTCGGTCGCCGTGATCGAGCCCGCCGAACTCGCCGCAGATGTGGCCACTCAGGCTGCATTGGCACTACGCGCGTACGATGAAGTCGAGTCACCCAACTAGGAGTAGCCATGTTCCGTTCGATCGGTCCGCCAGAGATTCTGTTGCTTCTCGGTGTCGTGCTGCTGCTGTTCGGCGGCAAGAAGCTCCCCGAGCTCGCCCGCGGCTCTGGCCGCGCACTCCGCATCTTCAAGTCCGAGGTCAAGGACCTGGGTGACGACGCCAAGGACGAGTCTCCGGCGCCCGAGGCCCTCGAGTCGGCAGAGGCGGACAAGAAGCCCGAACAGGGCTGAGGTTGGCGCTTCGCCGCGGCACGCCTCCGCCAGGAGGCACGATGCCGCTCGTCGAGCACCTGCGTGAGCTCAGGCGACGTCTCGTCATCGCCGTGGTGGCGATCCTCATCGGCACGATCGTCGGCTGGATCATCTATCCGTCGGCATTCGAGTTCCTCAAGCAGCCGTACGTCGACGGCATCGCGCCGCTGCTCGAGCGCAAGGGCTTCGAGGCCGAGCTGGTGCTCAGCGGCGGGGTCGGCAGTGCGTTCAGCTTTCGGCTGAAGTTCGCGCTGGTCATCGGGTTGGTGATCGCCGCCCCGGTGTGGATCGGCCAGATCTGGCGCTTCGTGCTCCCTGCGCTGCACCACAACGAGCGCCGATGGGCCTATTTGCTCACCGCCACAGGTGCCCCGCTGTTTGCCGCCGGGGTTGCGGCCGGCTACTTCGTGCTGCCCAAGGGCATTGAGGTGCTCGTGAGCTTCGCGCCCGAGTCGGTCAACGTGCTGCTGACGTTGGGCGACTACCTCAACTTCGTGATCCGTACGGTGCTCGTGTTCGGCATCGCCGCACAGATCCCACTGGTCGTCGTGATGCTCAACCGCCTCGGCATCGTGAGTGGCCGTCAGCTCGCCTCCGCCCGGCCATGGACCGTCATCGGGATCTTCGTGTTCGCCGCCGTCGCGACGCCCAGCACCGACCCCCTGACGATGCTCTTCCTCGCGGTGCCCATGACCGTGCTGTACCTGGTCTCGGAAGTCATCGCCCGGGTGACGGATCGTCGCAAGGCCAAGGCGACCCCCGAAGAGCTCTCCGACGACGAAGCGTCCCCGCTCTAGTCAGTTGCGTTGCGTGGCTCGCGTCGTGGATTTGGCCGGTTTGAAGGGCGCACATACAAGGGCGCGGGCTTGGTTTGTGGACAGGCTGGTCCGGCGGCTTGCCTTGTGGACAAGCATCGCTGATTTTCGTTGAATTCACAGGGTTTTTCACTGGTCATCGAACATGCGTTCTAGTAGTCTGGAGGCATGGATTCGGGGATCACGATCGACGCGATGCGCGCC
>NZ_BAAAZZ010000002.1:3178895-3179147 GCF_039537165.1 Aeromicrobium panaciterrae | reverse complement strand
AAGCTGCACGCGTTGCACGCGGCACGCGACGCGATCGATGCCCAAGAGGCAGTGCTGTTGGCTGAGCTCGAGGCGTCGAAGGACTTTGAGCTCGACGGCGTATCCACCCTCAATGCGTGGGTCCGCACCCAGCTGCGGATGAACGCCGGACAAGCCACCACCCTGGTCAAGAACGTCCACGCACTGCGTGACCTGCCACTGCTGGCAGACGCTGCGTTGAATGGCGAGATCAGTGCCGCCCACGTGCGGGTG
>NZ_BAAAZZ010000002.1:3178301-3178885 GCF_039537165.1 Aeromicrobium panaciterrae | reverse complement strand
GTCTGGAACCGATGCGCCAGTTCGAAGACGTGTTCGTCGGTGTCGCTCGCGATTGCGAACCTGCTGAGTTGTTCGAAGCAGTCAAACATCTCAAGGACAAGGTCCATCCCGAAGATCTCGACGCCGCGTGGGAACGCGGCATGGATCGCGAAGACTTCAACGTTGATGCCGTTCCCGACGGGTTTCATGTGAGCGGCTTTTTGAACACGATCACCGGTGCCAAGCTCAAGAAAGTCCTCGACTCGGTGTCAGCACCCCGCGACAAAGACGATGTCCGCACCGGGTCCGAACGCCGGGTCCAAGGACTCGATGACCTGCTCACGTCAGTTCTTGGCAACGGTCTGCCGTCCGACAAAGGCGTGCGACCCCACATGTCGGTGTTTGTGGACGCCGACACCCTGCAGGCCGCCGTCGACCACGTCCAGGCAAAGACCGAGAACCCGCACCTGATCCCTGACCCCATGCCCGCATCGGTTGAGCCGGCCACGCTCGCCGGACACGGCGCGATCGGACCGAATTTGTTGATGTATTTCCTGTGCGTGTCCGACTTCACCGCCTTCCTCATGAAACAAGGTGGCGGTCAC
>NZ_BAAAZZ010000002.1:3155278-3178291 GCF_039537165.1 Aeromicrobium panaciterrae | reverse complement strand
ACGCCGGCACCGACCGCTACCAACCCACCCTCACCCAACGCCGCGCTGTCATCGCCCGACAAAAGGGTGTCTGCGCCACCCCCGGTTGCAACCACACCCACCTCGAAATCCACCACACCATCTGGTGGTCCCGAGGCGGACCCACCGACCTCGACCTCCTCATCGGACTCTGCGTCCGGTGCCACCACTTGCTCCACCGCGGACTGCTCAACATCACCGGCAACGCCGTCGACGGCTTCGAGTTCACCAACCGCCACCGTCGACCCATCCGGCGACGAAGAAACCACTTCCACCAAGCCGCCTGACACGGTTCTATTCCATCTGTGTCCGGCGGCCCACCGGCACGCCCAGAGTCGGCACCGGCTGAACACAAGCAGGCTTGGCAAGGCAGTGGCGGACGCTGGCCATCTGCACTCTCGGCAGATGCAGACCAGCGACTCCGGCACACACGACGACTCCAGTTCAACCGCAAATCTCCCTGCCGAACACGAGGCCGATTGGCATGCTGACGAACCGTTCTATGCCTATCTGGCCGTAGAAAGTGCAGAGATGAGCCTGGCTGAACTGACTGAGGTCATCGGATTTTCGCCTGATCGGTCATGGGACATCGGCGACAGGAGCCCGCGCGGGGTCACCTTCAAGGTTGCGAATTGGACGAAGTACCTCAGTCCAGACGTAGCTGATCGTGGAACGAGCAAACTAGCGCTGGAATGGTGCACCCCCGCACTAGGCTGAGCGCATGCATCTTGCGATCGTCGTCAACCCCACATCGGGCAAGCGGCACGGCGAGAAGATCTCGGGCCAGGCGGCCCAGCGCCTCACCGACGCCGGCCACACCACGATCATCGTGCAGGGTGCGGACGCCGCCGCGGCCCGCGATCAGCTCAAGCTGGCGATCGACGGCGGACTCGACGGCGTGCTGGTCGTCGGAGGTGACGGAGCCCTCCACGGCGTGCTCGACCATGTCGCCGACTCCGACCTGGTCTTCGGCCTGATCCCGGCCGGTACGGGCAACGACACCGCCCGCTCGCTCGGCATCCCGGTCAAGGACGTCGACGCGGCGGTCGACCTGGTCATCGCCGGCAACGTACGCACGATCGACCTGGCGCGCGCCGACGAGGCCTACGTCGCCACCGTCGTGGCGTCGGGCTTCGACTCGAAGGTCAATGAGCGCGCCAACGAGATGACCTGGCCGCGCGGCAACATGCGCTACAACATCGCCATGGTCGCCGAGCTCCGCGAGTTCGAGCCACTGCCATTCACGCTGGTGCTGGACGGCAAGACCATCGAGCGCGAGGCCATGCTGGTCGCGGTTGGCAACGGACCGTCGTTCGGGGGCGGGCTCCGCATCTGCGAGGGTGCCAGGATGGACGACGGCCTGCTCGACGTCGTCGTGATCAACCCCGTCAGCAAGCCCAAGCTCCTGCGGGTGTTCCCCAAGCTCTACAAGGGCACCCATGTGACGCTGCCGGAGTTCGAGCGCCACCTGGTCAAGGAAGTCACGCTGACCTCACCCGGCATCGTGGCGTACGGCGACGGCGAACGGCTCGGGCCGCTGCCGATGACAACACGCATCCAGCCCGGCGCGCTGCGAGTCTTCGCCCCACCTGCAGGCACGTAGGCTGGAGGCATGACGACCCCGGCCGAGAAGTACGCGAAATCCCGGTCGGACCAGCAGTATCCGCTGCTCGCGTCGTTCCGCGACCTCTACAGCTTCGGCCTCGACGGCTTCCAGATCGAGGCCTGCAAGGTCGTCGAGGACGGGCACGGCGTGCTCGTCGCCGCCCCCACCGGATCGGGCAAGACGTTGGTCGGGGAGTTCGCGGTGCACATGGCGCTCGCCACCGGCCGCAAGTGCTTCTACACGACACCGATCAAAGCGCTGTCCAACCAGAAGTTCTCCGACTTCGTCGACCGCTACGGGCCGGACAACGTGGGGCTGCTGACGGGTGACAACACGATCAACGGCGAGGCGCCGATCGTCGTCATGACGACCGAGGTGCTGCGCAACATGCTGTACGCCGGGTCGAGCACCCTCACCGGCCTCGGGTTCGTCGTGATGGACGAGGTGCACTATCTCGCCGACCGCAACCGTGGCGCCGTGTGGGAAGAGGTCATCATCCACCTGCCCGAGTCGGTGTCGGTGATCTCGCTGTCGGCGACGGTCTCCAACGCCGAGGAGTTCGGCGCCTGGATGACGGAGGTACGCGGCGACGACACCGTGACGATCGTCGAGGAGCGGCGCCCCGTACCCCTGCACCAGCACGTTCTGGTGGGGCGCAAGCTGTTTCCGCTGTTCGAGTCCGGCGGCACCGAGGTCAACCGTGCGCTGGAGCGCATCGCCCGTGAGGACTGGCAGTACTCCCGGATGTCCAAGGGCCGCCCCAAGAAGGGCGGACATCGCCCGCGCAGCCGGCACCGTACGCCGGGGCGCATCGAGCTGGTCGAGCGGCTGGACGCCGAGGGCCTGTTGCCGGCGATCACGTTCGTGTTCAGCCGTGCCGGCTGTGCAGCCGCGGTCCAGCAGTGCCTGGATGCGCGCCTCAGCCTGACGACTTCCGAGGAACAGGCCGAGATCGGTGCCGTCGTCGACGCCGCCTGCTCACACCTTCCCGATGTTGACCTCGAGGTGCTGGGCTACCACGAGTTCCGCGAGGCCCTCGTCCGCGGCATCGCCGCGCACCACGCCGGGATGCTGCCGACGTTCAAGGAGGTCGTCGAGGTGCTCTTCAGCCAGGGCCTCGTCAAGATGATCTTCGCGACCGAGACGTTGGCACTCGGCATCAACATGCCCGCCCGCTCCGTCGTGATCGAGAAGCTGTCGAAGTGGAACGGCGAGACCCACGCCAACATCACACCGGGGGAGTACACCCAGCTCACCGGCCGTGCCGGTCGTCGTGGCATCGACATCGAGGGCCACGGCGTCGTGCTGTGGCAGCCCGGTCTCGACCCCAAGCAGGTCGCCGGCCTCGCGTCGACGCGTACCTATCCGCTCAACTCCTCGTTCCACCCGAGCTACAACATGGCGGTCAACCTGGTCGGCCAGGTCGGTCGTACCACCGCCCGCGAGCTGCTGGAGCAGTCGTTCGCACAGTTCCAGGCTGACCGGGCGGTCGTCGGCATGGCCCGGCAGATCCGCAAGGCCGATGACGCCCTCGACGGCTATCGCGAGTCGGCGCAGTGTCATCTCGGCGACTTCATGGAGTACGCGGCGATCCGCCGCGAGATCAGCGACCTCGAGTCCTCCGGGGCGCGTGAGCGGCGCTCAGCGGACCGTGAGGTCGTCATCGAGTCGCTCGTGGGGCTCAAGCCCGGTGACATCATCAACGTCCCTGCAGGCCGCTGGGCCGGAATCGCCGTGGTGCTCGACCCCGGTACGCATGCAGACCGAGAGGGTCCGCGCCCCATGGTGCTCACCGCCAACCGGCACGCGCGACGACTCGCGATGGTCGACTTCCCGACGCCGGTCAACGTGATCACCCGCATCCGCATCCCGAAATCGTTCAACGCGCGCAATCCGCAGTCACGCCGCGACCTCGCCTCGAGCCTGCGCAACCATGCCGAGGGCGTCTCGTGGAAGCCCAAGACCGCCTATCGCGAGCACGCGCCGCGCAAGGATCCGCGGGTCGATGCACTGCGCGAGAAGATGCGCAACCACCCGTGCCACGAGTGCCCCGACCGTGAGTCGCACGCCCGCTGGGCCGAGCGCTACCAAAAGCTGGAGCGCGACACCCAGAACCAGCGCAACCGCATCGAGCAGCGCACCAACACCGTCGCCCGCCAGTTCGACCGGGTGTGCGAGGTGCTCGACGTGCTGGGCTACCTCGACGGCGACGAGGTCACCGACGACGGCAAGAAGCTGCAGCGCGTCTACAGCGAGCTCGACCTGTTGGTCAGCGAATGCATCCGCGAAGGCGTGTGGAAGGACCTCGACGCCTCCGAGCTGGCCGCCGCGATCAGCGGGCTGACGTACGAGTCGCGCAACGCAGAGGACGCCCCGGCGCCGCGGTTCCCGACCCGCAAGGTGCGCGAGGTCGCCGAGTCGATGAGCTCGCTCGGGTCAGAGCTCGAACGGCTCGAGCGCGAGCATCGGCTGAAGTTCCTCCACCAGCCTGACTTCGGCTTCGCCCACGCCGTCTGGCAGTGGTCGATGGGCGCCTCGCTCGACGATGTCCTCACCGACATGGAGCTGGCGGCAGGCGACTTCGTACGCGCCATGAAGCAGCTCATCGACGTCGTCGCCCAGGTCGCCGACGCTTCCGGGTCAGGCCCCCTTCGCAAGACTGCTCGTGAGGCGCTCGACCTGCTGCGTCACGGCGTGGTGAGCTACACGTCAATTACGAGCTGAGCGCCTCGAGCACGCGGTCCGCCGCGCCGGTGATGCCCCATCGATCGGCGAACGCGCGGAACGCCGACTGCTGGTCATCGGTCAGCACCTCGAGCTTCCAGGCAGAGATCTCGCACGCGTCGCGCCTGACCGCGACGACGGAGCGAGCCGCGGTGATGTAGTCGGCGGAGTCCTTGATCGACTGGCGGACGCGCGGCTTGATGCTGCTCGTCGGGTCGTCGGCCGCGGCGATGATGCCCTCGAGGTCGTGGAACTCGTTGAGCAGCACGGCAGCCGTCTTGTCGCCGATGCCCGGAACGCCGGGGATGCCGTCGGAGGGGTCGCCGCGCATCACGGCGAAGTCGACGTACTGCGAGGCTTCGATGCCGTAGCGCTCACGCATCCAGGCGTTGTCGACCAGGTCGGGGTTGGCGACTCCGCCGCGAGACGTGTAGAGCACCCGTACGGATCGCGCGTCGTCGACGAGCTGGAACAGGTCACGGTCGCCCGTGACGACGTCGACGGGACCGTCCCACTCGCTGCTGAGCGTGCCGATGATGTCGTCGGCCTCGGCGTGGGCGGCACCGATCACCGGGATCCCGAGAAGTGCGAGCGCCTCGGCGATCAGCGGGACCTGCGGGCCGAGCAGCCCCTCGGTGGTGTCGCCTTCGGCACCGTCCTCACCGACCCGGTGTGTCTTGTAGGTGTCCATCAGGTCGACCCGCCACTGTGGTCGCCAGTCGTCGTCCCAGCACGCGACCATCGCGACGGGGTCGAACTCGGTCTTGAGCGTCGCCACGAAGTCGAGCATGCCGCGCAACGCGTTGACCACGGTGCCGTCGGGCGCCTTGATCGAGTCGGGGACGCCGAAGAACGCACGGAAATAGAGGCTGGCACTGTCCAGGAGAAGAAGTCGTCCGTTGGGCATGCACCGACCCTACTCAGGTCGCGACTGGTCGCCCCCGTCGATCTGCCCTCGCTGGCTCTCGCGGTAGGCGCGGCGCTGCTCCTCGGCGCGCTCACGGACCTTGCGTTGGAAGTCCTCGTCGTCGGCGGGATTCATGGACGGATGCCACGCGGGGCGCTCGCGGTCGGACACGACCGGTCCGTAGTTGCCCTTGTAGGGGAGCGAACGTGGTGCCGCGGGCCTGCCCGCCACGAGCCACGCGATCGATCCGACCAGCGGCAGGATGACGATCAGGATGACCCACATCCCCTTGCCGAGGTTGCGGATCGCCCCCTCGTCGGAGGAGATGGCATCGATGAGGCAGAAGATCCACAGACCGATGATGATGAGTCCCACAAGTCCATCCATGTAGAGCACTGCGGGTCTCCTGTCGGGCGCTGACGTTGCCACGATCATGGCAGCCCGAACGGGTCGCCTGCAGGTGAATGCCGTCACCCGTGCGCCGGTATTGTCATGGCCATGAGCGAGCGGATCACCGGCGTGAGCAGATGGCGCAAGGCACAGGACCTGGCAGCGTCCGAGGGCATCGAAGCGCTCCTCGTCACGCCCGGCGCCGATCTGCGCTACCTGACGGGCTACGCGGCCCTTCCGCTGGAGCGACTGACCTGCCTGGTGCTGCCGTCGACGGGTGACCCGACCCTGATCGTCCCTGCCCTGGAGGCGCCCGCTGCCAAGGCTTCAGGCGTCGACGTCGCGATCGCCACCTGGGGCGAGCTCGACGACCCGTTCGCCCTCGTGACCGACCTCGTCGGCGCCGCGGCCACCATCGGCCTCGACGACCACATGTGGGCGTCGCGGGTGTTCGCTCTCAGGGACGCGCTGCCGAATACCCGACAGGTGCTCGCGGGATCACTCGTCCAGCAGCTGCGCATCCGCAAGGAGGCCGACGAGATCGCCGCCCTGCGTGACGCCGGCCAGGCCATTGACCGGGTGCACGCCCGTATGGGGGAGTGGCTCCGCCCCGGTCGCACCGAGCGTGAGGTCGGCGCCGACATCGCTCGCGCGATCGTCGACGAGGGGCATGAGACGGTCGATTTCGTGATCGTCGGGTCGGGGCCCAACAGTGCCTCACCGCACCACGAGCTCTCCGATCGCGTGATCCAGGTGGGTGATCCTGTCGTGATCGACATCGGCGGCACCAACCACGCCGGCTACTGCTCCGACTCGACCCGCAACTACCTCGCGGGCGGATCCGTGCCTGCTGAGTACGCCGAGATCTACGAGGTCCTGCGCGTTGCGCAGCGGACCCAGCTCGACTTCGCCAAGCCCGGCGTCACCGCCGAGTCCGTCGACGCCGTCGGACGCGCCATCATCGCCGATGCGGGGTTCGGCGACCGGTTCATCCACCGCACCGGACACGGCATCGGCCAGGAGACGCACGAGGAGCCCTACATCGTCGAGGGCAGCTCCCTGGTGCTCGAGGAGGGCATGGCGTTCTCCATCGAGCCCGGCATCTACCTCGAGGGTCGCTTCGGGGCGCGCATCGAGGACATCGTCGTCTGCACGGCCGATGGCGTCGAGATCCTCAACAACCAGCCCCGCGAACTCATCGCCCTGTGACCAGCCTGCGGTCCGCCGCACCCCTCGCGGCGGTTCTCGGCGTCCTGTGCTCCTGGGGCTTCGACCCGGTCGAGATCCCGTACGCGATGGTCATCGCGCTCGCCGGTCTGATCTGGCTCGCCCGGCACCTCGACCGGGCGCCGAAGCGAACCGTCATCGTCACGGGGCTGGTGTTCGGCCTGGCCTTCATGGCGCCGCTGATCTGGTGGATGAACGCGGTGAGCGGTGCCGCGTACGTCGGCCTGGTCATCGCGGAGTCACTGTTCTTCGCCCCGATCATGCTGGCGATGCGGGCAGCCACTCGTCTGCGCGCCTGGCCGCTGTGGGGTGCCGCCGTGTGGGTCGCGGGGGAGTTCGCCCGCTCGGTGTTCCCGTTCACGGGATTCCCGTGGGGCCGCCTGGCACACACGTCGATCGACACGCCGTTCAAGTCCTATGCCCGCCTGCTCGCGATGCCCGGGACCAGCTTCGTCCTGTTCCTCGTCGCCGCCCTCCTGCTGGTCGTGGTGACAGGTGAGACCTTCCGCCGCCGGGCGATCGCGGCGGGATCGATCGCGGCGCTGATGCTGCTGGGCGCACTGCTGCCCACCGGAATCGCCGGCGCCGCCGGCACCCGCCAGGTGGCGCTCGTCCAGGGCGACGTACCCGGTGTGTTCCTCACCTGGCCGCGCGGCGAGATCTTCGACCTGCACGCGCAGGCGACCGACAAGCTGGCCGAGCTCATCGAGTCCGGCGTCACGCCCAGGCCCGACATGGTGCTGTGGCCCGAGAACGCCACCGACATCGACCCCAACTACGACCAGGGCGTACGCCACCGCATCGAGGGACTCTCGCGTCGCATCGGTGCGCCGATCCTGGTCGGCGGCCTGCTCGACGGGCCGACCGTCACGACGTCCTACAACGCCGGTGAGGTGTGGGACGAGAACGGACCGGGCGACCGCTACGTCAAGCTCAAGCCCGTGCCGTTCGGCGAGTACGTGCCGTGGCGCAAGCAGGCCGGCGCCGTCTTCAGCAGGCTCGCCCGCGACATCCCGCGCGACATGCTGGCCGGCAAGAAGTCGGGCGCGATCACGATCGCCGACACGACGATCGGCGACACGATCTGCTACGACATCGCATACGACTCGGTGACCCGTCGGGCGATCGACGGCGGTGCGCAGCTGCTCGTCGTGCAGACCAGCAACGCGGCGTTCACCGGTACGTCGCAACCCGAGCAGCAGTGGGACATCTCGCGCCTGCGCGCGGTCGAGACCGGCCGTTGGGTCGTGGTGCCGTCCACCAACGGCATCACTGGAATGGTCGACCCCGACGGTGACGTGGTCCAGCGGGCACCGATGCACCAGCCCGCCCTGATCAATCGCAAGGTCGAGCTGGCCAGCGGCACGACGCCGGCCCAGCACGTCGGCGCTCCGTTCGAGTACCTCCTGGTGACCCTCGGTCTGGGAGCATGGTTCTTCGGCACGCGACGGACGAAGGGATGAAGGCACATGAGCACGCTCGTCATCATCCCGACCTACAACGAGGCCGACAACATCGCCTGGATCGTCGGCGAGGTCTTCTCGCACCGTCCCGAGGTCGACATCCTCATCGCGGACGATGGCTCGCCTGACGGTACCGGGGAGATCGCCGACAAGCTCGCTGCCGATGATGCGCGAGTCAGCGTCATGCACCGCGATGGCAAGCAGGGGCTCGGATCGGCCTACCGCGCCGGGTTCGCGTGGGGCATCGAGCGCGGCTACGACGTGCTGTGCGAGATGGATGCCGACGGATCGCACCGTGCCGAAGACCTGGGTCGCCTGCTGGAGGCCAGCGACGAGGGCGCCGATCTCGTGCTCGGGTCACGCTGGGTCCCGGGCGGTGGCGTCGTCAACTGGCCGTGGTATCGCCGGCTCATCTCCAGAGGTGGCACGTTCTACGCCCAGGTCATGCTCGGTATCCCGATCAAGGACGCGACGGGCGGCTATCGCGCCTTCCGCCGCGAGACGCTCCAGCGGCTGCCGCTCGACGAGGTCGCCTCACAGGGCTACTGCTTCCAGATCGACATGGCGCGACGCGTCCTTGACGCCGGCATGACGATCGTCGAGGTGCCAATCACGTTCGTCGAGCGCGTACGCGGTCAGTCCAAGATGAGCGGACACATCGTGCGTGAGGCCCTGTGGCGGGTCACGGTGTGGGGAATCCAGCGCCTCGTCCCGAAGCGCTGGCGCTAGACCGGTCCGTCGAGTGCCAGGAATCTGGCCGGGCTGAGTTCTCCGAACGACGAAGACCCCGACCGGATGATCGGGGTCTTGCTGGCGTGCCTTGCTCAGGCCGACTTCTTGGCCGGAGCCTTCTTGGCCGGCTTCTTGACAGGGCGATGGAGATGCGGAGGTCCGATCTCGCCGCCACGGAGCAGCTCCAGACGCTCCGTCAGGATCTCTTCGAGCTCCTTGACCGATCGACGCTCCAACAGCATGTCCCAGTGCGTACGAACGGCCTTCTCGTTCTTGACGAGCGGCTCGCCGCCCTCGACGCGGTGTCCGACCTGGCCGGTCTTGGGGTCTTCCCACTCGTACGGGATCTCGGCCTCGTCAGCCATCGTCACCGAGAAGGTGTGCCCATCAGCGCAGATGTATTCGACCTGCTGACGGGGAGCCATTTCCACGCCGCGCTCGTCCTCGAAGCTCTGTGTCCCGAGTCGAGCGCCTCGCAATGCACGTTCTGCCATGGCAGTCCCCTTTCGTGTGCCTTACCTCTTCCAACGTAGGGGACGGACATGAGATTCCCCTAAACGAAGCGGACTGGGTCACACGTCAGCTCGGACCGGCGTCCGAACAGGTCACTCGTGGCAGCCACACCGGCCTGATGCATTCGATCAGCTCCCAGTCATCGCCTGCGTAGGGATCGTCACTGCTGTCGATGTACAGCTCGAGATGGCCGTCGGGATACAGCCGATAGTGATCGCGTACGCGGTCGCCCTCGGTCGTCGGCGAGCTGACCAGCAGCTCTGCACCGCTACCTGAGTCGAGCGCATCCGTCATGCAGGTCACCTCGGAGTGCGAGGTCGACGCGACCGTGTCACCCTGGCTCAGCTCGATGGAGCCACAACCCGAAAACTTCTCGCGGCCGGCCCATTGGTCCTTCACGGAATCGCTCTGCGATCGGCACGAGCTCGTACCCGTCACGAGCACGAACACCGTCAGAACACCGAGTGCCTTCGTGAGCGTGGACATCGGGGTCACACCAGGGCCGGTGGCTGGTTGCCGGCCTCGATGATGCCCTTCTTGGGATCGAGCTTCCACAGCAGCAGACCGCCGATCACGAAGAACGCGATGAGCGCGAGGATCGCGGGCCGGTAGGAGTCCGTGAGCTGGTGCACGACGCCGAACACCAGGGTCCCGAGCCAGCTCGTACCACGCTCACACGCCTGGTAGAGGCTGAAGTACTCCGCCTCACGGCCGCGGGGGATCAGGTTGGAGAAGAACGAACGCGAGAGGGCCTGCGTGCCTCCGAGCACCAGTCCGATCGCGACGGCGAGGACGAAGAACGGGACGATCTGCTTCTCGGGGAGGACGAAGCCGAAGCAGACGACGAGCACCCAGACGACCAGGCCGCCCAGGATCGTCCTGTGACTGCCGATGCGGGCCGCGAGCCGGCCGAAGACCAGGGCTCCGCCGAACGCCACGAACTGCACGATGAGGATCGTGGCGATCAGGATGCTGGTGCCGAAGCCGAGCTCCTTGTCGCCGTAGACCGACGCTG
Source organism: Aeromicrobium panaciterrae (assembly GCF_039537165.1). Lineage (GTDB taxonomy): Bacteria > Actinomycetota > Actinomycetes > Propionibacteriales > Nocardioidaceae > Aeromicrobium > Aeromicrobium panaciterrae. The sequence goes on along the minus strand of NZ_BAAAZZ010000002.1, from coordinate 3,167,696 downwards.
AGTAGATCACGGTCTGGATGCCGTCGTTGTAGAACAGGTAGGCGACGAGGAACAACAGGGTCTGCGGGTAGTTCCTGAGCTCCCTGAGCGTACGGAAGAGCTGGCCGAAGCTGCGCTGCATCAGCGTCACCCCCTCCTCCGGCGGGACGCCTCGAGGCTCGCGGTCGCTGATCCCGCGATAGGGGATGACGGTGAAGTACGCCCACCAGATCGCCGCCGACAACAGGCTGATGCGCACCGTCATCTCGGTCGACAACCCGAACGGCTTGATCGTGACGAAGGCCAGGTTGACCGCGAGGAGCAGACCGCCGCCGAGGTAGCCGAACGCCCATCCCTGCGAGGAGACCCGATCCCGCTCGTCGGGCTCCGCGACGTCGACGAGTATTGCGTCGTAGACCACGATCGACGCCGCATAGAACAGGTTGGCCACCACCAGGAGCCCGGCACCGAGCTGCCAGTTGGTGCCGGTCACGAAGAACATCAACGCCGTCACCGCAGCACCTGTCCAGGCGAGACGGGCCATCATGGTCCGCTTGGACTGAACCCGGTCGGCGACCGCGCCGACGATCGGCAGCACGAACGCCGAGATCACGGTCGCCAGCGTGATGACGTAGAACACCAGCGATCCCGCCGAGACCGACAGACCCAGCACCGAGAGGTGCTCGGTGCACTTGCGGTCCTCGTCACCGGCGAAGCCGCAGGCCGCCTTCTCCGCGACGCTGGTGAGATAGGGCGCGTAGAGCACCGTCGCGACCGTCGTGATGTAGGCGGAGTTGGCCCAGTCGTAGAAGAACCACGACTTCTGCTCGTGGTTGGCGTTGAACCGTGGCACCTTCATTGTGGTTCCCTCCACGAGCCCCTGGCGACGAGGACGTCCTTGAGGACGTCCGTCCTGTCGGTGATGATTCCATCAACGCCGAGGTCGAGCAGCCGATTGATCGAGTCAGCCTCGTCGACGGTCCAGACGTGCACCTGGCGACCCAGCGCGTGCACACGGCGTACGAAACGTTCCGTGACGACATGGATGGCGCCGCGGGTCTCCGGCACCTGCAGGCAGGTGGCCGGCAGGTGCAGACGCCGCAGGATCGCCGTGGGCAGGAGCTTGACCATCGCCGCCTCACGGCTCGATGCGCTGGTCGCGACTGCAGGCAGCCGCTTGCGGATGCGGCGCAGACGGGCGTGGTCGAATGATGCGAGGAGCACACGATCCGTCGCGTCGTAGTCCTCGATCACGGCACATGTCTCCTCGACCGCCGCATCGGACTTCACGTCGATGTTGAACCGGGCGTCGGGGAAAGCCTGGATGACCTGCTCGAGGGTCGGGATGGCCACTCGTCCACCGAGCAGCTCCCCGTCAACGAGGTCCGCCGTGAGGGAGGCGATGGCCGCCGGGTTGCCGGTCATGCGCTCGAGCGTGTCGTCGTGGAACGCGTAGACGCGGCCGTCTGCTGACACGTGAACGTCGGTCTCGAGGTAGCGGTAGCCCAGCTCGTATGCGTGGGTGAAGGCCTCCATCGAGTTCTCGATGCCGATGTTGGACTCGACCAGCGATCCACCGCGATGAGCGAACGCGATCGGCGTGGGGGAGTCGAGGTATGCGGCCACAGCCACACGCTAAGCCCTCGAGGGTGCAGCCAGTGGCGCCTAGTCGACGAACGTCACGTCCAGCGCCGCAGCGCGGACCGGGTCCGCCGTGATCTCGATCGTGGCGATCCTGTCGTCGACGATCGTGACCTCGAGGACCGAGACGGTACGGCCCTCCATGACGGCGGCGATGCCGATCGCGCCGTTGACCAGCACAGGTCTGGACTCGCTACCGCCCTGGCGGAAGGCGATCGCCCCTCCGGCGACCTCTCGGGATCCACGTACCAGTGCAAGCGCTCCCTTGCCGTGGTCGGCCCGCAGCACGACGTCCGGGTCGAGCACGTTGACCAGCGCCTCGAAGTCGCCACCTCGCGCCGCGGTGATGAACGCGTCGATGATCTCCCGTTGTCGGTGCAGCGACGGGCTGGGCGCGGGATCCACTCCCTGCACGCGCCGACGGGCACGACTGGCGAGCTGGCGAGCTGCATCGGGCGTACGGCCCACCATCGGAGCGATGTCGTCGAACGGGACGGCGAACATGTCGTGCAGCACGAACGACAGGCGCTCCGCGGGTGTCAGCTTGTCGAGCACGACCAACATCGCCAGCCCCACCGAGTCGGCCAGCACCGCCTCCTGCTGGGGATCGACGCCGTCGTCGCTTGCCGGGTCGTTCGGTCGTACGTCGAGGGGCTGCTCAGCGCGGCTCCTGCGTGTCCGGAGCATGTCGAGGCACACCCGGCCGACGACCGTTGTCAGCCACCCGCCGAGATTGTCGATCTCGTCGGAGTCGGTACGGCTGAGCCGGATCCAGGACTCCTGCACCGCGTCGTCAGCCTCGCTCAGCGAACCGAGCATGCGATACGCGACCGACCGCAGGTGCTCACGGCTCTGCTCGAAGCGCTCCGCGAGGAACTCGCTGTCAGACATCGGTCACATTCCCTTCTCGAGATTCGTCAATGCACTGACGGATCACACGCCAACGATGTGACACGAATCGAAGGAGAACAATCATGCAGGCACGTATGGCCAACCCGGCCGTCGCCGTTCCCGGTGCCCTGGAGGCACTCCAGTCGCTGAGCAAGGCGGTCAGCAGGACCGGAATCTCCGAGACCACTCTCGAGCTCGTGCACCTGCGAGCCAGCCAGATCAACGGCTGCAGCGTCTGCCTGCAGATGCACGGAGAAGCCCTCCGCAAGGCGGGCGAGAGCAACGAGAAGATCGACACGGTTGCCGGCTTCCGTGATGCACCGCACTTCAACGACGCCGAACGCGCGGCGCTCGCGCTGACCGAGGCGCTCACCCGTCTGGCCGACCGGACGGACGCCGTGCCGGACGAGGTGTATGACGAGGCCGCGGCTCACTACGACGAGCAGCAGCTCAGCGGGCTGATCCTGTCGATCGCGGCGATCAACGTCTGGAACCGGACGAACGTGTCGACACGGCAGGTCGCCGGCGCCTGGTCATGATCGCGGTTGCCCGGGATCGAGGCCTTGCTAGATGTCGCGGAAGGTCTCGATCTGGGCGCCGAGGGCGTTGAGGCGCTCGGCGAGGTCCTCGTAGCCGCGGTTGATGACATAGACGCTGCGCAGCACCGAGGTGCCCTTGGCCGCGAGCATCGCCAGCAGGATCACGACCGCCGGGCGGAGGGCCGGCGGGCAGACCAGCTCGGTGCCGCTCCAGTGCGTCGGGCCGTCGATCAGGACACGGTGCGGGTCGAGCAGCTTGACCTGGGCACCGAGCTTGTTGAGCTCGGTGAGGTAGATCGCGCGGTTCTCGTAGACCCAGTCATGCAGCATCGTCTGGCCCTCGGCAGTCGCTGCAATGACGGCGAAGAACGGCAGGTTGTCGATGTTGAGGCCGGGGAACGGCATCGGATGGATCTTGTCGATCGGCGCGTGCAGCGCCGAGGGGTGCGTCGTGATGTCGACGAGGCGGGTCTCACCGTTCTCGGCGGGATATTCGTCGCCACGGTCGTACTGGAAGCCCATCTCCTCGAGCAGCGCGAGCTCGATCTCCATGAACTCGATGGGTACGCGGCGCACCGTGATGCTCGACTTGGTCACGATGGCGGCGGCGATCAGGCTCATCGCCTCGATCGGGTCCTCGCTCGGGGCGTAGTCAACGTCGGCGTTGATGACGGGCTTGCCGGTGACGCGCAGCGTCGTCGTACCAATGCCCTCGATGCCGACTCCCAGCTTGACCAGGAAGAAGCACAAGTCCTGGACCATGTAGTTGGGGCTGGCGTTGCGGATGACGGTGACACCGTCGTACTTCGCTGCGGCGAGGAGTGCGTTCTCGGTGACGGTGTCGCCGCGCTCGGTCAGGACGATCGGGCGTTCGACCTCCACGCCTGACGCGGTGGTGGCGTGATAGCTGCCCTCGGTGGCGACGACCTTGAGCCCGAACGGGCGCAGCGCCGTCATGTGTGGCTCGACCGTGCGGGTGCCGAGGTCGCAGCCGCCGGCGTACGGCAGCTCGAAGTCGTCATAGCGGTGCATCAGCGGTCCGAGGAACATGATGATGCTGCGGGTGCGACGTGCCGCGTCGGCATCCATCGCCGCGAGATCGAGCTCGGCGGGGACAACCAGCTTGAGGTCGTTGTCGTCGTTGAGCCAGGTGAACTTCACACCGATCGACTCCAGCACCTCGAGCAGGCGGTTGACCTCTTCGATACGGGCGACCTTGCGGAGCACCGTGGTGCCGGAGTTGAGCAGGGCGGCGCACAGGAGCGCCACGCCGGCGTTCTTGCTCGACTTGACGTCGATCGAGCCGGACAGCGTGGTGCCGCCGACCACGCGCAGGTGGCTGGGCCCGGACGTACCGACCGTGACGAGCTCGGAGTCGAGTGCGGCACCGATGCGGGCCAGCGTGTCGAGGGTGAGGTTCTGCTGGCCCTTCTCGATCCGGCTGACCACGTTCTGGCTGGTCTTGAGCTCGGTCGCGAGCTCCGACTGGGTCATGCCGCTGTGTTGGCGGGCATCGCGGATGAGCACTCCGATGCGGGCCAGGTAGTCGTCGCGCACAGTCATGTCATTCACCATATCTCAGATATGAGATAACACAATTCACGCGATGTCGAAGGTGTCGGAGTCGGTTTGACCCAGTTTTCGGGTGTCTTCGACCCCGCCGAAGTTCTCGGTGTGCTGCCAATAGATTCCGTACGCGAGATCGGCGATCGTACGGTCGTGCACCGGGAACAGGGCACCGGGGGACACCCGCTGCACGAAGTCGATCGTCTCGCTGACCTTGGCCCACGGGGCCGACAGGGGGAGGGCCAGCACGTCAACACCCTCCGGCGCGTACTCGTAGGTGTCACCCGGGTGGAACAGCGTCGGCTGGCCCGGAGCGCTCACCGTCACGCCGACATTGGCGACCCGGGGGAGCGCGGGGAGGATCACCGCATGTTGTGAGCCGACCCCGCGTACCGTCAACCCGCCCACGACTGTCTCGAGGCCCTCGGCGTTGGCGGTCCACGAGCCGAACCCGAGAGTCGCCGCAGTCTCCGGGTCCGAGATGAGCGTTGCGCCGGAGTTGCGTTCGACCAGGCCCGGGCCACGGCTGGCGTCGATGTGGTCTGCGTGCTGATGCGTGACGACGATCGCGTCGAGCCCCTCGAGCGCGAACGTCTCATCCGGACTGAACACGCCCGGATCGATGAGGATGCGAGTGTCTGCTGCTTCAACGAGAACGGCGGCATGGCCGAAGCGGGTGATCTGCATGTGGCCCATCCTGCACCCGCGTTCAAGAGGCGGCGGATCAGCCCAGGTACTTCTCCACCACATCGGCGGAGCGCTCGGCGGCCTCGTCGGGCTGCCCGCCGTACTGGCGTTTGGCGCTGCGCTGCCGCAGGAGGTCCCACGCCCGGTCGAGCTCCACCTCGAGGCTCGACAGACGTGCATGCTCTTCGTCACGAGAGATCTCGCCCTTGGCGAGCTTCTCGCGCAGGTCCTTCTCCTCAGCCACGAGTTCTGAGATGTGGTCGTGGATGCCTTTGTCGGTCGTCATCTGTGGAGTCTACGTCCGATGCGCAGCGCTCGGTCAGGCCGCGATCTTGCCGATCTCGGGAGTCTCCGGGCCGAAGTGCCGATACATGATCGTGTCGCGATTCTTGGCCGACTGCCGGTGAAGGCGCCGTTCGCCCCAGGCCGTCCTCCCGAGGACGTGGTGGTCGACGAGGTTGCGTCCGAAGACGCCCACGGACGCCCAGGGCATGCGCACGGGAAGCTTGAGGTCGCGCATGCCCTCCTTGGTGAGGAACAAACGCAGCATGCTCAACAACCTGGCCCGGGTGTAGGCCCGGCCCAGACGCGGGAACCGCTTGAAATTGAGGCTGTCCTGCGCCTCCATGATGCCTTGTGCGAGCAGGGGCCCAGCCTCGGTGATGTCGCCCTGCGCCAGGAGCACGTGGTAGTTGAACGCGTGCTGGTCCCGCTCGACATCGAACAACCAGTCGTCGTTGACGCCGATGAGCCAGCCGACGTACTTCCACAGGTGCATGACGGCGCGCGAGTCCTCAGGGGTGACCCGCACGCCGAGCGACCGTACGCCGAGCAGGAGCGTCGCACTGAACAGGCCGAGCGTCGCGGCTTGATCAGACTGGTTGATCGGCAGGCCGAACTTCGAGGTGTCCCAACGGTCTCCGCCCTCGAAGCGGTGATTGACCATCGCGTGCATGAGGCGGACGTGGACCGTCAGCTGAAAGCCTTCGCCATCTCGGCGCATGGCGTCGTGGTCTGACACCGCGACCGCCCATTTCTGCGTCTCGCCCAGTCGGCGCTTGGTCATGTCCCCGGTCATCCCGCCCGTGGCCACGAGCAAATCGGTGGGACCTCCGAAGCGATAGCCGCCGATCAGGGAGAGCTGCAGAAGTACGTCGGCGGCGCTCTTGCCGAATCGGCGGTATGCCTCGGCGCCCCGGTTGAGCAGGTCGAAGTCGACCCACTCGGGCACGGCGTCCACGGCGGCGAAGAAGTCGCGCAGTGGTGCGGGGGCGGACTCGACGGACTCGATGCCATGCAGCAGCGCCTGGTTGAACTGCGCCATCGTCACCTTGTCGTCTCCGGACGATCGCATCGCCCGGGCCAGAGCGGCACCGACCTCGTCGCGCTGCATGAATCGCTGGCCTATCAGCGCCAGCTGGGCCTCATCGACCGCACGCACGCGTGCCACTGACTTGAGGACCCGTCCGATCCTGGCACCACGCTCTTCTGCCGCGCGGAAGCGGGATGGAGGGTCAACCACGGTGTCCACAGTCATTCCAGAAGTATGACGCGAGCAATTACTCGCATACAATTCGCGTATGCCACGATCCTCGCCCCGCGACCTGCGCAAGCTTCCACAGCAGGAACGGTCACGTGTCATGGTCGAGCGCATCATCGCCGCGGGGCAGATCGTGCTGCTCCGCGACGGCTACGAGAAGGCGTCGACCAATCGGGTGGCGGGGGAGGCCGGCATCAGTCCGGGCTCGCTCTACCAGTACTTCCCCGACAAGGAGGCCGTGCTGGCGGCCGTGATCGACCGCCATGCGGCACTGCTCTCCGAGCAGCTCACCGCGGTGCTCGCCGACCGACTCGACGAGCCGGGCCCGGCACTGGTTCGCGCGTCGTTCGAGGGATTGTTGGACGTCTTGACGGAGAACGTCGAGTTCGTACGACTGGTGGCCGAGGTGCTGCCGCGTACGCAATCTGGCAGCTGGACCACCGCCCTGGAGCAACGCATCAGCGACCTGGTCACGGCCTACCTGTCGATCAACAAGTCACAGACGTCGATCACGGATCCTGCGACGTCGGCATGGATCCTCGTACGCATGGTCGAGCACCTCAGCGCGCAGTACGTGCTCGAGCAACCACCGATCGCGCGAGAGAAGTTCGTCGACGAGCTCGTCGCGCTGACGCTTGCCTATGTCGGCCCGCTGGCCTGACGTGCTCGCGATGCGCTCGTGTCTCGCAGCCACACCACAGCCGGGGATGCTCGTACGATCGAGCGCATGAGCGAGCCCGACCCCGCATGGTCACCGCTGTCGACGGCGATGCGTGCAGGTCTGGTGTCGGGCGGGTTCGTCGGCGTGCTGTGGCTGATCGAGGTGCTCGACCGGATCCTGCCTGGCGACTTCGAGTCGCACGGCGTCGAGCCGCGAACCGACGAAGGGCTTCAAGGGGTCGTCTTCGCGCCGCTGCTGCACGGCGACTGGGACCACCTGGTCTCCAACAGCCTGCCGCTGCTGATGCTCGGATTCCTGCTGGCGTTGTCAGGACTGCGTACGTTCGCCGTCACCACCGCGATCATCTGGGTCGTCGGCGGGATCGGCGTGTGGCTCATCGCCGGCACCAACACGATCCACATCGGCGCATCGGGCGTGGTCTTCGGCTGGCTGGTGTTCCTCATCGTTCGCGGCGTCTTCGCCAAGAACCTCAGGCAGATCGTCCTCGGCGTCGTGATGTTCATGGCGTACGGGACGATCCTGCTCGGCGTGCTGCCGGGGGAGCCCGGGGTCTCGTGGGAAGGCCATCTCTTCGGTGCCATCGGCGGCGCCATCGCCGCGTGGTTCGCACGTGACGACGCGGAACCCGCAGCGATGGGCGTCGTCACCGGCTGACGCTCGTCTCCGTCGCCATTGCCGACAGCTTCTCGGGATTGCGTACGGTGTAGATCGCGCTGATCAGCCCGTCTTCGACACGCATTGTCACGACGCTGTCCAGCTCGCCGTCGAGTCGGAAGAACAGCGCGGGGCCACCGTTGGCGTATCCCAGCTGCGCCGTCATCTCGGTCAGCCACGGCGCCTTGAGTCCTGCGGCAAACAGCTTGGCCACCTTGGCCGCACCACTGATCGGCCGCGGCAGCGCCTGCTTGATGCCACCGCCATCACCGAGTGCAACGACATCCGGCGCGAGCATGTCGACCAGGTTCTGCAGGTCGCCCGTGACGATGGCCCGCTGCAACGCGATGAGAGCATCCCAGGCATCGGTCGACGAGACGATCCCGCGAGGTCGACGGGCGGCCACGTGCTCCCGCGCACGGTGGGCGATCTGGCGTACGGCTGCGGGGCTCTTGTCGACCGCCTCCGCCAGCTCGTCGTAGCCGACGTCGAACACCTCGTGCAGCACGAACACCGCACGCTGCGTCGGCGTCAGCGTCTCCAGGACGAGCAGCATCGCCGTCGAGAGGTTGTCGGCCAGCTCGGCGTCCTCGGCGACGTCGGGACTGGTCAGCAGCGGCTCGGGGAGCCACGGCCCGACATAGTCCTCGCGGCGCCGGGCCAGGACGCGCAGCTGGTCGAGCGCCTTGCGGGTCACCATGCGCACGAGATAGGCGCGCGGGTCGCGGATCTCTGCCTGGTCGACCGCGGTCCACTTCAACCAGGTGTCCTGTACGACGTCCTCGGCATCGGCTGCAGAGCCGAGCATCTCGTACGCCACCGTGAAGAGCAGCCGACGGTGCACGACGAACGGGTCATCCGTCATCGTTCGCTCGCTCATGCCAGCGACCCTACGGCGAGCGGCTTGAGGCCACAGGATGCGGCGTACTCCTCGGACCTGATGCCCATTGCGATGTTGCTGCGGCCGCTGAGGTTGGTGAAGCCCACCCGGGCGGCGAGCTCGACCATCGCAGCGGGACCGAGCTGGGCGAGCAGTGCGTCGGACATCTCGTCGGTCACCGCGACCGGCAGCTGGCACATCGCCACGGCGTACTCCATGACCTGGCGCTCCAGCGGCGTGAAGGCGTCGGACTCGCGCCAGCGCGGCACCTCGCGCGCCTTGTCCTCGTCCAGGCCCTTGTTGTGGGCCATGAAGTAGCCGAGGTCGAGGCAGAAGCTGCACCCGATCTCGGCAGCAGCCGCCATGGTCGCGAAGGAGGCGAGGTTCTTGTCGAGCTCGTCCCACTTCTCGGTGCGACCGCCCAGCTTCATCATGTCCTTGAATGCCGCGGGATGGTTCCACATCACCTCTGCGCTGTCGGGCACCTTGCCGACCATCCTGCGCATCACCGCCTTGAGCAGGCTTCCGTAGACACCCGTGATCTCGGTGCCGGGGATGCGGGCTGTTCCAGTCATCGTCTTCTCCTGTCGTGTGCGTTCACCATGAAGACGCTCGCCGCCCATGGTTTGTGACAGGTCGATCACGGTTCGTCGAGGATCACGAGCTGCTGGGTCGCCCTGGTCATCGCCACGTAGCGGTCGACGGCGCCCTCGATCCCGTCGCCGTACGAGTGCGGGTCGATCAGCACGACGAGGTCGAACTCCATGCCCTTGGCGGTCTCGGGAATCAACGACCGTACGCGCTCGGTCGGCGCGAACGTGGCGTCGCCGATGACGCAGGCGACTCCCTCGGGGTGGTCTTCTGTCCAACGCTGCAGGTCGTCGTGACGCAACATCGACGCCAGTCCTCCTGGGTCCGCTGCGATCAGGTCGTCGACGACTCTCGCGATTTGTTCACGCTCGGCAGCGACTGTCGCTGCTCGTCGGCGATTGCGCCGCGACGTCTCAGGATCGCCGAGTCGTCGCAGCGCCGCGTCCAGGAGTGGGAGGTCGGACACCGTCCAGGCAGCAGGGTCCGCGCGCTGCAACCGCATGATGTCGTCTGGCTCGAGCCACGGCGCACACATCCGGAGGTACGCGGGCACCGACCACAGGTCGCCCACCAGGTCGGTGTGCTCGATGATCGGCCACGCCTTGGTGAACGCATCGATCAGCTCGTCGTTCTGCACCAACGACCGGCGCAGCATGTCCTCGGGGACCTCCTCATCGCTCTCGTACTTGTCGGCCAGAATCGTGACGAGCTCGTCGAGCACGACGTCGCGCGCCTCGTTGTGCGGCAAGCCGTCCGCCGCCTCGAACGCCTCGGCCCAGTCGGACGGGCTGAGCCACACGTCGCCCCAGTCGGTCTCGACCTCCATGCCGTTCGTGGGCACCTCCTCGTACAGGCGCACTGCCGGCTCGATCGCGGCGACCATGTCCGCCGTGGCCTTGAGCCTGGCAACGTGAGGGTCGGCCTCCTCGACGGCGACCCGCCCCTCGGGCAGCAGGTCGCGGAGCGTACAGGTCTGGACGCCTTCCTCGCCGAGGCTGGGAAGCACGTCGCCGACGTAGGCGAGGTACGGGTGGTGCGGGCCCACGAACAGCACACCCCCGCGGTCATGGCTCAGCCGGTGATCGGCGTACAACAGGTAGGCCGTACGGTGCAGCGCCACCACGGTCTTGCCCGTACCCGGGCCGCCGTCCACGACGAGCGCGCCGCGCGAACCGGCGCGGATGATGGCGTCCTGGTCGGCCTGGATCGTGCCCAGCACGTCGCGCATGCGCTCGGACCGGTCCGTGCCGAGGCTGGCGATGAACGCCGACTGGTCGTCCAGGGCGGCCCGGCCTTCAAGCTCGCCGGGGGAGTAGACCTCGTCCCAGTAGTCGCTGATCCGGCCATGCGTCCAGCGGTAGCGACGGCGACTCGCCAGGCCCATCGGGTTCTTGTGGGTGGCTCCGAAGAACGGCTCGGCGGCGGGGGAGCGCCAGTCGATGAGAAGGCGCCTGCCCGAGGAGTCGGTGAGTCCGAGCCGGCCGATGTAGACCGGGGCCGAATCGTCGGCGCTCACCATGTGACCCAGGCACACGTCGAGACCGAACCGGTTCAGCGTGCGCAGGCGCGAGGTCAGTCGGTGCACCTCCTGGTCGCGGTCGAGCGACTCCTGGCCGGCGCCGCCGGGTTCCCAGTCCATGACCTCACGATTTTCCGAGGGCTTGCGCGCCTCCTCGAGGCGTTGGGTGAGATCGGCGATCGTACGTTCGAGGCTCTCCGCGATCGCCGCGAAGTGCTGCTCGTCCCGGGCGATCAACGCCGGATCAGCCTTGGCGGCGAGGTTGCCGGAAAGGTCAAACACTTCGATCGAACGAGACTCCAAAAGCTCATCAGCTCCGTCCAGAATGGGGTCGGCCGGCCATTCTGAACCATCCCGGGGGCCTTGCGGCAAGCCCCCATCTCGGCTATATCTTGGAAATGGAAGGACGCTTTGGCGCCCTTCCATTTTTCTGTCTACCCAGCCCGCAAACTCCCAATACACCTAGTTTGACGTGAAGCGCGGCGTGCGGCAGATGCGGATAGTCGCGCGACATGCCGGGCCTGTACGGTGAACCGGCCAGCGCCACGCCTGGCACTCACGGGCGACGCCCGTGCCGCTTGGGGCGGCCCCGCCTTGGACCCGACATGCGCACAGATCAGGCTACCTCTACGGCGATCGGACCGTTGGCGATCGAACGCCCGCACGTCGGGCCGTAGACCGCAGGGCCGCAAGCCTGCCTGTGTTCGCCCAATAGCGGCTGGTGGCGTGGGGGTGGGCCGCCGGACTTGGGGGTCAGGCGGCTTGGTGGTAGTGGTTTCTTCGTCGTCGTCGGATGGGGCGGTTGGCCCTGTTGGTGAAGTGGAATCCGTTGACGGCGTTGCCGGTGATGTTGAGCAGTCCGCGGTGGAGGAGGTGGTGGCATCTGACGCACAACCCGACAAGTAGATCGAGGTCGGTGGGGCCGCCTCGTGACCACCAGATGGTGTGGTGGATTTCGAGGTGGGTGTGGTTGCAGCCGGGCGCAGCGCAGACACCCTTTTGTCGGGCGATGACAGCGCGGCGTTGGGTGAGGGTGGGTTGGTACTTGCTGGTGCCGGCGTTCAGTATCTGTGCCTGACGCGCCCCGCCGCCTTGTTTCATGAGGAAGGCGGTGAAGTCAGACACGCACAGGAAATACATCAACAAATTCGGTCCGATCGCGCCATGACCAGCAAGCGTGGCTGACTCAACCGATGCGGGCATGGGGTCAGGGATGAGGTGCGGTTGTTGGGTCTTGGCCTGGACGTGG
>NZ_BAAAZZ010000002.1:2989821-3155094 GCF_039537165.1 Aeromicrobium panaciterrae | reverse complement strand
CGGTGCGGGTGTCGTCTTTGTCGCGGGGCGCGGACACCGAATCGAGGACTTTCTTGAGCTTGGCACCGGTGACCGTGTTGAGGAACCCGCTCACGTGCCAGCCGTCGGGGACGGCGTCGACACAGACGTCTTCGCGATCCATGCCGCGTTCCCACGCGGCGTCGAGGTCTTCGGGGTGGACCTTGTCCTTCAAATGCTTGACCGCTTCGAACAGTTCGCTCGGTTCGTGATCCTTGGCGACCTGGACGAAGACGTCCTCGAACTGGCGCATCGGCTCCAAACCCACGTGGGTGAGCCCGTAGGCGAACACCCGCACATGCGCCGCACTGACCTCCCCTGACAACGCGGCGTCGGCCAGCAGCGGCAGGTCACGCAACGCGTGGACGTTCTTGACCAGGGTGGTGGCCTGTCCGGCGTTCATCCGCAGCTGGGTGCGCACCCACGCATTGAGGGTTGAGGCGCCGTCGAGCTCAAAGTCCTTCGTGACGTCGAGCTCTGCCAGCAGCAGAGCTTTCGTGGCATCGAGGGCATCTTGTGCGGCTTGGACGGCGTGCAGCTTGGACCGGGTGTCACCCGATGTGAGGGTCTGCGCGGCTGTGCGCATCGCCTCGATCGTCGGCTGAATTCCCATGTTTCAAACCTACTAGAACATACTTTCGATGACCAGTGGAAAACCCTGTGAATTCAAGGAAAATTAGAGGTTCTTGTCCACAAGTTGGGTCGCGAATGAGTCCTTCCACAGACCCAGCCCGCGCCCTTGCATGTGCGCTCTTCAACCTGCCAACCACGCAACGAAAGCCGCGAGGCGGACGACGCAGGAAGAACAACCTGCGTTCGCGCTTGCTAGGCCTTCTTGTCCACAAGGCAAGCCGCCGGACCAGCCTGTCCACAAACCAAGCCCGCGCCCTTGCATGTGCGCTCTTCAACCGACCAACCACGCAACGAGAGCCGCAAGGCGGACGACGCAGGAAGAACAACCTGCGTTCGCTTGCTAGGCCTTCTCGAGCGCCTGCACGATCGCGGTGTAGCCCTTCGCCTTCGCGTGGTCGAGCGCCGTACGGCCGTCCTTGTCCTTGATCCCGGTGTCGACGCCCGCGGCGACCAGTGTGGTGACGATCTCGACGTACTTCTTGGAGCCGTCTCCGAGGATGACTGCCTCGAGCAGAGCGGTCCAGCCGAGATCGTTGACGTGGTCAAGGTTGACGCCCGCCGTGACGACCCTCTTGATGTAGGCGGCATGGCCCCGTTCGCCGGCCGGGATGGGGGAGAGGCCGCCAAATCGGTTCTTGATGGTCATGTCGGGGTGAGCGGGGAGGAGTGCCTCGAGCATCTTGACGCTCCCGGTCACGCCGGTGACGAGCCACGGGGTGTCGTGCTGATGGTCGAGCGCGTCCGGATCGGCGCCGAGCGCGACGAGCAGTCGAGCAACGTCAACGTGGTCGTTGGCCGATGCGAGCAGCAGGGGAGTCTGCTCCAGGTTGTTGCGCGCCTCGAGGTCGGCACCGGCCCTCAGGGCCAGGGCCGCTGCATCGGCATCGCCGCGCTTGGCCGCCGCGAGCAGGCGCTCGTTCGCCGTCGCCTGGCTGACCGTCGTGGCATCCGCCGCCTCGCGAAGGATTCGTTCCTGCGTGTCCAGTCCGTGCTTCCGTGCCAGCTGGACCGGCGTACGGCCGTCGCGCTGCGCCGCGATCTCGACGTCGGCTCCGCCCGCGACCAGCACCCGTACCGTATCGATGTAGTCGGCCGTACGATCCGGCTTGGCGAACTCCAACGCCTCATGGAGCCCGACCCAGCCGAGGTTGTTGACGTGGTCGGCGTCGATGCCGGCCTGCAGCAGCCGCCCGACGATGCCTGCGTGACCACGTTCGCTCGCCCGGATCAGACCCGTGCCGTCCCACGAATCGAGGCTCTTGACGTCGGCGCCGTGCTGCAGCGTCAGCTCGAGCAGCGGGAGGTAGCCCTCACTGGTGGCGATGAGATAGGCGCTCTGCACCGTCTTGTCCTTGGCGTTGACGTCGGCGCCGGCTTCGATCAGCAGGCGCGACTTCTTGACGTCGTTGTCCCACGCCGCGGCGATGAGTGCCTTGTCGAGCTCCTTCTGGTCGAGGTTCATGTAGGGATTCTCCGGACTAGAGGACGTCGCCGATGGCGTTGGTGTTGCAGTGGCGTCCGGCTTGTCTGGCGCGCTTGAGCCGCACCCGGCGAACAGAAGCACAGCGATGGCGGTGGCAATGGGCGTACGGACGTTCATTCATTGCTGCTCTCTGGCACGGAGCGCGTGCTCCACGGTGGTCGTGGCGTGGTGTTCGGCGATCTGCTGCGCCCGTGCACGGTCACCCGCTGCGAGGGCTTCGTACAGCTCCAGGTGCTCGGCGTGGATCGGTGCTGGCTCCGAGTGCTGCGCGAGCAGCCACCGCCGTCGTTCAGCGACGGTCGCGAACACTTCGTACGCGATCGTGCCCTCGCCGAGCGATGCGAGGACGCCGTGGAACCGGCCGTTCGCGGCCACAGCGGCCACCGCGTCACCGGCGTCGATCGCGTTCTTGGCCTCGTCGAGCACAGCGCGAAGTCGTGCCAAGCCCTCCTTGTCGAGCGTCATCGATCCGATCAGCACGCGTTCCAGCGCCGCGCCGACCTCGGCCAGCTCGGCGATCTCTGCTGCGTCGTATGCCCGCACGGCAATCCCGCGGGTGGACCGGTCGACGGCGAATCCTTCGGCGACGAGCGCCTGGAGGGCTTCGCGCACCGGAATGCGCGAAACACCCAGCTCGGTGGCAATCTTCCGTTCGACTAGGCGACTGCCGGGCACGCGGGCACCACTGATGATGCGTTCGCGTATCGCGTCGCGTACGTCGTCACGCTTCGGCCGGTACGGCGTGGGGGAATCTGGCATACCAAAACGGTATACCAAATATCCAAACGTCGCCTCGTGGAGAGTCAGCGCAGGAGGACACCTCGCTCAAGTACGCACACGTCGACCATGAGCGCCGAGTCCTGCTCTCAGGCATTCACGGCGGAGTGTCGAGCACAAGGAGATCGTCGATCGATAAGTCGCTGGCACACGGCCGAGACAACGTCAGGTGTCGCAGCTCCCAGCAACAATTCTCCGAAAAATGCGTCGTGTCGTGCGCCGAGACGGGCTCACGGTCACCGTAGACGTCCTTCGCTGACGGGACGATCAATTGCTGAGATCGACGACGGTGAAACTCCGTCGGATGTCGTTCCTGACTGGTTGCCTGTGCTCGACGACGTCTCGGACGACGAACAGTGGACTGGCTCACGCCTGGCAGAGCGCCTGAACGGGGCGAACATCGGAGATTCCCCGTGTAACCCTGTTTCTGCACCTTTGTCCGATAATGCACATTATGTCAAGTAATGGTGATTCGCACGGACAGAGGCTCAAAAGCCCCTCTCCCGCAGAGCTGAGCTGTTGAGTCGAGCCGCTTCCCTGGTCAGGTGGTCACGTTCCGCAAGATTCGTGGCGGCTCGAGCGGCTGCGGCGTACAGCCGAGCTGCGGCGGCCACGTCGCCGGCACGCTCGCGGAGGTACGCCTCGACAGCTCGATATCTGGGCACCTCTGGATCCACCTGTTCGAGCGCAGCGAGTCCGGTGAGCGCCCCGTCTGCCTCCCCCACAGCCACAGCTCGGTTGAGACGCACCACGGGATTGTCGGTCAGACGAACAAGCTCGTCATACCACTCGACGATCTGCACCCAGTCGGTCTCTTCAAACGTCTGTGCGTCGGCATGCAGGGCTGCGATCGCGGCCTGCACCTGGAACTCTCCGACCTGGTCCTTGTCGAGCGCCGACTGGAGGATCGCCACGCCCTCCGCGATCATTGCGGTGTCCCACAGGGTGCGGTCCTGACGCGCCAGCGGTACGAGCGTCCCGTCTGGGGTCGTACGAGCCTCGCGTCGCGCGTGGTGCAGCAGCATCAACGCGAGCAGGCCCGAGGTCTCCTCGTGGTCGGTGATCGACCTGACCTGACGGGTCAGCCGGATCGCCTCTTCTGCGAGGTCGATTTCGCCGCTGTAGCCCTCGTTGAAGACCAGATAGAGCACGCGGACGACCGTCGCGATGTCTCCGAGATCGTCGAATCGCACACCCGACACGGTGCGTTTGGCCCGGCTGATGCGCTGGGCCATGGTCGCTTCCGGTACGAGGTAGGCCTCCGCGATCTGGCGTGTCGTCAATCCTCCGACCGCTCGAAGCGTCAGCGCGACTGCCGACGATGGTGTGAGCGACGGATGCGCGCACATGAAGTACAGCTGCAGGGTGTCAGCCGCGTCGTCCGTCGGCCCTGGCAGCGGTTCGGCTGCCACCAGGAGCTCACGGGCACTTCGAGAGCTCTGCGCCCGCGTGGCGTCCAGGAACTTGCGCCACGCGGCCGTGATCAGCCACCCTTTTGCGTCCCTTGGCGGATCATTCGGCCAGGTGGCGAGCGCGCGAAGCAGAGCCTCCTGTACGGCGTCCTCGGCCGTCGCGAAGTCGGCTCCACGACGTACGAGGACGCCGGTCACCGCGGGAATCAGCTCCCGCAGCAACCCTTCGTCCATTGCTCCCCTGTGCGTCACACGCTGTCGGGCATCGGCCCGATCCCGTAGAACGGACGGACCTCAAGCCACTCCTGGATGGGCTCGCCACGAGGGCCGGGTGCTGCCGAGTACTCCCCTGCAACCTCGATGGCGCGCTCGTACGAACCCACGTCAATCATCAACCATCCGGCAATCAGGTCCTTGGTCTCCGCGAATGGACCGTCGGTGACTGGCGGCTTGCCCTCGCCGCCATAACGCACGAAGGTGCCCTCCGGTGACAGGGCTTCGTGGTTCACGAACTCGCCCGACTCCTGCAGCTTGGTGGCGAAGTCGCGCATGAACTGTACGTGCGCATCGACATCCTCCGGTGCCCACTCGTCCATCGGCTCGATCTTCGTGATCGGCGCCGGACCGCCGCGGTAGTGCTTGAGCAGCAGGTACTTGGCCATGAGTGTCTCCTTCGTTTGGCGACCGTGGTGGTCGCGTGTGCACCAAGGACGGCGCCAGCTGGGGCTTCTCGACATCCGACCCGAACAAAGATTCTCCTGGTTGGCGCCCGACACAACCCTGTCCGCCGGAGGTGTCGTATGTGGGTGATCCGATTCGTGGAATGGGTAGAAGGCAGCATGGAGCTGTCGCCCGAAGGAGTTCACGATGACCGCCACCTACACGTTCGACATCTTTTCCAGCCTCGATGGATGTGGGTCTGCCACCGGCAACTGGACCGGTTACTGGGGCAAGCAGGGCCCTGAGCTGCTGGATCACCGCCTCGCTCAGTACGAGCGGCCTCAGCGCATGGTCTTCGGCGCCAACACGCACCGCGAGTTCGCCCAGATGCTGGCCTCCAGCGATGTGGACTCCGAGGTGCTCACGTACAGGCCTTCGCTCCATGTCTGACGCCGCTCTGGGACGACGCATGTTCGAGCTCACCGAGCCGATCGCTCTGGTCGCGTACCAGGCGCACGAGCCTACCGAGACGGTGATGGCCAATCGCTTCACGAACTACTGGGATGCCTACTTCGCCGGACGCGCCGCTCCCCTGGGCCACACGTCCGCCGACGTGGTTCACGCGCTGTTCTACAACTTCGCCGACGGCGAGGTGGCGCGCCACATCCCCAAGGTCTGGGACTCGATCACGCCCGATGAAGCGATCACGCTGCGCCAGCAGGGCTGCGCAGCCGCGATACGTCGGATCGCCGGCGACCTGCTCGACTCCCCTGCCGTCACCGGCGCCACGGAGCTGCTGCTCAGGGCGGCGACCAGCGGGCGCACGGAGGGGCGGCCGATGTACGCCGCTCTCACCCGGCTGCCCATCCCCGGCGAACCGGTCGAACGGTTGTGGCACGCGGCCAACCTGCTGCGCGAGCACCGCGGGGACGGCCACATCGCCGCGTTGATGGCCGAGGGCATCAACGGCACGGAGTGCCACGTCCTCCTTGCACTCTCCATGGGGATGCCGGCGGAGAAGTTCGGCCGTGTGCATCACCTGCCCTCCCCACGGCTCGCTGCGGTGATCGACGGGATGCGCGATCGGGGGCTGATCGGTCAGGACGGCTGGCTCACTGATGCCGGCAAGGCGACGAAGGAACGCGTCGAGACGCTGACCGACCAGCTCGCCTCCCCCGCGTACGACGTGCTCACCGACGCCGAGATCGACGATCTGACGACGGGGCTCCAACCGGTCTCCGCCTCGTTGGCAGCCGTCGGCTCTGAGTAGTCGGCGGTCCCGTCACGGGGCCCGTACGGGACCACGACCAGCCACTCCCCTCCCCCTTGATACGGGTTCTAGGCTGGGGACATGGGTGACGGCAGCGCTCGCGACCGCAAGCGGCACGAATATGTGCTGCGATTGGAGCAGGAAGCCGCCGAACTGCCCGAGGACGAGTCGGACGACAGCGGACGACGGGCCAACCAGGACGATCATCGCGCCGCGTGGGTCGAGATCCAGCTCCAGCAGGCCATGCGTCGCGGCGAGTTCGACAACCTCCCGGGTGCCGGCAAGCCCATCCCCGGGATCGACCAGCCGTACGACCCCGACTGGTGGATCAAACGGCTGATCGAGCGCGAGCGCATCTCGGTCCTGCCGCCGGCTCTGGCACTCCGCAAGGAGGATGCCGACCTCGACGCGACGCTCGACCGCGAGTCCCGTCCGGCCGAGGTCAGGAGGATCCTCGAGGACTTCAACGCCCGCATCATCGACGCACGACGACAGCTCCAGGGCGGCCCGCCCGTCATCACTGCGCTGCGCGACGTCGAGGAGCAGCTGGAGGCGTGGAAGGCGCGCCGGGCCGAACGATTCGCCCGCATCAAGGCCGAGGCGGTCGAGAAGCGCCGAACCGCTACCCGGTGGCAGCGGCTGATGGGCCGCGACACGACGTGACGAAGGGCCGGACCTCAGATCGAGGTCCGGCCCTTGCGTCGCACGTCAGGCGCGCGTGGTGCTGAGTCGGGCGGCGACGACCGGGATGACGATCGCCGCGGCGACCAGGTGCGTCGCCATCAGGGTGAGGCGCGTGCTGGTGGCCGCCGAGACCAGGACGTCCGGGACGAACGAGACCGCCGTCAGGGCCACGCAGGTACGCACGAAGGTCTGCCGCGGCTTGGCCGCCCACCGGCGGAGGCCGCAGGCGATGAGGAAGCCGACGAACGTGAAGATCAGCACCATCTGGAAGAAGCCCATCAGCGGAATGGCTTCCCCCTCGATCTCGAGCGAGACGCCGGCGGCGTGCGTGACAGCCGCGACGGCGGTGCTCGCAGCGGCGGCAACCACTGCCGCTGCAGCGGTCGGGCGCCAGAGGTTGGTGCGGGTCGTGACGGTGGCAGTCGTCGTGGGTGCGGTGATGGTCATGTCGTGCTCCTGTGTGTGGATCAGACAGCCCGTTGCTGCCTTCTGTCAGGACCACGAATGACCTCGGCCCGATACGACAGCCGACGCAACATTTTTCCGACTATTTGTGTGAGCTGACCTGGCCTCGGCGACGAATCAGGTAAGCCACTTCCGCCGGGTTGTCGGTGGCGGCGATCGCGGCGTCGTAGGCCGTACGGGACTCCTCGCTGCGTCCCAGCCGCCGAAGCAGCTCGGCGCGTGCGACGTGCCACGCGTGATAGCCGGTGAGGTCGAGCTTCTCGACGATCGCGAGACCGACGTCCGGGCCATCGATCTCGGCGATGGCGACGGCCCGGTTGAGCGCGACCACAGGTGTGGGCGCGACCTCCATGAGCTGGTCGTACAACGCGACGATCTGTCCCCAATCGGTCGAACGGGCCTCGTTGGCGTCAGTGTGAACCGCGTTGATCGCCGCCAGGATCTGGTAGGCGCCGGGACGGGTCTCGGTGTGTGCCACGCGGTGGAGGCACTCGCGTACGAGCGTGTGCCCCTCCGCGATCAGCTCGCGGTCCCAGCGGCTGCGATCCTGCTCGTCGAGGGTGACCAGCTCTCCCCCGGCGACGCGCGTCTCCTGGCGTGCGTCGGTCATCAGCATCAGCGCCAGCAAGCCGGCGACCTCGCCCTCGTCGGGCAGGAGCTGCCGCAGGATGCGACCCAACCGGATCGCCTCGGCGGTGAGGTCGGACCGGATCGGGTCGTCACCTGAGCTGGCGAGATAGCCCTCGTTGAAGACCAGGTAGACGACCGCGAGCACGGCGGAAAGCCGGTCGTTGAGATCACCCCGCTCGGGAACGCGGAACGGGATGTTGGCGTCCTTGATCTTGGCCTTCGCGCGGGTGATGCGCTGCGCCATGGTGGTCTCGGCGACGAGGAACGCCCGCGCGATCTCGTCGACCGTGAGTCCGCCGAGCAGGCGGAGGGTGAGCGCCACCCGCGCCTCCGGAGCGAGCGCCGGATGGCAGCAGGTGAACACCAGGCGCAACCGGTCGTCCTCGACCGGTCCGGTCGGCTCGTGAGGTGTGTCGTCCTGGATCATCATGGCTGCCTGGTGCTTGGCGTCGCGAACCTTCTCGCGGCGAATCTTGTCGATGGCACGGTTGGCTGCGGTTGTCGTGAGCCACCCGCCGGGGTTGGGCGGTATGCCGTCCGCCGGCCAACGCTCGATGGCTGTGACGAGGGCCTCGCCGGCCATGTCCTCGGCGATGTCGAGATCCCCGAAGCGCCGTGCCAGCGAAGCCACCACCCGGCCATACTCCTCGCGGTAGATCCGGTCGATCTCCGCTCGGATGTCGGCGTGGGTCACTCGCCGTCTTCGAACGGGCGGACCTCGACCGTGGCGCCACATGCCCTGGACGCATCGGTGGCGATCTTGAGTGCCGCGTCCAGGTCAGGGGCCTCGATGACCCAGAAGCCACCGAGATATTCCTTGGTCTCCGCGTACGGCCCATCGGTGACGACGGCGTCATCACCACGCCCGTCGACGGTCTTGGCGAACTCGGCCTTCTGGAGTCCTCCGCCGAACACCCACGTGCCGTCGGCGATGATCCTCTGGTTGAACGCCTCGGTCGCGTCATACATCGGCTGGATGGTTTCCAGCGGCCGGTCATAGTCCTCGTTGCTGGAGTGAACGGCGAGCAGGTACTGCGTCATGGTGTTCTCCTTGTGAGTTGGGTGAGGCGAGTGACCGGAGGTCACTCGCCTTCTTGGAAGGGGCGGACCTCGACCACGTCACCGCAGGCCTTCGAGGCACGGGCGGCGAGCTTGAGGGCGGCATCCAGGTCGGGGACGTCGACGACCCAGAACCCACCGAGGTGTTCCTTGGTCTCGGCGTACGGCCCGTCCGTCGTGATGACGGTCGGCCCGGTGGCGTCGACCGTGGTGGCCGCCTCGATGCGCTTGAGTCCACCGGTGAACACCCAGACACCCTCGTCGACGATCTCCTGGTTGAACACTTCGGTGCTGTTCCACTGCTCCTGGATGCGTTCGTGCGGATGGTCGTAGACCTCCTGCGGTGGGTGCACGGCAAGCATGAACTGGGGCATCTCACATCCCTTCGCGGCAGCCAGGTTGACTGCCTCTCACCCAACCCACGAACGGAGCAGGTCCGATACGACAACCCTCGCCGAAGTTTCTCGAACTTTCTATGACGCGATGACGGAGAACACGTTGCCGGCGGGATCCTTGAACCAGGCGATGTCTGGACCGTGCCCCTTCATGACGCCTTCCTCGTCCTGGGGCATGCCGTCGTACCGCTCGAACTCCACGCCCCTGTCGGCCAGGTCGCGTACGGCGGCCGAGACGTCGTCGGTCGGAAGGTTGAGCACCGTGAACGTCGCGGGCACGTGCGCGTCTCCCTTGGGATAGACGATCACGGAATGGTCGTCGCCCAGGTCGATGTGGAGGATGCCGTTGCCCTCCGTGACGGTCAGGCCCAGCACCTCGGTGTAGAACGACCTGACCCGTTCCGTGTTGTCGACCGAGAAACCACTGAAAGGACGGTGAAAATCAGGCATGACACTCCTCTGGGATCATCAGAGTCCCCGTATGAGGGACTCCGTCAGCTCAATCGGGCGGCTCAGTGCCGGGAGGTGGCCACCCGGCACCTCTTCGATGTGGACACCCCATCGCTCCAACGCCACGCGCCGCTGGAACTCCAGCGGGAACAATCGGTCATCGACTCCCGCCAGCACCCGGATGGGCACGTCCGGCGGAGTGTCGAGTCCCCACGGCGCCTCGAAGATCGTGTCGGTCTCGTCGCGCGCCTCTTCATCGATGAGGTTGCCGGCAGGCACGTCGTGCAAGAACACCTCGTCGTCGAACGGCGCGTCGGGATCTCGGCCCTGCTCGATGTCGAAGGCGCGCTTGGCCTCGGCGGAGCCGGTGTTGCCCCACCACTCCCCTGCGGTCTCGCCCGGCAGCGGGATCATCGCGTTGAGCAGGACCAGCTGTCGTGCCGGTATGAGCTGCGCCGCCCACGACGCGGTGAAGCCGCCGATCGACTGGCCGACCACGACGACGTCGCCGATGCCTGCCGCAGCATCGACCACGATGTCCACGTACTCGGGCAGCCCCGCCGCGGGATCATCACCCGGCAGGTCGACAGCGACGCTGGCGTACCCGCGGCTCGCGAGCTCCTTGACGACGAGGTGCCAATAGGACGCCATGCCGCCGGCCCCTGGAACGAGCACGAAGGTCGGCTTCACGGCGCCGCCCAGTGCGGATCGCGACCGAGCAGGCCGAGCAGCCGATCCTGTGGCGAGGCGTCTTCGGGCACCGGCACCTTGGGCCCGAGTACCTCGATGCCGGGACCGTAGGCACCCGGTATGTAGACCTCGGGCGGAAGGGCTTCGACGACCGGCAACAGCTCGACGACATCGTCGGCGTTCATGGTGGCGTCCTGTCCCGTTGCCTTGGCGAGGTCCCAGGCGTGGTGCACGAGGTCCTGGCTCGCCACCTGGTTGACCATGTCCGCGACGCCCAGATCACCCGCTGGAGTCGACGTCATCTGGTGGGCAAGGACCGGATCTGTCAGCAACGCCTCGACATCCGCCCGGGCTCGTCGGAAGGCACCGAGTGGGTCGTCGGCGACGCTCGGCCCGTCCGTGGGTGTGAGGTCGAGAGGCCGGAGCATCACGTCCTGCATCGTCACGATGTGGTCGACAACCGCCCGGGCGTCCCACCGTTCGCACGGCGACTGGTTTGACCACTGGTTGTCACTGGTGGCCGCGACGAGTGCCTCGAATGCATCGGCACGACGTCGATAGCGTTCAAGCACCACGGCCGGTTCCATGTGGCGATCCTAGGACGCCCGGGTGACTGAAATCCCACGTACGAGCGACGCACTCGCCGAGCTCGATCGCTAGAACCGGTCAGGGTCGCCTGCACCCACGCGTACGACGTCGGCGTATCCGTCGGAGTAGTCGACGACCGTCGTCGGCTCCGCGATCACCTCGACGCCCGAGTCGACCACCGCGTCGACGCGCCCCTCGAGCTCCTCTGCGATCTCCCACGCCGACGTCATCGACTCGGTGCTGCCGGGCAGGATCAGCGTGGAGGAGACCAGCGGCTCACCAAGCGCCTCGAGCAGCGCCTGCACGACCCGGTGCTCCGGGATGCGCACGCCCACCGTCTTCTTCTTGGGGTGGAGGAGGCGCTTGGGCACCTCCGCCGTCGCCGGGAGGATGAATGTGTAGGGCCCCGGCGTCGCCGACTTGATCGCCCGGAAGATCGCGTTGTCGACGTGCACGAACTGGCCCAGCTGGGAGAAGTCACGGCACACCAACGTGAAGTGGTGCTTGGCATCCAGCTCGCGGATCGTGCGGATGCGGTCGAGCGCATCACGATTGCCGAGCTGCGCCCCGAGCGCGTAGCCCGAGTCGGTCGGGTAGGCGATCAGGTCACCAGCAGCGAGCATCGCGACCGCCTGGTCGACGGTGCGCTGCTGCGGGTTGTCGGGGTGGATGTCGATGAATCGCACGCTGTGAGCGTACGACAGCCGTCAGCGCTTCACCTGCAGTCGCTTGGTGCTAATCTTCTGAGCCGCGATCTGTGTCGCCGTGAACGGGAACGCGACCCACTGCTTGTTGCTGAACATCCGGGTCTGGTCAGAGCTCCAGGGCGAGTTCACGTCGAGTGACTGGCCGTACGTGAGGATCGTCGACGCGTTCACCCCGGTCGGCGTGAACGAGACCGCCTGGATGTGCGACGAGCCGTAGTTGACGCGGTAGAGCGCCCTCGACGTCGAGAAGATGCCGCTGTTCTGCAGGACGTTGGCATTGCCGGCTGCCGCGGTGCCGCCACCCAGCGGGATCTCGGCGCCGACCTTGTCGGCCACCTGCAACGTGCCCAGGGGCGCGTCGAGCGCGATGCCCTTGCCCAACAGGAAGGCGATGGCCTCCTTCATGGCACGCACCGTCTGGTAGTCGGTCTTGAGGTCACGGGGCGTGTTCATCGGGTCGTCCGCATTGAACGGCACGGCCCACGGATCGGGAGCGCGCTTGATGAACTCCTCGAAGATGTGGGCGCCGACACTGGTGGTGTTGGAGTGGCCGTCCCAGGCCTTGAGGACGGCACACGCCTGACCGCCTCCAGCCAGCGTGCAGACCTTGTCGAGGTCACCGTTCTCTCGGGCCAGCTCGGCGCCGAACACGCGGTTCTCGTGCTCGAAGCCACGCAGCATCGGCTGCGTGATCCGGCCCTGTGCAATGGCGTCGAGGACGTACCGGTAGACCATCCGCGTACGCAGCGTGCGCTCGGACCGCTCCGAGCCGATGATCCCGGCGTATCCCTCGAGCCGTTGCTTGGGGTTGGGAAGCCAGTAGGAGTCGTTGGCGTTGGCGACCCAGTCGCGCCGGATCGTCGCGGGCAGGTTCTTGGGTCCGAAGATGCCGGGCCGTGAGGCGTCGGCGTCGGTCTTCCACGCGCACTCCGAGCGCGCCCGGGTGCCGTCGAGCACCGGCAGGCCGGCGAGCTGCTTGGTCAGGATGCCGATCGGCGTGATGCAGTTGTTGACCAGCGCATCAGGCACGTTCGGTACGACCGAGTGATCGGCGTACAACGCGTTGCCGTCGCGGTCGGCGGCGATCGTGTTGACCCACGGGATGCCGCCGGCGGCGTCCTGGGCCGCGAGCAGCCCCTTCACCGTCGAGGCCTTGCTCATGTTGAGGAACGAGTCGATCGTCCGCAGCTGTTCGGCGTTCGCGTCGCGCAGGGCGAACACGCTGATCGGCGTCCAGCCCATCAGCGTGGCGGGGTTGTCCATGACGTAGCCGTCCTCGGTGCGGTACAGCGTCTTGGTCACGGTCGACAGCGTGCCGTCCTGGCCCTTGACGGTCACCTCCACCGGCCGCTTCTCCAGCTCCTTGACCCCGTGATCCGTCAGATAGAGCATCGGGAAGCCCGGAAGCGTGCGGTACTCGTACGGCGTGAACCGGTATGCCGTCGACACGGTGTGGCTCCAGGCGACGTTCTTGTTGAATCCGATGTTGATCACCGGCGAGCCGAGCAGGCTGGCGCCGGCGACGTCGTACGCCCCCGGGATCGTCAGCTGCACCTGCTCGAAGCGGTAGCGGCCGTCCCACGGGAAGTGCGGGTTGCCCAGGAGCATGCCTCGCCCGTTGTCCGTCACGTCCCCGCCCAGAGCGGTCGCATTGGACCCGAACGGGCTGTCCGGATCCTTGCCGAGACGAGCTTTGAGGGCGTCAGACGATGGCACGGCGGCGGGCTTGGACGAGAACGGCAGGATCGCGCTCAGGTCTGGGATCGGCAGGTCCGGAAGGTCAGGGATGTCGATGCCACCTGGCAGCTCGATGCCCAGGTCCTTGAGCTTCGGGAGGCCGAGGTCCCCCAGCGAAGGTGGATCAGCGTCGGCAATCGCACCGAAGAACACACCACCCGACGCCAGCAGGTTCGCGGCATAGACGCCGTACCAGAGGTCGAGCTCGCTGGCATTCGTCGCGTATGCGGCGCCCTTGCACGCCGGGTCCTTGATGCCGTTGGGACCGCCCACGCTCTTGAGGTACTGGTTGGCACCGGCCGCGTACCCGCGAACCAGGGCGCGTGCCTCCGGGCCGGGGCCCCGTTGCGGGTCGGCCAGAAGATTCTCGACGACCTTGCGGTTGTGCAGGTCTGAGAAGTACGTGTCGGACTGCAGGTTGGAGGCCTTGACCGACACCCGGTCGTCGTAGCGGCCATCCGCGCCCAGATAGCGGGACCGCTGCCCGCGACCCGTCAGCACCGTGTCGACCAGGCTGCAGATCGACGTCTCCCCCGTGGCGAAGCCGTGGCCGAACCCGAGGGACTCCCAGTCCTTCGCGACCACGTGCGGGATTCCGTGGGCCGTACGCGTGATCGTCACGTCGTACGTGCCGTTGGCGGGCGCGAGCGGGATCGTCGCGGCTGAGGCTCCTCCGCCCGAGGCCAGTGGCACCAGCAGCCCGGCACACAGTGCGGTGGTGGCGATCAGAGCTGTACGACGGAACCGTGACATGCGCATCCCTTGGCGTGGAGTGGTCTGTGACCTGTGTCACCGAGAAAACGCCCGGGGGTAACCAGAAGTTACGTTTTCGCAGCAAAGGACCGCGCCCCGACGGACAGTCGCAGGCGCGGCCCTCGCCGGAGATCAGGTGAAGAGGCTGACGCCTCCGGGTCCGACCAGCAGGGCGATGACGATCAGCACCGCTCCCATGACGAAATCACGCTGGACGAGTCGGAGAATGCCGAAGATGCCGATGATCACGGCAGCGATCCACAAGATGGTGTCCCACATGGTTGATTGACCTCCGTTGAGTGAGTGGCTTCTGCCACGTGCCTGATCTACCCCGCTGAGCAGACTTCAACCAGCGGCCATGTGACCTGACTCACAGGAATGCGTTCCGGTATTCGGACGGCCTCTCGTCGTACGCGGCCGGTTCGCCATGCCGACCTATTCTGGAGCGCGAGATCCGATCGGAATGAGGTGTGGACATGGCTGACGTCGCGCTGAGCCTTGCTGATCGCCGTCAGATCCAGCTCGACCACGATGCCGAGCGCACGGCCCACCTGGCCGATCGTGAAGCGCGCCTCGCTCCGCGCCGCAGCAACGACGAGCTGCGTGCCATCGCCGAGGCTGCCGAGGCGCGTTTTGCGGCCTCCGACGGCACGGGCCTGCTCGAGTGGGTCGCCGCGGAGTTCGGCTACCGGACCGCAGTCGCGTGCTCGATGGCTGATGCGGTCCTCCCTGCCGTCGTCGCGGAGCACCTCCCCTGGGTCGACACGCTCTTCCTCGAGACCGGCTACCACTTC
Organism: Aeromicrobium panaciterrae; assembly: GCF_039537165.1. GTDB lineage: Bacteria > Actinomycetota > Actinomycetes > Propionibacteriales > Nocardioidaceae > Aeromicrobium > Aeromicrobium panaciterrae. Next base: position 3,139,889 of record NZ_BAAAZZ010000002.1, on the reverse strand, counting down.
GCCGAGACGATCGGCACCCGCGACGCCGTCGAGTCGTCCATGAAGCTCTCGATCGTCGACGTCACCCCCCGGCGCAGCGTCGCCGAGCAGGACGCCGAGTTCGGTGAGCGCCTGTACGAGCGCGATCCCGCCCTCTGCTGCCAGATGCGCAAGGTCGAGCCGCTGCACGAGACGCTGCAGGGCTACGAAGCCTGGATCACCGGCGTACGCCGCGACGAGTCCGAGACCCGCGCCAACACGCCGTACGTGACGTGGGACGACAAGAACGGTCTGGTCAAGGTCAACCCGATGGCGGCCTGGTCGTTCGACGACCTCCTCGCGTACGCACGCGACAACGACGTCATCGTCAACCCCCTGGTCAACGACGGCTACCCGTCGATCGGCTGCGCGACCTGCACCCGTCGCGTGGCGCCCGGCGAGGATCCCCGCGCGGGACGCTGGGCCGGCCTCGACAAGACCGAGTGCGGGCTTCACGCCTGACCTTGACCCGACGACACGACAGGCGACGATGACGCTGAGCGACTATCGACTCACCCAGCTGCAGTGGCTGGAGTCCGAGGCGATCCACATCATCCGTGAGGTGATTGCCGAGTTCGAGCGGCCGGTGCTGCTTTTCTCGGGCGGCAAGGACTCGATCGTCATGCTGCACCTCGCAGTCAAGGCGTTCTGGCCCGCCCCCGTGCCGTTCCCCGTGCTGCACGTCGACACGGGCCACAACTTCCCTGAGGTGCTGGCCTACCGCGATGCCACGGTCGAACGGCTCGGGCTGCGCCTGCATGTCGCGAAGGTCCAGGACTACATCGACGACGGACGTCTCCGTGAGCGCAGCGACGGCATGCGCAACACGCTGCAGACCCAGCCGTTGCTCGACGGCATCACCGACGGCAAGTTCGACGCCGTGTTCGGAGGCGGGCGCCGCGACGAGGAGAAGGCCCGCGCCAAGGAACGCGTGTTCTCCCTGCGTGACGAGTTCGGCCAGTGGGACCCTCGCAACCAGCGCCCCGAGCTGTGGAACCTCTACAACGGTCGCCACACCCCGGGCCAGCACGTACGTGTGTTTCCGCTGAGCAACTGGACCGAGCTCGACGTGTGGCAGTACATCGGCCAAGAGGGCATCGCCCTCCCGGAGCTCTACTACGCGCACCAGCGCGAGGTGTTCGAGCGCGACGGCATGCTGCTCGGGGTCGGCCCCGTGTCGATGCCTCGCGAGGGCGAGACGGTCGAGAAGCGCCAGGTCCGTTACCGCACGGTCGGCGACATGTCGTGCACCGGCGCCGTCGAGAGCGACGCGCTGACGGTCGACGACGTGATCGCCGAGGTCGCCGTCACCCGCATCACCGAGCGCGGAGCCACCCGAGCCGATGACCGGACGTCCGAAGCGGCGATGGAAGACCGCAAGAAGGAGGGTTACTTCTGATGGCGACTCTCCTCCGCCTCGCCACGGCCGGATCCGTCGACGACGGCAAGTCCACGCTCGTCGGACGGCTCCTCTACGACTCCAAGTCGGTCCTCGCCGACCAGATGGAGGCCGTCGAGCGCGTCTCGACCGACCGTGGCCTCGGCACCGCCGACCTCGCGCTGCTGACCGACGGGCTGCGCTCGGAGCGCGAGCAGGGCATCACGATCGATGTCGCCTACCGCTACTTCGCCACGGCCAAGCGCTCGTTCATCCTCGCCGACTGCCCCGGCCACGTGCAGTACACCCGCAACACCGTGACGGGCGCCAGCACCGCCGACTGCGTCGTCCTGCTGGTCGACATACGCCACGGGCTCCAGGAGCAGACCCGCCGTCACCTCGCCGTCGCTTCGCTGCTGCGCGTGCCGCACGTCGTCGTGGTGGTCAACAAGATCGACCTGGTCGACTTCGACGAGGAGACCTACGAACGTGTCTCGGCGGCAGTCCTCGAGTCGGCGCGCAGCCTCGGCCTGTACGACGTCGCCACGATCCCGGTCTCGGCCCTCGAGGGCGACAACGTCGTCGAGCGCTCGAGCCGTACGCCCTGGTACGACGGGCAGAGCCTGCTGGAGCACCTCGAGAAGCTCTCCCCCGTCGGTGAACCGCACTCTGAGCCGCTGCGGTTCCCGGTGCAGCTCGTCATCCGCCCGCAGCAGGCTGCCGGCGACGAGTTCCGCGACTACCGCGGCTACGCCGGACAGATTGCGTCCGGACTCGTCCGCGTGGGCGATCCCGTGACGGTGCAGCCCAGCGGTCGTACGAGCACCGTCGTCGGCATCGACACCGCGACGGGTGAGCTCGACTCGGCATTCGCCCCGCAGTCCGTGACGTTGCGTCTTGCTGACGACATCGACATCTCCCGTGGCGACCTGATCGTGACGTCGCGCAGCGTCCCGCCGGTGACGCAGGACATCAACGGCACGATCGCCTGGCTCGCCGAAGGCACCCTCGTACCCGGCGCGAAGGTGCTGCTGAAGCACGGCACAAGGACGGTGCAGGCCATGGTGAAGGACATCACCGGCAAGCTCGATCTCGACGACGCGCGCCTGCTCCCTGCGGAGTCTTTGGCGCTCAACGACATCGGCCACGTCAACCTGCGGCTCGCCTCGCCGATACCCGCCGAGGAATACCTCCACTCGCGCAGCACCGGCGCGTTCCTGCTGATCGACGCACAGGACGGTACGACGCTCGCGGCAGGCATGGTCGGCGACGCGTTGCTCGACACCAAGGCCGAGGTCGAAGCCGTCGCCGAGGCTACAGTTCTTGCATGACCCTGGTGGCGCTTGAGAGAGCGCAGTGGTGCGCACCGTGAGCGGTAGCCTCCCGCTCACCCTGCGCGTGGCCGGCCGCCTCGTACTCGTCGTCGGCGGCGGCCATGTCGCGACGCGCCGTGCCCTGACACTCCTCACCGCCGGTGCGAAGGTCGTGGTCGTCTCCCCCACGGTCACCGACTCGCTTGACTCGTCGATCGGACGCGGCGACGTGGAGTGGCGCGAGCGACCGTACGAGCCCGGTGACCTCGACGGCGCTTGGCTGGTGCAGACCGCCACGGGCGATCCCGAGGTCGACGGCCGGGTCGCCGATGATGCCGAGAGGCGCCAGATCTGGTGCCTCAAGGGCGGCGATCCCGATCACGCCACGGCCTGGGCCCCCGCCGTCGCCACCGTGGACGACGTCACTGTCGCCGTGAGCGGTGGCGGCGACGCCAGACGGGCGGCCTCGCTGCGCAACGCCGTGGCGGCCGCGCTGCAGTCCGGCGACCTGCCACTTCGGCACGGCACACACCATCCCGGGGGATTCGTGGCGCTTGTCGGCGGCGGACCCGGCGATCCCGGCCTGCTGACCGCGCGGGGTCGACGGCTGCTGGCCGAGGCCGACGTCGTGGTCATCGACCGGCTCGCACCCCACAGCGTGCTGGCCGAGCTCCCGCAGGACGTCGAGGTCATCGACGTCGGCAAGATGCCCGATCACCACCCGATCCCGCAGGACGAGATCAACGCGATCCTCATCGACCGCGCCAAGCAGGGCAAGATCGTGGTCCGGCTCAAGGGCGGCGATCCGTATGTCTTCGGCCGTGGCGGCGAGGAGCTCATCGCGTGCCGTGAGGCCGGGATCGAGGTCGAGGTGGTCCCGGGAGTGACCAGCGCCATCGCTGTCGCAGCGTCCGCGGGCATACCCGTCACGCATCGCGGTGTCGCCCGCGGCTTCAGCGTCGTGACGGGTCACACCGAGCTCAACGAGCTGCCACACGATCGCGCCCACACACTGATCCTGCTGATGGGCGTTCGCCGACTCCGTGAAGCGGCTGAGCAGCTCGTCGGGACCGGCCACGATCCCGAGACTCCGGTTGCCCTCGTCGAAAACGGGTTCGCCGCCGACCAGCGCGTCACGGTCGGCACGCTGGCGACGATCGCAGATCGTGCCGACGCCGTGGGCGCCCAGCCACCCGCCGTGACGATCATCGGCGACGTGGTGACCCTCTCCCCGGCGTGGCCGCCTGCATGATGCGCGCACTCGCCCTGGTGTGCTCGGCAACGCTCTTGCTGGGGCTGACTGCGTGCACGGGCGAGCTACCGAAGCTGGTGCCGCTGCCTGACGGTGTCAGCCTGCTCTCTGACCAGACCCGGCTGCACCGCAAGGACCGCGAGATCTTCGTACGGATACACAACAAGTCCGACAAGGCACTCCGCATCGAGGCATTCACGTTGATGTCGGACCGCATCCCGGACGTGAAATGGACCGGCAGCGAGGACATTCCTCCGGGGACCGAAGCCGATCTGGAGTACGACATGCCGAAGGCTGGGTGCGGCACCGGCTTCACGCCGACGGTGAGACTCACGTACCGAGTGGGTGACGGTGAGCGTCAGGAGTCTGACGCCCAGGCGGACGATCGCTACGGCAACATCTCCCACGCGATGGATCGCGACTGCGCCGAGACCACGCTCGAGGAAGCAGCACATGTCGAGGTGGGCGACCCGACCATCGTCGGCAAGGGCGGCGACTCGGTGCTCCACCTGCCCGTCACGATGACGCCGACCGGCAACCGGGACGACGTACGTTTCGGCGGTTTCGGCTCGACGGTGCTCTTCAACCAGGCCGAGGGATCGCCCGCTGACGTCGACATCCCGCTGGTGAAGGATCCGGTCAGGCTGGTCATGCAGGTCACGCCCGCGCGCTGCGACGGTCATGCGCTCGCCGACGACAAGGTCGGGCGGTTGTTCGACGTCAAGGTTCTCGGAGACGACGTCGGCGACAACGCCTCGTTCTACCTCCCGCTGACCACTCCGCAGCGTGTGACGTTCTTCGACTTCTACCGCTCCCACTGCGGCCTGGACTGACGGAAGGGACCAGCCGAAGCCGGTCCCTTCCCAGTGCGTGTCCTAGTCACCCTTGACGTTGACGATCTGGCGCAGTGTGTGTCGGATCTCGACGAGGTCGACAGAGTCCTGCATGACCACGTCGATGTCCTTGTAGGCCGCCGGGATCTCGTCGATGAACGCCGCGGTGTCGCGGTACTCGATGTCACCCATCGCGGTACGCAGGTCGTCGAGCGTGAACGCCTTGCGAGCCGCCGAACGGCTGTACGCGCGACCCGCACCGTGTGGCGACGAGTTGAGCGCAACCGGGTTGCCCTTGCCGACGACGACGTACGACCGCGTGCCCATCGAGCCCGGGATCAGACCCATCGTGCCGGCACTGGCGTCGATCGCGCCCTTGCGGGACAGCCACACGTCCTTGCCGAAGTGCTTCTCCTTGGACGTGTAGTTGTGGTGGCAGTTGATCTCCTCCAGACGGTCAACCGTCTCCACGCCCATCCAGTCCGCGAAGCACGCCACGACGCGGTCCATCATCTCCTCGCGGTTGAGCAGCGCGAACTTCTGCGCCCACCGCAGCTCGCGGATGTAGGTCCAGAACTCGTCCGTGCCCTCGGCGAGGTAGGCCAGGTCGAGATCGGGCAGGTCGATCCACCACTTCTTGCAGAGCTCCTGCGCCACAGCGATGTGACGCTGGGCGATCTTGTTGCCGACCCCCCGGGATCCGGAGTGCAGGAACAGCCACACCTGGTCGTCCTCGTCGAGGCTGACCTCGATGAAGTGGTTGCCCGATCCCAGCGTGCCGAGCTGCAGCGTCCAGGACGCCGCGTACGACGCCGGCTCGAATCCGGCCTGCTCGGCATCCGACGCGAGCTCGTCCAGCCGCGCCTGCGTGTGATCGCGGGTCACCCGGCCGTTGTAGTTGCCGGCCGACAGCGGAATGGCCTTCTCGATCGCGGTGCGCAGCGCACGCCGGTCTGCGGGCAGGTCGGACTCCGCGTACGGCGTCTTGACCGCGATCATGCCGCAGCCGATGTCGACGCCGACTGCCGCAGGGATGATGGCCCCGAGCGTCGGGATGACCGATCCGACCGTCGCTCCCTTGCCCAGGTGGGCATCGGGCATCAGCGCGAGGTGCGGGTAGATGAACGGCATGGTGCTGGCCGTCTCTGCCTGGGCCCGGGTCTTCGGGTCCAGGATCGATGCCCAGCTGAACAGCCGCTGGGTGATCTTCTCCATGGTTGAATCCTTCGTCATGCACCCGTGTTGGTGCAGCGAAGGACGCTATCGGTCGCTGGACCAGATCTCCTAGCGACTTTCGAGCCAGGCGTTCAGGTGCTTCTCGCCCTGGCGCATGATCAGGCGGTGCCCGGCGACGAACACCGGGCGCAACAACCATCCGGTCAACCGCATCCACCGCCGGGCGGCTTCCACCCGCCAGTCGATGTGCATGGCGGATGTACGGCCGCCCTCGCGGTCGACGAACGTGACCACGCCGCTCCCCCGCAGGTCGCCGGCGGAGTCGAACGTCAGCCGGTCCGGACGGCTCAGCTCGAGGTGGTCGAGCCGGAACTCGAGCCGATATCCGAAGGCGCTCGCGGCGCGTACGGCAAGGTTGGTGCCGTCATAGTCGATGACCTCCACCGAGCCCCACCACACCATTGGGTCGCCGCTCGCCAGAAGGCTCTCGACCTCGTCCCACAGTGCCTCGCGGCCGATCGGCACGTCCCAGCGGGAGCGGAAGACGTATTGGGAATTCATCGACGCTTCTCCGTGTCGCTACCCGGTTGAGCCGAGCCCCCGGGGTGTAATTGAGGTGGCCCTGCGCGGTATGAGCGCGCTGGGCCACTTCGTACGTCAGCCCCGGTCACGAGTCCGGCGTAGCCACCAGAGACCGACGATCGGCAGCACCAGCGGGATGAACCCATATCCCGCGCCGAAGCCCGACCACACGGTCTGGTCCGGGAACAGCTCGTCGTCGACCAGCGACAGCACTCCCACGGTCAGCACGCCGACCAGCTCGATCGTGATCGTGGCCAGCGCGAGACGGCGCAGGTTGCGGGCCAGCGCGAGCGTCGCGACGACGTACACGACACCGGCGAACGCCGACAGCGCGTAGGCGACCGGCGCCTCGTCGGCCTTGGTCACCAGCTGGAAGATCGAGCGCGCCGCAGCCGCGAGGGCAAACACGGCGTAGACGGCGACGAGCGTGCGCCCGAAGCCGCGCGAGGTGTTGTCAGGCATAGGTGCCCTTCCAGATGTCGAGGAGTCGTACGCAGAGCACCGCGACCGTGAGCAGCGCCACGACGACCACCCCCGTACCCCAGCGGGACTTCTCGGCGATGCCCCACAGCACGGCCGCCGGCGGGATGATCACGAGAGTCACGAGATAGGAGACGAACAACGCCCCGTCGACCTCGCGACTCGTCGACCCCAGTGCGATGCATCCACCCACGAGAAGCACGACCAGGGCCAGCTCGAGCACCACAACCGCGTAGAACAACGGGTTGCCGACAGGCTTGTTGCGCACCATGTGCCACCCGGCCCAGGCGGCAACGACTGTCGCCAGGAGTGCGATGCCATAGGCGACGGTGTCGGTCACGCTGGTCCTTCGAGCTAGGGGCCGTCCTCGTACGAGGCGTGGGAGCTGCTGACACCCACGATGTCAGTGACCGAGTCTGTCACGAAGCGCCGCCACGCCGACGAGTGGCGGAACATGAAGTGACCCGCTCCGGGCAGCGAGGTCCAGCTGGCACTCGCGGCGATGGCCCGGCTGCGCTCGACGTACGCACGACTCAACGCCGCCGACGTCCACCTGTCCTCCGAGCCGTGCATGACGCGCAGGTGCTTGCCGGCGATGGCCGAGGTCGGCTCACCGTCCGGCAGCCAGGGCGCGAGCGCGACGACGCCACTGACATTGCTCGCGTCCACGACGCGGCACGCCGTACGTCCACCCATCGAGTGACCGACGAGAACGACCGGGACACCGAGATGGCGTCCCGCCAGCTCCGAGAGAGCCGCGCGGGCGTCGCGCACGGGTGACGGGTCGTCGAGGTCGTTCCAGCCGCGCTGACCGTACTGCAGCAGGCTCAGCGCGGTGTCGTGCTCGGTGGCAAACCCGCGCAGCGACCGGGCCAGCGCGGCCATCCGCCACCAGCTGGCGTGGCGGTTCCTGACCGGTTCGGTGCTGTGCTGCTGACCGCCGTGCAGGAGCAGGAGAACGGCCCGGGGCTCGGTAGGTGACACGTAGTCGTCGAGTCTGGACACGGGATCGATCGTGACATGCCGTCACGACCGCCGCACGACGAAAGCGCCGCCATCGCTAGAACCGGATGGCGTCGATGATCCTGACACGAACCGCGACCAGCGCCGGCACCAGGCCCGCGAGCGCACCGACGGCCAGCGACACCAGCACCCCGGTCACGGCGGCGGACGCCGGGAAGCCCGGCACGTCCGTGACATTGTCGAACAGGTGCTTGTGCACGAACGAGCTGTTGACGATCCCGACCGCGGCAATGACGCCGACGACACCCGCAACCAGGGTCGCGACGATGCTCTCCATCATCACCGAGAAGAAGATCCGTCCCGAAGTCGCTCCAAAGCTCCGCCTGATGCCGATCTCGCGCACCCGCTGCTTGATCGTGACCAACGCGATGTTGAGCAGGCTCAGGGCGCCGAGCCCGAGGATCAGCAGTCCGATCCCGCCCACGACCTTCTTGAACTCGCGGAACTGGCCACCGCCGCCGTGGGCCTTGTAGTCGATGCGCTGCAGCTCGACCTCGAGCGACGGCAGCTGTGACCTGAGCTGTTGCCTCACCGCCGCGCTCAGCGCCTTGGAGCCGGTCACCGGAACCCACATCTGGTAGCTGGCGTCTCCCAGTGGCTGGCTGGTGCCGAACCACCGGTCGTACGTCGCCGGCAGCATGTAGACCGTCGGTGAACCCGTGTAGATGTCCTTGGGCAGCTGGCCCACGATCGTCGCGGTCACCTCACGGTCGCCCTGCAGCTTCACGGTCGCCGGCAGCGAACCGGGTCCGAGCCCACGTGCCTTGAGGAACCGGGCGTCCACGACGATGGCCGGGCTGTAGTTGTCGGCGTCCTTGGCGGTGAGCCACCGGCCCTGCACCGGCACCAGCCGGAACATGTCGGCGTACGGCGGCTCGACGATCCGGACGCTGATCTGGCGTTCCTTGCCGCCCAGCTTGCTGGTCACCGAGGCGTCGCCGACCATGGAGTGGAACGAGATCTTGAACTGCTTCATCGTCTTGTCGAAGACGTCGTTCGTCACCGATCGAGGTGGCGGCGTACCGGTCTCGCCGTTGTAGGCGAACATGGAGTACATCGCCGGGCGGCCACTCTCCTTCTCGTACTGCTCGACGAGTCCCTGCTGGGCAATCGTGCCCACGGCCACCGCAGCGGTGAGCGAGCAGACCGCGACACCGACTCCGATCAGCGACAGCAGCACGCGGAGCTTGTGGATGCGAAGCTCTTGCCACGCCTCCACGACCGCCGCGGCAAACCCGGTCATGGCGTGGCCTCGGCGACGCTCAGCAGCTTGCCGCCCTCGAGCCTGAAGCGCTGGCGGGCCATCTGTGCGATGGCGATGTCATGCGTGATCGTGATGAGTGCGGCGCCCGACTCGTACGTCACCGCATCCAGCATCTGCATCACCTCTGCGCCGGTCTCGACGTCAAGAGCGCCAGTGGGCTCGTCGGCAAGGACCACCTTGGGGCCGCGTACCAGGGCCCTGGCGATCGCGACTCGCTGCTGCTCACCGCCGGAGAGGCTCTCGGGCATCGAGTCGACCCGCGCCGCCAGCCCGACCCGCCTCAGCATCTCCGCCGCGATCTCTCGCCGGTTCCAGAACGCCCGGCCCGGTGCATACATCAGCGGCGCTGCGACGTTGTCGAGCGCCGTCCGGCCCGGCAGCAGGTTGAACTGCTGGAACACGAACCCGACGTCTCGTCCGCGGATTCGAGCGGCCTGGCGTGACGAGAGGTCGCGGGTGTCCCTGCCGTCCCACTCGATCGTGCCGGTGGTGGGCTTGTCGAGCAGCCCCAGCAGGTTGAGCAACGTCGACTTCCCGCTGCCGGAACGGCCGATGATGCCGATGTGGTCCCCCGAGGCAATCGACAGGTTGACGCCGGTCAGGATGTGCAGGTCGCTCTCGTCCGGCAGGTGGACCGTGCGCGTGACGTCCGACAGCCGGAGCAGCTCCGTCACTCGGCGTATCCCTCGACGAACTCGCCCTTGCCCTCGCCACCGGGGCCGGAGTCGTCGCCCGGGACGAACTCGAGCACGCTCTCGCCCTCCTTGAGTCCCTTGGTGATCTCGACGACGTTGCCGTCGCTGATGCCGAGGCTCACGGCACGCTCAACCGGCTCGCCGTCGTCCCCCGTGACCCAGACGGTCCCGCTGTCGACCAGGCCCCGGACTGCCGTCACGGGCACCACCAACACGTCCTCGGCCGTGCCGGCATCGACCTCCATCGTCATGGTGAGGCCGTTGAAGACTCGGATGTCTGCCGGAACCCGGCAGCTGATCGCGTCTCCCCCGCCCTCGCCGCCGGACGGCTCGTCGCGAAACTCCGGCTCCTCCGCCGCGTCGCCGAAACCACCGGATGGCGGCTCGGTCGTCTCGGCGGCCCCGATCGTCAGATCGCCGCACGTGAACGGCTCCGGGCCACCGTCGATCGACACGGTCGCGGACTTGGGCATCTTGATCAGGCGGTACTGGTCGAGCGGCGTGATGGAGCCCGTCGCACGGAACGACGACTGGCGGATCGAGCCCACGACATCTCCCTTGGCGACGGTGTCGTCGAGCTCCTTGGTGAAGCTGCTGACCTTGCCGTCCTTGGGCGCCACGGAGTTGAAGTAGCGCGTCGTGGGCTTGGAGTCCTCGTCGTCACCGCCCTCTTCGAACTTCACCTGGAACAGATTGTCGCCCTTCTTGACCTTGGCGCCCGCAGGAACGAAGAAGTGGTTGATGACGCCTTCGTGCGCCGCCTTGGCCGACACCGGCGGATCGACCACGATCGTGCCGTGCAGCTCGAGGACGTTCTCGACCGTGCCGCGCTCGACGGTGGTGTTGCTGACCGGTATCTCACCATTGGGCTTGACACCGCTGCCGGCAGGCTTGGGCGGGCTGTCGAATGCCAGTACAGCGAGGCTGACTGCGATGACCGAGAAGATCGCCACCCACACAAGGGGAAGCACCACCTTGCGGAAGACTCTCACGGGATTCCTTGCTCACGGGGAAGGAGGGCTGAGAACACACCCTGACAGACGGACGGCCCAGCGTCGAGTGTCAGCGCCCGCCGAACGCGTTCTCGCCGGTGAGCGCCTGGCCGAGCACCAACGTGTGCATCTCGGTGGTGCCCTCGTAGGTCAGCACCGACTCGAGGTTGTTCATGTGCCGGATGACGGGGTACTCGAGCGAGATCCCGTTGGCACCCAGGATCGTACGAGCCGTGCGGCAGATCTCGAGTGCCTCGCGTACGTTGTTGAGCTTGCCGAAGCTGACCTGCTCGGGCGTGAGGCCGACATCGTCCTTGCGACGTCCGAGGTGAAGCGCCAGCAGCAACCCCTTGTGGAGCTCGAGGCACATGTTGGCGAGCTTCTCCTGGGTCAGCTGGAAGCCGCCGATGGGACGGCCGAACTGCTCACGGGTCTTGGAGTAGTCGAGCGCCGACTCGAACGACGAGCGCGCGGCTCCCATCGCGCCCCAGACGATGCCGTAGCGCGCCTCGGTCAGGCACGACAGAGGTCCGCGGAGGCCCTTGACGTCGGGGAACATCGCCTCGGCCGGCAGGCGTACGCCTTCCATGACGAGCTCGGCGGTCGCCGAGGCCCGCAGCGACATCTTGTGGTGGATCAGCTTGGCGCTGAACCCGGGAGTGTCGGTGGGCACGGCGAAACCGCGGATGCCTTCGTCGGTCTGCGCCCACACGACCGCGACATCGGCGAACGTGCCGTTGCTGATCCACATCTTGCTGCCGTCGAGCACCCAGTCGTCGCCGTCGCGCTTGGCACGCGTCCGCATGCTGCCCGGGTCTGATCCGTGATCGGGCTCGGTCAGGCCGAAGCAGCCGACGTACTCACCAGTGCCCATGCCCGGCAGCCAGCGCTCCTTGGTCTGCTCGTTGCCGAACTTCCAGATCGCGTACATCGCCAAGGAGCCCTGCACCGACACCATCGAGCGGATACCGGAGTCGCACGCCTCAAGCTCGACGCAGGCCAGGCCGTACTGGACCGAGGACATGCCCGGGAGTCCGTAGCCGTCAAGGTGCATGCCGAGCAGGCCGAGCCTGCCGAACTCCTTGAACAGCTCGCGGGGTTCGTCGACGCCGCCGGACTCGAACCACTCGGCGATGTGGGGCTGCACGCGCTTGTCGAGCATCGTGCGCACCGTGTCGCGTACGGCGATCTCGTCCGTCGACAGCAGTGCGTCGATCGAGAGCGGATCGGCGGGGTCAAACACGGATTTCGGCATGGGGCAACGCTATCAACCTACAGTGGCGGTACGGACGCGCCTCATTTCTGTCAATTCCTCCAATCCAGAGCGGAGTCAGCACCGAATGACTGATGACAAGCTCGATGGAAAGGGAGATCCCGTGGCCGCAACCGTGTCCCCCCTGCGCGTCGTGCCCTCGGCCGCGGACCATGATGCTCCGGACATCAACGAGCTGCTCACCCGCGTCGGTCGCGGCGACGAGCAGGCGTTCGGTGCCGTCTACGACGCCCTCGGCGGCGCGGTCTACGGCATGGCGAAGCGGGTCATCCGCGACCCGGCTCGTGCCGAGGAGGTCTCGCAGGAGGTCTTCATCCAGGTGTGGCAGAGCGCTCCACGCTTCGATGCCACCCGCGGCAACGCCAAGAGCTGGGTCCTCACCCTCGCGCACCGTCGAGCCGTCGATGCCGTACGCCACGACCAGGCCGCCACCAACCGCGAGAACAAGTACGACTGGTCCAACGGTCCCGACTACGACGAGGTCGCAGAGACCGTCACGATCAGCCTCGAGCACGAGCAGGTGCGGCGCTGCCTCGACAGCCTGACCGGTCTCCAGCGTGAAGCCGTCGACCTGGCCTACTACAAGGGCTACACCTACGCCGAGGTCGCCAAGACCCTCGACGCCAACCCCGCCACCGTCAAGACCCGCATGCGCGACGGCCTCGTCCGTCTGCGCGACTGCCTGGGAGTCGAATCATGACCGACGATCTTCACTCGCTCATCGCGCCGTATGCGCTCGATGCGCTCGACGACCTGGAGCGGGCGCGCTTCGAGATCCACCTGGCACAGTGCGCCAGCTGCCAGTCGGAGCTCGCCGGATTCGTTGTCACGGCCACGCGTCTCGGCGAGGCCGAGGAGCTCCCTCCCCCGGCTGGGCTGCGCGACCGCCTGATGGCAGAAGTCACGACGACCCGTCAGGAGCGACCCGTGGTGGCGGCGCCGGCCAAGCCGGGCGTCCTGCGCCGTACGCTGCCCCGCCTCGCGATCGCTGCGGCCTTCCTGGTCGGCGCGGTCGGCGTCGGCGGCTATGTCACCGAGCACAACCAGACCGACGACCTGCGAGCCGAACAAGCCGCGATCAGCAAGATCGTCTCGGCATCTGACGCCAGGACCACCACCAAGACGTACGACGGTGGTGGCCATGTGCGCCTCATCTCGTCCGACATCGCCGACGGGGCATACATCGTGGCCAGCGGCATGCCGAACCCCGGTCACGGCAAGGTCTACCAGGTGTGGGTGGTCAAGGATGACTCCCCCGTGTCGGAGGGCGTGTTCACGACCGAGGGGTCGATGGTCATGGAGGACCTCGACGGAGCGGACCGCATCGCCATCACGGTCGAGCCCAAGGGTGGATCCAAGCAGCCCACCACGCCGCCCATCACGACACTCGCGGTGTGACCGAGACACCACAACTGTCAGAATGTGGGCATGCCCGCTCCCCTGGTCCTGATCGCGCCGGCGATGGCTGTGCCGTCCGTGTTCTACCGGCCGCTCGTCGCGGCGTTCGAGGCCAAGGGTTGGGATGCCCAGGCGCTCGCCAACACCGGATTCGAGCGGGGCGAGCCGATCGCATCGCGCAGCAACGACTGGAGCTACGCCGACGAGATGCAGCGGATCGCCGTCTCCGTGGCCAAGGCTCGCGCGGAGTCACCCGCCCGCCCGGTGATCCTGATGGGCCACAGCCTGGGATCGCAGATCAGCGTCGGGCACCAGCTGCACCACCCTCCGGCAGACGGTTTCGTCGCGATCGGTGCCAGCGTGCCGTACTTCCGCAGCTACCCCAAGGGCGGGCTCCACGTGCTCGGGCTGGGTGTGACCGTCCCGGTCGTCGCCCGCATTCGCGGGTTCGTGCCCAAGCCGATGTTCGGCGGTCCTGGTCCCCGCACGCTGATGCGCGAGTGGGCGCGATTCGTGCGCTCGGGCAGACCGCCGTTCGCCGTACCGCATGCCGTCGCCGAGCCGACCCTGGTGATCAACCTGCAGGGCGACACCTACTCCGTGGCCAAGGCCAACGCCCTCTTCATCGAGAAGTTCCTCGACCCGGCCCGCACTACCACGTGGCTCTACCGCAAGGACGCCGTGCCGGAGGGTGGCAACACCCATCACGTGCTGTGGGGCAAGACGCCCGGTCCGGTCGTGGACCAGATCGTCGAATGGTGGGCCCAGCAGCAGCGGGGATCGTCTCGGCACCTCGATCAGTAGCGGCGCCGAGCGTCCACTAGCCTCGTCTCGTGGATGCAGCACGGGGGGCGGCCGTCGACGCGCTGTCGGTCGTCGTCACAGGCTTTCGACTGGCGCTGCGACACCTGCCAACGCTCCTGGTGATCTACCTGTTCGGCGCCGCCGCACGTCATGGCGTGCTGTGGGCGTCGGTCGAGCTCAGCGCGTCGCACTCGACCCTTGCCGGTCTGCTGCTGCCGCTGGCGCCGATGTCGACCTTGACCGCCATCGTGCTCATGCTGCGCGTGGTGTCGTCCGAGCTCGAATGGGCATCGTTCGGCAGTGCCACGAGCGATGACGGGGGCTATCTCGCCCTGCTCGCGAGCGCCCTGATCCCCTTCCTCACGGTCTATGCCGCGCAGGGCTACCTCAAGCAGGATCTGCACGAGTTCATCAACGCCGCGACGTACGACGAGATCTTCGGCAGCGCCGGATCGTTCTACGGCGAGAGCGCCAACCTCGACCGGACGTTCATCGCCACCGGTGTCTCGCTGGCAGGGCTCGTCGCGCTGGCGCTGTTGCTCCGATTCCTGCTCAATCGCTTTGACCTGCCGAGCAGACACGTCGGGTTCGGCGTTGTCGCGGGCTATGTCGAGGTGCTGTGGTTGTTCCTCCTCGCCGCACAGTTCACCCGCTACCAGGCTCGGGTCTGGGACTGGGTCACCGAGCGCAAGGCCGTCGACTGGGTCGAGGACCGCTGGTCCGACGTGCTGTCAGCTGCCGGCCCGTTCAAGGCTCCCCTGGACGCTGTCGCGCACGGCATCGGCAACCTGCTGACCGACGCCGATGCCGTCGTCGTGGTGCCGATCGCCTGGCTCACGGTCGGCGCCGTGGCCCTCGGCCAGCGTGTCGAGCCTCCGGCCCCCAAACATCGGCCGCGGGCCGCACGTCTCGCCCAACGAGTCCCACCCGTGGTCCGTCGCGTCAGCCACGAGGCGACCGCTGACCTGAGGTCCCGATTCGCAGATCTCGGCAACGGCCTGCGGATGCTCGCGGTCGGAGGGCTGCTGCCCATGCTGATGTTCTGCCTGGTGTTCATCATCGCCCGTCAGGCAGGCGCGCTGACCGTCGAGGTGTGGCGGCTCATCGCCGGACCCGCCAGCCGCGACACCGCCCTCGCGTTCTCGCCCTACGTCGATGTCATGTCCCAGGGCGTCTACACCCTGGCGCTGGTCGGACTACTGGCAGCGGCGATCGACCGGGTGCTCGCCAATCAGCCGGTCACCGCGTCGCCGGAGCCTGCCGGCAGCTCGGCATCGAGTGGCAGCTCCGCGTAGCGCGGCAGGAAGTACCACACCCGCAGGGCCGTCGGCACGACTCCGGCCTTGACCACCGCGTACACGGTTGTCTGCCACGACTCGGGGCGCGGCTCATCGCCGTCGAGCACCCGGGGCTTCGCCGTGCTCCCGAGGGAGGGACGTGGGCCCGCAGTGGCGTCTGGGACGCACTTCTCATTGAACTGGTAGTCGCTGCCGTCCCAGCCGTGCCCGTCGGCGTCATATCGGACTCCATCACCGTCCATGAGCGCGATGTTGCACCCGATCAGCACGACGTCCGGGTCCGCCTTCCAGCTCAGGGTCGCCTTCCAGAGCTGGCCCCCCGTGGCGACGGTCGGGCTGTCCAGTGCGCCGGGGACGACCGGCACGGGCTCGATCGAGTCGACCGTGAACTCGGCACGAATGGGGTAGGTGAGGTGGTCGTCGTCGTACTCGTCGCGGATCTCGGCCCAGCCGTCCTCGACAGCAGCCTTCTCGTGAAAGCCGCGATCCCACCAGTACTCGTCGAGTCGAGATCCGGCGCCGACCGCAACCGCGATCAACGCCACGGGCAGCAACAAGAGGGCGCGCCGCTCACGCCGCAACCACCGCATCACGCTCGTCACAGTCCCTCGATCTCGAACTCGACGACATCGAGCTCGTCGGTCGATCTCCAGCGCTTCACCTCGGCCGCAGAGATGCCGAGGTCGATCGTGGCTGCCTGGTCGAATCGCTCGTCGAGAGTGTTGGGCGCAATCACCAGCGACGAGCCGGCCAGTGAATCGGGATCGATGTCGAACACGGCCGTGCAATGGGCAACGATCCCCGGCGGC
The DNA here is from genome assembly GCF_039537165.1 of Aeromicrobium panaciterrae. Lineage (GTDB taxonomy): Bacteria > Actinomycetota > Actinomycetes > Propionibacteriales > Nocardioidaceae > Aeromicrobium > Aeromicrobium panaciterrae. The sequence goes on along the minus strand of NZ_BAAAZZ010000002.1, from coordinate 3,123,301 downwards.
GCACCGCGGCACGACAGCACACTTCGCTGGCCAAACGAGCCGAAGCGGGCAGTCGTGCCATCGCCGCCGCGGAACAAGGCATACGACATCGACTGGGCCTCAGACCGCGACACGAAGTCGAAGTGCACCACCACACCGACGCCCTGGGCATCGATGTCATCTGAGTCACGAGTCAGCCGCATCGCGCCCTCGACCGACCTCGGCGTGAGGTCTCCCGTGCGCAAGGTCGCCGTCTCGCCCATCTTCACGTGCTGCTCGAACAGTCGCGAACCGTCCTTCGGCTCCGGGAGACGCTCGTTGAGCAGCTGCCCCACGGCGAGGGCCGCGACGACGAGCGCACCCGTGCCGAATCTGCTGACGACCGGCCTCATGACGAGAGCTCCGTCACGGCGAACGATCCGACTGCGATCGGGAACCTGTCGAACCAGTCCTCCTGCTCGTCGATGTTGCTCTGGCGAAAACCGTGCCCGAAGACCGTCAGGTCAACTGAGCTCGGCAGCGGCCGTGACCACGTCTGTTCCCAGACGTACTGGACGTCGTAGGTGAGCCCCGGGTTGAGGTAGTCGATTCTGACCTGGTCGGCCACGGAAACCACGCGAGGATCGGCCTCGTCGCTCGTGACGAGCACATCCGAGCCCTCCTTCTCGGCGAATCCCCTGAGGCCATGGATCCGCAATGCCTCACGGATGACAAAACCGGAGACGGTGTCCTTCTCGGTCGAGGTGACCGTCGCGTGCACGACGAGGAACCGTCCGAGCTCGCTCTCACCGGGACCATCAGCGAGGTCCTCGGCCCAGACGACCTTGGTCACCGTGAGGTCGAACGGCCCGGTGTCGACGGTTTGGCCGGCTTTGACGGACGTGACCTTTTCGGGCTCGGCGCGCTCAAGTCCCCCGAACAGGCCCGACGCAAGCAGCACAAGCGCACCTGCGGCCAGCGTCAGCTGTCGCAAGGATCGCGATGCAACGAACGGGCGTAGATGCTCGCGCCACAACGATCCCCCCGTCATGAAAAGGATCATAGGGTCAGCCGGTCGACCGGCCCGGGGTGGCCCTGCTACTCGGCGAATGCCTCGAGCGGCGGGCAGGAGCACGCCAGGTTGCGGTCACCGTACGCCTGGTCGATGCGACCCACCGGCGGCCAGTACTTGTCGTCAGTGGAGCCTGCGGGGAACGCGCCCTCGGCGATCGGATAGGAATGCTTCCAGTCAGCGATCTCACGCATCGTGTGCGGCGAGTGGACCAGCGGGTTGTCACCGTCTGTGTACCTGCCGGCGATGACCGCGTCGATCTCGGCGCGGATGGCCAGCATCGCCTCGCAGAAGCGGTCGAGCTCGGCGAGGTCCTCGGACTCGGTCGGCTCGATCATCAGCGTGCCGGCGACCGGGAAGCTCATGGTCGGGGCGTGGAAGCCGTAGTCGATCAGCCGCTTGGCGACGTCGTCGATGCTCAGGCCCGACTCCTTGGTGAGCGGACGGAGGTCGAGGATGCACTCGTGCGCCACCAGTCCGTTGTCGCCGCTGTAGAGCACGGGAAATGCGCCCTCGAGCCGCTTGGCGATGTAGTTGGCCGACAGCACCGCGACGGAGGTGGCGTTGGTGAGGCCCTCAGCGCCCATCATGGCGATGTACGCGTACGGGATGGGCAGGATGCCCGCCGAGCCGTACGGCGCCGCGCTGATGGCGCCGATGCCCTCACGCTTGCTCTCCACCGGGTGCAGCGGATGCGTCGGCAGGAAGGGCACGAGGTGCTCCGCGACGGCGACCGGGCCGACACCGGGGCCACCGCCACCGTGCGGGATGCAGAACGTCTTGTGCAGGTTGAGGTGCGACACGTCGCCGCCGAAGGCACCCGGCTGGGCGTGGCCCAGCAGCGCGTTGAGGTTGGCGCCGTCGACGTACACCTGTCCGCCGTGGCCGTGCACGATCTCGCACAGCTCGGTGATGCCGTGCTCGTAGACCCCGTGGGTCGACGGATAGGTCACCATGATCGCGGCGAGGTCGTCGGCGTGCTTGTCGCACTGTGCCTTGAGGTCGTCGAGGTCGACCTCGCCCTGGTCGGTGGACTTCACGATGACGACGCGCATGCCTGCCATGACAGCGGAGGCGGCGTTGGTGCCGTGGGCCGAGCTCGGGATCAGGCAGACATTGCGATGATCGTCGCCGCGGCTCAAGTGATAGGCGCGGATCGCCAGCAGGCCCGCGAACTCACCCTGCGAGCCCGCGTTGGGCTGGATCGACACGGCGGCGTATCCGGTGACCTCGGCGAGCCAGGTCTCGAGCGTCTCGATCATCTCGATCATCCCCGCAGCATCCTCGGCGGGCACGAACGGGTGCAGGTCGGCGAATCCGGGCCAGCTGATCGGCTCCATCTCCGACGTCGCATTGAGCTTCATGGTGCATGAGCCGAGTGGGATCATGCCGCGGTCGAGTGCGTAGTCGCGGTCGCTGAGCTTCTTGAGGTAGCGCAGCATCTGCGTCTCGCTGTGGTGCTCGTGGAACACCGGGTGCGTCAGGATCGCATCGGTACGCAGGAGGCTGTCGGGCAGTGCAGGCGACGCCATGACCCAGTCGTGCCCGTCCAGTCCGAATGCCTCTTGCACCAGGGTGAGGTGGGCGTCCGTCGTCGCCTCGTTCGTCGAGATCCCGACGTTGTCGTCATCGACGAGCCGCAGGTGGACCCCCAGGTCACGGGCTGTGGCAACGATCTTCTCGGCCTGTCCGGGGACGTGGGCGACGACGGTGTCGAAGAACGATGTCCCGGTCACCTCGACTCCCCCGGCCTTCAGGCCGGCCGCGAGCTGGGCAGCCCGTGACGCGACCTGCTGCGCGATCTCCCGGAGCCCGTCAGGACCGTGGTAGACGGCGTACATCGACGCCGTGACGGCCAGGAGCACCTGAGCGGTGCAGATGTTGGACGTGGCCTTCTCGCGGCGGATGTGCTGCTCACGCGTCTGCAGTGCCAACCGGTATGCGGGGCGTCCCGCGCTGTCGATCGACACGCCCACCAGGCGACCCGGCAGGTGACGCTCCAGGCCCTCGCGCACCGCCATGAACCCGGCGTGAGGTCCGCCGTAGAACATCGGCACGCCGAACCGCTGACTGGAGCCGACGACGACGTCGGCCCCGAGCGATCCCGGCGACTTCAGGAGCACGAGTGCGAGCGGGTCGGCCACGACCACGGCGAGGCCGCCGTTGGCGTGCGCGGCCTCGATCGCGGCGGTCGGATCGATGATCTGGCCGTCAGCGCGCGGGTAGGCGATGATCGTCCCGGCCGCCTCGATGTCGGGGACGCCAGCGCTCAGGTCGGCCTCGTGCAGCTCGATGCCGAGTGCCTCCGCGCGGGTGTGCGTCACGGCGAGCGTCTGCGGCAACAGCCCTGCGTCGATGATGATCGGCAGGTCGTCCTTGCCCTTGGTCGCGCGGCGGATCAGGGTCATCGCCTCGGCAACGGCGGTGCCCTCGTCGAGCAGCGACGAGTTGGCCGTCGGAAGACCTGCGAGATCCGAGATCAGGGTCTGGAAGTTGATCAAGGCCTCGAGGCGTCCCTGCGAGATCTCGGGCTGGTAGGGCGTGTAGGCGGTGTACCAGGACGGATCCTCGAGCACGTTGCGGCGGATCACGGCCGGCGTGATCGTCGGGTGATAGCCCAGGCCGATCATGGCGACGCCCGGGGTGTTGCGCGCTGCCAGTCCACGGAGCACGGCCAGCGAGTCGGTCTCGCTCAGTGCCTGCGGGAGGCCCAGCGCCCCGGCACTGCGGATACCGGACGGAACGGCAGCGGCCATGAGGGCGTCGAGCGAGTCGTACCCGACCCGGCGCACCATGGCGTCCTGGTCGGACGGGCTGGGTCCGATGTGACGGCTGGCGAAGTCTGACACGGGAGTCTCCTGGGTAGAGGCGTCTTGCGTACGCCTCCCCTTCTGTCACCCGTGAGAGCTCCAGAATTGCCTAGGTCGCGTGGTCCTTTGTGCCTGAGAGGTTCCGGGGAGGAATTGCCCCTTCGGCGCCGCCTGGGCGAACTCTCCCACGCGCGATCGAAAGCAGCGTCAGCCTACCAACTGGAGCCAGCGCGTGCGCCAGACGGGCGTACGGCTAGATCCAAGGTCTGCACGCTGGCGACACCGGCTCCCAGGGAGGCCGCCCGCGGCCGACCGGGAGCGAGCTCTGCTGGGGGTCCCTCCACGAGCTCTCCCCCGTGAAATCCTCTCCGCGTCAGCGAGTAGGGGGCGCGAAGGGCGTGACTACGAGGACAGACGGGCCTGGCGACGAGCGGCGAGCTCGTCGGCCGAAGAATCCGGCTGGGCGATGGCGCGTTCGCTGGGCAGCGAGTGCAGCGAGCCCTCGATCTCCTTCCACACACCACCGATGGCGATGCCGAACACGCCCTGACCGCCCTGGAGCAGGTCGGTGACCTCGTCGGCCGACCGGCACTCGTAGACGCTCGCACCGTCGCTCATCAGCGTCACCTGGGTCAGGTCGTCGGTGCCGCGCTCCCGCAGGTGGTCGATGGCGACACGGATCTGCTGCAGCGACACGCCCGCGTCGAGCAGCCGCTTGATGATCTTGAGCAGCAGGATGTCCTTGAACGAGTAGAGGCGCTGCGTGCCCGAACCCGTGGCGGAGCGCACCGTCGGGTCGACGAGACCCGTACGCGCCCAGTAGTCGAGCTGGCGATAGGTGATGCCGGCCGCGCTGCAGGCGGTCGGACCACGGAAGCCGGTGTCTTCAGGCATCGGCGAGACGTCGTCGTTGAAGAGGAGACCTTGGTCGCGGGCTTGGTCAGTCGCTCCTGCGGGCACGGCGTCGCGTGGCTCGATCATGGCGAAATGCCTTCCGATGCTGGGTATTGGGGAAGACTACCGCTACGAAACTACATCCGTGTATGGCCGGCAGCACTTTCAAGGTAAGGCTGAGACTTTGGCGGGTCAACGACCCAGCGTGAACCTCGGCGTGTCGCGCAAGTCTCAAGTGATGCTTGAAGGTCACTCACTGCTCGCGTTGGGTCGACATCTCACGTGGTTTCGAGCTTCCTGGCGGCTTCGCCGCGGCACGGGTCCTCTACTCGTTCCTCGTGGGGGACCCCCACACCTGGCTTCGGGCCGCTCGCAGGGCTCGCTTGCCTCAGCCAAAATCCTCGGGGTCGATCTCGTCGAGGAACTCTCGGAAACGCTCGACCTCCTCGTCCTCCTCCCGCGTGGACTGGATGCCAGCCTCGTCGAGGACGTCCTCGGCACACACGATCCGCGCGCCCGAACGCAGTGCCAGGGCGATCGAGTCGGACGGCCGCGCCTCGACCTGGGCGCCCGATGCGAAGATCAACGACGCGAAGAACACCCCGTCGTGGACGTCGATGATGCGGACCTCCTCGAGCTCGTCGCCCAGTGCGAGGACCAGGTGCTGCATCAGCTCGTGCGTCAGGGGCCGCGCCGTCTCGGCACCCTCCTGGGCGTACGCGATCGCGGACGCCTCGACGGCACCGATCCAGATCGGCAGGTAGCGGCTGCCCTCGGTCTCGCGGAGCAGGACCAATGGCTGGTTGGTCGGTAGCTCGACGCGCACGCCGACAACCTCGACCTCGCGCATGGGGCTAGGTTCGCAATCCGCTTCGCACGAGCACGGTCTGCAGGCGTACGGACAGCGCCGCCAGCGAGGCGATCGTCTTGTCGGTCGCCTCCTTGTCGAGCGAGCGTGCACGCGGAGTCACGACCTGCTCGAACAGCGAGATCTCACGGTCCGCCGCCGCCCGGAAGATGCGCAGGTGACGAGGCTCGAGCCCCAGCTGGGCGAGCTCGCCGACGATGGCCGCGATCGACAACGCCTCACCGTCGTAGTAGGTCTGCGACGGGCGACGCTTGATCAGCTCGAACTCCTCGATCGCATCCAGTGTCTTGTCGTCGATGCCGGCCGAGTCGAGCAGCTCGGCGCGCGACAGTCGTACGTTGCTCTGTGGGGCCTCGAAGGTCTCGGCGGTCGGCAGACCGTCCTCGGCGAGGCTGAGGTAGGGCACCTTGGTGGTGCTGCTCAGCGTCGTGTCGGGGACCACTCCCCTGTCCATGTCGTCCAGGACACGGCGGATGTGGCTCAGCGGCCAGAACAGCTGCTCCTGCGCATGCAGCACGAAACGCAGCCGTTCGACGTCGCTGTAGGCGTACTTGCGATAGCCCGCCGGGGTGCGCTCCGGCTCGAGCAGGCCCTGGTCCTCGAGATAGCGGATCTTGCTCTGCGACAGCGCGGGGAACTCGGCGCTGAGCTCCTCGATGACCTTGCCGATGCCGAGCCTGAGCTCTGACAACGGCTCGGTCACGACTGCGCCTTCGACGCTCCGGCGAAGTAGATCAGCCGGTACTTGCCGATCTGCACCTCGTCGCCGCCGGCCAGGGCGACCTCGCTGTCGATGCGGTCACGATTGACGTAGGAGCCGTTGAGGCTGCCGAGGTCGGCGATGACATAGCCGGCGCCGCTTCGGGTGAACGTCGCGTGGCGCCGCGAGACGCTGATGTCGTCGAGAAAGATGTCGCTGTCAGGGTGGCGCCCCACGGAGACGCTGTCGCTGTCGAGCAGGAATCGCGCACCCGAGTCGGGACCACGCTGCACCAGAAGCATCGCGCTGCCGGCCGGGAGGTTCTCGACCGCCGAGACGTCAGCCTGCGACATCTCCTCGGTGTCGGCGTCGAGGATCGGAATGTGTGTCGTGTGGTCGGACGGACCCGAGGCGGGCTGACCGGCAGAGCCAGCGTTGGCGTCGGGCTCGCGGTCCGGCGTGGTCATCGGGTTCACTCCTGTGACGGGTCTTGAGTCAGGGTTGAGACTTCTGAGTCAAACGTAGCACCCGATGGCGTGCAGATCCGCCGACACTGCGTCACTCGTCGACGAGTGCGGCGTACGCCTCAGCCTCGAGCAGCGACTCGGTGGGGTCGTCGTCAAGCGGACGAAGCTTGATCAGCCAGCCCTCACCGTAGGGATCGGAGTTGATGACCTCGGGTCCGGCCTCGAGCGTCTCGTTGCGGGACACGACCTCGCCGGACAGCGGAGAGAAGATGTCGCTCACGGACTTGGTCGACTCGAGCTCGCCGATGACGGCGCCTGCCTCGACGCGGTCACCGACGGCAGGCAGCTCGACGTAGACGATGTCACCCAGCTGCCCCTGCGCGAAGTCGGTGATGCCGACCGTCGCAATCTCGTCGTCAAGTCGCACCCACTCGTGCTCTTCGCTGTAAAACAGGTCCTCAGGGATCACCGGGTTTGCTCCTTGCGGGTCAGGATGTGGGACGAGCGTACTCTGGCGACTTCACGTCGGCCAACGCCGTGATGGTGATCTTTTTCTCCTTCTCCACCGTGGCGTGACCGCCGCGGGTGGCGATGCGGTCGATGAGCCCTCCACGGATGTTGACGGCCTCGGCCAGGGTCGACGGATCCCCGATCGCTTCGATCGTGAACGGTCGCTTCACCTCGAGCCCGCCAACGCGTACGGCATCGTCGTCATCGAGGAAATAGGTCTGGGCCACGACACGCGCCACCCCGTTGATCACGATGGCCTCGGCGCCGGCATCGCGCAGCTCCTGGACCGCATCGAGCAGGGACGGCGCGTCGATCGCCTTGTCGATGTCGGTGATCACGAGGCGCACGCCTGGTCCGGTGGCACCGGCGGTGCCGGCGAGGATCGCCAGCTGGTCGGCGCGCTCCTTGGCCTGCTTCTCCGCCTCCTCCGAACGCTTGGTGCTGCTCAGCAGGTCGTTGCGGGTCGCGGTGAGGTCACCGATCTGCGTACCGAGTCGTTCGTTGGCGGAGTCGAGGGACTTGAGCAGCTCGACGAGCTCGTCGCCGCGTACGCCGGAGTAGTCGGTCGTGTCGCTCTGCTTGATCTGCAGCGTGATCGCGAACGCGAGGCCTCCCAGAAGGATCGCCACCACGACCTGGGAGACCGACGGCTTGTGAAACAGGTTGCGCTCGGTGGGCTCAGGCATGGAAGATCCGTCGACGGATGGCGGCCGCGTTGGCGAAGATGCGGATTCCGAGGACCACGACCACACCGGTCGAGAGCTGTGAACCGACACCGAGCTGGTCGCCGAGGTAGACCATGAACGCGGCGATGATGACGTTGGAGACGAACGAGACGACGAACACGCGGTCGTCGAAGCGACGCTCCCCCAAGGCCCGTAGCGCGCCGATCACGGCGTCGAGCGCGGCCACGATGGCAATCGGCAGGTAGGGCTGCAGCGACGTCGGCACCGAGGGCTGGAGGATCAGTCCGGCGACGATGCCGATCGCGAGGCCAAGTACGGGGATCATCGCGTCTCCTCGATCGCTACGGCGTGGATGGGAGTGAGACGCTGGGCGGGAACGGCCGGCACTCTCAGCTGAGTCGATGATGCCACTTCGCTGCGTGCACGGAGAGCCTGGACCCGGCCGGCCCAGTAGCGCCCCGAGGGGTTGTCCTCGAAGCGTGACTCGAGCGTGTCGTCGTTGCCGAGTGCGACGATCACGTACGGCGGCCCGATCGACTTGAAGTTGACCGTGATGGCGTCGCCGGCCGTGCGGATCGCACTCATCGTCCCGATGCGGTTGCCGTTGACCGAGATCGCCTCTGCGCCGGCGTACCAGAGCCCGTTGACGAGGATCTGCAGGTCGTTGTCAGTGATGCGGTGGTTGTTGCGCTGGTTGTCGCTGCTCGTGGGCGTCACGGTCATCGTGATGCCCGGCCCGCGAGCGGCACGGTCGCCCGCCGCCAGGCGCAGCGACTCGTACGCCGGGTCTGTGCGGTCAGCCGATGCTCTCAGCTGGGCCACCGCTGCCCGCAGGCTCGCAGCGGTCTCCTCCCGGTTCGCGAGAAGCTTCTTGCGAGCGTCGATGTTGGCGATCAGCGACTCACGCTCCCGCTCGGTCGCGGGACGATCGGAACGGGTCTGGACCACGGCCAGGGTCACCAGCAGGGCGAACAGGGCAATGACGAGACCCGTGAGCACGGTGTTGAGCTCGCGCGACTGCGAATAGCGACCTGCGCGTACGACGTAGTAGTCGTCGTCAAGGGCGGTGTCTGCGATCTGCTCCAGCAGACCGATGGCGCGGTCTGACTCTTCCGGCACGGTCAGCTCCGTTGCACGGGCGGTGTCGTGGCCAGAAGCCGTCGGACCTGGAAGGCATACAGGACGCCGCCCCACCAGTACAGCGCCACGCCCCACACGGTGAACGCCCAGCCGAACACGTTGGCCAGGTCGGCGACCGTACCGGTCGCGTCACCCAGGAGCAGCAGCGGGAACGCGTACAGCAAGCTCGCCGTCGCGGCCTTGCCGAGGAAGTGCACCGGCAGCGAGCTGTAGCCCCGCGTACGGAGGAACGGCACCAGGCTGAACAGGAACACGTCGCGCAGCGGGAGGATCACCGCGAGCCACCACGGGATGATGTCGCGGTAGCCGAGTCCGATCACCACTGCGAGGATGAAGAACCGGTCGGCGACAGGGTCGAGGATCGCGCCGATCTTGGAGGTCTGTCCGAGCGACCGGGCCAGCTTGCCGTCGAGGTAGTCGGTCACGCCGGACACCATCAGGACGACCAGTGCCAGCTCGTCCCACTTGGGCCCCATCACGAGCCAGAGGAATACCGGCACGAGGAGCAGGCGGACGAAGCTGAGGGCGTTGGGGATCGTGAAGACGCGTTCCTCCACGGCACGCGACTTCTTCGGAGCAGCCCTCGATGTCCTCGTCATGTCCTGAGACAGACTAGACGAGTGATTCGTACGGACGTTGCCTGACTCGCGAACCCCGCCGACGTCCACCACGTGGGCCGCCCTTGCGTCCTTGACGGGGACTGACAGACTGAGGATGAACAGACAACTAAACACACAGGGCATCGCCCCTGACCGTCCCGAGGAGGATGCGTGGCCGACTACACACTTCCCGAGCTTCCGTACGACTACGGCGCTCTCGATCCGCACATTTCCGGCAAGATCATGGAGCTTCACCACTCCAAGCACCACCAGGCCTACGTGACTGGCATCAACCAGGCCCTGGAGCAGCTCGAAGAAGCTCGCTCCAAGGAGTCCTTCGGCAACATCAACCTGCTGGAGAAGAACCTCGCGTTCCACCTCGGCGGTCACATCAACCACTCGATCTTCTGGAAGAACCTCTCGCCCGAGGGTGGCGACAAGCCGACCGGTGAGCTGGCGGCCGCAATCGACGACAACTTCGGCTCGTTCGACGCGTTCCGCGCGCAGTTCGAGGCCGTCGCGCTGGGCCTGCAGGGCTCCGGCTGGGCGATCGTCGCCTGGGACTCGCTGGGCCAAAAGCTCGTCATCGTGCAGCTCTACGACCAGCAGAACAACATCCCGGCAACGCTGATCCCGATCACGCAGCTCGACATGTGGGAGCACGCGTTCTACCTCGACTACCTCAACGTCAAGGGCGACTACGTCAAGGCGTGGTGGAACATCGTCAACTGGGCCGACGCCCAGGAGCGTTTCACGGCGGCCACGAGTGGCGGCCAGATCCTCTTCTGAGTCTGACCATCAACGGCGGGATCCCTCAGGGGTCCCGCCGTTTTCCATGTTCGGCGAGATCCCTGAGCCGCGCGTTGTACGCCTCCAGCGCCGCGTCGCCGGTGCGATCCTCCGACCGGTCGAACCGCTTGGCCTCGCGGGCGTCACTGCTGAACCACTGCCACAGCAGCGCACCCATGACGAGGACCAGCGGGATCTCCCCCATCGCCCAGGCCATGCCGCCGCCGAGGTACTGGTCGGCGAGCAGATCGGTCCGGTAGGGACGCTCGAGCGCGCGCCAGTAGTCGCCGGCGAACACCGAGCTGGACGACATCACCGCGATCGCGAAGAACGCGTGGAACGGGATCGTGACGATGAGCATCCCGAACCGGGCGATCGACGGCAGCTGCCGCGGTGACGGGTCGATGCCGATCAGCACGTAGTAGAACAGTGAGCCGACCGCGAGGAAGTGCAGCTCCATGATCGTGTGGCCCCAGTGGTTGCCCATCAGGCTCTCGAACGCACCGCTGAAGTAGAGGCCGTAGAGGCTGCCGACGAACAGCAGCGGCCCCACCAGCGGATGAGTCAGGAAGCGCATGAACCGCGAATGCAGGAATGACTGGAGCAGGGCCCGCGGCGACACCTCTCCCGGCTGACGGGGTCCGGGCAAGGTGCGCAGTGCCAGTGTCATCGGCGCGCCGAGGACGAGGAAGATCGGTGCGACCATCGACAGCATCATGTGCGAGGCCATGTGGGCGCTGAACAGCACGTGCGAGTAGACGCCGAGGCCACCGAACGTTGCCCAGGCGATCACGACCATCCCGACGAGCCACGAGATCGTACGGCCCACGGGCCACGCGTCGCCGCGCTTGCGCAGTGACCAGACTCCGGCGACATAGAGTGCCGTGCCGAGCCCGACGATGGCGAGGCCGACACCGTTGCCGGTCCAGCCCCAGAGGATGCGACCGATCGACGGTGCCGCCGGCAGTGGACCGCCGAGCAGCTCTTCGAGCGGCGTCCGCAGCACGTTCTCCCCTACGGGTGTCGGGGTGCGCGACAACGCCACGGCGAGGCCGATCGTCGCGGCCATGATGAAGAGCTCGGTGAGGGCGAGGCGCAGGAACCCGGCACCGTTCTCGACGATGCGGCGGCGCTGCCCGTAGCCGAACACGCCCAGCACGACGAGTGCGGTGACCTTCAGCAGCACGAGGCGTCCGTACGTCGAACCGAACAGCGCGTCGATCGACCCGAGGCGTACCGACGCGTTGACCATGCCGGAGGCACCCACGATCACGAAAGCCCAGACGGCCAGGGCCGAGAACCGGGTGATGCCGGCGTCCAGTCGCTTGCTTCCGCGGAGCGCCACCCACCCGAGGGCGACGAGCCCACCGACCCACAGCGTCACCCCGACGACGTGCAGCAGCAGGCTGGTGGTGGCGAGGTCATGGGACCCGGATGACGCTGCGTGACCGGTAAGGGTGATCGGTGCGAGAGTCGCGAGTGCCAGGCCGAGCACGCCAGCCAGCGTCCTGGTCCCGATGGTCCACCGTGTGGCGACTGCGACCAGCGCCGCGCCGGCCGCCTGCAGCAGGACTGCACGACCGGCGGACGTCCCGGCATAGCCGGAGATGAACGGGCTCGACAGATCTCCCAAGGGCTTGGCGAAGATGTCGGAGACGTTGAGGAAGAAGAGGGCGATCGTCGCGACGCACCACACGACGGCCCACCAGAACGCGAGCCGGACGGCCTGGACAGACAGGCCCTCGACCTCGTCACGCGACGACGGAAGCAGGAACACCGCGCCCAGCAGGGAGCCGATGACCATGACAGCACTGATGTCGGTGATCAGCTTGGTGAACGGCACCGCCCAACCGACGAACTCGCCGGGGCTGGGGATGTCGCCGACCGGAGGTTTGGGTGCTCCTCCCCCGACCTCGAGCAGGAGCACCATCACGACGGCGCTCAGGATGAACGCCAGAGCGACGTCACGCGTCGTTCTTGTCACTGCGCCCCCTCAGCGGTGCCAGCAGCAGGGCGATGGCGACGGCAGCCGCCAGGATGCCCCAGAAGAAGTGGGCCCGGTGCCGGTGGACGAAACCCTTCTCGGCGGGCGGATCGACCTGCTCGACGATCCGACCGGTCGTCGTCGTCCAGTGGATCGTGCCCTCGACCGGATGCCCGTCGGCGGACACGACGCGATAGGTCGCGGTGTAGCGGCCCTTCTGGTCACTCGCGGCCAGCGTCGCGGTCACCTCGGCGTCAACCGCAGACGCATCCGACACGTCGACCTTGGAACCGTCAGGCGCGCGCACGGCGACGTACGCAGGGTTGCCGATGTTCTCGTTGAACGTGAACGTGATCGATGACGGCGACGCCGCGACGGACGCCCCATCCCCGGGGTCGGAACCGACGAGCGACGCATGCGCCGATGCCGGTCCCGTCCCGAGGACAAGGCAGAGCAGAGCCAACAGGCTCCCGCGGAGAACGACGTTACGCACGACGTCGATTCTGTCGCAGAGCCACAACCAGTGCGCCGAGGGCAACCGCAAGTGCGCTGCCACCGAGCCACGTCGCCGTGGTGTCACCGTCGTCGCCGGTGCTTGACGCCTCGGCGTCGGGGTCCTTCGACGTGCCGTGACCGTCACCGGTCGAAGCAGCAAGGATCAACGTCGGAGCCGGGTGCTCCGGCTCCTTGTCACCCTTCTGGACCTCGTCCCAGTTGACGACCGAGCCGTCGCTGTAGGTCTGCGCCGCAGTGAACGAGATGGACTCGTCATCGGGGAACGGACCGCCAGAGAGGGCGAACTCGTCGAACTGTGACGGCGCGATGCCGGCACCGGTCGACGTCCAGGTGATCGTCCGTACCGCTTCCGTCAGCTCGAAGTCGCCGACCTTGGTCGGTGCCGCAAGCTTCGCCTTCTGAAGCGTGACGGTCCAGCCGGGTTTCGACTGGGCGGTCACGAAGGCGAACGGCGTCTTTTCGGGCAACGTGACGACCAGCTTGGTCGTCGACGCGGTGTCCGACTCGGTCGGCACCCGGAACACTGCCTTGCCGAATCCGCCCTGTGAAGCGTCCGTCGACGAGACGGACACGTGGGCCGAAGCGGCCCCCGCAACGCCCACGAGGGCGATCGTGATGAGCGCAGCACAAAGCCGCGCGGTGGTTCTCTTCATGAAGTGTCTTTCGTGTGAGAGGTGAGAAGTACGGGATCAGCTGGACCCGTACGGCGGCCCTCTCAGGACGCGGGAATGGACGAGACGTACGTCCTTCAACGAGCGCGGCAACGACACCGGCATGGGAACGGCTGCGCCAGGGACGGCCTCGACGACGGCGGGACCGGGGAGCAGCCGGAGGCCCAGCCGCTCGGCGACGGTCCACACAAAGGACTCGCCGCGCGTCATGATCGCGGCGCTGGCTGCCGTGGCGACCACGTGAGTCGCCAGCATCGCGACCGACATCTCCATCGATCCCATCGAGCACCCGAGGTGGACGCAGACCTGGCACAGCAGAAGCAGGCCAACCAGCTGACCCGGGGTCACGCGTCGCACCGACGCCAGCCAGGCGACAACCGAGGCGCCGGCAAACAGGATCGTGAACGACGACGCGGGGATCTCGCCACCTGCCGAAAGGTGCGCAACCGCTGCCGTCACGCTGCACACCAGGGCGACCGCAGCTGACCTCGCCAGCCGGATGACGCCGTGTCCGGGACGCATCACAGCGAAGGGCGCGGGGGCTGTCACAGGCACAGGATATCGGCGACCATCCCAGTCAGATCTTGGCCTCTCGTGTATGTACCGTGGGGTACATGGCAGCCAACGACACCGCGTCCTTCATCACTCTCGACGAGCAGTGGGGCGCACACAACTATCACCCTCTCCCCGTGGTGATTTCAGAGGCTGAGGGCGCCTGGGTGACCGATGTCGACGGCAACCGCTACCTCGACTTCCTCTCGGGCTACTCCGCCCTCAACTTCGGCCACCGCCACCCGTCCCTGATCGCTGCGGCGCGTGAGCAGCTCGAACGTCTCACGCTGACCTCCAGGGCGTTCCACAACGACCAGTTCGGCATGTTCTGCCAGGAGCTGGCCGAGCTGACCGGGACCGAGATGGTGCTGACGATGAACACCGGCGCAGAGGCGGTCGAGTCGGCGATCAAGGTCGCGCGCAAGTGGGCGTACGAGGTCAAGGGCGTGGAGTTCGACCACGCCGAGATCATCGTCGCTGCAGGCAACTTCCACGGCCGAACGACGACGATCGTGTCGTTCTCCGATGATCCCGCGGCGCACGACAACTACGGCCCGTTCACACCTGGCTTCATCACGGTGCCGTACGGGGATCTCGACGCCGTTCGCGCTGCGATCACCCCCAACACCGCCGCGATCCTGATGGAGCCGATCCAGGGTGAGGCCGGCGTCATCGTGCCGCCAGCCGACTTCTTCCCAGGTCTGCGTGCGCTCTGCACCGAGAACGACGTGCTGATGATCGCCGACGAGATCCAGTCCGGTCTCGCGCGTACCGGCAAGCTGTTCGCACTCGACCACGACTCGGTTCGCGCTGACCTCTACACGCTCGGCAAGGCGCTCGGCGGCGGCATCATCCCCGTGTCAGCCGTCGTGGGACGTGCCGATGTGCTCGGTGTGCTCAAGCCCGGCCAGCACGGTTCGACGTTTGGTGGCTATCCCGTCGCGTGCGCTGTCGGCCGCGCCGTGATCGAGCTGCTGCAGACCGGCGAGTTCCAAGAACGTTCCGAGGAGCTCGGCAAGCATCTGCACAGCCGGCTCGACGAGCTGATCGGCAAGGGCCTCGTTGCCGTACGTGGCAAGGGGCTGTGGGCCGGCATCGACATCGACCCCGCCGCCAAGACTGGCCGAGAGGTGTCGATGGCGCTGCGTGATCGCGGCGTGCTCTGCAAGGAGACCCACGAACGTACGCTGCGCATCGCTCCCCCGCTGGTGATCACCCAGGATGAGATCGACAGCGCGGTCGACTCGCTGACCGAGGCTCTTCACGCGTGAGTGTGCTGGGCATCATTGCGCTCGTCGTCGGTGGTGTTGTGGGGGCGTTCGCCGTGCTCGTCATCGTCGGCGCGTTCCGGTTGCGGCGCATGCGGAGCGCCTACAAGGAGCAATTCGAACAGTTTGGAGAAGTCGAGCTCTCCGGTCAGGCCAATTTCTTCGGTCAGGCGTCGTCCGGAAAGAATCAGGTTCGCGGCATCGGCACGCTGCTGCTCACCCAGACGGAGCTCGTATTCCTGCAGCTCGTGCCGGTGCGCGAAGCACGCATACCTCGAAGTGCCATCACCACCACGCGTACGACCCGACATTTCCTCGGCAAGACGCAGGGACGCGATCTCCTGGTGGTGATGTGGAACGCCAATGGAATCGACGATGCAGCGGCTTTCGACGTCGCAGACATCGAGAGCTGGCGCACCAAGCTCAGCTGAAGAACGTTGCCCCGCCCGGTGGCGGCGGTGACTGCTCGGTGTCGGCGTCCGTGAACGGTGACTGGCCCGCGAACCGATCGACGACCTCGCGATAGGGCACGACGCGATAGGGCAACGGTGAGCTCGCCGCCTTGCGAGCCAGCGGCTCCCACGGAATGGTCCCGCGCGATCCCACGACGAGGAGGTTGCCGAACCGGCGGCCCTTGAGCGTTGCCGGCTCGGCGCTGATCATGACGTTCGCGAACGTCGCGTTGACCCCCGCCACCACACGCCGGGCATACGCGAACGGTGCCCGGTCAGCGATGTTGAGCAGCAGGAGGCCGTTCTCGGTCAGCACCGACGCGGTCTGCCCGAAGAACTCGGTGGTGACCAGGTCCGCCGGGATGCGGGCGCCATCGAACGCGTCGAGCACGATGATGTCGGCGAAGTCGGGTCGCATCGCCGCCATGCCCGTACGACCGTCGACTGGTCGCACCTTGATCCCGCTGTTGCGCGGCAACGGAAGCTGTTCGCGGACGAGAGCCGTGACGCGTTCATCCGGTTCGAGGACGATCTGCGCCGACGTCGGGCGGGTCGACGCGACGTACCGGGGCACCGACATGCCCGCGCCACCGATGTGCACGAACCGCAGCGGCGCTCCGGGTGTGCCGTGCGCGTCGATGACGTCGACGATGCGCTGCACGTAGTCGAACTCGAGACGCAGCGGGTCGTCGAGGTCGACGTACGACTGGTCGGTGCCGTCGATCCGCAGGGTGAAGGCTCCCGGACGGTCGCGATCGGGCTCGATCTCGATCAGCCGCTCGGTCATCCGGCAAGCGTATGGGGTGGCGGACGGTCGATTAGGCTCGCGCCATGCCATGGGACCAGGACCAGCCGGTGCTCGAGGTGCGCGGAGTCGACGTCGTACGTGATGGCAACCTGCTGCTCAGCAGGATTGAGGTCACGGTGCGCCAGGGTGAGCACTGGGCCCTGATCGGGCCCAACGGGGCCGGCAAGACGACGTTGCTCAATCTGTGCGGGGCCGTCAACCACCCGACTCGTGGAACCGTGAGCGTCCTGGGCAAGCGGCTGGGCCGTGTCGACATGCGAGAACTTCGAAGCCACATAGGCTTCGTCAACCCGCGTCATCCGCTGACGTCGAACCTGTCGGTGGAGGAGGTGGTGCTCACCGGGGCCACCGGAACCATCGAGATCGTGCCTCGCTGGACCCCCAGTGATGCACAACGCGATCGTGCCGCGTCACTGATCAAGGCACTCGGCATCGACGTCCCCAGCTCGCCCCACTGGTTCACGATGTCGCAGGGCGAGCGTGGCCGTACGCTCATCGCCCGGGCTCTCATGCCGGATCCCCCTCTCCTGCTGCTCGACGAGCCGTCGACGGGACTCGATGTCGCGGCCCGTGAACAGCTGCTGGCAACCCTTGACGATCTGCGAACATCCCACCCGGAGCTCTCCACGATGATGGTGACCCACCATTTCGAGGAGCTGCCCAGCATGACGACTCATGCCGCCCTCATCCGACGCGGGAGCATCATCGCGTCCGGCCCGGTCGACGACGTCCTGACGACCTCGCTCGTCACCGAGTGCTTCGACCATCCGATCAGGATCGCTCGCTCCCACGGCCGGTGGTCTGCGACGGCTGGATGAATCCGGGCAGCCGAGAGCGACCCTCCGGGTGCCAGGTGCGGCGGCACCGGCGTTGCGTACAGTTCGTGCGGTGAAGAAACTGATTCCGCTGCCGATTCGTCGCGCCCTCTTGCCGCTCGTACGCCGCGTGCGCACCGTCCGCCGGACCCTCGGTCCCAAGAAGACCCTTGACGCCATCGGCATCGGAACGGGAACGGACAAGTCGTCGCGCTACCACGACTACCTCAACGTCTACGAGCACGCGTTCCAGAACTTGCGCACCCAGAAGTTCCAGATGGTCGAGATCGGCGTGCACCAAGGTGCCTCGATCCGCATGTGGGAGGAATTCTTCCCGCGTGCGTCGCTGATCGGCGTCGACATCAGCACCAAGTGCAAGAAGTATGCGACCGACCGGGTGTCGATCGTGATCGGTGACCAGTCCAGCCAGGAGTTCCTCGACAGCTTCGGCGCCTCGATCGACCCCACCATCGTCCTCGACGACGGTTCACACGTGTGGTCGCACCAGATCGAGACGTTCAAGACGCTGTTCCCGATCCTGCGCCCGGGCGGCTTCTACGTCATCGAAGACATCCACACGAGCTTCTCGGAGCCCTATGCCAAGACGTACGGCTCCCCCGGCGGCCAGACGGCGTACGACTTCATCGCCAACATCGCTCGCGGCATCACCGCGCACGAGCTCGCGGATCCTGCGATCGACGACTTCGACACCTATGCGCGCAACAACATCGAGTCGTTGGTGTTCTTGAAGCACTCGGTGCTGATCCAGAAGTCCCTCGAGGCTCGCGGCTGAGTCAGCCGACGCGCGCGGCGACGGTCCCGCCCGGCAGCCGCACCTCCACGAGCATGCCGCGGCTGAGCTGGCGCCCCCGACGGGTCTCGAGCTCGCCGTCGACCAACACGTCGCCGCCCTGGATCATCGCGCCGGCAGCGGCGCCGGACTCGGCGATGTTGGTGAACTTGAGGAACTGGCCCAGCCGGATCATGTCCCCGCTGATCTCCACGACCTCGGCGTCATCGGCTTCCATGCAGTCAGCCTAGGGTGTTTCGGTGACCACTTCCGCCCGCGCCGACGTCTGGACGTCGTCGGTACGCCTGTACCGGACCCGTGCCCTGGCATCGGCGGCATGCCGAGCCGGCCACGTCAAGGTCAACGGGGCGAAGGCGAAGCCTGCCCAGTCGATCTGCGTCGGAGACCGCGTCGAGGCGCTCACCGACGGCGTCCTGAGGATCTTGGTCGTCACCCGGATCATCCTGAAGCGCGTCGGAGCCTCGGTCGCAGTGACCTGCTACGAGGACCACACTCCCGCGCCTCCGCCCAAGGAGGAGAGGCCGATGATGCCGATGCGTGACCGTGGTGCCGGGCGACCGACCAAACGCGACCGCCGCGCGCTCGACCGCCTGCGGAGGCGTTAGTGGCAGCTCGTACACGCGGAGACATCCAGGGTCTTCGCGCGGTGGCCGTGCTGGTCGTCGTCGCCTATCACGCCGGGGTCCCGTTCATGTCCGGCGGATTCGTCGGCGTCGACCTGTTCTTCGTGCTGTCGGGATTCCTCATCACCGGTCTGCTGGTCGCCGAACATCGTGGCAACGGCACGGTCCGGCTCCGCGAGTTCTGGGCTCGTCGTGCCCGCCGTCTGCTCCCCGCGTCGGCGCTGGTGCTGGTCGCCACCGCGCTCGCGGTGCACCATTTCATCGATCCGGTGACCCGCAAGCCGATCGGCGACGACATCCTCTTCGCATCGGGGTTCGCGGCCAACTGGCGATTTGCCTGGCAGCAGACCGACTACCTCGCCGGTGACCGGGACCCGTCGCCGGTGCTGCACTTCTGGTCGCTGGGCGTCGAGGAGCAGTTCTACGTCGTGTGGCCGCTGCTGATCCTGGTGATCGGCTACTTGGCGCACCGATTCGTACGCGACCGGTTCACCGTGGTTCTCACCGCGGTCTTCAGCATCGTCACGGTCGCGTCGTTCATCCTTGGCGTCGCGTTGAGCGAGGGGCACCGCCCATACGCGTTCTTCAGCACGCCATCTCGCGCATGGCAGCTGGCAGTCGGTGCGCTCCTGGCTCTCGCCGTGCCCCTGCTGGGGCGCCTGCGACCGACGACGCGGATCCTTCTCGGATTCACGGGCCTCGCCCTGATGGGCATCAGCGTCGTGCTGCTCAAGGAGTCCGGTCAGCTCTTCGGCCTCACCTACCCGTCGTGGCTCGCCCTGGCTCCCACGGCCGGCGCAGCCCTGCTGATCGGCGCCGGCACCGGTGGCGCGACGTGGCTCACGCGTGCCCTCTCCTGGCGGCCGCTGACGTACATCGGCGACCGCTCCTACTCGTGGTACCTCTGGCACTGGCCGGTCCTCGTGATCGGGCAGGTGCGCTTCGGGGACGACGCCCCGGTCCGGCTGGGGCTGGTGCTCTGCTCCCTGCTCCTGACGATCCTGACGTTCCGCTTCGTCGAGCAGCCTCTTCGGTTTGCCCCGACGCTGCGAGCGCGTCCTGCCGCCTCGCTCGCCCTCGGTGCCGCGTTGATCGTTGCTGCCGTACCCGCAGCAGCCTTCGCGGCGTCCGGGCCATCGATCGATCGGGTGCAGGTCGAGGACTCCTCGCTGAAGATCACCCCTGCGCTGGACAAGGCGGCGACCGACATCGGTCCGTTCATCGCCAAGCGGTGTCTCACCGACTCGTTGTCAGCGGTGCTGCCTCCCGCCAACGGTTGTGCGTTCGGCAAGGTCGGCGCGCCCCAGGTCGTCTACCTCATCGGTGACAGCATTGCCGAGTCGATCGCACCGGCCCTCGTGGCAGCGGCGGACCAGGAGGGCTGGGAGCTGCGCGTACGCGCCAAGAGCCGCTGCCCGTTCGCCGACGTCACCCGCTATGACTCCTTCGTCGGCGGCGTCGCCACGCTGTGCGACAAGGCTAAGGACGCGATCGTCGACGAGATCCTCGATGCCAGGCCGGCCGCCGTGGTGATTGCCATGGCAGAGGGCTCCACGTTCGCGCTGTGGGACGACGGTGACATCATCCGCGGCCAGGCTGCCACAGACCAGTCGGTCGCGGGCATGACGACGTTCATCCGGCGCTTCACCGCTGCCGGTATCGGGGTCAGCGTCGCCGAGTCACCCGCGCGCGCCCAGGACGAGCCCACCGCCTGCCTGGCTCGCGAACGCGCGGCAGAGCGCTGCACGTTCCGGCGCCCGCAGGCTCCCGGCACCTCCGTCCCGGCTCGTGCCGCGTCGCTCGACGATGTGCCGGTCGTCCGGATCAACGACCCGTTCTGTGACGACACGACCTGCGGCCCGCTCGCCGGAAGGATCGTCGTCTACCGCGACAAGGTCCATTTCACCCAGACCTTCGCCCGTACGCTGGCGTCAGCGTTCATCACGGCGCTGCGGGCCGCGGCGCCGACGCTCTAGCCCCACAGCGGCAGGACGCCCCGCGCACGGTTCGCAACCTTGCTACGGAGATTCCGGCGTACACACCACAACCGGGATCTGCCGGTTGGAGGCACGATCCTTGTAGTTGTCGTAGCCGCTGTTGAGCGTCGTCGCGAGGCGCCAGAGCTCCTCGCGTTCTGCCCCCTCGGCTTCCCTGGCGCGATAGCGGCCTCCGGCCTTGCCGACGTACAGCTCGACCTCAGGGTTGGCACGCAGGTTGTGGAACCACGCGGGGTGCTCGGGGGCACCGCCCTTCGACGCGATCAGGACGACGTCGTCGCCGTGCGTGAAGTAGACCAACGGCGTCTCTCGCACGGCCCCGGTCCTGCGGCCCACGGTCCTGAGCACCACGATCGCCCTGGTGCCGGTCGTGTTGACGCGACCACCGCTGATCCTCATCAGGAACGGGTCGATGCGCCCGCCGACGTTGACGAGGTACCACGTGACGGCACGGCGCTTCGCGAGCTTCTCGGCCGCACGGCTCAGCCAGCCCTTCGGCGCGGTCGGGTCGTTGACGGGTACTCGGCTGCTGCTGTCGCGAACCATGAGGACATCCTCCGGCATCGACGGCTCCAGCGGAATGGATCGTCAGCCGGGGAGTATCGGCTGCCCCCACTTGTCGGTCCACGCGCTCGGAGCCTCGAGCATCGCCAGGAGGTCCTCAATGCTCTCGGCGAACGACACGATGCCCGACTGCTCCTGACGGACAAAGCCCGACGCGACCATCGTGGCGAGCATGTCCCTCATCGGCGTCCAGAACCCTCCCACGTCGAGGAACCCCGACGGCTTCTGGTGGATCGTCAGCTGCGCCCACGTCCATTGCTCAGCCACCTCCTCGAGGGTTCCGGCCCCTCCGGGCAGTGCCACGAAGGCATCGGACAGGTCAGCCATGAGCTGCTTGCGCTCGTGCATCGAGTCGACGACGTGCAGCTCGGTCAGGCCCCGGTGGGCCAGCTCACGGTCCTCGAGCTGGCGTGGGATGACTCCGACGACGCGGCCGCCGGCCTCCATCGCGGCATCAGCGACCACGCCCATCAGGCCTGCGTGCCCACCGCCGTACACGAGGTCGATCCCCCGCTCGCCCAATGTCGTTCCGGTCAGCCGCGCGGCATCGGCGAACACGGGGTCGATGCCGAAGCTGGAGCCACAGAACACGCCCACCGATCCCAGTGCCATGCATCACTCCTCCGCTCGCGGGCAAGGAAAGGGCAGCCCATCAACGATGAGCTGCCCTCTTCACAAACGTCGGGCTGACAGGATTTGAACCTGCGACCCCCTGACCCCCAGTCAGGTGCGCTACCAAGCTGCGCTACAGCCCGTTTGTCCCGAAGAGGAACTTTACCGCAGCGCGGTCGGAGCTCCTGCAGCGGCCGATCAGCGGCGCTCGCGCTTCTTGCGCGGACGCTGCTGAAGGTGGATCGGCGTACCGACGAAACCGAACGTCTCGCGGAGACGACGCTCGATGAACCTCATGTAGGAGGCCTCGAGCTTGCCGGAGGTGAACAGGATGAACGTCGGCGGAGACGTCGACGCCTGCGTGCCGAACATGATCTTGGGCTGCTTGCCACCGCGTACGGGGTGCGGATGCTCGGCAACCAGGCGCCCGAGGAACGAGTTGAGCGCTCCCGTGGTCACGCGGGTCTCCCAGCCCTCCAGCGCGGCGTCCAGCGCGCGTACGAGGCGGTCGATGTGCCATCCGGTGCGAGCCGTGATGTTGATCGTCGGCGCCCATGGCACCTGCACGAACTCCCGCTCGATCTCGCGCTCGAGATAGTAGCGGCGCTCCTCGTCGACGAGGTCCCACTTGTTGAATGCGATGATCAGCGCGCGGCCCGCGTCGGCGACGGAGCTGACGATGCGGGTGTCCTGCTCGGTGATCGGCTGGCTGGCGTCGATGATCACGACGGCGACCTCGGACCGGTCGATCGCCGAGCTCGTACGGAGGCTGGCGTAGTACTCGTGTCCCGACGCGTCGCGTACGCGGCGACGGATGCCGGCGGTGTCGATGAAGTTCCACGTACGGTCGCCCAGCGTGACCAGCTCATCGACCGGGTCGACCGTGGTGCCGGAGGCGTCGTCGACGACGACTCGTTCCTCACCCGCGAGACGGTTGAGGAGGCTGGACTTGCCGACGTTGGGCTTGCCGACGATCGCGACGCGTCGCGGCCCTTCGGGTGCGTCGAAGTCCTCCGGCGGCGTCTCGGGCAGCGCCTGCAGGATGGCGTCGAGCATGTCACCGCTCCCCCGCCCGTGAAGCGCTGAGACGGGGTAGGGCTCACCGAGCCCGAGGTTCCACAATCCGGCAGCCTCGGCCTCCGTGCGCTGGTCGTCGACCTTGTTGGCGGCGAGCACGACGGGCTTCTTGGCGGCACGGAGGATCTTGACGACCTTCTCGTCGACGTCGGTGATCCCGACCGTGGCGTCCACGACGAACAGCACGGCGTCGGCGACCTGGATCGCGATCTCTGCCTGGGCTGCGATGCGCTCGGCCAGTCCGCGAGCGTCAGGATCCCAGCCTCCGGTGTCGACGACCGTGAAGGCGCGACCATTCCACACGGCGTCGTAGTAGACACGGTCGCGGGTGACACCCGGAACGTCTTCGACCACGGCCTCGCGGCGGCCGATGATGCGGTTGACGAGCGTGGACTTGCCCACGTTGGGTCGGCCGATCACGGCAAGGACGGGTACGGCCTCAGCCATCGGTTGAATCTCTCGGAAGGGGGCCGGGCAGCTCGCGCTTCAGCGCGTTCTGTGACCAGGTGACATGGGATCGCAGGTGCTCGTGAATCTGCTCGCCCGCGTCTGCCAGTATCTCACGATCTCGCGGCCAAGCCTGCATCGGGAACCGCAGCGGCTTGCCGTAGACGATGTCGAGCCGCGCACCCTTGGGCGCCCTCGCCTCCGACCCCTCCCCCGGCTGGCGCGTGCCGAAGATCGCCACCGGGACGATCGGGGCGCCGCTGACCAGCGACAGCCACGTGACACCACCCTTGAAGTCGTCGAAGGTCCCCGCTCCGCGCTTGCCCTCGGGATAGATCAGCACGGCCTGTCCGGCGGCCAGCGCCTGGGCGGCTCGGCGGAGTGCACCCGTGTCGTTGCGCGTGCGGCTGACCTTGATCTGGCCGACGAACCTCAGCAGCCGACCGGTCCTGCCGACGAACTCCTCCTCCTTCACCAGGGCATGGGCGGGCCGAGGCGACTTCACGAACATCAGCGGTCCGTCGAGCCAACCGATGTGGTTGCTGGCGAGGATCACCGGCCCGTCCTCGGGCACGTTGCCCTGGCCACGTTCGTGGATGTCCCAACGCCAGCTGAAATAGGGCGACGCGACCCTGCGCATGAGCTTCAGGCCGCCCTCCGGCAGTCCGCGTGCCGCCGTCTCCGTGAGGGTCATGACTGCCCCTTCTCCACCATGTCGACGAGTGTGTCGATGACCTCCGCCAGAGTCATGTGCGTGCTGTCGATCAGCACGGCGTCGTCAGCCCTGGCCAGCGGAGATGCGGTGCGGTTGGAATCGATCTCGTCGCGCCGGGCCAGCGCCTGCTCTGTCGCGACGGTGTCGTCCGAGCCGTCCTCCGCTGCACGCCGCGCAGCTCTCGCCGCAGGATCGGCAACCAGGAAGAACTTGAAGTCGGCGTCGGGCGCAACAGTGGATCCGATGTCGCGGCCCTCGACGACGATGCGATGGCCGTTGCCGGCGATCGTCGCCCGTTGCAGCTCGACGAGCTGTTCGCGTACGGCCGGCACCGCGGCAACGTGACTCACCGCGCCGGTGACGTCCTCGCCCCGGATCGCCTCCGCGACATCGACCCCGTCGACATGGATCGTCGGGTCGAGCGGATCGACTCCCGACTCCAGGTGCACACGGGTGGCTGCTGCCGCGATCGCCTCGGGATCGTGCAGGTCGACATCCGCTTGCAACATGGCCCAGGTCATGGCGCGATACATCGCCCCGGTGTCGAGATAGGCCAGGTGCAGCCGATCGGCCACACCACGTGCCGTGCTCGACTTGCCGGACCCCGAAGGACCGTCGACGGCAACGACCAGTGACTCGCTCACAGGTTGTGCTCCTAGCTGTAGGCGGACCAACCGCGTGCGGTCAGGGCCTCGACCAGCGTGTCGGCATGTGCGGCGACGACGGAGATCTCGACCTGACCCACGCGTCGACCCAGCTCGTGATCGATGCGGATGTCCTCGATGTTGACACCTGATTCTCCCGTATGTGCCATGAGCCGCGACAGCTCACCCGGTTGATCGAGTACGGACACGTGGACCGTCGCGAGCTCGGTGACCTGCTCGCCGTGCTTGCCGGGGATGAGCCTGGTGCCGTCCTGGCCGGACTGGAGGACGTCTCCCAGCCGGTCGGTGTCGGTGCCGATCGCGTCAATGACGCGGTCGAGGTCGCCGCGTACCTGCTCGAGCACCGTGCGAACCTCGGTGGCATTGGCAGCCAGGATCTCCTGCCAGAGCGCGATGTCGCTGCCAGCGATGCGCGTGACGTCGCGCAGCCCGGGTCCTGACAGTGCAAGGTGGTCCGTCGGTGCTCCATGGAGCCGGGCCGCCGTCAGCACCGCGAGGACGTGCGGGACGTGCGAGACGACGGCAACAGCACGGTCGTGCGCCTCGGCGTCCATCTGCAGGGGTACGGCACCGACCAGCTTGGCGATCTCGACGACGCGCTGGATCGACTCGGGAGCGGCCTCGGGCGACGGCGTGACGGCCCACGGCCGACCCTCGAAGAGCTTGGCGTACGCCGCCATCGGCCCGGATCGTTCGCTGCCAGCCATCGGGTGGCTGCCGACGTACCGCTCGCTGCCGGGGTGACCGCTGACGACGGACTGCAGGGCGGCCTTGACGCTGGCCACATCCGTGACGGTGGCCCCGGGCCACGTCTCGAGCGCGTGAGCGATGCACGCGGCGACCTCGCTCGGCGGGACCGCGACGACCACGACCGAGGGAGACTCGACCGGATCTGCCGTGCCGGCTCCACGCGCCACGGCGAGCTCGACATTGGTGTCGAGGACATCGTCCAGGTGCACCTCGACGCCGGCGTCTGTCAGCGCCAGCGCGAGAGACGTACCGATCAGCCCGCAGCCCATCACGAGTACGGGGCTGACGCTCATGCCTCCACGCTATCGAAGAGCGCTCCGAGCTCCTCGCGTGACAGGTCGCGCATCGCGCCGGCTGCGAGGCCTCGCAGGTCCAGCGGGCCGAACGCCGTGCGCGTCAGCTCCAGCACAGGGTGCCCCACCTCGGCGAGCATGCGCCGCACGATGCGGTTGCGACCCATGTGGATGTCGAGCTCGACGATCGAGCGCCCGCGCGACCTGTCCTTGACGAGGAACCGGTCGACAACCGCGGATCCGTCATCCAGATCGATGCCCTTCTTGAGAGTCGCGGCGACGGTGTCAGGCACGGTGCCGTCGACCAGGGCGACGTACGTCTTGGTGATCTCGAACGACGGATGAGCCAGCTTGTGCGCCAGGTCCCCGTCGTTCGTCAGCAGCAGGAGGCCGGACGTGTCGGTGTCGAGCCGCCCGACGTGGAACAGGCGGTCGTTGCGACCGGCCAGCAGGGATGACAGGTCAGGACGTCCGTGCTCGTCGGCCATCGAGGTGACGACACCGGTCGGCTTGTTGAGCAGCACGTAGGCGTGGTCGTTGGGTGGCGGGATGCGCTTGCCGTCCACGCGGATGACGTCGACCAGTGGGTCGACGCGTGAGCCCATCTGGTCGATGATCTCGCCGTTCACCTCGACGCGACCGTGGGCAATCATGTCGTCACAGCGTCGACGGCTCCCGAGCCCGGCCTGCGCCAGTGCCTTCTGCAGACGGATCTCAGCCACGGTCGTCAGGTGCCTCGGTGACGGTCTCTGATGCCTCGGTGACGATCTCCGGCGCCTCGGTGACGATGTCACCCAGCGGTGTCTCGTCGTCCATGTCGCCGAGCTCCGGCAGCAGCGGTGCGATGTCCGGGAGCTCGTTGAGGCTGCCCATGCCCATCCGCTCGAGGAAGTAGCTCGTGGTCCGGTAGAGGATCGCGCCGCTCTCACCGTCGACATCGGCCTCCTCGATGAGTCCCCGGGTGACCAGCGTGCGTACGACACTGTCGACGTTGACCCCACGGATCGCCGAGATCCGCGTACGGCTGATGGGTTGCCGGTAGGCGACCACCGCCATGGTCTCCAGTGCCGCCTGGGTGAGCCGTGCCTGCTGGCCGTCGAGGATGAAGCGCTCGACCGCGCTGGCGTACTCCTCGCGCGTGAAGTAGCGCCACCCTCCCGCGACGTTGCGCAGCTCGAAACCGCGTCCTTGCTGGGTGTAGTCGTCGGCGAGCGACCTCAACGCCGCTTCGACGTCGCTCGGCGGATGTCCGACGGCCTGTGCCAGGGTCAGGTGGTCCAGCGGCTGGTCGGCCACCATCAGCACCGCCTCGAGGGCAGGCAGCAGCTCGAGCATCTCCAGCTCCAGCTCATGGGGTCCGGTCGGGAGGTCGTGCTCAGTCATCGGTGCCTTCACGTTCTGTGCCTTCGGTGCTTGCGGAGTCTTCGGCGAGGTTCAGGTCGGGCGGCTCGGGACCTGGTTCGTCGTCAGGTGAGCCCATCGGCCGGTCAAACTCGTCGCCGACGTCGATGTCGCCCTCGTCGGTGCCGGTCCATCGCAGGTGCAGGTCGCCCAGGGGCGTCGCCTGCTCGAACGCGATGACGCCCTCCTTGAACAGCTCCAGCAGCGCCAGGAAGCACGCCACCTTGGTGATCAGGTCGGGCGCATCGGCGGTCAGGGCACGGAACGTCAGGCCGCGTTCACGGCGCAGCCGATCGACGATCAGATGGCCCTGCTCACGTACGCTGACCTGCGGCGCATGCAGGTGTGCCAGCGACAGGATCGGCACCGCCTTGGGCTGCAGCGCGGCCGCCGCGAGGGCAGCGAGCTCCTCTGGCCCGATCGAGATCAGCACCTCGGGCAGCAGCTCGGCGAAGCGCGGCTCCAGTCCGACGACGCGCGGGAACCGGCGCGACTCGTCGGCAAGCCGCTCGGCCATCACCCCGGCCATGAGCTTGTAGGCGCGGTACTGCATCAGGCGGGCGAACAGCAGGTCGCGGGCCTCGAGCAGCGCCAGGTCCTCCTCGTCCTCGACCTCCGCCTGCGGCAGCAGCCGGGCGGTCTTGAGGTCGAGAAGCGTCGACGCGACGAGCAGGAAGTTGGTGGTCTGGTCGAGATCATCGCCCAACGCCCGGATGTAGGCGATGAACTCGGTCGTGACGGTCGACAGCGCGACCTCGGTGATGTCGAGCTGGTGCTTGGAGATCAGCTGCAGCAAGAGGTCGAAGGGCCCCTCGAAGTTCGTCAGGTTGACCGAGAAGCCGGCGGGCGCCGAGACGTCGGGCTCCGCCAACGTCACTGCTCGCTCAATCGCCGGGCGACATCGCTGCTGGTGCCGCGGACTTCCAGGTCGGCGAGTGCCACGGCGAGGGCAGCGCGTACGAACCGGCCGCGGTCGACGGTACGCCCCAGCTCACCGCGCAGCTGGAGCCGCGCCTGCTCGACGGCGAGCAGCTCGGCGGCAGTCACGTACACCGTCATCTTCTCGTCGTGCTTGACCCGGCCGCTCGCCGTGGCGGTGTCCTCGCCCTTTGCCTGGGCGGCCGTGGCGCGGAAGAGCTCGTCGGCGCCGGGCATCGAGGGTCGCTTGGCGGACCCGCCCGACGCGGCTACGCCCCTGGGCATCGCACCAAGACCTCTCGTGCAAGCTGCCGGTAGGACGTCGAGCCCGGTGATGATGTCGCGTACTCCGTGATCGGCTCACCGGCGACGGTGGAGTCGGAGAACTTCACGGTGCGGCGGATGACGGTGTGGAACACCAGGTCGCCCCAACCCTCGACGAGGGTCTGGAGGACCTCCTTGCCGTGCAGGGTGCGGCTGTCGTACATCGTGCCGAGCAGCCCGATGATCTGGAGATCGTCGTTGGTGCGGTCGCGAACCTTCTCGATCGTGTCCTTGAGCAGCGCGACGCCGCGCAGAGCGAAGTACTCGCACTCCAGCGGCACGAGCACGCCGTCTGCCGCCGTGAGGGCGTTGACCGTCAGCAGGCCGAGCGACGGCTGGCAGTCGATGAGGACGACGTCGTAGTCGTGCAGGATCGGCTTGAGCACACGTGACAGGACCTGTTCGCGACCGACCTCGGTGACGAGCCGCATCTCGGCGGCCGACAGGTCGATGTTGGACGGAGCGAGGTCGAGTCCCTCGATCGACGTCTGCATCACGATGTCCTTGATGCCGAGCTCGCGGTCCATCAGGACGTGATAGATGCTCTGCTCGAGCTCATAGGCGTTGACGCCCAGGCCGACGGTCATCGAGCCCTGCGGGTCGAAGTCGACGAGGAGCACCTTGCGCCCGGTCTCGACCAGCGCGGCGCCGAGGTTGATCGCCGTCGTGGTCTTGCCGACGCCGCCCTTTTGGTTGCACATCGCGATGACGGTGGCGGGCAGGCCGGGCTTGCGGGGCTTGGGCTCCGGAAAGTTCGGCATCGGGCGGCCGGTGGGTCCAAGTTCCTTGCTCATCTGGTTCCCTTGCAGCTCGACCGGCGGACGAGCGCCACTCTACCGCCCTGATTCCGTCACTGTGTCGCCCTCGGGTGGGCGGAGGCATAAATCTCCCGCAGTTTCTCCACCGTCACGAGCGTGTAGATCTGCGTCGTGGTCACCGAGGCGTGTCCGAGGAGCTCCTGGACGACTCGTACGTCGGCTCCCCCGTCCAACAGGTGCGTCGCGAACGAGTGGCGCAGCGTGTGCGGCGACACGTCCGCCGCGATGCCCGCACGCTGGGCCGCCTTGGTCAGCACGGTCCAGGCGCTCTGCCGCGACAGCCGTCCGCCACGCGCGTTGAGGAACACCGCCGGCGTGGACTGCCGTGACGACACGAGAGCGGGCCGTGAAGCGGTCAGGTAGTCGGCCAGGGATGCCAGGGCGAACGAGCCCACGGGGACGATGCGCTGCTTGCCACCCTTGCCCTTGAGCAGGACTGTCGCGTCTTCCAGGTCGAGGTCGTCGACATCCATGCCGACAGCCTCCGAGATGCGTGCGCCGGTGCCGTACAACACCTCGAGCAACGCCCGGTCACGTGACGACAGAGTGGTGCCAGGCGCTCCGGCTGCCTCGAGGATTGCCTCGATGTCGGCGAGCGGCAACGCCTTCGGCAGCCTCGCCGCGGGCCGTGGCGGTCTGACCGCAGCTGTGACGTCAGCAGTCACCAGCTGCTCGCGCACCATGAACCGGTGCAAGCCACGAGCCGACACGATGGTGCGGGCGGCGCTCGCGGTGCCGAGGGCCGCGTGTTCCTCGTCCCCCGTGCGCAGCGAGCCGAGGAACGCCGCGATGTCGTTCTCGGTGATGTCGGCCGGCTCGGTCAAACCCCTGTCGGCGAGGAACTCGAGATATCGCCGCAGGTCACGACGGTAGGAGCGGATCGTGTTGTCGGCCAGGCCGCGTTCGACGCTGAGATGACTCAGGTAGTCCTGGACAACCCGCTCGACGGTCATCGTGCCCGGAGTACCTGCGCTGCAAGGATCGCGGCGACCGTCAGTGAGTCGCTGAACCGCCCGGCAAGGACCGCCTCAACGGCCTCGTCGAACGGCATCCACCACTGCACCATGTGCGCCTCTTCGGCCTCACGAACCATGCGATCAGCTTCGGGCACCGGACTCAGCCCGGTCGCGGTGAACACCTGCCATCCCTCGGTCGAGTAGCCCGGCGTGGCGAGCAGCTTGAGCTGTGGCTCCCAGGTGGCGGCGACCAGGTCAGCTTCCTCGGCCAGCTCGCGCTTCGAGGCATCGAGGGCGGACTCCCCCGGTACGTCGAGCGTGCCGGCCGGGATCTCGAGCATCTGCCGGCGTACGGGGTGGCGGTACTGCTCGACCAGCAGCAGCCGGTCCTCGTCATCGATCGCCAGGATGCCGATCGCGTCGTTGGGGCTCACCACGGCGCGGCCGTGCTGGTTGCCGTCGGGGTCGACGATCGTGTCGATGCCGAGGCTGACGTACGGACTCTCGTACTTCATGTCGGTCGAGCTGACCGGCCAGGACGCATCGGAGTCGCTCAGGTGGCTGCCGGCGAGCTGTCCCGGCAGATGAGGGTGTGGTGTCATGCGGGCTGCTGCTCTTCGACCGGCAGCCGCGTCTCGAGCTGTCGTACGAGCGCCGCGCCGATCAGTCCGGCGAACAGTGGGTGCGCCTTGGTCGGCCGCGAGCGCAGCTCGGGGTGAGCCTGCGTCGAGACGTAGTAGGGGTGCACCTCGCGCGGCAGCTCGACGAACTCGACCAACGTCGAGTCGGGCGAGGTGCCGCTGAACACGAGTCCTGCCTTCTCGAGCTGCTCGCGGTAGGAGTTGTTGACCTCGTAGCGGTGACGGTGGCGTTCTTCGACCTTGTTGGCGCCGTACGCCTCCGCGACGACGCTGCCGGCCTTGAGGTTCGCCGGATAGAGGCCCAGGCGCATCGTCCCGCCGAGGTCGCCATCGCCGTCGACGATCGCGAGCTGTTCGGCCATCGTCGCGATGACGGGGTGCGGGGCATCGGGGTCGAACTCCGACGAGCTCGCTCCCTCGATGCCCGCGACGTGACGGGCGTACTCGATGACCATGCACTGCAGGCCGAGGCAGAGACCAAGCACCGGGATGCCGCGCTCCCGGGCGTACTTGAGCGCTCCGACCTTGCCTTCGATGCCACGGATGCCGAAGCCGCCCGGCACGCAGATGCCGTCGACGTCGCCGAGGAGCTGGGCGGCACCCGCCTCGGTCTCACAGTCGTCAGACGGCACCCAGCGGATCTTGACTCGGGCGTTGTGGGCGAAGCCACCCGCGCGCAGCGCCTCGGCCACCGAGAGGTAGGCGTCCGGGAGGTCGATGTACTTGCCGACCAGTGCGATCGTCAGTTCTTCAGCAGGCTCGTGCACCCGGCGGAGCAGCTCGTCCCACTGGGTCCAGTCGACATCGCGGAACGGCAGGTCGAGGCGGCGTACGACGTACGCGTCGAGTCCCTGGCTGTGCAGGACCTTCGGGATGTCGTAGATCGACGGAGCGTCGGCCGCGGTGATGACGGCCTCCTGGTCGACATCGCACATCAGTGAGATCTTGCGCTTCATGCCCTCGGGGATGTCTCGGTCGGCGCGACACACGATCGCATCGGGCTGGATGCCGATCGAGCGCAGCGCGGCGACCGAGTGCTGCGTCGGCTTGGTCTTGAGCTCACCGGACGGGCCGATGTAGGGCACCAGCGAGATGTGCAGGAAGAACACGTTGCCGCGACCGACATCGTGGCGCACCTGGCGCGCGGCCTCGAGGAACGGCAGCGACTCGATGTCGCCGACGGTGCCGCCGATCTCGGTGATGACGACGTCGACGTCAGGACTGGCCATCGCCCGTATGCGTGACTTGATCTCGTTCGTGATGTGCGGGATGACCTGGACCGTGTCGCCGAGGTAGTCGCCGCGGCGCTCCTTGGCGATGACCTCGGAGTAGACCTGACCCGTGGTGACGTTGGCCATGCCTGCCAGGTCGACATCAAGGAAGCGCTCGTAGTGGCCGATGTCGAGGTCTGTCTCGGCGCCGTCGTCGGTCACGAAGACTTCGCCGTGCTGGAACGGGTTCATCGTGCCGGGGTCGACATTCAGGTAGGGGTCGAGCTTCTGCATCGTCACGCGCAGGCCGCGCGACTTGAGCAGGCGCCCGAGGCTTGAGGCGGTGAGCCCCTTGCCGAGCGACGATGCCACTCCGCCGGTCACGAATACGTGTTTGGTAACCGCGCTACCTGCCAAGGTGACTCCCGTGCTCGAAGGCCGATGTCGAGTGCTCGTGATGCAGAATTTCCATCACGCCTCCACGGGATTCCAGCCTACCAAGAAGAATGGGGTGTTGCCGACCCACGAGCGTGTCGGGTGGCCCACATCTCGTGCACGCCCTAGTTGGGCAAGCCGCCGTCAGAGCTGCGGGAGGTGCCCCACGAACCGCTCTGGCCGGCGGCCTCCTTGGCCAGAGCCAGCACCGTGACGACGCGGCCCGCGGCAACGTCGGTGACGTCAACGGTCGAGACGGTGCTCGACGCATCGCTGTCTCGCACGGCCTTGACGATCCCGCCATCCGTGCTCGACGTGGCCGGCCCAGCGACCACGACGCCCTTGCCCGCGGAGTCGAGGGCACCGGCCATCGCCGCAACGACTGTTCCCTGATCGGCCGAACCTGCCGCCTTTGGCCCGGTGATGATGACAGCGAGCGTCGCCAGCTTGCTCGGGGTCTTGGTCAGCGTGATGAGGTCACCCTCCACGTACGCCGACTGGATCGTCGTGGCGGTCGGATCGAGCGGGGCCGTCTTGGTCGACAGGATCGAACGTCCGAGCGCGGCACCGATGCGCCCGTAGCTGTCACCAGCGGCGGTCACCCCGGCCACGCCGGCACCGGCCTGCTGGGCAACGCCTTCGGCGAACTGCCGATTGGTGGGACTGAGGAGCTTCGACGTCAGCTCGACCTGGCCCGTGACCTCGGCCTCCGCCTGGCCGAGCAGCGTGATCACACTCTTGGCCTCGGCGGCGCTCGCCCCGGGCATCGTGATCACGACGACCGACTGTCCCTTGAGCGAGTCGCTGAACAACGACTGGGACGTCCGCGACGCGTAGGCCGACTCGAACGATGCGACCGCCGGATCGGCCACCGCGGAGGTGGGGTTGTCGGTCCCGCCCAACGAGTCGCCCGCGTCATCGAGAGGACCTGAGCCGAGCGCTATCCCCGCCGCCAGTGCGAGCAGGATCGCCGCGATCGAGACGAGGTGGTAGCGGAAGTTGATCACGAGAAGAATCCTTTGATCCAGTTGCCGAAGTCGCTGATCTGCGAGCCGATCGAGTCGAACCAGTCGTTGCCGACCGGTGTCACGCCGACTGCCGTTGCCACTGCCACGACACCAGCGAGCAGGAGCAGCCAGATCGGCCACAGCGACATCCGGTCTGAGCTGAAATGATGAACGGCCTTGGCGTCCACGATCTTGGAGCCGGCGCGAAGTCGCGAGACGAACATGCGGGCAGCCTCGGTCGGCGCACGGTCGAGGAACTGTGACAGGTCGGCGGGCCCACCCACGTGGATGATGACGGCGGCCTCATTGGTGTCGGCCAGCAGGATCGCGAGATCGTCGTCTGCGCCCGACGACACGAACGTGACGACCTCCTTGCCGTGCTTCTCAAGTCGTTCGGGCATGTCGACCCGGCCCGAGGCGGTCGTCACCACGACCTCGCCCGCGGCGCGGATCGCCTTGTCGGAGAGGTTGTCGAGCGCACCGATCACGATGCGGGGCTGGTAACCCGATTCGAGCAACAGGTCGGCGCCCGCTCCGGCACCGATCAGGATGGGATCGCTGTCATTGATGTAGCGCCGCAGGCCACGGAGGTCGGCGACATCGTCGTGGCCGCGGGAGACCACGACGACCGGGCGACGACGCAGCTTGGTGCGCAGCCTGGGAATCGTGGCGCCGCCGATCAGCATGGCGTGCTCGCGTTGGATGTGGTCAGACGCGTTGGCCGCCAATGAGTCCAGTCGAGTCGCGAGACCTGACTCGGCTGCCGCCAGATCGGTGCTGGTGCGTTCCTGGTCGAGCTCGTCACCGGACGCGACGAGAATCTCGTCCTTGAACACCTTGCCGGCCTCGATACGTACCGTGTCGCCGCTCTTGAGCCGTGAGCCGAGATCCGACTGCGTCACGTCGATCAAGGTGATGCCTGCGTGTGCCAGGGTCTGCGGTCCGACATTGGGGATGCGGCCGGTGCTGGATCGCGACACGTTGATCACCGCGCGGACACGTCGATCGATCAGTGCCTCAGCCTGCTGGCTGTCGAGGTCAGGTAGGTCGACAATCGCGATCTCCCCGGGTCGGAGCGCTGCATGCTCCTTGTCACGGCGGGCGAACCGTACGGTGCCGACGATCCCCTGAGCCTCGGAGGGCGAGGGTGACTTGCGGTTGCGGATGGCCATCGCCGTCCATGCTGCCACGCGCACCCACGGATGATCGGGAGGCGCGGCGAGCGCGTGTGATCAGCCGCGCGCGAGGTCGAGGAGCTCGCGTGCATGGGCCTGGGCGGCAGCCGAGTCCTCCTGGCCGGCGAGCATACGTGCCAGCTCATCGACGCGGCTGTCGTCACCGAGCTCGACCACCGAGCTGCTGGTGATGGTGCCGTCGTCCGCCTTGGTGACCACGAAGTGGTGGTGTGCGAAGGCCGCTACCTGCGGGAGGTGGGTGACGGCGATGACCTGGGCGTGCTCGGCGAGGCGTGCCAGGCGGCGACCCACCTCGACCGCTGCCTTGCCGCCGATGCCGGCGTCGACCTCGTCGAACACCAGGGTCGGGACGGTCGTACGGTCAGCAAGCACCACCTCGAGCGCCAGCATCAGTCGCGACAGCTCACCACCGCTGGCTCCCTTGTGGAGCGGACGAAGGCCGGTCCCGCTGTTGGCGGCGAACTGGAACTCGACCTCATCGATGCCGTGCGCTCCCGGCACGGCATCGTCAGCCGTGGTGACTTGTACGACAAGTCGCGCCGACGGCATCGACAACTGGGCAATCTCGGTGTCGACAAGTCCTGACAGCCGCGCGGCCGCTTCCTTGCGAAGCGTCGACATCACCGTGGCGAGGCGCATCGTCTCAGGCACCAACGCCGCCTGCTCAGCCTCGAGCTCTTCGATCGAGGCGTCGTCGTTGCTGAGCTCGTTGAGCCGGGACGAGCTCTTCTCGGCCCACGCCATCACGTCGTCGAGCGTCGGCCCGTACTTGCGCTGCAGGCCCGACAGGGCTGCGCGCCGCTCCTGGACGTCTGCGAGGCGTTGGGGATCGAGCTCGACTCCGGCCGAGTAGCCCGCCAGCTCGGTGGCGACGTCGTCGAGCAGGATGCCGAGCTCGTGCACCCGCTCCCCCAGCGTGTCGAGGGCCGGGTCGTGACCGGCGGACTCGCGCAACGCATTGGACGCCTCGGCGATCTTGGTGCGCGCGGCCTGGAGGTCACCGTCGCCGGCGAGCGCTCGCTGCGCTTCATCGGCGGCACGGGCGAGAGACTCAGAATGGGCGAGACGACTCTCTTCGGCCTTGAGGGTCTCGTCCTCACGCGGCTCGGGCGCCACCTGCTCGATCTCGTCGAGTCCGAATCTCAGCACGTCGAGCTCACGCGCTCGCTCCTGGGCATGGGTGCGCAGCTCGTTGAGGGTGCGCTCGACCACCCGCCACCGGCGATAGACCGGCTCGTAGGCCTCGCTCGCCGCCAGGAACTCAGCCCCCGCGAATCGGTCGAGAGCGGCCCGCTGCTCTGCGGAACGGAGCAGTCGATGCTGATCGGACTGGCCGTGCACGGCGACGAGCTCGTCGGTGACCTCTGCCAACAGGGCGGCCGGAACCGTTGCACCGCCTGCGAGTGCGCGGGAGCGACCCTGCGACGAAAGGACACGTCCGAGGATCACGACGTCATCGTCGATGCGGCCTCCTGCCTCCTCGACGGCTGCCACCGCAGCGGCACCTGGTGGTACGCCGATGCTGGCTTCGACCCGTGCCTGGTCAGCGCCCTGACGTACGAGCCCGAGGTCTGCGCGGTCACCCCGAAGCAGGCCCAGGGCGGTGACGACCATGGTCTTGCCGGCACCGGTCTCGCCCGTGATGACGGTGAATCCGGAGGACAGCTCAAGCTCAGCGGAGTCGATGACTCCGAGCGAGGACAGACGCAGGTGCTGCCACATCAGGCATCACCGCGTTGTCGGCGCTCGGCGGCGCCACGCCAACCGTTGATCGGAAGGTCGAACTTGCGCACCAGTCGATCGGTGAACACGGCAGGCTGCAGTCGAGCCAGTCGTACGGGGGTCGCACCCTTGCGAACCTCGACGCGCGCGCCGAACGGCAGATCTGCTGCGCGGCGGCCATCACACCACAGCACACCGGTCGACTGCCCGCCGACGATCTCGATCGCCAGCGTCGAGTCGGGCGACACCACCAAGGGACGGGCGAACAGCGCGTGAGCACTGATCGGAACCATCAGGAGTGCAGACACCTCGGGCCACACAATCGGTCCACCGGCGCTGAAGTTGTAGGCGGTCGAGCCGGTCGGCGTGGCACACACGACTCCGTCGCATCCCCAGCGCGACACCGGCCGACCGTCGATCTCGACGACGATTTCCAACATACGCTCGCGGGCGGCCTTCTCGACCGACGCCTCGTTGAGCGCCCAGTTGGTGGCGACGATCTCGCCGCCGACCGTCACGGCCACATCGACCGTCAACCGCTCCTCGACCGTGTAGCTACGGTCGACGATGCCGCGCACCACGTCGTGGAGGTCTTCGGCATCGGCCTCTGCAAGGAACCCCACATGGCCCAGGTTGACGCCAAGCACCGGCGTGTCCGTGCCCCGGCACAGCTCGGCGGCTCGCAGGATCGTCCCATCCCCTCCAAACACGACGGCGAGCTCACACCCCACCGCGGCACCCGGATCGGGCGCCACGACGTCGGTGGCCTCGAGCCCTGCTGCGCGCAGCTGCGCGGCCTCGTTGTCGAGGACGCGTACGTCGAGTCCTCCGGCTCGCAGGTCGGCCGCGAATGTCGCAGCGATCTTGAGCGCCTCGTCGCGTGCGACATGCACCGCGAGCAGGATCGTCCTCATGAGGGTGCCCTCGAGGTGTCGAGTGGCCCCGCCTCCACTACGTCGTGGGCGGCGCCCAGCGTCGGTGCGTCGGCATCGGTGCGGAGCCAGCAGAAGTATTCGACGTTGCCGGCAGGGCCGGGCAGCGGGCTGGGGGCCAACGCACGCGTGCCCCACCCCAGCTCGTGGGCTGAGAGGCAGACCCGGTGCACGGCATCGGCGTGCAACAGCGGGTCGCGAACCACGCCGTTCTTGCCGAGGTTGCTCTTGCCGACCTCGAACTGCGGCTTGATCATCAGCACGATGTCGCCTCCGTCCTCGCACACCCGCGTCAGTGCCGGCATGACCACCGTAAGGGAGATGAACGACAGATCGGACACGACGAGGCTGACCGGTCCACCGATGTCTTGGGGCTCGATGTTGCGGATGTTGGTGCGATCGAACACGTGGACCCGCTCGTCGGACTGCAGCGCCCACACCAGCTGCCCGTATCCGACGTCAACCGCGCACACCTCACGGGCACCCTTGCGGAGCAACACGTCGGTGAATCCACCCGTTGACGCCCCCGCGTCCAGCACCCGACGTCCGTCGATCGACAGCCCCAGCGGCTCGAACACCTCGAGTGCTCCGAGCAGCTTGAACGCGCCGCGCGAGGCGTACGTCGGTTCGGACCCTGTACGCACCACGATGGCCTGATCCGTGGTGACACCGGTCGCAGCCTTCGTCGCCACCGATCCCGCCACTGTCACGACACCGTCACCGATCAGGGTCGCTGCGTGGTCACGTGACTTTGCGAGCCCTCGACGAACGAGCTCGGCATCCAGACGAAGCCGCCGGGTCATGGTGCGGAGCTCACGGGTGCTCCGACGCGTCCCCGTCACGTCCGGCGCTTGCCAGCGACTCACGGAGAGCCTGGTGGATGGCATCGAACTGCTCCGGGTGGTCATTGATGTCGAGGTCGTCGAGCGAGTCGAGCCGCGTGAGTGCCTCGTCGATGCGCGGGTGTCCCGTCAACTCATACACGTCAGGCAGACCCGCCGATGCGTCATCGATCTGCGCGTCGTCAACCTGCAGGTCAGACTGCATTTCGAACTCGCCGGACTCTATGTCGTCAGGAGGCAATTCGGTCATGGCGTCATTGTCCCATCCGCACGCACACGCACACCGGACCGATCGGCGAGTTCCCAGGCGAGTCCCACAGCCGCGCGGAGCGCCGAGGTGTCGTGACGGCCAGCGCCCTCGACCGAGAGCACGCCGCCGACGACCGTCGCCCGAGCACTGCCGCAGAGAGACGCGTCACCGTCGATCACCACCCCGAGGTGTTGTGCGTTGAGTCCTGCCAGGTCAGCCGACACGTAGGTGGGGCGATGCCCGGGCGCCGCATCCATCACGTCCTGCAAGCCGTTGACCCCGGTCAGGACAGCGAGACTGTCGATGCCGACGCCGATGGCTCCGTCGATGTCGGTGTCGAGGCGGTCGCCGACCATCAGAGGTCGCTTGCTGCCGAATCGCTCGATCGTCTCGTCGAACAGCGCCGATTCGGGCTTGCCGGCGACCGTCGGATCGGCACCCGTCGCGTTGCGGACCGCCTGCACGAGCGAGCCGTTGCCGGGAGCCACACCGCGTGCCGTGGGAATGGTCAGGTCAGTGTTGCTGGCGAACCACGGGACCCCGGCCTCAATCGCGTACGCAGCCTCCGCCAGGTCGGTCCACCCGACGTCGGGATGAAAACCCTGCACGACAGCAGCCGGCTCGTCGCCGAGGCTGGACACGCACCTCAGCCCGCGCTCCTCCAGTGGCTGACGAAGTCCTTCTCCTCCGACCAGGAGGACCGCCGACCCGGCAGGTACGGCATCGGCCACGAGGTGTGCCACGGCCTGCGCAGATGTCACGACATCGCGCTCGGTGACCTCCGGCATCTGCAGCTCGCTCAGGTGCCGGGCGATCTCTGCCGCAGTCCGAGACGCATTGTTCGTGATGTAGGCCAGGCGCATGCCCGCCGACCGGGCCCGACGGAGCGAGTCAGCAGCGCCTGGCACTGCGTCGGCGCCGACGTAGACGACACCGTCGAGGTCGAGCATGGCCAGATCATGAATCTCGCTCAGCGGTCGATCCGACGAGCCCAGGTTCATGAGGACGAGGCTACCGCCGGCACCGTGACTCGTTCGCAGGAGTCGAGCTCGACCGTGACACGGCTGATCGGCCCAGCGGGACCGCGAGAGAACCTTCGACGCAGCTCACCGGTCACGACCACCTCCGTTCCTGGTTCGAGCCGCCGCACCGCACGACGCAGCGCCGAGGTCCACGCTGCGCAATCGATCGTGTCAACGGGTTGCTTGGAACGGCGCCGCGCCGCTGCACTGCGGGGAACGATGAGTCGGAAGGAGACGACCTCGTCTCCACTTGGCAGGATGTGGGCTTCGGGGCTGGCAGACACGCGGCCTGCCAAGGTGACGTGGTTGTGTGACGTCTCGTGATTGCTGGTCTGGGTCATGAGACGACGATGCCCCTCGCCAAACGGCGAGGGGCACTGTGCGCTGTGGCTTGTGGACGCCGGGTGAACACCTGCCGGCCTGTGAACTATTCGCCGAGTGCAGCCAGGCGCTCGACGGCGTCGGTCGCCTCGTTGCCGTCGACGGCAACCGTGCGGTGAAACCATTCGATGGCCTCTTCGGTACGACCCGCGTCGAGCAAGGCGTCGGCGTACGCGTAGCGCAACCGAGGCACCCATTCTCCGCGGCCCTTGGTGTGCAACGGCTCGGTCTCGAGCAAGCGGATCGCCGCGTCAAACTGTCCCTGGTCACGTCGCGCACCGGCGACAACGATCGAGAGCTCGACCTGACCGGCGTCGTCGAGATGTGCTCGAACGGCAGGTGTGTCGTACTCGATCGCCTTCTGTGGACGCTTCAGGGCACGCTCACAGTCAGCCATCATCGGCGCGTACATGTAGCTTCCGTTCATGCGCTTGGCGGCCCTGAACTCAGACAACGCCTCGGCGAACTTGCCGCTGGCGTATGCCGTCTCGCCACAGGCTTCGCGGACCAGACCCGTACGCGTGGCACGGGCTCGAGCAGCAAGCGCATGCAGATGTGCCTGCTCGGGGTTCTCGTGGATCAACAGGCCGGCCATCACGAGGTGCCGCGCGACCTTGTCGGCGAGCTTCTCGGGCAGGGCCTGCAGCGCCTGCCGGGCGTACTTGTCGAGATCTTTCGCGCTGACGTCGTCAGGGATCGGTGGTCCGTCGTAGATCTTCTGGGCTGCCGTGCGGTCGCCCTCTTCCTGGCGGCGATCACGACGAGCCTCGTACGGCTTGCCGTCACGACGGGGAGTCTGCGGCTTGCCGTCCCTGCGCTCGGGTCGACTGTCACGACCCTGCCCGGCTCCCTTGCCATCACGGCGCGTCGGATCGCCGGCACCGCGTCGATCTCGGCCCTGACCTGCGGGTTTAGAACCACGCGGTCCCCCGCGACTCGCAGGCTTCCCGCCGTCTCGGCGGGGGTTTCTCGACTCTGCCATGAGCCGATCCTTTCATCGACTGCATTGAATCAACAATGCTTGAGAAATGCAGCAAGGCCGCTCCCGAAGGAGCGGCCTCGCGCTTAATGATTGTCCGGCGGCGTCCTACTCTCCCACACAGTCACCCGTGCAGTACCATCGGCGCTGAATGGCTTAACTTCCGGGTTCGGAATGTTGCCGGGTGTTTCCCATTCGCTATGGCCGCCGAAACTCTATTGAGATATCAACAAAACCTTGGAGCTCTCCTGGCCATCAAAGGCACAGTGGAACTTTTCCGGTTCCCGAACATATCTCGGGAACCTCACAGTGGACGCGGTAGATCTTTGTAAGAAACAAGCCCTCGGCCTATTAGTACCGGTCGGCTCCATGCATTGCTGCACTTCCACCTCCGGCCTATCAACCCAGTGGTCTGCTGGGGGCCTTACCTGGTAAACCAGTGGGAAACCTCATCTTGAAACGCGCTTCCCGCTTAGATGCTTTCAGCGGTTATCGCTTCCGAACGTAGCTAACCAGCAGTGCTCTTGGCAGAACAACTGGCACACCAGAGGTTCGTCCATCCCGGTCCTCTCGTACTAGGGACAGATTTTCTCAAGTTTCCTACGCGCGCGGCGGATAGGGACCGAACTGTCTCACGACGTTCTAAACCCAGCTCGCGTGCCGCTTTAATGGGCGAACAGCCCAACCCTTGGGACCTGCTACGGCCCCAGGATGCGACGAGCCGACATCGAGGTGCCAAACCATCCCGTCGATATGGACTCTTGGGGAAGATCAGCCTGTTATCCCCGGGGTACCTTTTATCCGTTGAGCGACGCCGCTTCCACTTGCCAGCGCCGGATCACTAGTTCCGACTTTCGTCCCTGCTCGAGCTGTCACTCTCACAGTCAAGCTCCCTTGTGCACTTACACTCGAAACCTGATTGCCAACCAGGCTGAGGGAACCTTTGAGCGCCTCCGTTACATTTTAGGAGGCAACCGCCCCAGTTAAACTACCCATCAGGCACTGTCCCTGATCCAGATAATGGACCTAGGTTAGATATCTAGTACAGCCAGAGTGGTATTTCAACGATGACTCCACCTGAACTGGCGTCCAAGCTTCACAGTCTCCCACCTATCCTACACAAACTGAACCAAACACCAATACCAAACTATAGTAAAGGTCCCGGGGTCTTTCCGTCCTGCCGCGCGTAACGAGCATCTTTACTCGTAGTGCAATTTCGCCGAGTCCATGGTTGAGACAGCGCCCAAGTCGTTACTCCATTCGTGCAGGTCGGAACTTACCCGACAAGGAATTTCGCTACCTTAGGATGGTTATAGTTACCACCGCCGTTTACTGGGGCTTAAGTTCTGTGCTTCGCTTGCGCTGACACGTCCCCTTAACCTTCCAGCACCGGGCAGGAGTCAGTCCGTATACGGCGTCTTTCGACTTAGCACGGACCTGTGTTTTTAGTAAACAGTCGCTTGGGCCTGGTCTCTGCGGCCTTCAACGCTTCTCGGAGCAAGTCCGATAACGAATCCGGCCCCCCTTCTCCCGAAGTTACGGGGGCATTTTGCCGAGTTCCTTAACCATGGTTCACTCGATCACCTTAGTATTCTCTACCTGACCACCTGAGTCGGTTTGGGGTACGGGCGGCTCTAGATCTCGCTAGATGCTTTTCTCGGCAGCATAGGATCACTCACTTCGGCTAAAACGCCTCCCCATCAGATCTCAGGCATGTGAATGACGGATTTGCCTATCATTCGCCCTACGTCCTTGGCCCGGGACAACCATCGCCCGGGATGAGCTACCTTCCTGCGTCACACCATTGCTTGCCTACTACTAGATCGGGTCGTGCGCAGCACCGGCTTCGCTCCGAAGAGTCCCGCCAGATTTGGGCACTTAGCATTTCTAGGTTCGGCATGGGCGATCTAATGCCGGTACGGGAATATCAGCCCGTTGTCCATCGACTACGCCTGTCGGCCTCGCCTTAGGTCCCGACTTACCCAGGGAAGATTAGCTTGACCCTGGAACCCTTGGTCATTCGGTGGAGGAGTTTCTCACTCCTCATTCGCTACTCATGCCTGCATTCTCACTCGTGTGGCGTCCACGGCTAGGTCACCCTGCCGCTTCTCTCGCCACACGACGCTCCCCTACCGATCCATGCACCTGGACCACGAAGGCCTGGTTAATACATGAATCCCATAGCTTCGGTGGATAACTTGAGCCCCGCTAAATTGTCGGCGCGGAATTACTTGACCAGTGAGCTATTACGCACTCTTTCAAGGGTGGCTGCTTCTAAGCCAACCTCCTGGTTGTCTCTGCGACTCCACATCCTTTTCCACTTAGTTATCGCTTTGGGACCTTAGCTGATGGTCTGGGCTGTTTCCCTCTCGACAATGGAGCTTATCCCCCACTGTCTCACTGCTGCGCTCTCACTTACCGGCATTCGGAGTTTGGCTGAGTTCAGTAAGCTTGTAGGCCCCCTAGCCCATCCAGTGCTCTACCTCCGGCAAGAAACACGCAACGCTGCACCTAAATGCATTTCGGGGAGAACCAGCTATCACGGAGTTTGATTGGCCTTTCACCCCTATCCACAGGTCATCCCCCCAGTTTTTAACCTAGGTGGGTTCGGTCCTCCACGCGGTCTTACCCGCGCTTCAACCTGCCCATGGATAGATCACTCCGCTTCGGGTCTAGATCCAGCAACTCAATCGCCCTATTCGGACTCGCTTTCGCTACGGCTACGGCTCGACGCCTTAACCTCGCTACTGAACGCTAACTCGCAGGCTCATTCTTCAAAAGGCACGCTGTCACCCTTCACAAGGAAGAGCTCCAACGGATTGTATGCACATGGTTTCAGGTACTAT
Organism: Aeromicrobium panaciterrae; assembly: GCF_039537165.1. Lineage (GTDB taxonomy): Bacteria > Actinomycetota > Actinomycetes > Propionibacteriales > Nocardioidaceae > Aeromicrobium > Aeromicrobium panaciterrae. The sequence goes on along the minus strand of NZ_BAAAZZ010000002.1, from coordinate 3,079,307 downwards.
TTCACTCCCCTCCCGGGGTACTTTTCACCTTTCCCTCACGGTACTAGTCCGCTATCGGTCATCGAGGAGTATTTAGGCTTAACGGGTGGTCCCGCTAGATTCACACCGAATTTCAGGGGTTCGGTGTTACTTGGGATGACACAAAAGAGCCATGAGCTTACGTGTACGGGGGTCTCACCCTCTATGCCGCGACTTTCCAGTCGGCTTTCACTTCACTCATGGTTTATGACTCTTTGTCTGCTCGGCAGAACAGACCATGTGGTCCCACAACACCGTAATGACAACGCCTGCCGGCTATCACATCACTACGGTTTAGCCTGGTCCGGTTTCGCTCGCCACTACTACCGGAATCACTTTTGTTTTCTCTTCCTGTGGGTACTGAGATGTTTCACTTCCCCACGTTCCCTCCAAACGCCCTATGTGTTCAGGCGCAGGTAACTGGACTTTCCTCCAGCTGGGTTTCCCCATTCGGACATCCCCGGATCACAGGTTGGTTGTCACCTTCCCGGGGCTTTTCGCAGACTCCAACGTCCTTCATCGGCTCTCGATGCCAAGGCATCCACCATGTGCACTTAGTAGCTTGTTGTTACTACAAAGATGCTCGCGTCCACTGTGAAGTTCTCAAAATACGTTCGGTCCCGCATAAAGATCCCGCGCCTACCAGATGTCCCTCGCGGGGTGAACCTGGTGGTTCGTGGGGGTATGCGGTCCGAGGAAACTGCTCTTACGAGCTGATCCCTCAGGACCCAACAGTGTGCCTGATTCGATGGATTCTTCAAAGCGAGGTTCCACTCTCCGAGGAGAAGTACTGACGCTCGTGGCATCCATCAAGCCAAATAGTCGACGATCCACTAGTGAGCTGAGCTGCACACGAACATTCGCCGTGTAAACAGACTCAAATGGACACCGTGTCTTGCGACCGGTGCCATGTGCTCCTTAGAAAGGAGGTGATCCAGCCGCACCTTCCGGTACGGCTACCTTGTTACGACTTCGTCCCAATCGCCAGCCCCACCTTCGACAGCTCCCTCCGTAAACGGTTGGGCCACTGGCTTCGGGTGTTGCCGACTTTCATGACGTGACGGGCGGTGTGTACAAGGCCCGGGAACGTATTCACCGCAGCGTTGCTGATCTGCGATTACTAGCGACTCCGACTTCATGGGGTCGAGTTGCAGACCCCAATCCGAACTGAGACCGGCTTTTTGGGATTCGCTCCACCTTGCGGTTTCGCAGCCCTTTGTACCGGCCATTGTAGCATGCTTGAAGCCCTGGACATAAGGGGCATGAAGACTTGACGTCATCCCCACCTTCCTCCGAGTTGACCCCGGCAGTCTCCTATGAGTCCCCACCATTACGTGCTGGCAACATAGAACGAGGGTTGCGCTCGTTGCGGGACTTAACCCAACATCTCACGACACGAGCTGACGACAGCCATGCACCACCTGTATACCGACTAAAAGGGGCCGTATCTCTACGGCTTTCCGGTATATGTCAAACCCAGGTAAGGTTCTTCGCGTTGCATCGAATTAATCAGCATGCTCCGCCGCTTGTGCGGGCCCCCGTCAATTCCTTTGAGTTTTAGCCTTGCGGCCGTACTCCCCAGGCGGGGCGCTTAATGCGTTAGCTGCGGCACGGAGACCGTGGAAGGTCCCCACACCTAGCGCCCAACGTTTACGGCATGGACTACCAGGGTATCTAATCCTGTTCGCTCCCCATGCTTTCGCTCCTCAGCGTCAGGTAATGCCCAGAGAACCGCCTTCGCCACCGGTGTTCCTCCTGATATCTGCGCATTCCACCGCTACACCAGGAATTCCGTTCTCCCCTGCATACCTCTAGTCTGCCCGTATCGGACGCACGCTCAGGGTTGAGCCCTGAGTTTTCACGCCCGACGTGACAAACCGCCTACGAGCCCTTTACGCCCAATAATTCCGGACAACGCTCGGACCCTACGTATTACCGCGGCTGCTGGCACGTAGTTGGCCGGTCCTTCTTCTGCAGGTACCGTCACTTTCGCTTCGTCCCTGCTGAAAGAGGTTTACAACCCGAAGGCCGTCATCCCTCACGCGGCGTTGCTGGATCAGGCTTTCGCCCATTGTCCAATATTCCCCACTGCTGCCTCCCGTAGGAGTCTGGGCCGTGTCTCAGTCCCAGTGTGGCCGGTCACCCTCTCAGGCCGGCTACCCGTCATCGCCTTGGTGAGCCATTACCTCACCAACAAGCTGATAGGCCGCGAGCTCATCCTTCTCCGCCGGAGCTTTCCACCTCAGAACATGTGATCCGAGGTCATATTCGGCATTAGCCATCGTTTCCAATGGTTATTCCGATGAGAAGGGCAGATTGCTCACGTGTTACTCACCCGTTCGCCGCTCGTGTACTCCCGAAGGAGCCTTACCGCTCGACTTGCATGTGTTAAGCACGCCGCCAGCGTTCGTCCTGAGCCAGGATCAAACTCTCCGTTGAAAGCAGTTAAGTACTGCTCAAACTTCAGTTCGACTCTGACAAACTATTTGCTGACAAATAAATTGTCGGAATTGATTTCCATCAAGGTCCACGCGAGCCGAAGCCCTCGTGGATGGTCTCGACGGGGTACTACTAATTAATCTCGTCGACTTTTGGCACACTGTTGAGTTCTCAAGGATCAGACGCACACCGAAACCGCAGACCAATCGGCCTGGAGTTTTGGGGCAACTCGTCTAACTTACACCGCTCGTTTTCACCGGTCAAACCCGGGTCGGTCACGATGTGGCTGCCAGCTCCGAGCGACCCGCCTTGCGGCTTTTCGCTCCGTCGTGCTGTGCAACGAGTAGAACACTACGGGGCAGGTTTCCCGCACGTCAAATCGGGGTCCTGTGGCTAGCGTCACATGGCCTCCAGCCCCTGAAATTGCAGGGTTCAGGACACCGACACGCCCGAAATCGCCCGCTTCCCCTTGCGCAGGACGACCCATTTGCCGTGCAGCAGATGGTCCTCCGAGAGCACCAGATCCGGGTCGGAAACTCGCTCGTTGTTGACGTACGCTCCCCCGTCGGCCACAGCTCGCCTGGCCGCGGACTTCGAATCGGCCAGGCCCGTGGCGACAAATGCGTCGACAATCGTCGGCGAGTCGGACGCCTTGAGCTCGACAGCTCCGGCTTCACGGAGTGCAGCACCGAGAGTTGTCTCGGGTAGATCCGTCAGCTCAGCTCGCCCGAACAGTGCCCCTGAGGCGAGTTCTGCAGCAGCGGTCTCGTCGGCTCCGTGGACGATCGTGGTCACCTCGGCAGCCAACCGGCGTTGCGCGGCACGCAGTCCCGGCTTCTCGGCGTGCTCTGCCTCGAGCGCGGCGATCTCGTCGACCGGTACGAAGGTGAACTGGCGGAGGTACTCGCCGACCTTGGTGTCCTCGGCCTGGATCCACGACTGGTAGAACGCGTAGGGACTGGTCAGCTCGGGGTCGAGCCACACGGTGCCGGACTCGGTCTTGCCGAACTTGGTGCCGTCGGCCTTCGTGATGAGCGGCGTCGCGAGGGCGTGGACCTTGGCGCCGTCAGCCCGGCGTACGAGCTCGACGCCGGCGGTGATGTTGCCCCACTGGTCACTGCCGCCCGTCTGCAGCACGCAGCCGTGGCGACGGTGCAGCTCGAGGTAGTCGAGCGACTGGAGCAGGACGTAGCTGAACTCGGTGTAGCTGATGCCGGCCTCGAGCCGCGCACTCACCACCTCGCGGGCGAGCATGCGGTTGACCGGGAAGTGCTTGCCGATGTCTCGCAGGAAGTCGATCGTGCTGAGTCCGGCCGTCCAGTCGAGGTTGTTGACCAGGGACGCGGCGCTGTCTCCGTCGAGATCCACGAAGTGTGAGACCTGCGTTCGGATGCGCTCGACCCATTCGGCCGTCGTCTCCTTGGTGTTCATGACCCGCTCGCCGGCTTCCTTGGGATCGCCGATGAGTCCGGTCGATCCGCCGACCAGGATCAACGGCCTGTGCCCCGCGAGCTGGAGACGCCGCGCCGTCAGCAGCTGGAGGAGGTTGCCGATGTGCAGGCTGGGAGCGGTCGGGTCGAATCCCACGTAGAACGTGATCGGGCTCGTCATGTCGGCCCGCAGTGCGTCGGGGTCGGTCGAGTGCGCGATCAGCCCGCGCGCCTCCAGGTCATCAAGTACGTGGGTCACGGAGCCCATTGTCACCCACGAGGGTCACAGGACCGGAGCAGGGACCTGGCCGGGCTTGACCGCCAGAACGGGAATCGTGGCGTCGAGCAGGATGCGCTGCGCCGTGCTCCCCATGACGAACTTGCCCACGGGCGAACGTGGACGCAGTCCGATGACCAGCAGGCTCGCGGACGTCTCTTCGGCAACCCTGAGGATCTGGGCTGCGGTATCGGTGCCGACGGGCTGCTGGATCGTCACCTTGGAACCCACCAGCTCATGGAGTCGCTGACGCAGCGTCTCGAGCTCGTGACCGCGAACGAATCCGGGTGCGTCGAGCCCGTCGTCCTTCGTCACGTTCACGACGATCAGCGTGTCGTCGGTGGCGTTGGCACGGGCAACGCCGTGCTCCAGTGCGGCCTCGCCGTACTCGTTGCTGCGGTATCCGACCACGACCGACATCGGGTGTGCCTCTCTGTGTTGGGCTCCCCTCCCACGTCGATCTTGGCCTACATCGCGCCACCGTGTCACACGGTGTGATCAGACGCACGGAATAGCCGGGCACGACCTCACAGTTGAACTCTGCGTGAGCAACGTGAAGGTAGACATCTGGTCGGACGTGGCGTGCCCGTGGTGCTTCATCGGCAAGCGCCGGTTCGAGGCTGCAGCGGCTGAGTTCTCGTCCGGCGGCAACTCCGTCGAGGTCGAGTATCACTCGTTCGAGCTCTCCCCCGATACCCCGGTCGACTACGCGGGGACGCACAGCGACTTCCTGTCCACGCACAAGGGAATTCCCGAGGCGCAGGCCAGCCGAATGCTGGCTCAGATGACCGAGCTGGGCAAGACGGTCGACATCGCGTACGACTACGACGCCCTGCACACGACCAACACGATCAAGGCGCACCAGCTTCTGCACCTGGCGAAGTCTCACGGACTGCAGGTGGAGATGAAGGAGCGCCTGCTCAAGGCGTACTTCGAGGAGGGCCGCCACGTCGGCGAGACCGATGAGCTCGCAGACCTCGGAGCGGACGTCGGCCTGGATCGTGACGAGGTGGTCAAGGCACTCGAGTCGGACCAGTTCCTCGACGACGTCTTGGCCGACAAGGCGCAGGCGGTGGCGTACGGGATCAACGGCGTGCCGTTCTTCGTGATCAACGGCAAGTACGGCGTTTCGGGCGCACAGGAGTCGGCGGTCTTCGTCGACGTGCTGACGCAGGCAGCTGCGGAATGACCGGCCCGTTCGAGATGGTCGGCGACGACGCACCCGTCTGCGAGGACGACTTCTGCGAGATCCCGGACGCCTCAGCCGACTGAGGCGCGAGGGCTTCGGCGGTAGGCCGACACCGTGGGATCCCCGGTGATCCAGAAGCGCCATGGCACGTCCGCCGCCTTCGACACGCCGACACGCGGTCCCTCGCTGATGTCCGGTGTCGTTGTCGGTGCTGGGCCCAGACGTACGGAGGCGCCGCCGAGCAGATCGGTGCCCAGATCCTCCAGCGTGAGTCCCAGCGCCTTGGCGACGTTGCCGGGGCCGCGTGCAAGTGAGCTGTCCTTGACGAGCTCTCCGCGTCGCCGGCGCGCCAGTTCGACGCCATCGACGATCTCACCAGCACGGATCAGCACCGCTGAAGCGGTCTCGGTCGGGCCCGTGACGATGTTGGCGCAGAAGTGCATGCCGTAGGAGCGGTAGACGTACAACCGCCACGGCGCGCCGAACATGATCTCGGATCGCGGAGTACGGGTGAAGGCGTGCGAGGCGGGGTCGTTGACTCCCCCGTAGGCCTCGACCTCGGTGATCCGCGCCGAGACTCCATGACCGTGCAGGATGCGGCCCAGCAGTCTGCGGGCGTGATCCGTGACCTCCACGCGCCGAGGCTAGCCGACGCGGGCGCGGAGCTCGTCGAGTTGTTCGGCGAGGCGAGCCGGTGCCGTGCCGCCACGAGCGCTGCGGGACGCCAGCGATCCTTCGACCGTGAGCACCTCGCGTACGCCCGGCGTGAGGAGCGGTGAGATCGCGGCGAAGTCGTCGTCACTGAGATCCCAGAGCTCGATGCCGCGCTGCTCGCAGGCCTGCACGCAGGCACCGGAGATCTCGTGCGCGTCGCGGAACGGGACACCCTGCCGTACGAGCCACTCGGCGACATCGGTCGCGAGCGCGAATCCCTGGGGAGCCAGCTCCGCCATCCGCTCGGTGTCGAACGTCAGCGTCGCGATCATGCCCGTGAACGCGGGCAGCAGGACCTCGAGCGTGTCGATCGAGTCGAACACCGGCTCCTTGTCCTCCTGCAGGTCACGGTTGTATGCCAGCGGCAAGGCCTTGAGCGTCGCCAGGAGGCCCGTGAGGTTGCCGATCAACCGGCCGGACTTGCCGCGCGCGAGCTCGGCGATGTCAGGGTTCTTCTTCTGCGGCATGATGCTCGACCCGGTCGAGAACCCGTCGTGCAGCGTGACGAAGCCGAACTCCTTGGTGTTCCAGATGATGATCTCCTCGGCCAGCCGGGAGATGTCGATGCCGATCTGTGCGGTGACGAAGGCGAACTCGGCGACGAAGTCGCGAGCGGCGGTGCCGTCGATCGAGTTGGCCGTCGAGTCGGTGAAGCCGAGATCCTTCGCGACCCGTTGCGGGTCGAGGCCGAGTGACGACCCGGCGAGAGCACCCGATCCGTACGGCGAGTCGGCCGCAACCCGGGCGTCCCAGTCGGCGAGACGGTCGAGGTCGCGTACGAGGGGCCAGGCGTGTGCCAACAGCTGGTGCGAGAGCAGCACGGGCTGGGCGTGCTGCAGGTGCGTGCGACCCGGCATGGGTGCGTCGAGGTGCGCCGTGGCCTGGTCGGCGAGTGCCGTGACGAGTCCGCGTACGAGGTCGCCGATGGCCGTGGCGTGATCGCGGAGGTACATCTTGAACAGCGTCGCGATCTGGTCGTTGCGCGAACGTCCGGCACGGAGCCGGCCGCCGAGCTCGGGGCCCAGCCGTTCCAGGAGTCCCCGCTCCAGTGCGGAGTGGACGTCCTCGTCGTCGGGCTGGGCCGTGAACTCGCCCGACTCGACATCGGCGGCGAGCGAGTCGATGCCGGCGATCAGCGCCGTGAGGTCGTCGCGGCTCAGCAGCCCTGCCGCCTGGAGGACGCCAGCGTGTGCCCGGGATCCAGCCAGGTCGTACGGCGCGAGACGCCAGTCGAAGTGCGTCGACCGCGAGAGTGCGACGAGCTCGGGCGACGGCCCCGAGGCAAAGCGGCCACCCCACAGCGACGTGTTGTCAGAGTCGTTCACGGGATCTCCTTGGTCGGTGCGGCGAGTGACATCAGCCGCTTGGCCACGGCGTCACCGCCAAGCGGGTCACGGCAGATGAGCAGGACGGTGTCGTCTCCCGCGATCGTGCCGAGCAGGTCGGGCTGGCCGGCGTGGTCGACCGCCGACGCGAGGTATTGCGCGGCGCCCGGCGGGGTGCGGAGCACGACGAGGTTGGCCGACGACTCGGCGGCGACGAGAAGCTCGCGGCAGATGCGAGCCAGCCGGGTCTGGGCTGCGGCCGTGTCGGGGGCCACTCGTGGGGTGCGATCCCCGCCCTCGGCCGGGACGGCATAGACCAACCCGCCGTCAGGATGGCGGACGCGTACGGCATCCAGCTCAACCAGGTCTCGCGAGATCGTCGACGGCGTGGCGTTGACCCCGCGCAGCTCGAGCAGCTCGGCGAGATCGCCCTGGGAACGTACGGGCTCATGGCTCAGCAGCTCGACGATCAGCTGCTGCCGAGCACTCTTGGTGTCGGGAACCGTCATGCCGACTCCCCTGCCTTGTCGAGCAGCCAGATCATCAGCGCCTTCTGGGCGTGGAGGCGGTTCTCCGCCTCGTCCCAGACGACGCTCTGCGGTCCGTCGAGCACCTCGGAGGAGATCTCGAGGCCGCGATAGGCCGGCAGGCAGTGCAGCACGATCGCGTCGGGCGCCGCCTTGGCGAGGGTGTCGGCGGTGATCGAGTAGGCGCCGAACAGCTTCAGGCGTGCTTCCTTCTCGCCCTCCTGGCCCATCGACACCCAGGTGTCAGTGATGACCACGTCAGCACCGGCGATGGCGGCATCCGAGTCGTCGGTGATCGTCACGGATCCGGCGGTGGTGGCGGCGATCGCCTCTGCGTCGGCGACGATCGTGACGTCAGGCTGGTAGCCCGCCGGCGCACCGATGCGCACGTGCATCCCGGCGAGTGCCCCACCCAGCAGGTAGGAGTGGCCCATGTTGTTGGCACCATCGCCGAGGTAGGCGACCGTCAGCCCGGCCAGCGCACCCTTGTGCTCGATCACGGTCTGCCAGTCCGCCAGGATCTGGCACGGGTGGAAGTCGTCGCTCAGGGCGTTGATGACGGGTACGCCGGCGTGGGCGGCCATCTCCTCAAGACCGGCCTGGGCGTACGTGCGCCACACGATGGCGCTCGTCATCCGGCCCAGCACCTTGGCGGTGTCGGCCGTCGACTCGCCACGCCCGCTCTGGGTCGTGGCGGTGTCGAGGATCAGCGCGCTGCCGCCGAGATCGGCGATGCCGACCCCGAAGGACACCCGGGTGCGGGTCGATGCCTTGTCGAAGATGACGGCAACGGTCTGCGGTCCCGCCAAGGGCTGGCGGGCGTAGGGGGCGGCCTTGACCGCGGCCGCCAGGGCGAGCACCTCGGCCTGCTCGGCCGGGGAGAGGTCGTCGTCGCGCAGGAAATGCCTCATGAGCCCACCTCGTCGAGCACCGCGCGCAACGTCGTGACGGCGTGAGCGGCGTCGTTCTCGGAGAGGATCAGCGGTGGCGCCAGGCGCAGGCGATCGGGTGTCGGGGCGTTGACGATGAGGCCGGCGGCAAGAGCAGCCTTGGCGATGTCGGCGGAGACCGGCCGGGCAAGGACGACTCCCACCAGCAGGCCGCGGCCCGCCGTCGCGGTCACCAGCGGATGGTCGCCGAGTCCCCGACGCAATTGGTCGCCGATCGTGGTGACGTGGTCGAGGAGCTTGTCGGACTCGATCGTCGAGATGACGGCAAGCGCAGCCGCGGTGGCAACGGGGTTGCCGCCGAAGGTCGTGCCGTGATCGCCCGGCTGCAGCAAGGTCGCGGCGTCGCCGAGCGCGATGCAGGCACCGATGGGGATGCCGCCACCGAGACCCTTGGCCACCGTGATGAGATCGGGTGAGATGCCCGACTGCTCGAACGCGAACCATGCGCCAGTGCGACCAATGCCCGTCTGGATCTCGTCGAGCCACAGCAGGGCCCCGTGCTCCGTGGTGACGTCGCGGGCGGCGTTCAAGTAGCCGTCGGGTGGGGCGATGACGCCGGCCTCGCCCTGGATCGGCTCGAGGAGCACCGCCGCCACCGAGTCGTCGACGGCGGCCTCGAGCGCAGTCACGTCGCCGTACGGCACCCAGGTCACGTCGCCCGGCAGCGGCTCGAACGGAGCGCGGTAGGCCTCCTTCGACGTCAGAGCGAGGGCGCCCATCGTACGGCCGTGGAAGGATCCCTCGGCAACGACGACCTTGGTGCGGCCGGTACGACGAGTGGCCTTGAACGCGGCCTCGTTGGCCTCGGTGCCGGAGTTGGTGAAGAAAACCCGGCCCGGATGACCCGCGAGCTCGAGGAGCTTCTCCGCGAGCTCGATCTGTGGCTCGGAGGCAAAGAAGTTGGAGACGTGGCCGAGCGTCTGGAGCTGCCGTGTCACCGCTTCGAGGATCGCCGGGTGGGCGTGGCCCAGCGCGTTGACCGCGATGCCGCCGAGCAGGTCGAGGTATTCGTTGCCATCGGCGTCCCAGACGCGCGAGCCCTCACCGCGGACCAGGACCGTCTGCGGCTGCCCGAACGTGTTCATGACAGAACCCTGGTAGCGAGTCGTCCAGTCACTGACAGTCATGTCTTGTCCTTCGTCACGCTGGTCGAGTAGAGCGCCGTACGAATGCGCGTCTCGGCGTGCGGCACCACCTGGGTGCCGACACCTTCATCGGTGAAGATCTCCAGCAGCACGGCGTGGGGCTCACGACCGTCGATCACCGTGGCGCGGCTGACCCCCTCCTGGACGGCTTTGAGGCAGGCCGTCATCTTGGGGATCATGCCGGTCGAGAGCGTCGGGATGATCTCGGCGAGCGACTCGGGGCTGATCTCGCCGATGACGTCGGTGCTGTTGGGCCAATCGGCGTACAAACCTTCCACGTCGGTGAGCACGAGCAGCTTCTCGGCACCCAGCGCGACGGCCAGTGCGGCTGCGGCGGTGTCCGCATTGACGTTGTGGACCTGGCCCGAGGTGTCGGGCGCCACGGTCGAGACCACCGGGATGCGGCCGGCGTCGATCAGGTCGAGCACGGCTTCGGGGCGTACGCCCACGACCTCGCCAACCAGCCCGATGTCGGTCTCGACACCATCGATGACCGGCATGGTCTTCTGGGCGGTGAAGAGTCCGCCGTCCTCACCGGAGAGCCCGACGGCGAGATCGCCATGCTGGTTGAGCAGGCCCACCAGCTCACGGCCGACCTGGCCGGTGAGCACCATGCGCACGACGTCCATCGTCTCGGGCGTCGTGACCCGCAGTCCGCCACGGAACTCCGACTCGATGCCGAGCTTCTCGAGCATCGCGTTGATCTGGGGCCCACCGCCGTGCACCACGACGGGCTTGAAACCCGCCAGCCGCAGGAACACGATGTCTTCGGCGAAGGCGGCCTTGAGGGCGTCGTCGGTCATGGCGTTGCCGCCGTACTTCACCACGATGACCTTGCCGTGGTACTTCTTCAGCCACGGCAGTGCCTTGGCGAGCGTGGCGGCCTTGGCGGTCGCCCGCTTCCAGTCGTCCGGGTCCCAGACGTGCTCGGGTGCGTCGAACTCGGTCATGAGGAATACGCCGAGTTCTCGTGGACGTACGCCTGCGTGAGGTCGTTGGTCCAGATGGTGCCGGTCTCCGAGCCAGACTTGAGGTCGATCGTGACGCTGACTGAACGGTCGGACAGGTCGATCGAGTCGGGCGACTCCCCCGGCCCGCTCTTGCGGCACACCCACACTCCGTTGAGCGCCACATCGAGGTCTGCCGGGTCGAACGCAGCCTGGGTGGTGCCGACCGAGGCGAGGATGCGGCCCCAGTTGGGGTCCCTGCCGTAGATGGCGCACTTGAAGAGGTTGCTCCGTGCCACCGATCGGCCCACCTCGAGCGCGTCGTCGACCGAGGCGGCGTTGACCACCTCGATCGCGATCTCGTGGTCGGCACCCTCGGCATCGGCCAGGAGCTGCATCGCCAGGTCGCGGCAGACCGTGGTGACGGCCTCGGTGAACGCCGCGGGGTCGGGCTGGGTGCCGCTCGCGCCGCTGGCCATCAGCAGCACCGTGTCGTTGGTCGACTGGCAGCCGTCGGAGTCGAGCCGATCGAAGGTCAGCGCCGTGGCAGCACGCAGCGCTGCGTCGGCCGTCGCCGCATCGACGTCGGCGTCAGTCGTCACGACGACCAGCATCGTGGCCAGCGCCGGCGCGAGCATGCCGGCGCCCTTGGCCATTCCGCCGACCGTGAAGCCCTCCCCATGCGCCACGGACTCCTTGGCGACGGTGTCGGTCGTCATGATCGCGGTCGCGGCCGCTGCGCCGCCATCGGTCGATGTCGCGTCGAGTGCGGCATGCACGCCCGAGAGCAGTGCGTCACGGTCGTTGAGCAACCCGATCAATCCGGTCGAGCACACCTGTATGTCGATCGCGCCGACCCCCAAGGCCGTCGCGACGGTCTCGGCGGTGTGGTGCGTCGTCGCGAAGCCCTCGGGACCGGTGTAGCAGTTGGCGCCACCGGAGTTGATCACGACGGCGACGGCCGAGCCGGACTTGATGGCCTGTTCGCTCCAGAGCACCGGATTGGCCTTGCAGCGGTTGCTGGTGAACACGGCGGCGGCGGCGTGCGACGGCCCGTCGTTGACGACGAGCGCCACGTCAGGAGCGCCAGTCGACTTGAGGCCGGCGGCCACACCGGCAGCGCTGAATCCCTTGGCTGCAGTGACGCTCATGACGGGGTCCCCGCGAAAGCGCGAGCGGACCCATGGCCAAGCCCAGGTGCGCTGCTTGTGCAGCGAGTGGTTTCGTGGGGAAGGCTCATGGTGCGACCCCGATCGTGGAGAGGCCCGTGGTCTCGTCGAGGCCGAGGGCGAGGTTCATGGACTGGAGGGCGCCGCCGGCGGTGCCCTTGACCAGGTTGTCGATCGCCGAGACCGCCACCAGCCGGTTGGCGCGCTGGTCGATCGCCACCTGGATCTGCGCGGTGTTGGCGCCCAGCGTCGCGGCCGTCGTCGGCCATCGACCTTCGGGCAGCAGGTGGACGAACGGCTCGTCGCGATAGACCGTGTCGTACGCAGCGCGTACCGCTTCGATGTCGGTTCCGGGCGCGAGGCGGGCCGTGGTAGTGGCGAGGATTCCGCGTGCCATCGGCACCAGCGTCGGGGTGAACGAGATTGACACCTCGTCTGCACCGGCGAGTCGCAAGTTCTGCATGATCTCGGGCACGTGACGGTGGACGCCGCCGACGCCGTACGGCGACGCCGCGCCTAGGCCCTCGGACGCCATGAGGTGCGTCTTGGGGGCCTTGCCCGCTCCGGAGAACCCGTTGGCGAGCACGGCGACGAGATCGGTCGACTCCACCAGTCCGGCGGCGATCGCAGGCTGGATGCCGAGCGTGACGGCGGTGACGTTGCAGCCGGGTACGGCGATGCGGCCGACGCCCTTGAGGTTGTCGCGTTGCCGACCGTCGCCCACGATCAGCTCCGGCAGGCCGTAAGGCCACGTACCGGCATGCTCGCCCCCGTAGAACTCGGCCCAGTCCTCAGCCGACTGCAGCCGGAAGTCGGCTCCGCAGTCGATCACCAGGACGTCGTCGCCGAGCGCCGCGGCCACGGCCCCGGACTCACCGTGCGGCAGCCCGAGGAACACCACGTCGTGACCTGCCAGCGACTCGGTCGTCGTCGGCTCGAGGATGCGGTCAGCCAGCGGTACGAGGTGCGGGTGGTGGTCGCCGAGCGGCGTACCGGCGCTGGACGCTGCCGTCAGCGCACCTATCTCGATGTCGGGATGCGCCAGGAGCATGCGCAGGACCTCGCCGCCGACGTATCCGCTGGCGCCGGCCACGGCAGCCGTGATCGTGGTCATGTCTTCACCTTTGCAGACGTGGGCATGGGTCAGTCCGTCCCGAGGTCCATCGCCGCCGCATCGAGCGCCTGCTCCTCGAGCTCCTCGACCGCGGTGACTGTGGTGGTCGACTTCGCCTCGATGCGGGTCGCACCACCCGCCGGCAGCTCGCCGAACAGCGTGCCGTGCTCGACGAGCACCTGGCCCTGGTCGAGCGGCTGTGACGCGTACAGCTCGAGCATCGCTCGCGAGTCCGCGATGTCGAGGTTACGCATCGTGAGCTGGCCGATGCGGTCGGTCGGGCCGAACACGGCGTTCTCGGTGCGCTCCATCGACAGCTTCTCGGGGTGGTAGGAGAAGTTGCTGCCCTGGGTGTCGAGGATCGAGTAGTCCTCTCCGCGCCGCAGACGCAGCGTGACGTCACCGCTGACGACCGAGGCGATCCAGCGCTGGACGGACTCGCGGAGCATCATCGCCTGCGGGTCGAGCCAACGGCCTTCGTACATCAGCCGGCCGAGACGACGACCGTGCTGGTGGAAGTTGGCGATCGTGTCCTCGTTGTGGATCGCGTTGACGAGCCGTTCGTACGCGATGTGCAGCAGCGCCATGCCGGGCGCCTCGTAGATGCCGCGGCTCTTGGCCTCGATGATGCGGTTCTCGATCTGGTCGGACATGCCGAGGCCGTGCCGTCCGCCGATCGTGTTGACGTAGTGCACGAGGGCGACCGGGTCGCCACCGAACGTGTCGCCGTTGATCGCGACAGGCTTGCCCGCCTCGAACGTGATGGTGACGTCCTCGGTCGCGATGTCGACCGAGGGGTCCCAGAACTTGACACCCATGATCGGTTCGACCGACTCGAGCGAGGTGTTGAGGTGCTCGAGGGTCTTGGCCTCGTGCGTCGCGCCCCAGATGTTGGCGTCGGTCGAGTAGGCCTTCTCCTGGCTGTCGCGGTAGGGCAGGTCGCGCTCGGTGAGCCACTGGCTCATCTCGTGGCGCCCGCCGAGCTCGGCGACGAAGTCGGCGTCCAGCCACGGCTTGTAGATCAGCAGGTCGGGATTGGCCAGGAGTCCGTAGCGGTAGAACCGCTCGATGTCATTGCCCTTGAACGTCGACCCGTCGCCCCAGATGTTGACGCCGTCCTCGTGCATCGCGCGTACCAGAAGCGTGCCGGTGACGGCGCGACCCAACGGCGTGGTGTTGAAGTACGTGCGTCCGGCGGACCGGATGTGGAACGCTCCACACGCCAGGGCGGCAAGTCCCTCGTCGACGAGAGGGCGCTTGCAGTCGATCGCCCGGGCCAGCTCGGCGCCGTACTCCATCGCACGGCCGGGGATGCCGGAGATGTCGGGCTCGTCGTACTGTCCGATGTCGGCGGTGTAGGTGCACGGAACGGCGCCCTTGTCGCGCATCCAGGCGACGGCGACCGAGGTGTCGAGGCCCCCCGAGAAGGCGATGCCGACGCGTTCGCCGACGGGAAGGCTGGTGAGGACTTTGGACATGTCTCACATTCTTGCACACGACCGCAATTTCTTGCAGTCAGGTGGCGAATCGAAATTCGTGACGTTGCCCACGCGCACCACCCTAGGATGCTCGGATGAAGCGGATCGCGCTGCGCGTCCTTGCGCTGCTCCTGACCGCGGGGGTGCTGATCATCCCCGTGCTGGCCGGCATGATCCCGAGCACCACGCCGACTTCGCCCGACCCCGTGACGATCACCGACTACCGGGCTGACTACGTCGTGAACGCCGATGGCACGCTTGCCGCCAAGGAGGTCGTCACGGCCGAGTTCCCGTTCGGACGGCACGGCATCTTCCGCTTCTGGGACCTGGCCGACCCGACCGACGAGACCGTGCGGCTGGTCCCCGAGGACATCAACGTCACTCTCGACGGCCAGTCGGTACCCCACGACCTGCAGTGGCAGAACGGCCGTCGCTACCGCGTCGCCAAGATCGGCGACCCGGACAGCTATGTCTCCCCCGGCGTCCACGCCTACACGATCACCTACACGATCAAGGGCGCCCTCTCCCCCACATCCGCCAACCCCGGCGCGTTCGCCTCGTCGAGCTGGACCGACAAGCAGAAGGCCCAGTCGGTGTTCAACTGGAACGTCGTGGCGCCTGGCTGGCAGATGGACATCCAGAAGTCGACGATCCACATCACGCTGCCGAAGCCGTCGGGCAAGGTGCAGTGCACGTCGAGCTTCGACGGCACCGGACCGTGCACGATCGACGGCGCCGGAACCGACAACGTCACCGTCAGCACGGGGCCGCTCGCACCGCGGACGCCGGTCACCGTGCGCATCGGGCTCCCCCAGCCGCCGCCGGACCGCGTGACGGTGCCGTGGCCCATCGCGTATGACCGCGTGCTGGGGCGCAGCGTCCCGGTGATCGGCGTTCTCGCCGCGCTGGCGGTTGCCGCACTCGCCTTCGGCTATGCGCTCGATCGCAAGTCCCGCGAACCGGAACCCGGCTACCCCGTGATGTACGAGCCGCCGCGGGGTCTGGGTCCCGTGCAGACCGCGTACATCACCACCGAGTCGGTGCCGTCTCGCGGCCTCGTGGCGACGCTGCTCTACCAGGCCGAACAGGGGCTGACGAAGCTCACCGAGAACGGCAGCAAGTCGTGGACCATCACGGGCATCGGCGACGAGAAGGCCTGGGCCGCGACCGACGACGTCACCCGCTACGTCGGCGAAGGCCTCGGCGTCACCAGCCCGGGCGGCACGTTCAAGTCGTCGGGTTCGTCCGCATCGGCCGGCCACACCCTCCAGACCGTCAAGAGCGGGCTGCCCGGCGCGACCTCGGCGTGGGCCAGCGGTATCGGTGCCTCACGCACCTCGGCGTCGGAATGGGTCGCGCGTCTCGCGGTGATCCTGGCAGGCATCGCCACCGCCGTCCTGGTGATCTTCATCCGGCCGCCGGTGTCGGCGTACGTGCTGCCGTTCGCCGCGTTCGTGATCGGCGGCATCGGGCTGCTCACCTCAGGCGTCGGCCAACGGCGTACGACCCTGGGTCGCCAGCTGTGGTCGCAGGCCGGCGGGTTCGAGCGCTTGCTGTCGACCGACTCGGCCAAGACCCGGTTCGACTTCAGCGGCAAGAAGGACCTCTACACGTCGTACATCCCGTACGCCGTCGCGTTCGACGTCGCCGACCGCTGGGCCAAGAAGTACGAGATCGAGACGGGATCACCTGCGCCCGTGCCCGTCTGGTACTCCTCCACCAATGCGGGAAGCAGCGGCCTCGGCTTCTTCGGCAGCCATGACGCCTACTCCGGCTTCGAGTCCTCGCTGTCCTCATCCATCAGCGCCTACGCGGCCACCCAGTCGTCCAGCAGCGGAGGCGGTGGCGGAGGCGGTGGCGGCGGAGGCGGTGGTGGAGGTGGCGGCGGCGGTTCCTGGTAGCTCGACACCTCAACTTCAATCAAGGGAGAACCATGCTCTGGATCATCGTGGCGATAGTCGCCGCACTCGTCCTGTTCGCGGTCTACGCGTTCAACAAGCTCCGCCGGGTCGACATCGGCGCACAGGAGGCACTGGGCGGCATCGACGTCCAGCTCACCCGCCGCGCCGACCTGATCCCCAACCTCGTCAGCACGGTGAAGGGATACGCCCAGCACGAGAAGGGCGTCTTCGAGGCCGTGACGGAGGCCCGCGCCGGCGTGGCCGCTGCGGCCAAGAGCGGATCGCCCGCAGACAAGGCGGCCGCCGACGCCAAGCTCAGCAAGGCGATCATCGACGTCATGGCGGTCGCCGAGGCGTACCCCGAGCTCCAGGCCTCGGCCAACTTCCAGTCGCTGCAGGCCGAGCTGGCCGAGACGGAGAACAAGATCTCGTTCGCGCGGCAGTTCTACAACGACGCGGTGGCCAAGCTCAACGGACTCGTCAAGACGATCCCGTGGCTGTTCTTCACCGGAATCGCGGGCGTCTCGGCCCGTGAGTTCTACGACGCGCCCGAGGGCCAGGCCACAGCCCCGACCGTCACGTTCTGACCGACGTGACGAGGCCTCCTGCCGATCCGGCAGGAGGCGAGGTCCTAGGCGCGCAGCGTCGCGCCCACTGCGGTCGCCGACTGGATCGCAGCGTCGCGGGCCGACTTGATCTCGTCGTCGGTCAACGTACGGTCAGGTGCCCTCAGTCGCAGCGCGAACGCCAACGACTTCTTGCCCTCGGGCACCTGGTCTCCCTGGTAGACGTCGAACAACCGTACGGACTCGATCAGGTCGCTCACGTCCTCGATCGCGCGCTGCACCGTGATGGCAGGCAATTGGGCGTCAACGATGAATGCGAGGTCCTCCTTCGCGACCGGGAAGGTCGAGAAGTCGGGCCGCGGACCGATGCGCGGAGCGGCAGCGATGAGGGCGTCGAGGTCGATCTCGGCACCCACCACGCGCGGCGGGAGACCGTACGCCTTGAGCACCCGCGGGTGCATCTCGCCGGCGTGACCGATCACCGCTCCGTCGAGGACGAAGGCGGCGCAACGACCCGGGTGCCACGGCATCTGCTGGGCCTGCTCGACCGTCAGGTCGACATGCAGGACCTCGGCGAGGTGCTGGACGATCGCGACCGCATCGCCCCACGAGACTGCGCGCCCGGGACCGGACCACCCGTTCGCCTCACGCGCACCCGCCATCAGCAGGGCGACGTGCTGCGGCTGGTCCGGGAGCGCGTCGTACAGCGCCTCGAGCTCGGTATCGGAGGGGCGTGCGTCGACGCCGTAGATCGGTGCCGTGCCGTCACCGCGCGGGTTGAACACGCGACCCGTCTCGACGATGCTGACGTCGCCGTGACCACGGCCGATGTTGAGCACCAGCGCCTTGAACAGCCCCGTGAGCAGGGTTGTCGTCATGCCGGGCTCTTCGGCTGACAGCGGGTTGGCGAGAAGCACCTGACGGCGACGTACGTCATCCGCAGGCAGTCCGAGCCTGTCCCAGTCGGCTGGGCCGGCGAACGGGAACGTCTTGACCTCGATCAGGCCTTCACCCGCGAGCACCATGCCGACTCGGCGTCGGATGACCTGCGCGGTGGTGAGACCGCGACCGGCCGGGGCCTCCGGGAGCACCGACGGCACCTTGTCGTAGCCCACGACGCGGAGCACCTCTTCGACGAGGTCGTAGGGGTCGTTGATGTCGAAGCGCCAGGTCGGCGGCACTGCCGTCACCGTGTCATGGTCGAGGTCGACCTCGATGGCATTGCCCTTGAGCGCCGCGACGACCGTCGCCGCGTCGATGTCGACGCCCGACACCCGCGCCGGCAGGTCGACGCGCATCGTGACCGCGGTGGCCGCCGGAGCCTCGCCGACGACCGTGAGGCCCTCGTCGATCGTTCCGCCACCGTGCTCGACCAGGAGCTCAGCCACCCGCTGCGTCGCCCGCGCCGGCAGGGCGGGATCGACGCCACGTTCGTAGCGCTTGGATGCCTCGGACGGGAGCTTGTGACGACGGACCGTACGCGCTGTCGTCACCTGGTCCCAGTGCGCCGCCTCGATGAGCACGTCGGTCGAGGTCTCGGACAGCTCGGTGTCCTCACCACCCATCACTCCGGCCAGGCCGATCGGACCTCGGTCGTCGCAGACGACGGTGTCCTCGGCGGAGAGCGTACGGACGACGCCGTCGAGCGTCGTGAGCTTCTCACCCTCTTGGGCCTGGCGGACGACGATGTCGCCCTCGAGCTTGGCCAGGTCGTATCCGTGGATCGGGTGGCCGAGCTCGAGCATCACGTAGTTGGTGACGTCGACGGCGAGCGATATCGACCGCATGCCGGCCTGCTCGATGCGCTGTGCCATCCAGCGCGGCGACGGACGGGTCGGGTCAAAGCTCCGAACGATGCGTGCCGCGAACACCGGGCAGCGGTGCGCGTCATCGACCTTCACGGGGTAGCCCGTGCCGTTCGAGGGCACGTCGATGTCCGCGGGGTCGCTGAAGTCGAGCCCGTACGCGAGCGCCGTGTCACGCGCCACGCCGCGCAGCGACAGCGCATAGGCGCGGTCGGGGTTGACCTCGAGGTCGAGCACCTCGGCACCGAGGCCGAGCAGCTCGATCGCGTCGTCGCCGACCTCGGCGGTGCCGGGTTCGACGACGATGATGCCGCTGGCGTCACCGGCGAGGCCGAGCTCTGCGCTGGAGCAGATCATGCCGTCGGACACGTGGCCGTAGGTCTTGCGCGCGGCGATCGCGAAACCACCCGGCAGCACGGCACCGGGAAGGGACACGATCACGAGGTCACCCTCGACGAAGTTGTGGGCGCCACAGACGATGCCGCGACCGCCGTCCTCGTCGTTGTGGTCGGGCCCCACGTCGACGCGACACCAGTTGATCGTTTTGCCGTTCTTCTGCTCCTCCTTCTCGAGGGAGAGCACGCGGCCGACCACGAGCGGGCCGACCACGGAGTCGCCGATGATCTCCTCGAGCTTGAGGTCGAACGCCGTGAGGCGCGCGGCCAGCTGCTCGGTGGTGACGTCGGCGGGCACGGCCACGATCTCACGCAGCCAGGAGACGGGAACGCGCATGCTCACAACCCTCCCGTTTCAGAAGAAGGGTCACGGTACGGGAGGGCTGCGAGCAGTCCCCCATGGTTCACTCGCTGGCGCTCGCTCACAGCTCGACTCCGAATGGCTCGGTGAAGCGGATGTCGCCGTCGAAGACATCGCGCAGGTCGGCGATGTCGTAGCGAGAAGTGATCGTACGGTCCAGGCCGATGCCGAAGGCGAAGCCGGAGTAGCGCTCGGGGTCGACGCCGCAGGCGATCAGGACGCGCGGGTTGACGACCCCGCATCCGCCCCACTCGACCCAGCCCTCGCCCTTGCAGGTGCGGCAGGACGCGACGGCCTCCGGCTCGTTGTGGCAGACGTAGCAGAGCAGGTCCATCTCGGCGCTCGGCTCGGTGAACGGGAAGTAGGAGGGGCGGAACCGCGTCGTCATGCCGTCGCCGTAGATCGCCCGGGCCAGGTGGTCGAGCGTCCCCTTGAGGTGCGCCATCGACAGTCCCTCGTCGATCGCGAGACCTTCGACCTGGTGGAACACCGGTGAGTGCGTGGCATCGAGCTCGTCGGTGCGGAACACCCGACCGGGACACACGATGTAGATCGGCGGCTTGCGCGTCAGCATGGTGCGAGCCTGCACGGGTGACGTGTGCGTACGCAGCACCATCGCCGCCGACTCCGGCTCGACCCAGAACGTGTCCTGCATCGTGCGCGCCGGATGGTCGGGGCCGAGGTTGAGTGCGTCGAAGTTGAGCCACTCGGCCTCGACCTCGGGTCCCTCGGCGACCTCCCAGCCCATCGCGACGAAGATGTCGGCGACGTGCTCCTGGATCGTGGTGATCGGGTGACGAGCGCCCGTGGGTCGTACGTCGACCGGCAGCGTCACGTCGACCGCCTCGGTGACGAGCGCCAGCTCCTCGGCAGCCGTCTCGAGCTCCGCCGTCTTGGCGGCGAGAGCCTGGCTGATCGCTCCGCGTGCCTCACCGACCCGTTGACCGGCCTCCTTGCGAGCCTGCGGCTGGAGGGCGCCGATCTCGCGGTTGGCGAGCGCCAACGGGGAGCGGTCACCCGCGTGATCGATGCGTACCTGCTTGATGGCCTCGATCGTGTCGGCGCCGGCGATCGCGGCCAGGGCCTCGTCGCGCATACGGGTGACCTCGTCGGCCCGCAACGGGGTCACCTCGACGGGGTCGTACTCGGAGTTGGGCGCGGACATGCCGACCTTTCAGCAGTGGGTGGTGCAGTCGACTTTATCGGGCGCGACGTGCTGCGGGTCAGTCGGTCATGCCCTCGGGCTCGTTGATCGGGTACCACGTGCTGATGCTCGCGCCCCCACCCTCGGCGTCGGTGATCTCGACCTGCCCCCCGTGCTCGAGCACGATGCCGCGCACGATGTACATGCCGAGTCCGCTGCCGGCTCCCGGGCCCGCTCGCCAGAAGCGGCTGAACACGCGCTGGCGCATCTCCTCGGGGATGCCCGGACCGTTGTCGAGCACGTACAGGATGACGCCATCCTGGCCGCCGACCGTGTGGTTCTGCACCAGGACCTGCTTGAGACCGAAGCCGTGGCGCAAAGCGTTCTCGATGAGATTGGTGACGACCTGGGCGATGCGGTCGCTGTCACCCCAGATCAGGTCGAGGTTGTCGCCGATGCTCACCTCGAACGGAGGTGTCGCACCGCCTGAGACGTTGCGAAGAACGTGGCGCACGACCTCGTCGAGCTTGACGGGCCCACGCTTGAGCGTAAGGCGACCGGCATCGATGCGCGCAGCGTCGAGCAGCTCGGTGATCAGGCGGCTGAGGCGGTCGGCGTCAGCATCGACCGTCTCGAGCATGAACTGGCGCTGCTCCTCGGAGAACTTGTCCCACTTCGTGAGCAGCGTCGAGGTGAAGCCTTTGATGCCGGTCAACGGCGAGCGCAGCTCGTGCGCGACCGTGGCGACCAGGTCGGAGCGTTCACGGTCCCGCTGGTTGCGCACGCGGGCGTTGCGGATGCTCACGACGACCTGCCGCACGGGTCCCCCCGGCCTGTCGCGGACCAGCGATGCCGTGATGAGGTATTCGCTGCCCTTGGGAGACCACCAGGCCTGCTCGGAGATGCGCGTGCGGGTGGCAATGCCGTCGTACGGGCGCGTCGAGTCGTACCACGGGTTGCCGTTGAGGTCGTCGAACGGCACGGCTTCGCGCAGGTGCATGCCGATCATCTCGTCGCCCTCGGCGCGGGCCATGTGCCGAATGCGCTCGTTGACGTATTCGACCGACCCGTCGGGGCCGGCGATGATGATGCCGTCCGGGAAGTCGTCGAGGTCCATGAAGGGTGAATCTAGTCCCTAAGAACTACTCGGCACGACCTGACGCCCCATGTCGAGCGGTCAGCTGCGCGCCTGGGCCGTGGCATACAGGCACACGGCAGCCGCGGTGGCGAGGTTGAGGCTCTCGGCCTTGCCGTAGATCGGCACCGACACGACCCGGTCTGCCGCGGCCTGGATCTCGGCGGGCAGCCCCCACGCCTCGTTGCCCATCAGCCACGCCGTCGGTGCCGTGAGGTCGAGCCCGGTGTCGTACAGGCCGACGGATCCCCCGCCGTCTGCGGCGAGCACCTGCAGGCCGGCTCCCTGGAGCCGTCGAAGGACGCCGTGGAGGTCCTTGTCGATCACGATCGGCAGGTGGAAGAGGCTGCCGACCGTCGCCCGCACGGACTTGGGGTTGTAGGGATCGACGCTGTCTCCGGCGAATATCACGCCATCTGCACCGGCGGCGTCGGCCGCGCGTATGACGGCCCCGGCATTGCCCGGGTCGCGGATGTCGGCGCACACGACGACAAACGACGGCGTGGACGCCATGAGCACGTCGAGCGAGCGGTCGATCATGGCGCAACGGGCCACGACACCTTGCGGCTGCACCGTGTCGGCGATCGCCTCGACGACGACGTCGGTCACGACGTACCAGGTGATCGCGGCCGACTCGGCCGCAGACCGCAGGTCCGGGTGCTGCTCGGTGGCGGCCGCCGTGGCGAACACCTCGAGCGTGGCGCCCTCGACATCGAGCGCCTCCCGTACGGCCTGGGGTCCTTCGGCGAGGAACTCGCGGTTGTCCTCGCGGAACGCACGAGTGGCGAGCCGCCTGGCGTGCTTCACACGTCCGGAGCGGACGGTGAGCTCACCGGGCAGACTCGCCACCACGTGAAGGGAACCGCGGTCAGGCCGCGGCGCCGTCCTTGGGTGCGTTGACGTCGGCCGGGATGTTGTCCTTGGCCAGCTGCACCAGCGTCGAGAACGACGCGGGATCGTTGACAGCCATGTCGGCGAGGATCTTGCGATCGACCTCGACACCAGCTGCCTTGATGCCCTGGATGAAGCGGTTGTAGGTCAGGCCCTCGGCGCGGACGGCAGCGTTGATGCGCTGGATCCACAGCCGACGGAAGTCGCCCTTCTTGGCCTTGCGGTCACGGTAGTTGTAGACCAGCGAGTGGGTGACCTGCTCCTTGGCCTTGCGGTAGAGCCGCGAACGCTGACCGCGGTAGCCCGCAGCGCGCTCCAGTGTCTGGCGGCGCTTCTTCTGTGCGTTGACAGAGCGCTTGACGCGTGCCATCTCAGTTCTCCTTCAGGGTTTTCGGTATGTCGGGGGCGCGGTCAGAGACCGAGCATCTTCTTCACGCGCGGGACATCGTTCTTGCTGACGTCGGCAGTACCTTCGAGACGACGCTTGCGCGAGGAGGACTTGACCTCGAGCAGGTGACGACGGTTGGTCTGCTCACGACGGAGCTTTCCGCTGCCCGTCACCTTGACGCGCTTCTTCATCCCCGAGTGGGGCTTGAACTTCGGCATTTATGCCTCCATGTCTGGGTCGAGGTTCTCGGAACGACGACGTGGCTTCTTGGGTGTTGCAACCTTCTTGGCGGCTTCGCGGTGTGCCTTGTCGGCGGCCTCGTCGGCCTCCTTCTCGGCTGCCTTCTCGCCCATCGACTTGACCTTCTCGGCCTTGACCTCTGCCTGGGCTTCGGACTTCTTCTTGTGCGGGCCGAGCACCATCGTCATGTTGCGTCCGTCCTGGCGGGCGTTGGACTCGATGAAGCCGAGGTCCTCGACGTCGCCGGCGAGCCGCTGCAGGAGCCGGTAGCCCAGCTCGGGACGGTGCTGCTCGCGACCGCGGAACATGATGGTGATCTTGACCTTGTCGCCGGCCTTGAGGAATCGGACGACGTGACCCTTCTTGGTGTCGTAGTCGTGCTGATCGATCTTGGGACGCAGCTTCATCTCTTTGATGATGGTGTGCGTCTGGTTGCGGCGGGACTCTCGCTCTTTCTGTGCCGTCTCGTACTTGAACTTGCCGTAGTCCATGAGCCGGCAAACGGGAGGACGAGCTGTCGGAGCAACCTCAACGAGATCGAGATCGGCTTCAGCAGCCAGTCGCAGGGCATCTTCGATACGGACGATGCCCACCTGTTCACCGCCAGGACCGACGAGGCGAACTTCTGGAACGCGGATTCGGTCGTTGACGCGCAGCTCTGTGGTGATGGATCCTCCTGAGATCGTGTGGGAGGCCATCAAAAAATGGCCCCCGTCTGAAACGGAAGCCACCTGTGGCGTATTCCAGCAGTCGGAAACGCCGTCGGCCAGTCAAGTGGATCCAGGTCCGGAGACCCGAGTGCTTCTGTCTGGCGTAACCCCAAGGTCTGATGACCAAGCAGGTGGGAGGTGGACCTCCACTTCGCCCACAAGGATATCAGCGGATGCGTTTCGACACCTAATCCGCGGTGCTGGACTGTTTGCATCGACGAAACATGACCGACGCCGTCCTGAAAGGCACAGACGTCACTCTGGACCCATGTTGTGGCGCGTACGGACGACCTTCATCGACAGGCCGGGGATCCTGGCCGAGACTGCGCTCGCCTGTGGCGACGCTGGTGTCAACATCCTGGGCATGCAGGTGTTCGCCACGGGCGAGCGCGTCACCGACGTGTTCGTGGTCAGTGCACCCGACGGATGGGACGACCTCGACATCGCGCAGCTCTTCGAGCGCGCCGGCGGGGCACAGGTGTCCGTGACCCGCGTCGACCAGGGGGCGACGGTGGACTCGGCCACGCGATATCTCCACGGCGTGCGCGAAGTGCTGGAGCACGGCAGAGACGTCGCCGACGTGCTGGCGGAGCTGCTCGAGACGGAACCGCCGGATGTCGCCGACTACGCGGGACACGACGTGCTCGAGCTCAACCGGCGCAACGGTGCCGCGGTGAGCATCAGCCGCGCCGGGCCGTTCACCCCCGTCGAGAAGGAGCGAGCGCAGGCGTTCCTCGCACTCACCCGTGAAGTCGTCAGTCCCACGGCTCGCGTGACCGCCCTGCCCGGCTCGGCGGTGCCTCTCGTACGTCAGGCGTCGCTCGAGGACGCCGAGGCAGTCGCGGCCCTGCACCAGCGCTGCAGCGACGCGACACTGTTCGATCGCTACCAGGTGCCGCTGCAGCTCCCCATGACCGCACGGATGACGCGGCGTCTCGTGGCACCCGACCACGGCATGGCCCTGGTCGTCCAGCAGGCGCACGACATCGTCGGACACGGACTGCTCGAGGACCTCGGCGACATCTGGACGTTTCGCCTGCTGATCCAGGACACGCATCAGGACGCCGGTCTGGAGCCGCTCCTCGTCAGGCAGGCTGCGAGTCATGCCAAGACCGCAGGCGCCGGTCGGCTCACCCTCATCACCGCCGAGTCCAACGACACCCTGCTCCGCGCGGTGGGCAACGCGGGCTTCATGGCACGGATCGAGCGCCGCGACGGCGGCGTGCACATCTCGGTACCGCTCGCCGCGGTCCGCTCGATCCAGACGGGTTAGCCGACGAAGGAGCGCTCACCCGCGCTGGCGAAGCGTGAGCGTCACACGCCGAAGGCGTTGGACTGCGAAGCGGGGTTAGCCGACGACCCAGGCGGTGCCGGCGGCCGTACGGACCATCACGTGGCCCGCGGCGAGGTGCTCGACGTCGGCGGTCTCGACGACCGAGAACGACGGGCTGCCGAGGTCGAGGAGCAGCGCAGCCGCGTCCTCGGCCAGCGTTGCGCGCGCCGCATCACGCCCGAGCACGGGCACAGGCCTGGCCTGCGGGTCCCAGGCCGCCATCGTCTGGACACTCGTGAAAGCAAGGAGAGCCCTGCGGCCATCCGCACCGGTCATCAGCACCGCCGCCATGTCGGCGTTCTTGTCGCCGTCGGCAGGAACCTCCCCCAACAGCGGGATGATCGGCACGAAGACCCGTGACTCCCCCAGCGCCTGCAGCACGGCGGTGTCGTCACCGAGGACGGATGCGAGCAGCGGATCGGTCAGGCCGTCGTCGTCGGGGAACTGCGGCTCGGCCAGGTCGCGATCGTGCGTCATGCCAAACGTCCACGCAGGTAGGCCATCGCATCCTTGGCGTAGGGGCCGTCCGAACGCTGGATGGCGAACAGGATGATCCGCTCGTCGTCTCCGTGGACCATGGTCGGCCACGGTGCACCCTCATTCATCGCGAATCCGACGACGTCGGACCATGGCACGGTGTGCGTGCGGTAGCCGTTGCGGATCGTGATCTCGTCCTCGCCGGCTCGTACGAAGCTGCGACCGACTGCGTGCAGGAGCGCCAGCACCGCGACGAGGATGGCCGCCAGCGTCGCGAGCTCGAACGCCGTGAACTCGACGTACGACGGCAACGCGACCCCGATGACCGCCGTGAGGACGATCATGATGGCCGCCACCGCGTACGCGACGATCCGCGACCCGCCGGGGCGGAACGTCCTCAGATCCGGCACGCCAGGATGTCCGTGACGAGGATGCCGCGGGCGCCGAGCTCGTACAGCCCGTCCATGACTCGCTGGGCGGCGTCGCGGGGCACCATCGAGCGCACGGCGACCCACCCCTCGCGATGAAGGGGTGAGACGGTCGGCGACTCGATGCCGGGCGTCAGCTCGACGGCGCGCTCGACCTGTTCGACCCGGATGTCGTAGTCCATCATCACGTAGGTCCGGGCGACGATGACGCCGTCGAGCCGCCGCTTGAAGACGTCGAATCCCGCGGGGTTGGGGGTGTCCTGACGCGTGATCAGCACGGCCTCGGACGACAGGATCGGCTCGCCGAACACCTCGAGGTCGGCCTGGCGCAGGGTGCTGCCGGTCTCGACGACATCGGCGATCGCGTCAGCGACACCAAGGCGTACGGACGACTCGACGGCACCATCGAGGCGTACGACCTCGGCCTCGATGCCGTGGCCGGCGAGGTAGGAGCCAACGATGCCCGGGTACGACGTGGCGATCCGCGAACCGGCGAGATCCTGGACCGTGCTCATCGAGCCGATCGGCGCGGCGAAGCGGAACGTCGAGGCGCCGAAGCCGAGGGCGACGTCCTCGGTGGCGTGCGCGCCGGAGTCGAGCAGCAGGTCACGACCGGTGATGCCGACGTCGAGCGTGCCCTCCCCCACGTAGATCGCGATGTCACGCGGGCGGAGGTAGAAGAACTCGACGTCGTTGTCGGGGTCGAGGGTGACGAGGTCCTTGGCATTGCGACGCTGGTGGTAGCCGGCCTCGGCCAGCATCTGGCTGGCGGACTCGGCGAGCGCGCCCTTGTTGGGTACGGCGATCTTGAGCATCAGGTTCTCTTCTCAGGGGAGCTGTGACGGACGAAGGCACGGCTGACCGCGAGGCGGGCAACCGTCACAGATGCGCGTAGACGTCGTCGAGGGTGATTCCGGAGGCGATCATCATGACCTGGGCGTGATAGAGCAGCTGGCTGAGCTCCTCGGCCGTGCGCTCGGCACCTTCGTGCTCGGCAGCCATCCACGACTCAGCGGCTTCCTCGACGAGCTTCTTGCCGATCTCGTGCACGCCGGCATCGAGCTCGGCGACGGTGCGCGAGCCCTCAGGGCGGCTGGCTGCCTTGCCGGTCAGCTCAGCAAAGAGATCTTCGAAGGTCTTCATCGCCCCGAAGTCTATCCGCGTGGGTCTTTGAGAGTGCGCAGCACGTTCCAGGTGGACAGCGCGGCCTCGGTGGCCTCGCGCCCTTTGTCCTCGCGGCTGTCAGCCAGACCAGCCCGGTCGAGAGCCTGCGCCTCGTCGTCGGTCGTCAGCAGTCCGAACCCGATCGGCACGCCGGTGTCGAGTGCCACACGGTTGAGCCCGTCAGTCGCGGCGGCGCACACGTAGTCGAAGTGCGGGGTGCCGCCGCGGATGATCACGCCCAGGGCGATGACGGCGTCGAAGCCCTCGCGGGCGTACGCCTGTGCAAGCAACGGCAGCTCGAACGAGCCGGCAGCGCGTACCAGCGTCACGTCGGTGACGTTGGAGTCGGCAAGTGCGCGCTGAGCTCCGGCGATCAGCCCGTCCATCACCTCGGTGTGCCAGCTCGACGCGATGACCGCGACCTTGGCACCGGTCGCGTCGACGCTGAGGTCGGGTGCTCCAGCGCCGCTCATTTCACGTCTCCGAGTCCGGGAAGGTCGTGGCCCATGCGCTCGGCCTTGGTCTGCAGGTAGCGCAGGCTGTCCTCGGTCGGCGCCACGACGAGGGGCAGCCTCTCGGTGACCTTGACTCCGTAGGCCTCGAGCGCCGTCGTCTTGTCGGGGTTGTTGGTCAGCAGTCGTACGGAGGTGACCCCGAGATCACGCAGGATCTGCGCACCCGCGGCGTAGTCGCGCTCGTCCTCGCCGAAGCCGAGGTCGAGGTTGGCGTCAACCGTGTCGCGCCCGGCGTCCTGCAGCGCATATGCCTGGAGCTTGTGGAGCAGTCCGATGCCGCGTCCCTCATGACCACGCAGGTAGACGACGACGCCGGCTCCGGCAGCCGTGACCTCGGTCATGGACAGCTCGAGCTGGGGTCCGCAGTCACAACGGCGCGAGCCGAACACATCGCCGGTGAGGCACTCGGAGTGGATGCGGGTGAGGACATCCTGGGTGCCGGGATCGCCGAACACCAGAGCGATGTGCTCGGCGCCGTCGATCTGGTCGCGATAACCGTGCGCCGTGAACTCGCCGAACTCGGTCGGCAGGCGCGTCGTGGCCAGCCGGGACACCTGCGTGTCGTGAAGGCGACGGAAGACCTGGAGGTCCTCGATCGACACGAGTGCGAGGCCGTGCTCGTCGGCGAACTCACGCAGCGCCGGGGCGCGCATCAGTGTGCCGTCGTCGTGCAGCACCTCACCGATGACTCCAGCAGGCGTCAGGCCCGCGAGGCGGGTGAAGTCGACGGCGGCCTCGGTGTGGCCGGCCCGTTCGAGCACTCCCCCGTCCTTGGCGCGCAGCGGCAGGATGTGGCCCGGCTGGTTGAGCTCGAACGGCTCGGTCGCCGAGTCGGCGAGCACACGGCACGTACGGGCGCGGTCTGCCGCGGAGATGCCGGTCGTGATGCCGTCACGGGCGTCGATCGAGATCGTGTAGGCCGTGCGCATCATCTCGCGGTTGTGCGGGGTCATCAGCGGGATCGAGAGCCGGTCGAGGATCTCGCCGGTCGTCGGTGCGCAGACCAGGCCGCTGGAGTAGCGCACCAGGAACGCCATGAGCTCGGGCGTCGCCTTGCTCGCGGCGAAGATGATGTCGCCCTCGTTCTCGCGTCCCTCGTCGTCGACGACGATGATCGCCTTGCCGTCGCGGATGTCGGCGATGGCCCGCTCGATGCTGTCGAGCCGTACGTTCGCGTGTTCGGTCATGATGATGCTCCTTCTGCACGAGCACCCAGCAGGCGCTCGACGTACTTGGCGAGGATGTCGACCTCGAGATTGACCCGGTCGCCGGGTGCCTTGGTGCCGAGCGTCGTGTCGGCAAGGGTCGTCGGGATGAGCGACACCGAGAACCACGGCTCACTGGTGTCTGATTCTTGGCGATCGACGACCTCGACCACCGTCAGTGAGGTGCCGTCGACCGTGACGGATCCCTTGTCGACGAGGTACTTGGCCAGCTCCGCCGGCAGCGCAATGCGTACGACCTCCCAGTGTTCGCTGGGCGTGCGGTCGAGGATCGTGCCGGTGCCATCGACGTGGCCCTGAACGATGTGACCGCCCAGACGTGCGCCTGCCTGCGTCGCGCGCTCGAGGTTGACCTCGTCGCCGACCACCAGATCGCCGAGTGACGTCTTGTCGAGCGACTCCTTCATGACGTCGGCGCTGAACGTGTCGGCGTCCTGGGCCATCACGGTCAGGCAGCAGCCGTTGATCGCGATCGAGTCGCCGTGCCTGGCGTCGGAGGTGACGACGGGGCCACGAATCGTGATGCGTACGGAGTCGCCGAGCTCCTCGACGGCCGTCACGGTGCCCTTCTCCTCCACGAGTCCGGTGAACATCAGTCGAAGTCCTCTCGCTGCATGCGCCCCGGAGTGCCGATCATCCGGATGTCTGGGCCGACCATCGTCAGGTCGTCGATCGTGATGGGCCGCAGGTCGGCGAGCGTGGTCGCCTCGCCCTCGAGTGCGGCACGGCCGGAGCCGAGCATCGCCGGGGCGATGTAGCCGATGATCCGGTCGATCACGCCGGCGTTCCAGAACGCTCCGGCCAGCCGCGGTCCGCCTTCGAGCCAGATGTGCCGGATGTCGTTGTCGACGAGCTTCTTGAGCACGACCTCGGGGTCGCGTGACTGGATCAACAGCGTCGGTGCCACCCGGTCGAAGACGCGGTAGTAGTTGGGGATCTTGGTCTCGCCGACCACGACACGCAGGGGCTGTCGCTCGAACGGCAGCGGAAGATCCTTCTCGTCGCGCACCGTCAGGCGCGGATCGTCGGCAATCACGGCGCCCGTGCCTGCGACGATCGCGTCAGCCTCGGCACGGAACACCTGTACGTCGCGGCGCGCCTCCTCGCTGGTGATCCATTTGCTGGTGCCGTCGGGTGCGGCGCTGAGCCCGTCGAGCGTCGCGGCGTACTTCCACGTGACGAACGGGCGACCCGCGGTCATCGCGAACGTCCACTCGACGTTGAGGTCGGTGGCCTCCTCGGCGAGCGGGCCCTGCTCGACCTCGATGCCGGCGGCCTTGAGCGTCTTGGTGCCGCCGGCAGCCGTGCGGTTGGGATCGATCTGCGCGAACACGACGCGGGCGACGCCGGCGTCGATCAGCGCCTGGGTGCAGGGTCCCGTGTTGCCGGTGTGGTTGCACGGCTCGAGGGTCACGACGGCGGTCGCGCCACGTGCGGCTTCGCCGGCCTGGGTCAGCGCATCCACCTCGGCGTGCGGGGTGCCGACGCCGCGATGCACGCCGATGGCGAGCTCCTTGCCGTCAGGGCTGAGCAGCACGCATCCGACGCGCGGGTTGGGCAGCGTACGGGCGACCCCTCGTGCGGCGTCGAGAGCACGACGCATTGCGCTGATCTCGATCTCGCTGGCCATCTGTCCTCCGGGTGGTGAGTGACCCACGCGTCCCGGGGTTGCCCGGCGGCCTACGCCACCAAGCGGCCACAGCGGTGCCGTGACCTCGTGCGCCTCTCATCCGGACTTTCACCGTCGGTGCCGGAATTTCACCGGCTCAACCGTTGCCCCACCGAAGTGTGGCCGCGGGTCGCGGACTATAACCGCCGGTTCGGAATTACACCGACCCCGGAGCACGCGAGCGTTCAATACTGGTTGCTCGTGGCAAAAGTCTAGCGGCTCATGCGGGTGACTGAGTGTGACGTTCGGCATGTGAGCGCAGCGAGGCGACCATGGCGTCGGGATCGTCGGCGCCGAACACCGCAGAACCGGCGACGAACATGTCGGCGCCGGCCTCGGCGCACCGCTCGATCGTCTCGAGCGAAACCCCCCCGTCGACCTGGAGCCAGATGTCACCACCGTGCTGGTCGATCAGCTCGCGAGCCTGCGCCACCTTGGGCAGGCACGAGTCCATGAACGACTGGCCGCCAAAGCCAGGCTCGACCGTCATGATGAGGATCATGTCGACCTCGGGCAGCAGTCCGGCGTACGGCTCCAGTGCCGTGTCGGGCTTGATCGCCATCGACGCCCTCGCACCCTGAGCGCGGATGTTGCGGGCCAGCGTCAACGGATCTCGGGCCGCCTCGACGTGGAACGTGATGCTCTTGGCGCCGGCCTCGGCGAACTGCGGCGCCCAACGGTCGGGGTCGTCGATCATGAGGTGGGCATCGATCGGCTGGGCGGCAACCTTCGAGAGCGCCTCGATGACGGGGGCGCCGAGCGTGAGGTTGGGCACGAAGTGGTTGTCCATGACGTCCATGTGGAGCCAGTCGGCGCCGGGGATGCGAGTGGCTTCGGCCTCGAGGTTGGCGAAGTCAGCCGACAACATGCTCGGCGCGATCTGGATGCCCATGGCTGGAAGCCTAGTGGGCGGGTCGGGGCTACTTGAGGATGCCGTCGATGACGATGTCGAGCATCGGCGTCACCTCGTCCTCGCCGATGCCGGTCGAGTCGGCGAACGTCGCAACTCCACTGATGAGGCGCATCACCTGACGCGCCTCGACACCCGAGCGAAGCGCTCCCGATCCGGCGAGGTCGTCGAGCACATGCTCGTTGGCACTGATGAGCGTCTGGCACTTGCGGTACATCGGTGAGCTCTCGTCATCCATCGCCGCACTGAGCTTGACCGCTGCACCACGGTGGAGCGTCACGTGACCGATGTAGGCGGTGAACCACTGCTCGAGGGTCTTGCGGGGCGAGATGTCGGCACTGACGGCGGCCTCGGCGTCGGCCACGACCCGCTCGGTCCAGTCGCGCATCAACGCGTCGAGGAGGTCGTCGCGCGTCGGGAAGTGCCGGTAGAGCGTGCCCGGACCGACCCCGGCCCTCTTGGCGATCTCATCGAGAGACCCCTCGGAGCCACGCTCGGTGAACACCTCACGCGCGGCGGCGATGAGCTTGTCGTAGTTGCGCCGGGCGTCGGCGCGCATCGGCCTGATGTCGTCGTCGGCGACGTCGGTGTCTGTGGTGACGGACGCCACAACTACACCTCCCTTGTTAACCGGAGATAGTCTCCGTATAGTCATTTCGAGAACCGGAGTCCTTCTCCGTTAAGTCTACTCCACCACCGCATTCCTGGAAGGGAACCGACCATGTCCACCCTCACGTCGCCGCCGGACACCAACCGACGCACCTCGTACGGCGTGGCGATCGTCCTCGTCGCCCAGCTCATGCTGGTGCTCGACGTCACGGTCGTGAACGTCGCACTCCCCCGCATCCAGACCGATCTCGACTTCTCCCCTGCAGGTCTCTCATGGGTGCTCAACGGCTACACGCTCGCCTTCGGCGGCCTCCTGCTCCTCGGCGGCCGGCTCGGCGACGTCTTCGGACGCCTGCGGGTGTTCGAGCTCGGTCTGGGGCTCTTCACCGTCGCCTCCCTCGCCGGCGGGCTCGCCCCCAACCCCGACCTCCTCGTGGTCGCCAGGGTGCTCCAGGGCGTGGGAGCCGCCATCGCAGCACCCAGTGTGCTGGCACTTCTCACGACCTCGACCCCGGACACCGCCTCACGCAACCGCGCCTTGGCGCTGTTCACCGCGGTGTCCTCGGCAGGTGGATCACTCGGGCTGATCCTTGGCGGCGTGCTCACGGACCTCGGGTCCTGGCGGTGGACCCTCGTCATCAACGTGCCGATCGGCATCGCGGTGCTGGCCTTCGCTCGCCGCTACGTCGTGGAGACCGATCGTCGTCCCGGTCGCTTCGACGTCGTCGGTGCTGCCACGGCGACGCTCGGCTCGGTCGCCCTCGCGTACGCGTTCATCAACGCGCCCGACCACGGGTGGGACTCGATCGGCACGATCGGCGGGTTCGTCCTGGCCGCTGCACTGCTCGCACTATTCATTCGCACCGAGCGCGTCGCACCACACCCACTGCTCCGTCTCGGGCTGCTGCACAACCGCCGTCGCGCGGGCGCCCTCGTGGTGATGTCGTTGCTCGTCGGGTCGCAGTTCCCGATGTTCTTCCTGCTCGTGCAGTACGACCAGCGCGTCCTGGGATTCGGACCGCTCACGTCCGGCTTCGCGTTCCTGCCGCTGACGCTCGCGATCTTCGCCGTGTCGCGGGTCTCGGCCCGCCTGGTGGAGCGGTTCGGACCGCAACGCCTCATCGCGGTCGGCACGGTCGGCATGGCGGTCAGCTTCCTGTGGCTCAGCCAGATCAGCACGAGTAGCGACTACGTCACCGCGATCCTCGGCCCGATGCTCCTCAGCGGCGCCGCGGCCGGACTGGCGTTCATGCCGACCACGGTCGCGATCCTGGCCGACGTGGAGCCGGAACACGCCGGCGCGGCCTCGGGTCTCCTGCAGACGATGCAACAGCTCGGCGGAGCAATAGGCCTGGCCGTGATCGTCTCGATCTACGCATCTGGTGCCGTGCCCGGCCAGGTCGTGCCGGGAGCCGAGGCGGCGTTCCTGACGTCGATGGTCTTCGCGATCGTCGCGTTCACGATCGCGATGGTCGTGATGCGGGCGCCGCGGCGGGCGACGGCTCAGGTGTCAGTGCCGGCGTAGGACCGCGAAGAACATCGCATCGGTGCCGTCGATGTGGGGCCACAGCTGTTGGGTGGACTCCACGTCGACGTCGCCGCGTCCTGCGGTCACCGCATCGACGACACCCGTCGTCTCGGCCAGGTGCGGTGAACAGGTCGCGTACACGACGACTCCTCCGGGACGTACGAGCTCGAGCGCCCGGGTCAGCAGCGCGTTCTGCAGCGGTACGAGGGCCTCGAGGTCGGCAGGCTGGCGGCGCCAGCGTGACTCGGGACGCCGCCGAAGAGCACCGAGTCCGGTGCACGGGGCATCGACCAGCACCCGATCGAACGATGCGGACTGCCACGGCCCGTGACGCCCGTCGTAGGTCGTGACCTCGACGTTGTCGAGCAGGTGCACACCTTGTCGTACGAGCTCGGCGCGGTGTTCGAGCACCTCGTTGGCGACCAGTGACGCACCGCGCTGGCCGGCGAGTGCGCCGAGGAGGGCGGCCTTGCCACCGGGCCCGGCGCACAGGTCGAGCCACTGCGTGTCATTGCCGTCGACCTTCGCCTCGGCGACGGTGATCGCGACGACCTGTGACCCCTCGTCCTGCACGCCGGCTCGGCCATCGCGGACCTGCGGCACGTCGCCGGGTGCACCGCCGTCGAGGATGCGGGCGTACGGCGAGAGCTCGCCCGGCGTACCCGGCAGGTCATCGGGACTGCAGAGCCCCGGGCGGGCCACCAGGGTCACGCGCGGCGAGGCGTTGTCGGCTGCGAGGAGCTTGTCGATCTGCGTGGCGTGTCCGCCCAACGCGGCCGTCAGCGCCTGCACGATCCACACCGGGTGTGAGGTACGGATCGCGCGTTCCTCGTCACCGTCGAGACCCTCGGTGACGGTGTCGAGCCACTCGGCGAGGTCCTTCTGGCCGATCTTGCGCAGCAGGGCGTTCGCGAAGTGCACCGGCTTGTGGCCGATCTCGCGGCGGACGACGTCGACCGTGGTCGAGACGGCGGCGTGCGGCGGCACCCGCATGCTCAGCAGCTGGTGCGTTCCGAGACGGAGAGCGTCCAGCACTGGGGGGTCGATTCCGGCGAGTCCCTTGCTCGCCACCGACCCGATGATCGCGTCGTACGTGCCCTGGCGGCGTACGGTGCCGTGCACCAGCTCGGTGGCGAACGCCGCGTCACGTCCTTCGATCGAGTGTTCCTTGAGCATGCCGGGCAGCACGAGGTTGACGTAGGAGTCGCGCTCCGCCACGGCTCGCAGCACGTGGAACGCGACCATCCGTACCGGATCGGTCATGCAAAGGCCGGATCGTCGTCGAACGTGGTGCCACGAGCCCAGTCGGCCGCCGCCATCGACTTCTTGCCGACCGCCTGCACGTCGCCGAGCACCAGGTCGGTGGTCGCGGTGCCGACGCGGATCTCCTTCTTGGACACGTGGATCCTGCCTGCGTCGAGGGTGCTCTCGGCGGCGATCCTGGGCGGTCCGATCTTGACGCGCTGATCCCCCAGCGTCGTCCACGCGCCCGGTGCCGGCGTGCACCCACGTATGTGGCGGTTGATCGCGAACGCGGGACGGTTCCAGTCGATGCGCGCGTCGTCGGTCGTCAGCTTGTGAGCGTAGGAGACGTTGTCGTCGGGCTGTGGGATCGCCGAGATGTCACCGTCCTCGATGTGGTCGATGACGTCGACGAGCAGCTTGCTCCCCCAGTCGGCAAGTCGCTCCAGCAGCGTCTCGGCGGTGTCGTCGTCGCGAATCAGCTCGGTGATCGTGCCGAGCGTGGGTCCGGCGTCGAGCTCCTCGACCAGGCTGAACACCGTTGCGCCGGTCACCTCGTCGCCGGCCATGATGGCGCGCTGCACGGGGGCGGCGCCGCGCCAGGCCGGGAGGACCGAGAAGTGCAGGTTGACCCAGCCGAACTCGGGGATGTCGAGCGCCTCGCGGCGGATCAGCGCGCCGTACGCGACGATCGTCACGACCTGCGGGTCGATCTCGCGGAGCCTCGCCATGAACTCGGGGTCTGACGGCTTCGCCGGCTTGAGCACCTCGATGCCGTGCGCCTCGGCGGCCACCGCCACGGGGGACGGCGTGAGCGTACGTCCGCGGCCCGCCGGTGCATCGGGTCGGGTGATCACGGCGGCGACGTCGTGACGGCTCGCGACGAGGGCCTCGAGGCTCGGCACGGCGGCATCCGGCGTACCGGCGAAGACAACTCTCACGCCGCAGAGTCTAGGCGCCGACCTCCCGGCGGTGAGCGGTGCGTACGCCACCGCGAAAGCGACTTCATGGCGCCTCACGGTGGCACCCGCGCCGCTCACGTCCATTTGGTGGAGAATCCACCGCTCACCGAGGGTCAGAGCGACTGCGGGTCGACCCGGATGCGCATCGCGGGAAGCTTTGCGGCACTCCGCTCAGCCGCCGCGGCCTTGAGCTCCGCCGCCAGCTGCGCTCCCTCGCGTCGCGGCGATCGCAGGATCAGCCGCAACCCGGCGGACTCGTCGCGCGGATCGACCGGCACCGGTCCGAGCACCTCGGTGTGCGGCGTCCACGAACGAGCGGCGAGCTGATCGAGGACGTCATCGGCGGCGTCGACCGTCGCAAGCCGTGCCGTCGGGGGCAGGTGCGTCTCCGCACGGCTGGCGAGCTCGCGGGCGGCAAATCCGGCGGGATCGGCGCGTACGAGCGCCTGCAACATCGCAGCGTCGCCGACGGCGATCGCCTGTGCTCCGGGCCCGGCGAGTGCCAGGGCGTTGAACCACCGACGGTGCGCCTCCTCCTCGACGCGCACGTCATCACGTCCTGTCATGAGCCAGGTGTCGAGGAGCACGACGACGTCGTAGCCCCCGGCGACATGGGGCTCGGCGCCCGGCGTCGCCAGCACGAGTGACCGCCCGGGTTGGATCTCATCGAGGATCGTGTCGCCGCCAGACGTAATGACGGAGAGCTCGGGGAATGCCTGGCCGAACTCCTCCGCAGTGCGCAGCTGCCCCACCACCGGGGCCCGGAGCGTCGTGCCGTCACAGTGGGCGCACGTCCAGCTCGGGACTGCCGTCGCACACCACCGGCACACGATGGGCGCCGATGCCGAGGTCTGGACCAAGGGGCCCTGACAGGCCTGGCACCGGGCCGGGTGCCGACAACTCTGGCAGGAGAGAGACTCGCGATAGCCACGTCGTGGCACCTGCACCAGCACGGCACCGTCGGCGGCACGGACGGCCGTGAACACCTCGCGAGGCAGTCGCGCGGGAGCCGAGCCGGCGGTCGATCCGTCGGTGACCTCGAGTCGGGGCCACGCCGTACGACGGGCGGCCTGATCGGCAACCAGCTCGTTGCACCAGCCACTCTCCACGAGCGACTGCCCCTCGGCCGTACGTGCGAAACCGCCGATGAGCAGCGCCGTGTCCTGGGCTGTGGCACGCAGCAGGAGGACCTCGCGCGCATGCGGGTAGGGCGCGCGGGGCTCGGCGTAGAGGTCGTCGCCGTCGTCCCACATCGCCACGAGGCCGAGATCGCGCACGGGCGCGAAGGCGGCGGCGCGGGTGCCGAGCACGACCTGCACCTGTCCGCGGGAGACCGCGAGGAACGCCGCATAGCGGTCGGCCGGGCTCGAGCCGGCCGTCAGGACGACGTGTCTGTCCGCGCCGAGCACCGCGGTGAACGCAGCGTCCCAGCGGGCGACATCACGTACGTCGGGCACGCACACCACCGAGCCTCGCCCGCTGTGCAGAACCGCCAGCACCGCCTGGGCCACGGCCCGGGCGGGGTTCTGGCTCGGCAGCGCGCCCCACCAGGCACGGGGACGCTCCCCCTTGCCCAGCGCTGCGAGGAAGCTGGCGCCGTGCGTGTGCGTCTGCCACACAGTGGCGTCGACCTGGGGCAGCTCCCCCTCCGCCACCGTGCGCTGGGCTGACTCGGCGCGGGCATGCCGCGGCGGGATCGCCAGCCGCAGCACGTCGCCGAGGGTGCCGGCATAGCGATCGGCCACGGCGGTCGCCAGCTCGAGGACGTCCGGCAGCAGCACGGGCTCCGGCGAGACGACCTTGGCGATGAAGGCCAGCGTGCCCTCGTGATCGGTCTCGTCGACCCGAGCCGTGACGAACCCGTCGACGAGTCGACCCGCGAACCTGACCTTGACCCGGCAACCCACCACGACCAGCTCATCGAGCTTGGCGGGTATGAGGTAGTCGAACAGGCGGTCGAGGTGCGACAGACCCGTGTCGACCGCAACTCGCGCCACCGGCCGACTGGTCGCGGCCTCGACCGCCGGCTTGGCCTTCGGGGTGCGCTTGCGTGCCGGGGCGGCTGCCGGGACGAGGGCAAGCTGCTGCGGCCCGTCCTGGTCGCTCCCGTCGCCGTTCACGCTGCAGTTCTACCAGCAGGCGCCGACGTCGGGCCGTCGTGGACAATTGGACGGGATCAGCCGCGCGCAGCAGAGGACGTCATGACCGAGAACCAGTACCTCGACCGCATCGCCGACGCCGGCGCACTCATCGTGGCGGAGGCCGAGGCCCAGCTGTACGCCAGCCGTGGCGAGAGCGGGTTCACCAAGCTCAGCAAGGGCACCGGCAACACCGACCTCTACACGGTCAACGGCACCGACAAGTACATCGCCCACATGATCGGCACGACGAGCTCGACCACGGGCCGGTTCACCTGGGCGTGGGGCTACCTGCCCGGCGAGGAGACCGGCCCGACGATCGTCCACGAGATCCGCACGCAGGGTGCGAAGCTCGGCATCCCCGAGCTGGCCGAGGCCGACTTCGCGAGCGAACCACGCCTCATGCAGCGTGTCCTGCAGGCATCGGCTGCCATCTCCCGTGTCTACACACCCGTCGTCTTCCAGACCGACGACGGCGACACGGGCTACTTCCTGATCGAAGGATTCGAGATGCCACCCGCGACCGTAGGCGATCTTCGCCAGACGATCGAGACGGTCCTGGCGGGGCCGGGCCGTCCGCGCGACATCCGCCGGGCCTTGCACCAGTACGCCGCGACCCGGCGTATCGGGTTCGCCGAGCAGGACGACGCGGTGTTCCTCCAGGCCGAGGACGGGATGCTGACGATCGGCCTCGACGGCAACGAGATCACCGGACTCGGCGCACAGCATGCAGAAAGGCCCTCACCGTAGCGAGGGCCTTCCTGGTGGAACGTGTGAGTGTCAGGCTCCGGCAGCGGCCTTGAGCGCGTCGGCGCGGCCGGTGTCCTCCCACGGCAGACCCGGACGGCCGAAGTGACCGTATGCCGCGGTCTGCGCGTAGATCGGACGCAGCAGATCGAGGTCGCGGACGATCGCGCCGGGACGCAGGTCGAACACCTCGAGGACTGCCTCGCGGATCTTGTCGACCGGAACCGTCTCGGTGCCGTAAGTGTCGACGTAGAAGCCGACCGGGGTCGAGACGCCGATCGCGTAGGCGACCTGTACCTCGGCCTTGGTGGCGAGACCGGCAGCCACGATGTTCTTGGCGACCCAGCGCATTGCGTAGGCGGCCGAGCGGTCGACCTTGCTCGGGTCCTTGCCAGAGAACGCGCCACCCCCGTGACGGGCGTAGCCGCCGTAGGTGTCGACGATGATCTTGCGGCCGGTCAGGCCGGCATCGCCCATCGGACCGCCGATGACGAACTTGCCGGTCGGGTTGATGTGGACCTTGTAGTCGGACGAGTCGATGTCGTACTGGCCGAGGACTGCGTCGATGACGTGCTTCTGGATGTCGACGGCGAGCTGGCCCTCGAGATCGATGCCGTCCTCGTGCTGCGAGGAGATCACGATGGCCTCGACGCGTGCGGGCTTGTCGTCATCGTCGTACTCGATGGTGACCTGGGTCTTGCCGTCCGGGCGAAGGTAGGGCAGCGTGCCGTCCTTGCGTACGGCGGTCAGCTGCTCGGCGAGGCGGTGCGCGATCGTGATCGGCAGCGGCATGAGCTCGGGGGTCTCGTCGCACGCGTAGCCGAACATGAGTCCCTGGTCACCAGCACCCTGCAGGTCGAGCGGGTCGGTGGCGCCGCCGAGGCGGGCCTCCTCGGCACGGTCGACGCCCTGCGCGATGTCGGGGCTCTGTGCGTCGAGGGTGACCTGCACCGCGCAGGACTCACCGTCGAAGCCCTTGGTGGACGAGTCGTAGCCGATCTCGAGCACGCGATCGCGGGCGATGCGCGCGATGTCGACGTAGGCCTCCGTGGTGACCTCGCCGCCGACCAGCACCATGCCGGTGGTCACGAAGGTCTCCGCGGCAACGCGGCTCTTGGGGTCTTGGGCCAGCAGCGCGTCGAGGACGCTGTCGCTGATCTGGTCGGCAATCTTGTCCGGGTGTCCCTCGGTGACGGACTCGGACGTGAACAAGCGGCTCAAGGCATTTCTCCTGGGTTGAGGTCTGGCAGAGAGTCTAACGAGTGAAACGGGCTGGGGTTTCCATCAGTCCATGCGCTGGACGACGGCGTCGAGCACTGCGTGGGCAAGGTGGATCTTGGGGCCGAGCGGCACCTCGTGGACGGTGCCGTCGGAGCCGAGCAGCACCGCCTCGTTGTCGTCGGCGCCGAACACCTTGCCGGCACCGACGTCGTTGACCACGAGGAGGTCGCAGCCCTTGCGGGCGAGCTTGGCGCGGGCGTGCTCGATGACGGACGCGTTGGCGTCGCCGGTCTCCGCGGCGAAGCCCACGATGACGGGTCGCTTGCTGGTACGGGCTGCGACCAGCTCGGCGAGGATGTCGGGATTTTCGACCAGCTTGATCTCGGGGGCGACACCGTCGGCGGCCTTCTTGATCTTGGCATCGACGAACTCGGCGGGGCGGAAGTCGGCGGGTGCAGCGGCCATGATCACGGCGTCGGCGTCGATCGCGGCCTGGTGCACCTGCTGGCGCAGCTCCTCGGTGCTGACGACGCGTACGACATCGGCTCCGGCCGGATCGGGCAGCGAGACGTTGGCGGCGACGACCGTGACACGCGCACCGCGTGCGACGGCGGCCTCGGCCAGGGCGTAGCCCTGGCGCCCCGACGAACGGTTGCCGAGATAGCGGACGGGGTCGAGGAACTCACGCGTACCACCGGCAGAGACGACGACGTGCTTGCCGGCGAGGTCCTGCGCACGGGGCTCGAGGAGCTGGAGGGCGACGTGGAAGATCTGCTGGGGATCTGGAAGACGACCCTTGCCGGTGTCGACGCCGGTCAGCCGGCCCACCGCAGGCTCGACCACGACGTGGCCACGCGCTCGCAGCGTCGCGACATTGGCCTGGGTCGCGCGGTTCTCCCACATCTCGGTGTGCATCGCCGGGACGAACATGACCGGACACCGCGCCGTGAGGAGCGTGTTGGTCAGCAGGTCATCGGCGATGCCGTGCGCGGCCTTGGCGAGGGTGTTGGCCGTCGCCGGAGCGACCACGACGAGGTCGGCGCCCTGACCGATGCGTACGTGGGCGACCTCGTCGACATGCTCGAACACCTCGGTCTGCACGGGCTTGCCCGACAGGGCCTCCCAGGTGGCAGCACCGACGAAGTTGAGCGACGAGGCAGTCGGGACCACGCGGACGCTGTGTCCCGACTCGGTGAACAGGCGCAGCAGCTCAGCGGACTTGTAGGCCGCGATGCCACCGGACACACCAAGAACGACCTCGGCCATGCCTGCCTCCCTGCTGGAGTGGGTCAAGCCTTTGCTGCGGCTGCTGCTGCTTCTGCCTCGGGATCGATGTCCTCGACCGTGAGGAGGTCTGCGTTGATCTCACGGAGCGCGATCGACAGCGGCTTCTCCTGCACGCCGGTCTCGAGCAGCGGACCGACGTACTCGAGCAGTCCCTCGCCGAGCTGCGAGTAGTAGGCGTTGATCTGGCGCGCACGCTTGGCGCTGTAGAGGACGAGCTTGTACTTGCTGTCCGCCTTCTCCAGCAGATCGTCCAGCGGCGGGTTGGTGATGCCGATGGCAGTCGAGCGTGTCGTGGACACAGAGAGCCTCACAGAAAAGTTCTAGGAAATGGGTCCGGCTGCTGCCGGATCAGAACAAGTCTACCAATTCTTCGCAAGCACTCTCGACATCGGTGTTGACGATCGTCACATCGAACTCGTCCTCGGCCTCCAGCTCGACACGGGCCGTCGCCAGGCGTCGCTCCCGCTCCTCGGGCCCCTCGGTGCCGCGGCCGACCAGACGACGTACGAGCTCGTCCCAGCTGGGCGGTGCCAGGAAGCACATCAGCGCGTCGGGCATGCGCTCGCGCACCTGCCGCGCGCCCTGCAGGTCGATCTCGAGCAGGGCGGGCGTGCCGGCAGCGAGACGCTCCTCGACGGGGGCTCTCGGCGTGCCGTAACGGGCTGCGCTGTGCACGACGGCCCACTCGAGCAGGCCGTCGTTGGCGATCATCTCGTCGAACTCGACGTCGCTGATGAAGTGGTAGTGCACTCCGTCGACCTCCCCCGGGCGGGGAGCGCGGGTCGTCACGGAGACGGAGATCCAGATCTCGGGGTGGTTGGCGCGTACGCAGGCTGCCACGGTGCCCTTGCCGACCGCGGTCGGCCCGGCGAGCACGACCAGTCGTGAACGTGAAGGTGAGCCGTCAGCCACGGCCAGAACGGTCTGATCGATCCTTGAACTCCGCGATCAGCGCGCTGATCTGGTTGTCCCCGAGGCCGCGGAGGCGGCGGTTTGCTGCGATCCCCACACGGTCCATGATCTCCTGCGCCTTGACCTTGCCGACACCCGGCATGGACTGCAGCAGGTCGATGACCTTGAGCTTGGCGACGAACTGGTTGGCCTTGGACTCCTGCAGCACCTCGGTGAGGCTGGCGCGGGAGTGCTTGAGCCGGTCCTTGATCTCTGCGCGGACCTGCCTGGCTGCTGCAGCCTTCTCGAGAGCTGCCTGACGTTGTTCGGCGGTCAAGATTGGGAGTGCCACTTCGTCACCTCGTCGATGGGTTTGGTCAGCTCATTTGAGCGTGATCTTGCACTGCTGCTTCACATTCTTCACGACAGCCGTACGTTGTGCTGTCGTTCCATTGAACGCCTCGTACGCGGTGTTGAGCTGCTTGAGCTGTGTGGCGTCGAGCTTCTTGACCTTGGCGGTGTCGGTCATGTCTTCGAGCTTGAGCTTGACGGCCTTCTGTGCGGCGATCACGCCCTTGGTCACGTCGGCCAGCGCCTGCCAGTCCTTCTTGATGTCCTGGGGAGCCACCTTGGCCACGCCCTCGAAGACCTTGGCGTAGCCGGCGTAGGCCACGTCCGTGCGCTTCTCACCGAACGTGTTGAGGGAGGCTTTGTCCTTCTTGACGGCGTCGCAGTAGGCGCTTCCACCGCCACATCCCGACAGCACCGTGGCGCACACGAGAGTCGATGCCAGGAAGGCGGCGGTACGTGACATGCAGGTGCTCCTCTAGCGAAAAGTACGGGTCCTGGTGTGCCGGGACCCTAGGAGCCTACAAGTTCAGAGTTGACCCGGGCGACAGAACCTCTGAGAGAGGACACATCTGGCCCTTCACCGAGAACTCCCCGGGATGTCGAGGGGATCACGTTGTCGATGACCGTGCCGAAGATCCGCCTGATGTCATCCGCGGTTCCGCCCTGTGCGCCGAAGCCGGGCGCGAGCAGCGGGCCGTTGATCGCAAGGTCTTCCACGGAGCTGCCGATCGTGGCACCGACGACGGCGCCAAACGAGCCCATGGGAGTCTCCCCCGCATTGAGCGATGCCAGCTGTGCCAACATCCCGCCCGCCACCGAGGTGTCTCCGTTCATCGCGTGCTGCACCTCTGCGCCCTC
The DNA here is from genome assembly GCF_039537165.1 of Aeromicrobium panaciterrae. Lineage (GTDB taxonomy): Bacteria > Actinomycetota > Actinomycetes > Propionibacteriales > Nocardioidaceae > Aeromicrobium > Aeromicrobium panaciterrae. Next base: position 3,035,496 of record NZ_BAAAZZ010000002.1, on the reverse strand, counting down.
CTTGTTGGAGGTCAGTGCGAGCACGAAGACGCCGGCGTCGTTCTTGTGTGCAACGTCGAAGAACGGCTGCAGCGAGCCGAAGCCGAGGTACGGGCTGACGGTGATGGCATCGGCAGCCATCGGCGCGTCCTCGTCGAGATAGGCGTCGGCGTACGCCGCGGCGGTCGTGCCGATGTCGCCGCGCTTCACGTCGAGGATCACCAGGCTGCCGGTGTGGCGGAAGTCCTGGATGGTTCGTTCGAGGATCACGACGCCCTGCGCACCGAAGCGCTCGAAGAACGCCGACTGCGGTTTGACGAAGGCAACCTGTCCGGCGAATGCCTCGACGCAGATGGAGGCGAATCGGTCGAGCCCGTCGACCGAGTCGGGCAGATCCCACTCGGCGAGCAGCTCCGAGTGCGGGTCGATGCCGACACACGCCGGACCGTACGCCGCCATGGCCGCGCGTGCCCTCGATCCAAAGCTCATGATGTGCTCCCATCCCCGCTGAGCGCGTTCGTGGTCATGCTCGGCCCGCTTCCACGATGTGTCCCCATTCTTGGAGCGAGGTGACGCCGATCTTGCCTTCGATCAATGCCTCGATGCCCTGCACCGCCGCGGCCAGACCCTGCACCGTCGTGATGCAAGGTATGCCTTCGGCCACTGCAGCCGTACGGATCTCGTAGCCATCGATGCGCGCATTGCCACCTGCGGTGACACCGTGCGGCGTGTTGATGATGAGCTGGACGTCCTGCTGGTGGATCTTCTCGACGATCGTCGAGCGTGACTGGCCTTCCAGCGGATCTTCGTTGAGCTTGCGGATGACCGTCGCGTGCACGCCATTGCGGGCGAGCACGACGGCGGTGCCGCTGGTCGCGAGGATCTCGAAGCCAAGGTCCGCGAGCCGCTTGACCGGGAAGATCATGTGGCGCTTGTCGCGGTTGGCGACCGAGACGAACACCTTGCCCGACGTCGGCAGGCCGTTCTGGGCTCCGGCCTGCGACTTGGCGAAGGCGGTGCCGAATGCGTGATCCATGCCCATGACCTCGCCGGTCGACCGCATCTCGGGGCCGAGGAGCGTGTCGACGTACTTGCCCTCGTACGTACGGAACCGGTTGAACGGCATGACGGCTTCCTTGACCGCGATCGGGGCCGAATCGGGGAGGTCTCCCCCGTCACCCGTCACGGGAAGGACGCCGGCCTTGCGGAGCTCGGCGATCGACTCGCCCAGCATCAGGCGCGCCGCAGCCTTGGCCAGTGGCGTCGCCGTGGCCTTGGAGACGAACGGCACCGTGCGCGAGGCACGCGGATTGGCCTCAATGACGTAGAGGATGTCGGACGACAGGGCGAACTGGATGTTGATCAGCCCGCGCACGCCGACGCCCTTGGCGATGGCCTCGGTGGACTCGCGGATGCGCTGGATCTCGAGGTTGCCGAGCGTGATCGGTGGCAGCGCGCAGGCCGAGTCGCCGGAGTGCACGCCGGCCTCCTCGATGTGCTCCATGACGCCGCCGAGGAACAGCTCGGTGCCGTCGTACAGCGCGTCCACGTCGATCTCGATCGCGTCGTCGAGGAACCTGTCGACCAGTACGGGTCGCTCCGGGGAGATCTCGGTGGCGCGGTCGATGTAGTCCTTGAGCGTTCCCTCGTCATAGACGATCTCCATGCCGCGGCCGCCGAGGACGTACGAGGGGCGCACCAGCACGGGATAGCCGATCTCGGCGGCGATCTTGCGGGCGTTGCTGAACGTCGTCGCCATGCCGTGCTTCGGGGCCGGGAGGTCGGCGGCGGCGAGCACCTTGCCGAACGCACCGCGCTCCTCGGCCAGGTCGATCGCGGCCGGTTGGGTGCCGACGATCGGCACTCCTGCTGCCTCGAGGCCGGCGGCAAGCCCGAGCGGGGTCTGCCCGCCGAGCTGCACGATGACACCGGCCACCGGTCCGGCCTGCTGCTCGGCATGCACGACCTCGAGCACGTCCTCGAGCGTCAGCGGCTCGAAGTAGAGCCGGTCGGAGGTGTCGTAGTCGGTCGACACGGTCTCGGGGTTGCAGTTGACCATCACGGTCTCGTAGCCGACCTCCGACAGCGCCAGCGCCGCGTGCACGCAGGAGTAGTCGAACTCGATGCCCTGGCCGATGCGGTTGGGGCCGCTGCCCAGGATCAGCACGGCTTCCTTGGTGCGCGGCTCGACCTCGGTCTCCTCGTCATAGGACGAGTAGTGGTAGGGCGTCTTGGCGGCGAACTCTGCCGCGCACGTGTCGACGGTCTTGTAGACGGGTCGTACGCCGAGCGCGTGCCGTACGCCGCGTACGACGTCCTCACGCAGACCGCGGATCTTGCCGATCTGGGCGTCGGAGAAGCCGTGGCGCTTCGCCCGGCGCAGCAGCCCCGGTGAGAGCTCGTTGGCGTCGATCATCTCCACGGCGATCTCGTTGATCAGGGCGAGCTGGTCGATGAACCACGGGTCGATCTTGGTCGCGCCGAAGATCTCCTGCGGTGTGGCACCTGCTCGGATCGCGTCCATGACCTTCTTGATGCGGCCGTCGTGCGGGACCGCGATCTCCTCGAGCAGCGCAGCCTTGTCGAGGTCGACCCACTGCTTGTGCCAGTCGAACACCGAGTCGGGCCGCTCCAGCGAGCGCAGGGCCTTCTGCAGCGCCTCGGTGAAGCTGCGGCCGATCGCCATCGCCTCGCCGACCGACTTCATGTGCGTCGTCAGGGTGGCGTCGGCGTTGGGGAACTTCTCGAACGCGAACCGCGGCACCTTGACGACGACGTAGTCGAGCGTCGGCTCGAACGATGCCGGGGTGACCTGGGTGATGTCGTTGGGGATCTCGTCGAGCGTGTAGCCGATCGCGACCTTGGCGGCGATCTTGGCGATCGGGAAGCCGGTCGCCTTCGACGCCAGCGCTGACGAGCGCGAGACACGGGGATTCATCTCGATCACGACGATGCGACCGTCGTCGGGGTTGACCGCGAACTGGATGTTGCAACCGCCGGTGTCCACGCCGACCTCGCGGATGATGCCGATCGAGATGTCGCGCAGACGCTGGTACTCGACGTCGGTCAAGGTCATGGCCGGAGCGACCGTGATCGAGTCGCCGGTGTGGACGCCCATCGGGTCGAAGTTCTCGATCGAGCAGACGATCACCACGTTGTCGGCGGTGTCGCGCATGACCTCGAGCTCGTACTCCTTCCAGCCGAGGATCGACTCCTCGAGGAGCACCTCGGTGGTCGGGCTCAGCGCCAGACCCGAGCCGGCGATGCGGTGGAGGTCTTCCTCGTCGTACGCCAGGCCGCTACCAGAGCCGCCCATCGTGAACGACGGACGGACGACGACGGGATAGCCGCCGAGCTCGGGCACGCCGGCGAGGCACTCCTCCATCGTGTGGCAGATGACCGAGTTGGCCGACTCGGCTCCCCACTCCTTGGGCAGCGACTCGACGACGGCCTTGAAGGACTCGCGGTTCTCGCCCTTCTCGATCGCCTCGATCGATGCGCCGATGAGCTCGACGCCGTACTTCTCGAGCACCCCGGACTCGTGCATCTGGATCGCCGCGTTGAGCGCGGTCTGGCCGCCCAGCGTCGCGAGCAGTGCGTCGGGGCGCTCCTTGGCGATGACCTTCTCGACGAACTCCGGCGTGATCGGCTCGATGTAGGTCGCGTCGGCGAACTCGGGGTCGGTCATGATCGTCGCCGGGTTGGAGTTGACCAGGATGACGCGGATGCCCTCCTCGCGGAGGACACGGCACGCCTGGGTCCCGGAGTAGTCGAACTCGCAGGCCTGTCCGATGACGATCGGACCGGAACCGATGACCATGATCGACGTGATGTCAGTCCGTTTTGGCATCAGCGACCACCACCCATCAGCTCGGCGAAACGGTCGAAGAGGTAGTCGGCATCGTGCGGGCCGGCCGCGGCCTCCGGGTGGTATTGCACGCTGAAGGCCGGCTGCTCGAGCAGGGCGAGCCCTTCGACGACCTGGTCGTTGAGTCCGACGTGGGTCACGCGGCCCTTTCCGTACGGGGTGTCGAACGTGCCCTCGATCGGCGCGTCGACCGCGAAGCCGTGGTTGTGGCTGGTGATCTCGACCTTGCCGGTGGTCAGGTCCTGCACCGGCTGGTTGAGGCCGCGGTGGCCGTACTTGAGCTTGTAGGTGCCAAGGCCCAGGGCACGGCCGAAGATCTGGTTGCCGAAGCAGATGCCGAAGTACGGGACCTTGCGCTCGAGCAGCTGCTGCAGGAGCTCGACGCTTGAGTCGGCGGTCGCTGGATCGCCGGGACCGTTCGACATGAAGACGCCATCGGGCTTGACGGCGAGGACGTCGTCGAGCGTGGCGCCCGAGGGCAGCACGTGCACCTCGATGCCCCGCTCGGACATGCGGCGCGGAGTCATGCCCTTGATGCCGAGGTCGAGCGCAGCGACGGTGAACTTCCTGTCACCGATCGCGGGTACGACGTACGTCTGGTCGGTCGAGACCTCGCCGGCCAGATCGGCGCCCGCCATCGACGGGGACGCCTTGACCGTGGCGAGGAGCGATTCGACGTCGGTGGACTCCGAGCTGATGCCGGCGCGCATGGCGCCGAGCTCCCGCAGATGGCGGGTCAGCGCCCGGGTGTCCACGCCGCTGATCCCGACGACTCCCTGGGCGGCAAGGCGCTCATCAAGGGTCGCGTTGGATCGCCAGTTGCTCGACAGCCGCGCGGGGTCGCGTACGACGTAGCCGGCGACCCAGAACGCCTGTGACTCGTCGTCCTCGTCGTTGACGCCGGTGTTGCCGATGTGCGGCGCTGTCATCGTGACGATCTGACGGCGGTAGGACGGGTCGGACAGCGTCTCCTGGTAGCCCGTCATCCCGGTGGAGAACACGATCTCGCCGACCGTCTCGCCGACGGCTCCGTACGACTCGCCGCGGAAGACGCGGCCGTCCTCGAGGACCAGAATCGCCTCGGTCATACCGTCACCGCCTCGACGAGTGCGCGATCGCTCACCGTCGGTCGTCCCCGCAGGAACGTCGCGACCACCTCGCCCGGGAGCGTGAGGCCGGCGTACGGGTTGTTGCGCGACAGCGAGGCGGTGTTGCGGGCATCGATCAGGCGGGTCACCCCAGGATCGACCAGCACGAGGTTGGCCGGCTCCCCCACCTCGAGCGGGCGGCCCTGGTTGTGGACGCGGCCGATCTCGGCCGGCTTGACGGACATCTTGTCGGCGACCTGCGCCCAGGTCAGCAGTCCGGTGTCGACCATGGTCTGCTGCACGACCGAGAGCGCAGTCTCCAGCCCGAGCATCCCGAAGGCTGCAGCGGACCACTCGCACTCCTTGTCCTCCATCGGGTGAGGCGCGTGATCCGTGGCCACGATGTCAATCGTGCCGTCAGCCAGCCCTTCTCGCACGGCCTGGACGTCATCGTCGGAGCGCAGCGGCGGGTTGACCTTGTAGATCGGGTCATAGCTGCGTACGAGGTCGTCCGTCAGCAGCAGGTGGTGCGGGGTCACCTCGGCGGTGACGTTGATGCCGCGGCTCTTGGCCCAGCGGACGATCTCGACCGATCCGCGGGTCGACAGGTGGCACACGTGCAGGCGCGAGCCGACATGCTCGGCGAGCAGCACGTCGCGGGCGACGATCGCCTCTTCCGCGACGGCGGGCCAGCCGGTGAGTCCGAGCTCGCCCGACAGCGGCCCCTCGTTCATCTGCGCACCCTCGGTGAGGCGGGGCTCCTGGGCATGCTGCGCGATCACACCGTCGAACGCCTTCACGTACTCCAGCGCCCGGCGCATGATCACGGCGTCCGAGACGCACTTACCGTCGTCGGAGAACACCCGGACCGTGGCAGCCGAGTCGGCCATCGCGCCGAGCTCGGCGAGCTGCTCGCCCCCGAGGCCGATCGTCACGGCACCGACGGGCTGCACGTCGCAGTAGCCGCCTTCGCGGCCGAGCCGCCAGACCTGCTCCACGACGCCGGCGGTGTCGGCGACCGGGTCGGTGTTGGCCATCGCGTGCACGCAGGTGAAGCCACCTCGCGCTGCAGCCTTGGAGCCGCTGAGCACTGTCTCGGCATCCTCACGCCCCGGCTCGCGTACGTGGGTGTGCAGGTCGACCAGGCCGGGAAGGGCCACGAGCCCCTTGGCCTCGACCTCGGTCGCGCCATCGACCGTGAGGTCCTTGCCGATCGCGGTGATGACACCGTCCTCGACCGCGATGTCTGCGACCTTCACGCCCAGCACCTTGGCCTGGCGGATCACGTACGACGTCATTCTGTTTCCTCAATCGGGTCGAAGGTTTCATCCTGCGCTGCGCCGCCGAGCAGCAGGTAGAGCACCGCCATGCGCACGGCGACGCCGTTGGTGACCTGCTCGACGATCACCGACCGGGCGTCATCGGCGACGTCGGCAGTGATCTCCATGCCGCGGTTCATCGGGCCGGGGTGCATCACGATGGCGTGGTCGGGCAGCCGGTTCATGCGAGCGGTGTCGAGTCCGTAGCGTCGGCTGTACTCGCGAGCGCTGGGGAAGAACGACGCCTTCATGCGTTCGGACTGGACGCGCAGCATCATGATCGCGTCGGCCTTCTCGATCGAGGTGTCCAGGTCGTACGACGTCTCGACGGGCCACTTCTCGACGCCGACCGGGAGCAGCGTCGGCGGGGCGACGATCGTGACGTTGGCGCCGAGCGTGTCGAGCAGCAGCACGTTGGAGCGAGCAACGCGGCTGTGGAGCACATCGCCGACGATCGTGATGTTCTTGCCCTCGAGGTCGCCGAGGTGGCGACGCATCGTGAACGCGTCGAGCAGCGCTTGCGTCGGGTGCTCGTGCGTGCCGTCGCCGGCGTTGATGACGGCGCCCTTGGTCCACTTCGCGTGTGCTAGGCGGTGCGGTGCGCCGGAGTTGTGGTGGCGCACGACCACTGCGTCTGCGCCCATTGCCTGCAAGGTCAGCGCCGTGTCCTTGAGGCTCTCGCCCTTGGAGACGCTCGAACCCTTCGCCGAGAAGTTGATGACATCGGCGCTCAGACGCTTGGCAGCTGCCTCGAACGAGATGCGGGTACGGGTCGAGTCCTCGAAGAACAGGTTGACCACGGTGCGTCCGCGCAGCGTGGGCAGCTTCTTGATCGGCCGGCTTGCGACACCGAGGAGCTCCTCGGCGGTGTCGAGGATGCGTACGGCGTCCTCGCGGTTGAGGTCACCGGCGCTCAGGAGGTGCTTGATCATGCCGCACCGCCGATGATCGCGACGCTGTCGGCGTCGTCGGTCTCGGTCAGCTTCACCTTGACGTTCTCGCTGAGCGAGGTCGGGAGGTTCTTGCCGACGAAGTCCGCTCGGATCGGCAGCTCGCGATGTCCGCGGTCGATCAGCACGGCGAGCTGTACGGCGCGGGGGCGGCCGATCTCGTTGAGTGCGTCGAGCGCGGCGCGGATCGTACGGCCGGAGAACAGCACGTCGTCGATCAGCACGACGACCTTGTCGTCGATGTCGTCGGGGATCTCGGTGTGCTCGAGCGCGCGGGCGGGCTTGAGGCGCAGGTCGTCGCGGTACATCGTGATGTCGAGCGCACCTGCCGTCATGTCACGGCCCTCGACCTCGGACATGCGCTTGGCGATGCGCCGGGCGAGGTGGACACCGCGGGTCGGGATGCCGAGCAGGACGATTCCGGTCGAGTCGCGGTTGCGTTCGAGGATCTCGTGCGTGATGCGAGTCAGTGCTCGCGAGATGTCCTTGTCATCAAGGACGGTGCGGTCGGGGACGTGCGGCGTGTCAGCACGTGCGGCGTCATCAGACGCGACCATGTCTGACCTCCTTCTCCGCCTCTCGGGACGGCCGTTAAAGGATGTCGGTTGTTCGTACGCAACCCTAGCAGCCAAAACATACGGCCCGGACAGGCTCGCGATGTGTGACGTTGGAGGCGCCATCGTGCGCCGTTGGCGCCTCTAACGTCACACATCGCGGGGTCTAGGCGCTGAGAGTGGGCTTGAGCTCGATGATCTTGCTCAGCAGTCCGTTGACGAACGCGGACGACTCGTCGGTCGACAGGTCAGCGGCCAGCGCCACCGCCTCGCTCACGGCGACGGCGTCGGGGACGTCCTCGACGTAGAGGATCTCGTAGGCGCCGATGCGCAGCAGGTTGCGATCAACCGCTGGCATGCGGTCGAGCGTCCAGTCCTTCGCGTTCTCGGCGATGATCTCGTCGAGACGGTCACGGTGCAGCACGACACCCTCGACCAGCGAGACCGCGTAGTCGTTGACCGGGTAGTCGGTCGACTCCCGACGGTCGGCGAGCGTGCCACCGGGTGCCAGGCTCTGCGCCTCGGACTCGAACAGGATGTCGAGGGCGCGCTTGCGGGACTTCGTACGAGCTGACACTAGGACGACACGCGACCCAGGTAGCTGCCGTCGCGGGTGTCGACCTTGACCTTCTCGCCATTGACGATGAACAGCGGGACCTGGATCTCCTTGCCGGTCTCGAGGCGTGCCGGCTTGGTGCCACCGCTGGAACGGTCGCCCTGCAGGCCCGGCTCGGTGTATTCGATGAGCAGCTCGACCGACGCCGGGAGCTCGATGTAGAGCGGCACACCCTCGTGCATCGCGACCATCGCGTCCTGGTTGTCGAGCATGTAGTCCTTGGCATCGCCGACGACCTGCTCGGAGATGCTGACCTGGTCGTAGGTGGCCTTGTCCATGAAGACGTAGGAGTCGCCGTCGTGGTAGAGGTACGTGAAGTCGCGCTTGTCGACGTTGGCCGTGTCGATCTTGGCGCCGGCGTTGAAGGTCTTGTCGACGGTCTTGCCGCTGAGGACGCTCTTGAGCGTGGTCTTGACCATCGCTCCGCCCTTGCCCGGCTTGTGGTGCTGGAACCAGACGACGGACCACAGCTGGCCGTCGAGGTCGAGGACCATGCCGTTCTTGATGTCGTTCGTGGTGGCCATCAGCCGATCTCCATGAGGTCTTTGGTCATCGTGGTGAGCACCTCGGGGGCACCCGTGGTCACGAGGACGGTGTCTTCGATTCGCACTCCCCCACGACCCGGGACGTAGATGCCGGGCTCCATCGTGAGGACGGTGCGACTGACCAGTTTAGCGGTGTTTCGGGCGGCGACGAACGGGTCCTCGTGTATCTCGAGTCCGACGCCATGTCCGAGCCCTGTCGTGAACGCGTGGAGCCATCCGGAGGCGTCCAGCGAAGCCCGCGCGGCGTCATCTGAGTCGGACACCTTCGCGCCGTCGCGGAGGTGATCGAGGCCGGCTGCCTGCGACTCCTGGACCGCGGCGTAGATCTCTCGCTGCCAGTCGTCGGCCGTGCCGAGCACGACGGTACGCGTGCAGTCGGCGTGATAGCCGGCGACGCGTGCGCCGAAGTCTGCCTTCATGAGCTCACCGTCACCCAGCACGCGATCGGTCGGGCTGTGGTGAGGAATGGCGGAGTTCTCGCCGCTCGCCAGGATCGTCTCGAATGCGATCGCCTCGGCGCCGAGGTTGAGCATGCGGTTCTCGAGGTCGCGGGCGACCTCACGCTCGGTACGGCCGACCAGCGGCCCGGTGAGCAGTCCGTCCAGGGCCTCGGTGGAGATGCGGCATGCCGTACGCAGGTGCTCGATCTCCTCGTCGTCCTTGACGACCCGCAGCTCCTCCACCACGCGGCCAGCCGGGGCAAGCGTCGCTCCCGGCGCCAGTGAGGTCAGGTTGGCGTGACCGTCGACGCTCAGCGTGTGCGTCTCGACGCCCCACGTACCCGAACCCATGCGAGGTGATGCGGCTCCGGCGAGGTCGCGGTCGATGACGTGCTCGACGTCGGGCAGCTCGGCGGCAGCCTGGTCGCGATAGCGGCCGTCGGTGAAGAACACCGGCGATCCCTCGCGCGGCACCAGCAGTGCGCCGTTGGAACCGGTGAACCCGGTCAGGTAGCGGACGTTGACAAGCGTCGTGACGAAGATGCCGTCGAGCCCGCGATCACCCAGCGCGGCCACCAGCCGTCCGCGGCGAGCCGCCGTCGTCACATGGTTCATTCGCCGGCGCTCATTCGCTGATCGCCAGGTAGGCGTCGGTGATCACGGACTCGTCGGGACCCGCCAGGATCACCGGGTTGGCGAGACCGTCGAGCACGACGAAGCGGAGCTGGTCGCCGCGGGTCTTCTTGTCGAGGCGCATCGTCGCCGACAGCGCGTTCCAGATGCCGGGGCGGTAGGTCGTCGGCAGGCTCAGGGTCGTCAGGATCGAACGATGCCGCGCCAGCAGCTCGTCATCGATGCGACCCGTACGGTGGGCGATCTCCGCGACGTAGACCATGCCGATCGAGATGGCCTCGCCGTGGCGGATGCGGTAGCCCTCGAAGCGTTCGATGGCGTGGCCGAACGTGTGGCCGTAGTTGAGGGCTTCGCGGCCGATCTCGTCGCCGTCGGCCGACTCGCGCAGGTCACCTGCGACGGCCCGGGCCTTGACCGCGATGCCCTTCTCGATCAGCTCGGCGACAATCGGCGAGGTCGCGTCGGTGACGGTCTCGGGTGCCGCCTCGACCAGGTCGAGGATCGTCGGGTCGGCGATGAAGCCGCACTTGACGATCTCGGCCAGTCCGCTGCGCAGCTCGGCTCCCGGGAGGGTCGTGAGCGTGTCGAGGTCGCACAGCACGCCGGCCGGCTCGTGGAACGCACCGACGAGGTTCTTGCCCTCGTTGGTGTTGATCCCGGTCTTGCCGCCGACCGCGGCATCGACCATGCCGAGCACCGTGGTCGGTACGTTGACGAACCGCACACCGCGCAGCCAGCTCGCCGCGACGAAGCCGGCAAGGTCGGTCGTCGCTCCCCCGCCGAGGCCGACGATCACGTCGGAGCGGGTGAAGCCCAGCTCGCCGAGGACCTTCCAGCAGAACGCCAGCACGTCGGAGGTCTTGGCCTGTTCGCTGTCGGGCACCTCGATCAGGTGCACGTCGAGTGAGTCGGCGACCAGCGGCTTGCGCAGCCGCTCGGCCTGCTCGTGCATCGCCGGCGGATGGATGATCGCGACCCGCAGCACGCCGAGGCCGAACCCGATCAGGCTCCGCAGCTCCTCGTGCACCCCATTGCCGATCACCACGTCGTACGGGCGATCGGTCGGGACGGTGAGCCGGGTTGTCATCGGTCCTCCTCGATCAGCGTGATCGCCTGGTCGGCGACCTGCGCGGCGTCGAGATCATCGGTCTCAATGGTGAAACGAGCGACATCGCGATAGAGCACGCGGCGCTGGTCCAACAGGTTCTTGAGCTGCGTCCGCACGTTGCCCAGCAGCAGGGGGCGACCGGAGTTCATGCCAACGCGGCGCACGGCCGAAGCGAGTCCGACATCGAGGAAGATCACCCGGTGGTCCGCGAGCGCAGCTCTGCTGGCCGGGCTGAGAACGGCACCGCCGCCGAGGCTGACGACGCCGTCATGCTCGGCGAGAGCGGTCGCGACGGCCTTCTCCTCGAGCGCGCGGAAATATGCCTCACCCTGGTCGATGAACATGTCCTGGATGCTGACGCCTTCGCTGGCCTCGATGTCGTGGTCGGTGTCGCGCACGGCAACGCCGAGACGATCGCCGACCAGCTCGGCCACCGTGCTCTTGCCGGCTCCCGGCGGTCCGACGAACACAACGACGGGACTCAACGGTGCCTCAGGTTGGCGAGATAGCCCTCGACGTTGCGCTTGGTCTCCTCGACCGAGTCGCCGCCGAACTTCTCGGTGATCGCGTCGGCGACGACCAGTGCGACCATGGCCTCGGCCACGATGCCGGCCGCCGGAACGGCGCAGACGTCTGAACGCTGATGGTGGGCCCGGGTCTCTTCGCCGGTCTCGACGTCGACCGTGCGGAGTGCCTTGGGCACCGTGGCGATGGGCTTCATCGCGGCGCGTACGCGGAGGATCTCACCCGTGGTCATGCCGCCCTCGGTGCCGCCCGCCCGACCGGAGACACGGCGGATGCCCTCGTCTGTCGGGATGATCTCGTCGTGTGCCAGCGAGCCACGCGTACGAGCGAGCTCGAAGCCGTCACCGACCTCGACGCCCTTGATCGCCTGGATGCCCATGAGCGCAGCAGCCAGCCGCCCATCGAGGCGCTTGTCCCAGTGGGTGTGCGAGCCGAGGCCCGGCGGCAGGCCCTCGACGATGACCTCGACGACTCCACCGAGCGTGTCGCCGTCCTTGTGCGCGGCATCGATCTCGGCGACCATCGCCTCGCTCGTCGCGGGGTCGAAGCAACGCACCGGATCGGCGTCGAGCGCCTCGACGTCGCCGGGGCTTGGGATGACGCCGGCGGGTGCGCGTACGGTGCCGAGCTCGACCACGTGGGACACGATCTTGGCGCCGGTGGTCTGCTCGATGAACTGTGCGGCGATCTCGCCGAGGGCGACCCTGGCCGCCGTCTCGCGTGCACTGGCGCGCTCGAGGATCGGGCGGGCCTCGTCGAAGCCGTATTTCTGCATGCCCGCGAGGTCGGCGTGACCGGGACGCGGGCGGGTCAGCGGCGCATTGCGCTTGAGCCCGTCGAGCACCTCGGGATCGACCGGGTCGGCCGACATGACCTGGTCCCACTTGGGCCATTCACTGTTGCCGATGCGCAGCGCGATCGGGCTGCCCATCGTCACGCCGTGGCGGATGCCGCCGATGAGCTCGAGCTCGTCGGCCTCGAACGCCATGCGGGCGCCGCGGCCGTGGCCCAGGCGGCGGCGCGCGAGCGCAGCCTGGATGTCCTTGCTGGTGACCTCCACCCCTGCGGGCAGACCTTCGAGCACGGCAACCAACGCAGGGCCGTGCGATTCACCAGCTGTGAGCCATCGGAGCATGTCGACAATTCTCCCACGCCCGTCTACGACCCTCACGCACCGTGCCTGACGTGACATCATGAAGGCGCGTCGCAGCCCGGCGCCCGGACGAGCGAGTCGTACCCGGCCTGCGAAAAGACGACTCACAGGAGTCAGTCATGGCCTGGTTCATTCTCGTCGCCTCAGGAGTCCTCGAAGCCGTCTGGGCCACCGCCCTCGGCAAGTCCGACGGATTCACCCGGATTGCTCCCACCGCGGTGTTCGCCGTTGCGCTCGCGCTCAGCATGGCCGGACTCGCCATGGCGATGCGCACGTTGCCCATCGGAACGTCGTACGCCGTGTGGGTCGGTATCGGAGCGGTTCTCACTGCTGGCTACGCCATCGCCTCAGGCAGCGAACCCGTCTCGGTGGCCAAGGTCCTGTGCCTGCTCGCCATCGTCGGCGGCGTGGTCGGCCTCAAGCTGGCGCACTGATCAGGAGTAGATCGCCGAGCCCCACGCGGCACCGATCACGGCGCCGGCCACCATGTAGGGGCCGAACGCATAGCTCTTGGAATCGATGACCTTGAGCGCCGACAGGAGCACGCCCAGCACGGCGCCGAGGATGAACCCGGCATACATGCCGACGAACACCGCGCTGCCGCCGAGTGCTCCGAGCGCCAGCGCCAGCACGCCGGAGAGGCGTACGTCGCCGTATCCGAACGCGCCACCGAAGAATCGCCCACCGATCCAGTAGAAGACGCGGAAGATCACGTAGACGACGATGTTGGCGACCACCGCCCGGGTGAACACCGTGGAGTCCTGCAACAGGAGCGCGCCCAGGCCGACCAGCAGGAACGTCGCGAGGTAGGCCGGCGCGACGATCACCAGCGGGAGGAGCCTGGTCCGCCAGTCGATGTAGGTCAGCCATGCCCCCACACCGGCGACCAGCACCCACACCGGGACCAGCTCGGGCGTGTCGATGCGCCAGGCGACCAGTGCCGCCATCAGGGCCGCAGCGACACCGAGCGCCGCCGCGAGACCCGGCGCATCGGCCAGGTCGGCGTAGGCGATCTTGTCGTCCGCGGGCTCATCAGGCTCCGGCATGCGACGCATCACCCACGGACCCAGCCCGCCGAGGACTGCGGCGGCGAGTGCGGCGAGGACGACGGTCACGGTGGGAAGACTAGCGAGAGCCGAGCTCAGCCAGCGCTGCATCACGCAGGAGCTGTGGAGAAACCGGGCTGCCAGTCATCAGCCCCACCTGCAATGCCGCCTGATGGGCCAACAGATCGAGTCCGGTGGCGCACGGCAGCTCGCCGGCCACCTCGACGAGGTGTGAGGGCCACGGGTTGTAGACGACGTCGAACACGGCACGTGATGCCTCGACGAGCTCGTGCACCTGACCGTTGACGACATCTGCCGGCACGGTGGAGACCAGCAGGTCGACACGGTCGAGCAGGGGTTCGTCGAGGAGCCGTACCGAGGTCTCCAGGCCTGCCGAGCGGGCGACGCCGACGGCTTCGCGTGCGCGGTCGCGGTCACGTACGACCAGCTCGACATCAGCCGCACCCATGGTCGAGAGCGCATAGGCGATCGACGCCGCCGTGGCACCGCCGCCGAGGATCCGTACGGTCCTGACCCGGGTGATGCCGCGCTCGGTCAGCGCGTTCACCGCTCCCGGCACGTCGGTGTTGTAGGTCGTCGGCACCCCGTCGTCGAACACGACCGTGTTGGCCACACCAAGCGGCGGACCGCTCTCCAGCTCGACGAGCTCGGCGAGTCGACGCTTGAGGGGCGCCGTCACGGACAAGCCGCGCACGTCATCGCCCAACGAGCCCAGGAACTCCTGCAGCTCCGCCTCCTCGACGAGGACCGCGTCATAGGTCCAGTCGAGGCCCAGGTCCGCGTAGGCCGCGCGATGCATGGCCGGAGACAGCGAGTGGGCTATCGGCGACCCGATGACGGCGCACTGCATCAGCAGATGTCGTCGACGTCTTTGGAGCTGCGGCACCAGTCACGGAGCCGGTTGGCTGCCCGTTCGTGGTCGGCGAGGTTGTTGCTGAAGACCGTCGTCTTGTGCTCGTAGTCGGGCACGAAGTAGAGCCAGTCGCCGTCAGCCGGGTTGAGCACCGCCTCGATGGTCTTCTTGCCTGCGGCGCCGATCGGTCCGGGCGGCAGGCCCTGGTGCTCGTACGTGTTGTATTCCGACGGGTTGTCGCGCTGCTCCGGTGTGGTCCACACGTCGCCGGTGATGCCGTTGGCGTACGCGACGGTCGCATCCGACTGCAGGGCGATGCCCTGGTCGAGACGGTTGAGGAACACCCGGGCGACCTTGGGGTAGTCCTCGTCGCGGTTGGCTTCGTACTCGAGGATGCTGGCGAGCGTCATGACCTCGGTGGGTGTCATGCCGATCGCGTTGGCACGACTCTTGAGGTCGAGCTCCTTTTCGACGTCCTTGGTCTTCTTGACCATCTGCTTGAGCAGGGACGTGGCGGTGGAGCCCGGCGGCACCTCGTACGTCGCGGGGTAGAGGAATCCCTCTGGGTTGTCCTTGGCCTCCGCCGGGAGGCCCAGCGAGTCGGGCTTGTCGAGCGCTGCCTCGACGTCCCTGGCCTTGATGTCGGTGCTCTTGTCGATGATCTTGATGATCGACGTCACGCGTGACCCCTCGGGGATCGTGACCTTGCCCTCGACACGGTTGCTGCGGTCGGTGAGCTCACGTAGTGCCCACTCGGCTGACATCTGCTTGCGCAGCTTGAAGAAACCGGCCTGGACGGCTGAGAAACGGGAGTCGTTGAGGCTCAGCTGGTAGAACGCCTCGGCACTCTTGACCACGCCGGCCTTCTTGAGGATGTTGGCGATCTGCTGGCCGTTGGAACCGCTGGGGATCTCGACCGTGACGGTGCCGGTGCCTTGACCCGTGTAGTCGGCGGGGCCGCCGAAGAAGTCCATCGCCTTGTTGACGACCTTGAAGCCGACGAACAGCAGGGCAAGGATGATCACGATCGTGACGATGCGCTTGCCGATGGGCCTGCTCGGCGGCTTCGCGGCGCGGCGTCGGCCGGGACCCGAAGGTCCACCGGTCATGATGTCCAGTCCGCCGTCAGCCATGCGTCCTCACTAGTGTCTCGCCGGGCGCAGACCCTCTGGTCCGCTCGGAATCCAGAGCCGTCTGGAGTATCACCGTCGCAGCTGCCTGGTCGATGACATTCCTCCTTGCGCTTCCAGATCGTCCACGTTCTCTGAGCAGACTGTCCGCAGTCATGGTAGACATCCTCTCGTCAAAGAGCCGAACGAGTACCGGATCGATGGCTTCCAGCAGCTCGGCGCAGAACGCCCGTACCTTCAGCGCTGCCGGACCTTCACGCCCGGAGAGCCCGATCGGCATGCCGACGACGCACTCCATCACGTCGTACTCGCGCACCAGCTCGGCAAGCCGGCCGATGGCGGCCGGACCTGCGGCGACGGTCTCGACCGGGGTCGCGAGCATGCCATCGGGATCGCACACGGCGACGCCGATGCGTACATCGCCGACGTCGATCCCGAGACGTCGCCCGCGACGCATCAGAGTGCGCCCTCCACGGCCACCAACGCGGCCGGGATGCCCGACACATCGGTGCCGCCGCCCTGAGCGACGTCGGCCTTGCCGCCACCGCGGCCACCGATCTTGTCGCCGATCAGACCGATCAACGTGTTGGCGCTGAGGCCCTTGGCCTGCGCGGCCTCGTTGAGCGCGACGACGGCGGACGGCTTGTCATCGGCCGTGCCGATGACGACCACCACGGCCGGCTTGTCCTGGGGCAGGCGTCCGCGGATGTCGAGGGCGAGCGTGCGTACGTCTCCCCCGTTGGACCCGTCGGCACGGTGGCCGACGTAGGCGATGCCGTTGACATCCTTGGCTGCTGCGGCGATGTCACCGGCAGCGCCGACGAGCTGGGCCGCCTTGGCGCGCTCGACGGCCTTCTCGGCGGTCTTGAGCCGCTCCATGAGGTCCTGGACCCGAGCTGGAACCTCGCCCGGCTGCGCCTTGAGGATGTCGGTCAGCTGGCGTACGACATCGCGCTCACGTGCGAGGTACTCGAACCCCTCGATGCCGGTGAGTGCCTCGATGCGGCGGTTGCCGGCGCCGACCGAGCCGTCGGACGTGATGACGACCGTGCCGATCTGTGACGAGCGGTCGACGTGGGTGCCACCACAGAGCTCGCGCGACCAGGGGCCACCGATCTCGACGACGCGGACGTCCTCGCCGTAGGTCTCACCGAACAGCGCAAGCGCACCGAAGTCACGCGCCTCCTGCAGCGTCATGGTCTGCGCCGTCACGGGCAGGTCGGCACGCAGGGCGCGGTTGGACGCCTCCTCGACACCGTGCAGCTGCTCGGGCGACAATGCGCCGCTCCAGCCGTAGTCGAGGCGGAGGTAGCCGGGACGGTTGTAGGAACCCGCCTGCAACGCCGTCGGGCCGAGCACCTCGCGCAGCGCGGCGTGCACGACGTGCGTGCCGGAGTGCGCCTGGCGGGCGCCGAGACGCCACTCCGGGTCGACAGCGGCCTCGACGGTCTGGTCACGGGTGAGCTCGCCGTCGAGGACGCGTACCTGGTGGACGACCAGACCGCGGACGGGACGCTGGACGTCGAGCACCTCGGCACGGCCGCCGTCCCACGTGATGACGCCGGCATCGGCGTTCTGACCACCGGACTCGGCGTAGAACGGGGTGCGGTCGAGCACGACCTCGCCGATCGTGCCGGCCGAGATCACGGGTACGTCGGCGCCTTCGGCGAGCAGCGCGAGGACACGCGACTCGGTCGTCAGAGTCGTGTAGGCCAACCACTCCGTCGGTCCCCCGGCGTCGAGGGCGGCGCGATAGACCGTGGTGTCGGCGTGGGCACCCTTCTTGGACTTCGCGTCGGCCTTGGCACGGGCACGCTGCTCGGTCATGAGCGCGCGGAAGCCGTCCTCGTCGACGCTCAGCCCCTGCTCGGCGGCCATCTCCAGCGTCAGGTCGATCGGGAATCCATAGGTGTCGTGCAGGGCGAACGCCTGGTCGCCGGGGAGCGAACCGCCCTTCTTGATCGCTGCGGCGGCAGATTCGAAGATCTGCGTGCCCTTGTCCAGGGTCTGCCGGAAGGCATCCTCCTCGGCGTAGGCAATCTTCTCGATGCGCGGGAAGTCGGCTTCGAGCTCGGGGTATGACGCCTTCATGCGGTCGAGGCTCACCGGCAACAGCTGCGGCAGCGCCGGGTCCTCGTAGCCGAGCAGGCGCATCGAGCGCACGGCACGGCGCAGCAGGCGGCGCAGCACGTAGCCGCGAGCCTCGTTGCCGGGCGTCACGCCGTCGCCCATCAGCATCAGGCCGCTGCGTACGTGGTCGGCGATGACGCGGAACCGTACGTCGTCAGTCGGGTCGGCGCCGTACGTCCGGCCGGTGATCTCGGAGGCCTTCTCGATGACCGGGAAGACCTCGTCGATCTCATACATGTTGATCTTGCCCTGCAGGAGGTAGGCCACGCGCTCCAGGCCCATGCCGGTGTCGATGTTCTCCTGCGGCAGCGGACCGACCACGTCGAACTGATCCTTGGCCAGGACGTTGGTGATCTCCTCCTGCATGAACACGAGGTTCCAGATCTCGAGGAAGCGGTCCTCGTCGACGATCGGGCCACCGTCGGGGCCGAACTCGGGCCCGCGGTCGATGTAGATCTCGCTCGCCGGCCCGCCCGGGCCGGGCACGCCCATCTGCCAGTAGTTGTCGAGCAGCCCACGGCTCTGGATGCGCTCGTCGGGCAGTCCGGCGATGTCCTTCCAGAGCTGGCGTGCCTCGTCGTCGGAGTGCAGGACCGTGACCCACACCTTCTCGGGGTCGAAGCCGAAGCCACCGTCGTCGATCGAGCCGGTGATCAGCGTCCAGGCGAACTCGATCGCGCCCGCCTTGAAGTAGTCGCCGAACGAGAAGTTGCCGCACATCTGGAAGAACGTGCCGTGTCGGGTGGTCTTGCCGACCTCCTCGATGTCCTGGGTGCGAACGCATTTCTGGACGCTCACGGCGCGGTCCCACAGCGGGGTCTCCTGGCCGAGGAAGTAGGGCTTGAACGGCACCATGCCGGCGTTGACGAACAGCAGGTTGGGATCGTCGAACAGCAAAGGGGCAGAGGGCACCGCGGTGTGTCCGGCGTTCTCGAAGTGTGCGAGGAATCGTCGGCGGATCTCAGCGGTCAACATCAGGGGTGTTCCTTGTCAGAAAGTTCAGGGTGATGAGTCTCGAGACTCACGTGGTCGAGGTCGGGGGTGCCGGACAGCTCGTGGGCGACTTGTCGCTCACGAGTCTCCATGCCGTCGCGCAGCTCGGCGCTGAAGGCCCGCCAGCCGAGCCCGAGGGCTGCGGCTTGGTCGGCGAGGCCTGGCATGGAGAGCCGGTAGGCGGCTCGCCTGGCCTTGGCGGTGGCGTACACCCCCGCCGCCGATCCGGCGACGAACCAGACGATGCGGCTCCTCATGATCCGATCCAGCTGTCTCGGGAGGCCGATGGCGTCGCCGCCCTGGCAGCTCGCCGGCCGGCCGCGAGGCGCTCACGCCGGCGGCGCCGGTATTCGCGGCGCATCATGCCGAGGATCCGGTCACGACTCTCCGGCCGGAGAGCGTGTGCGATGCCGTGGGCGAACACGGAGAGACGTACGCCCGGACGCCCCAGCGCCGTGGCGACGACTTGCTGCTGGGTCGGAGGCACGACGAGTCGTCCCTCGACGATGCGTGGAGCGAGCGCGGCGGGGAGGTGGGCAGCGACGGGTTGGGGCTGTGCCACCTCGGTCGACGAGGGTGTGTGCGCGGCTGCAACCGGAGTGAGCCGTGGGGCGCGCTCAATGCGACGGGCAGCGCGCACGGCGATGACCGCAGCACTGATCGCCACAACCGCGAGAACAGCGGTCGCGGCGAGCATCCAGACCTCCGCTGACATGAGGACGAGCCTATCGCGCTGACCGGCACCGTGAACCGGCTGGCCAGAGGCGGGGGCGGTGTGTCAGCGTCCACCAGAGGCGCGCTCTTGGACGCTGACGCACCGCTCAATCGGCGGATCGCTCAGCGCTCGCGCAGAATGGCGCGGATTCGGGCCAGCCGTTCGGCGATCGCCGCCTCGGCGCCGTGCTCACCGGGCTCGTAGTAGATCGCGCCGTCGATGTCGTCGGGCGCATACTGCTGGCCGACGACCCCACGAGCGTCGTCGTGCGAGTAGACGTAGTCGTGACCATGTCCCAGCTTCTTGGCACCGGCGTAGTGCGCATCACGCAGCGCGGGAGGGACGGGACCGACCTTGCCGGCTTGAACGTCGGCGATCGCGGTTCCGATTGCGGTGTAGGCGGCGTTGGACTTGGGTGCCGTCGCGAGCGCAATGACTGCGTGGGCCAGCGTGATGCGAGCCTCTGGGAAGCCGATCATCGCCACGGCCTGTGCAGCCGCCACGGCCGTCGGGAGGGCGGTCGGGTCGGCCAGCCCGATGTCTTCGCTTGCAGAGATCATCAGGCGCCGCGCAATGAACTTGGGGTCTTCCCCCGCCTCGACCATGCGCGCGAGGTAGTGCAGGGCCGCATCGACATCGGAGCCGCGGATCGACTTGATGAACGCGCTGATGACGTCGTAGTGCTGATCGCCCTCACGGTCATAACGCACCGCTGCCTTGTCGACCGCGAGCGCCGCGTCGTCGACGCTGATCGCGGTCTTGCCCTGCGTCGTGGCTGCTCCCGCTGCGGCTTCCAGGTAGGTGAGCGCCCGACGGCCGTCGCCGCCGGCGAGGCGTACGAGGTGGTCCTTGGCGTCATCGTCGAGCGTCACGGCGTTGTTGAGGCCCCGCTCGTCTGTGAGGGCTCGATCGATCAGCACGGCAATGTCGTCGTCGGTGAGGCTCTCCAGCGTCAGCAGAAGCGAGCGAGACAGCAGCGGCGAGATGACGCTGAAATGCGGGTTCTCGGTCGTCGCGGCGACAAGGGAGACCCAGCGGTTCTCGACTCCCGGCAGCAGCGCGTCCTGCTGCGACTTGCTGAACCGGTGCACCTCGTCGACGAACAGCACGGTCTCGACGCCGCTGTTGGCCAGCGCCCGGCGTGCTCCCGCGATCACCTCGCGTACTTCCTTGACGCCAGCAGACACCGCAGAGACCTCGACGAAGCGGCGCTCGGTGTGTGCGCTCAGCAACGACGCGATCGTCGTCTTGCCGGTGCCGGGAGGGCCCCAGAGCAGGATCGTCAGCGGCTTGTTGTCGTCGATCATCTGCCGCAGCGGCGATCCAGGCGCGAGCAAGTGCTGCTGGCCCACGAGCTCGTCGAGGGATGTCGGGCGCATGCGTACGGCCAATGGCGCGTTCGCAGACGAGTTGCCGCTCAGGCTGCCCGACGGCAGCGGCACGGGCGCATCCGGTATGTCGAACAACCCGTCGGAGACCATGCTCAGACCCTACGGCGCAGGGGTGACGTCTGCCTTCTTCGGCTCGGGTTTGAAGTCGACGCCGGTCTCCTTGCGCTGTTCGGCCGTGATTGCGGCCGGAGCGCCGGTCAGTGGGTCGTAGCCGCCACCCGACTTCGGGAACGCGATGACCTCGCGGATCGACTCCATGCCGGCGAGCATTGCGGTGACGCGGTCCATGCCCATCGCGATGCCACCGTGCGGCGGGGCGCCGAAGGTGAACGCGTCGAGCAGGAAGCCGAACTTCTCCTGCGCCTCGTCCTCCTCGATGCCCATGATCGTGAAGACGCGCTTCTGGATGTCCTCGCGGTGGATACGGATCGACCCGCCACCGAGCTCGACACCGTTGCAGACGATGTCGTAGGCCCACGCGAGCGCGTTGCCGGGATCGGTGTCAAACGTCTCGAGGTCCTGCGGTGACGTGAAGGCGTGGTGCACGGCAGTCCACGAGCCTGCGCCGACCGCGACGTCACCCGAGGCGACGGCGTCGCTGGCGGGTTCGAACAATGGTGCGTCGACAACCCAGAGGAACTCCCAGGCCGACTCGTCGATCAGGCCGCCGCGGCGACCGATCTCGAGGCGAGCCGCACCGAGCAGGGCGCGCGTCGACTTGGTCGCACCGGCCGCGAAGAACACGCAGTCCCCCGGCTTGGCGCCGACGTGCTCGACGATGCCGGCACGTTCGGCGTCCGACAGGTTCTTGGCCACCGGGCCGCCGAGCTCGCCGTCCTCCTGCACCAGGACGTACGCGAGGCCCTTGGCGCCGCGCTGCTTGGCCCAGTCCTGCCACGCGTCGAGCTGCTTGCGCGGCTGCGAGGCGCCACCGGGCATCACGACGGCGCCGACGTACTCGGCCTGGAACACCCGGAACGGGGTGTCCGTGAAGAACTCGGTGCACTCGACGAGCTCCTGCCCCATGCGCAGGTCGGGCTTGTCGGAGCCGAAGCGACGCATCGCCTCGGCGTACGTCATGTGCGGGATCGGCGTCGGGATGTCGTAGCCGATGAGCTTCCACATCTCGACGAGGATCTTCTCGAACAGTGCGAGCACGTCTGCCTGCTCGACGAAGCTCATCTCGATGTCGAGCTGGGTGAACTCCGGCTGACGGTCGGCGCGGAAGTCCTCGTCGCGGTAGCAGCGGGCGATCTGGTAGTAGCGCTCCATGCCGCCGACCATCAGCAGCTGCTTGAACAGCTGCGGGCTCTGCGGCAACGCGTACCAGCTGCTCGGCGCCAGACGTGCCGGCACGAGGAAGTCGCGGGCACCCTCGGGCGTCGACCGGGTCAGCGTCGGGGTCTCGATCTCGACGAAGTCGTGCTCACCCAGCACCTTGCGGGCCGCGGCGTTGACCTTGCTGCGCAGGCGGAGCGCTGCGGCAGGACCTTCGCGGCGCAGATCGAGGTAGCGGTACTTGAGGCGCACCTCTTCGCCGACCTCCACGTGCTCGTCGATCGGGAACGGCAAGGGCGCCGAGGTGCTGAGGATCTCGACGTCGTCGGCGATGACCTCGATCGCACCTGTGGGGATGTTGGCGTTCTCGTTGCCGTCGGGGCGCTTCTGCACCGTCCCGACGACCTTGATCACGAACTCGGCGCGCAGCTGGTGGGCGACCTCCTCGCGTACGACGACCTGGACGACGCCGGACGCCTCTCGGAGGTCGATGAACGCAACGCCGCCGTGATCGCGGCGACGTGCGACCCATCCGGCGAGGGTGACCTGGTGGCCGATGTGCTCGGCGCGCAGGCTTCCGGCGTCGTGGGTGCGGATCACGTGACTTGCTCCTTGATTCGAGGCTTGAGGTCTTCGGGGGGCGGGGACCAGCTGGTCGGGTCGGCGTCGACCTGGTCGCCGGTACGGATGTCGCGTACGCGATCACCGTCCTCGCCGTTAGCGGGGAACCACACGTAGGGGATGCCGCGGCGCTCGGCGTAACGGATCTGCTTGCCGAACTTCTGCGCTGACGCTGCGATCTCCGTCGGTATGCCGCGCGCCCGCAGCGCGGAGGCCACGGCGGAGCTGGCGGGCCGTGACTCCTCGTCGACCAGTGCCACCAGTACGGCGCTGGGCACCGCGCGGTCTGCGGTGAGCCCTCCGGCGACGAGCGGCACGAGCAGGCGCGAGACGCCGAGCGAGATGCCGACGCCGGGATAGGTGTTCTTGCCGTCGCTGGCGAGCTGGTCGTAGCGACCGCCGGAGCAGATCGATCCGAGCTGCTCGTGGCCCGCCATCCGGGTCTCGAACACCGTGCCGGTGTAGTAGTCGAGGCCGCGGGCGATCCGGAGATCGGCGACGACCTCCACGCCGTCGGCGCCCGAAGCGCCGGTCACGACCTGCAGCAGCTCGTCGAGTCCCTCGTCCAGCAGCGGGTGCGCGACGCCGAGTGCGCGTACGGCATCGACGAACGAGCCGTCGGCGCTGCGAATCTCGGCGAGCGCAACGCACTGCTTGGCCTGCTCGGCGGTGAGACCGGCGTCGGTCTGCAGCAGCTCGAGGATCTTGTCGCCAGGCACCTTGTCGAGCTTGTCGACGATCGGCATGACGGTCGTGGGCTCGGCGATGCCGAGGCCGAGGTAGAAGCCCTCGAGGATCTTGCGGTTGCTGACCTGCAGCGTCAGTGCCGGCACGGGAAGGCCCGACAGCGCCTCGGCCATGACCTGCGCGATCTCCACGTCGAAGTGGAACGCCAGCTCGTCCTTGGCGACGATGTCGATGTCGGCCTGGGTGAACTCGCGGTAGCGACCGTTCTGGGGCCGCTCGCCGCGCCACACCTTCTGGATCTGGTAGCGGCGGAACGGAAACTCGAGCTTGCCGGCGTTCTCCAGCACGTAGCGGGCGAACGGCACCGTGAGGTCGAAGTGCAGGCCGAGACCGGAGTCGCTGTCGCCTTCACCCGCCTGGAGCCGGCGCAGGACGTAGACCTCCTTGTCGATCTCGCCCTTGCGCAGCAGCGTGTCCATCGGCTCGGCGGCGCGCGTCTCGATCGACGCGAAGCCGTGCAGCTCGAACACCTCGCGGAGGTGGTCGAGCACGATCAGCTCCACATTGCGGTCTGCGGGCAAGAACTCCGGGAATCCGCTGAGTCCCGTCATGCGATCAACTCCGCCAAGAACGGATTGGTCGCACGCTCGCGCGCCACCGAGGTCTGCGGTCCGTGTCCGGGCAGCACGACGACGTCGTCGGCAAGAGGCAGCACCCGGTCGCGCAGGCTGTCGAGCATCTCCTCGTGCGATCCACCAGCGAGGTCCGTACGGCCAATCGACCCTGCGAACAGGAAGTCACCGGAGAACATCACTTGCGACACGGCCTCGGGCCCGTCCCAGTCGGCGCGGTAGAACACCGTGCCGGGCGTGTGACCCGGCACGTGGTCGACCGTGAACGTCAGCCCGTCAACCTCGATCTCGGCGCCGTCGACGGCATCGCGTACGTCGGCAGGCTCGCTGAACTCGGGAAGCTCGCCGATGTTGAGCTGCTGGCGCAGCATCGCCGCCGACTCCCCCGAGATGGCCGCCATCGGATCGCTCAGCAGGTGGCGGTCGGCGGGGTGGATCCACACGGGGCAGTCGTACTCGCGCGCAACGTCCTGCGCGCACCACATGTGGTCGAAATGACCGTGCGTCACGAGCACGGCGCCGGGCGTCACGTTGAGCTCCCTGATCACGGTGCGGAGGTCGTCCATCGCGTCCATTCCGGGGTCCACGACGGCACAGCGCGTGCCGGGACCGCGCGCGGCGACGTAGCAGTTGGCCTGCAGCGGACCAGCCGGAAAGGACGTGAGAAGCACGTGCGACAGGGTACGCGAGGCGGCTGGTACGCGGCGACGCTGGCTCGCCCTAGACTGTCGCCCATGAGTTCTGCGCCAACGCATCCCTGGGGTCGCGTCGACGACGAAGGCAACGTCTACGTACGTACCGCCGACGGCGAACGACTGATCGGCCAGTGGCCCGGCGGAGACCCCGCCGAGGCGATGGCGTTGTACGTGACCCGCTTTGAAGGTCTCGAGGTCGAGGTCGACCTGCTGGAGAAGCGGCTCGAGGGCGGGACCCTCTCCCCCGACGACGCCGCCAAGGCGGTGACCAAGGTGCGCGCACAGGTCACCGACGCCCAGGCGCTCGGAGACCTCGACGGACTCGCCAAGCGCCTCGATGCCCTGCAGCCCGCGATCGACAAGCTCCGCGAGGAGCGCAAGGTCGCTCGGGTGGCCAAGGTCGCCGAAGCCCAGGTCGAAAAGACCCGCATCGTCGAGGACGCCGAGAAGATCGCGACCGGCAACGACTGGAAGGCCGGCGCCGACCGACTCCGCGCCCTGCTCGATGAGTGGAAGGTCCTCCCCCGGCTCAGCAAGTCCGCCGATGACGAGCTGTGGCACCGGTTCTCGTCTGCTCGTACGTCCTACACGCGCCGCCGCAAGGCGCACTTCGGCGAGCAGTCCGTGCTCCGCGACGCCGCTCAGGCCAAGAAGGAACAGCTCATCAAGGAGGCCGAGGCCCTGTCCGCCTCGACCGAGTGGGGCGTCACCGCGGGCAAGTACCGCGACCTCATGTCGGAATGGAAGAAGGCCGGATCGGCTCCCCGCAACGTCGAGGACAAGCTCTGGAAGAGGTTCCGCGCCGCCCAGGACGCGTTCTTCACGGCCCGCGACGAGGCCAACGCACTGCTCGATGCGGAGTATGAGGTCAACGCCGAGAAGAAGCTCGTCATCCTGGCCGAGGCCGAGAAGCTGCTCCCGATCAAGGATCCCGATGCCGCTCGCAAGGCGTGGCTCGACATCGCCGATCGCTGGGAGGCCGCCGGCAAGGTGCCCCGCGCCAAGATGGGCGAGTTCGAGGCCAAGATCCGCAAGGTGGAGGACGCCGTACGCGAGGCCACCGAGAGCAAGTGGAAGCGCACCGATCCCGAGAAGTCCGCCCGCGCCGACGACATGATCACCAAGCTCGAGAAGGCCATCGAGGACGCCAAGGCCGAGATCGCCAAGGCCGAGGCCGCCGGTGACGCCAAGAAGCTCAAGTCGGCACAGGACAACCTCAAGTCACGCGAGGAGTTCCTCGAGATGGCGCAAAAGGCTCAAGCCGACTTCAGCTGAGTGCCGCCCTCCCGCGATCACTGGGTGAGGCGGTAGACGTCGAAGACGCCCTCGACGGTACGTACGGCTGACAGCACGTGCCCGAGGTGCTTGGGGTCGGCCATCTCGAAGGTGAACTTCGACTTCGCGACCCGGTCGCGGCCCGTCGACAGCGACGCCGACAAGATGTTGACGTGCTGGTCTGAGATGACGCGCGTGATGTCGCTCAGCAGTCGCGGGCGATCGAGTCCTTCGACCTGCACCGCGACGAGGAACGTGCTCTTGCCGGTGGGCGCCCAGTGCACGTTGACCAGCCGCTCGGGCTGGTGACGGAGCTCGACGAGGTTGAGGCAGTCCGTACGGTGCACCGAGACCCCGGCGCTGCGGGTGACGAACCCCTCGATCGCATCGCCCGGTACAGGGGTGCAGCAGCGGGCGAGCTTGATCATCACGTCACCGTCGAGTCCTTCGACGACGACGCCGGCGTCGCGGGTGAGCGTACGAGGCTGCTTCGTGCCGATGCCCGGCATCGAGGTGGCCTCGGCGAGGTCTTCTTCGGCGCCCTCGCGTCCACCCGCGAGGTCGATGACCCGCTCGACGACGTTCTGGGCGCCGGCGTTGCCCTCGCCCACCGCCGCGTAGAGGCCTGAGATGTCAGCGAGGTTGAGCTCCTTGGCGACGGCGTCGAGGGTGTCGTGCTTGAACAGCCGGTGCAGCGGCAGGCCCTCCTTGCGCATCTGCTTGGCAATCTGGTCCTTGCCGCGCTCGATCGCCTCTTCGCGGCGCTCCTTGGTGAACCACTGGCGGATCTTGTTCTTGGCACGTGGGCTGACGACGAAGTCGAGCCAGTCACGACTGGGTCCGGCATCCGGCGACTTGGAGGTGAAGATCTCCACGACGTCACCGCTCTCGAGCTCGGACTCCAGCGAGACCAGCCGGCCGTTGACGCGGGCGCCGATACAGGCATGGCCGACCTCGGTGTGCACCGCGTACGCGAAGTCGATCGGGGTGGCCTTGGCCGGCAGCTGGATCAGGTCACCGCGCGGCGTGTAGGCGTAGACGCCGGCGTTGTTCATCTCGAATCGCAGCGAGTCGAGGAAGTCGACCGAGTCCTCTGTCTCGGACTGCCAGTCGAGCAGCTCGCGCAGCCACAGCATGTCGTTGGTGTCGGGCGCCTTCTCGCCGGTCTTGGCCATGGCGACGGCGTCTTCCTTGTACTTCCAGTGCGCCGCCACACCGTACTCGGCGCGCCGATGCATCGCGTTGGTGCGGATCTGCAGCTCGACGGCCTTGCCCTGCGGGCCGATCACCGTGGTGTGCAGCGACTGGTACATGTTGAACTTCGGCACCGAGATGTAGTCCTTGAACCGTCCCGGGATCGGGTTCCAGCGAGCGTGCAGCACGCCCAGCACGCCGTAGCAGTCGGCCACGGTGTCGACCAGGATGCGTACGCCGACGAGATCGAAGATGTCGGCGAACTCGCGACCGCCGACCAGCATCTTCTGGTAGATCGAGTAGTAGTGCTTGGGGCGGCTGGAGACCGTGGCCTTGAGCTTGACGTGCCGCAGGTCGGACTCGACGTCCTTGACCACGCGCTCCAGGAACTCCTCGCGCGACGGAGCCCGGTCTGCGACCAGCCGGACGATCTCGTCATAGACCTTGGGGTGCAGGGTCGCGAATGCGAGGTCTTCCAGCTCCCACTTGATCGTGTTCATGCCGAGCCGGTGCGCCAGCGGAGCGAAGATCTCGATCGTCTCGCGGGCGATGCGCTCCTGCTTGTCCTGACGGAGGTAGCGCAGCGTACGCATGTTGTGAAGGCGGTCGGCGAGCTTGATGACGAGCACGCGGATGTCACGGCTCATCGCCACGACCATCTTGCGGATCGTCTCGGACTGGGCCGAGTCGCCGTACTTGACCTTGTCGAGCTTGGTCACGCCATCGACCAGACGTACGACTTCGTCGCCGAAGTCCTTGCGCAGCTCCTCGAGGGTGTAGTCGGTGTCCTCGACGGTGTCGTGGAGCAGTGCGGCGCACAGGGTCGGCGCGGTCATGCCGAGCTCGGCGAGAATCGCGGCCACGGCCAGCGGGTGCGTGATGTAGGGATCGCCGCTCTTGCGCTTCTGCCCCTCGTGCATCCGCTCGGCGATGTCGTAGGCCTTCTGGATCGACGCGACATCACCCTTGGGGTGGGTGTTGCGGTAGACCTTCAGCAGCGGGTCGAGGACCGGATCGGGTGAGCCGGACTTGCCGCCGATGCGGGAGAGCCGGTTGCGGACGCGCGCCGACGTCGGTGCCGAGTCAGATCTTGACGCGGCAGGAGGTGTCTCGACGCGATCAGCCACGAACTCTCCTCACTCAGACCTCGGAAGAACGGTGTCTTCCCATGGTAGGCCAGCAGGGCCAACCGGACTCCTAGGAGAGCATGCCCTCGACGAGGGTTGCGGCCGCCGCGAGGACGAGGACGGCGACCAGTGTGATCGCCACGATGCGTACCTGACGGGGGTTCATGCCGACCGATTGTGTCAGTAGGTGTGCAGCGCGCTGCAGCCGACGGGCTGCAACCGCTCCTGACCACCCAGGGCGAGGAGCTCGATCAGCACGAGATTGCCTGCCACCTGGGCTCCTGCTTGCTGGACCAGGTCGGCAGCGGCGAGCATCGTGCCACCCGTGGCGAGCACGTCGTCGACGACCAGCACCCGGTCGCCGGCATGGAGCGCGTCACGGTGCATCTGGAGCTCGGCTGAGCCGTACTCGAGGTCGTACGTCGTGGTGAACGAGCTCGACGGGAGCTTGCCCGCCTTGCGGACCGGGACGAAGCCCGCGTCGAGCCCCAGGGCGATCGCCGGCGCGAAGATGAACCCGCGCGCCTCGATGCCGAGGACCGCGTCGATGGGCCCAGAGGCGCGCGCCAGCTCGACCAGCGCGTCGATGACCGTGCGCAGGGCGTCAGGCTCGGCCAGCAACGGCGTGATGTCGCGGAACGTCACACCCGGCACCGGCCAGTCCTCGATCGGTCGCACGAGGCGATCGATCAAGGCACTGACCGGCCGTGGTTCGGTGGTGTGGTTCACCCAGTCGCGGAGTTGAGGTCGACCTTGCAGACCGACTTGGCGTGGGTCTCGATCGCCTTGGAGGCCTTCTCGAACTCGGCGCTGCTGAGCTTCTGGAAGGTCGTGACGAGTCCGGCAAGCTTGGCCTGGTCGACGCCGTCGGGGAGCTGGCCCGAGGCGAGCTTGTCGAAGTCCTCGATCTTGATGCCGGCGTCCGCAAGGCCGTCCTCGACGGTCTTGATCGCTCCGTCGAGCGTCTTCCACTCGGCCTTGACGTCGCCGGGTGCTTCGTCGGCCAGCTTGTGGAATGTGGTGAAGGCATCGCCGACCGACGCGGTGTCGCCGGAGTCGAGGCTGCCGAACGTCGCCGCCGCGGCCTTGATGTCCTTGCAGTAGTCACTGCCGCTGCCGCCACTGCCTCCTGAGCCGCCGTCACTGCCGCCGCACGCGGTGAGGACACCGCCGAGAAGCACGGTGCTCGCAATCGCCAGGGGGATCTTCATGTGGTGCCCTCCATCACGCGCGACGCCATGGGGTGGGAGTCGCTGGTGAACCCAGCATGCCACGCGCGCTCGTGGCTCAGGAACCGCCCTTGCCACGCTGGGATCGCGGTTTGCGACTCGGCTGCGACCGCTTGGACGCGGCCGACGTCGTGGTCGGTCGCTTGGGCGCAGGAGCCGCTGCAACCGCAACGGGTGCGTCGGCTTCCTTCTCACGTCGACCGAGAACTTTCGCGGTGTGAGCCTTGATGGCCGGCTCGCGATCCTTCAGCTGAGCTGCCAGCGGCGTGGCGATGAAGATCGACGAATAGGTGCCGGCGAGCATGCCGACGAACAGCGCCAGGGCAAGGTCTTTCAGCGGTCCGGTGCCGAGGACGGCGACGCCGACGATCAGCAGGGCTGCCACCGGGAGCAGTGCGGTGATCGAGGTGTTGATCGACCGTACGAGCGTCTGGTTGAGGGCCAGGTTGGCCTGCTGCGCGTAGGTGCGCGTCGTCGACTTCAGGATGCCCTTGGTGTTCTCGCGCACCTTGTCGAACACGACCACGGTGTCGTACAGCGAGAAGCCGAGGATCGTCAGCAGACCCGTCACCGTCGCCGGCGTCACCTCGAAGCCGGTCCACGCATACACGCCCACCGTGATCACGAGGTCGTGCGCCAGGGCCACGATGCCCGCGACGGACATGCGCCACTCACGGAAGTAGGCCCAGATGAAGATCACCACGAGCACGAGAAACACGATCAAGCCGGTGAGCGCCTTGTTGGCGACCTGTTTGCCGTACGTCGGGCCGATGAGGTTCTGACTGACCTCGGTGGCCCCCGCGTCGACCAGCGACTCCTTGATCTTGGTCGTCTGGTCCTGCGTCAGCGGCTTGGTCTGGATGCGGATGAGCTCGGCTCCACCGCCACCTGACGTCGTCACGGTCGGGTCACCGGCCTGCGGGACGGCGGCCTCCTCGACGGCGGTACGCATCGCGTCGGCCGTCTTGCTGTCGGCCTTCTGCACCGTGGCGGTGAACTCGACGCCACCCTTGAACTCGACGCCGTAGTTGAAGCCACGAGCCAGGAGTCCGGCGGCCGCAGCGACGACGATGATCGCCGAGATGGCGTACCAGAGCTTGCGTCGCCCGACGAAGTCGAACGAGATGCGACCTTCGTACAGGTGCTGTCCGAACGTGCTGATTCGGCCCATCAGTTTGCTCCCCTTCCAGGGGTACTGCCGTCGGTGGCGCTCGTCGAGGCGCGAGCGAGCTCGCTGACCTTGCGGCCCGAGATGCCGAGGTGCGCCGCATCGAGCCCGGAGAGCTTGTGGCCCTGACCGAAGAACTTCGTGCGCGCGAGCAGCGAGACCAGCGGCTTGGTGAACAGGAAGACCACGAAGATGTCGATGACCGTGGTGAGACCGAGGGCGAACGCGAAGCCGCGCACGACACCGATCGCAAAGATGAACAGCACGAGCGCAGCCAGGATCGACACGCCGTCAGCGGCCAGGATCGTCGTCCTGGCCCGCACCCAGCCGGCCTCCACGGCGAGCCGCAGCGACTTGCCCTCGCGGACCTCGTCACGGATGCGTTCGAAGAACACGATGAACGAGTCGGCGGTGATGCCGATCGCCACGATGAGTCCGGCGATACCCGGCAAGGTCAGCGTGAATCCCACGGACTTGCCCAGCAGCAGCACCGCGGCATACGTCATGGCAGCCGAGACCAGCAGCGATCCGACGGCAACCAGTCCGAGTCCACGGTAGTAGAGCAGCAGGAACACGACCACGAGGATCATGCCGACGAGGCCGGCGACGAGGCCTGCCTTGAGCTGGCTGCCGGCGAGGGAAGGACCCTCCTCCGACACGCCGTTGAGGCCGAACGTGAGTGGCAGGGCGCCGTACTTGAGCTGATTGGCGAGGTCCTTGGCGGACTTGGCCGTGAAGTTTCCGGAGATCTGCGACGTGCCGTCGGTGAAGTGCCCGTTGGTGGTCGGCGCGCTGATCGTCTCGCCGTCCAGGACGATCGCGAAACGGCTCGCCGGTGAGTTGCCGGCCTGGGTCTGGGCGTAGAGCTGGTCGGTGATCTTGTCGAAGGCCTTCTTGCCCTCACCCTTGAGCGCGAGCGCGACGACCCACTGCACCTGCTGCTGCGGAATGACCGCGTTGGCGCTCTTGACCTGGGTTCCCTCGATGACGGTCGGGCTGAGGATCTGCACCTCGCCGGTCTTGGGGTCACACGTCACGAGCGGCCTGTCGGCCACGTCGTCGACCTCGATCTTGCCGGGATCGCAGACGAATCCAGCGAGGACCTTTTGCAAGGAAGCGATGCCCGGCTGGAACTCCTTGGGCAGTGAGGCGACGCCCTGCGTCTCGGCCTTGATCATCTGGTCCAGCGTGAGCTTGGACCAGTCGAGGTCGTCGACGATCTTCTGATCGGCGGCGGTGTCGGTCGCGGCAGTGGCGCTCTGGCCGGTGCCCCACAGCAGGCGGAACCGGAGCTGGGCCGTCTTGCCGACCTGGTCGACGATGTCGGCGCGCTGCTGGCCGGGGATCTCGACGATGATCTGGTTGCCACCCTGCGTGGTGACCTCGGCCTCGGTGACTCCGGTGCCGTTGACGCGCTGGTCGATGATGTCGCGCGCCTGGCTCAGCTTGTCTGCGGTCACCTTGCCGGAGTCGGCCTTGGCCTCGAACGTGATGCGGGTGCCGCCCTGCAGGTCGAGCCCGAGCTTGGGCTTCCACGCACTGTCGTCGCCCTTCTTGCTGGTGGCGTCGAGGAGCGCGACGAGTCCGTACGCCGCGACCAACGCCGCGAGGAACAGGACCAGGGTGCGCCTGGGGCGGGGCAGGTTGGTGTTGCGGTTCTTGGGGGCGGCCATCAGTCGTCGGCACCCGCGGCGGTGTCGGCCGGGATGACCCGGGCGACGGCCTGTCGGTTGACGGTGACCACAGTCTCTGGCGCGATGCGCAGCTCGATCGTGTCGTCGCCGATCGACGCGATCTCGCCGAAGATGCCACTCGCGATCATGACCTTGGTGCCGACCGCGAGCTCGTTCTGCGTCTTGACGAACTCACGCTGACGCGCACGGGCTGGTCGGATGATCAGCAACCAGAAGATCAGGACCAGGAACAGCAAGGGCAGGAAATCGACCCAGTTGGACACGGGAGTGCTCCAGTACGAGTGTTGTGGGAACCGCCGAGGACGGTCGGGCCGGGAGGGCCAACGGGTAGTTTAGCCCCGGAGCGGCGTCACCTCGACCGGGCTCTGATTTCGGGTGCTATTGGACGTCGAGGGGCAGCTGCTCGGCCGATGCCGGCGGCACCAGGCCGAGGTGACGCCATGCGGCCGGAGTC
This sequence comes from Aeromicrobium panaciterrae, assembly GCF_039537165.1. Classification (GTDB taxonomy): domain Bacteria; phylum Actinomycetota; class Actinomycetes; order Propionibacteriales; family Nocardioidaceae; genus Aeromicrobium; species Aeromicrobium panaciterrae. Next base: position 3,002,385 of record NZ_BAAAZZ010000002.1, on the reverse strand, counting down.
GCGACACGACCCCGGGGAGTGCGCGCCAGGAACCCCAGTCGTACGAGGAATGGCTCGGCGAGCTCTTCGACGGTCTCGCGCTCCTCGCCCACGGCAACCGCCAACGTCTGCACGCCGACCGGTCCTCCGTTGAAGCTCTTGCAGAGCGCGCCCAGCACGGCCCGGTCGAGCCGGTCGAGGCCGAGCTCGTCGACCTCGTACAGCGACAGCGCGTCACGCGCGACGTCGTGGTCGATCACGCCACCGGCGCGCACCTCGGCGAAGTCGCGGACTCTCCTGAGCAAACGATTGGCGATGCGCGGTGTGCCCCGGGAGCGCGACGCGATCTCCCGCCCGCCCTCCTCGTTGACCTCGAGGTCGAGCAGTCCGGCGGAGCGATCGACGATGCGGTGCAGCTCGGGCGCGTCGTAGTAGTCGAGCTGTGCCGTGAACCCGAACCGGTCACGGAGCGGACTCGGGAGCAGGCCCGCACGCGTGGTGGCTCCGACGACCGTGAACGGTGGGATCTCGAGCGGGATGGCGGTCGCACCCGGGCCCTTGCCGACGATGACGTCGACACGGAAGTCCTCCATCGCCATGTAGAGCAGCTCTTCGGCCGGTCGGGACATGCGGTGGATCTCGTCGATGAACAGGACGTCGCCCTCGTTGACGCCCGACAGGATCGCGGCCAGGTCGCCGGCGTGCTGGATCGCTGGCCCGCTGGTGATGCGCAACGGCGCACTGAGCTGGTGGGCGATGATCATCGCGATCGTCGTCTTGCCGAGGCCCGGAGGACCCGAGAGGAGCACGTGGTCGGGAGTGCGGCCGCGTGCCACGGCTGCTTCGAGCATCAGCGAGAGCTGCTCGCGTACGCGCTTCTGGCCGATCAGCTCGTCGAGGGTGCGTGGCCGCAGCGCCGCCTCGAAGGCGCGCTCCTCGGGTCCGGCTTCGGCGACGATCGCCTCGAACCCGTCGTCGTCGAACTCGGTGTCGTTCATCGGTCTTTGGCCAGGGTGCGGAGGGCTTCGCGCAGGACGACGGAGACGTCGGGCGACGGTTCGCCGGCATGATCGGCCGCCACCTGCTCGAGCGCGGCGTCGGCATCGCGTGCGGACCAGCCGAGACCCAGCAGCGCCTCGTTGACCTGGTCACGCCACTGGGGTTGCCCGGCGACGGCCTTGCTGGAGACGCCCACGCGGTCCTTTAGCTCGACGACGATCCGCTCGGCACCCTTGCGGCCGATGCCCGGGACCATCGTCAATGTCGCCAGGTCTCCCTGGCCGATCGCACGTCGAAGCCGGTCGGGATCGAGCACCGCGAGCATCGCCTGGGCCACCTTGGGGCCGACTCCGCTGGCGGTCTGCACCAGCTCGAACATGTCGCGCTCATCGGTGTCGGCGAAGCCGTAGAGCGTCATGGAGTCCTCGCGGACCACCATCGAGGTCGACAGCTGCGCCTCCTGGCCGATGCGCAGGGTGGCGATCGTGCCCGGCGAGCACATGATCTGCATGCCGACTCCCCCGACGTCGATCACGGCGGAGGTCAGCGTGACGGCGGCAACGGGACCGCGTACGTGGGCGATCATCGAGCTGCCGCCTTGTCGATGGCGTCCTGGAGTCTGTTTTGCGCTCCCCCGCGCCAGACCTGGCAGATCGCCAGGGCAAGGGCGTCGGCGGCGTCGGCGGGCTTGGGCGCCTCGGTCAGCTTGAGAAGCCGGGTCACCATCTGCGCGACCTGGGGCTTGTCGGCACGACCGCTGCCGGTGACGGAGGCCTTGACCTCGCTCGGCGTGTGGAGCTGCACGGGGATGCCGTGGCGCGCGGCGACCAGCATCGCGATGCCACTGGCCTGCGCGGTGCCCATCACGGTGCGGACGTTGTGCTGGCTGAAGACGCGCTCGATCGCGACCACGTCGGGACGGTGCTGCAGCACGCTCGCCTCGATGCCCTGCTCCAGCAGATGGAGGCGCCGGGCGGTGTCGAGGTCAGGCGAGGTGCGATAGACCCCGACGTCGACCATCGTCAGCGCGCGGCCGACCGCACCGTCGACGACGCCGAAGCCGCAACGGGTCAGACCCGGATCGATCCCCAGGACCCTCATCAGACGCGACCCTCAACCGAACGCATGTTCGACAGCCTAGTCGGCATCGCCCTCACGCCGATGACGACGCGCCGGTAGTGGCGGCTGCCCCATACGAATGCCGTCCGCGATCTCCAGCATGCGATCCCCCGAAGCGCGCCAACCCCGTACGGACTCGCTCGCCACCAGCTGCTTGCCCTTGAATGCCTCGATCGGCCACCTCCCGAGCAACGATCCGCGTATCACGACGAACAACGGGAGCAAGAGCAGGAGCAGCAGGAACTCGGCGACGAAGAACGCCAGGACGAAGATGACCGGGGCCAGGACGGCCACGGCCAGAACGACCACGACGATGACCAGCCCAATCGGTTCGTCGACCGCCCCTGCAGCATCACTGACGTCCACGACGTCATCGGGATTGCGGCGCTTCAGGCGCCAGGGCAGCCAGCGACGCTTCACCCGCCAGGTCTCCCCTGCCGGATCGACGACCTCCACCTACTGGACCTGTGCCATGACCTCGTCGGTCGCGTCGAAGTTGGAGAACACGTTCTGCACGTCGTCGCAGTCCTCGAGTGCGTCGATGAGCCTGAGGATCTTGGTGGCTGCGTCGACATCGACGTCGACCGTCATGGTCGGCACGAACGATGCGTCAGCCGATTCGTAGTCGAGGCCGGCCTCCTGCAGTGCCGTGCGTACGGCAACCAGGTCGGTGGCTTCGCAGATGACCTCGAACGAGCCGTCGAGGTCATTGACCTCCTCTGCGCCGGCATCGAGCACCGCCATCAGCACGGTGTCCTCGTCAGTCTCGCCACCCTCCTGCTCCGCGGAGACGATGATGACGCCCTTGCGGTTGAACATGTAGGACACCGAGCCCGGATCGGCCATCGTGCCGTTGTTGCGAGTCATCGCCGTACGGACTTCCATCGCGGCGCGGTTCTTGTTGTCGGTCAGGCACTCGACGAGCAGCGCGACGCCACCGGGCGCATATCCCTCGTACATGATGGTGGTGTAGTCGACCGCGTCGGCGCCGATGCCGCCACCGCGCTTGACCGCGCGATCGATGTGGTCCTTGGGCACGGATGACTTCTTGGCCTTCTGGATCGCGTCATAGAGCGTCGGGTTGCCCTCGGGGTCGGCGCCACCGATGCGGGCAGCGACCTCGATGTTCTTGACCAGCTTGGCGAACATCTTGCCGCGCTTGGCGTCGACGATCGCCTTCTTGTGCTTGGTGGTCGCCCATTTGGAGTGGCCTGACATGACGCGCCCTTCTTCTACAACACGGTGGTTAAGACTGCTTGACGAGCTCGACGAAGTAGCGATGTATGCGGTCGTCGCCTCCGACTTCGGGGTGGAACGACGTCGCCATCAGGTTGCCCTGCCGAACGGCCACGATTCTACCGGCGGCCTCCCCCGACGCCACGGTCGCAAGGACCTCGACGTCCGGACCGGTCTCCTCGACCCATGGCGCACGGATGAACACCGCGTGCACCGGATCGGCAAGACCGTCGAACTCGATGTCACCTTCGAACGAGTCGACCTGGCGTCCGAACGCGTTGCGCCGCACCGTGATGTCGAGCCCGCCAAGGGTCTCCTGGCCGTCGATGCCGCCGGTGATGCGGTCGGCGAGCATGATCATGCCGGCGCACGTACCAAACGTCGGCATACCGCCTCGGATCCGCTCGGCCAGGGGCTCGAACAGGTCGAACGTACGAGCCAGCTTGTACATCGTGGTCGACTCGCCGCCGGGCAGCACCAGCGCATCGCAGCGGTCGAGCTCCTCGGGCCGGCGGACCGTGAACGCCTCGATCCCGAGCTCGGTCAGGACGCGTACGTGCTCGCGTACGTCACCCTGCAGGGCGAACACGCCGATCGATGGAGGAGCTGGCACCGGACCAGCCTAGTGAGCGTCTGGCGACGATCGCGGCGGCGTCCGTCGACCGACGGTCACGGGACGGGCACGCAGGTCTTGCCATTGTTCTTGCCGGTGAAGCGGTACTTGTTCGACTGGGCCGACGTCCCGCCCGGAGTCGTCACCACGAGCACGAAGTCACCGGTCTCGGTGTTTTCGTTGTGCGGGATCGTCGTGCCCGCGTACGGCGCCGTGTTGTCCGCGAGATTCTGCGTCGCGGGAGACGGCAGGGTCAGGGCCGGCGAGAAGTTCGAGTAGACGATCTTGAACTGGGTGTTCGCCGGGAGGGTCGCAGGAGTCGTGTTGGCCCACGTCCACACGAAGTTGTCACCCGTCTGCCCGTTCTGCGGGGTGCAGCTCGTGATCACCGGCGCTGGCGGGACGACCAGAGGACCTTGATAGTTGCCAGCCGTGAACGTGCCGCTCGTGCCCGCGGCCGTGTCGGAGTAGAACGCCTGGGTGCTCGCCGGGGTGTCGATGCCTCCGGCGACGAGGCCGACCGTCACCATGGCGATCGAGATGCCGAAAAGCTTGCGGGTGCCCGGCCTCTTCGGGCGACGTGTGCTCGGCGCGAATGCCGTCACCACGAGCAGGCCCGCCAGCAGGCCGCCGACGAAGATCCCTGTCGGACCCGAGAGCCAGCTGGCGACATAGCCCGCCTTGGGGACGTCGAACAGCACACGGTCGGCCGAGGCAACGACGTACACCGTGGCATCGGGCGTCTTGTTCGCGTCACCCTTGAGCACCAATGAGGCCTTGCCGTCGGCAAACGACAGATCCTTGACCCGGTGGGTCACTCGTATGCCGGCGTCGGTCTTGACCGTCACGACATCGCCGATCGCGATGTCCTTGGCCTTCACGGTGTGCGAGATCGCCAACGCACCGGTGTCGATGGCGGGCGACATCGATCCGGAGCGGAAGATGACCGGCTTGATGTCGAACGCGAACGACACGATCGCGAGCAGCATGCAGAACACCCCGGCCACTGCTCCGAAGGTCAGGAGACCTTCGCGGAGCGTCCGAAACGAGAACACGCGGCGAAGGCGGCCCCTGGGCTCACCCGACGCCAGCAGCTCCTTCGCGTCGAGCGCTTCGCGTTTTGCGGCCTGAGCCGCACGGGCTGCCGACACCCGCTTGCCCTTGGCTTTCGCCAGCTTGCGACGTGACATTACGGAGCCCCGACCTGCTTGGCGTTGAACGTGAAGGTCGCTGTCGCGCTCGTGTTCTGACCCGTGGTCGTGCCGGTCGGCAGGGTCGCCACGACGCAGAACGACTCCGTACCGCCGCCACCCGCCAGCGGGCGGTCGGCGGAGATGACGTTCTGGGTGGTCGCCATCGTGCCGGTGAAGGTGGCGGTACCCGTGCAGTCCGTGGAGCCGCTCAACGATCCACCCGGCACGACCTTGAAGGTCAGCAGGGATGCAAGGGTTCCACCGCTGGTCACGCCCGTTGCCGTGTAGGTGAACCCGAGCGAGCTGGAGTTGCGCACCGCGACCAGTGCTGCCCTGGAATCACCCGGCTGCATGTTGGTCATGGCGAAGTCCGTCGCGAACTGCGTGGGGTTGTTGTCGACACCCGGAGCCGGCGAGCCGAGCTTGATGTCCAACGTCCCAGCCGAGAACGTGCCGCCCGCGAGTGTGGCGGAGTCCGTCCAGTACGCAAGCGTCCCGACCGCGCCGAGGCCGAAGACCATGCCGATGCTCAGCAGCGCGCGTACACGCGTCGACTTGATGCGCTTCAGGCCGGAGGCGGTACGCGAGGAACGGCGTTTAGACATGAGAGCTTCTCTCTGTGTGAGTTCGTCGTCGTGAGATGAGAGCGAGACCTGCGGCAAGACAGGCCGTCGCGAGAACCAGGAGCCACGCAGGTGTCTGCGTACCGGTGTCGGGCAGTGCTTCGTCGTCCTCGCCGAGGACGGCCGAGGACTGCTGGAGGTTGATGCGGAAGTTCAGCTCGCTTGCGCGCAGCTGCGTCTCGTTGGTGGAGCTCTCGTCGAGCTCGACGGTGATGGTCACCGGCACAATTTCGTCGGCCTCGACGCCGCCGACCGTCAGCAGGCGGTGCTCTGCTCCGTCCGAGGCGGTGGTCGACTGGGCGCCGCTCAGGGCCGTGACGTGGAGGTCGCCGGAGTCGATCAGGTCGCCCGCCTGATCGCCCAGGATGTCGACGGTGAGCTTTGCCGCCGTGTCGCCCTGGTTGCGTACGTAGAAGGTCTCGCTCTCCAGGTCACCCGGCACCCAGATGATGGGATTGTCGAACAGCGGACCCCCGAGGGAGGACGAGAACGTCACGCCGTTGCGGCTGAGGCCGATCTCGTCGGCCGCTGCCGCCGGGACCGCCGCCACGAGGACGATCCCGATCGTCAACGCAGCACGCAGGAAGCGCGTGATCATACGGACACCTCCGACTCTCGCCGGGACGGTCGCCGGGGGCGCGTCTCGGTGGCAGCCGTCACGAGCATGAAGGCCGCATAGATCAACAGTCCTGCTCCAGCTCCGACGACCAGGGTCTGGTGCTGTGTTCGGTCGAGCAACACGTTCGCACGGCCGAGCACCGGCACGGAGTACCACAGCTTGCCGCGCACCTGCTCGGCCCTCACCGGTGCTGCGTCAGCGGCGGTGTTGTCGTCACCCTTGGTCAGGAGACGCGGTGTTCCGTCGTCACCGACGGTCTTGGCAATCACCCGGTGCGTCGCGACCGTTGGGTCACCGGTCCTGATCTGGAACGTGATCACGTCACCGATGTCGATCTGATCCACTGGGGTGGGCTTGACGACGACCAGCGTCCCCGGCGGGAGGGACGACCTCATCGACCCGGTGAGGATCGTGTACGGCGTTGCGCCGCCGAGCTTCGGGATCAGCACACAGATCGCCAGGACGGCAAGCATCGCGAAGATGACGAACCAGGAGATGACCTGGCCGATCCACCCGGCTGTGCTCTTCATGCGTTTCTGTCCTTGCTTGGGATGTGTTCGAGGTCCTTGTCAGGGGTGCCGACGTGAGCCGGCCACCCCTGACAGGGATGAGGTGCTGATCTCAGTCGTGGATCTGCTCCAGAGCGACGACGTAGTCGCTCAGGTCGACCGACTCACCCTGGGTCTCGTTGCCCGAGGAGGCGTTGAAGGTGGCGGTCACGGTCATCTCGAGCACGTCGCCGTCGTTCGCCTCGGTGATTTCGGCGGGCGCGGGGTCGCCATCGATCGTGGCGTTCGCCGTGACCGTGACGTACGGTGCGGCGTCGGGGTCGATCTCGGCGCCGGTCACGCCGACTGTGGCGCGAAGGTGGTCGCCGGTGGCAGTGATGTCCGCCGTGCACGTCTGGGTGATGACGTCGCCCGGGACGAAGAGCGTGTCAGCGTCGACGACGATCCCCGGATCGTCTTCGGCCGTGTCCAGGCTCCAGTCCGAGCACTCGAGGCCGGTGAGCTTGAGCTCACCTGCGGTGAATGTGCCGCCGGGGAGGTTGACGCTGTCGTTCCAGAAGGCGAGCGAGCCCGCGCCGCCCAGCAGGAGGATGCCTGCTGCCGCAGCCGCGACGGCGCCCTTGGTGGATCTGTTCATGTGGGAGTCCGATCGGATGAGCGCGACCAGGACAGGTCACGCGTGCTTTGACCGACAAACGACGCGTGCACCCGAAGGACACTGGCGAGGCCCAAAGATGACCCGAAGGGACTAGACGTTATCGTCACAAATGATTCGTGCCCGGCCTGAGGGCAGGCCGCTGACGGCGGTGGCGGCGTGGGAGACGAATCTCCAGGGGATACGCCACCACCGCCGCTCCCTCTCGGATATCCCTCCCGATCGGGTTCAGCGGAGGCGAGACCGATCGCGAGCCCACAGGCTCAGCGGTTCGTGCTCCCTCTTGCTTTGCTGCCCTGCGAGGCACTCCCATACCTCGAGCAGCAACGTCGCAATGATACGCCCCTGGTGGTTCAAACCCACAGGAATCGCTCTAGTAAGCCTCGAGACCGTGATTTGCCCGGCGCCACGGGGCCGTGATGACCCAGGCGAGGGCCGCGACGAGCAGCCCGCCGACGAGGATCCCGATCGGGCTGACGGCGACCGCAAACAGGTAGCCGAGCTTCGGGATCGTCGACACGACCCTGTCGACGGACGTCTCGTTGTAGACCTGGGAGTCGGGTACGTCGTTGGCGTCGCCCTTGAGGGTGAACTGGATGCTGCTGCCGAACGGATCGACGGTCTCGACCCGGTGGGTGACCCGTACGCCGGCGCGATTCTTGACGCTGACGACATCGCCCACGGCGACGTCACCGGCAGACGAGGCGCGTGCGATCACCAGATCGCCGCGATTGATCTGCGGTGACATGGAGTCGGAGCGCACGACGATCGGAGTCACGTCGAAGATCGCGATCACCATGATCGCGAGGGTGCAGACCAGGCCCAGGAACGCCGCGACCGAGACCGGGGTCGATCGAGACGGCCGCCAGTCGCGCAGGCGACCGAGGTCGATCCATCGATGCAACACGTCAGTCCCCTGTTCCGACGAACCCGGCGTGCACTGGGAGATGCACGGACCCAGTGTGTCGGATCGTGCGCGGACCGGTCCGAATGGGCTCACGCACCGCGGAGGGCGTACGCCCTACCAGCCGCGTTCGGCCAGGCGGTGAGGTTCGGGGATGTCGTCGACGTTGATGCCGACCATGGCTTCACCGAGCCCGCGCGAGACCTTGGCGACGACGTCGGGGTCGTCATAGAACGTGGTGGCCTTCACGATCGCGGCGGCGCGCTCGGCCGGGTTGCCCGACTTGAAGATGCCCGAGCCGACGAACACGCCCTCGGAGCCCAGCTGCATCACGAGCGCGGCGTCGGCAGGAGTCGCGATGCCGCCGGCGGTGAAGAGCACGACCGGGAGCTTGCCTGCCTCGGCGACTTCCTTGACGAGCTCGTACGGGGCCTGCAGCTCCTTGGCGGCAACGAAGAGCTCGTCGTCGCGGAGGGTCTGGAGCTTGCGGATCTCGCCGGTGATGGCGCGAATGTGGGTGACGGCGTTGGAGACGTCACCAGTGCCGGCCTCACCCTTCGAGCGGATGAACGCGGCGCCCTCGGTCAGACGGCGGAGTGCCTCACCGAGGTTGGTCGCACCGCACACGAACGGCACGGTGAACTGCCACTTGTCGATGTGGTTGGCGTAGTCGGACGGCGTGAGGACCTCGGACTCGTCGATGTAGTCGACGCCGAGCGACTGAAGGATCTGCGCCTCGGCGAAGTGACCGATGCGCGCCTTGGCCATGACCGGGATCGAGACGGCCTCGATGATGCCGTCGATCAGATCGGGGTCGCTCATACGGGCAACGCCACCCTGCGCGCGGATGTCAGCGGGTACGCGCTCCAGCGCCATCACCGCGACGGCTCCGGCGTCCTCGGCGATCTTGGCCTGCTCGGCGTTGACGACGTCCATGATGACGCCGCCCTTGAGCATCTCGGCCATGCCGCGCTTGACCCTGGAGGTGCCGACCGTTGCTTCGTTGCTCACTGCGTTGTCCTTAGGGAAGTACCGGGAAAGTCACGACCCAGTCTACTCGTCAGACGCGCACCAGTTTCCGGAGTCCACGTCGCGGCGCACGCTTCGGCCGGGCGACTCCCAGCAGCTCGTCGACGTCGGTGATCTTGCGTCGCGGACGCGCTCCCCCGGCCTGCCGCTCGGCGCGGTCGATGGCACGCCAACCACGCAGGTCGACCACCTCGACACCGCCACCCTCGATCGCCGATCGCAACGACCCACGGCGCGCCCATCCACGCAAGAGGCCGGCGTTGAAGTCGGCGATCAGGTGGTCGATCGTCTCCTGCGAGCACGACTTGTTGGTGCCGATGAAGCCGGTCGGCCCGCGCTTGATCCAGCCCACCGCGTACGTTCGCGGTCCGACCCGCCCTTCGACGTTGGGGATGATCCGTGCGTGCTCGTCGAACGGCACGCCCGGAACCGCGGCTCCCCGGTAGCCGATCGAGCGGAGCACGAGTGCGGTGTCGATCGTGGCACCTTCGTCGGTCGGTCGGGCGCGTACGACGTCGTTGACCGTCTCGAGCTCGTTGCGCACCACTCGAACACCGGAGACCCGGGTCTCGCCCAGCATCTCGACCGGTGACGTGCCGAAGCGGAAGACGACCCGGCGCCCGCCCGTCGGCGGCCGCGCCACCGCCTCCCGCAACGCCTCGATCTTGCGTGCGGTCATCCGATCAGTGACCTGCACGTCGAGGTCGGCCCCCTCGACGACGAAGTCGATGTCTGTGTGCGACAACAAGCCGACCAGCTCCGGAAGCGTGAACGCCGCCTGTGCGACACCCCGCCGGCCCACGACCACGACCTCGCGAACCGCGCTCGTCCGGAGCGCCGCGAGGGCGTGATCGGCGATGTCGGTGCCCGCCAGCAGCTCCGGATCGACCGACAGGATGCGTGCGGCGTCGAGGGCGACATTGCCGTTGCCGATGATCACGGCACGTTGTCCGCTCAGGTCGAACGCATGCTGCGCGTGGTCGGGATGCCCGTTGTACCAGGCGACGAACTCGGTCGCGGTCTCGCTGCCCGGCAGGTCTTCGCCCGGGATGCCGAGGCGGCGATCCTGCGACGCACCCGTGGCATAGACCACGGCATCGCAGTGCTCCAGCAGCTCGTCGTGGGTGATGTCGTGACCGACGTCGACGTTGAGCAGGTAGTGGAATCCCGGTTGGTCCTCGATCTGGCGGAACAGCCTGTCGATCGACTTGGTCTCGGTGTGGTCGGGAGCGACTCCGCTTCGTACGAGGCCGTGCGGCGTCGGCAGGCGGTCGAGCACCGTCACGTCGACGTCGGACTGCTTGAGCAGCTCGTCAGCGGCATACAACGCGGCAGGTCCCGAACCCACGATCGCCACGTGCAGCGGCCCGGGTGCCTTGCGGATGATCGGGGTGACCGGTGCCTGGATCGGGTACGTACGCGGCTCGGCGTGGAAGAGGGCGTTGATGTCGACGAACGGCTGCTGCCGGGCGCTGATCTTGGTGTCGGGAACGATCGCCCCGACCGGGCACGCACCGACGCACGCACCGCAGTCGACACACGACTTCGGGTCGATGTAGAGCATCTCGGCGAGGCCGAAGTCGGGTTCGTCCGGCGTGGGGTGGATCGCGTTCACCGGGCAGGCGAAGACGCAGGATGCGTCCGCACAGCACGCCTGGGTGACGACGTGGGACACGTCAGCCCCCGATGAACGCGACGGGGGGTTCGCTGCGGAAGCGTGACGGGCGGCCGTCGATCTTGCAGAGGCGCCACATGCGCTTGGAGCTGCGGGTCATGAGGCCAGACTGCTCAGCCAGCATCCGGGCGTCGGCGAACATCTCCCTCAGGCGCGCCCGCGACTCCGGTGCCTTCCAGTAGATCTCCTTGATGACCTTGCGCGGGATGCCGAACTCCTTCCGGAACGCCCGCGGCGGAATCATGATCAGGTCCGCGCCGACGCGCATGATGATCGGGAACAGCATCGACACGATGAACTTGTTGAAGCGGCCGAGGTTGGGACCATGGCGCTTGATGAACTCGTGCGCGAACGAGATGTGACGTGCCTCCTCGGCGACGTGGATCTCCATGATTCGTGACATCAGCGGCGGCAGGTCCTTTCCGCCGCGCAGGATGCCCTTCTGGGTGTGGTCGATCGGCTCCTCGCCGGCGAGAACGCCGATGAAGAAGCTCACCGGGAACGTCGATGCGGCACCCGGGATGGCCCACGAGATGCGACGCATCAGCCACGGCATGCCGGGGGCGTCGACGCCGATGCGGTTGATCGCCTCCTGGAACATCTGGTTGTGGTGGCACTCCTCCGTGGCCTCGTGCATCAGGTAACGGAACTCGGGCGACTGGTTCTTGAGCTCGAAGCAGTACTGCATGATGCCGCGGATCAGGATGTTCTCGAACTGCACGCCGACGCGCAGGATGTTGGCCTGACGCCACAGGCCGATCTCGATCTGCCGCTCGACTGACTGCGCTTGGTACCACGGGTGCGCGCCCAGCGGATCGACGTTGGCGGGCAGGATCCAGCGCGGGTCTGTGCGGTCGATCTGGAAGTCAGGGTGCTCCCACGGGATGTCGACGAAGGCGTCGAAATGGTGCTCAGTGGATGCGACGGAGAGTCCGTGCAGGACGTCGGCGTACTGCTCCCGGCTGAGCGTCGAGAGCTCGGTGGGGTTGTCGAGTGTCTGGGTCATCGCTGCTCCTCAGCAGAGGTCGTACCGTCAGCATGCGCCATACCGTGGGTATGTGTCAATGATGATGTGACATTCAGCGTGTCGCATACCGGCGAACCCTTCGAACACAGCGAAGCGCCCCGCACCTGGTGGGGTGCGAGGCGCTGCGAGTGGGTCAGGCGTTGGCGCGCTTGCGGGCGGCGAACGCGATGCCCGAGGCGGTGACGACGCCACCACCGAGGAGCAGCCACGTCAGGTCGAGTCCGCCGTCGTCGGTGGTGGCGGTGAGCTCGGTCTCGGCCGGTCCGCCGGCGAACAGTGCGTCGGTGCGGTCGATCGAGTCGGCCGATCCATGGGCGCTGACGACCTCGTCAGCCGTGTCGGCCTTCTTGGTGTCGACCGTCGGCGCGGCTTGCGTGCCACCGG
>NZ_BAAAZZ010000002.1:2748043-2989678 GCF_039537165.1 Aeromicrobium panaciterrae | reverse complement strand
CTGCGGACCCTTCGGGGGCTTGGGCGGTGTCGGGTTCGCGATGTCACCGGGTCCCTTGGGCTGCTCGGGGATGGCGATCGGGAAGTTCGGGTCGATCGGGCCGGCGGTTGCCGCCGCGACGTTGACCATGGTGAGGCCGACCGTGGCGAGCGGGACGGCGATGACGAGGTTGCGGATCGTGCGGTTCATGATGACTCCTGGTGTGAGGTGCTTTCGGCTGGTCTGTGGTGTTGCGTGTAGGTAGGAGCACCAGACCCCACAACTCCTGACAACTTTTTCCAGAAATCTTTTTGCGCAGCGCGAAAGCACTGGCGTAGCAGGCTGTTTTGGGCGCGAGGAATCGAGAATCCTTCGTCTCGACGCGCGGAAGGCTTAACCCGGGCAGGGATCGAAGGTGACGACCCTCGATGCCGTGGCCGTGTTGCCGCGTTTGTCGGTGGCGGTGACCTTCATCGTGGTGGGTGATCCACCAGACGTGAAGCCGCTCATGCTCGCCTTCCAGACAGAGTCGGAGCGTGTCATTGTTGCCGTGCCGGAACCACCGGAACCCGACCAACGAAGGATGACTGACCTCAGGCCGCTCTCGTCAGACGCGGTCGCCGTCACCGGGATCGGATTGCAGATCGAGTTGCTTCCGGCATTGGGTCGGCCGACCTTGGGGTCGCGTTCCTCCGTCAGGGTCACGGCGACTTTTCCGCTGCCGCTCCCCCAGGTCACGCCGATCGAGCCGGAGGACTTGCCCTCCTTCACGGCGCCACGGTCGGCGCGAACGGAGATCCTCGTCGCGGCCCCCGGCTGGACGGTGCCGGTGCTCGGACCAGCGGTGAGCCAGCTCGCACTGGACGACAGCTGGTAGCTGACCGCGGTGCCGCCGGAGTTGGTCAGCGTGAAGCTCGAGCTGCTGGCACTACCGCCCAGCGCGATCGCCGTGGTCGACAAGGTCAGGACGCCGGGCGCCGCCGTCTCGGTCGGTGTCGGCGTGGGCGACTCGGTCGGCGTCGGTGACGCAGTCGTCGGCGTCGACGACGACGCGATGTCCTGAGGACCCTTGTCATCGTTCTGCAGGGCAACCGTCGCGGCAGTGCCGCCGATGAGCACCACTGCGGCGACCGCGGCTCCGGCAACCTTGGTCTTGGTTGACACCTTGGGCTTGGTCACCGTGGATGCGGTCGTCGCTGCCGTGGTGGTCTCGGCCGGCAGCACCTCGCCGGTCGGAGTCGTGAAGGCGACGAGCTGCGTGTTCTGGACCACGCGGTCGCGAAGCAGAGCCGGCGCCGTGAACATCGGAACGCCTGCCAACAGCATCCACGGGCTGAGGATCTTCTTGCGACGCTCGCCGCACACCTCGCAGTCATCGACGTGCCGTGAGACGCGCTTGCGGATGAGTGGCGAGAACGTACCGTCCCAGTCGGCGAGCAGGGTGTCGAGATCGACACAGTCGTCGCGACCGAGACGGGCGATCAGCAGGGCACCGAGCGACCGGTCGACCTGGGAACGCAGTCGGCTCAGCATCGTGTAGGCGTTGTCGGCAGATACGCCCATCGCCTCGCCGAGCTCTGCACCTTCAAGTCCCTGGCGCAGGTGGAGGTCGAGCAGCGCACGATCGCGGTCGGCGAGGCCTGCCGCCGCGTCCCACACGATCTTTTGCATCGCGGCGCGTTCGGCCTCCTGGTCCGGTGTCAGGGCGTCGTCAGCCATGTTGACCAGCTGTTCCTCGCCGCCGTAGTCCACACGCTTGCGGGCACGGAGCATGCGGAGGCACTCGCTGCGCACGATCGCGTACAGCCACGGCCGAAGTCGCTCGGGCTCGCGCAGCTGATTGATGCGCTCCGCGACGATCACGAACGAATCCGCCACGGCATCGGCCGCATCCTCGCGCTGGCGCAGCATCGAGTAGGCGAAGTCGTACAGCTTGTTGCCGTACTTGTCGTAGACCGCGGCAAACGCCTCGCGATCCGCCGCCAGGACTCCAGCAACGAGCTCCGCGTCGGTGGGGCCGACTGGTCCGGTCGCGGGAGTCACGTTCGCATCCTAGAGGGATCGAGGTGTACGTCACCCGCAACATCGGTCGGTCCTTTCCTGCACATGGTGGTCATTTCCACATGTAGGAGTCGCGGACCGGCGAAGTCTTACAACTTTTCCCCGACTGCTTGCTTGTGGACCATGATCAGCCGCTGGAACACCGTGATGAGGCTGGCGACGGCGAGTACCCACAGCGTGATCTCGCGCATCCACGCCCAGCCGAACAGGCCACCGAGTCCGGTCATGACCAGGATCGACACGAGCCGGTCCGAGCGCTCGGCGATGCCGCCCTTGGCGGTCATGCCGAGGCTCTCGGCGCGTGCGCGTGCGTACGACGTGATCGACCCCAGCACGAGACAGGCGAGGCTGAGGTAGAGGTAGATGCGCGCGTCACCGAGATCGGACTCCGGGGCCTTGAACGAGTAGCCGCCGGCGTAGTAGATGACGAGGCCGCCGAAGATCGCGGCGTCGCCGACCCGGTCGAGCGTCGAGTCGAGGAACGCACCCCACTTGGACGACTGTCCCGACTTGCGAGCCATGTAGCCGTCCATGATGTCGCTGAACACGAATGCGGTGATCACCAGCACGCCGACGAGGAACTGGCCGCGCGGGAAGAACCACAGGGCTCCAGCGCTCACGCCGATCGTGCCGACGATCGTCACCTGGTCGGGGGTGACTCCTCGCCGCAGCAGGAAATCAGCGAGCGGCGCCCACACATTGGTCCAGAACTGGCGGAAACGTTCGAGCACGATCTAGTCCTTCGCGGTCGGCCAGGCGGCTGCGAGCATCTCTCGCGTGTCGCCCAGGAGCTGGGGCATGGTCTTGGTGTGCCCGATGACGGGCAGGAAGTTGGCGTCGCCACCCCAGCGGGGCACGACGTGCTGGTGCAGGTGCGCGGCAATCCCGGCGCCGGCAACGGGGCCTTGGTTCATGCCGAGGTTGAAGCCGTGCGGGCTGGTCACCTTGCGCATCGTCAGCATCGCCTGCTTCGTGATCGCCGCGACCTCGGCGGTCTCGTCGGGTGTCAGCTCGGTGTAGTCGGCGACGTGCCGGTAGGGGCACACCAGCAGGTGGCCGGCGTTGTAGGGATAGAGGTTGAGCACGGCGTACGCCACCTCGCCACGGTGCACGATCAGGCCCTCTGCGTCATCCATGGCCGGGATGCGGCAGAACGGGCAGTCAGCCTCGTCGGCGGTCTCGGGCTTGTTCTCGCCCTTGATGTACACGATCCGATGCGGCGTCCACAGCCGCTCGAAGGCGTCCGGCTCCCCCGCCCCGTACTGCTCGTCGTCGCTCATACCTGGGCGCGCGTCTCGATCGCCTCGGCGATGCGGGCGATGGCATCGTCGATCGGTACGCCGTTGTCCTGGTCACCGCTGCGGTAGCGGAATGACACCGCACCGGCCTCGATGTCGTCGTCACCGGCGATCAGCATGAACGGGACCTTCTGGGTCTGGGCGTTGCGGATCTTCTTCTGCATCCGCTCATCAGAGTTGTCGACCTCGACCCGGATGCCCTTGGCCTTGAGCCTCTTGGCGAGCTCATGGAGGTAGTCGGCGTGCCGTTCGGCGACGGGAATACCGACGACCTGCACCGGGGCGAGCCACGGAGGGAAGGCGCCGGCGTAGTGCTCGACCAGCACACCGATGAACCGTTCGATCGAGCCGAACTTGGCGGAGTGGATCATCACCGGCTGCTGGCGTGAGCCGTCAGCGGCGACGTACTCGAGGTTGAACCGGTCCGCCGAGGGCATGTTGAAGTCGTATTGGATCGTCGACATCTGCCAGGTACGACCGATCGCATCGCGCGCCTGCACCGACACCTTCGGGCCGTAGTAGGCCGCGCCGCCTGGGTCGGGCACGAGCTCGAGACCGCTCTCGATGCAGACGTCCTCGAGGACCTTGGTGGCAACCGCCCACTCCTCGTCGGTGCCGATGAACTTGTCGGGCTTGGAGTCGTCGCGCGTCGACAGCTCGAGATAGAAGTCGTCGAGGCCGAAGTCGCGGAACAGGCTGAGGCAGAAGTCGAGCAGGTGCTTGATCTCTGCGGGTGCCTGCTCGGGGGTCACGTACGAGTGCGAGTCGTCCTGGGCGAAACCGCGTACGCGGGTCAGGCCGTGGATCACGCCGGACTTCTCGTTGCGGTAGACGTGACCGAACTCGAAAAGCCGCAGCGGCAGCTCACGATAGGACCGTTGGCGGGACCGGAAGATCAGGTTGTGCATCGGGCAGTTCATGGCCTTGATGCGGTAGTCGCCACCGTCGAGCTCGAGCGGGGGAAACATTCCCTCGCCGTAGTACGGAAGGTGGCCAGAGGTGTAGAACAGGCCCTCCTTCGCGACGTGCGGAGTGCCGACGTACTCGAAGCCTTCCTCGATGTGACGGCGGCGTACGTAGTCCTCCATCTCGCGCTTGATGACACCACCGCGCGGGTGGAACACCGGCAGGCCCGAGCCGATCTCGTCCGGGAAGCTGTAGAGGTCGAGCTCCTGGCCCAGGCGACGGTGGTCGCGGCGCTGCGCCTCCTCGATGCGGTGCAGGTGCTCGTCGAGCGCCTCCTTTGTCTCCCAGGCAGTGCCGTAGATGCGTTGCAGCTGCTTGTTCTTCTCGTCGCCGCGCCAGTAGGCGGCCGCGCTGCGCATCAGCTTGAACGCGGGGATGCGCTTGGTGGTCGGCAGGTGCGGGCCACGGCACAGGTCGCCCCACGCCACGGACCCGTCACGCTTGAGGTTGTCGTAGATCGTCAGCCCGCCCTCGCCGACCTCGACGCTGGCACCTTCGGCAGCGTCGCCGGCCGTGGACTTCAGGCCGATCAGCTCGAGCTTGTAGGGCTCGTCGGCGAGCTCCTTGCGGGCGGCGTCGTCGCTGATCTCACGGCGGTCGAACTTCTGACCTTCCTTGACGATCTTGCGCATCCGGGTCTCGATCTTCTCGAGATCCTCGGGGACGAACGGTTCGGCGACGTCGAAGTCGTAGTAGAACCCGTCGGTGATCGGCGGGCCGATGCCGAGCTTGGCATCGGGGAACAGCTCCTGCACGGCTTGCGCCATGACGTGCGCGGTCGAGTGACGCAGGATGTCGCGGCCGTCGGCGGAGTCGATGGCGACGCCCTCGACGGTGTCGCCGTCGACGAGCTCGTACGCGAGGTCCTTCAGCTCGCCGTTGACGCGGGCGGCGATGATGTCGGGCGAGTCGGCGTACAGCTGCCAGGCCTTCGTCCCTTCATCGACCTTCTGGGCATCGGCGGAGCTGACGATGGAGATCTGGGACATGTGGCACCTCAGGGTTGTGACGCGCCCTACGGGTGGCGCGTTCTGCTTGACCCGAGCCTAACGCTTGCCGATGTCGTAGCCGACAAGCCCCGCGTCGGACGAAACCACATACGTCGAGTCGTCGATCTTGACTGCACCCTCGGTCAGCGCGGCCACGGTCATTCCGCTCTTGACGGCCTTGCCGTCGGCTGAACACGGGAACGCCAACCCGGTGCCGCGGCGCGTGTGCTCGCTGCGCCCTTTGAAGATCCACGGCGTGACGTACTCGTGCTCCACGGCGTCGGTCTGACACATGAACGTCTGGCCCTTCGCCTTGACGAACTTGCCTGTGGCCACGTCGATCAGAGCTGGACCACCGGCCAGCGTCGCCACGATTGTCCGTCCGCCCCTCATCAGCACACGTGGCTCAGACATCTGATAGGCAGCCGCCGCCTCTGCAGGCATCTTGTGCGTCCACGATGTCGTGCCGCTCACGGGGTCATAGCCCTCGATCGTCATCGCGACGTTCTGCACGGTCCGCTTGTCGTCGATCACGGTGAAGGTGCCGCTCATCTGACACCGCACCGGGTGCTTGATGGCGTCAACCTTCTCCTCGTCGTCGAAGTCCGTGGGCCGGAAGCACTGATCAGCGCCCTTCTTCTGCCACAGGATCGATCCATCGGCTCCGCTGAACGAGGTGAGGGTCTGCTTGCCGAGGTCGTAGACGTACGGAGAGTCGGCGGTCCCCTTGACTCCGCCGTTCCTCTGACCGAGGTACCCGATGTATCGATCGGGCCCAGCCTCATGGGTGAAGGCCCAGCCGCCGTCACTCGTCCGTCCCGGCCCGAACAAGGTGTCGACCGAGGTGCTCCACAGCGTCTTGCCGTCGCGGTAAACACCGAGTTTCTCAGCTGGCCTGTCACCGGTGGAAAACAGTCCGTCCGCACCGATCAGGCGCGCGTCATCGGGCGCCCCCTCCTTGACGCGGCTGATCTTTCCGGACTCGAGGTCGACCCTCAGGTTGGCGTAGTCACGTTCGCCTTCCAGCGCACCTCGCATGCACACGTCGGTGTCGTCCTCGCACGAGTCTGGGGCCTCTGCCGCATAGACCTTGGGCGACTTCAGCTCGATCTTTCCGGTCCGGGGCTCCACCGCCACGAGCGGCGTCGTGAGGTCGGCTTCTTCCTTGCCCGGCTTGTTGGGCGCAAGGTAGAAGATCACGCGCTTCTCACCTGCAGCTGTCTCGGTCGTATGAGGGATCAGGGCGATTCCGGGAACAGCGTGGTTCGGGCCGAGCGGATGGCTCCACAACTGCTTGCCGCTCTCACCGTCGATGCCGACGATCTTGAGACGAGCGGCCGGCTCCTTGGCGATGACCACCACGGTGAACCCGGTCTTGGCGTCGCCCAACACCACCGGCTGACCGAGCGGATCGACGTCGGCGGTCCAGGCCGGCTTCACGACAGTCGCGTCTCGCTTGAGCGCCTCGGGCTTCTTGGGGCTGCCACCGTCACTGCTGGTGCAGCCCGTCAGGACGAGCATGAGTACGACCATTCCCCCGAATGTCTTCATGCGCCGGACTCTACGCAAGGAGGCGTCAGACCAGCGCGGCGACCTCGGCGGCGGCTCGCTCACCCGCGCGCACGGCGCCGTCCATGTAGCCCGCCCAGTATGTCGAGGTCTCGGTGCCGGCCCAGTGCACGCGGCCGAACGGTTCGCGGATCGACGACCCGTACGCCACCGTCGCGCCGGGTTGCACTGATGCCACCGGACTGCCCATGGTCCACCGTTCGTGGGTCCAGTCGAACTCGACGTACTCGATGGGGTTGAGCGCCTCGGGGCCCACGATCTTGGCGAATCCTTCTAGGACGAGCTTGCGGCGTTCGGCGAGCGGAAGCATCGCGCACTGCTGCCACGACGAGCCACCGATGAACGACAGGAGCACGCCGACCTTGGCGTCTGCCGGACAGTTGTCGAACACCGTACGGACGACGCCGTTGTCCATGACGCCGGAGCCCGAGAGCCCCTTCGCCCTCCAGAACGGGGTCGGGTAAACCGCGTCGACCTTCATCAGCGTGCCCATCGGCATGTGCTGGAGGAGCTGCAGGCGCCTCGGCGGGAGCAGCGGTGACCAGTCGATGCCCAATGCGAGCGGCGGAGGCACGGCGACGATGACTCGCTTGGCCGTGACCGTGCCGCGGTCGCTGGAGACCGTGACGGTGGTGCCGGTCTGGGTGATCTTGCGAACCGGCGCGTTGAGGGCGACCCGCGACCCGAGCAATGCCGCGACCCGTTCGGGCAGGAGTCCGGAACCGCCGACGAAGCGGGAGTCCTGGGCCGCGTTCGGCGTGCCCGAGGCCCGCTCGAACGTGCCGGGGTTGGTCTCGTTGCCGGCGGTGGCCATGTACCAGAGGAAGAACAGCATCGAGATGCCCTCGGCGTCGGTGCCGAACGCCGCCTGGAAGAACGCCTTCAGCACCTCCCGGACGTTGGGGATGATCGAGTTCTGCTGGAGCCACGAGGCGACCGTCATCGAGTCGAGCTTGACGGCGTCCTTGGCGGTCCACGGAGCGTCGACCGGGACGGCCTTGGCCATCTCGTCGATGCGCAGCTGCAGGATCGCGGCGTCGGCCAGGATCAGCGGATCAGGCGGAACAGTGCCGGTGTACTTCATCGTGCCGAGGGTCTTGGAGACGTACACGTTCTTGCCGGTGACGTACTCCTTGAACGTCCCGACGCCGAGCTCCTTGGCAAGAGCGAGCACGTGGTCCTGCGTCGGGCCGACGAAGGCGCCGCCGGACTCGATGACCGAGCCACCCGTGACCGCGTGGTTGAGCAGTCGCCCGCCGACGCGTGAGCGTGCCTCGAGGACGAGGACGCTCTTGCCCTTCGTGACGAGGTTGCGAGCTGCGACGAGCCCGGAGAGGCCGCCGCCCACCACGACGACGTCGACCGACGTGGGCAACGCGCCCGACGACGTGGCCGCCTCGGCGGTCTGGGTGAGTCCGCCGATCGCCAGCATCGTGCCGCCGGCCACCGCCCCACCCAGGAGTCCGCGTCGTGAAACGTTGTGCTCTGCCATGTGTCTCGCCTCTCGTCAGCAATGTCAACGAGAGTCGTGACCAAAGGCGACGCGGTCAGAGCGGCGGAACCGTCGGCACCGGGAGGAGCAGCTCGGCAGGTGCGCCCGCCGGGACAGCGGGATGGGCGGGAGCCACGGGCGCGACTCGTACGTACGGCTCGCCGACCGCGGGGCGCGGGTCGGGCTCGCCGCGGTTGGGCCACAGTGACATCGCACGCTCGGCCTGCGCCGTGATCGTGAGCGACGGATTGACGCCGAGGTTGGCGGTGATCGCCGAGCCGTCCGTCACGTGCAGACCCTCGTAGCCGTGCATCCGCTGGTAGGGGTCCACGACGCCCGTCTCACGGGTCGTGCCGATGACACAGCCGCCGATGAAGTGCGCCGTCAGAGGCACGCCGGCTAGCTCCCCGAATGCCGCTCCCGGATAGCCGCCGATCCTGTCGGCGATGTCCTTGGCCGACCTGTCGGCGACCGGGATGTAGGCGGGATTGGGCTCCCCTGTCCCCTGCCGGCTCGACATGCGTCGACCGAGCAGCCCGCGCTTGAGGTGGGTCGTGATCGAGTTGTCGAGGGACTGCATGACCAGGATGATCATCGACTGCTCGGCCCAGCGACGCGGGTTGTGGAGCCGGAGCGCTCCGCGTACGCCCAGCCGCCGATAGCCCCGGGCCACCGCGCGGAAACGCCCGCCGCTGCCGGGACGTTCGGGGAGCGCCATGTTCATGAGGCTCAGCAGACCCGATCCTCGGCCGTACCGCACCGGCTCGATGTGGGTCTGCCGGTCGGGATGGAACGACGAGGTGATCGCGATGCCGGGCGTGAAGTCGGCCTCACGGTCGGCCGATCGCGCCGACAGCACGGCTTCGGAGTTCGTACGGCTGAGCTCACCCAGTCTCGGGGAGAGGTCAGGCAGGGAGCGCCTGCGGAGCTTGTGCAGCAGCCGTTGGGTGTTGAGTGCGTTGCCGGCAAACACCACCTGCCCGGCCGTGAAGGACCGGCGTCGTAGCGGATTGCCTGTACGACGGGTGCGCACCCGATATCCGTCGCCGTCGGGTAGCACATCGACCACTGTGGTCAATGGGTGCACGACCGCTCCTGCACCCTCGGCCAGGTGGAGATAGTTCTTGACCAGGGTGTTCTTGGCGTTGTGGCGACAGCCCGTCATGCACGCTCCGCAGTTGATGCAGGCGTTTCGGTCGGGTCCGGCGCCGCCGAAGTACGGGTCGGCGATCTTGGCGCCGGGCTCGTCGCCGAAGAGCACCCCCACATCGGCCGCGTGGAACGTGTCCGCCACTCCGTAGTCGTCTGCGATTGCCCGCATGACGTCATCCGCGGGGGTGCGGCCCTGGTAGGTCGTGACCCCGAGCATCTTCTTGGCCTGCGCGTAGTGGGGTGCGAGCTCGGACTTCCAGTCGGCGATGTCCGCCCACTGCGGATCGGCGTAGAAGTCGTCGAGGGGTTCGTACAGCGTGTTGGCATAGACGAGGGACCCGCCACCCACGCCGGCGCCGCTGGCGATCAGCACGTCCTTGAGCAGCGTGATGCGCAGGATGCCGAAGCACCGCGCCCAGGGTGCCCACATGTAGCGCCGGACCCTCCATGACGTCTGCGGCAGCTCGTCGTCGGTGAACCGCCGGCCGGCCTCCATGACGCCAACCCGGTAACCCTTCTCGGTCAGCCGCAGTGCGGCGACGCTCCCGCCGAAGCCGGAGCCCACCACGAGGACGTCATAATCGTGACCCATGTGCCGATCGTACGACGCTTGTTGACACTCTGCCAATAGCCGACGAAACTGTCCGCATGACCGCCGCGCGTCTCCGCCTCGCCCCGTCCGAGCGGCGCCAGCAGATCCTCGAGGCAGCGCAGACCTTGTATGCCACCCGTCCATACGACGAGGTCTCCACCGCCGAGCTCGCCCAGGCCGCAGGGGTGACGCGCGGCCTCATCAACCACTACTTCGGCGACAAGCGGGAGCTGTTCCTCGCCGCCATGCGCGCGTCAGTCCTCATGCCCGAGCAAGCGCTCCCGGGGCTCGACGGAAAGCCGCTCGAAGAGCGAGCCCGCCTCACGATGTCGTGGATCCTCGACGCCGCGACGACGTACGGCGAGGCCTGGGTGAACGCCAGCGGCGCCGCCAACCTTCACGGCAGCTCCGACATCCAGGCCGTCGTCGACGAGGCCGACGACCGCGCGGCCCGTCTCGTCCTCGACGCCCTGGGTCTCCCCGACGACGCCGAGCTGCGTGCTCGCCTCCGACCAGCCGCGTCGCTCACCAAGTCCGTCTGCCGCGAGTGGCTACAACACGGTACGTTCACGCGGGACGAAGCCCTGAACCTGCTCACAGCCACCGTGCTGCTGTTCGTGACCAAGGAGACCTCATGACATCGATCGGGATCATCGGTTCCGGTTTCGGCGCCCTCGCCGTCGCCGTCGAGCTGAAACGCTCGGGCCACACCGATCTGCGGTTGTGGGAACGCGCCGACGACCTCGGCGGGGTCTGGCGCGACAACACCTACCCCGGCGCGGGCTGTGACGTGCCGTCGCCGCTCTACTCGTTCTCGTACGAGCCCAATCCCCGGTGGTCGCGACGCTACGCACTGCAGGAGGAGATCCACGCCTACATCCGCAAGGTCGCTGACAAGCACGGCATCAGTCCGCTCGTGCAATATCACCGTGAGGTCGTCGCGGCCACATGGAACGAGCGGACCTCGACCTGGACCGTGACGTTCGCGGACGACACGGCCCAGACCGTCGACATCCTGATCAGCGCGGTCGGCCAGCTCTCGCGTCCCAAGCTGCCACCGATCCCGGGCGTCGAGACGTTCACCGGCACGTCGTTCCACTCGGCGGAGTGGGACCACGACTTCGACGCCACCGGCAAGCGCGTCGCCGTCGTGGGAGCCGGTGCGAGCGCCGTGCAGTTCATCCCCAAGCTCGCCGGCGAGGCTGCACGCCTCACGGTGTTCCAGCGCTCCCCCAACTACCTGATGCCCAAGCCCGACAAGCCCTACACCGCGTTCCACCGGACGCTGTTCAGGATCGCTCCGGTGACGCAGACCGTCGAGCGCGGCGGCATCTGGACGATCATGGAGCAGTTCGCGCAGGGCCTGAAGGACGAGTCCCGCATGGGCAAGGTCAACAAGCGCATCGCGATGCGCCACCTCGACAAGCAGGTCAAGAACCCCGAGCTCAAGGCCAAGCTCACGCCCGACTACCCCATCGGCTGCAAGCGGATCCTGTTCAGCAACGAGTTCTATCCCGCGCTCGCACGGGCCAACGTCGACGTCGTGACCAGCGCGGTCACCGCCGTGACACCCGACGGCGTCATCGACGCGGAAGGAACCGAGCACAAGGTCGACGCGATCGTCTACGCCACCGGGTTCGACGCGCAGAACTTCCTCGAGTCGATCGACATCACCGGCGCCGGGGGCCAGAAGCTCGCGACCCAGTGGGCGGATGGCGCGCACGCGTACCTCGGCATGTACGTCCCCCACTTCCCCAACCTGTTCGTGACCTACGGACCCAACACCAATCTCGGCGGCGGCTCGATCATCTACATGCTCGAGGCCCAGGCCCGGCACATGCGCCAGGCACTCGACCGGTTGAAGGCGGGCGGCTACACCACGGTCGAAGTCACCGAGCAGGCCGAGGAGTCGTACGACCGCGAGATCCAGGACAAGCTCGACGTGTCGGTCTGGTCGCACTGCGACAACTGGTATCGCCACCCCTCCGGCCGCATCACCTCCAACTGGCCCGGTGCCACGTTGCCGTTCGCCAAGCGCACCAAGGTGCTCGAGCCCGATGCCTACAGCTGGTCATGACCTCCTATCCCCCGTCGCCCTGGGACCTCACGGGCCACAGCTACACCGGCGTCTGGCTGCAGCCGTTGCGCCACACGCCGGCACCGCACAACGCCTCGACCAAGGTGGTCACGATCTTCGGTCGGGCGATCGTGTGCGCGGCGTTCTTCGTGTACGAGGAGCCGAGCCCGCTGACGTACGACGAGATCATGTCGACCGTGCTGGTGCGTGACGGCTGGCGGCTCCGCGTGTCGATCACGCACATCTGGGTCAACTCCGAGGCGTCCCGCGACGGCGGACGCGAGCTGTGGGCGATCCCCAAGGACCTCGCCGAATTCGACGTCGCGCCGCACGTCTCGTATGCCGCGCAGGGCATCGGCTCGCTGAGCCTGCGCCGTGTACGACGCCTCCCGTTCCGCGTACCAGCCCGTTTCAGCTCCGCACAGGACCGCGACGGCAACCTGCTGGTCACACCGGTGGTCGGTCACATCCGCGCGGGACTCGCGACGGCGCGCTGGTCGTTCGCGGCCGACGGCCCGATCGGGTTCCTCGCCGGCCGCAAACCGCTGCTGACCCTCGCTGCAAGGCCGTTCCACCTGATCTTCGGCCGCCGCTGATTGTTAGTGTCGAGATATGCGCCGCCTCGCCCTCGTCACCCTGACCGCCCTCCTCCTCACCGGCTGCAACGGAGGCGGGTCCGACGACGACACCAAGGACGGCGGCAAGGATGCGCCGACAGCTACTGCGAGCGCGACACCGGCGCCGACTGGCCCGACGTGTGCTGACATCTGGAAGCCCGGCGCCACGCTGCCCCCCGACTACACCTCCTGCGTCCAGGACGGTGTCGAAGCACGCCAGGACGTCGAGAAATGCACCGACGGCACCGAGCTCGTCGTCTTCATGGACCAGATGTACGCCGTGACCGGTGGCAAGATCCTCGCCCCCAAGGCGCAGCCGTTCCAGGACTCCGACGAGTTCGGCAAGGTCTACACCGACTGCACCGGCGAGTAGCCCTCAACGCTCAAAAGGCTCGTCCTCGCACCTATGCATCAGGGGTCGAGATGCCCAGTACGCGGCGCGCCTTCTCGGTCAGCGCACCGCCGGCCTCGCCGCGACCGACCGCGGTGAGGAAGCCGCTCCGGCGGGCCAGCGCGACGCGGTTGGTCCAGCTGCCGGCGCTGCCGCCGAACCGTTCGACGAGTGACTTCGACGGCGTACGTACGCCGGCCTCGACCATCGACACGTACTCGAGGGCCAGCGCGGCAAGTGCCTCGTCGCCGCTGCCGAAGCGTCCGTCGTTCGCCTTGAGGATGCCGGCGAGGTTGGTGCGGGGCTCTGACGCGGCGCCGGCGTTCTTGGTGGCGATGCGTCGCGCCTCGGATATCAGGGCACCCAGCGGAAGCTCGCGTACGTCGTAGCCGCTGATGCTGGCGTCGGTGTCGGTCATGCGCAGCGTGATCTCGCGGATGTTCCACTGGCGATGGGTGCCTCGACGGTGCAGGCGCATCCCGACGCCCCAGTTGTCGGCGAGCCTCATCGCGACCAGTCGATCTCCGTCGTCTGTCGCCTCGACGGCATACGGCCTTGTCAGGTCGTCCAAGAGTTCGCCGAGCTCCATCGCAGCCCTCCGGTGATAGTTCGTTGACGATATCACCAGTCCAGCTCCACAAAAGGGGACAGATGCGCCGCTGGCGCTGCAAGCCCGTTGAGGAATAGGTTCGAGCAGTGCCCACAGCTCAAGCGCTCCTTGCCTTCGCCCTCGCCTCGCTGATCCTGATCGCCATCCCCGGTCCGAGCGTGTTGTTCGTCATCGGCCGTTCGTTGTCACTCGGCCGCCGCGGCGGCTTGTGGAGCGTGCTCGGCAATGAGCTGGGGGCGTTGATCCCGATCGCCGCCGTGGCGCTGGGCGTGGGATCCCTCGTGGCGGAGTCCGTCGCGCTGTTCACGGTGGTCAAGCTGCTCGGGGCCTCCTACCTGGCCTGGCTGGGTCTCCAAGCGATCCGCCACCGCCGGGACGGGCTGGACGAGGCGACCGCTGAAGCGCCCCGGACCGTGTCGTCCGCGGCAGTGCTGCGACAGGGTTTCATCGTCGGCGCTACCAACCCCAAGACGATCGTGTTCTTCGTTGCGGCGCTGCCTCAGTTCGTCGACTTCCACGCCGGCGCCGTGCCGCTGCAGATGATCGTGCTCGGGCTGGTGTTCACGGTCATCGCCTTCGCGTGCGATGCGCTGTGGGCGCTGGTCGCGGGCTCGGCGCGGGTGTGGTTTGAGCGGTCGCCACGGCGGCTGGCGGCGGTCCGGGGCTCAGGCGGCACCATGATGATCGGGCTCGGCGGCACGCTCCTGCTGGCTGACAACAAGGCCTGACAGCTTGCACATCCAGATCCGTTGCGGAAGCCTGCACGGCACAATCGACTCATGACCGCGGATGGCTGGACTCGTTGCGAGCTCGGCCACACCCATTGGGGCCGCGTCGGCGCCGCAGGGTTGTTGCTGGTGCACACCGACGACAGCGGCACCCCGCGCTTTCTCCTCCAGCATCGCGCTCGCATCGTCCAGAAGGGGTTGACCTGGGGCATCCCGGGAGGCGCGCTGGGTCATGGTGAGACGCCCGTCGCGGGAGCACTTCGCGAGGCGAGCGAAGAGATGCACCACGTACCAGCGGGCCTGACGCACCGCACCGTGTTCGTCGACGATCACGGCGGCTGGGCCTATCACACGGTGGTCATGGACTCGCCCGAGATGCCGGCCGTCACCGGCGGCTGGGAGACCGGTCCTGACGGCTATGTCTGGGTCACGGCTGATGTGATCGAGCGCGAGAAGAAGCTCCACCCGGGATTCGCCGGTACGTGGCCGGCCTACGCGAAGGCCTTGTCCTCCACGTGACGCAGCAGAGCCGCGCCACCATTTCACCGAGGAACCACAAAGGCCGCACATCCACGTGCGGCCTCTCGGGTGGGCGATACTGGGTTCGAACCAGTGACCTCTTCGGTGTGAACGAAGCGCGCTACCACTGCGCCAATCGCCCGGGTTGCGTCAGAAACTTTAACCTACGCCTTGACGACGCCGTACCTGGTGTCGGTGTACGTGCGGAGGTTCTTGAGGAACCTGCGGAAGGTGGCGTTCAGCACGGGCTTGCTCAGCCCGAGCGTGTGACGGGCCACCCCGGTCACCTCCATCGCCATCGTCCAGGTCAGCCTGCAGCCGGTAGGTGTCTCGACGACGTCGTAGCGCTCGGCGAATGCCTTGATCCGCTTCTCGGACGCCTCGTTGAACCGGAACGCCATCATCGTGTGCTCCTCCCAGGCGAGGAACTCCTCGGAGCCGAGCAACCCGCCGCGCATCGTGACGAGCCGCGTCGTACCCACGCCACGCGGCTCCGGGGACGTCCACTCGACATGGGTGATGACCTTCGCCCATCGGGGCCACGACTCGGCGTCCGCGAGCACTTCGAAGAGCTGCTCGGGCGTGATGTTGAGCTCGACGGAGTTGGCGAAGCGGTTGGGCGCGGAGTCGACGAAGTCGAGACCGACCCGGTCGCACGGGTGCAGGACAGCAGTCATGACCTGCACCCTAGGGGTCGATGCCCTTTGCTGACTCGCGAGCCCAGATCTCCTGCGCCTTCTGCGTGATCGGTCCGGGCGCCGCAACCTCACGGTCATCGACGTGCGAGATCGCCTGTACGTCACGGGTGGTGCCGACCAGGATCACCTCGTCGGCCTCTTGCAGCACCTCGATCGGTGCATCGCGCTCGACGACGTCAATCTCGCCGGCACACCACTCCAGCACGAGCGCACGCGTGACTCCTGCGAGCGGTCCGGCCTTCAGCGTCGGCGTGACGAGCTGGTCGCCGAGGACGTACATGATGTTGGAGCCCGTGCCCTCGCACAGCTGGCCCGCGGTATTGGGCATGACCGCCTCCGAGGCGCCGCGCGCCAATGCGTACTCGACCATCAGCGCGTTCTCTGCGTACGACGTGGTCTTCAGCCCCGCGAGAGCTCCACGCTCGTTGCGCGGCCACGCCACCGTGGCGATCTTGCTGATCGACGGCGGGCGGTCGCACGGCTCGGTGATCACCGTGTGGGTGAGCCCTGCGCTCCCCCGCGGAGAGCCCAGCGGACCGAGACCGGACGTCACCGTGAGCCGTATGCGCCCGAACGGAAGGTCCTGGCCGTCCATCGTCGCGTCGATGCCTTCACGGATCGCGCCGACGTCAGGCTTGCCGATTCCCAGGCCCCCAGCGGACCGCACGAGCCGGTCCAGATGACGTGTCAGCGCGAAGGGCTGACCGTCCTCGATCTTGATCGTCTCGAACACGCCATCCCCGACGATGATCCCGTGATCCAGTGCGCTGATCGCCAGTTCATCCGGCGATCCCAGCACCTTGCCGTTCACCCATGTCCTCATGCGGCCAAACTAGCGAACCCGGTTTGGGTTCGCCCCCGCTCATCCGCTAAAGTCTCGTGTCGCCTTCTTTTGAGGGCAGTGCGGACATAGCTCAGTGGTAGAGCATCACCTTGCCAAGGTGAGGGTCGCGAGTTCGAATCTCGTTGTCCGCTCGGAGCGGGTCTCCATACCCATCCAGCGGTGGGTTGGCCGAGAGGCGAGGCAACGGACTGCAAATCCGTGTACACGGGTTCAAATCCCGTACCCACCTCGACAAAGATTCACCAACACAACTGAATACGCACGGGCGATTGGCGCAGCGGTAGCGCGCTTCCCTGACACGGAAGAGGTCACTGGTTCAAACCCAGTATCGCCCACCACAAAGAAACTCCCTGCAACTACAGGGAGTTTCTGCGTTCCAGACGAGCGGCGATTGCGCCCTCGTGGCGTTGCGTGAAGCGTACGGGCTACACAGATTCGCCCGACGCCGGATCAGTAACGAGCCGATGACCGACGACACCAGCCGCGAGCAGCGTCCCGAGCCACATCAGTGCGTAGCCAATAGCTGATTGCCGGGTGATGAGCCACGCGTTGTCGAAGGCGAACGAGACTTCGGACGAGAATCCATCGGCCGAGTCACCGGGTCCCGTTGACATGCCGTTGATGCTGCTCGAGTCGAAATGGACGAGCAAAACGCCGACGACGAGCAGAACTCCGGCAGCAATGAGCACGTTGCGGGGAGATCGCATCACGTCAGCGTCGTACATGACCTGCCGAAACTTCAGAAGAATGGACGCTAGGCCCGCGGCTTGCGGGTTGAGCCCCAGATACCGACGCCGATCCCGACGATCGCGCCGCCCATGCCGATCACCTTCTGGGACGTCGACAGCTCCGAGTGCCGCTTGAGTCCGCCGATGAAGTCGGCGGCGTCGGCACCGCCGGAGGCGAGGAACCAGCCACGGGTGTCGCGCCCGCGCAGCGCCGCCGAGACGAGCATGCCGCCGACGAGGGCGTCGCGATAACCCATCGAGTGCAGGAGCAGGAAATGGCTGGGGTGCTCCGGCGGCTCGGTCTCCCCCCACATGCGGTTGGCGCGCAACGGAGCGACGAGGAACTGGATTCCGGAGGCGCAGCGAATGCTTCCGGCGACAAGGGCAGCGGTGTCCATTCCAGCAACGTATATGGCGAGGAGACCATGTCGTGTCGGCATCCCAGCCGATTCTCATGACAGGCCCCGAGAACAGTTCTAGATTTCCGCTATGACGATCGAAGACTCGGCGAAGACCACCAAACCCGCCAAGGGCGTGGTCAAGCGCGGAGTCGTGGCCGTGCAGGTGGAGGCCAACGAGGAGGAGGGCCTCCTCATCGACCAGCTCGGTGAACGGCTCGAGTCCCTCCAGCTGCTCCGCGGTCGCGGTGACGAGTCGTCGACCAACCAGCTGCTCGAGGCGTTCGGCAGCAGTGGCGTCATCGAGGACCAGATGCTCAAGGAGCTGAGCAGCAAGGAGCCGCTCCGCCACACCGAGCGCTTCGACGAGGCCCACCGCCAGGCGATGCGCGCGCTCGAGGTGTTCGACCGCAATGGCTCACGCCCTCCGTCGGCGCTCACCAAGGTCCCGCCACTGATCAAGCCGGTCGCCGAACGGATCGTGCAGCTCCTCATCACGTTCATCGTGCGCAGCCATCAGAAGCGGCTCGTCAAGCAGCTCCGCCAGTTGTACGCACTCCGCGAAGCCAACAGCCCGGTCGGATCC
This sequence comes from Aeromicrobium panaciterrae, assembly GCF_039537165.1. Taxonomy (GTDB): domain Bacteria; phylum Actinomycetota; class Actinomycetes; order Propionibacteriales; family Nocardioidaceae; genus Aeromicrobium; species Aeromicrobium panaciterrae. The sequence continues at coordinate 2,971,384 of NZ_BAAAZZ010000002.1, read as the reverse complement.
GATGACTACCAATTGCTCGCCACGGCGCGCATCCAAGTGGACGCGATCACCCCGGACCTCAACAAGTCGAGCCTCCCGCTGCCTGCCTTCCTCGTCGGCGGTGCCGCGATCTCCGGAACCCTGTCAGTCCTCGGCAAGAGCCTGACCACCGACGCCGGCCGCTTCGCATTCGCTGCAGGATTCCTCGTCGTCGGGCTCGGTCTGTTCTGGTGTGTGCTCAAGGCGGCCGGCATCGCCCGCAGTCGCGCTCGGATCGCTCTCGACGGATCGTTCAAGGCGTTGTACGAGGTCATCGGCGATGCCGGCAACCCGCCGAAGGATCAGGCCAAGTTGTTTGCCGTCATCGCATCGATCCTGTTGCTGGCCATCTGGATCGTCGTGCCGAGCATCATCGGATTCCAGGCGATCAAGACAGCGCTCTAAGCGTCGCCCTTGATCTTGGCCTCGGACTTCCAGCTGAACTCACCGTTCGGTCCGTCGATCACGACGTTCGCGATCGCGATCGCGTCCTCGCGTCCGGTGAAGAACACGTCGCAGGTGAACTTCGTGCCGATCTCCTGATTGACCTTGGCCGGGCACTCCGCCTTGATCGCGCGCCCTTCCCGCTGGGTGAGTCGACGCTCGATGTTGTCCTGTACGCCATTGGTCGACATCATCACGACCGGCTTCACGGTCTCCTTGGCCTCGGGCTTCTCTTTCTCGTCCTTGTCCTGGAGGAACCACATGACCGCGCCGGCGATGACCATGAGGGTCGCGACGATGAATGCGACGCGCGTCGCCACCTTGTACATGCCGACGATGTTAGACGGACCGCTCCTCGCGCATCTGCTCGACTGCCGCGTTGATGGCGGCACCGATCAGCACGGCGATCGACAACACGTACAACCACAGGAGCACCGCGATGGGTGCGGCGAGCGGGCCGTAGATCGAGGTGCCACCGGATGAGAAGCCCAGCGCCCACCGCACGAAGTAGCTGCCGAAGATCCACAACACCAGCGTGAACACGGCGCCGGGCAGCCCGACGAGCCATTTGCGGCGCACGGGAACGGCCAGGTGATAGAGCGTGGTGAGGAATCCGACCGACAGGATCAGCACGGCCGGCCAGTAGAAGTAGCGAAGGAAGTTCCAGCTGTCGGACAAGATGTCGGCCGCCACCTGGGGACCAGCCAGGACGAGGGGTACGAGGACGATGCCGACCATCAGCGCCACGATGTAGAGCGCGAACGACAGTGCCCGGGTCTTGACGATGCCGCGCTTGCCGCCGTGCCCGTAGAGGATCGTGATCGTGTCGATGAAGACGTTGAGCGCCCGCGAGCCGGACCACAGTGCGAGGACGAAACCGATCGAGATGACGTCGATGCGCCCGCTGCCGAGGACGTCGTCGAGCGTCGGTGCGATCACCTGGTCGACCGTGTCGGGCGTCAGCGCCTGCGACGACAGGTCGAGGATCCGGTCCTTGAGCACGTCGACCTTGTCGACATCGAACCGTTCGGCGATGAAGCCGATCGACCCTGCGAGGCCGAACACGAGCGGCGGCAGGGACAAGATGGCGAAGAATGCAGCCTCGGCGGCGAGGCCCGTCACGCGGTAGCGAAAACAGCTGCTGAAGGTGCGGGCGATGAGCTCTTTGACGAGCGTGCCGAAGGATGCAGCGCCGCCCGGTCGGTCTACCGGTTCCACCGCCATGGCTCTACCGTAGCGACATGGATCCCCTGCAGCGTGCACCACAGAACCAGGCGACCCCACTCGTCGGCTACAACGTCGCGACCAGCGACAACGCGCTCATGGAAGCCGTACGCGCGTACGGCGGAGAGCACACCGACGAGATCGTCGACGCGATCACACCGATGGGCACGCTGTCGGGTTCGGAGCAGGCCCGCGAGGCGTGGTACCTGTCCAACCAGAACGAGCCCAAGCTGCGCACCAACGACCGCTACGGCAACCGCATCGACGAGGTCGAGTTCCACCCCTCGTGGCACTGGCTGATGACGCAGGGCGTCGGCTTCGGCCTCACCGCCGAGCCGTGGACCTCGCAGAGCCCCGTCGCGCACCTCAAGCGCGCTGCAGGCTTCTTCACGTGGGGCCAGGCCGAGGGTGGCCACATGTGCCCCATCACGATGACGTACGCCGTGGTGCCTGCGTTGCGCGCCGACGACGCACTCGCCAAGCAGTGGACCACCGGGCTCGCCTCGCGCACGTACGACTTCGGGCTCCGTCCTCCCGAGGAGAAGGCGGGGCTGCTCGCCGGCATGGGCATGACCGAGAAGCAGGGCGGCTCCGACCTGCGCACCAACACCACCGTCGCCCGGCCGACCGACACCCACGGCGAATACCTGCTGACCGGCCACAAGTGGTTCACCTCGGCTCCGATGAACGACATGTTCCTGGTGCTCGCGCAGGCACCCGAGGGCGTGACCTGCTTCGTGGTCCCCCGCGTTCGACCCGACGGCACCCGCAACTCGCTGTCGATCGTGCGGCTCAAGGACAAGCTCGGCAACCGTTCCAACGCCTCGAGCGAGCTGGAGTTCAACGACACGTATGCGACCCGCCTCGGCGACGAGGGACGCGGCATCCGCACGATCATCGAGATGGTGTCGGCGACACGCATGGACTGCGTGCTGGGCTCGGCCGGACTGATGCGCAAGGCCTTGGCTGAGGCCGCCTGGCACGCCTCACAGCGTGCGGCCTTCGGTGCGACGCTCGCAGACCAGCCCGCCATGACCAACGTGCTCGCCGACCTCGCCGTCGAGACCGAGGCCGCGACATTCGTCGCGATCCGCCTCGCGTCGGCGGTCGACAAGCCCAACGACCCGCACGAGCAGGCGCTGCGCCGCATCGGCCTGGCGCTCGAGAAGTTCTGGGTCTGCAAGCGCACGCCGATGATGGTCGCGGAGGCGCTGGAGTGTCTCGGGGGCAACGGCTACGTCGAGGAGTCCGGCATGCCGCTGCTGTTTCGCGAGTCGCCGCTCAACTCGATCTGGGAGGGCAGCGGCAACGTCAACGCCCTCGACGTCCTGCGTGCCCTCGGCCGCGAGCCGGAGTCGCTCGACGCCTGGATCACCGAGATGGCGGGCGTACGTGGCGAGGACGCACGACTCGACACCGCCGTCGACGGCGTGCTGACCGAGCTCGCCGACCTGACCGACGTCGAGGTCCGGGCCCGCCGCATCGCCGCCAGCATGGCGACCTGCCTGCAGGCCGCAATCTTGATCAAGCACGGCGACCCTCGCGTCGCCGACGCGTTCTGCGCCTCCCGCCTCGCCGGCGACTGGGGCGGTACGTTCGGCACACTCCCCCGGGGTCTCGACCTCGCGGGCATCGTTGCCCGAACCACGCCACACCTGGAGTCATAGATGAGCAAGCCACTACTCGGAGCGTTGTTCTCGGCGCTCCTCACGCTCACGGCTGCCATGGCCCTGCGAGCCGCCGACGCGACGCTCGCGGTCGCCGCAGTCTCCGCGGTCGCGGTGTTGTTCACGTGGTACGCCCAGCTGCACTCCACGGACGAGCGCGGCACCCTTGGCCTGGCCAATCCCGCCTCCGCGGTCACGCTCGCCGTCGTCGGCCGTCGCCCGTGGAGCACGCTCCTTCCGGTGCTCGCCGCTCATACGATCGGCGCCGTCGTCGGTGGACTCGCAGCCCTGGCGCTCGAGGACAAGCTCGGCGACACGCTCGTGTTCACGCAGCCCGGGCTCGTCGTCACGGCGGTCGGCGCCGCTTTGGTCGGCTTGATCGGTGCCTGGGTCACCCTGAGCATCGACGGTGGGGGTCACGAGGCGTTGGGTGCCATACCCGTCATCGTGGGTGGCGCCGTGCTCCCGCTCGGTCTCATCACTGCGTTCCAGCCCGCGGCGATGGTGGGTCTCGCAACCGCCGGCCTGGTGCCGTGGGACGTCGCACTGGTGGCTGCCGGGGTCGTCCTCGCAGCGTCGGCGGCCGGCGCCTATGCCGTCACGCTGCTCGTTCCGCAGGAGTGACACGGGCCACACCAGCCCCGGTTTCACACGGGACAAGCATCTGCTTGTTTCAGAATGCGGACAGCCGTCCCACATCGTAGGACGAATGCTTGTCGTACGGCGGCTCGGTCCCGCAGACTCAACCTCATGCTTTCGGCACAGACTCTCTGGCTCGTGGGACGCATCCACGTTGACCTCGGTCGTGCCCGCAACATGATGTGTCGCTGACTACGCGCCCCTCTTTGCACTTTTTCACGGCGCGCGGCGACAACGGCCCCAGCGCCCGCCGCATGCCCTTCTCCTAGGGAATTTTCATGGCACCCGCTCCTGGCACCGACACCCCCGCTCGTCGCCCGCGCCCCAAGCGCGGCGAGGGTCAGTGGGCACTGGGCTACCGCGAGCCGCTGAACGCCAACGAGCAGTCCAAGAAGGACGACAACCCGCTCAACGTCCGCGCCCGCATCGAAAACATCTATGCGCACCGTGGCTTCGCCTCGATCGACGGCGGCGACCTGCGTGGACGCTTCCGCTGGTGGGGTCTCTACACGCAGCGAAAGGAAGGCATCGACGGCGGCAAGACCGCGACGCTCGAGCCCGAAGAGCTGGATGCCGAGCACTTCATGATGCGAGTCCGCATCGACGGCGGACAGCTCAACCTCGAGCAGCTGCGTACCGTCGCCGACATCTCGGTCGAGTACGCCCGCGACACCGCTGACCTCACCGACCGCCAGAACGTGCAGTACCACTGGATCGACGTCCGCGACGTCCCCACGATCTGGAACCGGCTGGAGGCCGTCGGCCTCTCGACCCAGGAAGCGTGCGGCGACTGCCCACGCGTCATCCTCGGCTCCCCCGTCGCCGGCATCTCCGCCGACGAGATCATCGACGGCACTTCGGCGATCGATGCCATCGAGAGCCAGTTCATCGGCGACCGCGAGTTCTCCAACCTGCCGCGCAAGTTCAAGACCGCGATCAGTGGCCACCCCGGGCACGACGTCGTTCCGCAGATCAACGACGTCGCCTTCACCGGCGCCGTGCACCCCGTTCACGGACCAGGCTTCGACCTGTGGGTCGGCGGCGGACTGTCGACCAACCCGATGCTGGCCCAGCGCGTCGGTGTCTGGGTGTCCCTCGAGGACGTTCCCGAGGTGTGGAAGGGCGTCGTCAGCATCTTCCGCGACTACGGCTACCGCCGACTCCGCGCCCGCGCACGGCTGAAGTTCCTCGTCGACGACTGGGGCATCGAGAAGTTCCGCGAGGTCCTCGAGACCGAGTACCTCGAGCGCAAGCTCGACGACCTCGACGCACCCGGTGCTCCCGAGACGCCCGCCGACCACGTCGGAGTGTTCCCGCAGCTCGACGGCAAGTTCTACGTCGGCGTCGCCGCCACCGTCGGACGCATCTCAGGCACCCTGCTCAACCAGGTCGCCGACATCGTCGAGGCACACGGCAGTGACCGCGTACGCACGACACCGATGCAGAAGCTCGTCGTCCTCGACATCGACGAGGACAAGGTCGAGTCGCTGATCACCGCACTCGACGAGATCGGCCTGCACGCGCGTCCATCGCAGTGGCGCCGCAACACGATGGCCTGCACCGGCATCGAGTACTGCAAGCTCGCGATCGTCGAGACCAAGCAGCGCGCCGCCGACCTCATCGACGAGCTCGAGCAGCGCGTACCCGAGCTCGACACCGCGATCACGGTCAACGTCAACGGCTGCCCCAACTCGTGCGCCCGCATCCAGACCGCCGACATCGGCCTCAAGGGCATGCTCGTCATGGACGAGCACGGCCAGCAGGTCGAGGGCTTCCAGGTGCACCTCGGTGGCGCTCTCGGGCTCGAGGCCGGCTTCGGCCGCAAGCTCCGCGCCCACAAGGTCACCGGCGAGCAGCTGCCGGGCTACGTCGAGAAGCTCTCGCGTACGTACCTCGAGCAGCGCGAGGACGCCGAGTCGTTCGCCCGCTGGGTGTCCCGAGTCGACGAGGAGGTGCTCCGTTGAGAGCCGTTCCTTTTCACTGCCCCTATTGCGCTGATGAGGACCTTCGTCCGCACGGCGACACCCACGGCGAGTGGGAGTGCCGCTCCTGTCTGAGGGCATTCAAGCTCAGCTTCATCGGCCAGCTCGCACACCCCGCAACAACCAACCCTGCATCACCCGGAAGGAGGCACACATCATGACCGCACCAGCACTCATTGCTCTTGCGCACGGCAGCCGCGACCCGCGTTCTGCCGCCACCATCAACGCCCTCACGGAGCTGGTCGCATGCATGCGTCCCGACCTCCGGGTGGAGACGGCGTTCCTCGACCTGGCGGAGCCGAGCTTCGACCAGGCCGTCGACCGCCTGGTCGCCGAAGGACACCAGGAGATCGTCGTCGTACCGCTGCTGCTGAGCGAGGCCTACCACGCACGGGTCGACGTACCCGCTGCGATCGAGGCGGCGGTCAAGCGTCACGACGGCATCCAGGTGCACGCGACGCGTGTGCTCGGCATGGAGTCGGCGTTCTTCAACGTGCTCGACAAGCGACTGCGTGAGGCCCTGTCCAAGAACCGTGTACGCGAGCTCGACGCCCTCGTGCTCGCCGGCGCTGGCTCGTCCGACCCGATCGCCAACGCGGCGATCTCACGGGCTGCCCGCGCCTGGGGCGCTCACCACAAGCTGCCGACGATCGCCGCGTTCGCGTCGAGCGTCCCGCCGGCCGCCGGTGAAGCCGTACGCCAGCACCGTGCCGACGGTCGCCGTCACATCGCGGTCGGCATGCTCTTCCTCGCACCGGGTGTCCTGCCCGACCGCGTCGCGGAGCTTGCCCTCGAGGCCGGAGCCGTGGCGGTCGCCGAGCCGCTGGGTGCCGACGTCGAGGTGGCCCGGGTCATCCTGGCCCGCTACGCGGTGGGCGCCGTCGACCTCGTCCCCCTGGACGCACTGTTCGCCTGAGCTGAGGCCGCCTGCGGCCGAACGTGAAGGCGCGCCAGCGAAGCGTGGGCGTCACGCGGCGAAGCCGCCGATCTGCGAGGCGTGGTGAGGTGTGCTCCCAACCCTGGGAGCGCACCTCGGCCACACTGGCGAGCGGCAGTCACGTACCGGCGAGGCGGGCCTTCTCGGTGGCGACGTCGAAGTCGGCCGCAGGCCACTCGAGGTTGAGACCGCGCAGCTTCTCGGCGAGGAGCGCCGCGACCGCCCAGTTGCGGTACCACTTGCGACCGCTCGGGATCAGGTGCCACGGCGCCCACTCGGTGCTGCAGCGCTCGAGTGCGATCTCGTACGCGCGCTGGTAGTCGTCCCAGAGCATCCGCTCGTCGATGTCACCAGGGTTGTACTTCCAGTGCTTCGTCGGATCGTCGAGCCGGGCGGCGAGGCGCTCCTTCTGGTCGTCGGACGTGATGTGCAGGAAGCACTTGATCAGCACGCCGCCGGAGTCGGTGAACCTCTTCTCGAACGCGTTGATCGCGTCGTAGCGCCGCTCGAGCTCCGCCGGCTCGGCGAGCTGGCGTACGCGTGCGATCAACACGTCCTCGTACTGCGACCGGTCGAAAACCCCGATCTTGCCTGGAGCAGGAAGGCGCTGCTCGATGCGCCAGAGGAAGTCCTGCTCGAGCTCCTCCGGTGTGGGCTTCTTGAACGAATAGATCGACAGACCCTGCGGATCGACGAGGCCCGCGGCGTGACGGATGATCCCGCCCTTGCCGGAGGTGTCCATCCCCTGGAGCAGCAGGAGCACCCGGGAGCTGCCGGTCTCGGCCTGCCCGTTCGCAAACAGGCGTTCCTGCTGCTCGCTGAGATCCTCAGCCAGCAGCGTCATCGACTTCGCGGAGTCGTCCTTGTCGCCATCGAATCCGGTCGTGGCGCGGGAGTCGTGATCGGCGAGCTTGATCGGCCCGCTCACGGTGAGATGTTCGCTCAGGGACTTGGCCATGATCGGAGTATGACTCAGCCATGCATACGATGCATGAATGATTCCGGAGCAGGCTGAGCTGGAGAAGCTGTACGCCTATCCCGCGGGCGAGACCGCCTGGGTCCGGAGCAACTTCGTCTCGACGCTCGACGGTGCCGCGTACGACGAGAGCGGCATGTCGGGGTCACTCGGCGGCGACGTCGACACCCGCGTGTTCGCCCTCCTGCGGTCGCTGGCCGACGTCATCGTGGTCGGCGTCGGCACCGCGCGTACGGAGGGCTACGAACCCGTACGCGCCGAGGACGTCGACGCCGACCTGCGCGAACGCCTCGGGCTCGCACCAGTGCCGCCCATCGCCGTCGTCAGCAGACGGCTCGACATCCCCGACGTGCTCCGCTCCGGCGGCCAGCTGCTCATCACGACGTCGGATGCTCCGGGCCTCGACACCCTGAGCGGTGACATGGACGTGCTGGCGTACGGCGAAGGCGTCATCGACTGGCCCGCCGTGCTGGCCGAGCTGGCGCGGCGCGGGCTCCGCCGGGTGCTCTGCGAAGGTGGACCGACGCTGCACGGCACTCTCGTCGGCCACGACCTCATCGACGACCTCTGCCTCACGATCGCGCCGGTGCTCGCCGCCGGCGCCGCGCCGCGCATCGCGCACGGGCCCGAAGCCGTCACGACCCACATGCAACGCGCCCACGTGATCGACGCCGACGGCGTGCTGCTCACCCGTTGGGTACGCTCGCACCATGTATGACGTCGCACTACTGATCGAACGCCAGCTCAACGAGCTCGATGCCGACCAGATCATCGCCCTGCACGAAGGGCTCGACGACACCGTCAACTACCACCTGCTCCTCCCCGTCGAGCCGTCGTCGGCACTGCTCGCCTCGTCGATGGGTGCGTTCGGCGGGCAGATGATCCCGATGACCGAGCCCGAAGCCCTCGAGGACGTGCAGGACGAGATCGTGAAGGCTGGCCAGTCCGAGCTCGACGCCAGTGCGGCCCTGCTGACGGCACGAGGTGCTGAGGTCTCGGCACAGCTGACCGAGGACGACCCCATCGACGCACTGATCGCGATGGTCAAGGACACCGGATCAGACGAGGCGATCATCCTGACCGAGCCACACATCGTGAAGGAGTTCCTCCAGATCGACTGGACCTCACGCGCCCAGCGCAAGCTGGAGATCCCGAGCATCCACCTGCTCGAGCACGTCCCCTTCGATGCTCAACGCTGATCGTCACGGATTCGTCACCCCTGCAGCGTGGGCAGCGACGTACGCTTGAGGCATGGCTTACGACGTTGAGAAGACCGAAGAAGAGTGGAAGGCCGAGCTGAGTCCGGCCGAGTACGACGTCCTGCGCAAGGCCGGCACCGAACGGCCGTTCAGCTCCCCGTTCGAGACCGATCCGACGGTCGGTGTCTACTCATGTCGCGCGTGCAGCGCCGAGCTGTTCCGCAGCGACACCAAGTTCGACGCGCACTGCGGGTGGCCGGCGTTCTACGAGCCGCTCGCGGAGGATCGCGTCGAATACATCGAGGACCGCTCGATCCCGGGTCACGCCCGTACGGAAGTACGGTGCGCGCGTTGTGGCTCGCATCTCGGCCACGTGTTCAAGGGCGAGGGCTTCGGCACGCCCACGGACGAGCGCTTCTGCATCAACGGCATCGCGCTGACCCTGGAGCCGGCTTCCAGCTAGGGCCAGAGGGTCACGAGCTCGCTGACCGTGTGGGCCTGGCCGGTGTAGAACGGGATCTCCACGCGCACGTGGCGGCGTGCCTCGGTGGCACGCAGCTCACGCATCAGGTCGACGATGCGGTGCAGCTCATCGGCCTCGAACGCCAGGATCCATTCGTAGTCGCCGAGCGCGAACGACGCCACGGTGTTGGCGCGTACGTCGGGATAGTCGCGCGCCGCCATGCCGTGCTCCTTGAGGATGTCGCGCCGCTCCTGGTCGGGCAGGAGGTACCAGTCGTACGACCGCACGAACGGGTAGACGCAGACGAACGGATGCGTCTCCTCTTCGGCCATGAACGCCGGGATGTGCGAGCGGTTGAACTCCGCGGGACGGTGCAGCGCCATCTGCGACCAGACCGGAGTCATCCGCGAGCCGAGAGCCGTACGACGGAAGGCGTTGTAGGCCGCCTGCAGCGCCTCACTGGTCGGTGAGTGCCACCAGATCATCAGGTCGGCATCGGCGCGGAGGCCGCTGACGTCGTACGTGCCGCGCACCACGACGTCGTCGGCGGCGAGCTTGGCGATGAGTGCCTCGACCTCGGCCGCCTCGGCCTGCCGGTCGGCGTCCCCGAGGACGCGCTCGAGCTTGAACACGGACCACATCGTGTAGCGGATCGTGTCGTTGATCTCCTTGGCGAGCTTGCCTTTGTTGGGGACGGTGTTCATGCGTCCATTGTCCCATCGAGCAGTCGTCGCGCAGCAGCCCACCCGGAGGCGATCACGGCGGGGATGCCGACACCGCGATAGGCGGCGCCACAGACCTCCAGACCCGACACTGTGGCGATGTCGCGCTCGATCGTGTCGATGCGGTCGAGGTGGCCCACTGCGTACTGCGGGAGTCCCCCGCCCCAGCGCTGCACGAGCGAGTCGATCGGCTCCGGCAGGGCGCCGAAGGCACTGCGCAGATCAGCCAAGGCCCGTGCGGTCAGGTCGGTGTCGTTGGTCTGCAGCAACGTCGCTTCGCCGGCACGGCCCACCGAGGCGCGGATGACCGTACGCCCGGTGTCACGGACCCAGCCCCACTTGTTGGACGACACGGTGGCGGCCTTGATGAACGTGCCGTCGACGGGCGGCACGAGGAATCCCGAACCGTCGAACGACGGGCCGTCGTCGAAGACGTAGGTGACGATCGCGACGCTCGCGTAGTCGATGGCGGCGAGGGCGAACGCCGCGTCAGGGGCAGCTTCGGAAAGCAGCCGAGCAGCAGCAGGTGCCGGGGCGGCGACGACCACGGCGTCGACGTCGACCGACTCGACATCCGTTGTCAGCCCGACCGAGAGCCGCCAGGCGTCGCCCATCCGGGCAATCTCTCGTACGGTCGCGTCGAGGCGCACCTCGATTCCGTCAGCGACGGCACCGGGGAGCCGGCCCACGCCGCCGACCAGACCGGCGAACACCGGGCCGGACGCCGTGGCCCCGGCACGTGCCGTGGTCGCGGCCGTCAGCAGGTCCGACCCGAGCGCGGCGATCTGCGGTGCCGTCGCCTGCAGCGAGAGCTGGTCGGCGTGACCCGCGTAGACCCCGCCGAGCAATGGCTCGACGAGGCGGTCGACCACGTCGGCACCGAGGCGAGCCGACACGAACTCGGCGACGGAGACATCGCCGTCGGGCACGTCGACGACATGAGGATCCACCACGGCGATCCCGTTGAGGTCATTGCTCGCAGGAATGCCCATGACCGTGGGTGGCATCGGGCGGAGCGAGCCGTGGGTCCAGATCGCGGCGTCAGTCGTACGCGGGTTGACCACGCGATCGTCGAGACCCACCGCGTGCATGAGGTCGAGGCCTTCAGGACGTCGGGCCAGGATCGACTCCGCGCCGAGGTCGAGCGTCAGCCCGCCGACCTCACCGAGCAGCAGCTTGCCGCCGATGCGGCTCGATCCCTCGAGCACGAGGACATCGGCACCCCCGGTCGACAGCTCGTGGGCCGCGGCGAGCCCGGCCATGCCGCCACCGACAACCGCTACGCGCATCAGGCCCGAGGCTCGTAGCCGTGCACGAAGTCGACGAGCCTCGTGAGCGCGTCGGGATCCATCGCCGGCGTCACGCCGTGCCCGAGGTTGAAGATGTGGCCCTCCGCGGCACGGCCGGCCTCAATGACCTCCGCAGCCCTGGCATGCAGGAACTCGGTCGGCGCAAACACTGCGGCCGGGTCGAGATTGCCCTGGACCGCCTTGCCCGGCCCGATCCGGCGTACGGCCTCGTCGAGCGGCACCCGCCAGTCCACACCGACGACATCGGCCCCGGCCTCGCCCATCGCGTGCAGCAGCTCGCCGGTGCCGACGCCGAAGTGGATGCGCGGTACGTCGAGATCGGCCACCGCGGCGAGCACCGCGGCCGAGTGCGACTTGGCGTAGGTCTCGTAGTCGGCGAGCGACAGCGCGCCGGCCCACGAGTCGAACAGCTGGATCGCCGACGCACCTGCCTCGACCTGGAGCCGCAGGAACTGTCCGGCGATCGCCGCGATGCGGCTGAGCAGGGCGTGCCACAGATCGGGGTCGGAGTACATCAGCTGCTTGGTCTTGCGATGATCCTTCGACGGGCCACCCTCGACGAGGTACGAGGCCAGCGTGAACGGCGCGCCGGCGAAGCCGATCAGCGGAGTCGAGCCGAGCTCGCCGACCAGCGCCTTTACGGCATCTGTGATCGTGCTGACGTCATCGGGCTCGAGGTCGCGGAGCTGATCGAGCTGACCGGTCGAGCGGATCGGCTCAGCGACGACCGGGCCCGTACCCGGCACGATGTCGAGGTCGACGCCGATCGCCTTGAGCGGCACGACGATGTCGGAGTAGAAGACCGCTGCGTCGACGCCGTAGCGGCGTACGGGCTGCATCGTGATCTCGACGACCATGTCGGTGCGGAAGCACGACTCGAGCATCGGGACGCCCTCGCGGAGGGCGAGGTACTCAGGAAGTGCGCGGCCCGCCTGGCGCATGAACCACACCGGCGTGTGGTCGGGACGTTCTCGACGGCACGCCTGGAGAAACGCGCTGTCGGTCAAAGTAGTGGTCACGCACCCATTGTCTCAGGGCAGTCTCTGCCGCCGTGCGGAGTGTCGGGATCTTGAGGTGACCCGATCGCGCCTACGATCACAGTGTGGGAGCCCGAAGCGAAATCGACCGCACCCCCGCACTGTTCACGGCTGCGGTCGACGAGGTGCGACATGCGACGCTGCGACCCGAGGTCGTGGTGGACGAGATGCCCGCGCCCCAACGCATCGCGCCGCACTCCTACGCGATCAGCGGTGACGTCGTCGTCGGAGACGACGAGCTCGCCACGGGTCGCTTCATCCTGTTGCACGACCCAGCCGGCAACGACGCCTGGGGCGGCACGTTCCGCTGCGTGACGTTCGCCCGCGCCGAGGTCGAGGCCGACATGGCCGCCGACCCGATGCTCGCCAGTGTCGGGTGGAGCTGGCTGACCGATGCGCTCGCCTCGCAGGGGAGCCGTCATGCCGCCGCCAGCGGGAGCGTGACGGTCGTACGCTCCGAGGGCTTCGGCGAGATGGATGCCGACGGATCCAGCGCGCAGATCGAGGTACGCGCATCGTGGACTCCCGTGGTTGACGACTCGTCGACCATGGCGACGCATGCGAGTGCCTGGACCGACCTGCTCTGCGCCATCGCGGGTCTGCCGCCGCTCGCCCCCGGTGTGATCAGGCTCCAGCGCAAGCGTGGCGTTCGTTGACCGATGCCGAGCTGTCGGAGACACCAGAGCTGACCGAACCGGTCAAGCCCGAGGCTCCCCGACTTCAGCTGCGCGACCCGCTCCCGCCGGTCGTCGACACGCCTGCCGCGCTGGCCGAGACGTGCGAGCGCATTGCCGCCGGCACGGGACCGATCGCCCTCGACGCCGAACGCGCCTCCGGCTACCGCTACTCCCAGCGCGCTTATCTCGTACAGGTTCGCCGTGAGGGTTCCGGCACGCACCTGATCGACCCGATCCCTTTCGACAACCTCGTACCCCTCGACACCGCCTTCGACGGCAACGAGTGGATCCTGCACGCCGCGACGCAAGACCTGATGTGTCTCGCCGAGGTCGGCCTCTATCCCGAGAAGCTGTTCGACACCGAGCTCGCCGGACGGCTCCTCAACCTGCCTCGTGTCGGTCTCGCCGCACTCGTCGAGCACTACCTCGGGCTGAGCCTCGCCAAGGAGTTCTCCGCCGCCGACTGGTCGACGCGACCGTTGCCTGACCCCTGGCTGGTCTACGCCGCACTCGACGTCGAGGTGCTCGTCGAGCTCCGCAACCTGATCGACGCCGAATTGGTCGAGGCCGGCAAGCGTGAGTGGGCCGCCGAGGAGTTCGAGGCGCTGCTGACGTTCCAGGGTCCGCCGGAGCGCAAGGAGCCGTGGCGTCGTACGTCCGGCATCCACAAGGCCCGCGGCCGCCGACCGTTGGCCATCGTCCGCGAGCTGTGGGAGACCCGCGACGCCATTGCCGAGAACCGCGACATCACTCCCGGCCGCATCCTGCCCGACGCATCGATCCTCGAGATCGCCGTGACGGCGCCCCAGGACCTCAACGCCCTCAAGTCGATGAAGGTCATGCGCAACCGCGGGCCGCGTCGCTTCGTCAGCGAATGGTTCGACGCCGTCGAGCGCGGCCTCGCCCTCGACGAGAAGCTCCTGCCGACCACCGGCCAGAAGGTCGACGGTCCCCCGCCGCCGCGTGCGTGGGCCGACAAGAACCCGGTCGCCGCCATACGCCTGGGGCGCACCCGCGAGGTCGTCACGGCCCTCGCCGAGCAGCACGACCTGCCGCCGGAGAACCTCATCAGCCCACAGCTCGTACGCAACCTCGCGTGGGAGCCGCCCGCCGAGCTGACGGTCGCGACGGTCTCCGACCTGCTGGCCGTGCAGGGCGCCCGCCCGTGGCAGATCGCCCTGACGGCCGAGCCGCTGACCGAAGCCCTCGACACACCCGACGAAGCGCCCGCAGAGGGCTGAGCGCCCCTCAGTGACTCCTGAGGTGCCGCACCACCGAGGTGAGGTATGCCTTAGTAGAGTGGAGTCATGCTCGCCAACTTCCTGATCGGTCTGCGTGAAGGCCTCGAGGCCTCGCTGATCGTCAGCATCCTCATCGCGTACCTCGTGAAGTCCCACCGCAGGAGCGAGATCAAGTACGTCTGGGCGGGCGTTGGCGCCGCCCTGGTCCTCGTCGTCGCCGTGTTCTCGGTGGTCACCGCCGTGTTCGACCAGCTGTCGTTCAAGGCTCAGGAGATCGTCGGCGGCACCATGTCGATCCTCGCCGCACTGCTCGTCACCTGGATGATCTTCTGGATGCGCCGTACGGCGCGGCACCTCAAGGGCGAGCTCGAGGGCGCGATGTCCCAGGCACTCGGCCCGTTCGCCCTCGCCACGGTCGCCTTCGTCACGGTGGGGCGCGAGGGCCTTGAGACGGCGGCCATCATCTGGTCGACCATCATCGGCAGCACGACGGCGCAGCCGTTCGTCGGCGCGACACTCGGCATCCTTGTCTCGACGGTCCTCGGCTTCCTCATCTATCGCGGAGCCATCCGCATCAACCTCGGCACGTTCTTCACGATCACCGGTGCGCTGCTGATCGTCGTCGCCGCCGGTGTTCTCGCATACGGCATCTTCGACCTGCAGGAGGCCCGCGTACTGCCCGGCTTCAGCGACCGGGTCTTCGACATCTCGTCGACCATCCCGCCGGACAGCTGGTACGGCACCCTGCTCAAGGGCACGATCAACTTCCAGCCTGATCCGTCATGGCTGCAGGTCATTGCCTGGGTCTGCTACATCATCCCGGTGCTGTGGCTCTATCTCCGCAAGCCCAAGCCGGCTGCGGCCAACGCCGAGCCCGAGAGCGTCGCGACCTCGTAGTTCAGGTGCGGCCGGTTACGGTTGTCGCATGAAACGAGGGGTCCTCCGATGACGGAGCGGTTCAACAAGCCGGCTCTTCCCGGCGCAGAGCTGTTCGAGGCGCAGGCCGACGGCACATCAGACCCAGCCGAGATGGCCGCGGCGGGTCACCGGATCGCCAACCTCCTCGTACGCGGTCCGCGCAACGAGGCCGACAAGGGACTCGTCGACCGGGTGCTCCACCTGGCCGATGCCGAAGGGCTCGGCGTGATCGCCGATCTCTGGTCGCACGCTGCGGCCGACACGGTCGCGGGGTCGCTGTGGCGGCTCTACCTCCTCCGTACCTGGGTCTATCGCTCGCCACAGCAGGCGGCGCGCGAGTACGCGGCGGGCAAGGCGTTTGCGCCCGTGCACGAAGTGCTCGCGGGAGTGGTCGACCCGCCGGGCCCCGATGAGGTGATGTCGCTCGTCGACACCTGCGTACGCGGTGTGGTCGGCGAAGACTTCGACGTGACGCTCGACCGGGCCGCCGCGTTCGCCCACATCGTCGGCGTCGGACGCGCACAGCTCGAGACGGGTGACCCGCACAGCGCAGCCAAGCTGGTCGACACCGCGATGCATCTGCGCCGCTGCGCCGAGCTCGAGCGCGCGGCACGCCTGCACTGATGTGGATGGACCTTGAGGGTCCGTCCGTTAGGCTTGTTGATGCGTCGGGCTGTGGTAGCCCCGGGACCTAAAATCAGCCGCTTCGAGCGGCCACGCGCCGTGAGGCGCTTCCCAGCCCGGCGCTCAGCTTGGCCCGCGACCTAGGCAAACGTCGTGTACGAGTGCGCCGGCTTCCCGATCAGCGCGAGCTCCTCGAGGTCGCCCGCTGATGGCGTCCACTCGCCTGCCGCGGCGTTGGCCGCGACCTGCTCGGGCTTGGTCGCACCGGCGATGACACTGGCCACCGCGGGCTGGGCGGCGAGCCCGCCGATGGCGAGCTCAAGGATCGAGATGTCGCGTACGGCGGCGAACGCCTCCAGCGCCTCGATGGTGTCCCAGTCGGCGGCCTCAAGCCGGTGGGGCTGCGCCGAGAGCCGCGAGCCTTCGGGAGCCTTCTGGCCACGGGCGTACTTGCCGGTGAGCAACCCGTACGCCAGCGGGAAGTACGGCAGGATGCCGACGCCGAGCTCGAGGCACGCCGGGACCAGCTCGGTCTCGGCGGTGCGGTTGTAGAGCGAGTACTCGTTCTGCGCCGTGACGAACGGCGCATACCCCTTGGTCTTCGACACCCAGTCGGCGTCGACGACCTGCCACGCCTGCAGGTTGGAGCTGCCGATCGCGCGCACCTTGCCCTCGGTGACGAGGTCGTCCAGCGCACCGAGGGTCTCCTCGATCGGCGTGCCCGGATCCGGCGTGTGGAACTGGTAGAGGTCGATGTGGTCGGTGCCGAGCCGCTTCAGGCTCGCATCGATCGCCGTGCGTACGTACGCAGCGCTCCCCCGGCGTCCACCGTCGTCGCCGTTGAGTCCCTGCAGGTCCATGCCGAACTTCGTGGCGATCACCACCTCGTCGCGGCGGCCCTTGAGCGCGTTGCCGAGGAGCGTCTCACTCTGGCCGAGCCCGTACACGTCAGCGGTGTCGAAGAACATCACCCCGTGGTCGAAGCATGCGTCGACGACAGCCGTTGTCTGGTCCTGGTCGATGCGGGTGCCGAAGGCGTTGCAGCCGATGCCGACGGTGGAGACCTTGACGTCACTGGGGCCGAGAGTACGAGTCATGGTTCCAGCGTAGGCAGCCCGCGAAGGGTGACGCCTCTTGCATCCGTCCACAGGGTCGCTGTGGGTGCTGACAACCCTGCGGCGGTTTGGATAGGTTTTTCGCATCCGATTCGGGGGGATCAATGTTGAGAGTTGTCGTTGCCGCGTCCCTGCTGGTGCTTGTCGCCGGGTGCTCATCAGATCCAGAGCCCAAGGAACCCACACCGACTGCGTCCGCGTCACCCAGCGTGACCGCGCCGACCATGCCGGCCCAGGCCAAGGAAAACACCCCAGAAGGCGCCGCTGCGTTCGTCGACCACTATATCCAAGTTCTGAACTACGCCTCTAAGACCGGGGACGTCACAGAGTTGTCGCATTTGTCAGATTCGAGCTGCTCGGGATGCCAGAAATACATCAAGCTGTACCGCGACACCTATGCAGAAGGTGGGAGCTTCAGCGGAGGCGAATGGTCACCCGGAGAAATGAAGCTGGACTTCGGCGAGCCCGAAACGTACGTGACGACCACGGTCGCGATATCGGAGAGCAAGTACACCGACAGTCACGGTGTGTCATCCATCGAGCCCGCGTCGAGTGCAAGAGTCTCGTTTGGGATTGCTGGGGACCCGTGGGTCGTGACTCAAGCCGGTTTGGGAGAGCCGAAATGAGAATCATTGTTGCCTGTTTGACGATTGTCACGATCGTCGCAACTTCAAACACGGCCAGCGCAGACGTCAAGCCCGGCCACCAAGGTCCTAACACGATTTGGGAAGCCGAGCGTGTTCAAGAACGATCCACTGTGCCTGGCAGTCACAACGTGTCTACCAAGCCGAGACCCCGGCCTCGGATGGATTGTCGGGTGGATGAGGTCGTGCTCAAGTACGGATGCCGGACGTACCTTCCCGCCGACGATGAGCCGCAGCTGACTGAGGGAGACATCCTTCGGGCCGTCCGCGAGATCGGGCTGCCGAGCCTCGAGGTGCAGATCCAGCCCGGCACCTCGACGCTGGTGAACGTGCCGACGATCTTCTACACCGAGCCCGAGGTCTTCAACCGAAGCGTGACGTTGCTGGGCTACGACATCGACCTGGTCGCGACTCCCGTGCGCTACCGGTGGCTGCACGGCGACGGCACCGCGTCCACGACGACCAGGCCCGGCAAGCCCTACCCGTCGACCGAGGTCACCCACCGCTACCGGCGACCAGCCGAGGCCGTCAATCCCCGAGTCGACGTCGTCTACCGCGTGCGCTACCGCGTCGACGGGGGTGCGTGGAGCACGATCGACCAGACGTTGACCGCCTCCGGCCCCACCGCAGCACTCGAGGTCAAGGAAGCCGCGCCGGTCCTCACCCACCCGTGACTTGCACGAGTGCGAGAATGGCCAGATGCGAATCGCTGAACACATCGTTGAGCTCATCGGCAACACCCCGCTGGTCAAGCTCACGTCCGTCACCACCGCAGGATCTGCGACGGTGGCCGCCAAGATCGAGTACCTCAACCCCGGTGGAAGCGCCAAGGACCGCATCGCGGTCAAGATGGTCGACGCCGCCGAAGCCGCCGGACTGCTGAAGCCTGGTGGCACGATCGTCGAACCGACCTCCGGCAACACCGGTGTCGGCCTCGCCCTCGTCGCCCAGCAGCGCGGCTACAAGTGCATCTTCGTGTGCCCCGACAAGGTCAGCGAGGACAAGCGCAACACCATGAAGGCCTACGGCGCCGAGGTCGTGGTGTGCCCGACCGCCGTCCCGCCCGAGCACCCCGACAGCTACTACAACGTCTCCGACCGTCTCGTACGCGAGACCGAAGGTGCCTGGAAGCCCGACCAGTACTCCAATCCCGCCGGGCCCGAGAGCCACTACGAGACCACTGGCCCCGAGATCTGGGCCGACACCGACGGCACGGTGACGCACTTCGTCGCCGGCGTCGGCACCGGCGGCACCATCACCGGCGTCGGCCGCTACCTCAAGGAGATGAACCCGGAGATCAAGGTCATCGGTGCCGACCCCGAAGGGTCGGTCTACTCCGGCGGCACCGGTCGCCCCTACCTCGTCGAAGGTGTCGGCGAGGACTTCTGGCCCAGCGCGTACGACCCGGCGATCCCGGACGAGATCATCGCCGTCTCCGACGCCGACTCGTTCGACATGACCCGACGCCTCGCCCGCGAGGAAGGACTGCTCGTCGGTGGCTCCTGCGGGATGGCCGTCGTCGCCGCACTCCAGGTCGCCGAGCGCGAGGGCCCTGACGCTGTCGTCGTCGTGCTGCTGCCCGATGGTGGCCGCGGCTACCTCTCCAAGATCTTCAATGACGACTGGATGGCGTCGTACGGGTTCCTCCGAGAGCCGCTCGATGGTCACGTCCACGAGATGACCGTCGGCGACCTGCTCCGCAGCAAGACCGGTGGTATGCCGGCGCTGGTGCACACGCACCCGTCGGAGACGATCCGCGATGCGATCGAGATCCTCCGCGAGTACAACGTCTCGCAGATGCCGGTCGTCGGCCCCGAACCGCCGGTCGTGATCGGCGAGGTCGCGGGCAGCGTCAACGAGCGCGCGCTCATCAGCGCCGTGTTCGAGGGTCGCGCCCAGCTCACCGACGCCGTCTCCGAGCACATGGAGCCGCCGCTCCCCCTGCTCGGCTCCGGCGAGAGCCTCGATGATGCGCTCAAGGCCCTCAGCGAGAGCGATGCCGTCATGGTGATCGAGGACGGCAAACCGCTAGGCGTCCTCACTCGCCACGACCTCCTCGGAGTCCACGTCTAATGAGCGAGAAGAAGAGCAAGGCCGACGAGGGTTCGACGCAGGGCTTCGCCACGCGCGCGATCCACGCGGGCTACCAGCCCAATGCAGAGAACGGCGCGGTCAACGTGCCGATCTATGCCAGCTCGACGTTCCAGCAGGACGGCGTCGGCGGTATGCGCAGCGGCTACGAGTACGCCCGCACCGGCAACCCCACCCGTACGGCGCTCGAGGGCAACCTCGCCGCGCTCGAGGGCGGTTCGTACGGTCGCGCGTTCAGCTCCGGCATGGCGGCGACCGACTGCGCTCTGCGCTCGATGTTGCGTCCCGGCGACCACCTGGTCATCCCCAACGACGCGTACGGCGGCACGTTCCGGCTGATCGACAAGGTGTTCAGCCAGTGGGGCGTGACCTACACGCCAGCTGCGGTCAACGACCTCGACGCCATCAAGGCCGCGGTCACCCCCGCCACCAAGGCGGTCTGGATCGAGACGCCGACCAACCCGCTGCTCAACGTCGGTGACATCGCGGCGATCTCCGAGATCGCCCACGTCGCGGGAGCCAAGCTCGTCGTCGACAACACCTTCGCGTCGCCTTACCTCCAGCAGCCGCTCACGCTCGGCGCCGACGTCGTGCTCCATTCGACGACGAAGTACATCGGCGGTCACTCCGACGTCGTCGGCGGCGTGCTCGTCACCGACGACGAAGAGCTCGACACCGCCTTCGCTTTCCTGCAGAACGGCGCGGGTGGCGTACCCGGTCCGTTCGACGCCTACCTCACGCTGCGCGGCGCCAAGACCCTCGCCGTACGCATGGACAAGCACTGCGACAACGCCGAGGCCATCGTCGACATGCTCGTCGGACACCCGGCGGTCAGCTCCGTGCTCTACCCCGGGCTCGACGGCCACCCCGGGCACGAGGTCGCGGCCAGGCAGATGCGGCGATTCGGCGGGATGATCTCGATCCGGCTCAAGGGTGGCAAGCAGGCCGCGCTCGACATGTGCGCCCGTGCCGAGCTGTTCACCCTCGCCGAGAGCCTGGGTGGCATCGAGTCACTCATCGAGCACCCCGGCGCCATGACGCACGCGTCGACCGCCGGCTCGCTGCTCGAGGTGCCCGACGATCTCGTACGACTCTCCGTGGGCATCGAGGACGTCGCCGACCTGATCGGCGACCTCGAGAACTCGCTCAGCTAGCGGGCACGCACAGGACCGGCCGGGTCGACAGGTGCAGCAGCTTGTGCGGCGTCGAGCCGAGCATCGCGCCCTTGATCGGGCTCTCACCCCAGTTGCCGACGACGATCACCCGCGCGTCGTGCTGGTCGGCCACCTGGAGGATCGCCTGGGCGGGCTTGGCGTCGACGATCTCGACCGAGGTGGGCACGCCCGCCTCGTCAGCAGTCTCGACCGCGTGGGCCAGCGCCTTGCGGCCGATCTCCTGGAGCGCCTCGGCGTGCGACCGGTATTCCTCGCCGACACCGCCCGGCGCGCCGGCGCCATAGACCAGCACCAGCGGCTCACCGAACGCCGCCGCCACCTCGATCGCGGCGTCCAGGGCCTTCACAGAACCGGGTGACTCGTCATATCCGAGAACGACAGCCATCTCAGGACTCCTTGCCGTGTACGAGGTCAGGATCTGCCACACCGGCCCGCTCGTCCCAGAACCGTGGGGCGACCACGCGCCAGTAGAGCATGATCAGCACGCCGGCGAGCGCGATGCCCACGCCGATCACCAGCGGCGGGCCGAGGCCGAACCACGAGACACCGCTGTAGGAGTTGTCCGGATCGGACATGTCCCGGATCGACTCGACGAGGAGCCATGCCAGCATGGTCGCGCCCACCACCGGGCCCAGCCCGATCAACAAGAAGTTCTTGATGCTCTCGGTGAGGTGGCGACGGTAGTAGATCGCGCACGCGACTCCCGTCAGCGCGTAGTAGAACGCGATCAGCAGCGACAGGGCCGTCAGCGAGTCGAACAGTGCGTTCTCGCTGATGGCGTTGACGATGAGGTACCAGCCGATCGCGATCGCGGCCACCCACCAGGTGCTCACATCTGGCGTGCGGAACCGCGGGTGGATGTGGCCGAACGTCGACGGCAGTGCGTTGCGACGCGCCATGGAGAGCGCCGTACGGGATGCGGGGATGATCGTCGTCTGCGTCGAGGCGACGGCTGACGTGGCCACCGCGAAGAACACGATCCAGTCCCAGTTGCCCAGCACCTCGTGCGCGAGCAGCGGGAAGATGAACTCTTCTTCGTCCTTGTTCTCGACCAGGAACTTCGTGCCGGCGTAGGCGACGATGGCGAACGCCACGCCGACGTAGGTGATCAGCAGGATGATGGTCGACCAGACGCCTGCCCTGCCCGGTGCCGACTCGGAGTCCTCCGTCTCCTCGGTGAGGTTGACCGCTGACTCCCAACCCCAATAGGCGAACACGCCCAGCAGCAGTCCCGACGTCAGGGCTGCTCCGCCCGCCGCAAACGGGTTGAGCCAGTCGAAGGCCGGCTTGATCGAGTCGAGCGTGCTGGTGTCGGCATAGACCTTGTAGATCGCGACGGCGGCGAAGATCAGCAAGAACACGACCTGGGCGAGGATCAGGACGTTCTGCAGCCTCGCCGAGCCCTCCGTACCGGCGACGCAGATCGCGGTCATGACGATGATCAGCAGCACGGCGAGAGGCTGCCGAACCCAGGCGTTGTCAGCCCACGAGTCCAGGCCGACTCCGCGAAGCGCGAAGCTCACACCCACATCGGCGAGCGAGCCGACGACGAGGACACCTGTCATCGTGATCGCCCAGCCGCCGAGCCAGCCGGCCCACGGACCCATCGCCCGGGTGACCCACGAGAAGGTCGTGCCGCAGTCCTGGTCGACCTTGTTGAGGTAGAAGAACGCCGAGGCGATCAGCAGCATCGGGACGAATGAGGCCAGCATGATGCCGGGTGCGTGAACTCCGGCGATCGCGACGAGCGCACCGATCACAGCCGCGATGGAGTATGCCGGCGATGTGGCGTTGAGCCCGATCACCAGCGCGTCGACGAAGCCGATCGCTCCGGCCTTGAGTCCTTCTTCGGGCTTCTCGTCCAGCTGTGTCATGCACGCGCCTTTCGCCTCGTCGTACGCACATGAAACCGTGAATCAGGCGCGACGTCCAGCAATAAGGCAGGAATCCGTCGTCAGGCGGTCTCTTCTTCATCGATCGCAACAGGGATCGAAATCTGCTCGAAATCGATCTCGGGGCGCTCGACGTCTGCGAGGACGGAGAACTCCGAGGCGGTGAGGCGGCGCGGATCAGCCTCGATCTGCTTGACCTCGCCGAGCATCTTGGCCTCGTCGATTCCGTCGAGCTTGCGTGCCGTGACGAGCACACGACCCTCGAGAGTGCCGGCGAACTCGTTGTAGGAACGCACCGTGGTCTCGATCGAGCGGCCCAGCTTGGACACGTGGTCAGACAGCTTGCCGAGGCGCTTGTAGAGCTCTCGCCCCAGGTCGACCAGCTCCTGGGCGTTGTCGGCCAGGTCTTCCTGCTTCCACGTCAGCGCAACCGTCTTGAGCGTCGCCCAGAGGTTGACCGGTGTGGCGAGCACGATGCCGCGGCTGAAGGCATACTCCAACAGGGTCGGATCGGCCTCCAGCGCGGTGTTGAGGATGGCCTCGCTGGGGATGAACGCGATGGTGTATTCGGGGCTCACCGGGAGACCGGTCCAGTATTCCTTGCCGGCCAGGGCGTCGACGTGGCCGCGTACTTGCTTGGCGTGCTGGGTCTGGAACGCCTTGCGCTCGGTCTCGCTGATGTCGTCGCGGAACGAGTCGATGAACGCGCTGAACGGCACCTTGGAGTCAATCGCCACCTGCTTGCGGCCCGGCAGCTTGATGACCATGTCGGGACGGCGCGCACCGGTGTCGGCCGTGATCGACTCCTGCATGGAGTAGTCGATGCGGTTGATCAGTCCGGCGGACTCGACCAGGGTCTTGAGCTGGAGCTCGCCGTAGGCGCCGCGCACGGAATTGTTGCGCAGTGCGGCCGACAGCGTCTCGGCAGCCATCTTGGACTGCTCGGCGCTCTGCCGGGTGGCACGGATCTGGGCGGCGAGGTCGCCGTGCTGCTCACTGCGCTGCTTCTCGAGGTCGAGGACCTTCTGCTGCATGTCCTTGAGCTGCTCGGCGACGGGTGCCAGCTTTTGCAGGACCTTGCTCTCGTTCTGCTCGGCGGCCGTACGCTTCTCGGCGTCCCTGCGGTGCCGCTCGATCATCTCGGCATATTGCGTACGCGCACCGTCGAGCTGCTCACGCAGACCGTTGGCGGTGGCACGCACCTCTGCGAGGTCTTGCTCGATCTGGGCCCGCTTGACGCCTTCCTCGTGCCGGAGCTCGGCTATGATCGTGGCGTGCCGGGCCTCGAGGACCGCGGGCTCGGAGCGCTGATCGGGCGCGTGACCGATCAGCCAGCCGACGACGAGGCCGAGCAGCAGACCGCAGACGAGCACCACAATCAGTTCCATGTGGCCAGTGTGGCAACTGGGACTGACAACTTTGCGGAGGCAGGCCGGGGCTGCCCCTCTAGGCTTGTGGACATGTCACGACGTCGCGGACTGCTGGGAGACATCTCCTGGCTCCAGCTGACCGCCAGTGTCCTGGCCGCCGTGACCGCCGCCTGGATCGCCTCACGCCTCGGGGTCGCCGGAACGCTCATCGGAGCCGCCCTCGGCAGCTTCGTGGTGACGATCAGCTCAGCGCTCTACAGCCGCACGCTCGACCACACGCGTACGTTGCTCATCCAGACCGAGTCCGGCACGGTCATCGAGCGCCAGGTCGAGGAAGGCGATGTCCGTGCAGCACTCGATGAGGCGGCCGACATCGACTCGGCCGCCCGTGGCGCGAAATTCGTCGACGACACGCCACGCCTGCATTGGAAGACGATCATCGTCACCGCGATCGTGGTGCTGTCGCTGGCGCTCGCGGCGATCTCCACGGTCGAGCTGGTCACCGGGCGGACGCTCGACGGCGACGGCGGTACGACGATAGGCGACTCGCTCGGCGGCGGCCGTGACAAGCCGAGTACGACGCCGACTCCCCCGCCGACGACCGCCACCACGACCGTGCCGACCACGCCGACCCCGACCGCGACCACCCCGACGCCGACTCCGACGCCCAGCGAGACCACGCCGACGCCGACACCCACCCAGACCACGGAATGAACGCCCGACCCGCGGTGTTGAAGCAAGGTCCCGCGAAAGGAGACACCATGACGATCTACATGACCCCCAACATCAGCGACGAGCAGATCGAGCAGATGGACGTCTTCGACGCGTTCCGCAAGGGCGAAGAGCTCCTGGAGTCCCGCTTCCCGCGTGATGCCGTACGCGTCCTGCGCAAGGTCGTCGCGGCGGAGCCCGGCAACGCCTCCGCCTGGGAGCTGATCGGCCGCGCACACTTCGCGGCGGCCCAGCTCGTGCCCGCCGAGCAGGCGTTTCGGCGGCTCATCGAGCTCGACCCGACGTACGCGTGGGCCCAGACCGCGCTCGGACTGTCGCTCGACCGGCAGAACCGACGCGACGAGGGCGCCGTGCACCACCGTCTCGCCACCGCGATGGGCATGCCCGAGCGCGGTACGACCCGCGTCCAGCTCGTCGACCAGTCGGCTGGCTGACCCCTGGACACCACGTGGGCGGCAGCGGCCCTGGCCCTTGCGCTGACCGTCGCTCCGCCCGCGTGGCGGTTCACCCGGCACCTCGTGACGCTCGTGCACGAGGCCGGCCATGCGATCGTCGCGGTGCTCACGGGTCGTCGCCTCAATGCGATCCGGCTGCACACCGACACCTCCGGGCTGACGCTGTCGACCGGACGCCCTCGCGGCCCGGGCATGATCGCGACCGCCGCGGCGGGCTACCTCGCACCGGCCGCGCTGGGCCTCGTGTCGGTGGTGCTCGTACGCGCTGACGAGACCGGCATCGCCTTGTACGTCGGTCTCGGCGTGCTGGCGCTGATGCTGGTGTTCATCCGCAACTGGTTCGGCCTGCTCGTCGTCGGCATCAGCGGCGTCGCCGTCGCTGCGCTGGTGTGGAAGGCCGATCACCGCGTGCAGGACTTCGCCGCGCTGACATTCGCGTGGTTCCTGCTGATCGCCGCTCCCCGCACGGTGCTCGACCTGTGGTCGCACCGCCGCCGCGTCCGCTCTCGTACGAGCGACGCCGACGTGCTCGCCCGGCTCACGCACCTGCCCGCCGCGGTGTGGAACCTGCTCTTCCTGCTGCTCACCGGGGGCGCGCTCGGCACCGCCGTATGGCTGGTTGGATAGTCAGGTGTTCACGGTCGGCAAGGAGCTCGAGGGCGCCCTCGGACGTACCGGCACGATCACCACGCCGCACGGCGAGATCCGCACCCCGGCGTTCATCCCGGTCGGCACCCGCGCCACGGTCAAGGGAGTGCTGCCCGAGTCGATGGCCGAGCTCGGCGCCCAGGCGCTGCTGGCGAACGCCTACCACCTCTATCTGCAGCCCGGCGCCGACATCATCGACGAGGCGGGCGGTCTCGGCGCGTTCATGAACTGGCCCGGTCCGACGTTCACCGACTCGGGCGGTTTCCAGGTGCTGTCGCTCGGTGCCGGGTTCAAGAAGACGCTGTCGATGGATGCCACCGGAGTCGAGGCCGACGACGTCATCGCGCCCGGCAAGGACCGGCTCGCCAAGGTCGACGACGACGGTGTCACGTTCAAGTCGCACGTCGATGGCACCAGGCACCGGTTCACCCCTGAGGTGTCGATGCAGATCCAGCACCAGCTCGGCGCCGACATCATGTTCGCGTTCGACGAGCTCACGACGCTGATGAACACCCGGGGCTACCAGGAGCAGTCGATCGCCCGTACGCAGGCGTGGGCCGAGCGCTGCGTCACCGAGCACGAGCGCCTCACCGAGTCACGCGCAGGCAAGCCCCACCAGGCGCTGTTCGGGGTGGTGCAGGGCGCGCAGCACGAGGACCTCCGCCGTACGGCCGCCCGCGGCCTGGTGGCGCTCGGCTTCGACGGGTTCGGGGTCGGCGGTGCAATCGAGAAGGAGCGGCTCGGCACGATCGTCAGCTGGGTCAACGAGGAGCTGCCGGTCGACAAGCCGCGCCACCTGCTCGGCATCGGCGAGCCCGACGACCTGTTCACCGGGGTCGAGGCCGGATGTGACACGTTCGACTGCGTCAACCCGTCCCGCGTCGCACGGTCCGGCCGCGTCTACACCCCGACGGGGCACTTCAACCTCACGTGGGCCGCCTCGAAGCGTGAGTTCATCCCGATCGACGACGACTGCGACTGCTACACCTGCACGCACTACACGCGCGCGTACCTCCACCACCTCATCAAGACCCGCGAGATGGCAGGCTCGACGCTGGCGACGATCCACAATGAACGGTTCATCGTCAGGCTCGTCGACCAGATGCGCGACGCGATCGACGACGGCACCTTCAAGGACTTCAAGGCCGACTGGCTGGCCAGGTTCTACACGTAGTCGCTCGCCAGGGAGCGGAGCGAGCGTGAGGCGGGCCTCACTGGCGCGCAATCTAGGCCCAGTAGGACGCTTCGCGGTCCTTGAGGAAGCGGATGACGACCATCGTCAGCGGCATGACGAGCAGCTCGACGGCGCACTTGAAGATGAAGCCGACGACGAAGTAGTTGACGAAGTCGCCACCGGTCGAGATGCCGATCGCCGACGCGGCGATGGCGCAGAAGATGAACGTGTCAGCCGCCTCGCCGACGCCGGTCGAACCGGCGAGCCGGCGCCACAGCCCGGGCTCGGCGGTGCGGGCCTTCATGCGGACCAGCACGTACGAGTTGAGGAACTGACCCACGACGTACGCGACCAACGATGCCGCGACGATCTGCACGCCGGACCAGACGACACTCTCGAACGCCTCCTGGTTCTCGTAGAACGACGCACTCGGCAGCTGGATGACGACCAGGAAGGTGGCAAACGCCATCAGAGCCGTGCCGAAGCCGACGATGATCGCGCGCCGAGCCGCGCGCAGCCCGTACACCTCGGAGATGACGTCGCCGATGATGTAGGCCAGCGGGAACAGCACCGCGCCGCCGTCGGAGAAGACCGGGATGACCTGTACCGGACCGATCGACACGTCACCGGAGAAGAACTGCGTGCCCTTGGTCGCGGCGATGTTGGACACGACCAGCACGACGCAGAACACCGCAAGGAGGATGTCGAAGTATGACGATCCCCGTGAGGCGTAGTGGATCTCGGCTTCAGGTTTTGGTGAGGTTGCCTGTGAACTCATGGGTCCATCGTGCCAGTCACCGTGCCGATGGGAGAATTGCGACATGAGCGCCTTGCCCACCCGTACCGACGTGCTCGTCGTCGGTGCTGGGCCCGCAGGCGCAGCCGCCGCCGCGTGGACCTCCCGCTTCGGCATGGAGACAGTTCTCGCCGACGCGGCGACGTTCCCGCGCGACAAGACCTGCGGCGACGGGCTCACGCCGCGCGCCATCGCCGAGATGGAACGCCTGGGCCTGGGTGAATGGGTACGCAGCCACGGCACCAACCGCGGACTCCGCGCCGCCGGCTTCGGCCAGGAGCTGCTGCTCCCCTGGCCCGGCGGATCGCTGCCCGACTACGGTTCGGCCGTCCCGCGTACCGAGCTCGACGACAAGATCTTCCGCGTCGCCGTCGAGGCTGGTGCCACCCCGTTCGAGGGCGCCCGTGCTGTCGACGCCGAGCGCGATGCCAGCGGCAAGGTCATCTCGGTGACGTTTCACCTCGGCAAGGACAAGACTCCCCACACGATCGCCTGCGACCGGTTGATCGTCGCTGACGGCGTACGTTCACCGCTCGGCCGCGTCCTGGGCCGCGAGTGGCATCGCGACACCGCGTACGGAGTCGCGGGCCGCTCGTACGTGAAGTCGGGGCGCAGCGACGATCCGTGGATCTCGTCGCACCTCGAGCTGCGTGGCGAGGAGGGCGAGCTGCTCCCGGGATATGGCTGGATCTTCCCGCTCTCGGACGGCGAGGTGAACCTCGGCGTCGGCGCGCTCGCGACCTCCAAGAGGCCCGCTGACCTGCAGATCCGCCCGCTGATGGAGTACTACGCCACGCTCCGCCGTGAGGAGTGGGACCTCAGCGGTGAGCTCCGTATGCCGACCAGCGCGCTGCTGCCGATGGGCGGCGCCGTGTCCGGCGTTGCGGGTCCCAACTGGATCCTCATCGGCGATGCGGCCGGCTGCGTCAACCCGCTCAACGGCGAGGGCATCGACTACGGCATGGAGACCGGCCGTGTCGGCGCTGAGCTGATGAGGGCACAGACCGACGTCCAGGACGCCTGGCCCGCGCTGCTGACGCACCACTACGGCGAGGCGTTCTCGATCGCCCGCCGCCTGGCCGGCCTCATCACGGTGCCGCACCTGCTGCCGACTGCTGGCCCGATCGGCATGCGCTCGCACACCTTGATGACGTTCGCATTGCGCGTCATGGGCAACTTCGTCACCGACGAGGACCGCGACTTCACGGCCCGCCTCTGGCGCTGGGCCGGCCGCCAGTCCGTACGCCTCGACAACCGTCCGCCCTTCACGTCCTGACACCCGCGCCGTCCGAAGCGTGAGCGGTGACTTGGCGTCCACCTGACCCCTTTCGGTGGACGCCAACTCACCGCTCCAACGTCGAGGCAATGACGAAAGGCCCGACCGGAGTCGGGCCTTTCGTTCGGTGCTGAAGAGGTCACGCCGCAGGCGGGGTGTCCTTCTTGTTGATCTCCGGGATCTCCTCGCCGGACTCCTTGAACAACAGAGCCGTGAAGACGGTGAACACGATGGCGAGGATGGACAGGACCCAACCCGACCAACCCATGCCGGCGTCGACCGCTGCGCTCGGGATGCCGTCCGGGGCGCCGAACGTCAGGCCCTTGAGCACGATGATGACGGTGCCGAGCGCTGCCGCGGCAAACGTGACGAGATTCCACGGGACGCCCGCGGGGAGGGTGTCCTTCGCGAAGATGCGGATCGCGACCAGTGCCAGTGCGGCGATGAGAAGGAGCGACCCCAGGGTGCTCCAACCATCCCAGGCGTTGTGCCCGGCTGACGAGCTGATGCTCGAGACCTTGACGCTGACGGTGATGTAGGAACCGATGAAGGTGAAGATCACGGCGAGCGCGCCCGAGATCAGGGCTCCTTGATCGTTCTTGCCCAAAGACTTGAAGTCCACGGCCATGTGTTTTTCTCCCAACGATGAAGTTTGACGCTTTGAATCTAGACCTCAAACGCGCCTCCGGACAGACATTTCACGCGGTAATTACCTAGCGCGTCGCCCGTCCCGCATGCTGGTACTGCCCGCGCGTAGGACACAATCTCGGGCATGGATGCAGATGTGATCGTCGTCGGGGCCGGGCTGGCCGGGCTGGTTGCCACCGCGGAGCTCGTCGAGGCGGGCCGCAAGGTGATCGTGGTCGACCAGGAGGGCGAGCAGGGCATCGGCGGTCAGGCGTTCTGGTCGTTCGGCGGATTGTTCTTCGTCGACTCCCCGCAGCAGCGCCGCATGGGCATCAAGGACTCCGTCGAGCTGGCGATGCAGGACTGGATGGGCAGCGCACAGTTCGACCGCGACGAGGACAAGTGGCCGCGCCTGTGGGCCGAGGCGTACGTCAACTTCGCCGCGGGTGAGAAGCGCTCGTGGCTCAAGGAGCGTGGCCACAGCGTGTTCCCCGTCGTCGGCTGGGCCGAGCGCGGCGGAGGACTCGCCGGCGGTCACGGCAACTCCGTCCCCCGCTTCCACATCACGTGGGGCACCGGCCCCGGCATCGTCGAGCCGTTCGAAAAGATCGTCCGCGAGGGCCACGAGAACGGTCTCGTGCAGTTCGCGTTCCGCCACCAGGTCGACGAGCTGATCGTCGCCGACGGCGCCGTCACAGGCGTACGTGGCTCGGTGCTCGAGCCCGACAACGCGGAACGAGCAGCACCCACATCCCGTACGTCGATCGGCGAGTTCACGCTGAGCGCCCAGGCGGTGATCGTCACGTCGGGTGGCATCGGCGGCAACCACGAGCTCGTACGCAAGAACTGGCCCGACCGCCTCGGCACCCCGCCGAAGCACATGATCTCCGGCGTCCCCGCGCACGTCGACGGCCGCATGCTGGAGATCGCCGAGAGGGCCGGCGCGAGCCACATCAACCGCGACCGTATGTGGCACTACGTCGAGGGCATCAAGAACTGGGACCCGATCTGGCCCATGCACGGCATCCGCATCCTGCCCGGACCGTCGTCGATCTGGCTCGACGGTGGCGGGCAGCGCCTGCCAATCCCGGGACTGCCGGGCTTCGACACCCTTGGCACGCTCAAGCTGCTGCGGCAGAGCGGACACGATCACTCGTGGTTCGTGCTCAGCCAGGCGATCATCGAGAAGGAGTTCGCCCTCTCCGGCCAGGAGCAGAATCCCGATCTCACTGGCAAGAGCGTCAGGACGCTGCTCAAGGAGCGACTCTCCAAGGGAGCCACGAGCCCGGTCGAGGCGTTCAAGGACAAGGGCGAGGACTTCGTCGTCGCCGACACGATCGAGGGGCTCGTCGCCGGCATGAACGAGCTGACGCCCGAGGCGCCGCTCGACCTTGACGACGTACGCCGCCAGGTCACCGAGCGCGACCGCGAGCTCGACAACGAGTTCACCAAGGACCTGCAGATCGCCGCAATGCGCCAGGCGCGGGCGTACCGCGGGGACAAGCTGATCCGCGTGGCGACGCCGCACAAGATCCTCGACCCCAAGAAGGGCCCGCTGATCGCCGTACGACTGCACGTGCTGACCCGCAAGTCGCTGGGCGGCCTCGAGACCAACCTCGACTCCGCCGTGATCGGCACGGACGGTTCACCCGTCGACGGCCTGTATGCCGCGGGCGAGGTCGCCGGCTTCGGAGGCGGTGGCGTACACGGCTACAACTCGCTGGAGGGCACGTTCCTCGGCGGTTGCATCTTCAGCGGCCGCGCCGCCGGCCGAGCAGCCGCCAAGCAGACGGCCTAAGGCTTAGGCTCCATCCATGACTGCTGTTGCCGTGATCTTCGCCGGCATTGCCACCGTGCTGCACGTGTTCTTCTTCTACCTCGAGTCGATCGCGTGGAGGAAGCCCACGACGTGGAAGACGTTCGGCCTCGCGTCACAGGCTGACGCCGACACCACGGCATCGCTGGCGTACAACCAGGGGTTCTACAACCTGTTTCTCGCGATCGGCGCCAACGTCGGCATCGACCTGGTGCTGTTCTCCGACACGCACGACGACATCGGCTGGACGCTCATCATCTTCGCCTGCGCCAGCATGCTCGCGGCGTCGCTCGTGCTCATCTCCACGGGCAGGTCGTACGCACGCGCCGCCGCGATCCAGGGTGGACCCGCGCTCGTCGCCGTGGTTGCGGCGCTGATCGCCGCCAACTAGGCCGGACGTCGATCTGTCGGCCTCCCTGCATAGGGTTGCTGCGTGCTCCGTATCGCCACCGTCAACATCAACGGCATCCGTGCCGCCTACAACAAGAACCGCGGGCAGACGAGCGGCATGGCCGAATGGCTGGCCGGCCGCGGCGCCGACATCGTGACGCTGCAGGAGGTTCGCGCACCCGACGCGATCGTGCACGAGCTCACCGCGGAGTCCGGCTACCACGTCGTGCACGCCGAGGCGGCTGCCAAGGGACGCGCGGGGGTCGCAGTGCTGAGCCGCACCGAGCCGTCTGCCGTACGCATCGGCAACGGCGACGACTACTTCGACGATTCCGGACGCTGGATCGAGTCCGACATCCCACTGGCCGACGGGTCCACGCTCACGGCGATCTCCGCCTATGCCCACTCCGGCGAGGCCGGCACACCCCGCCAGGTCGAAAAGCTGCGGTTCTTCGACCAGATGCACGTACGCCTCGAGCAGATCCGTGACTCCGGCAGCCACGGCCTGCTCACCGGCGACCTCAACGTCGGCCACACCGAGCGCGACATCCGCAACTGGAAGGGCAACGTCAAGAAGGCCGGGTTTCTGCCCGAGGAGCGCGCCTACTTCGACCGCTTCTTCGACGAGCTCGGCTGGGTCGACGTGCACCGCCGCCTCGCCGGCGACGTCGACGGCCCCTACACGTGGTGGTCGATGCGCGGCCAGGCGTTCGACACCGACACCGGCTGGCGCATCGACTACCAGATCGCCACGCCTGAGCTCGCGGCGGCGGCGCGTACGGCGACCGTCGACCGGGCGATCAGCTGGGCCGAGCGCTGGTCCGACCACGCCCCCCTCGTCGTCGACTACGACCTCTAGGGCATGCCTCTCCAGTGGTGGCCGATCAGGGAGCGGGGCATCCGCGCCCGGCTGGCAAGGCACAGGAGGGAGGCGGCCCGGGGTTGGCCGTCGACCGACGACAACGCCGCCAGGCGGGATGCGGGGCCGCGCGAGCTGACCATCGAATTGGGAGGGATGTCCTAGCCATGAACGGCGCCCTGGATCGACGTCTCGGACTCACCGGATCCGTCGCGATCGGGATGAGCGCCATGATCGGTGCGGGCCTGTTCGTGGCCTTCGGGCCGGCGACCGCGGCTGCCGGTGACGATGTGTTGATCGCGTTGGCGATCGCTGCCGTGGTCGCGGCGTGCAACGCGGCATCGTCGGCTCGGCTCGCCGCCCGCTACCCCAGCGCGGGTGGCACGTACGTCTACGGTCGCGAGCGCCTCGGACCGTTCTGGGGCTATCTCGCCGGCTGGGCCTTCATCGCCGGCAAGCTGGCCTCCTGCGCCGCGATGGCCTACGCCATCGGCACCTATGTCGCACCCGAGCACGCGCAGGCCCTTGCGGTCATCGCCGTGGCGGCGGTCGTCGCGATCAATCTCGCGGGCGTCGAGAAGTCCGCGTTCGTCGCGGTCGTGGTCGTCGCGGTGGTCGTGACCGTCGTCGCAGTCACCGCGACCGTGCTCCTGTCGTCGGCGAAAGCCCCGGCCGAAGACGTCGCCGACCCGACCGCCGGTGGTGTGCTGCACGGTGCGGCGCTGCTGTTCTTCGCGTTCGCCGGCTACGCCCGGCTCGCGACGCTGGGTGAGGAAGTGCGCGACCCACGCCGTACGATCCCGCGGGCGATGGCTCTCTCGCTGGTCCTCGTGGGCATCGTGTACGCCGTCGCCGCCCTCGCCCTGCTTCATGCCCTCGGCGGCGAGGCACTCGCCGACTCGGCCCGGCCCTTCGTCGATGCCGCCGAGTCCGTCGGCCAGCCAGGACTAGCACGCGTCCTCCAGGTGGTCGTCGTGGTCTCTGCTGCCGGCGCCCTGCTGTCGTTGACGCTCGGCGTGTCCCGTACGACGCTCGCCATGGCGCGCGACCGGCACCTCCCCCGCGCCCTGGCCCGGGTGAGCGAACACGTGCCCCGTCATGCCGAGCTGTTCGTCGGCGCGCTCGTCATCGCGCTGGTGCTCCTCGGCAACCTCAGCACCAGCATCGCGTTCTCGTCGTTCTGCGTGCTGCTCTACTACGCCATCACCAATGCGTCGGCGTGGACGCTGTCGACGTCGCCGTGGCACCGGACCACACCCGTGCTCGGGCTGATCGGCTGTGGCGTGCTTGCCCTGAACGTGCCGATGCCGACCATCGGCGCGGGATGCGTCGTGCTCGGCATCGGCGTGATCACCTACGTGATCCGTACTGTCGCCCGCGGTTCAAGAACCCCCTGAACTCCTGACATCGCGGAGCTGAAGGGGACCGCGCACCCCCTGATGCGCGGCCCCCGACCGTGGTGAGGGTCAGTTGAACCTGACCTTCAGACTGGTTCCGTCCTCCGAGAGCACCCGGACCTTGACGCCGGCTGCAGGCAGCTTCACGCCATGGTTGGGGAGCTCAGCGAACCAATACTTCTTGGTGTCGTCGAAGAGCGGCTTGGCCGCTTGACCGCGGATGTAGCTGGCGACACCGTTGGTGTGCAGCGTCATCGAGTCGGCCTTGTGCAACGAGAACGGCGCGTCGTACATCTGGATCCTCGCGCGCCACGGTGCACCAGTTGCAAGGTTGATGATCGGCGTCGGGTTGGCGTCGATCGGCAGGTTGCGTCCCGAGCCCGGGTGCAGGCTCGTGTTGTTGTCACCCATCGACGTGTCCCAGTAGGAGATCAGCAGTCCGTGGCCGTACTTGTAGTGCTCGACCCAGTCCGGCTTCGTGTTGGTGAAGCCGAAGTTGTAGGGGCCGGTCTGCAGGTACTTGTCGTAGGACACGTAGGAGCGGTGACCCATGACGTAGTAGTTGTCGAACAGCTGACTCGTCGTCGCACCGAGGATCTTGAACCCGTCGAGCGCGAACACCGAGGTGCCCTCTGCGCCGTCGTCGACGAGTGTCTCGGCACCGGCCGTCACCTTGATGTCATCTGCGTAGAGGCCAGCGAGCGCGAGTCCGCCGTCGGTCTTGTAGTAGATGCGCAGCTTGATCTTCTGGCCGTCGTACGCGCTCAGCGGGACGCTGAGGTCAGCCCAGTCGGCCTGCTCACCGTCGATGCCGGGTCGTCCGGACGTGTCATCGCCAATGGCTGTGCCATTGATCGTGCCGTCCAGCGACGTCCAGTTGGCTCCACCGTCGGTCGAGGCCTGGATGTAGGCGTAGTCGTAACCTTCCTCGATCTCGTAGCGGACCTTGGCCGTCAGCACGCCACCGGTCTTGCCGGTGAGGTCGACATCCGTCGTCATCGAGTTGGCCAGGTCATCGCCTGAACCTGAGAAGAACTGCTTCTCCCCCGATGCCGGTGCACCGTTGTCCTTGGTGACCTGTTTCTTGGGGAGCACCACGACGGCGCCTTGGGCCTTCTTGGTGTTGTACTCCTGCGGGCCCATGTCGATGGTCTTCTTCTGGTGGGTGCTCAGCACCTCGTAGTCGAGCCAGCCGAGCTGCAGCTTCTCCCACGCGCCGATGTCGCCGGGGCGCGTGCCGAGCGGCTCGCCCTTGGCGTTGAGGCGGCTCTGGGCCATCAGGGTCCAGTACTCGTTGGAGTTGTCGCCACCACCAGCGATCGCGTACGCGTCCGGCAGGCCGAGGTCGTGGCCGTACTCGTGGACGAAGACCGACAGGCCGCCGTTCTCGGGCTGAACCGTGTAGTCGGAGATCCAGATGCCGGTGTCACCGATCTGGGTGCCGCCGAGACGGTTGTAGTCCGGGCCCGTGATGCCGGCGTCGGTCAGGAACGCGTTCCAACGGTGCGACCAGATCGCGTCCTCACCCTGCTGCGGGTCGCCGTCCGCCTCGTCGCCACCTGCGTGGACGATCTGGAAGTGGTCGATGTAGCCGTCGGGCTCGTTGAAGTCGCCGTCACCGTCGTAGTCGTAGCGGTCGTACTTGTCGTACGCCTGCAGCGCGGTCTTGATCTGCGCATCGGTCTGGCCGGCCTCGTGCTGGTCGGCGATCCACGCGGTGACCGCGTCCTGGATGAGGTACCAGGTGCCGGAGTCCTCGCGTCCGTAGCGAGCCTCGTTGTAGGGCACCTTCACCCAATCGGAGACCTCACCGTCTGCGGTGTAGCGACCCGAGGACTGAGCCTCATAGTAGGTACGCAGCGACTCCGCGCCCGGCGAGTTCTTGAAGTACAGGTCTTGGTAGTGCTGCTGGTTGAAGTCAGCCTGCCAGACCGTCGAGTTGTCCTTGGTGCGGTCGGGCTCGGGGATGCTGTTGTGCAAGGGGCCTTCGAACGTCGTCGGACCAGGCGTGTCGGGATCGGTGTCGACGTCCGGGTAGTCCGGGTGACGCTGGTTGCCGAACTCGGCAAGGATCACGAAGATCTTGTCGGCGCGCTCCTGGGAGAGCTCGACGTACTGGTCCTGCGTCGCACTGCCGGGCTTGGCCCGGAAGGTCTTGCGGGCCTTCTTGTTGGCGAGAGCAGCGGCATCGGCCGGGCTCGTGCCCTTGCCGACCTTGACGACGGTGCTGCCGTTGATCTCCTTGGTCTGGAGGTCACCGTTGAGGACGCCGGTGATCGCCGACTCGCGCAGGGCGCGACGCTTGTCCTCCATCGGGCTGGAGAGCTCATCGGTTCTCTGCTGGGCATGGTCGCTGCCTGAGACGGGTGGTGCGGACGACGCAGAACTCGGAGACGCATATGCGAATCCGAGGGAGGCTGCGAGTCCTAGGCCCAGGAGGCCTGAGGTCACACGCTTCACTGTTCTCCCCTTGCAACTTGATGGTGGCCGGACGGTTGTCCGACTGATGGATGCGCACACCCTTGTGGGGTGTGCGTTGGCACAACGCCCTCAACTTAGGCAATTTTCAGGTGGATATGCAGTCTTGACTTAGGTGGTGACTAGTTATAAAGAACTAGTTCTTTGTCCTGGACTGACTAGTCCCAACTGATCACGAATTCGGCTCCCCCGCATGCGTACGTTCGCCACAAGGGAGGGAGCCCTTATGAAGATCCGTACAGTCATGGCCACCCTGGTCATGGCGGGGAGCGCGCTGGTCGCGCTGCCCGCACAGTCCAACGCCGTGGTGATCAGCCCGTCCGACACGTTCGAGGCCCAGGTCATCTCGTCGACCAACCAGCAGCGCGCCCTGTACAAGCGCGTCAAGCTGACGCCGCACGCCTGCGTCGACAAGTTCGCCGAGTCGCACGCCCGATGGATGGCGATCAACCGCACGCTGCGACACCAGGCGATGCGCCCGATCATGAGCTTCTGCGGCCTCAGGGCCGTCGGCGAGAACATCGCCTGGGGCTACCAGACGGGACCGTTGACGGTGGCCGCGTGGATGCGTTCGGCGGGTCACAAGGCCAACATCCTCAACTCGGGATATCGCGTGATCGGCGTCGGTGCGTATCAGGACAAGTACGGTCGTTGGTGGGTGTCACAGGTCTTTGGCACGTTCCGTTAACACGGGATGACGTTCATTGACCGTTCGATCACATGACGAGAAATGCTTGCTTTCACCCCCGTGGGGTGCCCTAGGGTTGAGCTCAGTTGCACGACGTTGGCCGTACGAATGAATGAGTTCCTCCCGGGGTGCCGAGTTCTTCTCAAGGTTGGATGTACGTCGCGACAGCCGCCCGCGAAAGTCGTGGGAGGCAACTCGCCAAGAGGAGTACGAAATGGCAACAGGAACCGTCAAGTGGTTCAACGCTGACAAGGGCTTTGGATTCATCGCGCCCGACGACGGCAGCGAAGACGTGTTCGCGCACTTCAGCGCGATCCAGTCGAGCGGCTACCGTTCGCTGAACGAAAACCAGAAGGTCGAGTTCGACGTCGAGCAGGGCCAGAAGGGCCTGCAGGCAGCCAACATCCGGCCCCTGTAGGTCTGACAACAGGCTCGCGAGAGCTTGGGGACGGCTTGCCGCCCGCTCTGAAATCTTCAGAACGCACAAACCCCCGGAGCATTGCTCCGGGGGTTTTGCATTGCGGGGAAGCTGGCTAGATGTGCCCGCCCTCGTCCCAGGCGTGACGACCGAACTCGGCAGCACGGGCGATGTAGCTCACGTCGCTGTCGGGGTGTCCGTCGAGAGCGCTCAGACGCTGTGCAGGGAAGCGCTGAGCGGCCTCGCGCAGCTGTGCGGGGTCGATGTCGAACGAAGACTCATCCATGAACGCGAGGATATCCTCATGTTCGACCCCGGCAAAA
Organism: Aeromicrobium panaciterrae; assembly: GCF_039537165.1. GTDB lineage: Bacteria > Actinomycetota > Actinomycetes > Propionibacteriales > Nocardioidaceae > Aeromicrobium > Aeromicrobium panaciterrae. The sequence continues at coordinate 2,932,942 of NZ_BAAAZZ010000002.1, read as the reverse complement.
CCCTTACTTGTCGGTAGTTTCGGCCGGTGGTGGGTCAAAGGGTGACGCGCAGGATGCGGTCGTCCTTGTCGTCGGGTCGACCGCGGCTGTCGGTGTTGCTGGTCGAGACCCACAGCGATTCGTCCGGGGCCACGACCACGTCGCGGATGCGCCCGTACTCCCCCTCGAAGAGCCGCACCGGCTTGCCGGCGGACTCGCCGTCGAGCGGGATCATCCACACGCACTCGCCGCGAAGCCCCGCCATGAACGCGGTCGACCGGGTGATCGCGATTCCGGCCGGTGAGCACTCATCGGTGTGCCAGGTGACCTTGGGCGTGACGAAGTCGGGGTCGTCGGACGTGCCTTCGACCTGCGGCCAGCCGTAGTTGCCGCCCTTCTGGATGAGGTTGAGCTCGTCGAACGCGTCCTGGCCGAACTCTGAGGCCCAGAGGCGACCGTCGGCGTCGAACGCGAGACCTTCGACGTTGCGGTGGCCGTAGGACCAGACCTCGTTGCCGAACGGATTGCCCGACGCCGGCTTGCCCTCCTTGTCGAGCCGCAGGATCGTGCCGTTCAGGCTGCCTTTGTCCTGCGCGTCGTCAGGCACCGCACCGTCGCCGATCGCCAGGAAAAGGTGTCCGCTGTCGTCGAACACCAGCCGCCCGCCGTGGTGGTTGGCGGCCGACCGTACGCCGGTGATGAGCGGTTCGGGCTTGCCGACCGCGTCGCCGGTGACGGCGAGCCGTACGAGACGGTCGTCGGAGCGGGTGCTCATGTAGGCGTACAGCACGGACTCGTCGTCGGGATCGAGCGCGATGCCCATCAGCCCGCCCTCGCTGGTGGCCGCGTCGGCGCCGTCGACGCCGCCGAGCGGGGTGACTGTGCCGTCGGGGTCGATGCGCAGGAGCGAACCATCATCACGCTGCGAGACGTACGCGGCCCCGCTGGCGAGGAAGGCGATGCCCCACGGCACATTGAGACCCGTCGCGACGGTCGAGGCGACCTTCGGGTTGATCGTGGTGGGAGTCGTCGAGGTCGTGGCCGTCGGAGCTTTCGGCGGTGCCGGCTTGTCGTCGCTGCCGCAGCCGGCCAGGGCAAGGGCCCCGGCACCTGCAATGCCGGTGAGGAACGTACGACGTCCGATCATGCGGTCGATCATGCCCGGTTTGGCCAAAGGGCATGTCCTCGTCCCCACGAACTATGCTGAGGCAATGCCTGCAACACTCTCGGATCGCTATCGCCTGGACGCTCTGATCGGCGACGGCGGCATGGGCGAGGTGTGGAAGGCCCACGATCCGGTGCTCGACCGCACGGTCGCGGTCAAGGTGATCCGGCCCCATCTCGCGGACGACTTCACGGTACGTGAGCGGCTCCGCATGGAGGCCAAGCTTGCGGGCTCGCTGCGTCATCCGGGCATCGTCGACGTCTTCGACTACGGCGAGCACGTCGGTGCCGACGGCCGTACGACGCCCTACCTCGTGATGCCCCTCGTCGACGGCGTGACGCTGTCGCAGGTCCTGGCATCGCGTACCGCGCTCCCCCTCGGCGAGACGATGTCGATCGTCGCCGAGATGGCCAGCGCGCTCGAGACGGCACACGCGTCCGGCATCGTGCACCGCGACCTCAAGCCCGCCAACGTGATGCTGACGGGGTCGGGCCGCGTGATGATCCTCGACTTCGGCATCGCCCGGTCAGCCGGCGGAGAGTCGCTGACCCAGGCCGGCGGGCTGGTGGGCACGGCCGACTACCTCAGCCCGGAGCAGGCCGCGGGCCACCCGGCGACCTACGCGTCCGACCTCTATGCGCTCGGCGTCGTCGCCTACACCTGCCTGACGGGTGCTCCTCCGTTCCACCGCGACACCGACGTCGGCACGGCCCTGGCGCACCTGCACACGCCCGTACCTCCCCTGCCGCCCGAGCTGACGACAGCCGAACCCCTGGTCCGGTCGCTGCTGTCGAAGGAGCCGACGCACCGGCCGTCCGCCGGCGACGTGGCCGCGATCGCCGCGACCATGGCGACGCGCGTGCCGACCACGTCGTCGTCCAGCACCGAGCAGACACGCACCGACCTGCAGCCGATCCGGCGCGACGACACCGCCACGATCAGCGTCGAACCGCCCGAACGACGTCGTCGCACCGGCCGCCTGCTGCTCGTCCTCGCGGCGCTCGTCGCGGTGGCTGCCCTGGTGATCGGTGGTCTGATGTATGCCACCCGCCCCACCACGATCGCGGTCCCCGATGTCACGACCATGACCAGCGTCCAGGCCGCGACCGAGCTGGGCCGTGCCGGGCTCACGGTCGAGACCAAGGAGGCCAACCTCGTGGGCCACAAGGCCGGCGAGGTCGTCAAGCAGTCGGTGGCACCCGGCACCGAGGTCGACAAGGACGCCGTCGTCGAGCTCACGGTGGCGACCGGACTCTTCCCGATCCCCCAGGACCTGGTCGGCAAGTCGTACGACGACGCCGTCGCCGAGCTCGAGGCACTGGGGCTCAAGGCCACCCGGAGCCAAGAGTTCAACAACGACGTCGACTCCGACACCGTGCTCTCGATCAGCCCCACCGACCTGGCCAAGCCCGGAGACACGATCGCCGTCACGGTCGCCTACTCGTTCTTCGACTTCGGCAACAACGACGACGATGACGACAACAGCGGTGACGACCGCAAGCGCCGCAAGAACGACTAGGGAATCTTCGTTTGGGCCAGTTTGTTGAACTGGATGCACCCAACGGAAGGCAGACATGAGCACGATCAACCTGACCAAGGACAGCATCGACGAGGCCGTCTCCGCAGACGGAATCACGTTGGTCGACTGGTGGGCCTCCTGGTGTGGCCCGTGCATGCAGTTCGGCCCGGTCTACGAAGCTGCCAGCGAGCAGCACCCTGACGTCGTGTTCGCCAAGATCGACACCGAGGCGGAGGGTGAGCTCTCCGCCGCCGCCCGCATCTCGTCGATTCCGACGCTGATGGCGTTCCGCGACGGCATCCTCGTGTTCTCACAGCCCGGAGCACTCCCGGCCGCCGGCCTCGAGCAGGTGATCCAGGCAGTCAAGGGCCTCGACATGGACGACGTACGCCAGAAGGTCGCCGAGGCCGAAGCAGCAGAGGCCGCCCAAGCCGAAGCCTGAGCCTTTCGCTCAACAGGAGATCCGCCGCGTTCGGACCTATGTTGAGGGAATGCCCGTAGTTCTCGGTGATCGCTACCGCCTCGACACGTTGATCGGTGGCGGCGGGATGGGTGAGGTCTGGCGATCCCACGACGAGCTGCTTGATCGCGACGTCGCGGTCAAGGTGATCCGCGAGAACCTCGCCGATGACGAGTCGGTGCGTACACGACTTCGTACCGAGGCACACCTGGCGGGCTCCCTGCACCATCAGAACATCGTCGACGTCTACGACTACGGCGAGCACGAGGACGAGTCGGGGCAGACCACGCCGTACCTCGTGATGCCGCTCATCGACGGCGTCTCGCTCGCCGCGATGCTGAAGTCGCGGGTGGCGCTGCCGGTCGGCGAGACGATGTCGATCGTCACGGAGATGGCGCAGGCCCTCGCCGCCGCGCACGAGGCGGGCATCGTCCATCGCGACCTCAAGCCCGGAAACGTGATGATCACGCCATCGGGCCGGGTCATGATCCTCGACTTCGGCATCGCTCGATCGCTCGACGCGGAGCCGCTGACGCAGACGGGAGCCCTGCTGGGAACCGCCGACTACCTGAGCCCGGAGCAGGCGGCGGGCAAGCAGGCGACGTACGCGTCCGACCTCTATGCCCTCGGCATCGTCGCCTTCACCTGTCTGACCGGGACCCCGCCGTTCCATCGGGAGACCGACATCGCCACGGCGTTGGCGCACATCCAGGCGCCGCCACCTGAGCTGCCGGCCGAGATCCAGTCGTCCGGCATCGGGCCGATGATCGGGAGCCTCCTGGCGAAGGACCCGGCTCAGCGCCCCTCCGCGAGCGAGGTTGCGGCCATCGCCGGCGCTCTCGCGACGACCGTGCCCACCGATCTCGGCCGGGCGACGGCTCCGGATGCGACGCAACCCGGGGCTGCAGCGACCACAGCCGGTGGTGCGGAGACGGCAGGCGCGGCCACGACGACGACACTGGCTGGTGCGACCATCGCGGAAGCGACCCCCGGACGTCGCGGCTCGCGGCGCACCGTCTTGATCAGCTCGGCAGTGCTCGCCCTCGCCGCCGTGGTCCTCGCCTTCATGTACGTGTCCCGGGGAGACATCGAGGTGCCCGACGTGCGCAAGATGACGAGCGTCGAGGCCGCCTCGACGCTGGCCGCCAAGGGTCTCAAGGTCAAGACCCACGACGTCGATGCCGCAGGCTACAAGGCCGGCGTGGTCGTCACGCAGTCCCCCGATCCGGGCTCACGCGTCGACGAGGGCACCGTCGTCGACCTGGGCGTCGCCACCGGCCTCGTCGCCATCCCCCAGGACCTGCTTGGCACGTCGTACGACGACGCGGCGAAGATCCTGGAGGCGCTCGGACTCCAGCCCGAGCGCGACGAGCAGACATCGTCCAAGCCGGCCGGCACGGTGATCGCCGTCGACCCTTCGACCCACGCGCGGCCCGGCGCGACCGTCATCCTCACCGTGGCACGTCCCGGCGGCGGTGACGACAGCGACGACAAGAAGGAGGACAAGGGCAAGGGCAAGCAGAACGAGGACACGACGCCCACCCCTGTTGACCCGGACCCGTCGGACCCCCCACCCAGTGAGCCGACGCCCACAGCGACGTCCTCGGCGACCACATCGGGTGGCTGACGCTAGACCGTGACCGTCGTGGTCTCACCCGGGTCGAGCCAGGTGATGCGGTGGCGCTCAAGGTCGCGCTCGGCCTGTTCGCGGCCCTGCTGGAAGTGCGACCAGCCCTCGTAGTGCACAGGTATGACGGTGGTCGGAATGATCTCGTCGAGGAGCTTCGCGCCTTCCTTGGCGTCCATCGTGTAGCGGAACCAGCCTGAGAGGTAGCGGAAGCGTACGGCTCCGAGATGCAGCAGGATCGTGCCGATCTTGAGCTTCTTGCCCACATCACGGAGCCCGTCATACAGGACCGTGTCGCCGGTGACCCAGAGCTCGCCGTGCTCCTGGCCGTCCCAGCTGAGCGAGAAGCCGATGACGGGACCGGTGATCGGGTCGCTACCCACGGGTCCGTGGCGGCACGGCGTGGCGGTGATCGTGATGGCGAGCTTGCCGGGCGCCTCCATCGTGGTGGTCTCCCACGCGGCGAGGCCCACCGAATTGCCGCCGAGCTTCTTGGCAGCCTTCCTGGTCGTGTAGGTGGTGCCCCACGTCGGGAGAAGCGCCTGGGCGCTGGGGTCGAGATTGTCGCCGTGATGGTGGTGGCTGACGAGCACGGCATCGATCGAGCCGAGGTCGTCGGGTGTGATCGACGGGCCGACGAGCTTGCGCGACATGGTGCCCCAGCCGAAGAAGTAGCGCTTGCCAGGAGGGTCGAACGTCGGGTCGGTGAGGATGCGCCACCCACCGACCTCGATGAGCGCGGTCGGACCGCCGATGTGGGTGATGGTCGCATCCGTCATGCGGCGAACCTACGTGAAGAACTGCTGCATTCGCAGCGACTTCACTGCTTCGCAATCTGTTCGACGACGGGAGGTTCGGCCGGGGCCGCTGCGGCCGGCGGATGCTTGCGCTCCGAGGTGATGACCAGGGCCACGGAGGCGACGACGATCGCACCACCCGCGGCGATCGGCCAGGTGATCTTTTCGTCGAGGATCAGCCAGCCAAGGAACACCGCGATCACCGGGTTGACGTACGCGTAGGTCGCCACGAGCGAGATCGGTGCGTTGGCGACCAGCCACACGTACGCGGTGAACGCGACTACCGAGCCGAAGATCACGAGGTAGGACAGGGCGAACCAGGTCTTGGGAGCGTAGTCGAAGGTGAACGACTCCCCCACCGACAGGCCGAGGATCACCATCATCAGCCCACCGAAGACCATCTCCCAGACGGCGACGACAAACGGGTTGGCGGGCAGCCAGAGCCGCGGCTGGACGTAGGAGCCGAACGCCCAGCACGACGACGAGAACAAGATGAGCAGCGCGGGTCCGAGGGCGAAGTCACCCGCTCCTCGGCCGAGGAGCACCAGGACTGCCAGACCCGTGAAGCCGAGCAGGACGCCGGCGAGCGTCTGGGCGTTGGGCATGTCGTGCTCGATCGCCCGGAAGATGACGATGACCAACGGTGCCACGGCGATCAGCAACGCGGTGAAGCCCGAGGTGGCGCCGTGGTCCTCGGCGACCGAGACCATGCCGTTGCCGAGCAGCGGGAGGCACAATCCGAGGAATGCAGTGCCGACGACCTGCTTGCGGGTCAACGCAATGGCCTTGACTCCGCGACGAGCGGCGATGAAGGCGCCCAGCAGCAGCCCCGCCAGGCCATAACGCATGCCCATCGAGGTGAGCGGCGGCGCTTCCTCGACCACCACACGGATGCCGAGGTAGGTGGATCCCCACACGATGTAGACGATGACGAGAGCAAGGGCGACCAGCCCTGTGCGTGGTGCTGCCACGGCGTGCGCGTCCTCTCGTCGACTGGTGTCAGCCTAGGGCTGCGGTCGGACAGCCGTCGCGCGGGTTTCGGCCAGCTCGGCGCGAGATGCCGCCACTCGGGCGCGACGTTGGGTCAGACGGTGATGAAGGACCTCATGCCGATCGATCCCATGTCGATCGTGTCGTTGAAGAACCGGATGTCCTCACCGGGCTCGAGGAGGCTCAGTGAGGCCACCATCGGTCGGTAATGGTCATCTGTCGGCACGGCAATGCGCGCCTCCGACCATGAGCCGTACGGATCGGTCAGCTTGGCGATGTCACGATCACGCAGCGCTGCCGCGGTGTCGATGTCGAACTGCGTCGCCCAGTCCCACGCCTCTCCCCCATCCCACTTGACCCGGCCAAGGGCGTGGACGATATTGCCGCTGCCGATGAAGACCACTCCGCGCCGACGCATCGCGCGCAGCCGGCTGTAGAGCTCGTAGAGCTGGGGCAACGGCATCGCATAGTCGATGCTGATCTGCAGCACCGGCACCGTCGGCTTGGGTGCGAGGTGGACGAGCACGCTCCACGTGCCGTGGTCGAGTCCCCACTGCTTGTCGAGCTCGGCCTCGTACTCGACGAGCTGCTTCGCCAGCAGCCTGGCGACGTCGGCGTCGCCGACGCTGTCGTACTGCACGCGCGAGAGCTCGGCCGGGAAGCCGCCGAAGTCGTAGATGATCGGGTTCTTGGGTGCGTCGGTGATGTGCGTCTGCCCCGGGGTGAGCCAGTGGGCGCTGATCACCACGATCGCTTGCGCTTGCGGCAGGTTCTCGCCGAGCTGGGCCCACTCGCGGGTGTAGGCGTTGTCGGCCAGCGCGTTCATCGGGTTGCCATGGCCGACGAACAACACCGGCATCAGCTCGCTCGGCGTCAGCCGAGCCTCAATGTCGGAGATGGAGTACGACGTCATGGCTCATCCTCGGTAGTTGATGCTTCAACTAGTGTAGCCCATCCAGCACGCCCGCGGCGAACGACTCGAAGGTGAGCTGATCGGGGGTGTTGGGGCGCGATCCCATACGTACGGCGACGATGCCTTCGGACGGGATCACCATGACGTACTCGTTGCCATATCCGAGCGCCCAGTAGGTGTCGTCGGGTGCGCCCGGAGCGAGCTGGCCCTCGTACGGCGGCTTGTCCTGCGGGAACCCGGCGGCGCGGTCGATCGTGACGATGTGGCCGGCCTTGTTGACCCACCAGAGCAGCCCGTACGCGGCGTTCAGCTGGCTCGAGGTGCTCGTCGCCTCCTTGGTGAACTCCTCGCTGACGAGCTGCTGGCCGTTCCACCTGCCGCCACGCATCATCAGGTAGCCGATGCGGGCGAGGTCGTGGCACGACGAGTCGATGCCGGAGTACGTCGTGGTGTTGCCGGCATTGTCGTGCGCCCAGGTGGTGTCGCGCATGCCGATCGGATCGAGGAGTCGCTTCCTGGCGTACGCAGCGACATCCTCGCCGGTGGCCTTCTCCAGCACGGCCTCGAGCGTCTGCACGGCGGAGTTGTTGTAGTCCCATTTGGTGCCGGGCTTGTTGTCCTGGCGGAGTCCGATGGCGAACGCGGTCTTGTCCGGTGCTCGGCGGATCATCTGGCTGTAGTCGGTGTCGTAGTCCCAGTGCCTGCCGCTGATGTTGGACAGCAGGTCGCGGATCGTCACGAGTCGGGAGACCGGGCCGTTCCATTGCGGGATGTACTTCACGGCCTTGTCGTCGAGTGTCAATTTGCCCTCATCAGCGGCGATGCCGACCAGGATCGCTGTCACGGACTTGGTGATGCTGTACGCGGGTCGCGCCGAGCGTTCGCCCGTACCGCCCCAGTACGCGTCGTGGGCGAGCTTGCCGTCCTTGATCACGGCGAAGCACGTCGACCTGACGCCGCCGAGATAGCGATCCTGGGCCCTGAAGTCACCCTGTGGCTGCTTCGCCCACTCCGTGCCGGGGTAGGCAAACGTCGGCGTTGGGCTGGGCGTCGGAGTCTGCGTGGTGGGCGCAGGCTCAATCGGCCTGGGATCACTCGAGCACGCGCCGAGCAGCGCCAGCAGCACAGCAGCCACGATCCGCATGGGACCGAACCTATCGCCCGCCAGTGAGGCCGCCCGCGGCCGAGCGTGAGCGAAGCGAGGCGGGGGTGACGTCACTCCGAGCGCATCCCCAAGACACCTCGTTTTGGAGCGTTTGGCTGAGTGCGGGACAATGGAGGGATGCCCACTTCAACGGATTTGCGCCTGTTGTTGCGCTATCCGGTCGATTTCGAGGTACACGAGGATCCCGCGGAGTCTCGCTTCGTCTTCCGGACACCTGACGGCGAGCAGCGTGCCACCGCCAGCGAGTCGATCGGGCCGCTGAGCCAGGGCATTCGCGCCATGTCGGCCGACCCGTCCGTACGCGCGTGGGCAACGCCGGCGATCCTCGCACTGCGCATCATGGCCAAGGGCAACCTCGGCGCACCCGAGGCCTCAGAGCTGACCCAGCTGCAGCAGGCCGCCTCGGCGATCCCGAGCGGTGGCGCCAAGGTCGCCGCATTCCTCAAGGCGCTTGCGGTCGACGCCCCCGCTGCGGCATCGACGCCGCAGCGCCAGGCGTACGTCTCACCGCGTGCCGCGCAGCCGCGCCAGAAGGACCGACTGTTCGCGTTCATCTTCGAGGTGAGCTTCCTGTACGAGTCGGTGCCGCAGGACAACGGGCGCGACCTGATCGCCGAGATCGAGCTGCGCATCAAGCCGCGTGACAGCTCGTTCGGCGCCGCCCGCGCCAGCGAGGTGTGGTCGAACGACAACCACCACCTCGGGCCGGGTGTACGCCAGGCGACTCGGATGACGCTGACCCGTACCGCCGAGACCTGGCTGCCGGCGCGACGCCTGCTCGCCGACATCTCCACGGGCACGGTTCGCGTCACCGCCGACGAGCTGGCGCTGCTCGGCGACAGCCGGACGGTCTCGCACCTGATGGCGGCCCACATCGACGTACGGTGGCCGCCCGACCTCGTACGCACCCTCGAGACCAAGGCCGTCGTGGGCCGGCAGGAGGCACCGGGCTCGGAGCGTCCGCGGTCGTTCGCCGCCGACCAGCTGTTCAGCTTCAACTGGCAGATCGCGCTCGGCGACAATACGCTGACCCAGGCCGAGCTCGACCAGCTCGCCAAGTCGCAGACCGGGTTGCTGAAGCTCCGCGACCAGTGGGTGTTCGTCGACCCGCGCCGCCTGCAGCGCGTGCTGGAGCGTGGCGAACGCACGATCACCTCCGGCGAGGCGCTGCGTGCTGCCGTGTCGGGCACGCTCGTCGTCGACGGGCTCACCACCGAGGTCGACACGATCGGCTGGCTCGAGGACCTCCGCCGCAAGCTCGCCACCCAGGACCGCGACATCATGCCCGCCGAGCAGCCACACGAGCTCGACGGCACGCTGCGCGAATACCAGCTGCAAGGCTTGCAATGGATGACGCAGCTGGTCGACCTCGGGCTCGGCGGCATCCTCGCCGACGACATGGGGCTCGGCAAGACCGTCATGCTCATCGCCCTGCACCTGCAGCGCGCCCGTACGACCACGGCACCGACGCTGGTCGTTGCCCCGGCCTCCGTGCTGGGCAACTGGGAGCGCGAGATCAAGCGGTTCGCACCCGGCATCAACGTGCGCCGCTATCACGGTGCCGGCCGCCGGCTCGATGGCGTCAAGGACGGGTTCGTCGTGACGACGTACGCGACGATGCGCGCCGACGCCGACTTCCTGCGGTTCCACTCCCCCGGCTGGGGCCTGGTCGTCGCCGACGAGGCGCAGAACGTCAAGAACCCGCGCGCCCGTACGGCGCAGGCGCTGCGCACCATCCCGGCCGAGGCGCGGCTCGCGCTGACCGGCACCCCGGTCGAGAACAACCTGTCGGAGCTCTGGGCCATCCTCGACTGGACGACGCCGGGGCTGCTGGGCACGTACGAGCAGTTCCGCGGCCAGTGGTCGCGACCGATCGAGGCGCGGCGTGACACGGGCAAGGCGGCCGGGCTGTCGCAGCTGATCCGGCCGTTCGTGCTGCGGCGCCGCAAGTCCGATCCCGGCATCGCGCCCGAGCTGCCGCCCAAGATCGAGACCGACCACACCGTCAACCTCACCCGCGAGCAGGTCGGCCTGTACGAGGCGGTGGTCCGCAGCACGCTCGCCGAGATCGAGGCCGCGGTGGGCATCCAGCGCCGTGGTCTGGTGGTCAAGCTGCTCACCCAGCTCAAGCAGATCTGCAACCATCCCGCGCACTTCCTGCGGGAGGCCGAAGGCCGCCTGCCGGGTCGCTCGGGCAAGCTCGAGGTGTTCGACGAGCTGGTCGAGGAGATCGTGGCCGAGGAGGGTGCGGTGCTGGTGTTCACCCAGTACGCGCAGATGGGCCGGCTGCTGACGCGGCACCTTGACGAGAAGAAGATCAAGAACCAGTTCCTGCACGGCGGCACCACGATCAAGGCCCGCGAGAAGATGGTGCACAAGTTCCAGGGCGGCGAAGTGCCGGTGTTCGTGCTGTCACTCAAGGCGGCCGGCGTCGGTCTCAACCTGACGAAGGCCGATCACGTGATCCATTTCGATCGCTGGTGGAACCCCGCCGTCGAGGACCAGGCCACCGATCGTGCCCACCGCATCGGGCAGACCAAGAACGTGCAGGTGCACCGCCTGATCAGCGAGGGCACGATCGAGGAGTCGATCGACGAGCTCATCCGGTCCAAGCGGTCACTCGCCGATGCTGTGGTCAACGGCGGCGAAGGTGCGCTGACCGAGCTGTCGGACGCCGAGCTCGCCAAGCTCGTCCAGCTCCGCAGGTAGCGGTTGCGTTCGCATCCGTGGGGCGCACACTGAGGGCATGAACGAACGCGGGATCAGTACGGTCTGGATCGTGATCGTCGTCGTTGCCGTGGTCATCGCGATCATCGCGTTGATCGCGGGCACCAGCGGTGGAGGCGGCGGCCCCGGGACCACCGGTTATTGACCCAGCCTCAGGACGCCGCGTGCGGGTTGGTGATCGGCAGGCACGACTTGAGCGTGGCGACGGTGTAGAAGTAGCCGCCGGGCTCGGTCGGTGTGCACTGCGTACGGAACTGGATCGGTTCCTCGTTGTAGCGCATCGTCACGATGACATTGTTCGACGCATTGCGGTAAGCGACCCACTCAAGGTTGCCCGCCGGTCGGCCAGCGATGTAGCCGCGCCACGGGTTGTTGTCGTACGCGTACGTGTACTTTGCCTGCAGCTGCTCGCTTCCACGCGCCGCGATCAGCGCGGCGAACGGCATCGTCGTCTCGCCATGTCCGTGCCGGAACACTGCGGCGGTCTTGCCTCCGGCGATGCGGGCATCGAGCTTGGCGAAGAAGTCGGTGAGGACGAACTTCGACTTGATGTAGGAGTTGTCTTGGTACTTCACGCCCGGGCCGAAGCGATAGAAGTTCTCGGCGTCCTTCATGTAGCCCAGCTGCTTGGCATCGGCGAGCGACACGTACTTCTCGAAGTTGATCGCCGTCATGCCCTTCATCATCGCCGCGGTGCAGTAGAGCAGGTAGATGTCCATCGCCTTGGCGACGGGATCGCTGAGCGTGCCGACGTACTTGGCCGTGTAGATCTTGCGAAGCACGTGGATGGCCGACGCCCGCACCGATGCGCTGGCCTTGACCTTGCCGATCAGCGTCCTGCCCGAGACGGTCGAGCCGCTGGTGATGTCGAAGGGCTGGACGGTGCGAGTGAACGGGATGCCCGGGACCTCGGCGTTCAGGCCCTTGTACATCTCGGTGTAGCTCTGCAGCGTGCGGAAGACCGACGAGGTCTGGAACTGGATCGAGTCGCCGTCCGCCTTCGCCTTCTCGAGGAACGGCTTGTAGTTGTCGGCCGTACGCCGCCCGAACCCCGCGAGCTCGGTCTTGCCGACGGGGCTGAGGTTGCCGTAGCCGACGGCCTTCTCGGCCTTCTGGAACCAGGTGATGTCGGACGAGAGGCTCTTGCCGAGCGTGGTGAGCCCGCCCTTGCTCTTCGCGGTGTTCCACACGGCGAGGGCACGCTTCTCGGCGGCATCGCTGGTGTTGGAGCGCGAACCATGCCGGCTCAGTGTCTCGATGAAGAGCATCTCGTAGCCCGCTGGCGGTGCCTTGATCTCGGTGGTCGCAGGATTCCCGTACGGCGTCTGGTTGGAGTAGAACTTCGTGTCCGGGCTCTCCGCGTACGCGGGCCCAGCAAACGCGACCAGCACGACCAGCACCGCGCTGACCTTGAACAACCTGAACATGGGTCCCCCGAGACGTGAAGTGGCTCCGAGCAGTTTAAGGCGTGCTCGAACCTCGGTGTGGCTAGAACTCAAGGAACCGACGCGAGGTGGTAGCGACATCTGCCATCACCACGGGGTCGACATGGCCCGTGCGATGGACGAGGCGCCGTTCGCTGATTGATCTGATGTCCTCGCATCGCGCGTATGACGTGGCGTCGAGTCCGTTCGCGGCATCGGCTTCGATCTCCACCCGAGTGGGGAAACCGTGTCGTGTCCGAGTGATCGGCAGAACTGTGACGGTCTGAGCGTGCTTGTTCCAGTGATCAGACGACACGACCAATGCCGGTCTGGTCCACCCCTGCTCATGGCCGATCGGCTCCCCGAGATCGATCAACCAGATCTCACCACGACGGGCATCACTCACGGTTGAGACCGTCGCGGTCCGTTGCGTCCCAGCCGTCCGAGTCGGGGGTGCCGCGTGCCGCGAGAGCGCTCTGCGTCGCGCTCCAGAACTGCTTCGACTCGTATGTGTCGAGCGCACGCTCGACGAGTTCACCGATCGTCGTGTCGGCATCCTTTGCCATTGCCGCGGCCCGGCGACGGGTCGCCTCGCTTACTCGCACCGTGGTTGCCATGCCTTCCATTGTAGGTCGCGTATGCGAAATCGCATACGCAACTCAACGGTATGGCCCCACCCTCTGACAGCTAGCGAAGGCAGCGCTTGAGCTCGGCTACCTCGTAGAAGAACGGGGCCGCTGCCTTGCAGTCGGCCTTGAACGGGACAGGTTGCTCGTTGTATCGCATCGTCACGAGGACGCTCTCGCCTTTGCGGTAGGCGACCCACTCGACGTTGCCCGCGAGTCGACCGGCCACGCTCCCCCGCCACGGATTGTTGTCGTACGTGTAAACCTCGCCCTTGGCGGCCTGCTTCTCGCTGCCGGGCAGCTGAAGCAGCGCAGCGAACGGCATCGTCGTCTCGCCGTGTGCTGGCCTGAACACCGCCGCAGTCGACCCGCCCGCGATCCGCTTGTCGAGTTCGTCGAAGAAGTCGGCGAGGATCGGCCTCGCTGCCCGGTACGAGAAGTCCTGAGCCGCGATTCCGGGACCGAACCCGTAGAAATTCTGTGCGTCGACGACGTACGCCATCTCCTTGGCGAGATCGAGCGGCACGTACTTCTCGAACGTCACGTCGGTGTCGCCCTGCATACCCGCCGCGGTCGCATACAGCTTGTAGACGTCCTGTGCCGCGAGCACGGGATCCTTGATGCTGTCGACATATGCCGGCGTGTACATCACCCGGAGCAGCTCCTTCGACGCGTCGACCACGGGCTTGCTCGCGAGAATCTGGTTGACCGCGTGGTTGGCGTCGATCGTCGAGCCACGGATGATCAGCAACCTTGCGTCGACGTGGCGATCGGCGACCTTGAGCCCCGGCACGGTCGTCTTCAGCCCCTTGATCATCGCGTCGGCGCTCTCTTCGGTGCGCTGGAACGTGGTGACCTTGTACGCGATCGTGTCGCCGTCTGCTGCGGCCTTCGTGAGGTAGTCGCCGTAGTTGGCGGCGGTACGTCGGCCGATGCCGGTCCATTCCGCCTTGCCGAGGCTGCTCATGTTGCCGTAGCCGATCTTGCGCTCAGCCGCCTGGAACGCCGTGAGGTCGCTCTCGAAGGACTGGCCCCGGACGGTCAGTACCTTCTGATTCTTGGCGCTCTCCCAGATCTTGCGCGCACGCTCCTCACCCGCAGAGCTGGTCAGCGTACGAGAACCGTGTCGACCGACGTTCTCGATGAAGATCTGCTCATAGCCCTCCGGCGGGGCCTTGATCGGCGACGTCAGCGCATTCCCGTACGGGACTTCCTTGTTGTAGCGGTCGTCCACCGGAGCCGCCGGCGACGTGACGAGAGTGCTGAGAATCGCCGTCAGCAGAGCAATGAAGTTGGCCATGTCGATCACCACTGTATGTATGTCGCCGACGACCAGGTCGACACATCGTCGACCGGCAGACAAACGGCGAACGAACAGACCCCGACGTGGGAGGGTGTTGGCCATGCCGACTCCCAGGAGCGCCGGGTTCATCGCCGCGGTCGCGATCTTCGCCCTCACGGTCATCCAGCTCGCCGTCGGCACCTTCGGCGGACTGGATCAGTTCGACGGCAAGGGGTTCGGCTACCGGCTGATCGCGTACCCGGTCCTGATGCTGATCGTGCCGCTCATCTGGTGGCGTAGGTCGAAATCAGCCGATCTGCCCTGGGGTGCCTTCGCGCTGATCATGTCGCCGTTCCTGGTCGACGTCACCGGCAACACGCTCGACCTGTACGACTCCGTCGACTGGTGGGACAACGCCAACCACTTCTTCAACTGGATGCTGCTCCTGTGGGGCTGCGGGCTGCTCCTGCGTCTGATCTGGACCGGCCCGATGTGGGGACTCGTCCTCACCATCACCGGCCTCGGCGCGATCTTGGCCGTCGGCTGGGAGATCGGCGAGTGGTACACCTTCATCCGCCGCGGCACGGAGCTGGACGGAGCGTACGAGGACACCCTCAGTGACGAGCTGCTCGGCACGCTGGGCGCACTCGTAGCTGCATTGATCGTCGGTCGGAACGCGAAGCATTCGACTTAGGCAAGTCGCTAGCGGCGACCCTTCTTGCGTGTCAGGTGCCAAGCACCCTTGTGCTCGAAATAGCATGGATGAATCGAGCGAACGGATTCCCCCACAGCTTGCAGTTTGGCAAGACTTCGTTCCGCTTCCCACCGGTTTGCATACGGTTTCTTGTTGCACATAGCGCCCTCCACAGATTCGACTGAATGGAGTGGCGCCTCGGCTCAAAGTCCGAACGGCACGACGGCGGTATGCACTCATGTGCCCGACTCACCCGCATTTTCAAGTCCACGGAGCCGGAGGGACATTCGGAGACTAGCAGCGCACGGCGCTCACGATCAATCAACCGCAGCAACCTGCGAAAACGCGATCCGGCAGCACACCGTGACGGTGTGCGGCCGGATTGGCGTTCAGCTGGATCAGTGGAACGTGTCGTTCGCGTTCTTGTTGGTGACCGCGAAGTCGAAGTTGTCGTTGTCCACGTCGTCACGGTTCGCGTGGCTGTGCTCGATGACGTCCTTCACGGCGAACTTGTCCTTGCCCTGACCGCCCGCCAGGTGGTCGTAGACCGGGTTGGCCTCGTGTGACTCGAGAGTGTCATCGCCGGAGTCGCCGTTGAGCGAGTCGCTACCCTCACCACCGTTGAGGTTGTCGTTGCCGTCTCCACCGATCAGCTCGTCGGAGCCGTCGTTGACGTTGGCTCCGGCGTAGCTGTAGAGGCTGTCGTTGCCTTCTTCACCGCGCATGATGTCGTCGCCGCCACCACCGTTGATGGTGTCGTTCTCGGTGCCGCCCATGATGAAGTCGTTGCCGCTGCCGCCGTCGATGTGGTCGGCGCCGCCGCCGCTGTAGAGATCGTCGTCACCGGAGCTGCCGAAAACGGTGTCCACGCCGGTGCCGGACCAGATCTTGTCGTCGCCGCCGGAGCCGACGATCGTGTCGTTGCCAGAGGTGCCATAGATCTTGTCGTCGCAGTCGGTGCCGACGGTGACCTTGCCGGCCTTGGCGATGATGACGTTGCCGTCGGTGCAAGGAGCGGCCTGGGCCGACGAGCTTGCGGCGACTACGCCGCCGACGGTGATGAAGCTGCCGAGGGCCAAGTTGATGATGATGCGAGTGTTGGTCTTCATGGTGATGTCCTTAGCTAGTTGGTAGCTCCGGACCTTCGCCGGGCTCACGTGTAAGAGCACCGACCTGACAAATCCTTGCAACTATTTCCACATCAACTTTTTGCGATGAGATGTCAGGGCACTCCGAGCGTTCGCTGTCGGTCCGAATGATCTGGCGGCTTCGCGACTCGGCCGCGTTGAGTCCACGCGCCGGGTCGACCAGAGCACTCCTCCATACCCAGAGTTTGTTCCAACGTCGACGCGCAGACATCAAGCTGTAACTACTCTCGGGTCATGGGGATGGAGAGCGGGACATGGTCGGCTGACAAGGGTCTGGTCAAGGAGGTGCAAACTCAGTTCGAACGAGCCATCGAGTCGTACCGTGTTCACCCAGACCTCATCGCTGAGCACGCCAATCACGAAGAGTCCATCCGCACCGGAGGGTACGCAACTCGTACGCTGCTGGAGCTGGTGCAAAACGCCGCCGATGCAATCGCGGGTTCTGAGGATCTGCCCACGCCGACCACCGGCCGTATTGAAATTGTGCTCGACGTTCCGAACAAGACCCTTTATTGTGCGAACTCGGGCCGCCCATTCTCCAAGAGCGGTCTGACCGCGATCACGATGGCCCATCTCAGTGGCAAACGCGGCGACGAGATCGGACGCTTTGGACTCGGTTTCAAGTCAGTCCTCGCGGTTTCGAGCGAGCCGCAGGTCCTGAGCCGGTCGGTCGCTTTTGGGTTCAACTCTGCCGAAGCCCAACGTGAACTCAGCCAAGTCGGACCGGCTGTCAAGCGATTCCCAGTGCTGCGCACTGCGACTCTTGTCGACCCGATTGAACAGTTCAATGACGATCCGGTCCTTGCCGACCTCGCATCCTGGGCGACCACGATTGTCAAACTTCCCGAGGCCACCAATCTGAAACGACTGCGCGAAGAAATCGAATCGTTCTCATCGGAATTCCTTCTCTTCGTCCAGGCGGTACGCGAGATCAAGCTCCGCGTGATCGACAAGGATTCGTTCACAACAAGCCACATCTCACGAGACCTCGGGGACGGAGTGCTCCGGATCGAAAGGCCCGACGGCAACGACGACGAGTGGTTCGTTCTGGATCAGATGCATGAGCCATCGCCCGAGGCAAGGAAAGAAGTCGGCGAAGCAGTCTCTCGCAAGCAGGTAAAGGTGACTGTGGCACTTCCAGCCGAACCGTCCCGCTTGAGAACCGGCGCGTTCTGGTCCTACTTTCCGTTGCAGGACACCACGTCGGCCTCCGGCCTCTTTAACGCTCCGTGGAGCGTGAATGACGACCGCACAACTCTTCTAAGGAACAACTACAACCGCGAAATCCTGCGATCCTTGGCAGAAATGTTCGTCGATGTTCTACCCCGAGTACGTACCGCCAAGGACCCAGCCGCACATCTGGAGTACATGCCCGCTCGAGGGCGCGAAACTCACGGTTTCGGGGACGAAATGCTGATCGCTCACATTCCCGGCTTGGCCGCCGCCCGCCCACTGATTCCTGATGCCACCGGCCAACTCCGGCACGCATCGGAGCTCAAACCGCTCGACTTCGCCGTGACATTCTCGCCCGAGGTGCATCAGGCCTGGATCGAATCTCCGAACACCGGAACCGATGTCCCGGGATGGCGATGCTATTCCAACCGACAGCGAACAACTCGGCTCCGTTCACTGTTCGCCCCAAGCTCAATCGAAGATCAGGCAACTGGCGGAGCAGACGAGAAACGAGCGCTCGAGAGCATCCCGAAACGTGGCCTGCTCACGTGGTTGCGAGAGTGGTCGAGTGGAGATGATCCAACTTCATCGGAACATGCGATCAAGGTCGTGCTCAGCAATCAGTCTTTGGACGGCATCAATGACGCAAAAGTCATTCCCACCGACGAGGGTTTGAAGTCAGTCGCCGATAAGGATGTGGTGTTCCTTCAACGCGAACCAGGGATCGAGATCGAAGGGGCCGCCTTCGTCGACGGATCAGTTCTAGGTCGACCTGGGATCGAAGACCTGTTGCGCAAGGCTGGATTTCGGAACCTTGACCCGCAGGCGATTCTCAATGCGAGATTGGCGAAACTCTCAGACGACAGCACAGAGGACGAATTCGCACGACTTTGGGATGCCGCATTCGATTTGCCGATACCAGTGGCCTTCGACTTAATGCGAGAACATTACGAGAAGGTCAGAGTGCCGACCCTTGATGGGGGATGGCACCGACCTCGGCGCGTCTTCGATATCGATCATCCGCTGGATGCAAGCTTGTCGGCGCATGTGCTGGACCGCAGCCGTTGCTTGCCAGAACTGGCTCACCGCCTCGGGGTTGTTCGGCAGCCCGTGAAGGAATACAAATCCGATCACGAACCTGAGTACGGGAGATACAGGGATCACGTGCTCGCAGTCTTGAACTCGCAGCGGGGACCAGGAGAACGACCGACGAAAAGGGTTGATATCGACCCAGGCGCTGGCCCCGGACCATTTTCGATGCTCCTTCTACTCGAACGCGCCAATGCGCCGAGTGAGCTCCGCGCGGCCTGGACGACGGGATTGCTCGAGTTTGGTGACCGCGAATGGATCTGCGAGGACCTCGACACGGGCCGCACGTTTGCGGTGCAGTCCCCCGTGATGTGGGCAGTCGAAAATGCGGGACTCCTTGGCTCTGACCGCGGGTTTAGGCCGCCGAGCGAGGTCGTTGCGCCCTCGCTCGTGAGGTATCAGGGCCTGCTTCCTCTGTTCAAAGGGCCGAGCTCTGTGTCCGATGCACTCGACCTACCTGACAAGTTGGAGACCGTGCCAGACCGCGTTCTGCGCGAAGGGCTGGAATCCACAGTTTTCCCGCCGGGCTTGAAAGACGAACCACTCATCGAGTTCATTCTTGCCGCCAGTAGCGCTGCATTCCCCGAGTCCAGGCCCACTAGCGTTCCCGCCCGGGTGAATCGCGCGATTGAGAGTCGGCAGCCGAGCGCAATTTACGTCGCCACTTCTGACGAACAGCAGGACTTTCTGTCCTCGCGACAGCGGCCCTTTCTCAGAGTGGCTCCTGAGCAAGCAGCAGAGTTCGTCGCGCGCGTGGGCTGCAAGACGTTTGAGGACAGCTTCGCGTTCTCAATTCAGGTAGAAGGTCGCCAATCGAGCGACCGAATCATCGACGTTTTCCCTGGCTTGCGATCCATCACGGGAGCCGACCGAATCGAGAATGCAACGCTTACCCGGGTCGCCCATCTTGCGAAACGGGTGACCACTGAGGATGGCGTTGAGGAGCAAGCGCTGGATTCGCATCTCGATGGCGTCGATTTGCTCGTCGCCTCCGCTATTGATGAGAACCGCGCCTTGCGCTGCATCAATGACGCCTTTGGCTTGACCCTAGACAACGCTGAGCTCGCTGCAGTGGAGCAGCGAGGGCTTGATCAACGTCTCGAGCAGCAGCGGCTCGAAGCTCGGGCTGCAAAGGACGACCCGGCGAAGCTAGAGATGTACTTCGGGGACGACGACCTACGTGAAGCCCTTCCTACAGGCCTTTGGAGAGCACTCGAAGCACAGGAGCTCGTTCGTGACGACACATCAGTTGCTGCCCTATTCCTAACCGTTTGGGGCTCTGACTCGATCAGACAACTGCAAGAGAACTTTCGCCAACTCGGCTTCCCTGACGTTCCTAAGGAGTGGGCAGGAGGAGCCGCTACGGTTTCATGGCTTCGCAAGATGGGATTCGGGACGCAGTACGCCGGGCAGCGCAATCAGCGCCAAGAGGATGAATTCGTCGTGCCAGGGGCTATTCATTTGAATCGTCTTCACGAGTTTCAGGTATCGATCAGTCAACAGCTCACGCATGTGATCACCGAGAGGGACGATAGCGGTCGCTTTAGAAAGGCGATGGTCGAACTTCCAACGGGCGCCGGCAAAACGCGAGTAGCGTCCGAAACTGTTTTGCAACTCTTCATAGAGGGCGAGCTGCGAGGACCCGTCTTGTGGATCGCGCAATCGCAGGAGCTATGCGAGCAGGCTGTGCAGACTTGGAGCACCGTATGGCGCGGACTGGCTGACGAGCGACCGTTGACGATCGGCCGCCTCTGGGAGAACAAGACAGTGCACGAGCCGGATACGAAATTCAGCGTGATCGTCGCGACAGATGCGAAGTTGAACGCGATTCGAGGGAAGGCTGAGTACGAATGGCTCACCGAGGCTTCACTTGTGATCATCGATGAAGGACATCGCGCCGGAGATTCTCCTATGTACACGAAGATCCTCGAATGGCTAGGCATCGCTGGCACGGGTTGGGAGCGTCCTCTCGTCGGCTTGTCCGCGACCCCGTTCAAGGGCACCTCAGAATCTGCCACCATCGCCCTGGCACGCAGATTTGGCGGGCATATAATTCGCGCGTTCGAAGGGAATGCCTACCAACAGCTCGCCGATCTCGGCGTCCTCGCCCGGGTAAAGCATGACGTCTTGAAAGGAGTCAAGGTGTCGCTGACCGCGGGGGAAGCAGATGAGGCAAGCAGACTCAGACGACTCAACCCTGCAGTCCTGGACCGAATCGGACGTGACCAAGCACGCATGGCGACTCTCGTCGAACACATCATGGCTCAGAACTCGGATTGGCCGATCTTGGTCTTCACACCGAATGTCCTGTCGGCGCAGGTACTGGCCGCATCACTGCGATACCGCGATGTGAAGGCCGAATCGATCAGCGGAAAGACCGGTCGTCAACAGCGCCGAGATGTGATCGAACGATTCAAGAATGGCGATGTCCAGGTGCTTGCCAACTGCGACCTGCTTATCCAGGGCTTCGACGCACCAGGTGTTCGAGCTCTGTATATCGCGCGCCCAACATTCAGCCCGAATGCCTACATTCAGATGGCAGGTCGCGGACTCAGGGGTCCAGCGAACGGCGGCAAAGAGGAGTGCTTGATAGTCGACATGGCAGACGACTTCGGCGATATGAGTTCGTACCTCGGGTACCGCGAGTACGAGCCCCTTTGGCGCGAGCAACCAACATGATCCTGTCTCCCGACCTCACGACAATTCTTCGTACCGCTCAAAGTGATGCAGAGCGCCGCGTGGCGCGACTGCTCGTCGGGGTCGGCGGCGATGACAACGCTGTGGCCTTCCATTCCGTGAAGCTAAGGTCTCACCGCCGCAAGAGTCAGGCCGAAGCTGACTTCGTCGTGTTGTGGAAGGGAGTCGTGGTAGTTATCGAGGTCAAGGGCGGAGGAGTTCGTCATGCCGACGGCAAATGGTGGAGCATCGACCGTCGCGGCGACTGGAATCCGCTGAAGGAATCTCCGATGGACCAAGCAGACGGCGCCAAGTTCGCCCTACGCGACATCCTCCACGAAGACGGAATCGGTTGGTACCCGGACCAGCACGCCGTGATCACTCCCGACATAGACGACCTCGACAGTGCGATTGGCTGGTTCGGAACACACTGGCTCTCGCGCGAAGACATGTCTGTCGTTGGTCTCCAAGAGGCTCTTGACCAGATCATCCAACGAGCGAGTTCTCCAAACCGCAACGCAAAACTGGCAAGAGCGGCTGACATCCGAGAACGCCTATTCGGCGAGTTTTCAAGACTTCCTCGGATCGACGTTCAACGCGGCGCTGTGATTGAGGAGCAGAACCGGGCTACATCGGGACAGGCGCGATACCTCGAGGGTCTGGCCCGCAATTCCCGGATCCTTGTCGTTGGCGGCGCTGGCACCGGCAAATCACTGGCACTGTCGGAGGGCGCGAAACAAGAGGCCGACCAAGGACGTTCTGTTCTCATAACCTTTCGATCTCCCGGTTTGCTCGATTACTTCTCTGCACTGGTGCACGGCACAAGTATCGATGTAAGGCCATTCACCGGATTGCGCTCGGATCGGACCTACGACGTCGTCTTCATCGATGAAGCTCAGGACCTCATGACCGCTGAAGACATGGATACCTTCGACAAACTGATCCAAGACGGTCGAGAGTCAGGGCGTTGGCGCATGTTCCTCGACCCGAACAATCAAGCAAACGTCGATGGAAAGTTCGACGACGACGTCTACCAGCTCGTCTTGGCTGACGCCGTCACGTTCGCGCTACCGATAAACGTCCGCAACACAAGACCAATCGTTCATGTTGTCCAAAGCTATCTCGGAGCCGAC
The DNA here is from genome assembly GCF_039537165.1 of Aeromicrobium panaciterrae. Lineage (GTDB taxonomy): Bacteria > Actinomycetota > Actinomycetes > Propionibacteriales > Nocardioidaceae > Aeromicrobium > Aeromicrobium panaciterrae. Next base: position 2,910,355 of record NZ_BAAAZZ010000002.1, on the reverse strand, counting down.
GTCGGTGACCCAGGGATCGTTCATGGCGAGCCGCTCAATTGGCACGACTCAGATGCGGCCGACACTCGACGCGAGGCGACCAACGTTGCCGAGCAACTCATCCGAGATGGAACCCACCCGAAGTCGATTTGGATCATCGACACCACTTCGGATGAACCCCCTCGTACGACTGACGGTGGCTTCGTAGTAACTAGTCCGAAATACGCGAAAGGTCTCGAAGCAGATCGAGTCATCGTCTGCGGCCTCCCTTCAGAGTTCGATGATCTCGGAAATGCCGCGTTCTATGTTGCCGTCACGCGAGCGCGCGTCGCTCTACATATCGTGGTTGACGCCGCGGATCGAAAACGGCTCAAATCTCTTCTCCGAACCAAGTTGGGGCACCAGTGACTCTTACCGATGCACAAGCCACCGCCCTCACGCACATTCGCTCTGCGTACGCCGGTCCCGAGCAGGGTGCTGACGAGATCGTGTACAACGGGCGGCCCAATCTGCTGTACAGCGTCGGCATTCTGTTCCCATCTGAATCTGGACTGACTGCTGCCCAAACTGAGGTGCTGGACGCAGCCGAGGAGGTCATCCAGGCCGAGGTGCCGGAGGGCGAGGTCGAAGACCCTGAAACCTCGGTCCCCCTAGCCGAAGATTGGCGGCCGTCTTCCACGGCAATCTCATTCGTCACCTCGGGTCCCTCTGTGCTGTGCGATTTTCGTGGTGGCACCTACGAAAGCATCGACACCGACGGGCCACCTCAATGGCAGCGCACTCCGTTCTCATCCGAAGGCGTGGAGTTGTCGCCTGATCGGCCACCGGTCGCGCTTACGCTTGGGCATACGGAGGTGCAGATCGGTTCGCGCTGGCGACGATTCGGCGATGCCTACCTCGTCACGGTCCACGCGCGAGTGATGTCAGGCTCAACGGGAGATCCCAAACTCGATGCAGGTCTCTGCCTCTACCAGGTCGACCTCTCCGTGCGCGCAACAGCGGAAGGCCGATTTCTCGAGTACGACACAACGAGTTCGCTTGACTCTGACCCAGAGTCTGCCGAGCTACGGCTGCGGTATCGAGATCGCAAGGCGTACGCAGTCGGACACGGAATGGCTGCGGACTGGGAGCTGAGCGGGGACATTTGCACGCGCGTGTACCTAAATCCTGTCCCCTGGTTCGTTGTTCCGGCCGTCGAGACGGTTGCGTTCGACCCGTCGTCCGTCGAGGGTCGGGCCCTCCGCCTCGATCTGCTCGCTCAGATCGATTCCGACCCAGAGGTTGTGACCGCAGCGCTCGCAGCGTTCGTCGACGCATTCGCCAAATGGGTGCAGGCCCAGGAACTTCGAGCAACCAATTTCGGTGAGTCGTCGGATACAGCCCTGGATATTGTCGGCCGCTCAAAGGATGCGGCCCGTCGAATGAACGAGACGCTCATCGTTCTCCAACGGGAGGATCAGAAGAATCTTCGGACGGCATTCGCCCTCGCTATGGCCGCGATGCGCCTCCAAATGCGACAGGCACAAGCCAGCCAAGGGCACCCCCTTAGCGAGCCTACTTGGCGCCCATTCCAGCTCGGATTTATTCTGGTCGCGCTCGCCTCAAGCGTGGAGGATCGCCATCAAGATCGTGAGCTTGTCGACCTGATTTGGTTCCCGACCGGTGGCGGTAAGACAGAGGCGTACCTCGGACTCGCGGCAATCGAGATGTTCCGGCGGAGGCTCGAGTACGGTCCCAAGGGCGGTGGGACTGCCGTAATCACTCGGTACACCCTGCGGCTTCTGACGGCCCAACAGTTCCATCGGTCCTCCTCGCTAATTTGCGCGATGGAACTGCTGCGCCGTCCGGATCGGATTGGTGATCCACGTGCGCAAGGTATGGCGCCTTTCACTATCGGGTTGTGGGTCGGAAACGAGGTGACACCTGGCACGCGTACGGCAGCACGACAGGCACTTGATCGCCTACTCAAGGCTGCCCGGCCCGAAGAGGCCAACCAGTTCCAAATCGAGAGTTGCCCATGGTGCGGCCATTCCCTCCTCCCGACCAAGCACACTGGCAATGAAAGCGACTACGGAATCCGCAGGATGGGAAACGACGTCGATTTCCGGTGCACCAACGCCACGTGCGAGTTCCAGGAGGGTCTACCGGTCTCGGTGGTCGACGAGGACATCTATGCGGACCCACCGACATTCCTCCTCGCAACCGTGGACAAGTTCGCTCGCCTTCAGTTTCGACCGGAATCGGGTCGACTCCTCGGTTTGGGCACACCGTTTCGCCAGCCGTCGTTGATCATTCAAGACGAGCTTCACCTTCTGTCTGGTCCCCTGGGCACGACAGTCGCCGTGTTCGACGCCGTGATCCAGATGCTCCTGAGTCGCGAGGGGTCAGCACCGAAGATCATCGCGTCTACCGCGACGATTCGGGCCTCCGAAGACCAGGTCCGAGGTCTCTACGGTAGACGCGTAGCTCTCTATCCTCCTTCCGGCCTAGATGACGATCGGAACTTCTTCTCAAAGCCGGACAGCTCTGGTGAGGGCCGGCTGTATGTCGGCCTCATGCCGCAATCAACCTCACAAGCATCTGCAGTTATCGCAGCGGCAGCTCCGTTGTTGGAGCTCCCCCAGATCGCAGTTTCTGCGACCGCTGGAAATGATGCGTATTGGACCGCAGTCATGTATCACAACAGCCTGCGCGAACTGGGGCGCACAGGCACGCTCGTGGTCGACGACGTCAATGCGAGGCTCGAGGCTCGAGCCGATCGCCTCGGTATCCAGTTCCGACGCATCCGACCAGATCGTGTACTCGAGCTCACAAGTCGTCGCCGGCCCGAGGATCTGCCAAATGACCTTCGCGAGCTCGGCCGGGGAATTGACACGAGCGAGCAGGCGGTTGACGTCGTTCTCTCTTCCAACATGCTGTCGGTGGGCATTGATGTCCCACGACTCGCCCTGATGCTTATGGTGGGTCAGCCTAAGACGACTGCCGAATACATCCAGGCCACGAGTCGAGTCGGCCGAGGTGACGTCAAGGGAATTGTCACAACTCTGTTCCGATCAAATCGTGCACGTGACCGTTCGCATTTCGAAACGTTCCGTAGCTACCACGAATCTCTCTATCGAACCGTTGAGCCGACGAGCGTGACACCTTGGTCGCTCGCCTCCCGCGATCGATCCCTGGCTGGAGCTTTGGTACTTCTCGTTAGACACTCCTACGCGACGCTCTCCGACAACTCCGCTGCACTTAATTTCCGCCTCGACGACCCGCAGTTCAAGGAGTCGGTTGAGCAGCTCGTTGGAGGGCTGAAGCTGCAGGTTGCAAACTCGGATGATGACGAGCTGGACGAGACCGTGGCGCAAATTTGGTCTCTGCTTCGCGATTGGAACCGGCGCGCTAGTGCTGCCCGCGAGGCGGGAACGAAGCTCCCGTACGAGCGAACGACGGGCGTCGACGCATCACTTCTCAAGCGGTTCGAGCAACCAGGTGAAGGTTGGATGGTCGCAGATTCCATGCGATCCGTCGAGCCAAGTGTCGTGGTTGAGGTCCGGGAACCTATGGAAGGCGGCAACTGATGGAGCCGATCAGACACGACATCCGCCTTTCCGAGACCGTTGCCCCCTTCGGGGTCGGTGCGATCATCGATATCCGCGGCGAATCATTGATCGCTCCGGACACCTCGTGGTGGGACAAACGGCACTCAGATGAGATCAGCTGCGACAGGTTGATGAGTCGAGTAGGCGCTGGCGTTCTGCGGCAGGCACCTGCTCACGCGGGTAGAGCGGCAAAGGAAACGCCTGGACTGACATATTGGCGGTTTCCCGCGTGGCGCTTCTGCGAGCGATGCACGAAACTGTCGAAAGTCACTCGAAGCACCAAGGGACGCTGGGTCAATAGGTGCGAGTGTGGTGGCGCGCTTGTGCCGATGCGCTATGTCGCCGTCTGCACCAAAGGCAGTCACATGCAAGACATTCCGTGGTTCATGTGGGCCCACCGCGGTCACGACTCAGATGTGACCGACGAGGTTCGATTCTGCAAGGCCTACAAGGAACTCAAGTTTGTTCGATCGGCCAAGTTGGGCGAGGGCCTGCGAGCCTTAAGTGTCCAATGCAACGCCTGTGGCAGGTCCCGTTCAATGGCCGAGCTAGTCACTCCGAATGCTCTCCTGCGCGACGGAATTTCCTGTAGCGGCAAGCAGCCTTGGGTCCAACTAGACCAGGCAACGCCCTGTGAGCATGAACTTCTAGCAGTTCAGCGAGGAGCGACCGGCAACTACATAGCCGAGAGACTGTCTGCACTTGACATTCCTGAAGAGCGACCAGATTCGGTCGAGCTCGCCGATCGAGTTCGCATCGACCCCAACTTTGATCGCATGGTGGCCGACAACGGTGGGCCGCAGGCGCACATGATCGCAGAGTGGATCGCAAGAGACGTTGGGATGACCGTGGATCAAGTCTTGGCGGTCGGCACCCAGCATGTTGACTTGGACGACACTCCGTTGCTCGGATTGAAGGACGGCGAGTGGTCGGCGTTCGCGAAGAAACTTCAGTCAGGGCGCGACGACTCGGTTACAAACTTCGTCGTCGATGGTGTTGCGGTCAACGAAAGAGCCGAGTGGCCGCGCTCTCTCACCGACTTGATTGCCGGCGTCGGTCAGGTGCGAAAGGTGCGAGAGGTACGTGCCCTACTCGGGTTTAGGCGACACGACGCAGACTCAGATCTGGTGAGGGCCGACCTCGGCCTCGATCAACGCCAACCCACCTACCCGGCAATCGAAATGTTCGGTGAAGGGATTTTTCTTCGCATTGACGAAGGCCAAGTTGCGGCCTGGGAGGACCTCCCGGAGGTGCAGGCTCGAGCGGAGATTTTGATCGAACGGCGTCGCGAGTTACCGTGGGCTCAGCGGCTCGATGTACCTGAGCCGAGGTTCATCGCGCTGCACACGCTGTCGCATTTCCTAATGAGGAGACTCGCCTTCGAAAGCGGGTACTCGTCGGCATCGCTTCAGGAGCGCATCTACGCGAACAGCGAACGTGCTGACAAGACCGCGGGCATTCTCATCTACACCGCCGCTGGCGATGCACAGGGCACCCTCGGTGGCCTCGTGCGTCTGGGCCACCCCGGCAAGTTGATCCCACTTCTAGTGGCAGCCTTGGACGAAGCCGACGTCTGCTCAAACGACCCAGTTTGCATCGAAAGCGACCACCAGGGGTCCTCGAGCCTCAATCTTTCCGCGTGCCACGGCTGCGCTCTAGTAAGCGAAACGTCATGTGAGTGTGGCAATCGACTGCTCGACCGTCAGCTTGTGCTCGGCGGTCGCGGCATTCCCGGACTGTTCGACGGCGTTCTTGGCGAGGTGAGACGGGCGGCCAGGCCAGCCAATAGCTTCAGACCTAGACCTAAGTAAGTCTGCCGATTCCTCAACCACCGTCGTGGTGTGCGAGCAGAGCAAGGGCAATTGCGCTCGCTAGGGGCGGCGGGACCGCATTCCCAATCTGCTTGGCTATTGAAACCTTGGTTCCACACCAGCCGAACTTTTCGTCGAAGCCTTGAATCAGGGCGGCTTCTGCGTGAGTAATGGGGCGATTTGCCGTGGGATGAAGGTAGCGCCCCTTCTCAGGCTTATAGAACTCCGTCCGGATTGTGACGCTTGGACGATCCGCATGTAGGCGACCCATGACATCGGCAGAGCCAGATGTGTGCTTGATCCAGCATGGTGCCTTCAGGTCATCCGGCAAGTCACGCCTGTCACCTCCCACCGGAATTGCCGCGTACCGCGATCTCGACAACTGTGTCGGGCGCCTGGTGACATGAATGTCCTGGAGTTTGAATGGCCCAGGGACAATGCGTCCGTTCAATACTGTTGAGCTGGTCGGCAGATCAGTTTCGGTCACAGTAGTCGGCATGTCCCTCCACGCTGAAGCGACCGATATCGGCGCACCGACGAGTCCTTCTAGACGGACGTTTGCGGACGCGCGAGGCGACCCAACGACGACGGCTCGACGTCTGTTCTGCGCGGCACCGTAGTCGGCTGCGTTGACCTTGAACACTTCAATCTTGTAGTCCTCGAGCCGCCCACCGCGCCGAAATTCAGCGGAGAATTCAAGGAACTGAGGAGCCTTGAGGAACTGGGGAACATTTTCAAGCACGAAGTATCGCGGTCTCACCTTGATCAATGCCTCGACGTAGTGCGACCACATGATGCTTCTTGGATCGTTAGGATCCTTCTTCCCGAGCTGAGAAAAGCCTTGACAAGGCGGGCCTCCAACGATGATGTCCGCTGCTGGCAAATCGCCAGCGACCCATTCGGCAATATCACCGACGTAGACGTGTTCGCCAAAGTTCTGAGCGTAGGTAGCTGCTGCATCTTCATCAAGCTCAACCGCTGCGATCGGGTCGACCCGTCCAGTCGCCGTGAAGCCGGCCGTGAGACCACCGCAACCAGCAAACAGGTCGATCATGCTGAGTTGGAGCGGCATAAGCCCGAGTCTAAGCGGAGTCTTTTCAGCTCCTGATTCGACGCGCCGGCGCATCGATTATCGATTCGATCACCTGCACTGCGGCGCTCACCTGAACGTGCTCCCAAATTCGCACAACGGTCCATCCCTGCGAGCGAAGCAGCTCGGAAGTCTCAGAGTCCCGCGCACGGTTCCGTAAGATCTTGCGTTTCCACCAATCTGCGTTCGTCTTTGGCCAAGTTGCGTGAACTGGGCATCCGTGCCAAAAGCATCCGTCGACGAAGACCGCCACCTTGGAACGCGTGAACGCGACATCTATGGATCGTCGTGGCATGCCTGGAACAGGAAAGTTCACACGATACCGATAGCCCATGCCATGAAGTGCGTGGCGCAATTCGAGCTCCGGCAGGGTGTCTCGCGACCTTTGACGAATCATTCGAGAGGAGACTGCCGGAGTGCAGCTCGTCAACGATCGACCAGCAGAAGGCCATCTCCGAATGCCGTCATCGATTCACGCCTCACAAAATCGGCTACCCCGGCTCGCAACTGCGCCTGATAGTTCGGTCGGGGCTTGTAACCCGCAACGAATCGGAGTCCCATCTCGTCCAGAACTGCCGATATATTCGCGAATTTGAACTCGACTGACCCGCGACTCCGACCGGTACTGTCGCTCACGGAGCGAATGGCTACGGCTTTTACGTAGGGCTCAGATTTCATCTCTGCGCCGAGCATTCCCATGTACGTGCTTACAACCCGCTCGATCTCCGCACCTGACCAATCAGTGCCGCCCACGGAGGGCGCACCTATAGCGGGCCTCACAAGGGACCACACGCCTGAACGGTCGCCTGCCATGCTCGTAAGCACTCCCTTGTCTCGAAGAGTCTGAGCCGCCCAGCGGACGTCATACTGCCAAGTGAAGAACAGGTTTCCGGATGCCCGCAGATCAGCTTCATGTTGCTCCCAGATCGTCCGGGACACCTCGACGAGATGGGCCGAACCTCCGAGAGCGTCCAAGGCTTCGACGACCCAGATCCGGAGACGATTCTTAGCGCTCATAGCGAAAGCCTCGCATAGGTCGGGCTTCTGAGTCCGGTCTTCACCCCATCGACATATTCACTCTGCTATCGCGGCCACCTATTGGAGTAACGACCGCCGTCCGCCACTTGAAAGGTGACAACAGCCGTCGTGCGCTTCAGCTCGTTCCGGGATTCAAAAGGAATATAGAGCCTTCGCTTCCACGGCCGATTTCCACCGGCCACCACGACCGGTGCGCTCAGAGTGAAGCTCCTCACCGGGCGACCCACGTGACCGTCGTGGTGATGCCGCCTCACATCCACTGGAAATGTCACCTCGACCTCAACGTATGTGATTGGAAGTCGGCCAGGATTGTTGACGGTTATCTCGTACACCCACATTCCGGAACCGTCCGGGTCGGGCACGCGGGGCACCACGGTCGCTCGCCACTCGACTGCGACCCCTTTTATCTCTGCCTGCCTGACAGCCAACTCTGCTCGCCTGGAGGAACGAAGCTGCCATCCAGCAAACCCCAATGCGCACACTGTTGCGATTGATCCAACCCAAGTTGCAATGTCTCCAACTGTCATTGTCGGACACTACTCGCCGGCAAACGTCCGAGCCGACAACTAGACCGGAGGGCGGCCCTGGGCCAGCCTCCGGTCTAGGTTCGGCAATGATCAGCTGCAGCCGCTGGTGCTGCCGCAGCCTTCGCAGACGTGGCAGGAGCCGGCGGGACGCATCTTGGTTCCGCAGGTCATGCAGAGCGGCGAGTCGACTGCGGAGCCGGTGATGACTTCCAGGAGCTCAGCGCTCGTGTGGGCCGTCTGGGGTGCGGGCTTCGCTGCCTCGGCGACAACTTCGGCTGCTGCCTCGGTCACCTTGGGTGCTTCTGTTGCCTCGCCTCGGCCTTCGGCCTCACGGTCGCTTCGCTCCCTGGCGGGCGAATCGTCCTCGATCAGCTCGGCGGCTGTGCTGCCAGCGCTGATGGGCTGGTGGGAGCCCGTGTCGAGGTAGCGCTGGCGCTCATCGGCCGAGTGGATGCCCAGGGCCGAGCGGGTGTCGAAGTCCAGGTAGTCGAGGGCCAGGCGACGGAACGTGTAGTCCATGATCGACTGGCTCATACGGACATCCGGGTCATCGGTCAGACCGGCCGGCTCGAACTTCATGTTGGTGAACTTCTGCACGAAGGTCTCCAGCGGCACGCCGTACTGCAGCGAGATGCTGATCGCGATCGAGAAGGCGTCCATCATGCCGGCGAGGGTCGAGCCCTGCTTGCCGAGCTTCATGAAGATCTCGCCGAGCTGACCATCCTCGTGAGCACCCGAGGTCATGTAACCCTCGGCGCCACCCACGGAGAACGACGTCGTGATCGACTGACGCGACTTGGGCATCTTGCGACGGATCGGCTTCTCGACGATGACCGTCTTGACCTCAGCCTCGGTCGAACCGGAGGACTTGGCCTCCTTGCCGTCCGAGAGCGGCTGGCCGACCTTGCAGTTGTCGCGGTAGACCGCGAGCGCCTTCAGGCCGAGCTTCCAACCCTGGAAGTAGACATCCTGGATCTCTTCGACCGTGGCCGACTCCGGCAGGTTGACCGTCTTGGAGATGGCACCCGACAGGAACGGCTGGCACGCGGCCATCATGTGCACGTGGCCCATCGGAGCGATGGAGCGCTGGCCCATGGCGGTGTCGAAGATCGAGTAGTGCTCGGTCTTGAGACCCGGCGCGTCGACGACGTGACCGTTTTCGCCGATGAACTCGACGATCGCCTCGATCGTCTCGCCGGCGTAGCCGAGCTTCTTGAGCGCTGCCGGGATCGTCTGGTTGACGATCTGCATCGAACCGCCACCGACCAGCTTCTTGAACTTGACCAGCGAGAAGTCCGGCTCGATGCCGGTCGTGTCGCAGTCCATCATGAAGCCGATCGTGCCGGTCGGCGCGAGCACCGACGCCTGGCTGTTGCGCCAACCGTTCTTCTGGCCGATCTCGAGGTTGAGCTTCCACTGCTTGGCGGCCTCACGGTGCACCGCGATGTCGATCGCGTGCAGCGTGCGGATCTCGTCGTTGGCGGCCTGGTGCTTGCGCATGACCCGCTCGTGCGCCGAGGCGTTGAGCGCGAAGCCGTCGTACGGTCCGACGACACCGGCGACCTCGGCGGAGCGACGGTAGGACGTACCGGTCATCAGCGAGGTGATCGAGGCAGCGAGAGCGCGGCCACCGTCGGAGTCGTACGCCAGGCCCGACGCCATGAGCAGCGCGCCGAGGTTGGCAAAACCGATGCCGAGCTGGCGGTAGGCACGCGTGGTGTCACCGATCGCCTCGGTCGGGAAGTCGGCGAAGCAGATCGAGATGTCCATCGCGGTGATGATGAACTCGACGGCCTTGACGAACGTCGTGGTGTCGAACGAGCCGTCGTCCTTGAGGAACTTCAGCAGGTTGAGCGAGGCGAGGTTGCAGCTCGAGTTGTCGAGGTGCATGTATTCGGAGCACGGGTTGGACGCCGTGATGCGGCCGGCCTCGGGCGAGGTGTGCCAGTCGTTGATCACGCCGTCGTACTGGATGCCGGGATCGGCGCAGGCCCACGCGGCCTGGGCGATGTCGCCCCACAGCTTGCGGGCGTCGACGGTCTCGATGACCTCACCGTTCGTACGAGCGCGCAGCCCGAACTCGGTGCCGCGCTCGACGGCCTGCATGAACTCGTCGTTGACGCGGATCGAGTTGTTGGCGTTCTGGTATTGGACCGACGTGATGTCGGCGCCGCCGAGATCCATGTCGTAGCCGGCATCGCGGAGGACGCGGATCTTGTCCTCCTCGCGCTCCTTGGTGTGGATGAACTCCTCGATGTCGGGGTGATCGACGTCGAGCACGACCATCTTGGCCGCACGACGCGTGGCGCCACCGGACTTGATGGTGCCGGCCGACGCGTCAGCGCCGCGCATGAAGGAGACGGGACCGGATGCCGTACCGCCGGAGGACTTCAGCAGCTCCTTGGAGGAACGGATGCGCGAGAGGTTGAGGCCGGCTCCCGAGCCGCCCTTGAAGATCATTCCCTCTTCGCGGTACCAGTTGAGGATCGAGTCCATCGAGTCATCCACCGCAAGGATGAAGCAGGCGGAGACCTGCTGGGGGCTCGTGGTGCCGACGTTGAACCACACCGGGCTGTTGAAGCTGAAGACCTGGTGCAGGAGCATGTGCGTCAGCTCGTGCTCGAAGATCGTCGCCTGCTGCTCGTCGGCGAAGTAGCCGTTGTCGCGGCCGGCCTGCGTGTAGGTCAGGACGACACGGTCGAGGAGCTGGCGGAGGCTCTGCTCGCGCTCCGGCGAGCCGATCGCGCCACGGAAGTACTTGGTGGTGACGATCGTGGAGGCGTTGACGCTCCAGAAGTCGGGGAACTCCACACCACGCTGCTCGAAGACGTTTTCGCCGGTCTTCCAGTTGGTCTGCACGACGTCGCGGCGTTCCCAGGTGACCTCGTCGTAGGGGTGGACGCCTTCGGTCGTGTAGACACGCTCGATCTTCAGGCCGGCGCCTTTGCTCTTGCTTGAAGTCTTGCGCGAGGACCCGGTGGGTCCGTTGACCGTCTCCGTCATGGGAATGCTCCTAAATCTGCGTGTGCGGTGGGGAGGTGTGTGGGTGTTGCTGTCTCGCAGGCCTGGCCGGCGAAATGTCTAGGTCTTGCGGCGTTGCGCGGTCTCTTCGGCGAGCTCGCCATCGGCCGTGGCCGACATGATGCTGGCGATCTCGGCGGCGAAGTCGTCTGCGGACTCGAACGCCTTGTAGACGCTCGCGAATCGCAGGTAGGCGACCTCGTCGAGGCTCTTGAGCGGTTCGAGGATGGCGAGGCCGACTTCGTGGGCCGGCACTTCAGCGCATCCCGAATCGCGGAGGGTGTCCTCGACCTGCTGGCCGAGTCGCGCCAAGTCGTCATCGGAGACCGGGCGGCCCTTGCAGGCCTTGCGGACTCCGGCGATCGCCTTGTCACGGAGGAAGGGCTCGGTGGCTCCAGAACGCTTCACGACGGTGAGCTGCATCTGCTCGATCGTGGTGAAGCGCTTGTTGCACTCAGAGCACGAACGACGCCGGCGGATGGCTCCACCTTCGTCAGCGACACGGCTGTCCAGGACCTTGGTGTCGGTGTTCTTGCAGAACGGACAATGCATCGCGTGCTCCTTTCCCATACAAAGGGCTATCCGAGTCGTGTATGCCCTCCCGGACTGGGGAGAACATTGTGGAAACCGTTGTGGATTTCCTGGTATTCGGTGTGTAACCCATCCACGCCTGTGGAACTAGATGTGGACGAACAACATCGGTGTAACTACTAGATCTAGTGCCACTGTACGCCGCAGGTGTGGACCGTGCAACACCATCCACGACGCGTGTGACACTTTTTCTGCGTGCGGACAAAGCAGCAGGTCAGGGCGCTTTCGGCCGTCGAGAACGCGGCGTGTCGCATGGTTCGAAAGAGCCATATTCGTTGCGACACGTGACGATCTGCTTGAACTTTCGTTGATCTCACTAGCGCCAGCTGGACACATTCCCTCGAACGCCAGTGGCAAACGACCATCCGGAGCTCACCATGTCCCGTCGCCCCCTTGCAGCAGTGGCAGCCACGCTGACCGCGCTGGCAACGACTCTCACGCTGACCACGGTCGCCAACGCGGCCGAGCCTGACCCGACCACGCCGTACGCATACAACACCAAGGCCGGAGGAACGTACGCCAACGCCCTCAACGGCACCGTCGTGTCCGACCTCACGTCCCAGTCCGGCATCTCCGGCGAGGTCTACCCCAACTCCAACTCCAACACGATCGCCAGCGCCAAGGTCGGCGGCCTCGCAACCGTGGACGCCGTCAAGACCGAGGTCAACGCGACCAAGGAAGGCGACGTCACCACCACGACCGCCAACGCCGAGACCGGCAAGGCCACGCTCCTCAACGGCCTGATCAAGCTCGACGCGATCAAGACGGTCACCCAGGCCAAGCGTGACGGTGTCGCCCTCAGCGGCAAGAGCAGCTCGGAGATCCTCGGCCTGATCATCAACGGCAAGAAGATCGGCGCCAACCCGAGCAACAACTTCGGCGTCAAGATCTACGGCGTCGCTGAGATCGTCCTCAACGAGCAGAAGGTCGACATCCAGGGCCCGAGCGTCACCGTCACCGGTTCGGCGCTCAAGGTCACGCTGCTCAAGGCGTACGCGGGCTCACCGGCCGGCACCACGATCGTCGTCAACCCGACGTCGGCCATCCTGGCCCCGCGTGGACCCAGCACCGGCAACCTCGGCCTCGGCGGTTATGCCCGCGGCACGTACGCGACGATCAACGCCGGTGACACCGTCACGGCCGTGACCGGTCCCACCGCGTACGTCGCCACTCCCCCGGGTGGAACGTTCGGCTACGACCTGACCAACAGCACGGCTGCGGTCAACGTCCCGATGATCCTCAGCCTGGCCGCTGTCTCCTCGACCGCGAACGGCGTCACCTCGCCGACAGCAGCCGAGATCACGCACACCAACAACATCGGCAAGGTCAACATCCTCAACGGCCTGATCAAGGCTGATGCCGTCAAGGTGTCGGCGAAGTCGGAGAAGTTCGCGAACGGTGACCGTGCCCAGACGCCGCACACCGACATCGTGGGGCTCTACATCAACGGCAAGAAGATCCTCACGCTGGACTTCAAGCCCAACACCGTGATCGAGGTTCCGGGCGTCGCCCGGATCGTGATCAACGAGCAGGCCAAGGACGCCCGCGCCAACACCGTGACCGCACTCCACGTCACGCTGCTGAAGCCGCGAAGCGGACTCAAGGTCGGCGCGGAGATCTACGTCGGCATCGCCGGGTCGATCGTCTTCTAAAAACCCCCTGCACAGACCAAGGCCAGCGGGCACCTCGGGTAACCCGCTGGCCTTGCTGTGTCTGGAGTCGCCCCACAGCGGTTGAGCGGATGGCTAGCGGCGGCGCTCGTTGCCGTGCTTGTAGTTGCCGGTCAGGCGCGCCATCAGCAGCTGTTCGTCGCCGGACTCGGCATCCTGCACGAACGTGATCGCCTTCGCGCCGCGCAGAACCGTCGCCTCACGCCCATGGTGGGAGATGACGACCTCCTTGCCACGGACGACCCACGCAAATCCGCTGGGACGCTTCACGCGTCGACGCCCAGGAACGTCAGCGCCGCGTCGGTGAGCTCGTGGGCGGCGATGCGACTGCGTGCGGCGTTGTCGTACGCCTGGCGGATCAGGTCCTTCTCGTCGACTCCCCCGTCGCCGTAGTAGCCCTCGTTGACCCAGCGCTCGTACGTCGTCGGCGTCACCTCGGGGTGGAACTGCCACGCGATCGCCCGGGTGCCCAGCGAGTCGTCGATGAAGCACTGGGTGCCGCGCCACGACGTGCCGAGCACACGAGCCGTGGGCGGCGGCGCGAACACGTCACTGTGCAGCTGCGCCCACGGTCCTTCAGGGCATAGCACGGGGTCGGTCGTGTCGATGCGCTGCCAGCCGACCTCGGCCGCGTCGGCGCGCCACGACGTACCGCCGAGCGCCCGAGCCATCAGCTGAGCGCCGTAGCAGATGCCGATCACGGGCGTGCCGTCACGCAGCGCTGCGCGTACGAACGCCGACTCCGCCTCCACGACGCCGACCCACTTGGGCTCGTGCGCCGAACGGTCGGAGCCCAGCAGCAGGATCAGGTCTGCGCCTCGCGCGTAGGCCGGCAGTGCGTCACGATCGAGCAGCACGATCTCACCGCCGCGCTGCTCGAGCCGTTCGACGACGTAGCCGCCGTCGGAGTCGACGACGTCAGCAATGACATGGATCCTCATGCGTCCATCCTCCCACCCCGTTCATCGGTGACCTGACGGTTGGCGCTCCGCTCACGCTGCTCGTTCCTCACAGCCAGGGGCCGGATGGGTGCGAACGCAGAAGACCGCGGTCAGCTGCCCCCTATTGGGGAGCTTGCGAACCTCTTCCCAGGATTCGCACGGTCGTGGGGGGACCCCCATTCCCAGCAGCTGCCGCGGACTTCTGTGTGGTGCGTCTAGTGGTAGACCGGCACCGCGATCTCCGATCCCATCTGCAGGGCGGAGGCGTTGGGGAGGGAGTTGAGGCGCAGGATGTCGTCGACGGTCGAACGGATGTCTCCGTTGGGGTTGGCGTCAGCGGCGATCTCCCAGAGGGTGTGACCCGGCAGGACCGTGACCGTGGTGGTCTGGGGTGCGACGCCGGGGGTGTCGCCCGCGAGGGACGACGAGCCGAACAGCACCACGAGAACCGCGATGATCGCGATCGAGACACCCAGGACGAACGCCTTGCCGCGGCGCGTCAGGCGCAGGGCCGGCGGGGTCGGCAGGTCGGGAACGGCGACTAGGTGGCGCGGCGGTCGTACGGCCGTGCGGCTCGGGCTGTGATCGAATGCGATGCTGCTCATGGGGTGCCTCCGTGGGGGAAGTGAGACGGTGTGTTTTGACTTGGTGCGTTCGAGCGAACCCTGCTCTTCGATGTCATTCGAGTGGTGCGAACAGGCGTTCGATCGAACACATGTACGACACTAGAGGAGGTGTCCGACAAAAGCACGCATTTGTCGAACAGAATTTCGAACAGCCCGTGTTTTCCCTGTCATCGCAGACAAAGTTTGTTCGACAGGCGGGCACGCCGCGCCCGCACTAACGTCGAGCCGTGACCACTTTTCGTCAGCACGTCGTCGCCGCATGGAAGCAGGCCTCCGCCCGACAGGCTCCCCTGCTCGCCGCCGGCGTCGCCTTCTATGCGTTCCTCTCGCTGTTTCCCGCGATGATCGCCGCGGTGACGTTGTACGGGCTCGTCGCCAGCCCGGAGACGGTGCAGAGGCAGTCGGAGGACATCGCCGACGCGCTTCCCTCGGACGCTGCGTCGGTCGTCAACGGGCAGCTCGACTCGCTCACGTCGACGTCGTCCGGCTCGCTGGGCGTGGGCCTCGTCATCGCCGTCGCGCTCGCGGTGTACGGCGCCTCGGGCGGTGTCGGCAACCTGGTCACCGCGATCAACCTGATGTTCGGACATCGCGACCGTCACAACGTCATCGAGCGGAAGGCCAAGGCCCTGGGCCTCACCCTCGCCGCGATCGTGTTCTTCGCGCTCGTCGTGACCCTGGTCGCGGTCGTGCCGGCGGTGGTCGACTCCGCCTGGCTCGGCGGCCTGCGCTGGGTGTTGCTCACCGGCGCGATCGTCGTGGCGATCGGCGTGTTGTTCCGGATCGCTCCCGACCGCCGCGGGGAGCACGGCCACCTCATCAGCAGGGGCGTCCTCGTCGCCAGCGCACTCTGGATCCTCGTGTCGGTCGGGTTCTCGGTGTACGTCGACAACTTCGGCAGCTACGGCAAGACGTACGGTGCGCTCGCCGGCGTCGTCGTGCTGCTGCTGTGGCTCTGGATCGGCCTGTACGCGCTGCTGCTCGGTGCCACCGTCGAAGCCCTCGAGGAAGGCCGGGTGAACCCCGAGCTAGAGGACGCGGCCTAGGACGAAGGCAACCGCACCGACGACGACGGCGAGCAGGATCAGACCGCTGATGAGCTCGATGTTGGGACGGTTGCCGTGTGGCACACGCTCCTCGCTGAGGTCTGCCTCGAAGTCCGGCAGGAGCAGCTGCAGGTCGACCGTCGCCGAGTCGGTCTTGCCCTCGGCCGCCAGCAGAGCCCGCGCCGCAGCCTCGACGCCGTTGAGGTCGGGCGATGTCGTCGTACCCACTCCCCTGACCTCAACGTCCCATGCAGTGCCCGACTTCGTGCCCACGACGAGATAGCTCATGACCTCAGCGTACGGCGACACGCTATCGAACAGGTGTTTGAATTGAACAGGTGTTCGGGGTTAGGCTCCCTGCATGAGCGACGATCGCACAGCCGAAGTCACCGAGCTCCCGGACGGCCCCGCCGACTCCACCGGGCTCACCGCCCGACAGCGCAAGGTGCTGGAGTTCCTGCACGAAGAGATCGCCAAGCGCGGCTATCCGCCGAGCATGCGCGAGATCGGTGCTGCGGTCGGCCTGACGAGCACCTCGTCCGTCGCACACCAGCTTCGTACGCTCGAGGGCCTCGGCTACGTCAAGCGCGACCCCAACCGTCCCCGGGCACTCGAGATCTTCCTGCCCGACGTCATGGCGGCACGCCGCTCGATGGGTTCGGCAGCCGAGGCGACGTTCGACGAGACCGGCATCGGCGACGCCATGCCGGCACCTGTCAACGTCCCGATGGTCGGTCGCATCGCCGCGGGTGGTCCGATCCTGGCGACGGAGCAGGTCGAAGAGATCTTCCCGCTGCCCAAGTCACTGGTCGGCGAGGGCACGCTGTTCATGCTCCAGGTCGTGGGCGACTCGATGATCGACGCCGCGATCTGCAACGGCGACTATGTCGTCGTACGCCAGGAGCAGACCGCCAACAACGGCGACATCGTCGCAGCGATGCTCGACGGCGAGGCCACGGTCAAGACGTTCCAGCGCAAGGACGGCCACGTGTGGTTGCTGCCGCACAACGAGGCCTACTCCCCCATCGACGGCGACCACGCCACGATCCTCGGCATCGTCACGACAGTCCTCCGCCGGGTCTAACTCACCCGCCCGCTAAGGAGCGGGCTTGCCAGGCGCTGCTGACCATGTCGGCGACCGTGTGACGCATCGCCCAGCCGAGATCACGCGCGGCCAGCTCGCCTGAAGCGACGATTCGGGCCGGATCGCCCTCACGGCGCGGGCCGACCTCGGGTTCGAACGCAATGCCGGTGGCTTCGGCGACCGCGGTCATGATCTCGCGCACGGAGACACCGTCACCGCTGCCGAGGTTGTAGACCGGCTCCAGGTCAGTGCCCGCCAGCAGCTTCTGCGCGGCGACCACGTGGGCGTCAGCGAGATCGGCGACATGGATGTAGTCGCGTACGCAGGTGCCGTCGGGTGTCGGGTAGTCGTCGCCGTTGATGCGCGGCGTACGACCCTCGAGCAGTGCCTCGATGACCAGCGGGAAGAGGTTGTGCGGGCTCGAGTCGTAGAGCTCCGGCGTCGCCGAGCCGACGACGTTGAAGTAGCGCAGCGACGTGTGGTGCAGCGGGTGCGCCTTGGCGGTCGAGCTCATCAGCCACTCGCCGATGAGCTTGGTCTCGCCGTAAGGCGACTCGGGCGCCGTGGGAGTCTGCTCCGTCACGATGTCGACGTCGGGCGTGCCGTAGACCGCGGCGCTCGACGAGAACACGATCTTGTCGACGTCGGCCTCGTGCATCGCCTGCAGGAGGCTCACGGTGCCCTGCACGTTCTGCTCGTACGTGTGGAGCGGGCGGTGCACGGAGACACCGGCGTACTTGAACCCCGCGAGGTGGACGACCGCATCGACCTCGTGCTCCACCATCGCCTTGGCGAGAATCTTGGTCTCGAGGATCGACGAGTCGACCAGGATCACGTCATCGGGGACGAACTCACGGTGACCGCTGGAGAAGTCGTCGACGACGAGGCAGTCGAGGCCGGCTGATCGAAACGCCCGCACGATGTGCGAACCGATGTAGCCGGCCCCGCCGGTGATGAGAACAGTCACGGGTGAGGCCGGCGCCGATCAGAAGTGTGCGTACAACGTGCCGACGCTGTAGCTGCCGCCACGGGTGACGCGCTTGGTCTGCACGCCGGAGTGGCTGCGGCCGAGACCGCGCCACGAGTCGGTGTTGACGATGATGCGGTAGTTGCCCGACTCGAGACCACGGATCGTGAACGAGCCGCTGCTGCTGGTGTAGGCCGAACGCTGGACGAGGATGCCCTGCGTCGAGACCGCCGTGACCATCATCTCCTTGTTGGTCTTGGAGCCGTCGCGGTCGACCTTGCCGGAGATCGTGGCGCCCTTGAGGTCGAGCAGGTTGCCGTTGATCGCGGGGTTCTCGGTGTCAATCAACTTGTAGGCGCCGGCACCTTCGGTCACGCAAACGTCGCGGTACATCCAGCCGGCGTAGCCGCCACCCGGCGAGCCGTTCTGGGCCTGGGAGCCGTAGTAGAGGCCGCCGCCGTTCTGGTAGCGAGCACCATGGTCGTAGGCGATGCCCTCAAGGCCGTCGACGTAGATCTGCCCAGGTACCGGGTTGTCGGAGGCGTCCGGGCTGTAGTACTTGCCCGAAAGATAGGAGAGCCGACTGAACGACTTCCAGATCTCGGTCTCGCGGTCGGCTTCACCGCTGAGGTAGGTCAGGTTGTTGGAGTAGTAGCTCGGGTACCAGAACGAGCAGGACTGTTGGCGGCCCGCGGAGACCCAGTACTTTCCGGGCGGCAGCTTGTCGATGCTGTAGGTGCCTGCTCTGTCGCTGCCCACCTTGACGACACCCGTGACGTCGCTCCGCTTGACGATGGGGAGATTGAGGATGCCGCCGTGCGGGACGTAGGGGCGGATGTCGAGCTTGCGGTCGGTGAAACGATCACCAAACCCGCGGAATGTCACGACGCCGTGAACGGTCTCGCCGGTGGTGAGCGTCGTGTTGACACCGGTCAGTGTGTTGCCGCCGCCAAAGCTGAGCAGTCCGGACGTGCTCGAGTCGGAGTAGTTGCGGGCCGCGAGGCAGCTGCCGTACTTGTCGGGGGCCTTCGAGTCATTCCAGGCCGGAACGGCAACGTCCGGGTCGGGGATGACGCCCACGATGTAGCGCGGATCGGACGAAGTAGTGCTGACCGGAATGAACGGGATTGAGAAGCTGCTGCCGGTGGCCGTGCCGTACTCGTCGCCGCAATAGGGCTCGTCGAGGTCCTTGCGACCGGTCTGGGTCGTCGGCATGACAGCAGGAGTACCGATGACCCGAACCTTGGCGGTCGAGGCGCCGGGACCGCTGACGCCGCCCGAGATCGTGCCGAACGTGAAGTTGTAGTGACCGTTGACGTCCTTGACCGGGCTGGCGTGGTGCTGGGTCTTGGTGGCCGAGTAGGTCGTGCCAGTCGGGCTGCCACGCCAGTACCACTCACGCGTGACACCGTTGACCTTGGCGCTGATGCTGAAGCGGTAGTCGATGGTGGCCGTGTTGTTGGTGCCAAGCGGGACGTCGAACGAGTAGGGCGTTGAACCGTTGAAGGCAATGGCCTTCGAGTCGAGCCTGGTGATCACGCCGTACTTGAATCCCCAGCGGCTGACCTTCATGTCGGTGATTCCGCCGACCGGGCCGGAAATCGTGCCGCCCACAGGCGTGGAGTACTTGCGCGGCTCAATGGTCATCGTCTTGGTGTAGGAGCCCGTGTCAGGTCCGGTCTCGGCAAACTTGATGGTGTAGGAACCGGAGTATGCCGCGTTGAGCTTCGTCCACACGTACGCCGTGGTGCCCTTGGCGACCGAGTAGTAGAGCGGCGTGCTGATGACCGTGGCGCCGTTGTACCAGCGCACGACGCCGGTGCAGGTGGCCGTGGCGGTGCACTTGACCGGGACGGCCGTGCGCAGGTCAGGGGCGGCGAACTGGGCGACCTTCGACGTCGTGACGGAGACCCCGCCGGTTGCGGCCTGGGCCGCGGGCGACGCCACGAGGAGGCCTCCTGCGAGCGCCGTGATGCACGCGAGCACGGACAGGCGGGAGAAACGTGAGGTCATGAAGGAGTTCCCCGAGAGCGTTGGGCGAAAAGGGTCTGGCACAGGCTACCAAAGTCAGCGGGCCTGGGCTGCATCCGCGGCCGCGTCCAGACGGCGCAGTGCGGCCAGCGCCACATCGCGATCGGTCGTGCGCCACATGTCCGGCAGGGACGCCGCAAGGAATGATCCGTAGCGGGCCGTGACGATGCGCGGGTCGAGGATCGCGACCACACCCTTGTCGGTGGCCCGGCGGATGAGTCGGCCGGTCCCCTGCGCCAGCAGCAGCGCCGCGTGGTTGGCGGCGACGCTCATGAACCCGTTGCCGCCGCGCTTCTCGACGAGTCGCTGGCGCGCACTCATCAGCGGGTCGTCGGGTCGCGGGAACGGGATGCGGTCGATGATCACCAGCTGGCACGTGTCGCCCGGCAGGTCGACGCCCTGCCAGAGGCTCAGGGTGCCGAACAAGCAGGTGCTCGGAGTCTCCGCGAAGCGCCGTGCCAGCTCCGGAAGCTGGGCATCACCCTGGCACCAGATGTCGATGTCAGGGAGGCGTTCGCGTACGACCTCGGCGGCACGCTCGGCGGCACGGCGTGAGGAGAAGAGCCCGAGCGTACGGCCACCGGCCGCCTCGACGAGCGCCGTGATCTCCGCGAGCTGCGTCTCCTCCAGGCCATCGCGGCCCGGCAGCGGGAGGTCCTTGGCGACGTAGAGCATGCCCTGCTTCTGGTAGTCGAACGGCGAGCCCACGTCGAGGGAGCTCCACGACTCGTCGCCGGGTTCGAGTCCCAGCGACCGGGCAACCGGATCGAAGCCACCGCCGAGCTTGAGGGTGGCACTCGTCAGCACGACGGTCTTGTCGGCGAAGAGCTTCTCGCGCAGGCTCGCGGACACGTCGATCGGTGCGATGTGGAGCTGCTTCTCGCGCTGACCTGCGCTCATCCAGAGCACCTCGGTGTCACCCTTCGAGGCCATGCGATCGGCGATCTTGCGGATGTCGTCGACCATCCCGCGCGCCTGCTGTCGGGCGGCGTCGGGCTCGGACTTGCCGTCCTCCTTGGGGAAGTCGGACAACGTGGCACGGGCGGAGTCACGTACGAGGGCAAGCACGTCCTGCAGCGACTCTTCGACGGTGTCGATGCGTCCCTCGTCCATGCGGACGAGAACGTCGTTGAGCGCGTCGGAAGCATCGGCGAGGTCGTCGACGCTTGAGCCATCAGCCTGCGCACGGGCTCGCCGGGCAGCACGCTCGATCATGGCGGCGTCGAGCTCGTCGGTCGACGCCTGGGTGACCCGCGCCGCCAGCTCATGAGCCTCGTCGACGATCACGGCGGCGTACTCCGGCAGCATCGGCACGCCGTCGATCGCGTCGATCGCAAGCAGCGCGTGGTTGGTGACGATCAGCTGGGCCTCCTGGGCGTCCTCGCGGGCCAGCTCGGCGAAGCACTCCTGGGCGTGGGCGCACCTGGCAGCCCCGAGGCACTCACGGTGGTTGACGCTGACCTGCCGCCAGGCTCGTTCGGTGTGGGACGGCGCGGAGTCCTTGTCGCCGCTGTGGCCCGCAGCGGCCTGCTCCTCCGCCCATTCACGGAGCTCCACGACCTCAGCACCCAGCGAACCCTCGGGTACGTCGACGAGCGTGCCCTGGTCGTCGGGTGCACCTTCGCGTACGCGGTGCAGGCAGGCGTAGTTGCTGCGTCCCTTGACGACGGCGTGGTGCGGCACCTCCCCCATGGTCTTGCGGGCGGCGTCCTTGAGCGCGGGGATGTCGCGTTCGACGAGCTGATGCTGCAGGTTGAGCGTCGCGGTGGCCACGACGACGCGCTTGCCGTGCAGGAGGCTCGGCACGAGGTAGCCCAGCGACTTGCCGGTGCCCGTACCCGCCTGGACCAGCAGGTGCTCGCCGCTGACGAGCGAGTGCTGGACGGCCTCGGCCATCTCGATCTGGCCCGGGCGTTCCTCTCCCCCGACCGCCTCGACGGCGGCGTGGAGCACCGCGCGGACATCGGGAGTCTTGGACACAGGCGAAGGCTATCCGCCGTCGCCGACGTCAGCCCGTCGGCGTCCACCGGTAGCGTCTGGTCATGGGACTTGAGCTGAGGGCCGCGACGGCCGATGACGCTGCGGCGATAGCTGACACCTGGCACCGCGGATGGGCCGACGGACACGAGGGCCACGTGCCCCAGGGGCTGTACGCGCACCGTCAGGTTGACCACTTCGCCGCCCTCGTCGCGTCACGCATCGCCACGACCACGGTCGGCGTGCTCGACGGCAGCGTCATCGGATTCGTGACGGTGCGCGCCGACGAGATCGAGGAGATGTACGTCGACGGCTCAGCGCGCGGCACGGGTGCGGCGGCGGCGCTGCTGACGTACGGCGAGGGCATCATCGCCGAGCAGCACGACACCGCCTGGCTCGCGGTCGTCGCGGGCAATGCCCGGGCCCGTCGGTTCTACGAGCGCTGCGGCTGGGTCGATCGCGGGGCGTACGACTACACGGCGGAGACCGCCGACGGCCCGTTCGTCGTGCCGGTGCGCCGGTATGAGAAGCGCGTCCGCTAGACCGTGTAGGGCTCGAGCTCGGCAGCCAGGTGGCCGTGGACGCGCGCCACGACATGGGTGCCGTCGCCCTCGTGGTCGAGCGACTCGATCTCGCCCTGTGTGTGGATCTGGTTGAGCAGGTCGCCGCGGGCGTACGGCAGCACGATGTCGACGCGGGTCGCGGGCTGCGGGAGGTCGGCCTCGATGGCGCTGAGCAGCTCGTCGATGCCCTCGCCGGTCTTGGCGCTGACGACCACGGCGTGCGGCTCCTTGACCAGCAGCGTCTTGAGCACCAGCGGGTCGGCGGCGTCGGCCTTGTTGATCACGATGATCTCGGGCACCTTGTCGGCGTCGACATCGGCGAACACCTCGCGTACGGACCGGATCTGGCCCTCGGGATCGAGATGCGCACCGTCGACGACGTGCAGCACGAGGTCAGCCTCAGCGACCTCCTCGAGCGTCGAGCGGAACGCCTCGACGAGCTGGTGCGGGAGGTTGCGTACGAAGCCGACCGTGTCGGACATCGTGTAGACGCGACCGTCGGAGGTCTGCGTACGCCGCGTCGTCGGGTCAAGGGTCGCAAACAGTGCATCCTCGACCAGCACACCCGCGTCGGTGAGGCGGTTGAGCAGGCTCGACTTGCCGGCGTTGGTGTAGCCCGCGATCGCCACCGAGGGAACCTGGCGTGCCTGACGGCTCTTCTTCTTGGTCGCACGAGCCGTGCTGAGCTCCTTGAGCTCGCGGCGCAACTTGGTCATCTTCATCTGGATGCGGCGACGGTCGGTCTCGAGCTTGGTCTCACCGGGTCCACGACCACCGATGCCCTCACCGCCGGCGGCCTGGCCACCTGCCTGGCGGGAGAGGTTGCCACCCCAACCACGCAGACGCTGGGTCTGGTATTGCAGCTGGGCCAGCTCGACCTGCGCCTTGCCCTCTTTGCTCTTGGCGTGCTGGGCGAAGATGTCGAGGATCAGGGCCGTACGGTCGACGACCTTGACCTTGATCCGGTCCTCCAGGTTGCGGAGCTGGCTGGGTGCGAGTGCCCCGTCGCAGATCACGGTGTCCGCGCCGGTCGACTCGACGGCGGCGCGGAGCTCGTCGACCTTGCCGGTGCCGATGTAGGTCGCCGGGTCAGGCTTCTGGCGTCGCTGGATCAGTGCGTCAAGCACCTCGGATCCGGCGGTCTCGGCGAGCAGCTTGAGCTCGGCGAGCGAGTTCTCGGCGTCGAGAGCGGTTCCCTCGGTCCACACGCCGACCAGGACGACCCGCTCGAGGCGGAGCTTGCGGTATTCGACCTCGGTGATGTCCTCGAGCTCGGTGCGCAGCCCATCGATGCGGCGCAGCGAGTTGCGTTCTTCGAGCTCGAGTCCTTCGAGGCCCTGCTGCTCGGTCATGCGATCCATTCCATCTCACCGCGGGCGACGATCTCGGCCGGACCGGTGAGGATGAGGCGGTCGTCGGCGTTCCACGTGACGTGGACCGTGCCGCCGGGCACGTCCACGCGGTAGGTCACGGGACGCGCAGCATCGTCGATGTGCGCGATCGCCGCGGCCACGGCGCACGCACCCGTGCCGCAGGAGCGGGTCTCGCCGGAGCCACGCTCGTGCACCCGCATCGCGACGTGCTGGGCACCCCGGCGTACGACGAACTCGACGTTGACACCGTCGGGGTAGGTCGCCGTGTCATAGTCAGGCTCGGTGAGCAGCGATCCGGCGTCGGTGAGCCGTTCGACGAACGCCACGGCGTGCGGGTTGCCGGTGCGTACGTCCTGCGCCTCCCACGTACGGCCGTCAGCCGTCACCTTGGAGACACCGCGCACCTCGGGCGTGCCCATGTCGACGGAGATCTCGTCGCCGACGAAGGAGACCGACTTGTCGCCGTCGCGGGTGCCGATGACGAGCGGCTGCTCGGGATCGATGAGTCCTTCTTGCCGCAGGTGCAGGGCGAACACGCGGATGCCGTTGCCGCACATCTCGCTCACGGAGCCGTCGGAGTTCTTGTAGTCCATGAACCACTCGCCGGCCGACTGCTCGCCGAGCGCCTGTGAGCGGACAACACGGATCACACCGTCGGCGCCGATGCCGCGGCCACGGTGACAGAGTGCGGCCACGAAGGCACCCTCCAGCTCGCCGTGGATCGTGCCGTCATGGTCCGGGAGCAGCACGAAGTCGTTCTCGGTGCCGTGCCCCTTCAACCATGGAAACGTCATTCGACCAGTCTACGTGGTCGGCTGTCGCCGAACTTTTGAAGACCTAGCGGGCAAACGCGGTGTGCGTTGCCCCGTCAAGCCTTCAAAAGTTGGAGTGCTTGGTCGACCAGGTTGTCGGCGTCGTACGGGAGCCACGTGATGCGCGGGTCCTTGCGGAAGAAGCGGTCCTGGCTGCGGGCGAACTTGCGGGTGCCCGTGATCGTCGCCTCGCGCGCCTGGTCCTCGGTCATCTCGCCGCGGAGGAACGCCAGGATCTGCTGGTAGCCAAGTGCGCGCGACGCCGTCGGGCTCTCGGCCAGCCCCGCACCCAGCAGGGCCCGCACCTCGTCGACGAACCCGGCCGCCCACATCGCGTCGACGCGCTCGGCGAGTCGTACGTCGAGCACGTCGCGTGGCACGTCGAGGCCGATCAGGGTGACATTGGCGTACACCGACTCGAATCCGGGCATTGTCGCCGCGAACGGTTCGCCGGTGAGCTCGATGACCTCGAGCGCCCGGACGATACGGCGACCGTTGCTCGGCAGGATCTGCGCCGCCGCCGCGGGGTCGCGTCGTTCGAGCTCGGCATGCAAGGCCGCCGCGCCGCGGGAGTCGAGCTCGGCGGCCCACCTGTCGCGGACCGCCGCATCGGTGCCCGGGAAGTCGAGCCGGTCGAGCACGGCGCGCACGTACAACGCCGAACCGCCCACCAGGATCGGGGTCACTCCCCTGCCGTGGCACGCGGCGATCGTGGCGCGCGCCATCCGCTGGAACTCGGCGACGGACGCCGTCTCCGTCACATCGAGCACGTCGAACAGGTGGTGTGGGACGACGCTGCGCTCAGCCTCGGTGGGCTTGGCCGTGCCGATGTCCATGCCGCGATAGAGCTGCATCGAGTCGGCGTTGACGATCTCGGCGTTCCCCAGCCGCTGGGCCAGCTCGACCGCCAAGCGTGACTTGCCGGAGGCGGTGGGCCCCACAACTCCCACGATGCGGTCGATGGGTGCCATGTTTCCAGTCTCGCAGTACGGTGGCAGTCAACGGGGGGCACTCCGCCCACATCAAACTCTCAAGGAGAGAAATCATGGGTTTTCTCGACAAGTTCAAGAAGCAGGGCGCCGAGCTCAAGGACAAGGCCACCGACCTCGCCGCGTCCCAGAACGCCAACATCGACAAGGCTGTCGACAAGGCAGCTGACCTCGCTGACAAGGCGACCGGCGGCAAGTACGACGACAAGATCGACGCCGCCGCCGACAAGGCCAAGGACGCCATCGACGACCTGGCTGAGGGCGACAAGCCCACTGCCTAGCTGAGGCTCCAGTCGGCCACCCAGTAGCCGACACCGAAGGGCGCCACGCTCTCGCGCAACAGCGCGCTGATCGTGGTGCCCTTCGCCATCTCGCCCAATGTCCTGAGAGCCGGCGCTCCCGCGGCCCAGAGCTCCTTCGCCAGGTCGAGGTCGAGCGCGGCCAGCGCCGCTGCGTCGCCCGTGCCGAGCGCGGTGGCGATGCTGTCGTCGTACGCGACGGCTCGCTCGTCGAAGTAGCCCGGCGACTCGGTCGTACGCTTCGCGCTGCCGTCGGCCATCACGAGCACTGCGACTCGTCCCTCGGTGCCGGGTGTGCCGGTCGAGTACGTACGGGGGCCGACCCAGCCCGCACGGGCGAGCAGCCACGCCCCCACCGTGAGACTCAGCGGCAGCTCGTCGGTGTGTCCGCCGACGTGCAGGTCGACGCCGAGCTCGGCGAACGTACCTCCGGCCGACTCGTCGAGATCTGTGGTGAGGTCGCCGGCACCGATGACGACCACCCGCTCGGGCTCATGTGCCAGCAGCGCTTCGATGGCGTCATCGCACGACTGGCGCAGCGCCGCGAGATCGTCCGCACCAGCGTTGACCTCGGGCACCAGCATCGGCGGGTAGGGGCACACCGCGGCAGCAACGATCACGAAGCGAGGCTATCTGGCCCGTCTCGATGTCACGATGAATCCATGAGCGGCACGTCTGGCCTCCCGCAAGCGCCGCCGCCTGCGCACTACAACAAGCCGCCCCGCATGCCGAACAGCAGCTCCCACACGTTGGTGTGGATGATCGCCGGAGCTGCCGCTGCGATTGCGTTGGCCGGTATCGCGTACATAGCGCTTGTCGCCTTCGCGTTCAAGGACCACGACCCATTTGAGCTCATTGACAAGCCCGAGTTCCTGTCTGCGGTCGAGCCGGCCTGCAAGGATCTCGATGCGCTCACGGACGAGATGCACGCGCCGCTCACCCCGGACCAGCTCAATCGGATCGTTGCTGGCGGTCGGGCAATCCCCGCAGCCCTTGAGCCGTTCACAAGGAAGCAGCTCGACGACGACTACCCCACCGAGGACTGGGGCAACGACTGGACGACCTTGATGGATGCGGTCGAGCAATACGCGACCGCTCTCGCTAGCAACAAGGACGCCGTCTACGAGACGCCTGAGACACCAGACAAGTTCTCGATCGTGGGACGCATGGACGTCGCCAACGAACGCTGCGCGGTACCCGAGGTCATCGTCGATCTTGACCTTTCACCGCCACCGATTCCCACGTACTGAACGTGACACGATGAGGCGGTGAACGAGGACCGGGGGTTGCCGCCATACCCGCCGGAGCACAACGCGTGGGAGTACCCGCCTCCGCCGATCTCGCGGCGCTGGATCTGGGCGCCCATACTCGCCGTCACGCTGGCGACGGTCATCGGCGCCGGGCTGGTCGTCGGGGCCGTGGTGATTGGAAGCAAGGACTTCCCGAGCGTGATCCAGGACGACAAGATCCTCTCGGTCATCACCCGCGAGTGCGACATCATGACCGAGACCGTGAAGTCGATGCCGATCGAGGGCACGGCCGAGGAGCAGGCCTCGACGATCCGCGACCAGGACAAGGCGATCCTCAACATGCTCGCCGCGATCCGTGGGGTCGACGAGGACGTACGCGCCGCGGACCCGCCGACCAATGACTGGCTCGACGACTGGAACGCACTGGTCGCAGCCCGGGAGGCTTTCGCCGAGCAGCGCAGCAGCGGATACGAGCTGGACCTCCGGATCCCCAAGGACGCCGACGGCGACGGGATCTATCAGCGCATGGACGAGGTGTGGCTCACCAAGGAGGCGTGCGAGGTGCCGGAAGAGCTGCTCAATCCCTACCCGGAAGACATCTCGGCGGCCTGAGCGGCCGCCTTCTTCTTGGCGATCTGCTTGAAATCGCGGACCTTCTGCAGGGACTCGGCGTCGACGACGTCGGCGACCGAGCGGTAGCCCTTCTTGCCGTAGTCGCCGACGACCGTGGTCCAGCCCGGAGGCTTCACGTCGAGCTGCTTGGCCAGCAGTGCGGTGAAGATCTTGGCCTTCTGCTCGCCGAATCCAGGCAGCGCTCGTATGCGATCGAAGAGAGCCTTGCCGGTACGCGGCTCGGTCCAGATGCGCGACGCGTCGCCGTCGTACTCCTCGACGATGTGGCGGGCGAGCTCCTGCAGGCGTCCGGCCATCGAGCGGCCGTAGCGGTGGATCGCCGGCGGCGTCGAGCACAGGTCGGCGAACGCCTCCGGCTCGGCGTCGGCGATGGCTGCGGGGTCGAAGTTGCCGAACCGGTCGAGCACCTTGGCAGGGCCGCGGAACGCGTGCTCCATCGGGTATTGCTGGTCGAGCATCATGCCGACCACCAGGGCGAACGGGCTCGAGTTGAGCACCTCGTCGGCGTGGGGTTCCTGCGCAATCTTGATGGCCATGCGCCCATCCTGCCACCGGCCCGGCTAGATGGCGAAGTGCTCGCAGCTGCCGCAGTTCATCGCAGCACGACGACTTTCTGCGGGTGTCGATTAGTGACCTTCACCTCGAGGGGGCCGGGGTCCGTCGGTAGCGACATGCCGTGCCCTTCGATGGCTATTCCGAGCCGGTACTCAGCCGCGAAAGGAACATCGACGGCGATTGTTGCCTCGCAGGCACTGTCCTCTTTCAACTTTGCTGTGCCAGGGATCTCTTGCTCAGCGATGACCTCCGGGTATTCGCCGCTCACGTCTTCGACGACCAGCTGGGACGGAGCGTCGCTGACCCTGACACAATTTTCCCCTCCGGGCTCGGGTTTGTAGGCGTCGTAGGGACTCTCCTCTCGCATGGTCACCAGCAGTTGGTGCGCCTCCGACTTGCGCTGTTGCTCGCTGAACTCAGTAGCCTGTCGGGCCAACTCCTTCTGGGCCTTTTCCATTTGCTCCGCCTGCAACTCACGCTGAGTCAGTGTTTTCGACGCGCCGGTAGACGGATCGTCACCTTTCGCAACGACAATCGCGCCCGCCGTCAACAGAACTACGACTGCGGCGGAGCCGACTACCACGTAAGCCCGCTTCATTGATCTCAGTGTCCTCACAAGTCTGCGGCCTGTCGAGTGGTGATGGCGGGTCACAGGGCACATGATCGACCGCACAGTCCCGACTGCGTATTGACAATCGTTCGATTGTGAGGATTCTTGAGCGCAACGGATTTCCGTTGCAATATCAGTCGGAGGGGTGAGAGAAACATGAAGACGCGCGCGCTCTATGTCGTCGCCGTTGGCGGATTCTTCCTTGGACTCTTGGTCGCGCCTGCGTACGCCACATCCCACACGACCGGATATTGGTACATCTTTGGCCACAGCACGTCATGCGCGATGGGGCAAGGTTCGGTCAACGATTCAACGCACAAATCAGGTGCCTCGACGATAAATCGTCACGGGTGCTACCCCAACAACGCGGCTGTGGGCGTGCCCGGAGCTTACTTGCACGCGTCCACGCGGCTCTGGCGCCCGAGCAACAGCATGTGGTGCTCGGCCCCCAAGAATGGTAGCAACGTGGAGGCGAACCCGTACACGTCAAGCGTCACAGTTACCACGCCGCTGGCCGTCAGCGCGAACTGCCCCGTCACGGGGTCGTACCAGGGGCTTTCGGTCCACATCCGCTACAAGGACAACGGGGACCAGGTAACGCTGAGTCTGGGCACCGGGACGTATCCCTTCTTCTGAGCAGGAGAGAACACATGATGGTAGTTGCACGCAAGCGGGCAGCGATGATTGTTGCTTGCGCGATCACATCCGGACTGATCGTTGGCGGTGGCATCGTCGCGTGGGCCGAATCCCCAGACGACAACAGCGGCGGGGTGCTGAAAAACGAAAAGGATCTCCTCGGCTTTGATGAAGCGCCTACCGCACCTCCGAAGCCCGGAGACGACCTGACAATCGGCGGGTGGGTAAGGGGCAAACCAGCCCCCGACCTGATGCCGATCGACCTTGAGGATGGCCGATCCGGGTACCTGCGCACCTACGACATGGCGCATGGAGACGAGAACCCGGCCTTCGTTCGTAGGGTGAGCGACCAGTCTGAAGAGACCGTGCTGCCGGTCTATGCCAAGGATGGCCAGACCGTAATCGGGGAATTCGTCGCAAGCACAGTGTCCTGGGAGTAGCCCTGGACGCCGCGATGAGTCGAGGTGTGAACACTCTGCCCGACAGCTAGGTGGCGAAGGTGTTGGCGGCGGCCTGGATGTGGTCGACGTAGGTCGACCAGTCGGTGTCGCTCGTCGCGGTGTCGGATCCCGTACGCCCGTCGATCAGCTCACGGACGATGTCGGCGTGGCCCGCGTGGTGGGCGGTGTCCTCGAGCACCCAGATCAACAGGTAGCCCAACGTCGTGTCGGGTGACGGCCAATGAGGCACGCGTCCGCGGGTGTCGAGGTCGAGCGTCTCAACGGTCTCGTCGCTGTGGGCGCACGCCCGCGCGTACAGGCCGAGGATGTAGTCGCTCGACTCGGCGGCGGTGGCCCACATGTCGGCGCCCTCCCAGACCGAGCCGTCCTCGTTCCACGGGAGCGTGTCGGGCGGCGGGCGGTCGAACGAGTCGCCGAAGTAGACGTGCTCGACCCCGACCAAGTGCTTGATCATGC
Organism: Aeromicrobium panaciterrae; assembly: GCF_039537165.1. GTDB lineage: Bacteria > Actinomycetota > Actinomycetes > Propionibacteriales > Nocardioidaceae > Aeromicrobium > Aeromicrobium panaciterrae. The sequence continues at coordinate 2,879,729 of NZ_BAAAZZ010000002.1, read as the reverse complement.
CGAGGAGGTTGGTGCCGGTCGGCGTCATGGGGCGGCGGCGGTCGTACTCACTCAGGCCTTCGACCCTCGCGAGCATGACCGCTCGGCTCGCCTTCAGCTTGGCGTGCAGCTCGCCCTTGATGTCCATGCCGTCATGCTGCCATTTGCCCCCGACACGACCCTGCCGGCTGAGACAATCCAGCGTGAGCACACCAGACGATCCCACCGGCCAGCCCGACCAACCTCCCGTCGGTCCGCCGCCCGGCTACCACCCGCAACCCGCTGCGCCGTACTACTACGGCCCTCCAGCACCCCAGCCCGCCAACCGTGGCGTGTGGTTCGCGATCGGCGCCGGATCCATGTTCGCCCTGGGGCTCATCGGCATGTTCGGGATGTTCTTCCTGTTCCCGTTCATCTTCTTCGCGGGCCTGGGCGACCCCGACTTCGACGAGGGCGAGTTCGATGAGGGCGACTTCGAGTCCAGCTACGTCTACTACGTCGACCAGAAGTCCGTCGTCGATGCCGTCGAGGTTCCGTGCAACGCGATGATGACTGCCGGCGACAAGATCAAGCTCTTCACCGAGCCGGACGCCGCAGCGGCCAGCATCAGCGCCTTCGCCGGGACGGCGCGAGGAATCGCCGACGCGATCGGGTCGGCCAGTCCCGACAATGACAGCAAGCAATGGCAGGCCGACTGGGAGAAGCTCGCCCATGAGCTCGACACGTTCGCGACCGACCTGAGGAAGGTCGGCAACGATGCGTGGCTCGACACCTTCGCCGAGCCGGGCGAGGCGCCGATCATGCTCCGCATGGCGGGCAGCAGCGACGCGAACTGCGAGATCCCCCAGACGATCTTCGACCTGGACCCTGCGAACTCTGAGTACTTCATGGAGAACGGCGACTACTAAACGCCTGAGGTTTGACCTCGGCTCCTGCGACAATCCCTCGGTGAGCACACCAGAAGACCCGTACGCGGGGCAGCCGGCGCCCGATCACGGCACCCCTGCGGAGCCGGCGCCACAGCAGCCGGTCGCCGGCCCGCCCCAGGCCTACCCGCCAGCGCAGCCACCGCTGCCTCCGGGCTACTACTACCCGCCGGCGCAGAGGTACGTCCCGCCGTACGCCGCGCTCACGGCCCCGCGTCGCTGGGTCTGGTTCGGCGCCGGTGCGGCCTCGATGCTGGGCTTGGGCCTGCTCGGCCTGATCGTCTACGCCCTGTTCTCCGTTGCCGACGACGAGGTCCCATACGAGGACGGCGACTATGTCGTCGACCAGGTCAGCGTCGAACGAGCCGTTGACAAGCCGTGCGCCGACATGAATGAGGCGGCGAGCATTCTCCTGATGGTCGGCGACACCAAGGCATCAGTGACTTCGCTGAAGCGATTCACCGCGAGTGTCGACAAGATCGTGGCAGCGATCGACGACGCAAACCCCAATGCCGACGCAGAGGCGTGGCGTGATGACTGGATCCTGCTCGCCGACAGCCTGAACGACTATGCGGACGAGGCTGCTGCCGGCGGCACCAATGCCTACTCGATGCCGGACGCCACAGGGTCGCGACCGATCAGCGACCGCATGTACTACGGGTCGCCCGAGGGTTGCGAGGTGCCCGCTCGGGTGGAAATCCTGGATGCCGACGTGGCCGCTGCGTACGACGAAGACTAAATCGCGCATGCCGGCGCGGGCGGCAGCGGTTCGGGGGCGCCGAGGGTGGGCATGCCGAGTCCGACGCTGAGCACCTGCGTCTTGCCCTGCCGCGACTCCCACGCGTCGCCGGCGGGCGTACGGCGGTAGCTGATCGGTGCGTCGTCGCTGACGAGGTGGTGGGGTGCGGCGTACGTGATCCGAGCCTCGACCATGTCTCCGGGCCGTACGTCATGGTCGCCGGGCACGAAGTGCACCAGGCGGTTGTCGCGGGCACGGCCGGTGAGCCGGTGCGTTGCGCCGTCCTTCTTGCCCTCGTGGTCGGCGACGAGCAGCTCGACGACCTGGCCCTCCTGCTTCCTGGCCTCGTCCCATGCGACTTCGTTGACGACCTCGATCAGTCGGTCGTAGCGCTCCTGCACGACAGCCTTGGGCAGCTGGTCGGGCAGCTCGGCGGCGGGCGTGCCGGGGCGCTGGGAGTACTGGAAGGTGAACGCCCCGGTGAACCTTGCACGGCGTACGACGTCGATCGTCTCGAGGAAGTCCTCCTCGGTCTCGCCCGGGAACCCGACGATGATGTCGGTCGTGATCGCGGCGTGCGGCATCGCCTCGCGTACGCGGTCGATGATGCCGAGGTACTTCTCCTGGCGGTATGAGCGCCGCATCGCCTTGAGCACGCGGTCGGAGCCTGACTGCAGCGGCATGTGCAGCTGCGGCATCACATTGGGCGTCTCGGCCATCGCGGCGATGACGTCGTCGGTGAAGTCCTTGGGGTGCGGGCTGGTGAACCGTACGCGCTCCAGCCCTTCGATCTGGCCGCAGGCGCGGAGCAGCTTGCCGAACGCTAGCTTGTCACCGAACTCGACGCCGTACGAGTTGACGTTCTGGCCGAGCAGGGTGACCTCGACGACGCCGTCGGCGACGAGTGCCTCGATCTCGGCGAGGATCTCGCCGGGGCGGCGATCCTTCTCCTTGCCGCGCAGGCTCGGGACGATGCAGAACGTGCAGGTGTTGTTGCAGCCGACGCTGATCGACACCCAGGCGGCGAACACCGAGTCGCGCTTGGTCGGCAACGTCGACGGGAACACTTCAAGCGACTCGAGGATCTCGACCTGCGACTCCTCGGCGATGCGTGCACGTTCGAGGAGGACGGGGAGCGAGCCGATGTTGTGCGTGCCGAAGACGACGTCGACGTACGGGGCGCGCTTCGTGATCGTGTCGCGGTCCTTCTGCGCCAGGCAGCCGCCCACGGCGATCTGCATGCCGGGGTTGTCGGCCTTGACCGAGGCGATGTGGCCGAGGTTGCCGTACAGCTTGTTGTCGGCGTTCTCACGTACGGCGCAGGTGTTGAACACGACGAGGTCAGGCGTCTGGTCGGTCGCGGCGGTGTAGCCCGCGGTCTCGAGCAGCCCCGACAGCCGCTCGCTGTCGTGCACGTTCATCTGGCACCCGTAGGTGCGCACCTCATACGTCTTCGTCATGACCGCTCAATGGTACGTGGACGCTACGGCCTAACGATCAGTGAGCGTGACCATGCTGCTCGACTCTGACGTGCCGTCGCAGAACCGCGCGATGCCCTCGACGCTGTCGATGCCAGCGTCCTTCGATTCCACGACGGGGAACACGAAGCAGGCGCCCAGCTCCTTCGGCGAACCGTCCCATGGCTCCTCGTCAACCTTCGACATCGCCTCGTCGTAGAGGTCGACGAACCGAATGTTTCCCGGTCCGACGAGTTCTGCGAGCTGCCGTGCGGTCGGCCCGTCGCTGTTGAGCCACGTGTTGTCTTCTTGGATGACGCCAAATTCCTCACCGGCCTCATTGGCAGTCTGAGCGATGGCGATTGCGTCGTCACGCAAGTCGTACGAGCCGATGGCGTGGACCTGCGACAGCACGGTTGACGCGATGGCGACGCCGACGAGGGCGACCAGCAGCGACGAGAAGACCGAGAGCCTGCCGTGGATCTGTTCGCGCTCGGCGGTTCTGAGTAGTGCATGTGCGGCTGCCGAGGCGACCGCGATCACGACCAGCAAGACAAGAATGCCGGCAGAATCGGGCAGTCGTTGGGGAAACAACCTGACGATCGCCACCAGCACGAACGGCAGGGTCAGGGCCGCCACCTTTGACCGCCAGGACCAGACGTTCGACCGCAGCACCAGATACGCGCCGATGAATGCACCCAGCTGGGCCAGGATGAGTCCGAAAGTCAGCCAGCCAAGCGCCCGGCCTTCGTGCCGCGTCTGCTCGACGCGCGGCTTCTCGGTGGTCTCGATCACGACGCCAGTATGTTGCAGCGCCGGTCTCAGCGGGGTACTTGACGCGAACCGGTAGTTACGCAACCATACATACGGCTGCGTAACTAACTCCCAGGAGCTCCCCATGACGTCGACCCGCCCCAACACGCGCAAGATCGTGAAGCGCCAACGCGAGGACCACGGGTTCTTCGGTCCCGGGTCGGTCACGTGGCGGCTGTGGGGCTACCCGACATCACTGACGGTGGGGTTCCAGCGCTCCGTCGTGATCGAGGAGCTCGACCCGTTCCTGCTCGCAGCGGTCGTCGGCACCGACAAGGTGCGATACGACCCAGCCGGCCGCTACGACAACACGATCGTCTACTTCGCGACCATGGCGCTCGGCGACAGCCGCGCCGCGATCGAGGCGTCGGAGATCCTCGTACGCGTGCACTCGAAGGCGACCGGCATCGAACCGGTCAGCGGCAAGCCCTACAGCGCCAACGACCCCGAGACACAGCTGTGGATCCACCTCACGGCATGGCACTCGATCCTGTACGTGTACGAGACCTTCGGGCCAGGACGGTTGTCGGAGGAGGACGAGAAGCAGTACTGGGCCGAGTGCGCCATAGCCGCCGAGCTGCAGACCTGCGACCCGGCCGACGTGCCGCGTGACCGCGAGGGCATCCGCCGCTACTTCGAGGAGGTACGCCCGCGGCTCTGCGTGACCACCGAGACGCAGGACATGATGGACCACCTCCTCGACGCGGCGATCCTCGTACAGCCCCGACAGCTCGTGCTGCGTCCCTTCACGACCGTCATCGGCAAGGTGATGCGCGCCGCGACGATCTCGACGTTCCCGAAGTGGATGCAGAAGATGAGCGGCTTCAACCAGTCGTGGGTGACGCGTCTGGCCGTACGCCCGCTGGTCAAGATCGCTGCCCGCCTCGCGACGCCGATGCCGGTCAAGTTGCGCGTGCTCAAGCTCATCTCCCCCGCCACGCTCGCGGTGGTCAGGCCCGCGCTCACCGGCGAGGAGCCGATCAACCCCGTCGTGATCACGCCGGCGGAGGCTCGCGCGAAGTACGGCCGCCTCGCCTCCCCCGCCGAGCTGGCCCTGCAGGCCGTATGACCGCGCGAGCGCGCCAGCCGCGCCTGAGCATCGAGGTACGCCGTGAGCAGGTCCTCGACGCGGCCCTCGAGATCATCGTTGAGGACGGCTATGCCGCCGCATCGATGGAGGCCATCGCCCGCCGCGTCGACATCGCCAAGCCCGTCGTCTACAACGCCTTCGGCAACCGGCAGAAGCTGCTGATGGCGCTGATGGAACGCCAGGAGCAGCGTGCCTTCGCCGATCTCGCGGCCGCCATGCCACCCCGGTCCGCCGACAGCTCCCCCGAGGACGCACTCATCGGGTGGGCGTCGACGTTGGCCACCTCGATCCACGAGCAGCCGGCCGCCTGGCGCCTGATGCTGCTCCCGGCGGACGGCACGCCCGAGATCGTCCGCGAGCACGTCGACGAGGGTCGTACGTTCGTGCTGGGCCAGATCCGAGGCGTGCTGACCGAGTACCTCGACGGCGAGGACCTCGACGTCGAGGTCGCAGCCGTTGCCGTGCTCGCCATGGCCGAAGGACTCGCGGCCAAGCTGATCACCGAGCCGGACACGTACACACCGGACCGTGTCATCGCCTTCGCACGTGGCACCTTGAGGCTGCTCAAGATTTAGCTGGCTAGCGGAGCTCGACGTCGTCGACGAGCCACGTGCCGTCGCGCTTGACCATCGACATGACGACGCGGTTGCGCTCGGTTCGGGTCTTGTCGTCCGTACCGTTCGTGATCGTCTGGTCGACGAACAGCAGCACCTTTGCCCGGCTGGAGTCCTGCATTGTCGCCGATGCCTCGACCACGGTGCCAACCGCATGGGCCTCGAGCTTGGTGATGATCGCGCGCAACGGCTTGTTGGCAGCGGCGTACTCCTTGGCGAACGACGCCGTCGCACGATCGTCGACCCAGGCGAAGTCGCGGTCCAGGTGGTCGTGGTCGTACGTCGTGAGGTCGATCGCTGCCGTTGTCGCAGCCTCCAGGGCGTCGCGCCGGGCCGAGGTGTCGTCGTTGCCGGGCCGCAGCAGGACGTAAGCCAGCGCCCCCACGACCAGAGCCAGCAGCAGGCTGAGGACGACGGTCGACCGCTCCGGGCCGGTCTTGACCATCCTCATCGCGTGGGCGCCGGTACGTGGGCCGAGCCGCGCTGCTGGCCGGTGACGTCGGCGGAGCACTCGCGACCTGTGACAACGGGCTGGCGCTCGGTGGAGCGCGGCGACTCCTGCTCGACGCCGTACGAGCAGACCTCGCCGGGCGACACCAGCATGCTGACCCGCAGATAGCCCTCCTCGATCGTGTCGGCGAGCTGCTGCAGACCGCGCGGGAAGTCGGTGAGCAGCGCCCGCAGGTGCGGCTCACGGGCGTCGAGCAGGTCAGTCACGTCGTCGGTCGCGGCGAGGAAGCTCGGCAGCACGCGAGACAGCGTCGCCGTCAGCTCACGGATCTGCGCCACCTGTGCCGGGGTCTTGTCGAGGATCGTGCGGAGCTTCGGGTCGTACGCCTTGAGCGACGCCGTGAGCGACTGCAGTGACGAGGACAGCTCGACGAACTGGTCCGTGCTGTCGACGCCGGTACGCAGCACCGTGCGGGCGTTCTCGAGCGTCCTGAGCGTCTGCGGCCAGCTGGCGTCGAGCGTGTCGACGATGTGCGTGCCGGAGGTCAGGATCCGGTTGAGGTCGTCGGTGTCGGCGAACGCGGTGTGCAGCTCGTTGAGCACGGTGGCGAGGTCCTTGTCGTCGATCTCCGACATCAGCGTGTCGATCGACTTGAGCGCCGTGGCGATCGACGTCGGCGTCGTCACCGCCTTGACGGTGTCGCCGTCCTCGAGCCACGGGCCCTTGGGCCGGGTCGGCTGGAAGTCGAGGTACTGCTCGCCCGCGGGAGACAGCGAGCGTACGGCCGCCGCGCTGTCAGCCGGGATGTGCGTCGACGGGTCGATCGTGACGGACGCGATGATGCGCCGGCCATCGAGCTTGACGCTCTCGACCTTGCCGACGTGGACGCCGCGATAGGTGACCCCGGAGCCGCTGAACAGGCCACCGGTCTCCTTGAGCTCGACCGAGACGTGAACCGGCCGCTTCGTGAGCGAACCGTCGAGGATGTTGCTGTAGAGGTAGCCGATCGTCGCGAGGAAGATGCCGAGCAGGGCGAGCGCGGCGACGAAGTGCTTGCGGTGGATGCGTCGCTTCATCTCGCACCACCTCCCAGCGACTCGAGCAGGGCGCCGAGGCCGAGGTCGGGCTGGACCGCATCTTGCAACGCCTTCGGGACGAGCAGCTTGTCGATCAGGTCACCCGAGATGTCGAGGCGGGGTACGCCGAGGTCGCCCACGATCGGGAGGTTGGGCATGCCGAGCGCCAGGCTGTCCTGGAACCGCAGGTAGACGTTGAGGTAGTTGCCGGGCACGCCCTTGTCGATCGCCTTCGCGAACGAGATGAGCGTGTTGAGGCCGGGTCCGAAGTCGCCCTGCAGCGACACCAGCTGGTCGAGCACCGGTCCCATCTCCTGGAGCGTGGTCAGCAGGTCGGCGCGGGTCTCACGTACGACCCGGGTGGTGGTGCCACTGAGCCCGTCGACCGCCTGCAGCATCTTGGTGATCTCGTCGGTGTTGTCGCTCAGCACGCGTGCCGCCGGAGCCACGTCGACAAGCGCGCGGTCGATCGTGGCGTTGCGCCGGCGCAGCACCTCGGAGGCGTCGGCAAGGGCGTCGAGCGTCGCATCGATCTCGGCGCTGCTCTCGTTGACGCTGTGGGTCGTACGGTTCAGCGTGTCGAGCAGCTCGCGGGCTGTGTCCTCGCGACCGCCCAGCGCCTCGTTGGCCTCGCGGACGATCGTCTGGAGCTGACCGAGCCCTCCCCCGTTGACCAGCATCGACGCGGACGCCAACGTGTCCTCGACCGTGGGCGCGGCACTCGAGTCGCTGGCGTCGATCGCATCGCCGTCGGCGAGCGGGGTGCCGCCGGTCTTGTCGCTGACATCGACGAACAGCTCGCCGAGCGGGGTCGTCGAGCGCAGCCGGATGCTGGCGCCGTCGTGCAACGGTGAGGACGTGCGTACGTCCATCGTGATGCGGGCCGTGAAGTCGTGCGCCGTGACGGTCCTGACCCGGCCGACGGTGACGCCGTTGAGCTTGACCGGCGCACCGACCGCGAGGTTGAGGGCGTCATCGATCTGGGCAGAGACCTCATAGCTCGGGCCCGACAGCTTCGCGCCCGGCAGGGGCAGGTCTGACGCCGACGTGCCGCAGGCCGAGAGCGTCAGCACCGCGGCCAGAGCCAGGATGAGGCGCTTCACTTCTTCACCCCCGCGAGCGCGGCGAGCACGTCCAGCAGCGACAGGTGCTCGAGGTCGGTGGCGTCGCAGATCGCCGGCGGCACGGACTCGCACAGCAGCGCGAGCACGTCGGCGGCGGGCACCAGGTCGCCGGGGCGCGTACGCATCGTCAACCGGTCGTCGGTGATGGCGCGGTCGACGTTCTGCATCATCAGCGGGAGCGTCGAGACGGCTTCCTCCAGGCCCTTGCGGTGCTCGAGCAGCGTGGTGGAGAGCTCGGTGATGTCGGCGATCTCCGCGGCGATCTTGGTGCGGTGGTCGCGGGAGAAGGCGGCCACGCGCTGGAGCATCGCCGACAGCACGGTGAACGTCCGTTCGATCGCCTCGTGCTGGTCGTCGAGCATGGATGCCGCGCTCGACACCTCGGTGTTGAAGCGGCGTACGAGGGCGTCGTTGTCGGCCAGCGTCTGGGTGAGCTGATCGAGGTTGTCGAGCGTGCCGGTGATGTCGCCCGTCGCGTCGTCGAGGGTGCCCAGGGTGTCGGCGAGACCGTGCATGCCCTCCGCGATCTTCTGGCCGTTGCCGTCCAGCGTCTTGGCACCGGTGGCGAGCAGGTCGTTGAGGGGCGCCGAGACGGCCAGCTGGTCGGAGATGCCGGTCAGGGAGCCCAACAGGTCGTCGAACTCGACGGGAGTGCGCGTACGGGCCATCGGCAGCACCGTGCCGGACTCGATGACGGGCCCGGAGTCATAGACCGGGGTCAGCTCGACGTAGCGGTCGGTCGCCACGGATCGCGAGACGATCACGGCGCCCGCCTTGGCGGGAATCTTGACGCCACCGTCGATCCGGAGAGTGACGTCGACGTGGTCGCCCTTGGGCTTGACCGCGGTGATGCTGCCGACGCGTACGCCCAGGACACCGACGTCATTGCCCTTGAACAGTCCGGCGGCGTCGCTGAACTGCGCCGTCACGACCGTCGGGCTCGACGAGCCGCACGCCGTCAACGGCGTGAGGAGCAGGACGATCACCATGAGCCGCTTCAGCATGCCGCCCCCTTGGCGGTGCAGAGGAGGTTGTCGCCGACCGGCTCGGGCACGTGCAGGTCGAGCCACGGACCGTTGCCCGTCGCATTGGCGAAGTAGGTCGCCATGGTGCCGAGCCCGTCGATCGACTTGGTCAAAGCGACCTTCTGCGACTTCATCGAGTCGAGCGCCTTGGTGAGGTCGGCCATGAGCGGCTTGATGTCGTCGTCGGTGTCGTCGAGGACGCCGACCACGGCACGGGCCAGCCGCTGGCTGTCGGTGAGCAGCTGGTCGATGGCTTCGCGCCGCGACGTCAGCTCGTGCAGCACCAGCGTCGACTGCTCGAGCAGGTCGATGATGCGCTCCTTGTTGCGTACGAGATCGCCCGTGACATCGCGCGTCGCGGCGAGCAGGGCACGCATCTGGTCGGACCGCTTGCCGGCGAGGGTGGTCAACCGCGAGACGCCATCGATCGCCTCACGCGCCGCCACCGGCGTACCGCGCAGGGCGTCAGCCACGACCTTCATCGACGCATTGATGCCCTCGCCGTCGAGCTCGTTGAGCGCTCCGGTGCCGCCGTCGATGACGTCCTGCAGGTTGTAGGGAACCGTCGTCTGGGCCAGCGGGATCGTGTCGTCCTTGAGCTCGCCGCCCTTCTTGGCTGTCACCTCGAGGAAGTGCGTGCCGAGCAGCGTGGCGACCTTGACCGCGGCACGGGACTGCGAGCCGAGCTCGATGTCCTTGTCGAGGGTGAAGTCGACACGTACGTGCTTGCCCTCGAGCTTGATGCCGCGCACCTCGCCGACGCCGACGCCCGCGACCTGCACCTCCTCGCCGACGCGCAGCCCCGCGGAGTGCTCCATCAGCGCCGAGTAGTGCTTCTGGCCGAACGGGATCACGCTGAGCGCCAGGATCACCAGGCCCAGGACGACCACGCCGATGACACCCGCGATGCCGACTCGACGCGCGCTCATCGGCACACCGCCGAGTAGGGACCCTCGGGGCCGAGCGGGATCGTGCCGGACCGCAGGGTCATCTCCATGTTGCAGATGTAGATGTCGAGCCACGTACCGGACGACATCGGCCGCGCGAACGCGTCGGTGGTCGTGGGCAGCGTGGCGAATGCGTGGGTCAGGGTCTGAAGGTTGTCGACGAAGAGCTTGGCCGTACGCCGCAGCGAGGCCACGTCGGCGTCGAGCGACGGCCGGGCGTCCGTCGTCAGGTCGGCCGTCACCGAGGCGAGCTGCGTGACGCCGTCGATCGTGTCGCCGATCGTCTTGCGCTCCGCGGCGAGGCGGGTCATCAGGGTCTGCAGTGCCTGGATCGTCGAGTCGAGCTGCTCGTCCTGGCCGCCGATGTCAGCCAGCACGGGAGTGAGGTTGTCGAGCACACGCCCCAGCACGTCGTCCTTGTCAGCGAGGTGATTGGTCAGCTCGGCGGTCTCGGCGAGGAGCGACTCGATCGTGCCGCCCTGGCCCTGCATCACGGCCATGATCGACTCCGACAGCCGGTTGACCTGCTCCGGCTCGAGCGTCGCGAAGAGCGGCTCGAAGCCGTTGAGCAACGCGGTCAGGTCGAAGCCGGGACTCGTATGGGCGACGGGTACGACGCTGTCGTTCTTGAGCCGAGTGCCCTTCTCCTTGCCGGGGGTCAGCGAGAGGTAGCGCTGGCCGAGCAGGTTTTGGTAGCGGATCACGATGTTGGTGGTGTCGAACAGGCCCTGGTCGTCCGACAGCGTGAACTTCACCCGGGCGATCTTGCCGCCGCGCAGGTCGATGCCCTCGACCCGGCCGACGCGTACGCCGGCAGCTCGGACGTCGTCGCCGACCCGGAGCCCGCTGACGTTCTTGAAGTCGGCGGCGTAGTTGTGGGTCGACCCCGCGACCTGGTTGCCCATCGTGTTGGCCAGCACCACGAACGCGATCAGCGCAGCGACCGCGAACACCGAGAACTTGATCAGCGTCGACCTCATGGCGCATCACCCACGTACGGCCCGATGAGCAGCTGGCCCACGCCGCCGTCGTTGGGCACGGAGGCGTCGAGGCCCGAGAGCAGCCCCTGGATACGGGAAAGGAGCGCGTCATCGTCCTGCGCTGTCGCCTTGCCGGCCTTCGCTCCCCCGCAGTTGTCACCGCGGATCGGGCCAAACACGGGACAGTCCGCGGCCGTGTAGGGCGCATCCTTGCCGGTCGTGATCACGACATCGGTGTTCATCCACGGCCCGTCTGAGAACACCGTCTGGCCCTTGCGGGCGAACTGCACGAAGTTGCGAAACCCCGAGGCGAGCCCGGTGCGCTCGTCGAAGATCGCGTCGACGACGGTCGCCGACTGGTGGATCGTGTCGACGGCTGCCTGCTCGTTGTCGGCGATCAGCCGGTCGGCCTCGTCGGCGAGGGCGGTGCCGCCGGAGAGGATCGAGGTGAGCTGCGCCTGCTTGGCCACGATCGTGCGGGCCGTGACCAAGCCGTCGTCCACCGCGTCCAGCAGCTCGGGCGCGACCTTGGCGGCCGTCTCGAGGTTGCTGGCGAGGAGGGCGAGGTCCTCCTTCAGCAGCGGTGTCTGCGTGTCGAGGCGCCCGAGGTAGTCGTTGAGCGTCTCCATCGTGGTGCCGAGCTTCTCGCCGCGGCCGTCGAGTGCGTCGGCGATCGCGCCCAGCGTGATGGACAGCTCGGCGGGCTTGACCGCCGTCATGACGCGGTAGGTGCTGTCGAGCGTGTCCTGGAGCTCGAGCGTCGAGGCCCGGCGGTCCTGCTGGATGACCTGGCCCGCAGCGAGATGCGTGGCGCCGGTCGTGTCGGGCAGGGCGAGGTCGACGTATGACGTGCCGAACACCGACGCCGGGAGGATGCGCGCCGTGACGTCGCGCGGGATCTCGTCGGCGGAGTCGCGGTCGAGCGTGAGCCCGAGGCGTACGCCGCCGTCATGCGACTCGATCGACGTGAGACGGCCGACGAGGACACCCTGGACCTTGACGTCCGCACCGGCCGCGAGGGCGCCACCGATGTCATCGACCTGCGCCGTCACGCGTACGTCGTCGCGGAACATCCCCTTGCCCCACGCCAGCAGCACCGTGGCGATCAAGGCGACGACGACCAGGAGCACGAATGCGTAGCGCAGCAGCACGCCACGGTTGTCGAGGCGCGGATCGATCAGCGTCGCGTCGATCATCCGGAGATCCGTACGCCGGGATCGTTGCCCCAGAACAGCAGGGTCATGACCATGTCGAGCAGGACCACGATGACGATGCTGGCGCGGATCGCCCGCCCCGTCGCCTCGCCGACGCCCTGGGCGCCACCGTTGGCCATGAACCCGTACCAGCAGTGGATCAGCGTCACCGCGAGCGCGAAGACGAGCACCTTGGCGACCGACAGCAGGATGTCGCCGGAGCTGATGAACGTCTGGAAGTAGTGCAGATAGGTGCCCTCGGGCTGCCCGAACAGCAGCGTCACGGCGGCCTGTGAGGCGATGTAGGAGCCGACCAGCCCGATCAGGTAGAGCGGGAGGATCGCCGCCATCGAGGCGACCAGGCGCGTGGCGACGAGGTATTGCATCGGCGGCACGCTGATGACCGACAGCGCGTCGATCTCCTCACTCGTACGCATCGTGCCCAGCTGCGCCGTGAATCGGCAGCCCACCTGCGCGGCGAGCGCGAGCGCGGCGATCAGGGGTGCCAGCTCGCGGGTGTTGACGATCGCCGAGACGAAGCCGGTGAGCGGGGCGAGGCCGATCGTCTCGAGGCCGTTGAACCCTTCGATGCCCAGCGACGTACCGGCCGAGACGGCGAGCAGGATCATCACGCCGATCGTGCCGCCACCGACCACCAGCGCCCCCGACCCCCAGCTGATGTCGGCCAGCACGCGGAAGGTCTCCTGGCGGTAGGTCGTGAGCGCCGCCGGGACGGACTGAAGTGTGCGGCGTACGAACGTCGCCTGCGCGCCAATGACCGCGACACCGTCGAGGGCCCGGTCGAGCACGCGGTTCATCAGGCGATCCTCTGCGGCACGAGCATCACGTAGGCCTGCGTGATCGCGACGTTGACGACGGCAAGCGTGACGACGCTGAGCACGACGGCCTGGTTGACCGCGTCGGCGACCTGCTTGGGCCCGCCGACCACGTTCAGACCCTTGTGGCACGCGACGATCGTGGCGAGGAAGCCGAAGATCGCGGCCTTGCCCATCGCGAGCCACAAGTCGGTCGGCTGGGCGAAGCTGGTGAACGAGCCGAGGTAGGCGCCGGAGCTCACCGTGCCACCACCGACGCTGAGGATGAAGCCCGTCGTCATGGCGGTCACCGCGACGACGACGTTGAGCAGCATGCCGACGACCACCGCGGCGAGCAGGCGGGGCGCGACGAGGCGCTGCACGGGGTTGAGGCCCATGACGCGCATCGCGTCGACCTCTTCGCGGGCCGCCTGGGCGCCGAGCTGGGCGCACATCGCCGAGCCGACCGCGCCGGCCAGCAGGAGCGAGGTGACCAGCGGCGCGCCCTGGCGCAGGATGCCGATGCCGTTGACGGCGCCCGTGAACGAGACCGCGCCGATCTGCTCGGCGATCGCCCCGACCTGGATCGACACGATCACGCCGAACGGGATCGCCACGAGGATCGTCGGCAGCAGCGACACCCGGGTCATGAACCATGCCTGCTCGAGGAACTCGTGCCACGCGAACCGGCGCTTCACGATGTCGACGACCGTGAAGGTGCTCGCCTGGATGGCGAGCACGATCATCGCACCGAACGTCTCCAGACCGGCATCGGTCTTGGAGCGCGCTGCGGTGATGATCGTCGCCATCTGGTCAGCCCTTCGCCGACGGGATGCGTACGGCGCCGCTCAGGGCCAGTGCCGAGGCCAGGTCGCCCTTGACCTTGAGCTTGCCCTTCATGAAGGCGATCGTCGGGTTGAGGTTGCCGGTTGCCAGCTTGAGGAACTCTGCGCCCCCGAGCGCGATCGTCACGGATCGCTTGCCCTCACCTTCGGGAGTGATCGTGACGTCGCCATGGTCGATCTCGACGAGGTAGCGATCGTCGCCGTTCGGTCCGCCGCCGATCTTGAAGCACGCGGCGAGCTTGAGCTTGTCGGCGCTGCGCTGGTCGAGGTATTCGGGGAAGCGCCGGAAGATCTCGTCGAGGACGACACCGCGGAAGCCGCCCTTCATGACGTCCTGCAGGTGCGAGTCCTTGGCCTTCGCGACGACCCCCGCGACCTGTACCGCGTCGAGCGCAGTGGGATCGACGGCGACCCCGTCCTGACCGGGCACGCGGAACACGCCGCCGGTCTGGAGTGCCAGCTGCTCGTCGCCGCTGACCTTGATCGTCCCCGCGAGCACGAGCAGCGCGGCGCTCGCGGTGCCGGACAGCAGCCGCAGGAACGTGAGCGCGTCGGTGCTGATCGTGACGTCGGGGGCAGCGTCGTCGGCCGGCTGCACCTCCACGGTCCCGTTGCCGAAGTGCGCGTCATAGGTCTCGTCGATACGACGGTCACGCCGTACGACGAAGCGCACGACCCCCTTCATCGTGGCGAGCTGCGAAGGCACGGCGAAGTCGGCGAACCGGCCGAAGCCCGCGCTGAGCGCCGCGGCACGGATCTGCTCGTCGGCGATCAGCTCGGTGAGCTCGGCATCCGTCGCAGAGCCGAGCATCCTGGCGATCTCGCCGGCGTCGACGCCGGCGAAGTGCTCATCGAGCCTGTCTTCAGGTATGCCGTCGAGCCACGTACGAAGTTCGCTCATGCTCACGCCTCATCAGAACGGACCAGGGAGTGTTTCCTACCCTGCGGTAGGATTCCGTGAACACTAGTGACACCCTTCACGGGTGTCAACGAGAATGGTTGCTCCATGACGGCCGAAATCCGCACCCGCGCAGAGCATCTCGGACCTGAGGTGCGCCGCCCCATGGTGCTCGACGCGGCTCTCGAGGTGTGGATCGAGCACGGCTACGCCGGTACGACGATGGCGCGCATCGCCAAGGCTGCCCACGTGAGCAAGCCCGTGCTCTACGCCTGCTACGCGCACAAGGACGAGGCGCTGCGGGCGCTGATGGCCCGCGAGGAAGAACGACTCGTCGGGGCCGCCCAGGACGCCCTCCCCGACTCCATCGACCTCGACGATGTCGGTGCCGTGATGCGCACCGCGTACGAGGCGTTCTTCCGCGCAACCCTCGAGCACCCCGCGTCGTGGCGCGTCGTGCTCGATGCCCCCCACGTACAAGATCCGGTCATCGCGGCCAAGGTGACGTCGGCTCGTACCGCCATCACCGACCAGCTGACGGCACTGCTGACGCACTACCTCGCGTCGACCGATCGCCCGATGCCCGGACGCACCACGCGGCTCTACGCACAGAACCTCATCGCCCTCGCCGAGTCCAACGCCGCCACGTTGCTGCAGAACCCCGGCGAGTGGGATCCCGCCGACCTCGCCGAGGCTGTCACGGACCTGGTGCTCACCAGCTGGCTGTGACTTTGCGCCGCCCGGAGCGGCCACCTACGTTTGACGCATGCCTTCCTCACTCCACTCGTTGACCTTCGAAGCGACCGACCCCGTACGGCTCGCCACGTTCTGGGGCGACGTGCTCGATCGCCCCGTGGACGGGACCGTCGTGCTGCCGAGCGACGGCGAGGAGATCCCGATCCACTTCATCCGCAACGACGAGCCGAAGGTCGAGCCCAACCAGATGCACTTCGACACCACGACCGTCTCCTGGGACGACCAGCAGCAGCGGGTCGACAAGGTGATCAGCCTCGGCGGCAGCGTCCTCGACTTCGACCTGCCACCCGAGGAGCTGCACGTTCCCGTGCAGGACCCCGAGGGCAACGAGTTCTGCGTCATCGAGCCGGTCAACAACTTCCTCAAGGACACGGCTCGCATCGGCGCCTACTCCAGCGACGGATCGCAGGATGAGGGCTACTTCTGGAGTGCGGCCCTCGACTGGCCCCTGGTGTGGGACCAGGACGAGGAGACCGCCATCCAGTCACCGGCGGGCGGCTCCAAGATCTCCTGGGGAGGTCCCCCGTTGGACGTCCGGACGACCCGGACTCGGCTGCACTTCAACCTCGTCCCCAGCGGCGACCGGCTCACCGAGATCGATCGCCTCGTGACGCTCGGCGCCAACCAGAGCGACGACGCACCGTGCCAACCCGGTTGGACGGCGATGACCACACCCGACGGTCATCCGTTCTGCCTGACTGACTAGCAACCCTTGACCGTGGTGTAGCAGCGCAGCGCCGGCTCCCTGGGCAGCTGCGGTGCACCCACGAGGTTGATGCTCGGCAGCGGGACGCTGCCCAGCCCGGGAAGGGCAGAGAGCAGGCTGAGGTACATCGCGACATTCGCCGGGTTCACGCCCGGGTGGAACAGCCTGCCGCACTCGGCCTTGTTGATCCGCGACGGCATCGCGGGCCCGTCGTTGTTGAGCGCGTCCATCGCCAGGGCGTACGCCGCGTTGTCGATCGTGCCGACCGTGAGGTGCTCGTAGATCGCGAGCGGGCACACGTCCTGCGTCGCGACGTTCGTGATGCGACCCGCCCCGGTGTGCAGCCCCGCTGACGCCGCGGGAACCACGACCTCGTCGGTCTTGGTGTAGATCTCGGTGTAGGAGATGCCCGCGAACGTCTCGGCGCCGCTGTTGAGCGCCTTGATGAACTCCGCCGTCGCCTGCTGCTGCCAGACCGCCGGCATGCAGGTCGTGAGGCCAGGGATGCAGGTGGGCAGCGCCGTGGTGCCGTGGTTGGACCCCGCCATGCCGATCACGTCGTCGACCATGGCGCGCGTGTCGGGCCAGAACCTCAAGGCCCAGCGCATCGACATACCGCCCTGGCTGTGCCCCATGATCGCGATCTTGCGGTGGGACATCGCCCGCATCGTGCGGATCGCGTGGACGAGGTATTCCCCCGACACCTGGATGTCGCCCAACGTGTGTGCCGGCATGTGGATCGCGCACCAGGGCCGCCCCTGCGCCGTGAACGCGCGCTCGTAGTTCCACGAGTAGTTCTCATCGACCGTCACACCTGTCGCCGGGTTGAGCAGGATCGGCTGCAGCGTGGACGTGAAGTCGCCGCTGCACTGCAGCGCCGCCTTGAGCGTCTCCGTCGGGACCGTGAGCTTGGGTCCCGGACGGTCGATCGGAGCGTACGGCGAGGTGGCTGCCGTGGCCGTGGTCCCCGTCGCCACGACGATGACGAGAGCGGCGACAAGGGTGCGCAAGCGGATCATGGCACCACCAACGAGCCGGCGATCTCTCGCGTTACGTCACCGCGCAGCCTGCGCTGGCGCTATCGTGAGCGCCGCCACTACCCCCAGGAGGCCCCCGTGCCCGGCACCCTCATCCTCGCGATCCTGCTTCTGGTCGTCACCCTGGTGTTCGTCGTGCTGACGCGTTCAGGCGGAGGCGAGCGGGAAAACGCCCTCCAGCGCAGCCGGGTGCCGGGATACATCGCAGCGGGTCTGGCCGTCCTGACGGCACTCACGTTTCTGGCGTCTGCCGTCACGATGGTGCCGACCCGTGACATCGGCATCAAGACCAGCTTCGGCAAGCCCGTCGGCAGTCTCGACAACGGCATCCACCTCAAGCTTCCCTGGGAGAAGGTGCAGACCCTCGACGGAGCGATCCAGACCGACTCGTACCTCGAAGGTGGAGACTTCGGCTGTACGTCGATCCGCATCGGCAACGAGTCGACCGCGTGCGTCGACAACTCGGTGCGTTGGCGCATCAAGCTCGAGGCCGGCGAAGCGCTCTACAAGGACTACCGCGACATGGACAACATCCGGAAGTCTCTCGTCACGCGGGAGCTCACTGCCGCGCTCAACGAGATCCTGTCGGACTACAACCCGTTGAGCGCGATCCAGAACGACGCCGAGGGCGCGGTCAATCCCAACCTCAACGAGTTCTCCGAACAGGTGGCTGACCGACTCCGCGAGCAGGTCGGTGACCAGATCGAGATCGAGAACGTCATCATCCCGATCATCCATTTCGACAAGCCGACGCAGAACAAGATCAACCTCTACCAGGCCGAGATCGCCAACACCCGTATTGCAACCCAGCGCGAGCAGACGGCGATCGCGCAAGCCCGCGCCAACGAGCGACTCAGCAAGTCCGTCAACAACGACCCGAACGTGCTCGTCAGCCAGTGTCTCGACACGTTCAACGAGATGGTCAAGGACAAGCAGCCCGTGCCGATCGGGTTCAGCTGCTGGCCCGGCGGGTCGTCGTCGACCGTCGTCGTGCCCAAGGGCTAACGCTTCGGGGTCACCCACAGGTGGATGATGCCCTCGACCGTCACGGTCCCGTCGTTGGTGATGGCCCTGACCTTCACGGGAACGTCGGGAGCACCGGCCCAGTCGGCCTCGGTGGTCTCGGCAATGCACGTCAGCGCCGTCGTCGACTTCGCGAGGTAGCTGACCTCCATGCCCTTGGGCAACCAGCGCATGTCGTCGGGGCAGGTGGCCTCGGCGAGGAGTCCCATCGCGGCCTCGAGTCCGTTGCACGCCGCGATGGCGTGGATCGTGCCGATGTGGTTCTTGACCGACCGCCGCTTCGGGATGCGGATCTGGCCGAGGTGCGGCTTCATCTCCTGCACCTCGAGGTGGATCGACGCGAAGTAGGGCGCCTTCTGGCTGAATGCCACGGAGAAGAGACGCTTGCCCTGCGGCAGCGCGGTGAACTTCTTGTAGAGCTCGAGGGTCGAAGGCATGCCGTGAGTGTAGGACCGTTACACCGACACTGTCAGCGTCACGGTCGTCACACCGGCACAAACGCCGATCGCGGTGCGGTGCAGACGACTTCGGGATGCGTCACCGACTCGGGCTGGATCCAGAGACCTTGGGTGAACCCGCACTTCTCCAGCACCCGGATCGATCGCTTGTTGCGTACGTCGGGACTCGCGACGAACCGCGGGGCGTCCGGATAGTCGCGGCACAGCACGTCGCGGCAGTAGGTCGTGATCATCTCGGTGCCGATCCCCCGGTCCACGAGGTCAGGGATGCCGATGAGGTAGTCGAACGCGATGGCGTGCGGGTCCTGCACGCGCACGGCGTAGTCGTCATAGGCAATGACGGGATAGTCCTGGACGTAGCCGATGTCGCGGCCGTCGAGCTCGACGATCCACATCCGCGTGGGACTGCTGCCGTCGAGCTCCTTGGCGTAGTGCGTGCGAGCCAGCTCAGGTGTGCGGGGCTCGTCGCCGAACCACGGCTGGGCGTGCTCGGCGGCCATCCACTCGACGAGCGCCGGTATGTCAGCGTCAGTCAGGCGACGAAACGTGATCACACGTCAGAGGCTATCGAGCGCCGCCGCCTCGGCACCGAGCTCCTGTCGTACGACGTCGAACGCGATCTGAGGGGAATAGCCCTTGCGCGCCAGCATGCCGGTGAGCCGGCGGATCTTGGTGGTGTCGTCGAACCGTGCCAATGAGCGCAGCTTGCCCTGCACGAGTCGGTGCGCCGCCTGGAGCTCGTCGACAGGATCGATGTCGGCGAGGACCTCCTTGGAGATCTCGTCGTCGACGCCCTTCTGACGCAGCTCCATCGCGAGCACCCGCGAGGAGAGACCCTTGCTGCGCTGACGCGACTGCACCCATGCGCGGGCGAACTCCTCGTCGTCGATCAGCCCGGCAGCCTCGAACTTGTCGAGCACCGCCGAAGCGACCTCCTCAGGCACCAGCTTCTTGGCCAGTGCCTGAGCGAGGTCGCTGCGGCTTTGTGCGCGCACGGCAAGACGGTCGTAGATGACCTTCTTGGCCAGCGCTTCGGCCTCTTCCTCGGTCACCGTCAGAAGTCGATGTCGGTCGGAGGCTCCTCGACGATCTCGAGGGCGGGCTTGTCGGCCTGTGCGCCGATGCCCATGTGCTCCATGATGCGCTTCTCGAGCTCATCGGCCAGGTCGGGGTTGTCCTTGAGGAACTTGCGCGAGTTTTCCTTGCCCTGACCGAGCTGGTCGCCTTCGTAGGTGTACCAGGCGCCGGCCTTGCGGACGAAGCCCGTGTCGACGCCGACGTCGATCAGGCTGCCCTCGCGACTGATGCCGGTGCCGTACATGATGTCGAACTCGGCCTGCTTGAACGGCGGCGCGAGCTTGTTCTTGACGACCTTGATGCGGGTGCGGTTGCCGACCATGTCGGTGCCGTCCTTGAGCGTCTCGATACGTCGTACGTCGAGGCGGACCGAGGCGTAGAACTTGAGCGCCTTGCCACCCGTCGTGGTCTCGGGCGACCCGAACATGACGCCGATCTTTTCGCGCAGCTGGTTGATGAAGATCGCCGTCGTGCCGGACCCGTTGATCGCACCCGTCATCTTGCGCAGCGCCTGGCTCATCAGGCGAGCCTGCAGACCCACGTGGCTGTCGCCCATCTCGCCGTCGATCTCGGCTCGGGGCACCAGGGCCGCCACGGAGTCGATCACGATGATGTCGAGCGCCCCTGAACGGATCAGCATGTCGGCGATCTCGAGCGCCTGCTCACCGCTGTCGGGCTGCGAGATCAGGAGCGCGTCGGTGTCGACACCGAGACGCTTGGCGTACTCAGGATCGAGCGCGTGCTCGGCATCGATGAAGGCAGCGACCCCGCCGGCCCTCTGTGCGTTGGCGATCGCGTGGAGCGCGACCGTCGTCTTGCCCGAGGACTCCGGACCATAGATCTCGACGACGCGGCCGCGCGGCAGACCGCCGATGCCGAGCGCGATGTCGAGCGTCGTCGCTCCAGTGGGGATGACCTCGATCGGTGCACGGGCCTGGTCGCCGAGTCGCATCACGGCACCCTTGCCATGTGCGCGGTCGATCTGGGCCATCGCGTTTTCGAGGGACTTGCCTTTGTCCTTGTCGCTGGCGAGGGTCTGGTTGGGCTGTGCCATGGTGGGTCCGTTTCTGCTCGTGGGCGGCGGGTCATCGACGACGCTAGAAGAACCCTCAGACATATCTGGGCCTCATCGACCCGTCTGTGGAAGCCGTCCTTCTGACGTCCAACCTGTGCACGAGATTATCCGAACATCTGTTCGATCAGTGCGTTCGATGTCGGCGTGTCGCGAGAAAGTTCCGCTGGGTGC
Organism: Aeromicrobium panaciterrae; assembly: GCF_039537165.1. GTDB lineage: Bacteria > Actinomycetota > Actinomycetes > Propionibacteriales > Nocardioidaceae > Aeromicrobium > Aeromicrobium panaciterrae. The sequence continues at coordinate 2,858,454 of NZ_BAAAZZ010000002.1, read as the reverse complement.
TGCTCGTCGGTCTCAGCGCTCGCTGGCAGGCAGATTGAGGGTGGCGTGGACCGCGCGCCACACCGTCTTGGGCTGCTCGCCGTCGTCGAGGGCCGCGGAGGCCGTACGACCACCCAGCTCGCGCATCACGTGGTTGTCGGCCCACACGCGGGCGTAGCCACTCCCGAACTGCTGCTCCATGCGGACCCAGAACTCGCTGTACTTCACACGGACCAGTATGCGGGGCGACCTGATGGCCCACCGCCTCAGCGCACCGGCAGGAACGGGTTGAGCAGGCGGAACACCAAGCCGACGACGCTCGACACCTGGTTGATCAGGCCACCGCTACCGGTGGTTCCACCTTCGGTGTCGGGAATCACCGGGCCCCACGTGCTCACGGTCGACTCAGGCACGAATCCGTGGCGGACCCGCTGAGGGTGGTCCCCGACTGGCAGGTAGGCGAGCTCTTCGCCGGTCTCGAAGTCGAGCACCGCCACCGCATCGGATTCACTGAGGGAGACCCAGCACGTGTCGCCGAGTCCCTCGGTCGTCCAGTAGGGCTTGAGATAGCCGTGGCCCGTGGTGGCCTTGTCATAGATGCGCGCTTCGCCCGAGTCCCGTTCGACCAGAGCGGCATAGTCGTCCATCGTGCCGGCGACGCAGAGAGTTCGCCCGTCGCCGTCCATCGAGAGGCCGTGATGAGCCGAGTCGTTGACGTAGTCCTCAAGAGGTACGTCGGGAATACGGTTCGGGAGGTCTATCAACCGGGTCACCGCACCGGTGCGCGGCTCGGCGATGCCTCCCGCCGTGTAGGTGACCGCGCCGTCGATGTCAGCAGCCTGCGTGTCGAACTCGACGATCCCGTGGAAGTAGGACACCTGGAAATAGATGAACCGCTGGTCTGGTGCGACCGCCATCGGACGTACGGCCGAGCTCATGCCGTCATGGCCCGCCTCGGCGAGCTCCTTGCCCATGTCCCAGCGCTGCGAGATGGAGAAGTCCTCGGTGTTGACGATCTGGTAGAACCGATCGCCCTTGATGGCGTCGTGCAGCGGTCCGATCTTGATCGGGCCGATCGAGTGCTGGTCGCCCGGAAGGTAGACCTTGCCGATCGACGCGTGGTAGATCCGCGTGCCGTCGGGCGAGTAGTTGTTCTCGTGCGGGGTCTCACCGGACGGGAAGCTTCGGAGTCTGTCGCCCATCGTGATCTGCTTGCCCCCGATGGTTTCGTCGACCATCGAGTACTCGATGACCTGAGCCTTCGTGGAATCGCTGACGAGGAGTCGCCGGCCATCGGGAGACAGTCCCATGTGATCGGTGCGGTAGCCGTCCATCTGCTGCTCGCGCACGATGCTGTCAGCGCCGCCAGCGGCCGCCTTCTGGAGATCGATCCACACGACGTCGGCAAAGCTGGGACGCGACACGGCGACGTACTTGCCGTCGTTGGTGGTGAACATGTCGTCGACGTATTGGTCGTGACCCTCACCCGGGCCTTGCTGGATCAGGAGGTAGAACGCCAACTGGGCGGGGTTCTTCTTGATGTCGGCGAGCTCTTGCGCCCTGTCCGGGATGAAATTGACTCCGGTGCGCAGCAGCTGGCGGGTCTTGGCATCCACGATCGTGGCAGTGCCTGCCCAGTTGTTGCCGACCAGCATGACGTCGCGCAGAGGCGGTGGAGCAGCCTCCGTACGGTCGAGGTCCGCGTCGACCGCAACCAGGGTTGCGGCGAACAGTCCGGCGAGGCTGAGCAGACGAACACGGCGCATGCACTGTCAACGACAGTTACATCACCGGGGTCACGCCGGGAAACAGCGAGAGTGAAGGATCAGGCTGCGGAGGCCGACACGTCGCCGCGGGCGATCGACGAGATGCTCGCGATATGGGCCTCAGCGGCTTCCTCGACCTCGAGCAGCGAGCTCACGTCGAGCAGGACCTTGGACAACGGGACGTCGAGCGCTGCGGCGAGGGCGGCGAGGAGCTCCGAGCTCGGCTCCTTCTGCCCACGCTCGACCTCGGAGATGTAGCCGAGGCTCACCCGGGCCTTGCCCGACACGTCGCGGAGCGTCAGCCCCTGCGAGATGCGGCGCGCGCGGAGGACCTCGCCGACCAGCTGTCGCATTGCGGTCACCGGGCACCTCCTCCGTAGCCAAGAACCATCAGGATCTTCAACCTACAACCCTGACACGATCAGGTTTCTTCCCTCAGCGTAGCGACCAGCTCCGACAGCAGCGCGTCGACCGTCCCGTTGCGGATCGTGTCGCGGTCGCCGACCAGCTGCAACGCGGTCGTACGTACGCCGTCGGGCCCCGCGATCGCGATGTGCACCGTGCCCTCCCGCTTGCCCTCGCTCTCCCCCGGTCCGGCGACCCCGGTCGTCGAGATGCCGTACGTCGCGTTGAACCGTTCCTGGGCTCCGAACGCCATCTGGGCGGCGACGTCGGTATCCACGGTGCCGCGTTCGTCGATCAGGTCGGGGTCGACGTCGAGCAGCTCGATCTTGGCGTCAGCCGCATAGGCCACGATCCCGCCGAGCACGACGTCGGAGGCACCAGGCACCCGGACGAGCGTCGAGCACACCAGCCCACCGGTGAGCGACTCGGCGGTCGCGACGGTGGCCCCAGCGGTACGCAGTGCACCGATGACCTCGTCGGCCAGGGTCATGCTGCGGCGGCGGCCTTGGAGTCGCGGCGCAGCTTGCGGGCATCGCGTACGTAGGCGACTGCCGTGCTGACCGTGATGAAGAACGCCGCGGCCATGAAGCCGTGGGTGATCCAGCGCAGGATGTCGGAGATCGTGTTGTCCCAGATCTCGAACGGGAGGAGGTAGCCGCCGATCGCCACGGCCTGCAGCGTCGTCTTGATCTTGCCGTTCTGGCCGGCCGGCATGACGCCGTACTTCTTGACCACGAAACGCATCAGTGTGATGCCCCACTCGCGGACCAGCACGATGATCGTGACGGTCCAGAACAGCCAGCCAAACCGTGTGTCCGTGAAGATGATCGCGAGACCCACGAAGGCCATCCCGGTCAGCGCCTTGTCGGCGATCGGATCGGCCAGCTTGCCGAAGTTGGTGACAAGGTTGTGCTTGCGGGCGAGGTCGCCGTCGATCTTGTCGGTGATCATCAGCGCACCGAATGCGACCCACGACCAGACCCGGAACTCGACGGACTGACCGTCCTGCGTCAGCAGGAGCCAGCCGAACAGCGGGACGCCGGCGATGCGCAGCACTGTCAGCACGTTGGCAATGTTGAGCCTGCTCGGCTGGTGCGCCGTTTCCATGAGTCCCTCTCGCTGTGAAGTCTCAGTATGCGGCAGCCGGTCGGCGCCGCGCCAACTGGACTTCGGCCTCACCCGGCGACGTGTTGGTCGCCAGTCCCAGCGGAGACGTGTAGAAACGGCTGCCGTCCTTGCTGACGACCTTGACCCGCGGGTCGTACCGGACGCCCACGCGCCGCTCGACCCGGATCTCGGCCATCTCGCCCCAGAGCAGCCCCACCCAGCCCTCGCGTCCCCGCAGGCGTACGCCGTGGTCGTCGGCCACGAACAGCGGCGACCGCGCACCACGCAGGGCCCAGAGGTTGACCAGGCCGAGCAGTGCCAGCAGGGCCGCCGGCGCATACAGGTAGGGCTCGTCACGGTCGTACGCCAGCCACACGAAGCCCGCGGCCAGTGCCAGGGACAGCAGCCCGAGGGCGATGAAAAGCTTGGTGCGCCGACGGATCTCGAACGGCTCGAGCCCGCTCATCCGGCCTGGATGCTTGCCAGGACCTGGTCGAGGTCGTCGGGCTTGATGAGCACGTCACGGGCCTTGGAGCCTTCGCTGGGACCGACGATGCCGCGGCTCTCGAGGATGTCCATGAGACGTCCGGCCTTGGCGAAGCCGACTCGGAGCTTGCGCTGCAGCATCGACGTCGAGCCGAACTGGGTCGTCACGCACAGCTCGATCGCCTGCAGGACGAGGTCCATGTCGTCGCCGATGTCGTCGTCGATCTCGCGCTTGGACACGGCCGGGGCCGTCACGTCCTCGCGGTAGACCGGCTGAAGCTGCTTCTTGCAGTGCTCGACGATCGAGGCGATCTCGGCCTCGGTGATCCAGGCACCCTGCATGCGCATGGCCTTGTTCTGGCCCATGGGCAGGAACAGCCCGTCGCCCTGTCCGACGAGCTTCTCGGCACCCGGCTGGTCGAGGATGACGCGGCTGTCGGTGACCGACGACGTCGCGAACGCGAGCCGGCTGGGCACGTTGGCCTTGATCAGGCCCGTGACGACGTCGACCGACGGTCGCTGCGTCGCGAGCACCAGGTGGATGCCGGCGGCGCGGGCGAGCTGCGTGATGCGGACGATCGAGTCCTCCACGTCGCGCGGAGCCACCATCATCAGGTCGGCGAGCTCGTCGACGACCACGAGGAGGTAGGGGTAGGGCGCCAGCACGCGCTCACTGCCCGGGGGCAGCTGCACCTTGCCGGCTCGCACGGCCTTGTTGAAGTCGTCGATGTGGCGGAACCCGAAGTTGGCGAGGTCGTCGTAGCGCATGTCCATCTCGCGTACGACCCACTGCAGCGCCTCGGCGGCCTTCTTGGGGTTGGTGATGATCGGCGTGATCAGGTGCGGGACGCCTTCGTACGCCGTCAGCTCGACCCGCTTGGGGTCGACCATGATCATCCGCACCTCTTCGGGCGTGGAGCGCATCAGGATCGAGCCGATCATCGAGTTGACGAACGACGACTTGCCCGATCCCGTCGCGCCCGCGACCAGCAGGTGCGGCATCTTGGCGAGGTTGGCGACGACGTAACCGCCCTCGACGTCCTTGCCGAGTCCGATGACCATGGGGTGGTGGTCGCTGCGTGCCTTGTTGGAGCGCAGCACGTCACCGAGCGAGACCATCTCCTTGTCGACGTTGGGGATCTCGACGCCGATCGCGGACTTGCCCGGGATCGGCGACAGGATGCGCACCTCGGCGGACGCCACGGCGTACGAGATGTTGCGCGAGAGTGCCGTGACCTTCTCGACCTTGACGGCCGGGCCGAGCTCGACCTCGTAACGGGTGACGGTCGGGCCGCGGGTGTAGCCCGTGACCGTCGCGTCGATCTGGAACTGCTCGAGCACCTCGGTGAGACGCTCGACGACCTCGTCGGACGCGGCGGAGCGCGCCTTGTGCGGCGTGCCCTCGCGCAGCACGGACGGCTCCGGCAGCGTGTAGATGACGTCGCTGGCGAGTGCGAGCTGCTCTGCCGAGGCCGGGATCGGCTCGATCGCCCGGATCGGACCGGTGATCTCGTCGTCGGGCTCCGGCTCGTGGACCTCGAAGACCCGTGCCGGGACCGTACGGTCCTCGTCGGGTCCGTCGATCAGGGGGCTGTCGAACTCCTCGTCAACGATCGGGGCGGTCTTGGGGTGCCTGACCCGCTTGGGCTTCTCCTCCTCGACCTCCTCCGGGGCGCGGCCCAAGGCCTTGTCGCGAAGCTCGGTCAGGCGACCGGGCACGGCATGCAACGGCGTGCCGGTGACCACGAGGACGCCGAACGCGACGACGAGCACCAGCAGCGGCGCGACGACGTAGGGACTCTTGAGCAGGTCGTCCAGCAGCGCGGAGAACAGGAAGCCGATCGCTCCGCCGGCGTCCTGCATGGCCTTGGAGTCGCTGGGGCGGGGCACACCGTGCGAGAGGTGGACGAGTCCGAGCGTGCCGCCCACGATTGCGCTCCAGCCGAGCACCTGCCGACCGGCCGGACCGTTGCGGTCGGGGTGGCGCAGCGTGCGCCACGCGATCACGACGAACAGGATCGGCACGGCCCAGGCCAGGATGCCGACGCTGCCGGACGTGATCGTACGGACTGCACCGCCGACTCGGCCGGGGATCTGCCACCACACCGACGCGGCGACGATGATGCTGACGCCGAGCAGGCCGAAGCCGACACCGTCGCGCCGTTGCGCGGGGTCGAGCTCCCTGGCACTGCTGCCGATGCTGCGGGCCACGGCTCCGGTGATCCCGGCGAGGCCGAGCCACAGCGAGCGGAGGAGATTGAGCAAGCCGGTGAAGGCAGCACCAATCGGGCCAGGTCCTGAGCTGCGCGGCTTGCGGGTCGCTGGCTTCCTAGCCTGCGGCTTGCGTGATGCCGGCTTCTTTCGGGCCTGGCTGCCGGACGGCCGCTTGCGCGGCGGGGAAGACGTTCGGGTCGCCATGGGGAAAGGCTAAAGCAGAACTCAAGGGTTTTGATGGACCCTGAGCGGCATGCCCCACTGTTTCGGGCCATCAGCCCTCGAGATCGAAGCTAGTTGCCGACCATCCGGGTGCTGTCGATCGCGTTCGCAGCGTCGCGGCGGGCGCGTGCCATCACGAGGCTGACGAGGCGCGGGTCCGGCGGATTGTTGTCGAGCAGCGGCGCCGTGACGACGTCGGCGCCGCACTCCAGCATCGCCTCGTGTGCGTCGCCGGTCGTCAGGAGATAGCTCGACACGACGACGCGGTGGCCGTACGCCCGCGCGACGTCGACCGCCTCGGTGAGCGCGGTGTCGGGACCCCCGAGTGCCCCGACATGGACGCGTCCACCCCAGACCGCGCTGAGCAGCTGGGCCGCCTTCGAGATGTCGGCGAGTGCGCGTTCATCCGTGGTGGTGTCGGCGGCGAGGACGATCGTGTCGTTGGAACGCGCGCCCGCCTCGAAGAGGCGCCGCACGCCGACCTCCGCCACGACCCAGTCAGGGCCGATCGGCGCGGTGACGGTGACGGAGGGATCGAGGTGGGATGCCCGGACGATGTCGACGCTGACGTCGCGGTCGTACGCGAGCATCAGCGGCACGAGGGCGCGAGGCCCGCTGGTGGTCTCGACGGTGTGCGCGACCTCGGGCTCCTGGAGGTCGACGTACGTGTCGATCACGTCGAGATCGTGCGCCTCTCGTCGGACGGCGTTGACCAGTCCGGCGAGGGCGGCACGACCACGAGTGCTCTGCGGGCCATGAGCGCACAGAAGAAGGCTGCGCGTCATCTACTGCACCCCCGAGGGCCGCAATTGCGTAAACCACGACCGGATGCAGGCACACGTCCACAGTCGCTGCCCGGTGTTTCCCGCGGGTTAACGGGGAACCGAGGTTTGGTTACATCCATCGTTCGCGGGCACGATGAGCCCGATCGAGAAGGTCTGCGGCCTCGGCATACCGGTCGATCACCAGCGAGACCAGGTCGGTCTCCGCCACGGATCCGTCGAGGAGTGGGCGGGTCACCACGTCAGCGCCGCACGAGGTCATCCGGTCGTGGAAGTGGCCCGGTGCCATCAGATAGCTGGCCACGACGACGCGACGTCCGGACCGGGCGACCTCACGTACGACATCGCCGATCGGGTTGCTGCTGCCGCCGACGTGACCGACCCGGATCGGCGCACCCCAGGCGGCACCCAGCAGGCGGGCGGCCGCGTCAACGCTTCGCAGGGCGGCCTCGTCGGTCGACCCTGCCCCGCCGAGCACGACCACGTCGTCGCGTGTCGCACCAGCGGCGGCAAGTCGCTTCAGCAGCACGTCGGTGAGTCGCCGGTCTGGCCCGAGCGTCCGGGCGGCGACCTGGTCGGGTCCGGCGCTGGCCTCCGCGATGTCGACGTGGACGTGGAATCCGGGCGCCAGGAGCAGCGGCACGACGACCGCCGGCTCCGCGATGCGTGCGACGACGTCGCGGACTCGCGGGTCCTGGACGTCCACGAACGCCTCGTGCACGTCGACGTGTGGTGCAGCAGCGCGTACCGCATCGACCAGCGCCGTGATCGCCTGGCGCGCCTCCTCGGCGTGCGTACCGTGGCTCGCAGCCACCAGCGGGATGCTCATGATGCCTCCGTCACCGCGAGGCGGTAACCACGTTTCACGACGGTCTTGATGATCGGCTGCCCCACGGCCTCGCGGAGTCGTGCCACGGCGACCTCCGCCGTGTGCGGGTCGTCGGAGTCGCCCGGGAGCACCGCGAGGAGCTCACCGCGTGACCGCACCGTGCCGGGGTCACGCACGAGAAGGCGCAGGATCTCCAGCCCGGTCGGCGAGACCGGGAGCATCACGTGGTCCAGCGTCGCTGCGGTGGCGCGGATACGGAGCTGTCCCGCGGCGGTCTGCACGTTCTCCGACGCGTCGCCGAGGTACATCACGAGCGACCGGACCAAGGCACCCAGCCGCGCACGCTCCGGCATCATCGGGTCGAAGCCCGCTGCCCGGAGCGGGTCTGCGGTCACGGGGCCCACGGCGGCGAGGACCAGGCGGCGATCCTTCTCGAGTCGGCGAATCGCGTCCTCGACGCCCGCCTCAGTGACGGCGGAGAGCCACGCGGCGGCGCCCGGGGCTGACGTGAACACGACGGCGTCGTACATCCCGGACGCCGTCTCGTGGACCGAGCGGTCGACCGCGACCGGGTCGGGTGGTGGACCCCAGCGATAGACGACCAACCCGAAGGGGCGACCGCCGGCCGCGGCCAGGCGCTTCTCGAGCCCGTCGTCACCTGCGCCGTGGTGCTGCACGGCGATCGACAGGCCGTGCACGCCCTCGGCGGTGAGGAAGTCGGCGATCTCGGCGGAGGTCTCGGACTCGGCGACCCAGTCGGGCGTCAGTCCGGCAGCCTGGAGGGCACCTCGCGCCTTCGGCCCGCGAGCGATGAGCCGTACGGAACGCAGTGCCTCGATCAGCTCGTGGCCGATGCCGGCGGCCTCGGCGGTGTCGAGCCAGCCGCGAAAGCCGATGCCGGTCGTGACCACCACGATGTCGGTGCCGGCGGCGATCATCTGCCGGGTCTGGGCGATCAGGGTGTTCTCGTCGATGTGCGACTCGACCCCCAGCGAGGCGGCGATCGTGACGACGGCACCGCGCCGGCCCAGGGCCAGCGAGAGGTCATCGGCGCGGCGCTGTGCCGTGACGAGGATCTGGGTGCCGGCGAGCACGGGTCCGAGCGGGGTCACGGTTCACCCGTGCCGTCGGTCAGCTCGACCTCGACCCAGCCGTCAGCCACCCGCGTCGCCCAGACCCGGAGACTCACCGTTGGGTCGTCGAGGCACTCACCGGTACGCAGGTCGAACGCCTGCTTGTGCATCGGCGAGGCGACCGTGGCCACACCGCCGCGGCTGCCCACCAGGCCCCGGGCCATCACGTTGGCCCGGCTGAACGGGTCGAGGTGGTCGACCGCGTGGACGTCGCCGGTGTCGCTGAGCCGGAACAGGGCGATCTGGCGATCGTCGACCAGGGCTGCGGCGCCGCGATCGGGCACCAGTGCGTCGAGCGTGCACACCCGCTGCCACCTGCTCATACGGTCACCCCCACCTCACGCACCGGAATGGTCGAACCGGCGATCAGCACCGCCCGCTCGTCGTCGTTGGCGGGTCGTCGTTGACCGCGTTCCTCGACATATACAAGATCGGGGTCGGGTGTTTCGGGCGCGTTAACGAACGATGCGAAGCGCGCTAACTTGTCGTCGTCGGCCAGGGTCGCCGCCCATTCGTCCTCGTAGGCGTCGACGTGTGACGCCATCGCGGCGTCGAGATCGGCGCCGATGCCCAGGCTGTCGTCGAGCACCACCGCGCGTACGGCCTCGATCCCGCCCTCGACCGACTCGAGCCACGGCGCGGTGCGCTGCAGGCGGTCCGCCGTACGCACGTAGTACATGAGGAAGCGGTCGATGGCGCGTACGAGTTCCTCGGTGCTGAGGTCCTCGGCGAACAGCTGGGCGTGGCGCGGGGTGAATCCCCCGTTGCCGCCGACGTACATGTTCCACCCCTTCTCCGTGGCGATGATGCCCACGTCCTTGCCGCGCGCCTCGGCGCACTCGCGTGCGCAGCCCGACACGGCCAGCTTGAGCTTGTGGGGCGAGCGAAGACCGCGGTAGCGCAGCTCCAGGTCGACCGCCAGAGTCGTCGAGTCCTGCACGCCGTAGCGGCACCAGGACTGCCCGACGCACGACTTCACGGTGCGCAGCGACTTGCCGTACGCGTGGCCCGACTCGAAGCCGGCATCGACGAGCCGCTTCCAGATCGCGGGAAGCTGCTCGATGCGGGCACCGAACAGGTCGATGCGCTGTCCGCCGGTGATCTTGGTGTAGAGCCCGAAGTCGGCCGCCACCTGGCCGATCACGATCAGGCCGGCCGGGGTCACCTCGCCGCCGGGGATGCGTGGCACGACGGAGTAGGTGCCGTCCTTCTGCAGGTTGGCCATCACGTGGTCGTTGGTGTCCTGGATCGCCGCGTTCTCGCCATCGAGCACGTGGCCGTGGCCGAGCGAGGCGAGGATCGAGGCAGCGACGGGTCGGCAGATGTCGCAGCCACGACCGGTGCCGTGCTTCTCGAGCAGCTCGGAGAACGTCGTGATGCCCGCAACCCGCACGATGTCGAAGAGCTGGGCGCGGGTGTACGTGAAGTGCTCGCACAGGGAGCTGTCGACCTCGAGCCCTTCCTCGGCCATCTGGGTCTCCATGAGCTTCTTGACCAGGGAGACGCACGAGCCGCAGCTCGTACCAGCCTTGGTGCATGCCTTCACGGCCGCGATGTCGGTGCACTGGTGGTCCGTGACGGCGCCACGGATCGTGCCGGCCGTGACGTTGTTGCAGGAGCAGACGTTGGCGTCGTCCGGCAGCGTTCCGCCGCTGGGCGGCTCCATGCCCTCGGGCAGCAGCCACGCGGTCGGGTCGCTGCCGAGTGCGCGGCCGACCATGGGCCGCAGGTTCGTGTAGGCGCTGGCGTCGCCGACCAACATGCCGCCGAGCAACGTCTGTGCGTCGTCGCTCATGACGAGCTTCTTGTAGATGCCGGCGGTCGGGTCGGCGTACACGACCTCGAGGCTCCCGTTGGTCGCGGCGAACGCATCGCCGAAGCTCGCGACGTCGACGCCCAGGAGCTTGAGCTTGGTCGACAGGTCGGCTCCCTCGAAGGTCGCGTCGCCGCCCAGCAGGCGGTCCGCCACCACCTCGGCCATCGAGTAGCCCGGGCCCACCAGGCCCCACACGCGTCCCGCGATGTGCGCCACCTCGCCGATCGCGAAGATCGACTCGTCACTCGTCGTGCACGCCTCGTCGGCGAGGACTCCTCCGCGCTCCCCCAGCTCCAGGCCCGCGTCACGGGCCAGCTCGTCACGCGGCCGTACGCCGGTGGCAAACACGACCACGTCAGCAGCGATGCGGTCGCCGTCGGCGAACTGCATGCGGGCGACCTTGCCGTCACGACCCGCGCGCAGCTTCGATGTCGCGGTGGAGGTACGGACCGTCACACCGAGCTGCTCGATGATCCGTTGGAGCGCGCCACCGCCGGCCTGGTCGACCTGCAGCGGCATGAGCCAGTCGGCGAACTCGACCACCGTCGTCTCGGCACCCAGAGCCGTGAGCGCGCCAGCGGCCTCCAGACCCAGCAGGCCTCCCCCGACCACGGCGCCCTTCACCGTGCGTCCAAGCGCAGCCTCGCGGTCCGTCACCCAGGCACGGAGCTCGGCGACGTCATCGACCGTGCGATAGACGAAGCAGCCGGGCAGGTCCGAGCCGTCGACCGGCGGCACCGTGGCGTACGAGCCCGTCGCGAGCACCAGCCGGTCGTAGTCGAACGTCGTGTTGCGGGCGTGGAGCTGCTTGGCCTCGCGATCGATGCGGCTCACGACGGATCCGCGATACAGCCGTACGCCGGGGCGCTTCCACAGCGTGCCGTCGCCGAGGAGCAGGTCCTCCGGATCACGGTCGGAGAAGAACGACGTCAGTGCCACCCGGTCGTACGGCGGCCGTGTCTCGTCACCGAACACCTCGATGTCGAACACCTCGTCGGCCCCGCGCTCGACCATCGCCTCGACCAGACGGTGCGCGACCATCCCGGCGCCGACAACAGCGAGCTTCTTCTTCGAGGTCATGGTTCGAACGTAGGAACACGAGATTTCAGGTCCGGGGTCTGCGTGTTACCTCGACGGAACAGTTGCCTCACGTACGGAGGTGGCGTCGTGTGAGATCTTCGGCGGATCACTCTCGGTCAACCAGTCGACGATGCCGCAGACGAGCTTCGTGCACCCTCCGCACCCGGTCGTCGCCAGCGTCGCACCGGCGAGCTCCTCGACCGTGGTGGCGCCGCCGTCCCAGGCATGCACGAGGTCGCCCTTGGTCACGCCGTTGCAGCGGCACACCGTGGTCGCGGCCGGCATCGTCGTGGGCGAGGCGCTCTCGACGACGCCGGTGGACCCGCTGCCCATCAGCAGGTGCATCGGGTCGATGGGGAGCATGCCCGGCCGGTCGAACTGCGTCGACAGGTGCGCTGCGAGATCTGGAGCGCCGACACAGGTGACACCGGCCAGCGTGTCGCCGCGCGCGACCAGCTCGATGAATCGACGCTCACGCGGATCGGACAGGGTGACGACGCGGTCGTGCTCGTCCGCGCTCGACGCCCGTACGCCCATCGTCACGACGCTCAGCCCCACGGCCTTGAGCCGCATCGCCGATCCCGCGATGGGCGGCAGCTCCAGGTCGCTGCCGTGCGCGATGCTGCGGGCAAGCGCCCGCGCCTGTGCCCATCCCGGTGCGACGAGACCACTCACCCCGCCTGAGGTCTCGGCGCAGTCGCCGATCGCGCAGATGTGCGGGTCGAGGGTCGTACGCAGGTCGTCGCCGACCACGATGCCGAGGTTGGTCTCGAGACCCGCGGCACCCGCGAGGCTCGTCTCGGGGACGGTGCCGGCGGCGAGCACGACCAGGCCGGCGGGATAGGTCGTCCCGTCAGCGAGGCAGACCGCCGTGACGCGACCGTCCGCGACGCTGACCGAGGCGATCGCCGCGTCCCCCACGAACGTGATGCCGAGGTCGCGGGCGGTGCGCTCGGCGATCTCGGCGACGTGGGGATCGAGGTCACGGTCGAGCATCGTCGCCATGATCGACATGACCGTGACCTCGACGCCGCGATGGCGCAGTCCGCAGGCCAGCTCGATCCCGAGCGGGCCACCACCGATCACGACCGCGCGCTCGACGTTCAGGGCTGCGGCCGAGATGTCACGGGCGTCGTCGAGGCTCCGCAGCACGTGGGCACCGCGAGGCAACCCGTCCCTCAAGCCCGGGATCGGGATGACCCGTCCACGGGAGCCGGTTGCCAGCACGAGGTGGTCGTACTCGAACTCACCATCGGCCGTCACGACGCAGCGCCGAGCCCGGTCGATCTCGAGGGCCGCGACACCGGGACGTACGCGGACGTGTCCCTGGTCAGGCGTCGGCAGGGCGAGCCCGGCCAGGTCGACCCGGCCGGCGACCAGCTCGGTCAGGAGCACCCGGTTGTAGGGCTCGTACGACTCCTCGCCGAGCAGGTCGACATCGATGTCGGGTGCGATGCGTCCCAGCTCGTCGACGAAACGGTTGCCGACCATGCCGGCTCCGACCACGACCACCTTCATGATGCTGCCCTCGCAATCTGGACGGCGCACACCTTGAACTCCGGCATGCCCGACACCGGGTCGGTCGCCGAGCTCGTCACGGCATTGACCATTCCGGCGTCGGCGAAGTGGAACGGGACGAACACGGTGTCAGGCCGGATGTCGGGGCTGATGCGCGCCTGGGCGACCATCGAGCCGCGGGTGGACGAGACGCGGATGTCGTCGAGGCCCTCCACGCCGATGCGCGCGGCGAGCAACGGGTGGATCTCGACGTACGCATGCGGCATCGAGTCGTTGAGCCTGGCGACACGGCGCGTCTGCGCGCCCGACTGGTAGTGCTGCAGCACCCGCCCGGTCACGAGCCACACGGGCGCTTCAGCACGGATCACGTCGTCCGGACCGACCGGACGCACTGCCACCATCGTGGCCCGGCCCGTCGGTGTCGGGAACGACTCGGAGAACAGCCGCGGGGTCCCCGGATGGTCCTCCGATGGGCACGGCCAGTAGAGCGCCTCACCTGCGTCGAGGCGCTCGTACGAGATGCCCGCGTAGTCCGCGCGCCCGCCCGCACTGGCGCGCCGGAGCTCGTCGAACACCTCGCGGGGCTCGGTGGACCAAGTGCTGGGTGCGTCGAGCCGCCCGGCGAGCTCGGCGAAGATCTCGAGCTCGGACCGTACGCCGGTGGGCGCCTCGACCGCCTTGCGCCGCCGCAGCACCCGGCCCTCGAGACCCGTCATGGTGCCCTCCTCCTCAGCCCACTGGGTCACCGGAAGCACGTAGTCGGCCAGCATCGCGGTCTCGGACGGTACGAAGTCGCACACCACGACCAGGTCGAGCTCCTCGACCCGGCGGCGTACGGCGGTCGCATCGGGTGCGCTGACGAGGACGTTGCTCCCGTGGACGAACAGTGCCCGCGGGCCGTCGGGCGCGCCGAGGCTCAGCAGGAGCTCGACGGCAGGTATCCCGGGTCCCGGGATCAGCCCGGGATCGACGCCCCAGACACCGGCGACGTGCTCGCGCGCCGCAGGGTCGGCGATCATCCGGTAGCCGGGCAGCTGGTCGGACTTCTGACCGTGCTCACGGCCGCCCTGGCCGTTGCCCTGTCCCGTGATGGCCCCGTAGCCGCCGCGCTCCGCGCCCACGAGTCCCAGCGCCAGAGCGAGGTTGATGACGGCGGTGACGGTGTCGGTCCCGTCGACGTGCTGCTCGGATCCCCGGCCAGTCAGCAGGAACGCACCTCGGCCGCCGCGATGCGGGCTGGCGTCGGCGAGCGTACGAGCGATGCGGCGCAGCTGCGTCTCCGAGACTCCCGTCGTGGCGGCGACCCGCTCGGGCCACCACTCGGCGACGCTGCGGCGCAGTGCGTCGACGCCGTCCACCCGGGCCGTGAGGTAGTCGTCGTCGGCCAACGACTCGGCGAACACGATGTGCAGCAGTCCGAGGACCAGGACGAGATCGGTGCCCGGCACCAGCTGGGCATGCTCACCCGCACCCTCCTCGGTGAGCCTGGCCGTCGCGCTGAGGCGCGGATCGACGACGACGAGCCCGCCGCGCTCTCGTACGTTCCCCAGGTGCTGGACGGCCGGAGGCATGGTGTCAGCGAGGTTGCTGCCGAACAGCGCCACGACGTCGGCATCGTTGAGGTCCGTCAGCGGGAACGGCAGCCCGCGATCGACCCCGAGCGTACGGTTGGCGGCCGCCGCGGCCGACGACATGCAGAAGCGGCCGTTGTAGTCGATCAGCCGGGTCCGCAGTGCGAGCCGGGCGAACTTGCCGAGCTGGTAGGCCTTCTCGTTCGTCAGCCCTCCCCCGCCGAACACCGCGACACCGTCCGGCCCGTGCGCAGCCTGGATCGCCTGCACCCGTGCCGCGATGTCGTCGAGCGCCTCGTCCCAGGTCACCTCGACATAGCTGCCGTCGGGCGTACGGCGGAGCGGCGTCGTGATGCGGTCCTGGGCCCTCAGGAGCTCGGCGCTGGTCCAGCCCTTCTGGCACATGCCGCCGACGTTGGTCGGGAACGCCCGCGGCTCGGCGGCGATGGGATCGCCGCCGAGCTTCTGGGCGCACTGGAGTGCGCAGTACGGACAGTGGGTGTCAGTCATCGGGTGTTCACACACCTGCCTTTGCCATCGTGGCCGACTTGCGGCTGTAGAAGTACCAGGTCACCGCGAGGCACACCACGTAGAACCCGGTGAACACGATGAACGCTGTCTTGACGGCCTCCACCGGATCGTCGACCCACGGGGATCCGAAGAAGATCGGGATCACGAAGCCACCCAGCGCGCCGATCGCACCGGCGATACCGATGACGGCTGACGACTCCTTGGTCGCCTTGGACTCGGCGGCAACACGATCGGGCGAGCCGTCGGGACCTGCGTCGGCTGCCATGCTCTTCCAGATGTGCGGGATCATCCGGTACGTCGATCCGTTGCCGATGCCCGTCGCCGCGAAGACGAACAGGAACGCGATCAGGAAGAACGGGAAGATGTCGGAGTTGTGGTTGACCGCGGAGACGACCTCGGGGGTGAAGCCGGGGAACGTCGACGGATCCTTCGCCCAGGCCGCCAGCTTCTCCGGCGGAGCGACTGGAACCGGCTTCAGCAGGGTCAGTGTGTAGAACACGGTCAGCGTGCCGATGATCATCGCGATGAAGGTGTACAACGTGACCTTCGCACCGCCGTACTTGTCGGCCAACCAGCCACCGAACGGCCGGGCGATCGAGCCCACCAGGGCACCGAGGAACGCGTAATAGGCGAAGTTGATGCCGATGGACTCGGTCGGGATCGGCGAGCGGAAGAAATTGATCTTGATCAGCAACGGCATCGCAGCCGAGTAGCCGATGAACGAGCCGAACGTACCGATGTAGAGGAACGACATGATCCAGGTGTGCTTGTACTTCACCACGGCCAGCTGGTCGCGCGGCTTGGAGTAGGCGGACGTCAGGTTGTTCATGAAGAAGTACGCACACGCTGCTGCGATGACGGCGAGGCCCGCGTACAGGTAGCCCGCACGCTGCAGGGTGATGCCGCTTTCACTGGCCTTGACCAAGCCGAAGATCGCGGCTCCGCCGACCACGGCCGGCAGGAACAGCTGGATGATCGCAACACCGAGGTTTCCGCCTGCGGCATTGAGCCCGAGAGCCGCGCCCTTCTTCCTCGCGGGATAGAAGAAGTTGATGTTGGCCATCGACGACGCGAAGTTGCCGCCACCGAAACCAGCCGTCGCCGCAATCGCGACGAATACCCAGTACGGAGTGTCGGGACGCTGAACGAAGAACGCAAACAGCAACGTAGGGATGAGCAGCAGCAAGGCGCTGGCGATGGTCCAGTTGCGGCCGCCGAACTTCGGCACCGCGAACGTGTAGGGCAGTCGGATCAGCGCGCCGACCAGGTTGGGCACGGCGACGAGGAAGAACAGCTGCTGTGGCGTGAAGTTGAAGCCGACCTTGACCAGCAGCACCGAGCTGACGCTCCACAGCAGCCACACCGAGAAGCCGAGGTGCTCGCTGAAGATCGACCAGATCAGGTTGCGCCGCGCGACCTTCTTGCCGGTGGACTCCCAGAACGCGGGGTTTTCGGGCTCCCAGTCGTCGATCCAACGACCGGTGCGATGAGTGGCTGCGGGCTGTGGGGCCGACGAGTTGTCGGGAGGACTGGCGACGACGCTTGTCATGGGACGCTCCGTGGTCGGCGATCCCGCACGGTGCGGAATCTCGTGACCTTGAACGTATGGACGGCGTGTTTCGGCCGAAGGTGTCCTGCGATCAGGAGTGGGTAACACTCTCTGCACGGTCGACTGGCAACGGTTGTGAGATCGACGGCGCGAGCGTGCACAGCATCGACGAGGATGTCCAAACGCCCGGGAGCCACCATGTGCTCGACGTTAGGCAGGCGACGTTTCAGTCACCACGAGCTCGTATGAGCGCGAGGTAACGCTGTCCTCACAGTGCGGCGCTGGCGACTGTGAAGTCAGGCCTCGAGGACGACCGGGAGGATCATCGGGCGACGGCGGAGCTTGCGACCGACGTACGAGCCCAGCACCCGGCGGATGACCTGCTCGAGCTGCCGGGAGTCGTGCGCGCCCTCCTTGAGCGCCTCCTCCAGCGCCGACACGATCTTGGGCATGATCTCGTCGAACGCCGAGTCGTCCTCGGCGATGCCGCGGGCATGGATCTCGGGACCCGACAAGATCTTGCCGTTGGTCGAGTCGATCACGACGACGACCGAGATGAAGCCCTCCTCGCCCAGGACCCGGCGGTCCTTGAGCTCGGAATCGGTGAGGTCACCGACCGACGAGCCGTCGACGTATACGTAACCGCACTCGACCGCACCGACGATCGAGGCGTGGCCGTCGACCAGGTCGATGACGTAGCCGTCCTCGGCGAGGATCACGTTGGGGACACCCGTCGCCGTGGCGAGCTTGGCGTTGGAGTGCAGGTGACGGATCTCGCCGTGCACCGGCATCACGTTGCTCGGCTTGACGATGTTGTAGCAGTAGAGCAGCTCGCCGGCCGACGCGTGGCCGGACACGTGGACGAGTGCGTTGCCCTTGTGCACCACGTTGGCGCCCAGCTTGGTGAGACCGTCGATGACGCGGTAGATCGCGTTCTCGTTGCCGGGGATCAGCGACGAGGCGAGGAGCACGGTGTCACCCGGCTCGAGGCTGACCTGCTGGTGGCTGTTGTTGGCCATGCGCGACAGCGCCGCCATCGGCTCGCCCTGCGAACCGGTCGACATCAGCACCATCTTGTTGGGCGGCGCCGCGTCGATCTTGTCGACGACCACGCCGTCTGGGACGTGGAGGTAGCCGAGGTCGCGAGCGATCTGCATGTTGCGGACCATGGAGCGGCCGACGTACGCAACCTTGCGTCCGTGCTTGTGGGCCGCGTCGATGACCTGCTGGATGCGGTGCACGTGCGAGGCGAACGACGCCACGATGATGCGGCCGCTGCTGCTGGCGAACACCGTGTCGATGGCCGGCGTGATGCTGCGCTCCGACGTCGTGAAGCCCGGCACCTCGGCATTGGTGGAGTCGGTCAGGAACAGGTCGACACCCTGCTCACCCAGGCGGGCGAAGGCGCGCAGGTCGGTGATGCGACCGTCGAGCGGGAGCTGGTCCATCTTGAAGTCGCCCGTGTGCAGTGCGACTCCGGCCGGCGTCTTGATCGCGACGGCGAGCGCATCCGGGATCGAGTGGTTGACCGCGACGAACTCGAGCTCGAACGGCCCGAACGACTCGACCTGTCCCTCGGTCACTGTGTGCGTCGGCGCGTCCTTGAGTCGGTGCTCCTTGAGCTTGGGCGCCAGCAGCGCCAGGGTCAGCTTGGACCCGATCACCGGGATGTCGCCGCGCTCGCGCAGGAGGTAGGGCACGCCGCCGATGTGGTCCTCGTGGCCATGCGTCAGCATGATGCCGACGACGTCCTTGAGACGGTCACGGATCGGGCCGAAGTCGGGGAGGATCAGGTCGACGCCGGGCTGGTGCTCCTCGGGGAAGAGCACCCCGCAGTCGACGATCAGCAGCTTGCCGTCGTACTCGAAGACGGTCATGTTGCGGCCGATCTCACCGAGTCCGCCGAGCGGGATGACCCGCAGCGCACCGCGTGGGAGAGCAGGCGGCGGATCGAGTTCGAGGTGCATGTGGCTCATTCAGGCCTAGCTTTCGAGAAGGCCCGACGCCACCAGTCCATCGCGAATGATCGCGACTTCCTCTTCGGTGGCCTCGGGCAGGGGTGCACGCATCGTGCGGTGCTCGAGAACGCCGAGGAGCTCGAGAGCTGCCTTGGCGGTGATTGCACCCTGCGTGTAGTTCATGATCGCCTTGACGGCGGGAAGGAGGCGGTCGTTGATCGATCGCGCCTCGGGAAGATTGCCGGCGTCGACCGCAGCGACCATGTCGGCGTACTGACGAGCCGCAGCGTGGGAGACCACGCTGACGACACCGCTGGCACCCATGGCGAGCCACGGGAGGTTGACGACGTCGTCGCCGGAGTAGATCTTGATGCCGGTCTCGCGCATCAGCCAGGCGCCACGGTTGAGGTCGCCGACGGCATCCTTGACCGCGACGATCAGCGGGTTGCCGGCGAGCGCGGCGTACGTCTCCTCGGCGATCGTGATGGAACTGCGGCTCGGGATGTCATAGAGCATCACGGGCGTGTCGTCGCCCGCGCGAGCGATCTCCGTGAAGTGCGAGAGCAGGCCCGACTGCGGAGGCTTGCTGTAGTAGGGCGTCACGACGAGGAGCCCGTCGGCGCCGGCCTTCTTGGCCTGCTCGGCCAGCTCGATCGAGTGCCGCGTGTCGTTGGTGCCGACACCGGCCACGACGGTGGCACGATCGCCGACCGCCTCGATGACGGCCGAGAGCAGCAGTCCGTCCTCAGCCACCGTCGTCGTGGGCGACTCGCCGGTCGTACCGCTGATGACGAGGCCGTCGCTGCCCTGGTCGACGAGATGGGACGCCACCTTTTGCGCAGCGGCCAGATCGAGCTCACCGTCGCGGGTGAACGGCGTGACCATGGCGGTCAGCACGCGCCCGAACGGCGCGGCCTCGGTGGCGAGCGGTGACGTCATACGTCGAGGCTACCGCTTCGGCCCCTCGGGCGACGGGCAGGATGTACGTGTGACCGAGGACATTTACGACATCGACACCGCGTCCGTGGCCCGAGGAGACGGTGTACGCGACCTCGTGCTGACCGATCGGTGGAACACACCCCTCGGCAAGCCCAATGGCGGCTACATCCTTGCCGCGATGCTGCGGGGTCTCGGCGAGGAGATGAAGGCCGATGAGCCGATGGTCGCCGCGATCACCTACCTCGCCTCCCCCGAGACCGGCGCGGCCGAGCTGCGCACGACGGCACTGCGCCACGGGCGTCGCGTGCAGACCGGCGAAGCGTCGCTCTGGGAGGGCGAGCGCCACATCGCCGAGCTGCTGGCGAGCTTCGGGCCGCGTACCGGCGGACGTACCCACGAGCTCGGCACGCCTCCCAACCTGCCACCACCCGACGAGTGCGCCGACCCGCGCGGCGAGGGCCTCGCCGGCGGGATCTTCGACCGCGTCGACTACCGCCTCGCCTCTCGTCCGGGCTGGGTCGATGGCAACCCCAGCGGCGACCCGACGGTCGAGCTGTGGCAGCGACTCACCGGCGGCCGCGAGATCGACCTGCCTGCACTCGCGTTCCTGTGCGACGCCTACGCGCCGCCCGTGCTCGAGCTCGGTGAGCTGCAGTCGATGACGGTCCAGCTGACGGTCCACCTGCACCGCCGCCCCGCGCCGGGTTGGATCGCGACGCGCCTCACCACCCGACACGTCGTCAACGGCTTTCACGAAGAGGACTGCGAGCTGTGGGACGAGGCGGGCAACCTCGTCGCCCAGAGCCGCCAACTAGCAATCCTGCTCTAAGCACCACCGAGATTTGATGGATTTTGGCCCTTCCCAGCGGTGCCGACGGGCCAAGATCCATCAAATCTGGTGTGGATACTCGGCCGGTTCGCACAGGCACACGCTGGCCACTCGATCTCGGGACGTGTGGCAATGCTGAATTGAGCCGTGACCACGTCAATTCCCGCCGCCCTCGCCTGCGGTCCGTTCACCACTGCAACGGCTGCTGAGCTTGGCGTCTCGCGCAAGGTCCTGCGCGGTTCACGATTCGTACGCCTGTTTCCTGGAGTGCACGCAGTAGCCGATCTCGAGCTCAGTGGAGCTGATCTCGTCAAGGCTGCGCAGCTGGCAGTCGGCCCACACGCAGCCGCGAGTCATGAGTCCGGCCTCCTCGTCTGGGGCGTGGACATCGGCACGCGAGGGTCGGTGCACCTCACGACTCACCGTCGCAGCCCGACAGTTGTCGACGGCATCACGATGCACCGGTGCCTGGTTCTCGGTGCCGTCGCTGACGTCGGCGGATGCCGAGTCCTCTGTCCGGAGAGGTGCCTCGTCGACGCCGCCACCCGTCGTACGGTCACAGACCTCGTCATCGCAGGCGACTGGCTCATCCGGCTCGGTCACATGACGTACGAGTCGTTCTTCGAGTTCGTCCACACATTTCACTTCGACGGCGTCGTGAAGAGCCGCCGGGTCGCCGAGCATCTGGTCAACGGATCCGAGTCACCCCGGGAGTCGCTCGTACGCATGATGCTCGTGCTCGCAGGTCTACCAGCACCCGCATGCAACGTCTCGTACGGCGACGAGTCCCAGATCTTCGCCAGGTTGGACTTGTCGTACGTGGAATGGAAGGTCGCTGTCGAGTACGACGGCCGACAACACGGTCTCGACCTGGCACAACGCGAGCGCGACATACGGCGTCGAGAGGCGATGGAGCGGCTCGGGTGGACGTTCGTCGTCGTCACTGCAGCGCAGCTCGGAAAGCCCCGGGCGATCGTGCATCGGGTGCACCAGACGCTCAGGTCGAGGGGCTATGACGGCCCAGCGCCCGATTTCAGGCGGGAATGGCAGTTGTCGTTCGAGAAGTGATCGAATCTGGCCCAAATCTCGCCGCCAGAAGGGCCAAAACCCGCCAAATCTGGGTCAGGAGCGGTCGTAGGTGGCGATGTCGTAGCCGTCGTACGGCTCGCGCTCCGTCTCGACCCATTGCGACCAGTCGACCTCGGGGAACCATGCGTCACCCTCCGGTGAGAGGTGTACGTGCGTCACGACCATGCGGTCGACCACGTCATGGGCCAGCGCCTCGGCAAAGACCTGCGCGCCACCGATGAGGAACACCTCGTCGTCGCGGCCGAGTCCACGCGCGAGCGCGTCGGTCAGGGTGTGCACCACGACGACGCCCTCATCGGCACCCCACGCCGTGTTGCGGGTCAGCACGATCGACGTACGACCCGGCAGCGGCTTGCCGATCGACTCGTACGTCGTGCGACCCATGACGATGGGATGACCCATCGTCAGCTCCTTGAACTGCTTCTGGTCGCCGGTGCGCGGCCACGGCATGTCGCCGTCATTGCCGATGACACCGTTCGCACCGATCGCCACGACGATCGTGACGGTCATACGGCGATCGGAGCCTTGATCGCCGGGTGCGGCTCGTAGCCGGTGACCTTGACCGAGTCGAGCGTGAAGTCGTCGATCGAGGTGATCGACGGGTCGAGCCACAGCTCGGGAAGAGCTCGGGGCTCACGGGTGAGCTGCTCGCGCGCCTGGTCGAGGTGATTGACGTAGAGGTGCGCATCGCCCAGCGTGTGCACGAAGTCACCGACCTCGAGGCCGGCGACCTGCGCCACCATGTGCGTCAGCAGCGCGTAGGACGCGATGTTGAACGGCACGCCGAGGAACACGTCGGCCGAGCGTTGGTACATCTGGCACGAGAGCTTGCCGTCGGCGACGTAGAACTGGAAGAACGCGTGGCACGGCATCAGTGCCATCGCGTCGAGCTCGGCGACGTTCCATGCGCTCACGACGTGTCGCCGTGAGTCGGGGTTGGTCCTGATCTGCTCGATGACCCGCGAGAGCTGGTCGATGTGCTCGCCGTTGGGTGCCGGCCAGGAACGCCACTGGTAGCCGTAGACGGGCCCGAGGTCGCCGCTGTCGTCGGCCCACTCGTCCCAGATCGTGATGCCGTTGTCGCGGAGGTATGACGTGTTGGTGTCACCAGCGATGAACCACAGCAGCTCGCCGACGACCGACTTGAGGTGGACCTTCTTGGTCGTCACCAACGGGAATCCCTCGCGGAGGTCGAACCGCATCTGGTGGCCGAACACGCTCTTGGTGCCGGTGCCGGTGCGGTCACCCTTGTCGACACCCTCGTCGAGGATCCGTTGGACAAGATCGAGGTAGGCCCGCATGACCGCAGACTATCAATCGGGGACGACGGATCGTGTGCGAAACTCTGAGCATGCCGAGCCGTGATAGGTCCACGTCACCGCGCGAGATCCGCAACTTCGCGGCACTGCAGCTCGGCCTCACCGGAGCCTTCCTGGTGGCGCTGTTCTGGATCTGCGGTGGCCGAGACGCCGACTACCCGCCGACCTGGCTGGCGATCGCGCTGGTCCTGCCGCTGTTCCTGGCTGCGTTCTTCGCCGAGCGGGTGTGGCTGTCGGGCAAGCCGCTCAGTCCCGATGCCGACGCATTCCAGGTACAAGCCGACGCGCTCGACGCGTTCACGTCCCAGACCTTGCGCAAGATGCTGTACGTCGAGGCGGCCATGCTGCCGGCGGTCATCGTCGCGTTCGTCGGCTCGTACGGCGCCTGGCCCATCGTGATCGTCGGTTTCCCCGGCATCCTGCTGCTGGCGTGGGAGATCTGGCCGACCCTGCGCAATGTCGCCCGCGCGGCTGTGATGCTCGAGTCCAAGGGGACCACGTCGGGTCTCGTCGACGGCTTCAATGCGCTGTGAGCCACGGCACCCCGCGTGACACAATGGCGATCCGCGGGATCAGTGGACCGAGGGCGGTAGCCCGACGACTCCACGCGTTGTACCTCGCGGAGTCCATCTGAAAAATGGAAATCCATGCGGTAATCCGCTTCGGCGGCCGGGGTTCGAATCCCCATCTTGCTGTTCGCAGGTCGGCGGCCTTCGGGCATCGCGTGACGGGCTCTGCGGGACTCCGGGTCCCCCGCCCCGAGCTCGAGCCGACCTGCGAACGGTCCACAACCAGAAGGAGCACACCATGGTGACCGTGATGCCTTACGAGCGCTGCGTCCACTACCGCCACGGCAAGCTGGATGGTGTCCTCGAACCCGGCAAGCACCGGTTCTGGGGCCTTGGCCACGACCTCGTGCCGGTCGACGTGCGTGTGCAGCTGTTCGACGTACGGCCCCAGGAGGTGCCGACCTCTGACGGCATCACGGTGAAGGTCAGCGCGTCGGCCCGTACGCAGGTCGTCGACCCGGTCGCGTTCCACGAGTTCACCGAGGACCCTCATGGCTTCGTCTACGACGCGGTCAAGACCTGGATCCGCACCACGGTTCACGCCCTGAACCTCGACGAGGTCATTGCCGGAATCACCGTCGACCAGACCCCGACCGAGGTCGCCTCGGCGGCGGCCGCCGTGGGCCTCGAGATCACCGGCTTCGGCGTGCGCGATGTCCTCATCCCGGGCGAGATCCGACGCGCCACGGAGGACCTGGTGACGACGCGTCAGCGCTCACACATCGCGCTGGAGCAGGCCCGTACTGACGTGGCCGTGCTGCGCGCGCTCGCCAACAGCGCCAAGGTCCTCGAGGACCACCCCGCACTGGCAGCGGTACGTCTCGCCGAGACAGCTGCGACACACGGCGGCACGGTCATCATCGAGCGGCCCATCGCGTGAACGCAGACGTCAGCGCTCGGCTCGCCTGGCCGGACGACGCGAGTGCGATGGCGCACGTCCAGGTGGCTGCGTGGCGAGCCAACTATGCCGAGCTGATTCCGGCAGCCGAGCTCGACGGCCTCGATCCTGCGCTGCTCGCCGAGCGGTGGTCCATCACGATCAGCTCCCCCAAGGACGCCCGCATGCGGGTGCTGGTGGCGCTGGAGCGGGCAGACGTACGCGGATTCACGCTGGTGCACCCGTCGTACGACCCCGACAGCGACCAGGTGGCTGACGGTGAGGTCGGCGAGTTCATCATCGATCCCGAGCACCAGCGAGCCGGTCACGGGTCGCGGCTGCTGCAGGCCGCCGTCGACACGCTCAAGGCCGACAAGTTCACCCGTGCCGTGTGGTGGGTCGGCTCGACCGACGACGCACTGCGCACGTTCGTCACCGAGTCCGGCTGGGAACCCGACGGCGCGCACCGCGAGCTGGCCGCGGAGGACGGAACCACGATCAAGCAGATCCGGCTGCACACGAGCCTGGCGTGACGTCCGATCGATCCGTCATCGTCGACTCGCTCGGGGTCGGTCTGGCCACAGGCGCGTACGGCGTCTCGTTCGGCGCCCTCTCGACGTCATCGTCCGGGCTCACGGTGCTGCAGACGTGCGTGATGTCGCTGTTCGTGTTCACCGGTGCCACCCAGTTCGCGTTCATCGGCACCGTCGCCTCGGGCGGCAACCCCGTCGCCGGCGCCCTCACCGCAACCTTGCTGGGCAGCCGCAACCTGTTCTACGGGCTGAGCATCGCCCAGAAGCTGCGTCTCTCCGGCCCGGCTCGACTGGCGTCCGCGCACCTCGTCATCGACGAGTCCACCGCGACGTCGGTCACCCGCGACACGACCCGTCAGGCCCGACTCGGGTTCTTCTGGACGGGTCTGTCGATCTTCGTGCTGTGGAACATCACCACACTGCTCGGAGCGATCGCCGGGGAGAACATCGGCGACCCCAAGACGTACGGCCTCGACGCTGCGGTCGGTGCGGCATTCCTCGGTCTGCTGTGGCCGCGCCTCGCTACCTGGCAAGGAAGGCTGGTGGCACTCGTCGGTGCGGCCGTGGCGCTGGGCGCCATACCGCTGACATCTCCCGGCATCCCGATCATCATCGGCGGAGCGGTTGCTGTCCTGCTGGGCATGCTGTGGCAGCCCAGGGAGCGCACATGACAGCGCTCTGGTGGGGGATCATCGTGATGATCGTGTGCTGCTTCGCCCTCAAGTACGCCGGGCTGTCCGTGCCCGAGCACGTGCTCGACCACCCGGTGACGGTGCGCGCGGCCAACCTCATCCCTGCGGCGCTCCTGGGCGCCCTGATCGCGGTCCAGGTGTTCGGCGACGGCTCGTCGCTCACCATCGACGCACGTGTGCTCGCGCTCGGTGTCGCAGCAGTGCTGCTGATGTTGCGCGTACCGTTCTTGCCGATGGTGTTCATCGCCGCACTTGTCGCGGCGCTCGTACGGCAGCTCTAGAGACCCAGCACGCTCTCCAGGCCGATCGTCACGCCGGGCCTGCTGCTCACGGCCTTCACCGCGGCGACGACGCCAGGCATGAAGGAGTCGCGGCTGCTCGAGTCGTGCCTGATCGACAGCGTCTCCCCCACGCCGCCGAGCACGACGTCCTGCGAGGCGACGAAACCACGCGCGCGTACGGAATGCACCGGTACGCCGGCCACCCTGGCGCCGCGAGCTCCATCTGGGTCGTCGCTCGTCGCGTCCGGCAGCGGCGCCGAACCAGCGTCCTGACGGGCCGCCGCGATGAGCTCCGCCGTACGTGTCGCCGTGCCGGACGGCGCATCGATCTTGTCGGGGTGGTGCATCTCGATGACCTCGACCGACTCGAAGAACGGCGCAGCTGTGGCGGCGAACTTCATCATGAGAACGGCACCGATCGAGAAGTTGGGAACGATCAGCACACCCGTGCTGGGCTCGAGCGCCCGGACTTCAGCGATCTTGGCGTCGTCGAATCCCGAGGTGCCGACCACCACGTGCACACCGTGCTCGATGCACCACCTCACGTTGTCGAGCGCCACGCCGGGCTGGGTGAAGTCGAGCGCCACCTCGGCGCCCGCGTGGGCGATCGCCTCGATCGAGTCGTCGACGTCAACCTTGGCGACCACCTCGAGGCCTGCGGCGGTCAGCGCCTCGACGGAGGCCGTGCCCATACGTCCCTTGGCGCCCAGCACCGCGACTCGTGTCATGGCGCCCAGCCTAGCTGCGGGGCTAGATGATTGATTCCAAGGGACGTTGCCTGACTCGCTTAACCGGCACCCCTTGGAATCAGTCATCTAGGCGGAGGACCGTACGACCAGCTCGACCGGGAGCACCAGCTGCTCGGTCGGCAGGTCCGGGTCCTCGATCCGGCGCAGCACCATGGCGGCCATCTCCTGCCCGAGTCGCACCAGCGGCTGCCGCACCGTGGTCAGCGGCGGATCGGTCGTCTCGGACCCAGCCGTGCCGTCGAAGCCGACCACCGCCACGTCATCCGGGATCGCCCTGCCGTGCCTGGCCAGGGTCCGCATGGCCCCCATCGCCATCAGGTCGCTCGCCGCGAACACCGCGTCGATGTCGGGATGGCGCGCCAGCAGGGCCTCCATCGCGTCGCGTCCGCTCTGCTCGCTGAAGTCGCCCTCCTCGGCCAGGGTCGGATCGGCGACCATGCCTTCCTCGGTCAACGCGTCGACATAGCCGTCGTGGCGGTCACGACCTGAGGCCATCCCCCGAGGGCCGGTGATCGTCGCGATCGAGCGCCTGCCGGTCTTGATCAGGTAGGAGACTGCCTGTTGGGCGCCGCCGCGGTTGTCGACGTCGACGTACGACGCGGTGTCCCACAGCTGCGATCGACCACCGAGGACCATCGGGATGCCGCGCGACTCGAGGTCCACCGGGAACGCACCGTCATCGTGCAGCGACAGCAGCAGCACTCCATCGACGTGCTGGCGACTGAGGTAGGCGCCGAGGCGGTTGACCTGCTCGTCACCCTGCACCAACGAGAGGACGAGCTGACGTGACGCCTCGTTGAGCGCGTTGGAGATGCCGCGCACGACTCCGGCGAAGAAGGGTTCACCGAAGATGCGCTCCTCCGACTCCGCGATCACCAGCGCCACGGTCCCCGTGCGACGGGTCACCAGGGTGCGTGCCGCCTGGTTGGGTACGTAGCCCAGCTCCTCGACGGCCTTGAGCACGGCGGCCTTGGTCCGCTCCGACACCTGCGGAGACCCGTTGATGACGCGCGAGGCGGTTCCGCGGCCCACGCCGGCGTGCGCTGCCACCTCGTCCAGCGTCGGCTGGCCTCCTCTGGTGCTCATGACCCAAGTATCGCGGCTCGATGGGCGCGGATGAGGTCGGAATACCAACGGGCACTGTCCTTGGGCGTACGCACCTGCGTGTCGTAGTCGACGTGCACGATCCCGAACCGCTTGGCATAGCCCTCGGCCCATTCGTAGTTGTCGAGCAGAGACCATGCGAAGTAACCCCGGATGTCCATGCCACGCCGGCGCATCGTCGCGATCGACGCCAGGTGCGCGTCCAGGAACGCGATGCGGTCGGCGTCGTGCACGACGCCGTCGACGACCTCGTCGTCGAACGCGGCGCCGTTCTCGGTCAGGTAGATCGGGATCGGCAGGTAGTCCCGCTGCAGTCTCGCCAGCACGTCGACGAGTCCCTGCGGGTCGATGTCCCATCCGCTCGCCGTACGCTCGAGGCCGTTCTCGACCTGGAACCGTACGTCGGACGAGCCGGGCCACAGTCCCGCACCCACGACGTGCCGCGTGTAGTAGTTGACGCCGAGGAAGTCCAGTGGCCGCGCGATCCGCTCGGTGTCACCGTCGTGGATGAACGCGCCGTCCGTCACAGGGGCGATGTCGGCGAGCACGTCCTTGGGATAGCTCCCCTTGAGAACCGGATCGAGGAACCAGCGGTTCATCAGGCCGTCGACCCGGCGTACGGCGTCGTCGTGTCGTCCTGAGCCGTCGACCGGGCTCACCGGGTAGAGGTTGAGCGTGACACCGACCTGGGCATCCGGGACAGCCGTGCGCAGGCGGTCGACGGCCAGCCCGTGGCCCAGCATGAGGTGGTGTGACGCCGCGAGGGCGGCAGCCGGCTCGGTGCGGCCGGGAGCGTGGATCCCGCTGGCGTAGCCGAGATGGGCGGCGCACCACGGCTCGTTGAGCGTGATCCAGTGCTTGACCCGGTCGCCCAGCGCCTCGGCGATGATCGACGTGTAGTCGGCGAAGTGCTCGGCGGTCTCACGTACGGGCCAGCCGCCGGCCTGCTCGAGCGCCTCCGGGAGGTCCCAGTGATACAGCGTCGCCCACGGGGTGATGCCCTTCTCGAGGAGCCGGTCGACCAGCCGGTCGTAGAACGCGATCCCGGCCGCGTTGCCGGTTCCCCGGCCGTCCGGCTGGATCCGTGGCCACGCGATCGAGAACCGGTAGGCACCGAGGCCGAGCTCCGCCATCAGGTCGACGTCGTCCGACCAGCGGTGATAGTGGTCGACTGCGACGGCTCCCGTCTCACCGCCGATCACCCGCTCAGGCAGCGAGGCGAAGGTGTCCCAGATCGACGGCGTACGGCCGTCCTCGTCCACGGCGCCCTCGATCTGGTAGGCCGACGTCGCCACACCCCACGAGAAGTCGTCGGGAAACGCCGAGATGTCGACTGTCATGCCTTGAGTCCACCTTCCATGATTCCGCCGATGATCTGGCGGCCGAACACGATGAAGACCACGACCAGCGGCAGGGTCCCGATGAGGGTGCCCGCCATGATGAGCGACTGGTCGGAGTAGTAGCCGCTCGACAGCCGCGACAGCGCGACCTGCACCGTCGGGTGCTCTGCGTCCAGCGTGAGATAGGGCCACAGGAAGTCGTTCCAACGCTCCATGAACGTCAGCAGGCCGAGCACCGCAGCCGCTGGCCGCAGCGCCGGGAAGACGATGCTGAAGAAGATCCGGAACGTGGACGCCCCATCGACGCGGGCCGCCTCGATCATCTCGTCAGGGATGGCCTGCTCCGCGTACTGGCGCATCATGAACACGCCGAAGCCCGCGACGAGGAACGGCAGCGTGACCGACTCGAGCTTGCCGGCGAAGCCGAGCTTCGACATCAGCATGTAGAGCGGGATCAGGCCGAGCTGCACCGGCACCATCATCGTCCCGATCACGAACAGCAACATCACGTTGCGGCCGCGGAACTTCAGCTTGGCAAGTGCGAATCCCGCCAGCGACGAGGTCACGACGACACAGATCGTCGCGACGGTCGCCACCATCAAGCTGTTGAGGAGCGCCTGCCCAAACGTGACGTCGGCGTTCGCGAAGACCCGGTCGATGTTCGACCCGAGCTCACCACCCAGGGTGAGTGGCGGCGGCAGTCCGAGGATCTCGCTGTTCTTGCGCGACGCCATGATCGCCATGAACAACAGCGGGCCGGCCGACAGCAGGACGGCGAAGGTCAGTCCGAGATAGAGCGCCCAGCTCCTTGAACGCGTATGAGCCATCGTCGCCATGTCAGTCCACCGACTTGATCCGGCGCAGGAGCGCGACGTTGATGATCGCGAACACCGCGATGAACATGAACAACACCCACGCGATCGTCGAGGCGTAGCCGAAGCGCTGGCCCGTGAAGGCTTGCTGCACGAGATACATCGCAACGGTCTGGAACTGGCCGGTCGTGCCGCCGGCGATCGCGTTGACGCCCGAGCCGAACAGCAGCGGCTCGGTGAACAGCTGGATGCCACCGATCGTGGCGACGATCGAGACGAAGATGATGGTTGGACGGAGCATCGGCACCGTGATGGTCCAGAACTGGCGCCAGGCGGATGCCCCGTCGATGCGGGCAGCCTCGTACAGCTCCTTGGGCACCGCTTGAAGCGACGCAAGCAGGATCAGCGCGTTGTAGCCGGTCCAGCGCCAGTCCACCATGACCGAGATTGCGAGCCAGGACGACCACTTGTGCGCCTGCCAGTCGATGGGATGGTCGAGGCCGACGTGGCCGAGCGCCCAGTTCACGATGCCGTAGTCGCGGGCGAAGATCAGCCCGAAGATGATGCCGACCGCGGCGATCGAGGTGACGTTGGGGAGCAGGACACCCATCCGCCAGAACGTCCGCGCGCGCATACGGCCGTTGAGGACCTGCGCCAGCACGGTCGCGATCACGAGCTGCGGGATCGTGGCGAGGATGAAGATGCCGATCGTGTTGATGAACGCGTTCCAGAAGTCGTGGTCACCAAACAGCTCGCGATAGTTGCCAAGACCGACCCAGCCCTGGTCGCCGGCAAGCAGGCTCCAGTCGTGCATCGAGACCCAGGCGGTGTAGCCAAGCGGGAACAGCCCGAAGATCGCGAACACGATGAAGAACGGTGACATGAACGCGTAGGGGGCGAGCTTGGTATCTGCCCTGCTGAGTCGATCGCGGATTCTCAACGAATTCTCTCCTGGTCAGTCCGGTGCCTGCGCTCGCTGGAGATCGGGCGCAGGCACCGGCGGTGCGGTGGGGCTGCTGCTCCACCGTTCGCCTGGCACCCCATGGCCTGTGTGAGCAGGCGTCCGGGGTGCCAGTCGATCTACTTGGCGGCCTTCTCGGCAGCCGCCACGGCTGCCTTCCAGCCATCGCTCTCGGACCTCTGACCACCCTCGACACTGCGCAGGACGTTCTCGAACGCATCGCGTACGGGGACGTTCTTGGCGCCGAGGTAGACCGGCTTCAGGTTCGCCGCACCGGCCACGAACAGCTGGCCGACAGGCGCGTCGTTGAAGTACGGGTTGGTGGCGTCCTTCAGGTCGCTCGTGTCATACAGAGCCGGCAGCGAAGGCAGTCGACCCTCGGCCTTGAAGGCCCCGAGCTGTCCGTCCTTGCTGGACAGGTACTTCACCAGCTCGACGGCCTCCTTGGCGTGCTTGCTGTTCTTGGGGACTGCGAGCCACGAGCCGCCCCAGTTGCCTCCGCCGCCGGGGACCGTGGCGATGTCCCACTTGCCGGTGAAGTCGTCGCCAGCCTGGCCCTTGATGTAGCCCGTCATCCAGGCAGGGCACGCCACGGTCGCAAACGATCCGTTCTTGAATCCGGCGTTCCACTCATCCGAGAAGGCGGCCAGCTTGGCGGTGAGACCAGCATCGATCATCTTGTTGGCCTCGTCCCAGGCATTCTTCACTGCGGGGTTGGAGTCCACGATGAGCTTGTCGTCCCGATCGAAGTACGTGACGTCGCCGCCCTGCATCAGGATCGAGTTGTACGTGTTGGTCGCTGCGTCGATGAAGTGAACCTTCTTGTCACCGATGCCCGCCTGGAACTTCTCGCCTGTCTTGACGAAGTCGTCCCACGTCGGCCAGAGCTTGCCAACCTCTTCGCGGTCGGTCGGCAGGCCGGCCTTCTCGAACAGGTCGCGGCGGTAGCACATGGCGAGGCCGCCGACGTCCGTGCCGAGACCGATCGTGGTCTTGCCGTCTGCGGTTGTTGCCTTGTCCCAGACCCACGGGAGCCAGCTGTCCTTGAGGTCGAGGGCGCCTTCGTCCTGGAAGTTGACGAACTTGTCAGCGCTCTGGAGGAAGTTGACGGTCTGACCCTCCTCGATCGCCACGACATCACCTGCGGCGGCGTTTGCTGCGATCTGCTGGCTCAGCTTGGTGTTGTACTTGCCGAGATCACCTTCAGCCGTCTCGACGATCTTGACGCCTGGGTGGTCCTTCTCGAACTGCTTGTAGACGTCCTTGTAGCCGAACTGCCCGAACAGATTGACTCGCAACGTCACGTTCTTGTCAGATCCGCCGCCGTCAGATCCACAACCTGCGGCGAGTAGTCCCGCGGCAAGGGCTGCGACTGCGAGGGCGGCGATGCGCTGTGTGCGATTCACGTCGTACCTTTCCTCCAAGCCCCCACCATGGGAGCGTTCCCACGAGTGTGCCCTGCGTCACACCGAGCGTCAATAGATTTTTGGGAGCGTTCCCATATTTCTCACCCGACGTTGCACGAGGTGCGTGACAACGTCATCCCGCGGCTCCCGCCACGTCGATCAACGCACGAACTCCTGCGTCGACCTCGCCGTACGACGTGCTCAGGGGCGACAGACCCAGGCGGATGAAATCGGGCTCGCGATAGTCCGGGATGACTCCCCTGCCGATCAGCTCGAGCGTGATCTCGCGTGCCCGCGGGTGACGGACGATCACGTGACCGCCCCGGTGGTCGGCGTCGCGCGGCGTCACGACCTCGAGCCCGGCCTCGTCGAGCCGTTCGATGAGATACGTCGTCAGAGCCACCGACTTGGCCCGGATCGCGTCGATGCCTACCTCGGCGATCAGCCGCACTCCCTCCTGCACCGCGATGATCCCGCCGACCGGTGGCGTACCGCTGAGCATGCGGGCGATCGTCGGTGAGGCTTCGTACGTCTCGGCCATCGCAAACATGTCGGCGGCGCTCCACCACCCCGCGATCGGCTGGGTGACGGCGTCGAGGTGACGCTCGGCGACGTACAGGAACGCCGGAGCGCCCGGCCCGGCGTTGAGGTACTTGTAGGTGCACCCGACCGCGAAGTCCACCCCGTTGTCATCGAGCGCGATCGGCACGGCGCCCGCCGAGTGGCAGAGGTCCCAGATGATGACGGCGCCCGCGTCGTGCGTCTGCGACGTCAGCAGCGGCAGGTCGAGCAGCGTCGCCGACCGGTAGTCGACGTGGCCCAGCAGCACCGCCGCCGTCTCGTCACTCAACGCTCCGGCCAGGAGCTCCGGAGTGACGTTGTCGACCAGGTCGGGCTGGATCCAGCGCACCGTGAGACCACGAGCCGTCGCCACTGACTCGACGAGATAGCGGTCGGTCGGGAAGCTCGTCGCGTCGATCACGAGCTCAGTGCGGCCAGGACGTACGGACGCGGCGGCGTGCAAGAGCTTGTAGATGTTGACCGACGTCGAGTCGGCGATCACGGTCTGGCCGGGCGCCGCACCGAGGAGGGCCGCCGCAAGCTCGTCACCGACCGTCACCGGCAGCTCGACCCAACCCTCCGACCAACCACGGATCAGCCGGCCGCCCCACTCCCGTGTGACGAACGTGCTGAGCCGATCGGCCGTGGCCTTCGGGAGGCGTCCGAGCGAGTTGCCGTCGAGGTAGGCCACCACGTCGTCGTCGATCAGGAAGCGATCGCGGAAGTCCGCGAGCGGATCGGCTGCGTCGAGGACGTCAGGGGGTGTCGTCACCGAGTGATGCTCTCACGGATCGGTGGCGGTGGATCCTCAACCCAAACGCGCCCCATTCGGTTGATCGTCCACCGATCACCGGCAACGTCGCCCAAACGGTTGAGAATCCACCGCTCATCGGACGCGGAAGGGCCCCGCCGCTGCTGCGACGGGGCCCTTCGTGCGGTATGACTCAGGCGTCGGCTGTTGCCGGCTCCTCGGCAGCGGCGGTGTCGCCACCTTCGATGACCGGAACGAGCGACAGCTTGCCGCGGTCGCCGAGCTCGGCGATCTCGACCTGGATCTTCTGGCCCACCGACACGACGTCCTCGACGTTGTTGACGCGCTGGCCGCCGTTGAGCTCACGGAGCTTGCTGATGTGCAGCAGTCCGTCGCGGCCCGGCGACAGCGACACGAAGGCGCCGAAGTCGACAACCTTGACGACCGTGCCGAGGTAGCGCTCGCCGACCTCGGGCATCGTCGGATTGGCGATCGCGTTGATCGCGTCACGGGCAGCCTCGGCAGCCTCACCGTTCTCGGCACCGACGTAGACCGTGCCATCGTCCTCGAGGGAGATGTTGGCGCCGGTCTCGTCCTGGATCTGGTTGATGATCTTGCCCTTGGGGCCGATGACCTCACCGATCTTGTCGACGGGGATCTTGATCGTGATGATCCGCGGAGCGTAGGGGC
Organism: Aeromicrobium panaciterrae; assembly: GCF_039537165.1. GTDB lineage: Bacteria > Actinomycetota > Actinomycetes > Propionibacteriales > Nocardioidaceae > Aeromicrobium > Aeromicrobium panaciterrae. The sequence continues at coordinate 2,824,006 of NZ_BAAAZZ010000002.1, read as the reverse complement.
TCATCTCGTCGGGCTCGTCGATGGCCTCGGCCATGACGTCGAGGATCGCGAGGCGGGCACCGTAGGCCTGGGTCAGTGCGCCCGCCAGCACGTCGGCAGGAATGCCGTCGAGCTTGGTGTCGAGCTGCAGGGCCGTGACGAACTCACGGGTGCCGGCGACCTTGAAGTCCATGTCGCCGTACGCATCCTCGGCACCGAGGATGTCGGTCAGCGTGACGAACGTCTGCTTGCCGTCGACCTCACCCGAGATGAGTCCCATGGCGATGCCGGCGACCGGCGCGCGCAGCGGGACACCCGCGTTGAGCAGGCCGAGCGTCGAGGCGCAGACCGAACCCATCGAGGTGGAGCCGTTGGAGCTGAGCGCCTCGGACACCTGGCGGATCGCGTAGGGGAACTCCTCGCGCGTCGGCAGCACGGGCAGCAGCGCACGGCCCGCAAGGGCACCGTGGCCGATCTCGCGACGCTTCGGCGAACCCACACGACCGGTCTCACCGGTCGAGTAGGGCGGGAAGTTGTAGTTGTGCATGTAGCGCACCGAGGTGACGGGCGACAGCGTGTCGAGCTTCTGCTCCAGGCCCAGCATGTTGAGCGTCGTGATGCCCATGATCTGGGTCTCGCCGCGCTGGAACAGCGCGGAGCCGTGCACGCGCGGAACGATGCCGACCTCGGCGCTCAGGGCACGGATGTCAGCGAGGCCGCGGCCGTCGATGCGGATGTTCTCGCGAAGGACACGATCACGGACGACGGACTTGGTGACGGCGCGAACTGCGGCGCCGATCTCCTTCTCACGTCCTTCGAACTGCGAACCCAGCTTGTCGAGGACGTCAGCCTTGATCTCGGACTCACGCTCTTCGCGGTCGGCCTTGTGCAGGATCGTCATCGCCTGGGCGAGGTCGGCGCTGGCGGCAGCCTTGACCGCCTCGTAGACGTCGTCCTCGTAGTCGAGGAAGACCGGGAAGTCCTGGACGGGCTTGGCGGCGGACTTCGCGAGCTCGATCTGCGCTTCGCAGAGTTGCTTGATGAAGACCTTGGCAGCCTCGAGGCCACCAGCGACGATCTCCTCGGTGGGAGCCTGGACACCGCTCTGGACGAGTCCCCAGGTCTGCTCGGTCGACTCGGCCTCGACCATCATGATCGCGACGTCGTCATCCGCGATGCGGCCGGCGACGACCATGTCGAACACGGCGTTCTCGAGCTGGCTGTGAGTCGGGAAGCCGACCCACTGGCCGTCGATCAGGGCGACGCGGGTGGCGCCGACCGGGCCGCTGAAGGGCAGGCCCGAGATCTGCGTCGACGCGGATGCCGCGTTGATCGCGAGCACGTCGTACGGGGTGTCGGGGTTGAGGGCCAGGACCGTGATCACGACCTGGACCTCGTTGCGCAGACCCTTCTTGAAGGTCGGGCGCAGCGGGCGGTCGATCAACCGGCAGGTCAGGATCGCATCCTCGGACGGACGACCCTCGCGGCGGAAGAACGAGCCCGGGATGCGACCCGCGGCATACATGCGCTCTTCGACGTCGATCGTCAGCGGGAAGAAGTCGAACTGGTCCTTGGGGTGCTTGCCGGCCGTGGTGGCCGACAGGAGCATGGTGTCGTCGTCGAGGAATGCGGAGACCGAACCGGCCGCCTGCTGGGCGAGAATGCCCGTCTCGAAACGGATGGTGCGCTTGCCGAACGTGCCGTTGTCAATAACGGTCTCGGCGGTGTGGAGTTCCGACATGGAAGTCCCTTCCGCAGGCCATGGGCCTGCAACTTGGGACGAGCCGCGCGGCGGCGGTGAAGCTCAGTCGGTCTTCGATCGAGGCCTGCGGGCACCGCATGGAGCGGATCCGAGGGCCACTACCGAGGACCGAACACGTCTTGAAACCAGATGGTGTGCCGTGGGCAGCTCGTCGTGGGTGTTTCGGTGTGTAGTTGTGAAGATGGCGGTCACTTCACGAGGAAGTGACCGCCACAGGGGTCTTAGCGGCGCAGACCGAGGCGCTCGATGAGCGAGCGGTAGCGCTCGATGTCGTTGTTCTGCAAGTAGTTGAGCAGACGACGACGCTGGCCGACGAGAAGGAGCAGACCACGACGGCTGTGGTGGTCGTGCTTGTGCTCCTGCAGGTGACCGGTCAGGTGAGCAATACGACCGGTGAGCAGTGCGATCTGGACCTCAGGGGATCCGGTGTCGCCGTCACTGAGTGCGTACTGCTTGATGATCTCGTCCTTGGGCATGTCTGCGACCGTGGGCGCAGCAGTCTTCTTCGACACTTTTCTCCTCGAGGGGTTCCGTTGCACGGCGCGCCCGGGCTTGTCCACCGGGGCACTATCAATCCGTGGCCGTTACACGGCAGCTATCAGGGTATCAGCGCTCATGGGCCAACTGCGAATCCAGTCGGGGAACGGAGGCGAGCTGCATCTGCCCCAGCCACCCGGGCACGGCTCGTACGGCGGTGCTCGGGCCGGTGAGCTCGACCTGCTCGTCCTTGATGGCCTGCTGCCACGAGACGTCTCCCCGCCAGACCTCGGTGAGTGTCCGGAGCTCGGCCGTCACGGTCACGGTGACGTCGAATCCCGGGTCGTAGTCGCAGATGTCGGCCTCACCGCCGTTGACGCACAGCCACCAGCGTGCCGCCTTCGGGGTCACGTCGGTGAGCTCGAACGCCACCACGGTCCGCCGCGCGGGCCAGGCGTCCACCGGGACCGTACGGCGCATGTCCCACATCAGCAGGTGCGGGTCGAGGTCCTCCTCGCCGAGCTGGCCGATCCAGCGCACTCCCCAGGCGCCGAGCGACTCGACCACACCACGCAGCTCCTCACCACACTCGGTCAGCGTGTAGCTCGTCCGGCCACGCTCGACGGAACGCTTCACGACGCCAGCGCGCTCCAGCGTGCGCAGGCGTTTGGACAGCAGGGTGGGAGACATCTTGGGGTTGCCGCGCCGCAGGTCGTTGAAGTGCGTGCTGCCGGCGAGCATCTCGCGCAGGACGAGCATCGTCCACCGCTCGTCGAGCAGCTCCATGGCCTTGGCGACCGGGCAGAACTGGCCGTATGACGTCATGAGCTTCTCCTCTTGATCGTGAGCTCGCACCTCAGTAGACCGCGCGAATCCCGCTCGCGCCAGTACAGATCCTGGACCGCTCGACCGGTCCAGATCTGTGACTGGATGGCGGTACGCCCGCGGGTGCAACCTCGAGGCACCACGACACCGAGGGAGCTCATCATGAGTGACATCACCGCACCAGCAGACATCTCCGTACCTGATCTGAAGGCCAAGCACCGGGCCATGTGGGCATCAGGCGACTATCCGTCGGTCGCCGCCGACGTCATCGCGGCGCTGGGACCACGACTCGTCGAGGCCACCGCGATCACGGCGGGCGATCGCGTGCTGGACATCGGGGCCGGCTCAGGCAACGCGTCGATCCCGGCAGCCAAGGCAGGTGCCGACGTCGTCGCGTCCGACCTGACACCCGAGCTGCTCGAGACCGGACGCACGGATGCCGAGTCACAGGGCGTCGTGCTCGAGTGGCGCGAGGCGGACGCCGAGGCGCTTCCGTTCGAGGACGCCTCGTTCGACGCGGCGATCTCGTGCGTCGGCATCATGTTCGCGCCGCACCACCAGGAGAGTGCCGACGAGCTCGTACGGATCCTTCGACCCGGAGGACGCATCGGCCTGCTCAACTGGACGCCGGAAGGGTTCATCGGCCAGATGTTCGGCGTGATGAAGCCGTACGCTCCCCCGCCACCGTCCGGTGCGCAGCCCGCACCGCTCTGGGGCAGCGAGGAGCACGTGACAGGACTGTTCGGCGATGCCGTGACCGAGATCGTGGCACGAAGGGAGAAGCTCACCGTCGACACGTTCGGCACCCCCGATGAGTTCCGCGACTTCTTCAAGGCGTGCTACGGCCCGACGATCTCGGTCTACGCGTTCATCGGCGACGACGCCGAACGCGTCGACGCGCTCGATCGTGAGCTCGCCGATCTGGCTGCGCGCCACGACCTCGGCGGCGGCGCGATGGAATGGGAGTATCTGCTCTACACGGCGCGCAAGGTGTAGGTCCCCGGTCGGTCGGCAGCGTGGCACGGCCCTATAACCTCTCCGCATGGTTCTCGCACGCCGCGCCGGCGTCGTTCTCCTCGCCGCCGGCCTGTTGGCAGGCTGCGGGACCACCAAGGACGACTTCCCCAAGGTCACCAAGCCGACGTACAGCTCGTACGTCGCGATGGGTGACTCCTTCACCTCGGGTCCCGGCATCACGCCCCAAGACCCGATGTCTGTCGGCTGCCAGCGTTCGACCAGGAACTACCCGTCGCTGCTCGCCAAGGCCCTCGACGTGACGGTGGTGCGCGACGTCAGCTGCAGCGGCGCCACCTCCGCCGACATCGTCACGAGCCGGCCCACGACGGACGCACCCGGACCGCAGCTCGACGCCGTCACGTCACACACCGATCTCGTCACGGTGGGCATCGGCGGCAACGACGAGGGCGTGTTCGGCAAGGTGATCTTCGCCTGCGCCACCGGTACGCGTGTCGCCCAGGCCCAGTGCTCCCCCACGGTGAAGAGCTTCCTCACGACGGCTCTTGCCCGCACCACCGCCCGGGTCGCAACCTCGCTCGAGGCGATCCGCGCCAAGGCACCCCAGGCACGCATCGTCCTGGTCGGCTACTTGCGGGTGCTGCCGGAGCCGGGTGGCTGCGTCGTCACCGGGCTCACGACGGCACGTTCGGGCCCCGCGATCCTGGCGCAGGACATGCTCGACACGGCGCTGGCTGACGCCGCCAAGCGCGCCAAGGTCGACTACGTGTCGATGGCCACCAGCAGCTCGGGCCACGAGTCCTGTTACGGCAATGCCGCGTGGGTCAACGGGTTCCGTACGTCACCGGGCGACGGTGCGTTCCTCCACCCCAACGAGGCCGGCATGGCGGCGGTCGCCGAGTCACTCGCCCGCCACCTCACCTAGACCATCCGCTAGCAGCTGCCGCCGCCGATGGGCAGCGAGCCCTGGAGCGGCAGGTCACGCGACGAGAACCCGACCTTGATCGCGGCGCAGCCCTTGGTGAGGCTCCATGTCTTGGCTGACGCATTCCAGTAGGACAACGCCCGCTGGTCCAGCGGCATCGTGACCGTGACGGACTGGCCGGGCGCAAGCCTGACCTTGGTGAAGCCCTTCAGTGCCGACGGCGGCTGCTGAACCGTCGCGGACTGGTCCGGCAGGCCCACATACAGCTGGGGCACCGCGTAGCCCGTGCGCTGGCCGGTGTTCTTGATCACGGCCGTGACTACCGCACCCGTGCCGCTGCCCCTGACGTTCAGGTTCGAGAGCGCGAACGACGTGTAGGACAGGCCGAACCCGAACGGGTAGGCCGGTGTCAGCTTCTTCTCGTCGTACCAGCGATAACCCACGAAGACACCCTCGTCGTAGCGGGTGTCGAGGCCGAGCAGACCGCCCCCGGGGTAGCGAGTGCGGCTGACGGCGGTCGGCAGCTGCGACTCGCTCTCGGGGAACGTGATGGGCAGCCGGCCACCCGGATCGACGTCGCCGAACAGCACGCGGGCGATGGCGGGCCCTCCGTGGGCGCCGGGGTACCAGGCCGACACCAGCGCGGCGACCTTGTTGCGCCACGGCGTGAGGTCGGCGCCACCGGTCTCCAGCACGACGACGGTCCTGGGCTGGGCGGCGGCCACGGCCTCGATCAACGCGTCCTGGTTGCCGCCGATGCTCGGGCACTTCAGCGACAGGCAGGCACGATCGGCACCCTCGCCGTACTTGTCCTTCGCCACGACGATCGCCACCTCGGCAGCCTTTGCCACGGCGGCAGCGCGATCGGCCTTCGTGCCGTCGTCGTACGTCACGGTCACTCCCGAACCGGCGCGGTCCTTGATGCCGTCCAGGATGGAGTTGTTCTGGAACGGGTCGACGGCGCCGGATCCGCCGCCGACGGCAAACTCGGTGGCGGGCTTGCCGATCACGGCGATCGACTTCACGGACGCGGCGAGCGGCAGGATGTTGCCCTGGTTGCGAAGCAGCGTCGCCGCCTGTTCCGCGATCGCCTGTGACGCCTTGCCGTCGGCGACCTTGTCGATCTGTGCGTCGTCGTTGACGTACGCCGCCCGGTCGAACACACCGAACTGGAACCATGTCGTGAGCATGGTGTGGACGTGACTGTCGATCGTCGCCGTCGAGACGCGGCCCAGGGCGTTGGCAAGGGTGATCAGCGCCGGCTGGTAGGCCAGTGGCGGGAACGGCTCGAAGTCGAGACCGTTGTTGAGTCCACCGGCCGTGGTGTGCATCGCGATGTAGTCGGCGATCGTGTAGCCGGTGAAGCCCCAGTCCTTGCGCAGGATGTCCTGCAGCAGGTTCGGGTTCTGGCACGCGTACGTGCCGTTGAGCCGGTTGTAGGAGCACATGATCGTGCCGACCTTGGCCTCCTTGACCGCCGCCTCGAACTGCGGGAGGTAGATCTCTCGGAGCGTACGGTCATCCACGACGGAGTTCTGCGCGTAGCGGGTGCCGATCACGCCGAGACCGATCGGCGAGTACGAGGTCAGCAGACCGCCGGTGACATCGATGTCGACGCCTTCCTGGTTGTTGGCGGCGAAATGCTTCACGTTGCCGATCACCCCGGTGGACTGTGCGCCCTTGATCCACGCGACGCCGAGCCGGCTGGTCAGCCACGGGTCCTCGCCGTAGCCCTCGAACGTCCGTCCGGCCAGCGGGGTGCGTGCAATGTTGACCGTCGGCGCGAAGATCACGTCGTTGCCCTTGGACCTGGCCTCGCTCGCGGCAACCGTGCCGTGCGAGCGGGCGAGATCGACGTTGAACGTCGCGGCGAGCGCCAGCGGTGCCGGCAGGCCGATCGACTTGCCCTGGCGCGGACCGACCGGTCCGTCGCTGTAGTAGATCGTCGGCAGGTCGAGCCGGGGTACGCCGTTCTGGGTGCCCGTGTGGGTGTCGGGGCTGCTGATCGCGCCACCCATCAGGTCGTCGCCGCCGAGCAGGTCGATCTTCTCCTTGAGCGTCAGCTCGGCGAGCAGGAGATCAGCCCGCTTGTCGGGGCTCAGCGACGTGTCGCACCACGGGTGGTCACCGCATCGGCCGACGGCCGGGGCAGGCGAAAAGGTCAGCAACGGGATCAAGAGCACGCCGGAAACAACGGCACCAAGGATGCGAGCGGGAGTCATGGTGCTCGGATACTACGGAATTAGAACGTGTTCTGCCTATAGCTCGAGGATCACGCGTGTCTTCTCGACGTCGCCGTTCATGGTCTCGATGAGCGCGTCGATGCCTTCGAACTTGACCATCCCGCGGAGATGCTCGACGAGCTCCACCCGGATCACCTGGTCGTAGAGGTTGAGGTCGGTGCGGTCGAGGACGTAGGACTCGACGCGTCGTTCGACACCGTCGAACGTGGGGTTGGTGCCGATCGAGATCGCCGCCGGAAGGCGTTGACCGGCGACGACCCAACCGGCGTAGACGCCGTCGGGCGGCACGGCGTACGACTCGTCAACCGGGACGTTGGCGGTCGGGAAGCCGAGCTCGCGACCACGCTGCTCACCACGCGTCACGACTCCGCTGACCTCGTGTGGTCGGCCCAGCACCTCGGCGGCCTCCCGCAGCTCTCCCGCGGCGACGTGCGCGCGTACGCGGGTCGACGACAGGATCTCGCCGTCGCCGACCAGCGGCAGGCCGACGGCGGTGAAACCGTGGCCCTCCCCTGCTCGGGCGAGGAAGGCGACGTCACCGGCGGCCTTGTGGCCGAACCGGAACTTCTCGCCGACGACCACGACGCCGCTGTGCAGCTGGTCGGCCAGGACGCGCTCGACGAACTCCTCAGGAGACCAGCCCGACATCTCCGTGCTGAACGCCAGCACCCGCACCTCGTCGGCGCCGTGCTCGTGCAGCAGCTCGACCCGTCGCTCGAGGGTCGTCAGCTTGCGCGGCTCGTGCTCGGGACGCACGACGGCCATCGGGTGCGGGTCGAACGTCACGGCGACGACGGGTGCGCCGTCGGCGAGCTCGCGTGTGCGGGCCAGCACGTGCTGGTGGCCGCGGTGCACACCGTCGAACGTGCCGATCGTGACAGCGGCGGGTCGGGTACGGGTCTGGGTCGTCGCACCCGCAACCTCACGCCACATCATCACGGGATGAGCCTAGGCCGTGCCTCACGAGCCTGCGTAGCCGACCGGGCGTCTCCGCGCCCAGCTGCCACGGCCGAGGGCCCAAGCCATACCGGGGTCGTCTCACGAGGGCCGAGAACGCGGGCGGCCGGGATGCGGCGGCGTCCGGGCGGCGCGGAGGCTCGCCAGGCACCGCCTACGAGCGGGTTCAGAGCAGAGGTCGGAGCGGTCGTACGATCAGCTCGCACGCACGTGACACCCACGGGCGCGACTCCCACTCGTCGAGGCTGAGCTCGCGGGCGATCGACGAGTCGTTCTCGAAGATCGTCTCCATCTCCTCGGCCAGGGCGGCGTCGAGTATCTCGAGGTTGATCTCGTAGTTGCCGGTCAGGCTCAGTCGATCGATGTTGGCCGTGCCGATCGTGGTCCAGCGACCGTCGATCGTCGCGGTCTTCGCGTGCACCATCCAGTCCTGGTAGAGGAGGATGCGTACGCCGCCCCGCAGCAGCGAGCCATAGAAGCCGCGCGACAGCACATCGGTGGCGACGTGGTTGGAGACCTCGGGCATCAGGATGCGTACGTCGACGCCGCGACCGGCTGCCTCGATGAGTCCCTGCAGGATGTCGCGATCGGGGATGAAGTAGGCGGCGGTGATGTAGATGTGGTCCTTGGCGCGATCGATCGCCTCGAGGTACATGCCCCGGATCGGGAACATCAGCTGGCGTGGCACGTTGCGGTGGGCACGGATCTGCGGGTCCCAGCTGGCTTCGCCGCGCGGTGCCAACGGCTTGGCGGTGATGTCGTCGCGCAGGTTCCAGAAGTCGACGAACGCGTTGTCGAGGTCCCACACGGAAGGGCCGACGATCTTGACGTGGGTGTCGCGCCACTCCGTCGCATACAGCGCGCCGATGTTGAACCCGCCGACGTAGCCGACACTCTGGTCGACGACCAGGATCTTGCGGTGGTCGCGACCATAGCTGCGGACGTTGAAGAACTTCAGGCCCGCCGAGTAGATCGGGTAGCGCAGCACGTGCACCGACCGCGGGAAGCGCAGGAAGCTCGGGCGTACGACGAGGTTGGCGAACGCGTCGTAGACGACGTAGACGTCGACACCGCGATCGGCCGCGCGGATCAGTGCCTCCTTGAAGCGCTCCCCCATCGCGTCGCCCTTGATGATGTAGGTCTCGAACAGGATGCGGTCCCGGGCACCGTCGATCGCGGCGAGCATGTCCTCGTAGAGGTCGGCGCCGTACGTGTAGGTCGTCGCCGTGCCCTCGGCACCGATCGGGATCGGGCGCGGCGGCGTGACGGGAAAGGGCGTCGCAGCACGGCCACGGATGATCTTGCGGACCTTGGTGACGATCATCAACGTCGCGATGGTCAGGACCTGCAGCGCCACCATCGCCAGGAAGCCGCGGCGAACGATCGTGCGCGCAACTGGCCTCAAGCTCATGGTCGGTAACCCTAGATGAAGACGGCGATGGCCTTCGCGTCGTCTCCGCGTTGTTCGTAGAGCGCCAGGAAATCCCCGGTCGGCGCGAACACCGCGACGGGGCCCGGTGCGCCGAGGTCAAGACCGGGAAGAGCGCGACCGAACCGCACGTCGGCTGCCTGGTCGTCGGTGAGCTCGTACGTCGCGAAGCTGGCGCGAGCCACGTCGTCGAGCGGCACCAGCGTGAACTGCTTCTCGAGCTCTTCGAGGGTGCTGGCCCGGTCGATGCCGAAGCCGCCGACCCGCGTACGACGCAGCGCCGTGAGGTGCCCGCCGACGCCCAGCGCTGCGCCGAGGTCACGGGCCAGGGCGCGGATGTAGGTGCCGCTGGAGCACACCACGCGGACGTCCACGTCGAAGCACTCGCCATCATGCCGGGAGCCGGTCACCTCGAAGGTCGACACCGTGACGGGGCGTGCCTTGAGCGCGACCTCCTGGCCGGAGCGGACCCGTGCATACGACCGCACACCGTCGACCTTGATCGCCGACACCGACGACGGGACCTGCTGGATGTCACCGGTCAGCGGCGGGAGCGCAGCGTGTACGGACTCCTCGTCCAGGTGACTCGCCGAGGTCGACTCGACGATCTCGCCCTCCGCGTCGTCGGTGATCGTCGACTGGCCGAGGCGGATCGTCGCGACGTACTCCTTGTCGGCCAGCGTCAGGTGGCCCAGCAGGCGGGTGGCCCGGTTGATGCCGAGCACCAGGACCCCTGTCGCCATCGGGTCGAGCGTGCCGCTGTGGCCGACCTTGCGGGTGCCGGCGAGCCGGCGCATACGGCCGACCACGTCGTGCGAGGTCCACCCAGATGGCTTGTCGACGACGACAAGGCCCGACTCCGTCACTCGGAGTCGGCCTCGTCCTCGTGCGGCTTCTTGTAAGGGTCCGCGTCACCGGCATACGTCGCACCGGTCGACTGCGCGGCAACCGCGTCGTCAGCGGCCCTGGCCTTGGCGAGCAGCTCCTCGATCTCCTTGGCCGTCTCGGGAACCGAGTCGAGGTAGAACTCGATCGACGGGGTGATGCGCGTGCCGAGCTGCTTGCCGACCTCGGACCGGATCAGGCCGGTGGCGCTCTTCAGCGCCGCCGCCGTCTCCGCCCGGGCCGACTCGTCACCCATGACGGTGTAGAACACCGAGGCCTGCTGGCCGTCGCCGGTCATCCGGACGTCGGTGATCGTCACGAAGCCGAGGCGTGGGTCCTTGACCCGACGCTCCAGCATCTGCGCGACGACCACCTTGATCCGGTCACCGACCTTGGCATTGCGTGGACCTGCCATGCCTAGGCCCGGACCTTTTCCCGCATTTCGTAGGTCTCGATGACATCGCCGATCTTGATGTCGTTGTAGCCCTTGAGCACGATGCCGCACTCGAAGCCCTCACGGACCTCGGACACGTCGTCCTTCTCACGACGCAGGCTTCCGAGGTCGAGGTTCTCGGCGACGACCGCGCTGTCGCGCAGCAGACGTGCCTTGGCGTTGCGCTTGATGACACCACCCGTGACCATGCAACCGGCGATGTTGCCGATCTTGCTGGAGCGGAAGATGTCGCGGATCTCGGCCGTGCCGAGCTGCGCCTCCTCGAACTCCGGCTTGAGCAGCCCCTTGAGCGATGCCTCGATCTCCTCGATCGCGTTGTAGATGATCGAGTAGTAGCGGATCTCGACACCTTCACGATCAGCCAGCTCCGTCGCCTTGCCCTGCGGGCGGACGTTGAAGCCGATGATGACGGCGTTGGACGCGGCGGCCAGCATGACGTTGGTCTCGGTGATCGCACCGACGCCGCGGTCGATGACGCGCAGGGCGACACCTTCACCGACGTCGATCTGTGCGAGCGCGTCCTCGAGGGCCTCGACCGAACCGGAGCCATCACCCTTGAGGATGAGGAGCAGCTCGTCGGTCTCGCCCTTCTCGAGCGATGACATGAAGTCCTCGAGCGTACGGCGGCCGCTGCGCTGTGCCAGGAGCGCGTTGCGCTCGCGCGCCTCACGCTTCTCGGCGATCTGGCGAGCCAGACGGTCGTCGGCGACGACCATGAAGTTGTCACCAGCTCCGGGCACAGCCGTCAGACCGAGCACCAGCGCGGGACGCGACGGTGTGGCCTCCTCGATGTTCTCGCCGTGCTCGTCGAGCAGGGCTCGTACGCGACCGAACGCCGGACCGGCGACCAGCGAGTCGCCCACCTTGAGCGTTCCACGGTGTACGAGCACTGTTGCGACGGGACCGCGACCTCGGTCGAGGTGTGCCTCGATGACGAGACCCTCGGCGTTCTGGTCGGGGTTGGCGCGCAGGTCGAGCGAGGCGTCAGCCGTGAGGATGATCGACTCGAGCAACGTGTCGAGACCCGTGCCAGCCTTGGCCGAGACGTCGACGAACATGGTGTCTCCGCCGTACTCCTCGGGCACCAGACCGTATTCGGTCAGCTGACCGCGAGCCTTGGTCGGATCGGCGTCGGGCTTGTCGACCTTGTTGACGGCAACCACGATCGGGACACCGGCGGCCTTGGCGTGGTTGAGCGCCTCGATCGTCTGGGGCATGACCCCGTCATCGGCGGCGACCACGAGGATCGCGATGTCGGTCGCCTGTGCACCACGGGCACGCATGGCGGTGAACGCCTCGTGACCGGGGGTGTCGATGAACGTGATACGACGTTCGGTGCCGTCGACCTCGGTCGCGACCTGGTAGGCGCCGATGGTCTGCGTGATGCCACCGGCCTCCTTGTCGACGACGTTGGCGTTGCGCAGCGCGTCAAGGAGCTTGGTCTTGCCGTGGTCGACGTGACCCATGACGGTGACGACCGGCGGACGGGGTGCGAGGTCTGCGTCGTCACCCTCGTGCTCGCCGAACTCGAGGTCGAACGACTCGAGCAGCTCGCGATCCTCGTCCTCCGGCGAGATGATCTCGACGTTGTAGTTGAGCTCTTCTCCGAGCAGCAGCAGCGTCTCGTCGTTGGCCGACTGGGTGGCCGTGACGATCTCACCGAGGTGGAACAGCACCTCGACGAGCGACGCTGCGTCCACGCCGATCTTCTCGGCGAAGTCGCTCAGCGACGAGCCACGGGTCAGGCGTACGTTCTCGCCGTCGCCCTTGCGTACGCGGACTCCGCCGATCGCGGGAGCCTGCATCTGGTCGTATTCCTGACGCTTCGCGCGCTTGCTCTTGCGTCCGCGACGCACCGGGCCACCGGCGCGACCGAACGCGCCCTGCGTGCCGCCACGGGTGTTGCGGCCACCGGGACCACCCGTGCGCGGGGGTCCGCTGAAGCCGCCTCCGCCACCGGGGGCACCGCCGCCGGGACGACCGGGAGCGCCACCGCCGCCCGGACGACCCTGGAAACCACCGGGTCCGCCACGGCCGGGAGCCGGACGTGCGCCGCCGCCCTGACGCGAGTCGCGCGCCTGCGGGCCGCCGAGGCCCGACTGCCGCGGCATCATCGCCGGGTTGGGGCGAGGCATGCCAGCCACGCCGGGTGCCGCTGGAGCGCCACCTTCACGTGCTGCCGGCGGACGCGGGGCGCGCTGCATGCCCTGCGTCGAGGAGAACGGGTTGTTGCCGGGACGTGCCCCACCCGCGGCGGGTGGACGCGGGCCGGGAGTGGCACTGGGCTTGGGGGCCGCCGGGGCCTCGGTCGCCGCGGCCGGCGCCTCGACGGGTGCCTCGGCAACCGGCTCAGGCTCGGGCTCGGGCGCCTTGGGAACGCGCGGGCCGGGTGTGGGACCCGTGGGTTTGGCCGCCGGCTCGGGTGCCTCGGCGACGGGTGCCTCCTCGGCAGCCTTTTCGGCGGGCGCAGCCTTCTTGGCAGCGGCCTTGCCGCCGCCCTTCTTGGCACCTTGGGCGCGCAAAGCCTCGCCGTGCTCCTCGGTGAGGCGGCGTACGACGGGCGCTTCTACGGTCGAGGACGCCGACTTCACGTATTCACCCATGTCTTTCAGGGTGTTGAGGACGACTTTGCTCTCGACACCGAACTCGCGTGCGAGCTCGTGGACTCTTACAGCCACTTTTCTCCTTCAGGGGGTCCGACCCAAAGGAGGATCAGACCACTATTTGTCAATCAACAGCGTGACGTGCAGGCTCATCGGTCAGTACTCATCGGTGAGTACTCATCGGTTCGTCATGAGCGGGTGCTCCGATTCGTGGTCTGGGAACGCGGCGTGCGTTCCTCGTGGTCATTCAGCAGGTGTTGCCTCGTCGATCATGGCGCTCAACCTGGTCAGATCGAGTGGTCCTTCGACTCGAAGGGCCCTCCCGAACGCCTTGCGCCGTGTCGCGAGCTCCAGACACCGTGCCGTGGGGTGAAGATGCGCCCCGCGACCCGGCAACGAGCGGCTCAGATCGGGTGTCACGACGGTGATGTCTGACTCCCGGGCTGCGACGACTCGCACCAGAGTGGTCTTGTCCGCACGCTCTCGGCAACCGATGCACGTACGAAGGACCTCGGTCAGTCTACCCGTTTCGCGAGGCGGGCGCGTCATCGGTTCCCGAGCCCTCCCCCGTGGCCGGGGCCTCGGTGTCTGAACGGATGTCGATGCGCCACCCCGTCAGCTTCGCGGCGAGACGCGCGTTCTGGCCTTCCTTGCCGATCGCGAGCGACAGCTGGAAGTCGGGGACGACGACCCGCGCCGAGCGAGTCGCCGGGTCGACCAGCGTGACTCCCTTGACCTGAGAGGGAGAAAGCGCGTGGGCGATGAACTCGGCTGGGTCGTCGCTGTAGTCGACGATGTCGATCTTTTCGCCGTGCAGCTCGTGCATGACGTTGCGCACCCGTGACCCCATGGGACCGATGCAGGAGCCCTTGGCGTTGATGCCGGCGACGTTGGCGCGTACCGCGATCTTGGTGCGGTGACCCGCCTCGCGGGCGATCGCCACGATCTCGACAGATCCATCGGCGATCTCGGGTGCCTCGAGCGCGAACAGCAGCTTGACGAGGTTGGGATGCGTGCGGGAGACCTTGACCTTGGGTCCGCGCAGGCCCTTCTCGACCTCGTAGACGTAGGCCTTGAGGCGCTCACCGTGTGCGTACTTCTCCTCGGGCACGCGCTCGGAGGCAACCAGGATCGCCTCGATGCGACCCAGGTCGAGCGCGACGTCACCGGGGCGGCTCTGCTGGATGACGCCCGACACGATGTCACCGACACGGCCGGAGAACTCGCCGTACTTCGCCTCGTCCTCGGCGTCGCGGATGCGCTGCATGATCAGCTGGCGGGCGATCGTCGCGGCAAAGCGTCCGAAGTCGTCCGGCGTGTGCTCGAACTCCTCGGTGAATTGTGGCGTCGGCCTGCTGTCGCCCTCCTCCAAGCCTTGCGAGGGGTCAGTCGCGTCGTGGAGCTCGGCGACCGGCTCGTCGGCGAGGCGCTCCTTGGCCCACACCACGACGTGACCGGTCTTCTTGTCGAGCTCGACCCGTGCATGGGGGTAGGACCCGGGAGTCTTGTGGTAGGCCGAGAGAAGCGCGGTCTCGATGGCCTCGACGACCACCTCGAACGAGATGTCCTTCTCGTGCTCGAGAGCTCGCAGGGCTGCCATGTCGATGTCCATCAGGCGTCCTTCCTGTTCAGCTCGGTCTGTACGAGCGCCGTCGTGATCTGGTCATAGGGGATGCGCGTCGCATCCTTCTTGGTCGTGAGCTCGACACCGGTGTCATCGCTGTCGCCGATGCGGCCGTCGAGCGTCGAGTCGTCAGCCAAGGTGACGCGTACGAGTCGACCCGTGTTGCGACGCCAGTGGCGTGGCAGCGTGAGCGGGCGCTCGACACCCCGCGACGTCACTTCGAGTGTGTAGGGCTCGGCACCCATCACGTCGGACGAGTCGAGAGCCTCGTTGAGTGCTCGGGTGGCTGTGGTGATCTGGTCGATGCCGATGCCGCCGTCGGCATCGAGTGCGATGCGGAGGACCTTGCGACGCCCACCTTGGCGGAGCTCGACGGCCTCGACGTCCATGCCCAACGGCGCGACACAGTCACTGACGAGGGATTCCAGCCGATCGGTCATTGGCTCGTCCTCCTCTGTTCTGTTGTGACGCCTGTGTGTCGACACCCGTTCGGTGTCTGGACCACCTTACCGAACAACCGAGGCCGATCCCGCCAGCTCGAGCGTGGACCAGCACGCGCGACACCGGGCTGCGGACAGTGGGACGAGCCACGTCGCACGCGATCCCGCCGTGCAGCACTGCGCGGGATAACCTCAGGTGGTGATCAGCCGCCGCGCCCTCATCGCAACCGGAGCCGGCGCTGTCGTCCTGGCGGGCGCCGTCGTGGTCGCCGATGCCACGCACCGGCTCGACGACGCTGCGGACGCTGTCGGCCTGCGACCGAAGGCGCGTCCCGTACGCAGCGACGACGCGTTGATCGTCGCGGTGGCGAAGGACCAGAATCGTGTGCTGTCGGCGATCGAGTCGACCGCTGCCAAGCACACCGGGCTGGGTGCCTCGCTGGAGCCGTTCGCCACGATCGCGCAGGCACACGTCAACGCCGTCGGCGGCCCCTCGACCGTGCCGCCGGCACGGCCGGTCGACGCCGACCCCGTCGTGGCGCTCCGGACACTCGCGACGACCCTGTCGTCAGCGTCCACGGCACGTGCCAAGGACGCCGCGAAGGCGGTGTCCCCCGATCTCGCCCGGGTGTTGTCATCCATGTCGGCCGGACTCGCGCAGTGTTCCCGCGGGCTGGGAGCACTCGCATGAGCGCCGTCTCCGCGATGCAGCAGTGGCTGGCCGTCGAGCACGAGGCCGTCTGGCTCTACTCGCTCGTCGGGGCCCGGTTCAGCGCCCTGACCGGCCAGGCACGACGCACCCGCGATGCCCATCTGGTGGCGCGCGACGACCTGCTGGACCGCCTGCACAAGGCGGGCGCCGAGCCGGTGGCGACAGGACTCTCGTACGACGTGGGGCCGCTGAAGACCCAGGACGAGGCTCGCCAGGCCGTGCGCGACGTCGAGGGCCGGATCGCGGCTGCCACCCTCGCCCTGGTCGGCGAGGCGTCCGGCGCGACGCGTGGCCTCGCGACCACGGCGCTACGGCGCGCCGCCCTGACCGACCTTGCATGGGGCGGGGAACCGGTCGCCTTCCCGGGACTGCCGTGATCGCAGTTCCCACCGACTTCGCGCAGATGTACGTCGCGCGCGAGGGCGAGTCGGGACGCGCCTGGATCGCCACGTTGCCGGCGCTGATCGACGAGCTGGCGACGGCGTGGGGCCTGACGGTCGACGAGTCGGTCCTCACCGGACACGTCGGTCTCGTGTGTCTCGTGGAGCGTGACGGCCAGGAGCTGGCGCTCAAGGTGAGCTATCCGTACGAGGACAATGTGCACGAGGGAGACGTCCTTACCGGTTGGCAGGGCGACGGTGCCGTACGGCTCCTGGAGCAGGACCGTCGACACAAGGCCTTGCTGATGGAGCGCGCCGGGCCGGAGTCGCTCGTGACGCATCCGGTCGACGAGTCGATCGTGATCATCGCCGAGCTGTGGTCGCGCATGCACCGGCACGGGCCACTCGATGGCGCCGTGCTGACGAACGACGCCGCCCGCGAGTGGGTGACCAGGATCCCCGAGGAGTGGGCGTTCCTCGCCGACGACCTGCAGACCGACGAGGTCGTCCTGCTGCATGGCGACCTGCACTACGAGAACGTGCTGCGCGCCGACCGCGAGCCCTGGCTGGCGATCGATCCCAAGTGCTACGCCGGCGACCGCGCGTTCGAGGCCGTGTCTCCGCTGTGGGACCGGCTCGACGAGATCACCGGCGACCGCGACGAGGGCATCCGGGCCCGTCACCTGCAGATCTGCGAGGCAGCCGGCTTTGACGTCGTACGCGCCGCGAAGTGGTCGATCCTGCACGCGCTGGAGGACGGCGACGAGCACGGCATCGTGCCTGCCCTGACGCAGGTGATCTAGCTGAGGACGCCCTGGACGTGACCGACGACGTCGGCGATCGCGACGTCGGCACGGTCGCCGGACTTGCGGTCCTTGACCTCGACCACACCGTCGACGACACCCTTGCCCACCACGACGATCGTGGGCACACCGATCAGCTCGGCGTCCTTGAACTTCACGCCGGGCGAGACCTTGCCGACACGGTCGTCGAACAGCACGTCGAGGCCGGCACCAATCAGCTCGGCATAGACGTCCTCGGCGGCGGCGAGGACGGCCTCGTCCTTGCCCGCGGCGACGAGGTGCACGTCGAACGGGGCGAGCTCACGGGGCCATACGAGACCCAGCTCGTCGTGGGCGTACTCCGCGACGGCTGCCACCGCGCGTGACACGCCCACGCCGTACGACCCCATCGTGACCGTGACCAGCTTGCCGTTCTCGTCGAGCACCTTGAGCCCGAGCGCCTCGGCGTACAGGCGACCCAGCTGGAAGATGTGACCCATCTCGATGCCACGGGCGAGCTCGAGCGGTCCCGAGCCGTCAGGTGCCTCGTCGCCGGCACGCACCTCGGCGGCCTCGATCGTGCCGTCGGAGGTGAAGTCGCGACCCGCCACGAGATCGATCACGTGCGAGCCCTGGACGTTGGCGCCGGTGACCCAGCGGGTGCCCTCGACGACGCGCGGATCGGTGAGGTAGCGGATGCCGGTGCTGCTCTCGGTGCCGAGCACGGCAGGGCCGATGTAGCCCTTGACCAGGCCCGGGTTGGCTGCGAAGTCCTTCTCCTCGAACGGCTCGACCTCGGCGGGGGCGACCTGGGCCTCGAGCCGCTTGGCGTCGACTTCCCGGTCACCCGGCACGCCGATCGCGACCGGCTCACGCGTGCCGTCAGGATGACGCAGGATCACGAGCACGTTCTTGAGGGTGTCGCCCGCCGCCCAGGGACGGTCGTCGCGGGGGAATTTCTCGTTCAGGTGGTCCACGAGCGTGTCGATCGTGGGGGTGTCGGGCGTCTGCTCGGCGTGCGCGGCGGGGGCGTCACCGTACGGGACCGGCGCGGGCGCGACCGTCGTGACGGCCTCGACGTTGGCCGCGTAGCCGCCGGGCGAGCGTACGAAGGTGTCCTCGCCGGTCTCGGAGACCGCGAGGAACTCCTCACTGGCCGAGCCACCCATGGCGCCGGACGTGGCCTTGACGATGACGTATTCGAAGCCGAGGCGTTCGAAGATGCGAACGTACGCCTCGCGGTGCGCCTGATAGCTCGCCTCGAGTCCGGCGTCGTCGACGTCGAACGAGTAGGAGTCCTTCATGATGAACTCGCGACCGCGCAGGATGCCGGCGCGGGGACGCGCTTCGTCGCGGTACTTCGTCTGGATCTGGTAGAGGCTCAGCGGCAGGTCCTTGTAGGACGAGTAGAGGTCCTTCACCAGAAGCGTGAAGAACTCCTCGTGCGTCGGGCCGAGCATCATGTCGTTGCCCTTGCGGTCCTTGAGCCGGAACACGTTGGGGCCGTAGTCGGTCCAGCGGCCCGAGATCTCGTACGGCTCGCGCGGCAGCAAGGCCGGGAACCGCACCTCCTGGGAGCCGATCGACTCCATCTCCTCGCGGATGATGCGTTCGACCTTGGCCAGCACCTTGAGGCCGAGCGGCAGCCACGAGTAGATGCCGGGCGCCACCCGGCGTACATAACCCGCGCGCACCAGCAGACGGTGGCTGGGGACCTCGGCATCGGCCGGATCGTCTCGCAGGGTTCGCAGGAACATCCGGGACATACGCATGGCCTTGAGCCTATCGGTGGTGTCGGTTGCGTCAGCCTCGGGCGGCCTTGCGCGCAACACGAATCATCGGAGCCTGCAGCGGCAGCCGGAGCACCGTGCCGGCCTTGAACCAACCGGCTGCCTTCTCGTCACGCACCACGTCGATGGCCATTTGCACGTTGGCCGGGAACACCGCGGCGAGCAGCGCCACGGAACCCTTGCCGCCCAGCTTTCGAGTACGCGGGTAAAGCATCATCGCGCCGAGGATGATCTCGAGGACACCTGAGCCGGCCACCAGCTCTTCCTTGAACGGCAGTGGTTTGGGCACGATCGCGACGTACGGCTCGGGCTTCACCAGGTGCAGCACCCCGGAGGCGGCGAATCCGACGGCAAGGGCCGCAACATCACGTCTCATGCCGCGAGCCTACGGCGCTGCGTCCTCCGCGAGTGGTGCAGACCGCCCCGCGAGTGGCGCATATGCGTGCGACACGCCGTCTCAAGAACCCGGATCTGCACCACTCGCGGGCGGACGTGCACCGCTCAGAACAGGATCGACGAGAACGTCTCGGTGTGCTCGAAGCCGACGCGTTCGTACGCCCGTCGCGCCGGGGTGTTGTGGCCGTTGACGTACAGCGTCACCGACGGCGCGACGCAGGCGCGTACCTGCTCGACGACAGCGGCCACCGCGCCAGCCGCGATGCCCTGTCCGCGCAGGTCAGGGCGTACGTAGACGCCCTGCAGCTGGCAGGCGTAGGACGTGGCTGCCCCGACCTCGGTCTTGAACAGCACCTCGTCGTCCTCGATGATCGCGAACGCCCAGCCCTGCGTGATGAGCTGGGCGACGCGGGCTCGGTAACCGTTGCGGTTGCCGGCCTCGGGGTCGACGCCGACCTCCTCGGTGAACATCGCGACGCACGACGGATAGACCAGGTCGAACTCGTCGATCGCCACGGGACGTACGCGCGGGTCAGGCGTGATGGCGGGATCGTGCTCCAGCACCATGAACGGCTGGTCGAGGCGCGGCGAACGGGCCGGACCCCAGTGCGGCTCGAGGATCTCCCACATCGGCTCGACGGCCGAGCGGAGACCCACGATCGACGACGGGCGGATGTTGTCGCGCAGGGCTCTGTCGGCGAACGCCTCGATCGCGCGAGGAGTGGCCTGGACCGGCACGATGTTGGCACCCGCGTGGCACGCCGAGACGAGCTCGTCGTCCTCGAAGTAGCCCCAGATCTCCCCGCCGAGCCACCGGGTCTGCAGGCGGCTCGCATCGACGCGGCCGCGTACGAACAGGTTGACCAGCGGGTCCTGGTCGAGGAGGGCACGCAGCTCGGGAAGGTCGTGCGGCGTCAGCGCACGTAGCTGTGTGGTGGTCTCGAGCACGACTGCCTCCGGGGAGTGAAGGCTTCAAGCCTACTTGCCGGTGGCGATCAGCTCACCGTGACGGCGGCCGACGAGCCTTCGACGGGCTCCATGCCCTCGGCGAGGCGCATCGCCTCTTCGATCAGCGTCTCGACGATCTTGGACTCGGGCACGGTCTTGATGACCTCGCCCTTGACGAAGATCTGGCCCTTGCCGTTGCCCGAGGCGACGCCGAGATCGGCTTCGCGCGCTTCGCCGGGACCGTTGACGACACAGCCCATGACGGCGACGCGCAGCGGGACCTCCAGTCCGTCGAGGCCGGCCGTGACCTCCTCGGCGAGCGTGTAGACGTCGACCTGGGCGCGACCGCAGGACGGGCACGACACGATCTCGAGCTTGCGCTCGCGAAGGTTGAGCGACTGCAGGATCTGGATGCCGACCTTGACCTCCTCGACGGGCGGGGCGGACAGCGAGACCCGGATGGTGTCACCGATGCCCTTGCCGAGGAGATAGCCGAACGCCGTGGCGCTCTTGATCGTGCCCTGGAACGCCGGGCCGGCCTCGGTCACACCGAGGTGCAACGGCCACTCCCCGCGCTCGGCGAGCATCTCGTAGGCCTGCGCCATGATCACCGGGTCGTTGTGCTTCACCGAGATCTTGAAGTCGTGGAAGTCGTGCTCCTCGAACAGCGACGCCTCCCACACGGCGGACTCGACGAGCGCCTCGGGGGTCGCCCGTCCGTACTTGTCGAAGATGCGCTTGTCGAGCGATCCGGCGTTGACGCCGATGCGGATCGAGACGCCAGCATCCTTCGCAGCCTTGGCGATGGCACCGACCTGGTCGTCGAACTTGCGGATGTTGCCGGGGTTGACACGTACGGCAGCGCA
Source organism: Aeromicrobium panaciterrae (assembly GCF_039537165.1). Taxonomy (GTDB): domain Bacteria; phylum Actinomycetota; class Actinomycetes; order Propionibacteriales; family Nocardioidaceae; genus Aeromicrobium; species Aeromicrobium panaciterrae. Next base: position 2,802,554 of record NZ_BAAAZZ010000002.1, on the reverse strand, counting down.
GCCGGCGTCGATCGCGGCGAAGACGTACTTGGGCTGGAAGTGGATGTCGGCGATCACCGGGATGTTGGAGTGCTGGGCGATCTCAGGCAGGGCGTCGGCATCATCCTGGCTGGGGCACGCGACTCGTACGATGTCGCAGCCCGCCGCGGTGAGCTCGGCGATCTGCTGCAGCGTCGTGTTGACGTCGGACGTCAGCGTCGTCGTCATGGATTGCACCGACACGGGGGCGTCGCCGCCGACGTCGACGGTGCCGACCTTGATCTTGCGGGACGTGCGTCGGGGTGCGAGCACCGGTGGCGGCATCGCCGGCAGGCCGAGATCGGTCATCTCAAGTCAGCTTCACGGGGTTGACGATGTCGGCGTATATCAGGATCACACTCATCAGCATAAGGAGAGCGCCCACACCGTAGGCGACCGGCAACATCTTGGCGACGTCGACGTAGCCCGGGTCGGGTCGGCCGCGCAGCCTGGCGATCGGGCGACGTACGGCCTCCCACAGCGCGCCGGCGATGTGCCCGCCGTCGAGCGGCAGCAGCGGGATGAAGTTGAACATCGCGAGGAACAGGTTGAGCCCGGCGAGCAGGACGAGCACCCGCTGCGTCCGCTCGGCCCAGCTGGGGTCGTCGACCGTGACGAGCTCGCCGGCGACGCGGCTGGCACCCACGACGCTGATCGGGCCGTTGGCCTCGCGCTCGGCGCCGAAGGCCGCCTTGACGACGCCGACCATGCGTTGCGGGAGATGGACGATCGCCTCGGCGGTGCCGCTGACGTAGTCACCCATGACGTCGGCGACATAGCCGGGACCCTGGCGCTGCATCGTCTCGGTGGGACCGACGCCGAGGAAGCCGACATCGACGGTCTTGGTCGGATCGTTCTCGTCGAGGCGCGGTGTCACCGAGGTGTCGACCGTGACGACCTTGGTGTCGCCGGCACGCTCGTACTCGATCGTCGCCTCACGGTTGCCGTTGGCGCGGATCAGCGTCGTCAGTTGGTCCCACTCATCGATCTTGGTGCCGTTGAACGACAGGATCCGGTCGCCCGGCTCCAGGCCCGCCTGGCGTGCCGGTGCGACGGGGTCGTCGGCCGTGCAGGCGCGACCCTCCTCGGCGGCGCTGATCGCACAGTCTGAGACCGACGAGACGGTGGTCGTCGGGGTCATGGCGCCGAAGCCCATGAACACCACGCAGAACAGGAACACCGCGATGATGATGTTGACGGTCGGACCACCCGCCATCACGATCAGCTTCTGCCACCACGGCTTGCGGTAGAAGAGCCGGTCGAGGTCGTCGTCGTTGACGTGCTCGTACTCCGCGTTGCGGGCATCCGAGACGAGCTGGGTGAAGAGTCCGGTGTTGGTCTTGCGCACCTCGTGCGGGTCTGCGTCCTTGGCGGGCGGCAGCATCCCGACGAGCTTGACGTAACCGCCCAGCGGGATCGACTTGAAGCCGTACTCGGTCTCCCCGCGCTTGGTCGACCACACGGTGTTGCCGAAGCCGACGAAGAACTGCGTGACCTTGATGCCGAACTTCTTGGCGGGATACATGTGCCCGACCTCGTGCAGCGCGATCGAGATGACGACGCCCAGGACGAACACCACCACGCCGAGCGTGTAGATCAGGGTGTTCATCGCTTCTCCACCAGTTGTGAGGCCCGGGTCCGGGCCCATGCGTCGGCGCCGAGCACGCCGTCGAGGGTCATGTCCTGACGGGCGGCGTCGGGATCACCGAGGTGCTCGTCGAGGACTGCGCCCACCGTGTCCACTATGCCGAGGAAGTCCAAGTCCCCCGCGACGAACGCGTCGACGCAGACCTCGTTGGCGGCGTTGAACACCGCGGGGCCCGTACGACCGAACTCCCCCGCCCTGCGAGCCAAGGTCACGGCCGGGAACGCCTCGTGGTCGAGCGGGAAGAACTCCCACGTCGCGGCGGTGCTCCAGTCGCACGGAGTCGCGGATCCGGGCACGCGGTCGGGCCAGCTGAGGCCGAGCGCGATCGGCAGCTTCATGTCGGGCGGTGATGCCTGCACCATGGTGGAACCATCGGTGAACTCGACCATCGAGTGCACGATCGAGGTCGGGTGTACGACGACGTCGATGCGGTCGTAGCCGATGTCGAACAGCAGGTGGGCCTCGATGACCTCAAGGCCCTTGTTGACCAGCGTCGCCGAGTTGATCGTGATCACGGGGCCCATGTCCCAGGTCGGGTGCGCCATCGCCTGCTCCGGCGTGACGTCGGCGAGGTCGGCGCGCGTACGACCGCGGAACGGTCCCCCACTCGCGGTGACGATCAACCGTTGCACGTCGTCGCGTCGTTCGCCGCGCATCGCCTGGGCCAACGCTGAGTGCTCGGAGTCGACGGGTACGAGCTGGCCCGGCTTGGCCGCCCCGGTGACGAGCTCCCCGCCGATGATCAGCGACTCCTTGTTGGCGAGCGCGAGGGTGGTGCCGGTCTCGAGGGCCGCCAGCGTCGGGAGGAGGCCGACCGAGCCGGTCATGCCGTTGAGCACGACGTCGCACGGGATGCGGGCGACCTCGCTCGCCGCTTCGGGGCCGGCAAGGAGGCGGGGTATGCGGTGGTCGCCGTTCTCGTAGCCGTGCTTCTGGGCCTCGGCGTACAGCGCAAGCTGGACGTCCTCTGCGGCGCTGGCCCTGGCCACGGCAACCACCGGCACGTCGAGCTCGATGGCCTGCTTCGCGAGCAGCGCCGGGTTGCTCCCACCGGCGGCAAGCGCCACGACCTCGAAGCGTTCGGGGTTGGCGGCGATCAGCTCGAGGGCCTGCGTACCGATCGAGCCCGTCGAACCGAGAATGGCGACACGCTTGCGCATGTCACCATTCTCTCGCACGGACGGGCCGGCCGCTCAATCGACCGGAACACGACGGCGACGACACCCCCCGAGGGCGCCGCCACCGCCTGTAGTGTCCCAGGACGGAAGCAAGAAGTAGTCCTACTGCCCTCCCTCCGCCCCGGGAGTCGTTACTTGACTTCCGACTTCAGCACTCGCCAGACGCCGAACGCCATTGGGAGAACGAGCCACGGGAGGCTCGACACAGCCAGCTGTGCCCACTCCTCGCCACTGGGCCCGCCGTCGAACAGCGGGGTCTGCGCGAAGTTGAAGTCGACCCACGGCTGGAGGTCCTTGAACCAGTCCTGGAGCGCCGCGAGGATCCCGAAGATCGTCGGGAGCAGGAACGAGTAGGCGACGTAGGCCACGATCGCCCCCGGCGTGTTGCGGAACAGGATGCCGAGCATGAAGCCGACCAGAAGCCCCAGGACGTTGGCCAGGATGATGTAGCCGTAGTCAGCAGCGGAGATGTCCCACACCGGATCGACGCCGTTCAGTGCCGAGCCCACGAGGTTGCCGACCGCTGCGATGCCGAAGGCGATCACCATGGCGGCGATGCCGACGAGTACTGCGGCGATGGCCTTGGCCAGGATGAGCTGGCCGCGATGAGGCACCAGCGTGAACGTGATGAGGCCGGTTCGCTGGCTCCACTCGCTGGTCACCGCCATGATCGCGATGACTGGAAGCAGCAACACCATGGGGAAGCCGACGGCCTGACCGAACACGTCATACTTCAGCTCGTCGTTCGGCACGAACAGGATGCAGGCGATCGTGGCGATCGTGGCGATGATGGCGATACTCATCAGGAGCCAGAAACCTGAGCGAGTGTCGAACATCTTGCGCAGCTCGACCTTGACCAGGCGTCCGAGCGGAACGCCCGGCTTGCCCGTGTCGATCTTCTCGACGGTTGCGGTGCTCATACGGTGACTCCTTCGTCGGTCGTGGTGTCGCGCTGGGTCTCGGCGGTGAGCTCGAGGAACATCTCCTCCAGGCCAGCGCCTTCGGCGGGCCTCAGCTCGACGAGTGCAACACCTGCCTTGGCGGCGGCTTGACCGACGACCTCGGGCGCGGCTTCCGTACGAAGGCCGCCGTCACCTGACGGCGACGCCTCGAGTCCCGCGGACGTCAGCGCGTTGGCAAGGGCTGACGCGTCGGACGCCTTGACGAACGTTCCAGCTGTCTTGAGCAGCTCCGCCTTGGTGCCCTGGGCGACGATGCGCCCCTGGCCGATCACGATGATCTCGTCGGCGATGACCTCGATCTCGTGCAGGAGGTGCGACGAGAGGAGGACGGTGCCGCCGCGGTTGGCGTACTCCCGCAGCAGGCTGCGCATCCAGTGGATGCCGGCCGGGTCGAGGCCGTTGGCGGGCTCGTCGAGCATCAGGATCTTGGGATCGCCGAGCAGTGCGTTGGCGATGCCGAGTCGCTGGCGCATGCCGAGCGAGTAGTTCTTGACCCGTCGCTTCGACTCCGTGGGGGTGAGGCTGACCAGCTCGAGCATCTCGTCGATCCGTGAGCTCGGCAGGTCCATCGTGAGCGCGCTGATCGTGAGGATCTCGCGACCCGTACGACCCGCGTGCTGAGCGGAGGCGTCAAGCAGGACGCCGAACTGGGTGCCGGGATTGGGTATGTCGCGGTACTTGAGGCCGCCGATCGTCGCCTCACCCGCCGACGCGGGCGTCAGACCAGCGATGATGCGCATCGTCGTGGACTTGCCGGCACCGTTGGGCCCGAGGAATCCGGTGACGGAGCCCGGTCGGGCTTCGAAGGAGACGTTGTCGACGGCCTTGAAGCCGGCGTACGTCTTTGAGAGGTTCTCAACTTTGATCATGCGACTCAGTCTGCCCCAGCAGTGTTGCGCCCCACATCGGTCAGAGGGCGGCGATCTTCAGCCGAAAGTATGAGGATGTGCAGCCTGTTGGGCGACGCCTCCCGCAGCGCGGGGCCCTAGCCTTGGGACGTGAAGGCCGTCGACTACCAACCCGCGCTCGGGTGGTGGAGCCATGCCTGGCGCTACGTGATCATGATCGCGATCTCGGCCGCAGCGTGGTCCGAGGCCGCGCAGTGGCAGTGGGACAACCAGCGCTGGTGGTTCTGGACCGATCTCGGCATCGGGCTCTTCGGGTACGTCCTAGTCGCCTGGCGCCGGGCCTTCCCCGTGCCCGTTGCGGTGGTCCTCAACGCGCTGTCATTCGTGTCGTTCTCGGTCGCCGGCCCAGCAACGCTCGCCCTGGTCTCCGTCGCGACGCGGCGGCGTTGGCGAGAGATCATCCCCCTCGGAGTCCTGTCGCTGACCGGAGGACTGGCGCTGGAGGCCATCAACCCGGTCAACCACGACGAGTTCGCGTTCACCATCCCGTTCATCGTCGCCATCATCGCCGTCACGGTCGGGTGGGGCATGTACATCGGCTCTCGCCGCGAGCTGCTCGCCACGCTGCGCGAGCGCGCCAACACCTCCGAGGCGGTGCAGGCCGCACGTGTCGCGGCGGCTCGTACTGCCGAGCGGGCCCAGATCGCCCGCGAGATGCACGACGTGCTGGCGCACCGCATCTCCTTGGTGACGATGCACGCCGGCGCGCTGACCTACCGGACCGACCTCGATGCCGACGAGATGCGGGCGACGGCGGCGGTGATCCAGGACAACTCGCACCAGGCGATGGTCGAGCTCCGCGAGGTGCTCGGCCTGCTCCGGGAGGGTCCGGGCGATGCCGCTCCGGAGCTGCCACAGCCGTCAGCGGCCGACCTTCCGGCGCTGCTCGTCGAGGCCAAGGAGTCAGGCATGAACATCCAGTCCGAGCTGGTCGACCTTGACGACATCCCGGAGACCCTCGGTCGTACTGCCTACCGGGTCATCCAGGAAGGGCTGACCAACGCCCGCAAGCACGCGCCCAACACCGCCGTCACGGTGATCCTGCGCGGCGGGCCTGACGACGGCCTGCGTGCCACGGTGCGCAACCCGCTCCCGATCGGCTCCACGGCGCCAGGCAGCCCCGAGTCCGGGCTGGGCCTGATCGGACTCGCAGAGCGGACGGCACTCGTCGGCGGCAGGCTGACCCATCGAGTGACGGACGACCGCGAGTTCGTGCTGTCGGCGTGGATACCGTGGCACGCATGACGACCCGAGTCCTGCTGACGGACGACGACGCACTCGTACGAGCCGGTCTCGCGCTGATCCTCGGCGGATCGCCCGACATCACGATCGTCGGTGAGGCCGCCAACGGGGCAGAGTCCGTGCAGAAGGTGCGTGGCGGTGGCGTCGACGTCGTGCTCATGGACATCCGCATGCCGGTCATGGACGGCATCGCGGCGACATCCCAGCTGCTCGACCTGCCGGACGCCCCCAAGGTCATCGTGCTGACGACGTTCGACGCCGACGAGTACGTCGTACGCGCTCTGGCCGCGGGGGCTCACGGGTTCCTGCTGAAGGACACGCCGCCCGCCGACATCGTCGCGGCCATCTCCAAGGTGGTCGCGGGTGAGCCGATGCTGTCGCCGACCATCACGGCACAGCTCATACGCCAGGTCACGGAAGCCGCACCTGACGACAAGTGCGAGGAGGCACTCGCCCGGGTGGCATCGCTCACCGCCCGGGAGCGGGAGGTTGCCGTCGCAATCGGCACCGGGTCGTCCAACGCCGAGATCGCCACCGACCTCCACATGAGCGTGGCCACCGTCAAGGCGCACATCTCGCACATCTTCACCAAGCTCGAGGTGACCAACCGGGTGCAGGTCGCGATCTGCATGCATGACGCCGGACTCATCTGAGCGCTAGATTCTGCGCATGGCTGACTACCGCGACGTCAATCGCGCCAACTGGGACGAGCGTGCGCCCGCGCACGTCGACTCACCCGGGTACGCCGTCGACAAGTTCCGCGCCGATCCCGCCTACATCTCCGACGTCGTCCGGTTCGACCTCCCGCTGCTCGGCTCGGTCGCCGGCGTACGAGGCGTGCACCTGCAGTGCCACATCGGCACCGACACGATCTCGTTGACACGCCTCGGAGCACACATGACGGGACTCGACTTCAGCGGTGCCGCCATCGCACAGGCCCGGAGCCTCGCCGAGGAGCTCGGCCACGAGGTCGAGTTCGTCGAGGCGGAGCTGTACGACGCCACTTCGGTGCTGCCGGAGCACTCGTTCGACCTGGTGTTCACGGGCATCGGTGCGATCGGCTGGCTGCCCGACATCAAGCGCTGGGCCGGCGTCGTCGCCGGACTGCTGGCACCCGACGGACGACTGTTCATCCGCGAAGGGCACCCCGTGCTCTGGTCACTGGGTGACCGTACGGACGGTCTGATCGCGATCGAGCACCCGTACTTCGAGCAGGACGAGCCGACGGTGTGGGACGAACCCGGCACGTACGTCGAGACCGACACCGAGTTCACGCACACCGTGACGCACGAGTGGAACCACGGTCTCGGCGAGATCATGACGGCCCTGCTCGAGGCGGGACTGTCGATCACCGGGTTCGTCGAGCACGACAGCGTGCCGTGGGAAGCGATCGACGGTCAGATGGAGCACCTGCCCAATGGCGAGTGGCGGCTCCGCGACCGCCCGCACCGACTCCCCCACAGCTACACGCTGCAAGCCGTCAAGCTGGCGTGACCTGCGCCGTCCAGGCGTGCTCGATGGGGATGTCCCGGCCCAGGACGTTGACCGCGGCGCGGTGACCTGAGCACATCGCGGCTGTCACGGTGGCCGGGTCGTCGGTCCAGGTGGCCTCGCCCGCAAGGTGCAGCACCCCGCCGACCGGCGTCGCGAGGGTGTCGTGGTCATTCGTCGAGGCGCCGATCCTCATGTACGCGAACGAGCCGCGGGCGAAGGGATCGTCCTGCCAGCTGGTGACGTGCACGGCCGTCGGCTCCTCCACCCGGTCGCCGTACAGCCGCCGCAGCTGGACGAGGACGGATTCGGCCACCAGCGACTGGTCCCAGCCGTGCGTTGCCTTCGCCGCAGGTCCCGCCGCGAACGTGAGTAGGGTGGGCGTGCCGTCCAGCTCCGTCAGGTCGTACCACGAGTGCCACCACTCACCCTGAGGCCCCAGCTGGCGGATCGCGTAGACACCGTCGTCCCAGAACTTCGTCGGGAATCGCAGGAACACCTTCTCGAAGGCGTTCATCTCCAACCGTCCCAGGGCACCCGCCACCGGCTCAGGCAACGGCGGCTCGATGACGAGGTCGTCACTCTGCAGCACTCCCACCGACACCGTGACGACGGCAGAGCCAGCCACAAGCTCCGAGTCGCCCACCGTGACCGCCACGCCGTCAGCCGCCCATTCCACCTGCGAGACGACGTGCCCGAGACGTACGTCGAGTCCCTCCGCCAGGTGCTCGGGGAGGCGTGCGTAGCCCTCGGGGAAGACCACCTCGTCGCCGTCGATCTCGTCGTTGTCGAGGCCGTGCGCCGCAAGGTCCTCGATCCACGCGCCGAGCTGCTCCTCCGTCCGATGGCTGAGGAACTCGCGTACCCGGTCGGCCCGCTCGGCCTCCCAGCCCAACGATTCAAGGGCCGTCCTGACGACCTGCGAGTACGACGTGTCGGGTGCCGACGCCTCGATGAGTCCCAGCAACGCCGCATCCACCGCATGCACGTCGTCCGCAAAACGCTGGGCATCGGCGCCGGAGAGCCGCTCACCTCCTGGGCCGAAGTAGGCGATGGGGCGGCCGTCAGGTTGGTAGCTGCCGATCGTGTACTCGTGCACCCGCATGCCGAACGCCGTCGCGGCTGCGGCGACCGGATTGTCGTCGATGCCGTGGATCCACGATGCGCCACGATCCATCACGTGCCCGTCCGAGCGGTCGGTCCACACCCGGCCGCCGACTCGATCGCGGGCCTCGAGCACCACGACGCGTTGGCCGGCGCTCGCAAGAAGGCGAGCCGCGATGAGGCCGGAGACTCCTGCCCCCACCACGATGGTGTCGAAGTGATCCACTTCAGCCGTCGAGGTTGGTCATGACGTGCTTGATGCGGGTGTAGTCCTCGAGCCCGTACATCGAAAGGTCCTTGCCGTAGCCCGAGTGCTTGAAGCCTCCGTGTGGCATCTCGGCGACGAGCGGGATGTGGGTGTTGATCCACACGCAACCGAAGTCGAGCCGCTTGGCCATGCGCATCGCACGCCCGTGGTCCTTGGTCCACACCGACGACGAGAGCCCGTACTCGACGCCGTTGGCCCAGCGCACGGCCTCGTCCTCGTCGCTGAACTGCTGGACCGTGATGACCGGGCCGAAGATCTCCTCCTGGCTGGCACGGTCGTCCTGCGTGAGTCCCGAGACGACGGTCGGCTCGTAGAAGTAGCCCTCACCGAGTGCGGCGACCCGCTGGCCGCCCGTCTCGATGTTCGCGTGATCGGGCAGATCATCCATGAACCCCCTGACGTGGGCCAGCTGGTTCTCATTGTTGACGGGCCCGAAGTAGGTCTCGTCGTCGTCGGGCATGCCAACCTTCGTGCCCCGGGCGGCCTCCGTGAGAGCCGCCGTGAAGTCGGCGGCGACGCGCGGGTGGACCAGCACGCGAGTCGCTGCGGTGCAGTCCTGACCGGCGTTGAAGTAGCCCGCGCCGGCGATGCCCTCAGCGGCGGCGGCGAGGTCGGCGTCGTCGAACACCACGACCGGCGCCTTGCCGCCCAGCTCGAGGTGCGGCTTCTTGAGTCCGTCAGCGGCTGCCTTCGCCACCTCGATGCCGGCCCGTACGGATCCGGTGATGGCCACCATCTGCGGAATCGGGTGAGACACCAGCGCCTTGCCGGTCTCACGGTCACCGCAGACGACGTTGAACACGCCGGGCGGGAAGAACTCCTGCGCCATTTCGGCCAGCAGCGACGTCGACGCGGGCGTCGTGTCGCTGGGCTTGAGCACGACGGTGTTGCCGGCCGCCAGCGCCGGTCCGATCTTCCAGATCGCCATCATCAGCGGGTAGTTCCACGGCGTCACCTGCGCGACGACCCCGATCGGCTCGCGGCGGATCATCGAGGTGTGGCCCTTCATGTACTCGCCCGCCGACCGGCCCTCCAGCACTCGAGCTGCGCCCGCGAAGAACGTCAGCACCTCGGTCGCCTGGTACATCTCCTCGCTCATCGTCAACGCGATCGGCTTGCCGGTGTCGCGTGACTCGACGGCGACGATCTCCTCTGCGCGCTCGTCGATCGCGGCGGCCAGCTTGAGCATCGCCTTCTGGCGCTCGTACGGGGTCGTGTCACGCCAGGTCTCGAATGCCGTCTCCGCGGCCTTGAGCGCGGCGTCGACGTCCTCGGGGCCAGACAGTGGCGCCGACGCGTAGACCTGACCCGTGGACGGGTCGATCACGTCGTACGTCCTGCCGCTCCTGGCAGCGACCTGCTTGCCGTTGATGACATTGGTGATGGGGCGATCCATGACCTCATCCAACCCCATGCGTCAAGCGTGTCGCAACGGATTTCGCGGCAAATCACGCATTGGGCGACGAAATCCCTTGTCACGGCGTTGCGGCTGTTGCGATCATGGCGACATGACCTACTCCGACGAGGACATCGCCCGACTCCAGAAGGCCGGCAAGCGCCACCTGTGGATGCACTTCTCGCGCCACGGCTCGTACGCCGACCACGACATCCCGATCATCACGAAGGGCGACGGGATGTACGTCTGGGACGCCAACGGCAAGAAGTACCTTGACGGTCTCGCCGGGCTGTTCGTCGTCCAGGCGGGTCACGGCCGTGAGGAGCTCGCGGAGGCTGCTGCCAAGCAGGCCAAGGAGCTGGCGTTCTTCCCGATCTGGACGTTCGCGCACCCCAACGCGATCGAGCTGGCCGAGCGCATCGCGTCGTACGCACCCGGCGACCTCAACCGGGTCTTCTTCACCACAGGCGGTGGCGAGGCGGTCGAGACGGCATGGAAGGCGGCCAAGCAGTACTTCAAGCTCACCGGCAAGCCCGCCAAGACCAAGGTCATCAGCCGGCAGATCGCCTATCACGGCACGACGCACGGAGCGCTCTCGATCACCGGGATCCCGGGACTGAAGAAGCCGTACGAACCACTGGTCCCGTCGACGATCCACGTGCCCAACACCAACTTCTACCGCGCGCCAGATCCGACGATGGACGAAACGGCATTCGGACGGTGGGCTGCCGACGAGATCGAACGGGCGATCCTCGCCGAGGGCGCCGACACCGTGTGCGCGGTGTTCCTCGAGCCGGTGCAGAACGCGGGAGGCTGCTTCCCTCCACCGCCCGGCTACTTCCAGCGGGTCCGCGAGATCTGCGACCGCCACGAGGTGCTGCTGGTCTCCGACGAGGTCATCTGCGCGTTCGGACGCCTGGGCGACATGTTCGGCGCCAACCGCTACGGCTACGTGCCCGACATGATCACCTGCGCCAAGGGGCTCACCTCGGGCTACTCGCCGCTCGGCGCCATGATCGCGTCCGACCGGATGATGGAGCCGTTCCTTGAAGGCACCACGAGCTTCGTGCACGGCTACACGTTCGGCGGCCACCCCGTGTCGACCGCCGTCGCAATGGCCAACCTCGACATCTTCGAGCGCGAGAAGATCAACGAGCACGTCCGCGACACCGAGGGAGCGTTCCGCGGCACGTTGGAGAAGCTGCTCGACCTCGACATCGTCGGCGACGTACGCGGCGATGGCTTCTTCTACGGCATCGAGCTGGTCAAGGACAAGGCCACCAAGGAGAGCTTCGACGACGCGGAGTCGGAGAAGCTCCTGCGCGGATTCCTCTCAAAGGCGCTGTTCGACGGCGGTCTCTACTGCCGCGCCGACGACCGCGGCGACCCGGTGATCCAGCTGTCGCCACCCCTGATCGCCGACCAGTCCCACTTCGACGAGATCGAGCAGATCCTGCGCTCCGTGCTCACGGAGGCGCAGGGCCTGCTCTGATCGCGCCGCCCACAGGGCAGGCGTGCACACGGGTCAGGCCTGGTTGAAGCGCAGCATGTTGCCGGCAGGGTCACGTACGGCACAGTCGCGCACACCCCACGGCTGGTCGATGGGCTCCTGCACGACATCGGCGCCCGAAGCCTGGAGCTTCTCGAACGTCGCGTCCAGGTCGTCGGTGGTGAAGACCACGAGGCCGATCATGCCCTTGGCCATCATGTCGGCGAGCAGCTTGCGCTCGGCGGGAGGCGCCTCGGGTGCCGCTGGGCCAAGCACGATCGAGACGTCCGGCTGCGAGGGCGGGCCCACGGTGATCCAGCGCATGTCGCCCTGGCCGACATCGTTGCGTACGTCGTAGCCGAGCACGTCACGGTAGAACGTGAGCGCCGCATCGGGATCGTCGACGTTGAGATAGCTGGTTGAGATCTTGATATCCATGACCTCACGCTAGAGCTCACCCGAGCGTCCGCGCTTCTCCATTCCTGATCGGTCGCGTGTAGATCTTCTGGATGCACGGGATCGACGCTGCGTCCTTCTCGTGCGGCCGCGCCTTGTAGGCGCTCGGGCTCTCTCCGACCAGCTCGGAGAACTTGCTGCTGAACGAGCCCAACGACGAACAGCCGACCTCGAAGCACACCTCGGTCACGGAGAGGTCACCTCGGCGAAGCAGCGCCATGGCGCGCTCGATGCGACGCGTCATCAGGTAGCTGTACGGCGTCTCGCCGAACTCCTCCCGGAAGCTGCGGGCGAAATGGCCCGGCGACATCAGTGCGGTGCGGGCAAGAGCCTCGACGTCGAGGGGCCGGGCGTACTCACGGTCCATCTGGTCGCGCGCCTTGCGCAGCAGCACGAGGTCGGAGGTCTCCACGGGCTGAGTATTTCACGCAGGTCCGTCATACGGCGGAATCCGGCGTACGCGCTGCCCGCGGCACCGGAATCCGTCGAATACGGCACAATGACCCGAATGACGGACCGTGCGATCGCGCTCGACGACAAGGCGCGCAAGATCATTGAGCTTCTCCAGGCCGACGGCCGGATGTCCTACTCGGCGATCGCCAAACAGGTCGGACTCTCCGAGGCCGCGGCCCGACACCGCGTGCAGAAGCTCATCGACAGCGGCGTCATGCAGATCGTCGCGGTCACCGATCCCCTGCAGATGGGATTTGCCCGGCAGGCGATGATCGGCATCAAGGTGTCGGGCGACGTACGTGAGGTCGCTGCAGCGCTCGCAAAGATGGATCAGATCGACTACATCGTGATCTCCACCGGCCGGTTCGACATCCTCGCCGAGCTCGTCGCCGAGAGCGACGACGAGCTGCTCGACATCGTGTCGGGCCAGATCAGTGCCGTCGACAACGTGCTGATGACCGAGACGTTCGTCTACCTCCAGCTGGAGAAGCAGACGTACGCGTGGGGAACTAGATAGTCCCTCCGGCGATCAATGCGCTGAACAGCTCGGGGTATGCCGAGCGCATGAGGTCTTCGTAGCCTTCCGGGTCACGATCGGGAGCCGGCGCCGGCTCCGAACGCCCCGCACGCATGAGCAGGTCCCAGGGGACCTCGGTCTCCGGCGCGTAAAACGTCTCGCCCTCGAACCGATGGCCGGCACCGTCGATCGGCACGGCGCCGAGCCGGGCGCAGGCCAGGACGGCGATCACCTGGTTGCGGCCGTACGGGAGGTCGATCGCCACCTCGGTGCCGCTCTGCACGCCGAGGTGATGGATGGCGCCGGCGATGCAGGCCGACTCGTGGAGCAGCTCGGCGTACGACAGCGTCCCCCGGTCGTCGATGACGGCGGTGTCGTCGGCGAGACCACCGATCACGTGCTGGTCGAGGGCGCGAAACACGAGACTGCTCATCATCGTCCCTTGAAGATCGGCGGTCGCTTCTCGTCACGTGCCGCCGCGGACTCTCGTACGTCCTCGCTGGCCCAGACGGCCGCGAAGCTGGCCTCGATCGCCGCGTCGTCAGCCGCGGAGCTGTTGAGCACGAGCTTGTTGTGCGCCAGCGCGAGCGGCGCCAGCTCGGCGATCTGCTGGGCCCACGCGAGGGCGTCTGCCAGCGTGCCTGCGCGGTCGGCGAGCCCGACCGTGAGCGCTTCGTCACGGTGCAGGGTCTCGGCGGCGATCATCAGGCGGCGCGCGACGCCACCTCCCGCGAGCGCGGCGAGCTGACGGATCGTCCAGGCGTCGACCGCCATGCCGTTGCGGGCCGTGGGTACGGCGAACTTCGCGGTCGTGTCGGCGACGCGGAGGTCGCAGGCCATCGCCAGCTGCGTACCGGCGCCGATCGCAGGCCCGTTGACCGCGGCGATCAGGGGAACCGGGACCTGGGTCAGCCGCGAAAGCATCCCGTAGAGCGCCTGCAGGAACTCGTCGCCGTAGACGCCACCGAGGTCGGCTCCTGCGCAGAACGCGGTGCCCTGCCCGGTGATGACGATGACTCGCGCGCCGTCACTGACCGCTTGGTCGACGCCGGCGTGGATCTCGCGGCACAGCTCGAGGTTGAGCGCGTTGCGGCGCTCTTCGCGCTGCAGCTCGAGGATGACGACGTCGCCGTCCGTGGTGGATCCCAGCATGCTTCTCCCAACGGGTGAAATCTGTCCCCCACATCCTCCCGTGCCGGGGCCCGGCGACAACCGCCGGCCCCGTGTGACCTGCGCCTCACGCAGCCGTCACTTCGCCGACGCTGAATCGTTACTCCAGCATGGACCTGTCTCGTCGCAAGTTGATCCAATCTGGCGTTGTCATCGGCGGGGCGATGGCCCTCACGGACCTGGCGCTGTCGCCGGCCGCGTGGGCCGTGGGCGGCCAGACGGCTCCCCCGGTCACGACCCTCTCCGGCACGCTGGTCCGCGGCACGCCCGACTCCAAGGGCTATGCACCCGTCGTCGAGGCATCCCCTGAGCCGCACATCGTCCGTACGGACCTCGGCGTACCGGCCAGCACCACGCCCGCCTCGGGCCGCCAGCCGATCACGGCGTTCGCGCACCTCACCGACGTGCACCTCGTGGACGCTCAGTCGCCGATGCGCCTGGAGTACGTCGACCGGCTCGAGGACAAGTACGACGAGAACCTCCTCAACCTGACGCCCAACCTGTTGCAGTCGAGCTACCGCGCGCACGAGATGCTGACGCTGCAGACCGCGGACGCGATGGTGCAGGCAGTCAACAAGGCGAAGTACGGTCCCGTCAGCGGCGCACCCCTGGCATTCGCGATCCAGACCGGTGACAACGCCGACAACTGCCAGCTCAACGAGTTCCGCTGGAACATCGACATCCTCGACGGCAAGACGGTGACCCCCAACTCGGGAAGCCCCACCAAGTACGAAGGCGTCGCCGACAACGTCGACTACGACACTCACTACTGGCACCCGGACAGCCCGCCCGCAGGCAAGGCGCCCGACACGTACAAGACGCGGTACGGATTCCCGCAGGTTACCGGGCTGCTCAACGCTGCGCGCGCCCCGTTCCAGGCCGAGGGCATCAAGATGCCGTGGTACTCCGTCTTCGGCAACCACGACGGACTCGTCCAGGGCAACTTCCCGACCACGCTCCCGCTCGGCGTCATCGCCACCGGCCCGCTCAAGCTCTCCGCGCTGCCGCCGGGCGTGTCGCAGACGGACCTCCTGACCGCGATCACCTCGGGCAACGCCGCCCTTCTCACGGGTGCTCTCGGCCTCGCCAGTGCTCGCCTCGTCACCGCCGACGGCAAGCGCAAGATCCTGACCCGCAAGCAGGTCGTCGCCGAGCACTTCAACACCCCCGCGTCACCCGGACCGGTCGGCCACGGCTTCACGGAGGAGAACAAGACCAAGGGCACCGCCTACTACACATTCGACAAGGGCAGCTTCCGCGGCGTCGTGCTCGACACCGTCAACCCGAACGGCTACTCCGAGGGCTCGATCGACGCCAAACAGCTGGCCTGGCTCAAGACCACGCTGGCGGCGTCCACGAACAAGTACGTCGTCGTGTTCAGCCACCACACCTCCAAGACCATGAAGAACGGTCTGGTGCTGGCGGGCCTCGACCTGCAGGATCGCGCCTTCGGCGACGAGGTCGTCGCCGTGCTGCTCGCCAACCCGAACGTCATAGCGTGGGTCAACGGCCACACCCACCGCAACGAGGTGTGGGCGCACAAGGCCGCAACCGGCGGTACCGGCTTCTGGGAGATCAACACCGCATCCCACATCGACTTCCCGCAGCAGTCACGTCTCATCGAGCTCGTCGACAACCAGGACGGCTCGCTGTCGATCTTCACCACGATGCTGGATCACGCGGGTACGGTCGGCGACCCCGGCCCGCTCACGTCGACCGCGGCGCTCGCCGGCCTCGCCCGCGAGCTCGCGGCCAACGATCCCCAGCGCAATCCCAACGCCACCGGCAAGCTCGAGGACCGCAACGTCGAGCTGCTGGCCAAGAAGCCCGCCCTGGTCTGAGGCGTTCACAAGCTCGACAGCGTACGCGCCTTGTCCACAGCACAACGCCGACCTGTTGTCGCTGTCGTGGACGGCTCATACGCTGGTGGATCCGGTCGATCGGATCGGGCACACTGAGGGAGTGGTCGTGTTGGAGCAACAGACATGGGTGAGCCTTGTGGGGTTCGCCGGGTTTGGGCTGGCACTCATGGGCTACCTCGCGGCAATGCGACGGGAGCTCAGGGCCGAGATCAGCGGCGTGCGCACCGATCTCAAGACCGAGATCGACGGCGTACGCACCGATCTCAAGACAGAGATCAACGGCGTACGCACCGACCTCAAGACAGAGATCAACGGCGTACGCACCGACCTCAAGACAGAGATCAACGGCGTACGCACCGACCTCAACTCCAACGCCGCTCGCCTCGAAGCCCAGATCGTCAGCTCTCACGCCGACCTCAAGACTGACATCGGTCGTGTTGATGGCAGGCTCGTCGCGCTTGAATCCCGTCTGCACGACATCGCGATACGGCTTCCCGCGGCCCTAAACCCGGCGGAACCTACCGCCTCCTGACCAAGCTGGGCTGGCTTACTCCGCTGCGGCGAGCTGGCCGCAGGCTCCGTCGATGTCGCTGCCGCGGGTGTCGCGGACCGTCGTCGGGATGCCCTTGGCGATCAGCCGACGTACGAACTCGCGCTCGTCCTCGGGGCGCGACGCGGTCCACATCGATCCGGGCGTCGGGTTGAGCGGGATCAGGTTGACGTGGACCCAGCCCCAGTCGCCGTAGGACTGCAGGACGTCGCCGAGCAGGTCGGCGCGCCAGGCCTGGTCGTTGATGTCCTTGATCATGGCGTACTCGATCGACACCCGGCGCTTCGTCGTCTTGGCGTACTCCCACGCAGCCTCGACCGCCTCGTGGACCGACCAGCGGGTGTTGATCGGTACGAGCTCGTTGCGGAGCTCGTCGTCAGGTGCGTGCAGCGAGAGCGCCAGCGTGACGGGGATGCCCTCGGTGGCGAGCTGCTTCATCCGGGGCACGAGGCCAACCGTGCTGACGGTGATGTTGCGCGCTGACATGCCCAGGCCGTCAGGTGCCGGTGCAACCATGCGGCGTACTGCACCGATGACGGCCTTGTAGTTGGCCATCGGCTCGCCCATGCCCATGAACACGACGTTGGAGAGGCGGCCGGGACCGCCGGCGACCTCGCCGCGGGCCATCTTGCCGGCGGCATCCTGGACCTGGTCGACGATCTCGGCACAGCTCATGTTGCGCTCGAGTCCACCCTGCCCCGTCGCGCAGAACGGGCATGCCATGCCGCAGCCGGCCTGGCTGGAGACGCAGATCGTGGCGCGATCGGTGTAGCGCATCAGGACGGATTCGACGAGCGCCCCGTCGAAAAGCTTCCACAGCGACTTGACGGTGGTGCCCTTGTCGGCCTCCATCGTGCGTACGGGGTTGAGCAGGGTCGGCAGCAGCTCGGCGACGATGCGGTCACGGCTGGCGGCCGGCAGATCCGTCATGTTGGCCGGGTCGCGCTCGAGGCGGGCGTAGTAGTGGTTGGCGACCTGCTTGACGCGGAACGCCGGCTCGCCGAGCGACTCGGCAACCGCCGTACGCTCGTCACCGCTCAGGTCGGCAAGGTGTCGCGGCGGCTTGACGCGACCGCGCTTCTGCTCGAAGACGAGCGGCAGCGGGTTGGGGTTGACGGAGGACACGCCCCATTCTCTCATTCAGCTCCACAGCCAAGAAATCGCGCGCGAGTGGTGCAAACGCGATCGCGAGTGGTGCGAATTCGGGAAAGTGAGACGGCGCGTCTCCCGAATTCGCACCACTCGCGCGTCACGGGACTGGAGCGACGTCGACTTCCACCGCGAGCGACGACGTCTTGGCCTCGGTGAAGATGACGCCCTTGACCGGCGGTACGTCACCGTAGTCGCGGCCCCACGCCAGCGTCACGTAGCGGTCGTTGGCCCACTGGTCGTTGGTCGGGTCGATCGCCAGCCAGCCGCCACCCGGCAGCCACACCGCAGCCCATGCGTGGGTCGCATCCGCGCCGAACACGCGTTCCTTGCCCGGCGGCGGCTGCGTCGCGAGGTAGCCGCTCACATAGCGCGCGGCCAGCCCGTGCGTGCGAAGGCAGGCGAGCGTCAGGTGCGCGAAGTCCTGGCACACCCCGGCGCGCTTGTCCATGACGTCCTCGAGCGTCGAGGTCACGGTGGTCGCGGTCTTGTCGTATGCGAAGTCGGTGTTGATCCGGTGCATCAGGTCAGTCGCCGCCTCACCGATCGGGCGGCCCGGCACGAGCGACGCGGCGGCGTACGCCCGAACGTCCTCCGTGTGGTTCGCCAGGGCGGACGGCAGCGTGAAGTCCTGCGCCCGCCAGGCGTCCTCGACGTCATCGCGCCCAGCAGGTCTCGCCGACTCCCACGCAACGGCAAGTGCGTCATCGGCGTACGCCGGCGTGTCGACCTCGACCCGGCTCGTCGCCAGGATGTCGAGCGATGTGTGTGGCGTGGTGACCTGGAAGTACGTCGCTGTGTTGCCGTAGTAGTCGAGGTCCTCCGTACGATCGCTGGCCACGGGCTCGATCACGAGCTCACGCTCCAGCACCCGCTGCCACGGGAGCTCACGCGGCACGAGATAGCCGATGCCGAGGCTGTCGGTGACGTCCTCGTCGTACGAGTAGGTCGTCCGGTGCGACACCTCGTACCTCATTGCGCACCTCCGAACCCGAAGGAGCGCGGCGCCGGCCCCACCGCGAAGTGCAGCTCGCCGATCGCCTCGGCGACGCGGCTGAGCTGACCGATGTAACCGTCGAGGAACCGCTCGAGATTGGGACGGCGCTCCCCTTCGACCGCGACCAGCGCGGCGATGTCGGCGCGGGCCAGCTCGTGGGCGAGGTCGTCGAGCAGACGCTCGGGGCGCGTCGCGCCGGTGGAGCCGGGCATCGCGGCGAGGTGCTCCCGCAGCTGGCTGATGCCGAACGCCAGCGACCGCGGGTTGTCGGCGTCCATCAGGAGCAGGTCGAGCACGCCGGCGAGTCGGACGTATCCGCGATAACGGCGCCGGTGCGTGACCGCGCTCTCGGCGATCGACAGCACGGCGGTGTTGACCTCGCGGTCGACGTCGATGCCGCGGCGCACGGTCGCGGTGGCCCGCAGCAGCTGGCTCAGCTGCAGTCCTCGCTCGACGGCGTGTCCGGCGCTGATCATGCGCCATCCCGGATCTCGCATCATGTTGCCCGTCACGCCCTGCAGCGACAGGATCCCGGTCAGCATCCGGCTGGCACTCTCCGACACCTGGTGGCTGTAGTGGTAGGTCGCGAGGGCAGCCGAGGCGCGCTCGGTCGAGCTGAACGCGTGCCACACGTCGGGCGAGAGCTGGTCTCGTACGCTCTGGGCTGCCTCACGCAGCGAGCCGACCGACTGCGCCACCGAGCCGGGACGCGTACGGTCCAGCAGCAGCGACCGGAAGTTGGCATCGAGCCGGTCGGCGTCGAAGGGCGACCCGCTGAGCCGCGTGATCGCTCCCAGCAGCACCGCCAGGCTCGCACCGCCGGCGGTGTTGGGACGCGTCGCATTGTCCTCGGCGCTGGCGTGCGTCGCCAGCACGAGGCGCAGCATGTCCTCGGCGCGCTCGGCGTACCGGCCGAACCAGAACATGTCCTCGAGCACGCGCGGCACCATCGCCGCGGTGGCCCGGCCCTGTGTCATCGGCAACACCTCGGCCAGGCCCTGGTCCGGGTCTTCAGGACGCTCCTTCAGCACCCACACGTCCTTGCTCGACGCGGCGTCACCTGCGTCGAAGATGTTCGCAAGACCACCGATCAGCGGTCGATAGGTGGACCCGTAGCGGAGCGTGAAGGTACGCAACGTCAGCGGCTGCGGGCGGATGCCCCTCGTGCCGTACGCCGGAGCCTGCGACAGCGGCAGCGCCTCCTGGCCGACGTAGCGGTGGGGCTCGGCGCGTACGAGATCACGCAACGACTCGGGCGACAGGTGGCTGAGGTCGACGGGATTGTCGATCGACTTGATGACGAGGTCCTTGATGTTGTCCTCGACGAACGCCTGCGACCTCGGGATGCCGCACCAGTAGGTCTGCACCGACGGGATGCGCAGTGGCTCGTCGAGCAGGGTCTCGCACATCGCCGACATGAACGGGAGCAGTCCGGGGTTCTCGAGCACGCCGGCGCCCAGCCCGTTGACGACTCGCACGGTGCCGCGACGTACCGCCTCCGACAGACCGGCGACGCCGAGCTGTGAGTTCTTGCGCAGCTCCAGCGCATCGCTCCAGGCGGCGTCGACACGTCGCAGGATCACGTCGACGCGTTCGAGCCGGCCGAACACCTTGACCCAGACGGCGCCGTCGCGCATCACGAGGTCGCTGCCCTCGACGAGCGGGAAGCCCAGCATCGACGCGACGAACGCCTGGTCGTACGAGGTCTCCGAGTGCGTGCCCGGCGACAGCACCACGACCCGCGGATCGGGATCGCTGTTGGGCGCTGCCTCCATCAGGGTGGTACGCAGCGCCTGGAAGAACGGCGCGATCCGGTGCATCCCGGCCTGGCGGTAGAGCTCGGGCATGACGCGTGAGATGACGCGGCGGTTCTCCATCGCGAAGCCGATCCCGGAGGGCGCCTGGGCACGGTCGGCGATCACCTGCCACTCCCCCGCGGCGTTGCGGCCAAGATCGGCGGCGGCGAGCAGGAGTGGCCACGGGTCCTGCGCCGATGCCCGGGCGGCGACCCGGACGAATCCGGAGTGCCCGAACACCAGGGCGGGCGGCAGCACGCCGGTGCTCAGGAGGCGCTGAGGTCCGTACAGGTCGACCAGGATCGCGTTGAGCAGCTCGGTGCGCTGCGCCAGCCCGACCTCGAGCGGGGTCCACTCGACGGCGTCGATCACGAGCGGGATCGGGTCGAGCTTCCACGGGCCGACCGACTGCTCCGGCGGCGTGTAGGTGACACCGTCGTCGGCGAGCATGCGTTCGATGTCACCCGTGACGCGTACGAGATCGGACTCGGTCAGCTGCACGGCTTGCTCGGCAAGGCCCTTCCACGCCGTACGCAGGCTGCCGTCCGGAGCGACGACCTCGTCGTACCGCGAGGCGTCGCCGGTCAGCGTGGGTTGCGTGACGGCGGCGGAGTAGTCCTGCAGCGCAGTCACGGCAACCGCCTTACGTGGAGCACTGGATCACCTTGGCACGCCAATGTTTCGTACGAACGCGACACCCCGTGAAACGAGGCTCAGCTCATGCCCGCGTCGAAGGCCAGGACCGCTCCGGTGATCATGCGAGCCTCCGGCGAGGCGAGGTAGACGATCGCCGAGCCGAGCTCAGCAGGCGTGATGGGCGGGCCGGGAAGCATCCCGAAGATCCGCTCCATCAGGCGTGGCTCCAGGTCCGACGGGAACGTGGCTGCCACTGCGTCCACCAACGGCGTGGCAACCGTTCCCGGACAGATCGCGTTGACCCGGACGCTGCTCGGCGTCAGCTCCAGGGCCAGGGAGCGCGTCATCATCGTCAAACCGCCCTTCGCTGCGGCGTAGGCCACCGAGTACGGCTGAGGCGCATTGCCGGCCACCGAGGAGACGTTCACGATGTTGCCCTGGCACGCCTTGAGGTGGGGCAGGGCGGCTTGCATCATCATGAACGGACCCTTGAGGTCTATCGCATGCACCCGGTCCCACAGCTCCTCCTCGATCTCCTCGAAGCGGCCGAACTGCACGATGCCTGCCACGTTGGCGAGCACATCGATCCGTCCGTGCTGGGCGCACACCTCGATGGCTGCGTCGACCGAAGCGCGGTCGGCAACGTTGCACTCGACGTACGTCACGCCGTCCGGGACGGTCGACGCGATGTCGAGGCCGAACACGATCTCGCCCAGGTCACGGAAGAGCTCAGCGGTGGCGTAGCCGATGCCGGATGCGGCGCCGGTGATGACGACGACGCGGGGTGTGGACTCGGTCATCCGATGACTCCTGGGGCTAGATGATGGGTGAGATCGCCCGATCGGCCGATCGAGAACCTGCGTTCGACGAAGTGCCATCCGCCGGCGGGCGCGAACGTGTCGACGTACGAGCCCGTGATGATGGGTTGAAGGGGCAATTCCGGCACGGCCTGGAAGACGAGGTACGCAGACCGTGCCCGGATGGCACCGCCGTCGAGCTCCTCGAGAGACGTGTTGGCCACGACGTGCTGCGTGCCGGGCGTTCCGTCGTCGTGCACCGTGACGATGCCGGCGTACAGCGCGGCGACTTCGTCGGCGCCTGTGGCGATCGCCGTACCGTCCTCGGTCATGAGCACGGCGTCGGCCATCAGCTGCCCGACTCCGACGAAGTCACCGGCGTCGATCAATCGGCAATAGGTCCCGAGAAGCCCGCGAATGTGATCGCCGTCGGTCAGTGGCATGGGAGAAACCTAGCGGCTCTCACGGGAGATCAGGTGACGTCGACGAGGGTGTGGAGGATCAGCCACGCGATCGGCGCGACCGCGATGAGCGAGTCGAGGCGGTCCATGATGCCGCCGTGCCCGGGAAGCAGGTCGCCCATGTCCTTGATGCCGAGGTCGCGCTTGATCAGCGACTCCGACAGGTCACCGAGCGTTGCGAAGACGACACCGGCGATGCCGAGCAGAACTCCGACCCACCAACGCCCGTCGAGCCCCCAGACAACCGTGCCGACGCCAGCGGCGATGCCGACGATGACTGAACCGGCGAAACCTTCCCACGACTTCTTGGGGCTGATGGTCGGAGCCATCGGGTGCTTGCCGAACAGGACGCCGGCGATGTAGCCGCCGGTGTCTGACGCGATCGTGGCGACGATGAACGCGACGATGCGCCACGGCCCGTCGTCCTCGATCAGCATCAGCAGGACGAACACGCCCATGAGGTAGAGGTAGGACAGCGAGAAGATGCCGGCGCTGACGTCGCGCACGAAGCCCTCGGCACCCTCAGCCAGCCGCCAGACGAGGCTGCCGATCACGGTCAGCGCCATCGCGATGGCCGCCGTCTCCATGCCGCCGTAGAACGCACCGACCAGCATGATCGTGCCGCCGGCGAGGATCGGCAAGAACGGGATCGTGATGTTGGCCTTGGCGAACGCGCGGGCGAGCTCCCACAGGCCGATGCCGAGGGCGATCACGACGACCGCGACGAAGACGTCCTTCACCAGGAACAGCGACGCGACGACCACCGCTCCGAGGCTGACACCCACCCCGATCGCTGCCGGGAGGTTGCGCCCCGCCCTGCTCTTCTTTTCTGCCTCCGCCGGAGACTCCTCGGGAGCCGTGGGCGAATCAGATGTCAAGGAGCTCGGCTTCCTTGTTCTTGAGCAGCTCGTCGATCGTGTCGACGTGCTTCTTGGTCATGCCGTCGAGGCGCTTCTCGGCTCCGGCGTTGTCGTCCTTGCTGATCTCGGAGTCCTTCTCGGCCTTGTCGAGAGCCTGCTTGGCGTTGCGACGAGCACCGCGTACGGCGATGCGGCCGTCCTCGGCCTTGGTCTTGGCCAGCTTGATGTATTCCTTGCGGCGGTCCTCGGTCAGCTCGGGAAGCGTCACGCGCAGCACCTTGCCGTCGTCGCTCGGGTTGACGCCGAGGTCGGACTCGCGGATCGCCTTCTCGATGGCCGGCTTGGCGCCGATGTCGTAGGGCTGGATCACGACCGTACGGGGCTCGGGGACCTGGAAGCCGGCGAGCTGGTTGAGCGGCGTCTGCTGGCCGTAGTACTCGGCAGTGATCTGGGCGAACATCGCGGGGTGGGCGCGACCCGTACGAATCGCAGCGAACTCCTCGCGGGTGTGCTCGACGGCCTTGGCCATCTTGCTGTCAGCGTCGCGGAGTGTCTGGTCGATCATGAGGAGTCTCTTCCGTTGTGCGAGTGCGAGGTCAGCCTAGGCGGCGTGAACCAGTGTGCCGATCTTCTCACCACGAAGCACGCGGGCGATATTGCCCTCGCCGTCCATCCCGAACACGATCATGGGGAGCTTGTTCTCCATGCACAGTGCAAAGGCGGCAGCGTCGACCACCTTGAGGCCGAGGCGAAGCGCCTCGTCGAAGGTGATCTCGTCGTACTTCTTGGCGTCGGGGTTGGTGCGCGGGTCGGCGGAGTAGACGCCGTCGACGCCGCTCTTGGACATCAGCACGGCGTCCGCGCCTATCTCCAGTGCGCGCTGCGCCGAGACAGTGTCGGTCGAGAAGTACGGCATACCGGCGCCGGCTCCGAAGATCACGACGCGACCCTTCTCGAGGTGGCGGATCGCCTTGCGCGGGATGTAGGGCTCAGCGACCTGTCCCATCGTGATGGCCGACTGGACCCGGGTCTCGATGCCGATCTTCTCGCAGAAGTCCTGCAGCGCGAGGCAGTTCATGACGGTGCCGAGCATGCCGATGTAGTCGGCCCGCGAACGGTCCATGCCGCGCTGGCTCAGCTCGGCGCCGCGAAAGAAGTTGCCTCCGCCGACCACGATCGCGACCTCGACGCCCTCGGCGACCGCGGCAGCGACCTGCCGGGCGATGCCGCTGACGACGTCGGGGTCGATGCCGATCTTGCCGCCGCCGAAGACCTCGCCGGACAGCTTGAGGAGCACACGCTTGAACTTCTGACCGGAGGCTGAATCATTGACGAGCTGGGCGTTGTCCATTTCAGCCTCCGTGGTCGAGCGGTTGATCGTGTTGGGTCAGGCGCCGATCTCGATGTGGGCGAAGCGCTTGATGGTCACGCCTGCCTCGTCCAGGACTGCCTTGACGGACTTCTTGTTGTCCTGGACCGACGACTGCTCGAGCAGCACGTTGTCCTTGAAGAAGCCGTTGAGGCGTCCCTCGGTGATCTTGGCGATGGCCTGCTCGGGCTTGCCCTCTTCGCGCGCGGTCGCCTCGGCGATCTCACGCTCCTTGGCGACGACGTCCGCGGGGACGTCCTCACGCGTGAGGTAGCGAGGACGCATCGCGGCGATCTGCATTGCGATGCCGCGAGCCACGTCATGACCCTCGTCGCCGTCGAACTCCACGAGCACACCGACGGCCGGCGGCAGGTCGCTGGCGCGACGGTGCATGTAGGTGACGACGGCGCCGTCGAAGCTGGCAACACGACCGAGCTCGATCTTCTCGCCGATGACGATCGCGAGGTCGGCGACGGCCTCGGCAACGGACTTGCCGTTGTCGAGCGTGGCGCCGGCGAACTCAGCGGCGTCAGCAGGCTTCGTCTTGTCGGCGAGCACCGCGAGGTCCTCGGCGAGGGTGATGAACTGCTCGTTCTTGGCGACGAAGTCGGTCTCGGAGTTGAGCTCGACGATCGCGCTTCCGAAGTTGGCGACGAGCCCCGAGGTGGCCTCACGCTCAGCGCGCTTGGCCGCCTTGGCAGCACCCGAGATACGGAGTACCTCGATCGCCTTCTCGAAGTCACCGTCGGTCTCGGTGAGCGCCTTCTTGGCGTCCATCATTCCCGCGCCGGTGGCGTCGCGGAGCTTCTTGACCTCTTGGGCAGTGATTGCCATGTACGTGTTCTCGCTTCTCAGGTGTTGGTCGAACGCCTTACTTGGCGGCGGCCTTCTTGGCCGGGGCCTTCTTGGCGGGCTTGTCGGCGTCGTCAGCCTTGGCAGCAGCCTTCTTCGCCGGGGCCTTCTTGGCGGGCTTGTCGGCGTCGTCAGCCGTGGCAGCAGCCTTCTTCGCCGGGGCCTTCTTGGCCGGCTTGTTGGCGTCGTCAGCCTTGGCAGCAGCCTTCTTGGCGGGCTTCTCGGCGTCGTCAGCCGTGGCAGCGTCGGCGGCAGGCGCCTCCGCAGCGGCTTCAGCAGCCTTGTCCTCGGCGTCCTTCTTCTCCAGCAGCTCGCGCTCCCAGTCAGCCAGGGGCTCCTCGGCGCCGAGCTCGGTGCCGGGTGTCTCCTCACCGGTCTTGCTGCCACCGCGGGCGATCAGGCCCTCGGCAACGGCGTCGGCGATGACGCGGGTCAGCAGGCCGACCGAGCGGATGGCGTCGTCGTTGCCCGGGATCGGGAAGTCGACGTCGTCGGGGTCGCAGTTGGTGTCGAGGATCGCGATGATCGGGATGCCGAGCTTCTTGGCCTCGTCAACCGCGAGGTGCTCCTTCTTGGTGTCGACGATCCAGACGGCGGACGGCGTACGGCCCATGTCGCGGATGCCGCCGAGGGTGCGCGACAGCTTCGCGTACTCGCGGCTCATGTGAAGGAGTTCCTTCTTGGTGCGGTTGGAGCCTGCGACGTCGTCGAAGTCGATCTCCTCGAGCTCCTTCATGCGCTGAAGGCGCTGGTGCATCGTCTGGAAGTTGGTGAGCATCCCGCCGAGCCAACGCTGGTTGACGTAGGGCATGCCGACACGCTTGGCCTGCTCCTCGATCGGCTCCTGCGCCTGGCGCTTGGTGCCGACGAACAGGATCGTGCCGCCGCGGGCGACGGTCGACTTGACGAACTCGTAGCCGGCGTCGATGTAGGCGAGCGACTGCTGCAGGTCGATGATGTAGATGCCGTTGCGCTCGGTGAAGATGAATCGCTTCATCTTGGGGTTCCAACGACGGGTCTGGTGACCGAAGTGAACGCCGCTCTCGAGCAGCTGGCGCATGGTGACTACTGCCATGGTGATTCTCCTTGTGGCACGTGCGTGCCACTCCTGGTTGTCTTCACCGCCGGTTGACGGTGACCTGGCGCCTGCCGTGTGTGGCCCACTCCCCTTGGGAGACCAGGACCGCATCCGCATTCGGCTTTCGCGTCATACGGAGACAGGCGCGCGAATTTCACTCCTTGCGAAGTGATGGGTCCAGTCTAGGGCACGGGTACGTCGACGGCGAAATCCACACGTGAGCCCGCATCACCCTCTGTCCCCAGCGGACACGACCGTCGACGACCATCCGTCGTCTCGGGACTTGGCTGGCGTGATGAACCGTCGAACACTCCTCGTCATCGCCCTGATCCTCCTGCTCGCTCCCGTACGCCCCGCGGCGGCGGCCGGCTCCGAGCCGTGGACCTGGCCCTTGCCGGGCCACGACGTCAGCCAGCGCTTCGACAAGCCCGAGAGCCGCTATGGCCCCGGGCATCGCGGCGTCGACCTCGCGGCGTCTGCGGGAGACCCCGTACGAGCCGTGGCCGCCGGTCGAGCGACGTTCGTGGGCTCGGTGGCGGGCACGCCGGCGATCACGATCGACCACGGCAGCGAGCGCTCGACCTATCAGCCGGTGTCGTCAAAGCTCCACGTCGGCGATGCCGTGGCGGCCGGCGAGCCGATCGGCACCCTGCTGGGTTCTCCGAGCCATTGCGCCGGGCCGTGCCTGCACCTCGGCCGGATCGCCGGCGACAACTACCTCGACCCGCTCGAGCTGTTGGCACGCGGGCGATTCCGTCTGATCGACCCGAACGGCACGCCACCTGCACCTCCGGCGGGCGGTTCAGGCTCGCTGGGTCGGCCGGTGGGTGGTCCGGTGACGTCGCCCTACGGGATGCGGGTGCACCCCGTGACCGGCGTACGCAAGCTCCATGACGGCACCGACTTCGGCGTGGCGTGCGGCACCTCCGTCCACGCGGCAGCCGGCGGGACGGTGGTCTCGCGCTCGTCGAGCAGCGCATACGGCAAACGGATCGTGATACGTCATCGACCGGGCTTCGAGACGACCTACAACCACCTGAGCCGACAGTCGGTGTCAGTGGGCGAGCACGTGGGTCGCGGTGAGGTCATCGGGCGCTCGGGCAACACCGGGCTGTCGACCGGATGCCACCTGCACTTCATGGTGCTCAAGAGCGACCGCGCCGTGGACCCGGCGAAGTTCCTCTAGGCGCGCGGGTGTGCCAGCTTGTAGGCAGCGCGAAGCCGGTCGTTGCTGACGTGTGTGTAGATCTGAGTCGTCCCGAGGGAGGCATGGCCGAGGATCTCCTGCACGCTGCGCAGATCGGCTCCACCTTCGAGCAGGTGCGTGGCGGCGGAGTGACGCAGCCCGTGCGGCCCGAGATCGGGTCCACCCTCGACCGCGCCGAGACGTTCGTGCACGACGCGGCGGACCGCGCGTGGGTCGATGCGGCTCCCCCGCACGCCGACGAACACCGCAGAACCACTCTCGGCCGACACCATGGTCGGCCGGCCGGTGGTGAGCCAGTGCTGGACGGCCTCGGCTGCGGGCGCTCCGTACGGAACTGACCGTTCCTTGCGACCCTTGCCAAACACCCGGACCACGCGCCGGTCACGGTCGAGGTCGTCGATGTCGAGGCCGACCAGCTCTCCGACACGGATGCCGGTCGCGTAGAGCAGCTCGAGCATCGCCAGGTCACGCAACCCCCGCGGTCCTTCGTCGGCAAGATCGGTGACCGCGGCATCGAGCACGGCACGCATCTCGGTCTGCGTCAGGGCGTCAGGAAGCTCGCGTCGTGCCTTCGGACTCGCGAGCAGCGCGCCGGGATCGGCGGTCGCGCGACCCGTGCGGACGAGCCAGGCGGTGAACACACGGGCCGAGGCTGCGCGCCGTGCCAACGTCGTCCGGGCCTTGCCCAGTGTCTGCAGGTTGGCCAGCCAGCTGCGGAGCGTACGGATCGACAGGTCGGACGGGTTGGTCACGCCCAGCCGCTCGGCGTGGATGGCCAGGGCGTGCAGGTCGGTCACGTAGGCGCGTACGGAATGGGTCGAGAGGTCTCGCTCGGACACCAGATGGCGCTCGTAGTCGGCGAGTACGCGCGCCCACGTCTCGCCGAGCTGCTCTTCGGCTGTTTCGGTCATCGGATCCAGTGTGCGGCGAGGTGACGCTCAGCCGGCGTCGGCGCGCCGCACACCTTTACGTGGCCGGCAATCTGGACTGAAATGACTGCATGACGGACGATCCGGCGGCGACCAATCACACCCTTTACACAGTGGTGTTCGAGAACGAGCGCGTACGTGTGCTCGAGTACCTCGATCAACCCGGCGACAGGACGACCCCTCACAGCCACCCGGACAGCGTCATGGTCACGCTCTCGGACTTCGATCGCCGGCTCAGCGTGGGTGACCACCAACGAGAGGTCTCACTCAAGGCGGGCCTGGCGACCTGGCTACCTGCTCAGACGCATTCGGGCGAGAACATCGGGACGACAGCGACGCACACGATCTTCGTCGAGCTCAAGGAACAAGCCTCGGGCGCGCCGCACGAACCGGTCCTCGGACCCGAGATCTAGCCGACGTCGGCTCGCCGGGCGAGGATCCACCCCACGCCGTGGCGACATACCAGTCCGCGGCGTTCGAGCATGTCTAGCGAGACGAGTACCTCGCGAGCAGTGAGCCGCACCCCGGAAGCGATCTCGGTCAGCGACCGACCCCGACTCCAGTCGAGTCCGTCCAACGTCTTGCGCGCGGCCACAGGCAGGCGGTCGAACTCCGTCAGCGGCACCACGTCGCGCTCCGACGGCTCAGCACCGAGCCCGCGAATCTCCTCGATGACCTCCTTGCCCTTGGTCACCAGGACGGCCTTGCCGGTCCGGATCGCATCATGCGTGCCCGACGACTGACGCGACGTGACAGGACCTGGCAGCGCCATCGTGGTGCGGCCGAGCTGATCGGCCCAGTGGAGCGTGTTGAGGGAGCCACTGCGTATCGCGGCCTCGATCACGACGGTGCCCTGGCTGAGTGCCGCGATGATGCGGTTGCGCGACAGAAAGCGGCCCTTGAGCGGGCGCGCACCCGGTGTCTGCTCGCTGATCACCAGCCCGGTCTTGGCGATCTCCTCGATCAGGGCACTGTGGGCGACGGGATAGTCGACGTCTGCACCACATGCGAGCACGGCGACGGTCGGCTTGTTCATGAGCAACGCACCACGGTGGGCACACCCGTCGACACCGAACGCGGCACCGCTGATCACGGTGTAGCCGGCATCTGCGCAGTCCGCCGACATCTCGGAGGCGACTTCAGCCCCATAGGTCGTGCACGCGCGGGCACCGACCACAGCCACGCTCTCAGCACTGATCTGCGCGAGGTTCCCCGCACCGCGCATCCACAGCCCGACCGGCGCACCGGTGGTGTTGTGCAGAGGCTCCAGATGATCGAGATCCGACAACGCCGACGGCCATGCAGCATCGCCTGGACACAGCCAACGCAGGCGCTGCGACTTCGCGCGCGCCTTGGCAGTCTCGACCGAGCGGGGCAGATCGTGTGCGCGTTCGCGCCAGACGGCCGGCACCCGCAGGGAGCCTCGGCCCTGCGCTGCCGCAACGAGTCGCCCCGGCTCATGCACCGTCAACAGGTCGCGAAGCCTGGGGTCTCCAGGTTCGGCGATGAGGCTCAGGGCGAGCCGGTCCTGGCGATCGCTCATGAGGCCTGCACCATGTCGCGCATCTCGCTGCCAAGCGGCGTCCCCCGCCGCAGCGAGAGAGCCGTGTCGACGTCGTCACCGGTCGGCACGTCATGACCGTGCAGGTCTGCGACGCTCCACGACAGGCGCAGGATGCGGTCCGCCGACCTGGCATTGAGCTTGTTGGTGCGCAGCTGCTGGTCGATCATGACGCGACCGGCTTCGCTGACCGGCCACTGCTTGCGCAGCTCGACGCCCGGCACGGCGCTGTTGAGCCGCCATGGCGTCGCACGAAATCGCCGGCCCTGTCGTGCGCGGGCCTCGACCACGGTCAGGGCGAGCTCAGCAGTCGAGCGAGCGCCGGTCATGGCGTTGACCAGCTCGGGACGGGCCAGCGGCGACAGGGATCGGTGGATGTCGATGCGGTCACGGATGGGGCCCGACAGCCGATCGGCGTAGCGCCGTCGGCTCAGCGGTGAGCAGCGGCACTGGTCGCTGACCGAGCTGCTCATGCCGCAAGGACAGGGGTTGGCCGCCAGCACGAGCTGGAAACGTGCCGGATAGGCCGCGGTCAGGGCGGCCCGGGACACGACCACGTGGCCGCTTTCGAGCGGCTGGCGAAGTGCCTCAAGAACATTGGATGAGAACTCCGGGGCCTCGTCCAGGAACAGGACGCCGTTGTGGGCCAACGAGAGAGCACCGGGCCGGATGACCTTGCTGCCACCTCCCACGATCGACACGGCGCTGGCAGTGTGGTGTGGGTCGAGGAACGGCGGACGCCTGAGCAGCGGAGCGTCACTGGGCAGCACGCCCGCGATCGAGTGAACCGCGCTCACCGCGAGCGACTGTTCGTGGGTCAGATCGGGTAGCAGACCCGGCAGCCGCTGGGCCAGCATCGTCTTGCCGATGCCGGGCGGACCCGTCATGAGCATGTGGTGCCCGCCGGCGGCCGCGACGACCAACGCCATGCGCGCGTCCTCCTGGCCCGCGATGTCAGCAAGGTCGAGGTGGGCGAGCCGTTCGGCAGAGGTCCACGACATGCCCGAGACCTCGTCGAGCGGAGGCACCGGCGGGTCGTCGGGCTCCTCTGCACCGGTCAGCAGAGCGACGGTCTGGCGCAACGACCGGACACCCACGACCGAGATGCCTGTGACGAGCTCAGCCTCCGGCACGTTGACCTCCGGCACGAACACGCGCTCGAAGCCTGCCTCGGCAGCCGCGAGCGTCGCCGGGAGGACACCACGGATCGCCCGAAGCCGCCCGTCGAGGGCCAGCTCGCCGAGGAACGCCGCACCATCCAGCTGCTCTGCCGGGACGAGCTGCTTGGCGGCGAACACCGCCAGTGCAATGGCCAGGTCGTAGTGTGAGCCGGTCTTGGGCAGGGTCGACGGTGCAAGGTTGATGGTCACCAGCTGATCGGGCCAGGTCGTGCCGGAGTTGGCCACCGCTGACCGGCACCGATCGCGCGCCTCACTGACCATCGTGTCGGCCAGCCCGACCAGGACCGTACGGGGCAGGCCACCACCGATGTGGACCTCGACCTCGATCGGCCTCCCGGACAACCCGTCGAGGGTCACCGAGTGGGTCGGCGCACTCATCAGGCCACACCGGTGATGCGCTCGACGACCGGCGCTCCCCGGTCCTGCATCACCACCGAGACCACATCGATGCGCAGGCTCGGCGGGTGGACGTCGTGCACCTCGAGCCAGTGGGTTGCCAACCGGCGCAGCCGCCTGGCCTTGTGACCCGTCACCGCCTCGAACGGTCCTCCGTAGCCGTGGCCGCTGCGCGTCTTGACCTCGCAGATCACCAGCGTCGACCCGTCGCGCGCAACGATGTCGATCTCACCGAACTTGCACGTCCAGTTGCGGGCCAGCACGACCATGCCGAGCCTCGTGAGGTGCTCGGCGGCCACGCGCTCGCCGTAGGCGCCCATGGCCTTGTTGCGCTCGTACGTCATCCCCCGAGCCTCGCGGGGACACACGGCCTACACGACAGTCATCAGGGCACCTGTGGATCGCCGAGAGAATGCCGCAGGGCTGTGGACAGTCAGTCAGCCGTCGGGAGCTGGGTCTCGGACTCCTGGAGCTCCTCGACGTTGACGTCCTTGAACGTCAGCACCTTGACGGTCTTGGCGAAGCGCGCCGGACGATAGATGTCCCACACCCAGGCATCGCTCATCGTGACCTCGAAGTAGGCGTCACCCGTCTCGGAACGCACCTTCACGTCGACGGCGTTGCAGAGATAGAACCGTCGGTCGGTCTCGACGACGTACTTGAAGATCGAGACGACGTCGCGGTATTCGCGATAGAGCGCCAGCTCCATCTCGGACTCGTAGCGCTCGAGATCCTCGCTACTCATGTGCGGCTCCCTCCATCGCTGCTCGTACGTTGACGAATCGTCTGCGGTGCTCGACGCACGGGCCGAACTCGTCGATGCGCTCCTGGTGCAGCGACGTGCAATAACCCTTGTGCGTGGCGAAATCGTATTGCGGATAGTGCTCGTGGAGCTCGACCATCATGCGGTCGCGTGTCACCTTGGCGACGATCGAGGCAGCGGCGATGGATGCGGCGACCCGATCGCCCTTCCACACCGCGAGGCCCGGCACGCCGAGACCATCGACTGGGAATCCGTCGGTGAGGACGTAGCCGGGGCGTACGGCGAGGCGTGCAAGGGCGCGGCGCAGCGCCGAGATGTTGGCGACGTGCATACCCATCTGGTCGCAGTCCTGCGGCGACACCACGACGACCGAGACGTCGGTCGCCCGCTTCATGATCAGGTCGAAGCACGTCTCGCGGCGCGCCTCGGTGAGCAGCTTGGAGTCGGCGATGCCGGGTATGGGCCGGTCGAGCACGACCGCCGCGGCAACCAGGGGGCCGGCACACGCGCCGCGTCCCGCCTCATCGACGCCGGCGACAGGCGTGAGGCCCTGACGGGCGAGGGCGCGCTCAAAGCCGTACAACCCGGCGTCGCGCCGGATCGTCGAACCCTTCGCGAACCGCGTCATTTTCCGTTGACGGCTTCGAACGACTCGGGCTTGTGGATGAAGCCGGAACGGTTCCATGGCCACACGCGCAGCCACGCCTTGCCGACCACGGCCTTGTCCTGGATGAACCCGCCGCCGGGATCGCCCAGGTGCGAGCGCGAGTCTGCCGAGTTGCCACGGTTGTCGCCCATGACCCAGAGGTGGTCCTTGGGCACCTTGACGTCGAAGCGCAGCTCGCTCGCCGGGCTGTTGGGCTCGAGGAGGTAGGGCTCGTCGAGCGTCTTGCCGTTGACCGTGAGCTTGCCCGCCTCAGTGCAGCAGACGACCTCGTCGCCACCGACACCGATGACTCGCTTGATCAGGTGCCCACCCGTCGGGAAGAGCCCGACGGTCTCGAGGGCACGCTGCAGCGGGTTGGTCGCGTGACGCGACTCCTCCTCGCCGAGCCAGCCTCCCGGATCGTCGAACACGACGATGTCACCGCGCTTGGGCTCACCGCCCCAGTAGGACACCTTCTGCACCAGGAGCTTGTCGTCGACGAGCATCGTGGGCTCCATCGACTCCGACGGAATGTAGAAGGCCTGGAGGAAGAACGTCTTGACGATCACCGCCATCACCATGGCGGTGATGACCAGAAGGATCGACTCCTGCCACACGGGGAGCTGTCGCTTCTTCTCAGTCACGCGGTGAGCCTAGCCGTAGTGCGCAACGCGTCGACCTCGGCTCTCAGTCTTCGCGCTTTTCCTTGATCTTGGCAGCCTTGCCGCGCAGGTTGCGGAGGTAGTAGAGCTTGGCGCGACGTACGTCACCGCGCGTGGCGATCTCGATCTTCTCGATCACCGGGGTGTGCAGCGGGAAGGTGCGCTCGACGCCGACACCGAAGCTGATCTTGCGGACCGTGAAGGTGCGGCCGATGCCGGAACCCTGGACCTTGAGGCAGACACCCTTGAACACCTGGATGCGCGAGCGGTTGCCCTCGATGACACGGACGTGGACCTCGAGGGTGTCGCCGGCGCGAAACTGGGGGAGGTCGGTGCGGAGCGACTCGCCCGCGACCTGGTCGATGATGTTCGTCATTGCTGTCTCCTCGCTGGTGCCACAGGTCACCCACGGATTGCTGAATAAGTGTGAGTCGTACGGCGCTCAGTGATGGTGCCCCTGCGGCAGAACCATGCAGCGCCAAGAGTCAATGTTGCCATACGGGCACGGTGCCGACCAAAACGCTGAAACCGGAGGCCGCCCGCGGCCGTAGCGTTGAGGCGGGTTGAACGTCTCGCGGCGAAGCCGCCACTGTGAACCTCGTGAGTCGACTCGCCACACGCGGACAACGATGCGCCCGCCGAACGTACCGGCGGGCGCATCGCGTGCTGCGTTGTCGAGCTGAGATCGACTAGAGCGCGTAGCCCTCTTCGCCGTGCAGGACCGAGTCGATGCCGGCAGCCTCGTCGTGCTCCTTGAGGCGGAATCCGATCGTCTTCTCGATGATCGTGCCCACGACGTAGGCAACGATGAAGGAGAACGCGAGGACCGAGAAGGCCGTGACGGCCTGGGTCCCGAGCTGGTCGAGGTTGCCACCTCCGGTGAACAGCCCCGTGTCACGCGAGAAGAAGCCCAGGTAGAGGCAACCGACGAGTCCACCGACGAGGTGGATGCCCACGACGTCGAGCGAGTCGTCAAAACCGAGCTTGAACTTCAGCTCGATCGCCAGCGCGCAGATCGCACCGACAACCAGTCCGAGCAGGATCGCCGTGAGCGGCGTCAGGAATGCACACGCCGGGGTGATCGCCACGAGACCGGCGACAGCACCCGAAGCCGCTCCGACCGAGGTCGCCTTGCCGTTCTTGAAATGCTCCACCAGGATCCACCCGAGGATGGCCGCGGCCGGAGCGCCCAGCGTGTTGAGGAAGATCACGCTTGCCCCGGTGTCATCGACTGCCGCACCGGTGTTGAAGCCGAACCAACCGAACCACAGGATCGCTGCGCCGATGAGCACGAGCGGGACGTTGTGGGGCTTCTGCAGGTCACGGCTGAAGCCGACGCGCTTGCCGAGGACGAGTGCCAGCGCCAACGCAGCGGCTCCGGCATTGATGTGGACTGCCGTTCCACCGGCCCAGTCCTGCGTGGACGTGTCACCGAAGCCGAACTTGCCGATCCAACCGGTCATGCCGTCGTCGTTGAACGCCCACACCCAGCCCTGGACCGGGAAGTAGCAGATCGTCGCCCAGATGCCGGCGAACAGCATCCACGGGAAGAACCGCGCACGGTCGGCGATCGCGCCCGAGATCAGCGCCGTCGTGATGATCGCGAACGAGCCGCCGAAGGCAACCCAGCCGAGCGCGTTGCCGTCAGACTTCACCAGCGTGTAGAGGCCGAAGTCGTTGCCGTCGGCGCCGAACGGGTTGCCCAGGACACCTGGGATGAGGTCGTCGCCGCTGTCGCTCAGGACACCCATGTTGTATCCGTAGAGGATCCACAGGACGCTGATCAGACCGAGGGCACCGAAGCTGAGCATCATCATCGAGACAACGCTCTTGGCCTTGACGAGTCCGCCGTAGAAGAACGCCAACCCCGGCGTCATGAAGATGACCAGCGCTGTACACAGCAGCAGCCAAATAGTTCCCGGTTCCATAGTTACCTCATTCATCAGTTGGAGATTCAGGACCAAGGCAGCGTCATTGCTGACCGAGGAAGCATCTGCATCCTGACGGGCGGAGGTTATTTCGGCCTTACCTCAGCATTACGCTCGTGTTACGGCAAGGCCGATCGTGTTAATAGCTGGGTGTCGGGCGGTCAGCCGGCTGACTCGCCCCGGCGTCGGTTGTGAGTTCTTTCGACCGCCTGCTCGCGTCGCCAGGCGGCGATCGCGGCGTGGTTGCCGGAGAGCAGCACCTCGGGTACGTCGAGGTCTCGCCACGACGCCGGCTTGGTGTAGACGGGGTACTCGAGGAGCCCGTCTTCGCCGTGCGACTCCTCGGCGAGCGACTCGGGGTTGCTCATGAAGCCGGGGATGAGTCGTACGACGGCCTCGATCATGGCGAGCGCAGCGACCTCTCCCCCGTTGAGCACGAAGTCGCCGAGCGAGATCTCCTCGACCCGCCAGCGGGTGGCCGCGTGCTCCATGACGCGCTGGTCGATGCCTTCATAGCGGCCGCAGGCGAACACCAGATGCTGCTCTGCGCTGAGGCGTTCGGCGGTGCGCTGCGTGAAGAGCTCACCGGACGGGGTCGGCACGATGATGACGGCCTCGTCGGTCGTCAACGCGTCAAGCGCCTCGCCCCACGGCTCAGGCTTCATGACCATGCCGGCGCCGCCGCCGTACGGCGTGTCGTCGACGCTGCGGTGCTTGTCGCGGGTGAACTCGCGCAGGTCGTGTGCCGCGATCTCGAGCAGCCCGGAGGCCTGTGCCTTGCCGGCGAGGGAGAGCTGGAGGACGTCGAGGTAGGCGGGGAAGATCGAGACGACGTCGATCTTCATCCGTCGGCCTTCTCGGCCTTGTCAGGGTCGAGGAGGCCCTCGATGTCGGCGACCGTGACGAAACCACCCGCGACGCTGACCTCAGGGACCAGGGCGGTCACGAAGGGTACGAACACCTCGCGGCCGTCGATGTCGATCGTCAGGGTGTCCTGGTAGGGACCATGCACGATGCCCGTGACGGTGCCGACCACGGCGTCACCGCTGCGCGCCTCGAGGCCGACCAGCTGGTGGTCGTAGAACTCGTCGGGATCCTCCGGCACCTCGGTGGGGTCGATGACCGCCTCGAGGATCGTGCCGTGCAGCGCCTCGGCGGCCGTGCGGTCGGGGATCTCCTTGAACGCGACGACGAGTCGGCCGCTGTGATGCCTGGCGGTGGCCACCGTGAGCGTACGGTCGCCGCAGACGACTGACGAGCCCGGGGCGAAACGCCGTTCGGGCTCGTCAGTGCGAATATCTACGTTGAGCTCACCGCGGATGCCGTGGGCTCGACCAATGCGGCCGATGACGACCTGCATGAGTCAGTTCCGGCGGTCGACGTCCACAAAATCGATGCGCGCGCCGCCCCTGCCGGCGATCGCGCCAGCGACCTTGCGGATGGCGGTGGCGGTACGACCCTGACGTCCGATGACCTTGCCGAGGTCGGTCGGGTTGACCCGGACCTCGAACAGCTCACCGTTGCGTGTCTGCTTGGCTCGCACGTTGACGTCGTCAGGATTGTCGACGATGCCGGCGACCAGGTGCTCGATGACCTCGACGATGGGCGCGGCCACGATCAGGCCTTTGCCTCGTCAGTGGCCTCAGCGTCAGCGGCGGGCTCCTCAGCCTTTGCCTCGTCAGCAGCTGCCTCTTCAGCAGCGGCAGGCTCTTCAGCCTTTGCCTCGTCGGCGGGCGCAGCGTCAGCAGCAGGTGCCTCATCGGCGGGCGACTCGACCGGGGCGTCAGCCTCAACCTTGTCGGCCTTCTTCTTGGCGGTGGTGGCTTCCTTGACGTCGTCGTCGGCCTTGTCGGCCGCGGCCTTCTTGGCGGCCGCGGCCTTGCGGGTCACGGCGTCAGCCTTGTTGTCGCTGTGGAGCTCCTTGAGCGCTTCCTGGAAGATCTCTTCCTTGTCGCGCTTGGGCTCGGCGAACTTCATGGTGTTCTTGCCACCGATGTCGCCGGTGATCTTGAGCAGTGCGGCGACGGCCTCGGTCGGCTGTGCGCCAACTCCGAGCCAGTACTTGGCGCGGTCGCCATCGACGTTGATGATCGACGGCTCGGCCTTGGGGTTGTACGTACCGATCTCCTCAATCACGCGACCGTCACGCTTGGTGCGTGAGTCGGCGACAACGATGCGGTAGAACGGCGTGCGGATCTTGCCCATGCGCTTCAGGCGAATCTTGACTGCCACGAGTGTGGTGTCTCCTCAGAATCTTGTATGTGGTGACCTGTCGGTGCCGCGTGGGGACACGGCCGACGAAATCTGTGTGCCGGAGCATGTGGGAGAGAGGGCCCTCACGCGTACCGGACGCAAGGAGTCATTCTGCCAGACCACACGCCCATGCTCCAATTCGGTGCGTGCTCAGAACTCCCCGTGACGCCCGGCTCCCTCGCTGAACGCCTTGGCTCCCTCGGCAGCCTCTCCGGAGGCCATCAGCATGTGGACGCCGGCGGAACCTTCGGACCGCAGAGCCGAGTCGAGCGGGAGGTCCCACTGGCGGTAGGCCGACGCCCGATCCGCCTTCATGCAGGCCGCCGGAAAGGCGGCGATCTGTTCGGCGAGCTCGAACGCCGCGGTGAGCGACTCCCCCACGGGTACGACGCGGTTGGCCAGTCCCATCTGCAGCGCCTCGTGGGCGCCGACGGGGCGGCCCGTGAGGATCATGTCGAGCGCTCGGCCCTGGCCGATGATGCGCGGGAGGCGAACGGTGCCACCGTCGATCAGGGGCACACCCCAGCGCCGGCAGAACACTCCGAGCACGGCATCCTCCTCGACGACCCGCAGGTCGGCCCAGAGGGCGAGCTCGAGACCGCCCGCGACGGCGTGGCCGGCGATGGCAGCGATGACGGGCTTGCTGAGCTCCATGCGGGTCGGGCCCATCGGCCCGTCTCCCCCGCCGGCAGGATCGAGCTCGTTGCGACGGCTCGAGTCGTCGAACGCCTTGAGGTCAGCTCCGGCGCAGAACGTGCCGTCGGCTCCGGTGAGCACGGCAACGGCCAGGTCGTCATTGCCCTCAAACTCCTCGAACGCATCACGCAGCTGCAGCGCCGTGGGGCCGTCGACGGCGTTGCGCACATCCGGACGGTCGATCGTGATCGTGCAGATCGAGTCGTCGATGTCGAGACGTACGTTCTGGTTCTCGTCTGTGCTCATGCACCCATTCTTTCCACACGTCGGGATCATGGCTGACGCGAGTCTTTGACTTTCCTGGTCGGAAAGCGTAGTTTCAGTTTCTTACCAGGAAAGTGAAGGGGCTGGGCATGACCGAGCACATCGGTGCAAATGACGCACGACAAGCGCTGCGAGCAGTCGAGGACGAGCGCCGGAGAGTGATCGACGAGGTCGATCTGCCGCGCTGGTACTGGTGGGGACTTGCCATCGCCTGGATCCTGCTGGGCGTCGCGACAGATGTCGGGAACGTCTGGATCACCAGCGCGGCGACCCTCCTGTTCGGCGCACTCCATGCGGCAGTGGCGTCACGACTTTTCTCGGGCCGCCACAAGTCGAGCCAGCTGAGCGTCAGAGCCAGCACGGTCGGGCGACGGTTGCCGTTGATCCTGTTTGCCTCGATCCTGCTTCTCGCGGCGGCCTCGATCGTCGTGGGATTCGCCGTGGACGCCGACGGCGCCGAGCACGCATCGACCATCGCGGCCTGCTTCGCCGCCACCGCAATCCTGTGCGGTGGACCGACCCTGATGGCTTCGATCCGGCGGCGGATCGCGTGACCGAGCCGAAGTTCGACGAGCTGATCCACCCGAGCACCCGGTTGTCGATCGTGGCGCTGCTCGCACCGGCGGACTGGATCGACTTCGCGTTCGTACGCGATCACCTCAAGCTGTCGGACTCAGCACTGTCGAAGCAGTTCGCGACGCTCGAGGAGGCTGGCTACCTCAAGGTCGAGCGGCCGGTGTCGGACAGGCGCCGCCGCGTCCGCGTACGGCTGACCGCTGCGGGCAGGAAGGCGTTCGACGGCCACGTCGCGGCGCTGCGCGAAGTACTGGGCGCCGTGGATGACTGACCCAATACGCTGGCCCGATGACCTTGCCACCTTGCCCGTCATGCTCCGGCGAGTACACCTACGAGATGGGCGCATTGCTCGTGTGCCCGGAGTGTGCCCACGAGTGGTCGCCTGCCGAAGCCGAAGCCGAAGCCGAAGCCGAAGCCGAAGCCGCTGAGGCCGAGGCGCAGGTCAAGGATGCGTACGGCACGGTCCTGAACGACGGCGACACCGTCACGATCATCAAGGACCTCAAGGTCAAGGGCCAGGCGCAGTCCATCAAGGTCGGCACCAAGGTGCGCAACATCCGACTCGTGGACGGCGTCGGTGACCACGACATCGACTGCAAGGTCGACGGATTCGGTCCGATGCAGCTCAAGTCCAGCGTGGTCAAGAAGGCTTGACGCTCTTGGCCGACTGCCCCGGCGCCCAGCCGGGAGGGCCAAACACGTACCCCAGCTTGTCGCGCAGCCTCTTGGCCCGGCGGGCGTCCTGCCAGATGCGTTTGTACTCGCCGTACTGCAGCGACCAGACGTTGTAGGTCTCGACCGGCACCGTCAGCCCGTACGTCGGGCGGTGCAGCTCGGGCTGGAACGACCTGAACATCCGGTCCCAGATGATCAGCATCCCGGCATAGTTGCGGTCGAGGTAGATCGGATCCGAACCGTGGTGCACGCGGTGGTGTGACGGGGTGTTGAAGATGAGCTCCCACCACCGCGGCAGCTTCTCGATCTTCTCGGTGTGCAGGTGGAACTGCCAGATCAGGTTGATCGAGAAGACGAAGTAGATCATCCACGGGGGTACGCCGAGGAACGGGAGCGGCAGCCACACGACGACCTCGAACCACTGGTTCCACTTCTGCCGCAGCGCGGTCGAGAAGTTGAAGTAGACGCTCGAGTGGTGCGCCTGATGACCAGCCCAACCGAGCCGTACGCGGTGGGCGAAGCGGTGATACGTGTAGAACAGCAGGTCCACGCCGAGCAGCACGCCGACCCAGGTCCACGGGTTCTTGGCCGACAGGTGCCACGGCGCGAGGTGCACGTAGATCACGGTGTAGAGCAGGAACGCCGCCGTACGGAACACCGCCGAGAAGGCGATCGAGCCGAAGAACATCGTCAGGCTGGCCCGGGTGTCCTCCTTGAGGTAGCCCTTGACCAGCACGTTGCCGGAGGCCTCGTCAGCCGCACGGTCGTGCTTGGCCTCGTTCCGTACGGCTGCCATCTCGATGAACATGAACAGCAGGAAGAACGGGATCGCAGCGCCAGCCGGATCCTTCAGATTGTGCGAAAACGCCTCCCACATCCGCACATCGTTGCACGCGTCTCGGGTCGCCGGGAGCAGGTTTGCCAGGCCGTATGCTCGGCGGCATGGCTGACGTGACGATCCTCCACAACACCGCTTGCTCGACCTCGCGGCACGCCCTGGACGAGGCGGCCGAGGCAGGGGTCGAGCCCGAGATCATCCAGTACCTCAAGAAGCCACTGACCCGCGACGAGCTGCTCGACCTGATCGGCAAGCTCGAGGACCCGCCGGCAGACCTGGTGCGCAAGGACGGCTTCTTCACGGGACTCGGCCTCGACCCTGACGACTACACGACTCCAGAAGCCGTGGCAGACCTGATCGTCGAGCACCCGCGCCTGCTGCAGCGACCCGTGCTCGTACGAGGTGACCGCGCCATCATCGGCCGGCCCAAGGATCGCGTCGCGGCGTTTCTCGCCTGAGCGGCCACCGGCTGCGATAGCGTTTCGGCTCGGCGAGTCCGCGCCGTCCAAGGGGGAATCCATGTCCGACCAGCAGCCGCCCGTGCCCGACGAGCCCGTGGCGTCCCAGCCGCCTCCCGCGCCGCCGCCGGGACCCGTGACAGCTCCGTACCCGTACGGCCAGCCCCCACTCCAGACGCCGGCCAGGCCCCAGGCGATCTGGGCCATGGTGCTCGCGATCATCCCGTGCCTGTTCACCTGGATCGCCGCCGTCGTGCTCGCGATCATCGCCCTCACCCGGCGCAAGGACGGGCAGGACCACGGCAGGGGGTTCGCCATCGCGGCACTCATCATCGTGGGCGCGTGGATCGTCATCGGCCTCGCGGTCGCCATCATCGTCGGTGTGTTCTCCGGAGTCGAGCGTGACTCAGAAGGCTCGGTGAGCTCCGGCGGTCGTGTCGACGTGACCGACGTGAAGGTCGGCGACTGCATCGTGGATGACGACATCGAGGGTGAGACCAGCTACACCGTGACGCTGGTGCCGTGCAGCGAGTCCCACCTGTACGAGGCGTACGCCAACTTCGAGCTGCCGGACGGCGACTACCCGGGCGACGAGAAGGCCAGCTCATTGTCCGAGGACGGTTGTGCCGACCGATTCGAGAGCTACGTCGGCACGGCCTACGAGGAGTCCGAGCTGGGCGTCACGTACCTCTATCCGCAAAAGAGCTCCTGGACGATGGACAAAGGCGTGACGTGCCTGCTCACCGAGGACGTCAAGACGACGGGATCCCTCAAGGACGCCCAGCGCTGACACCCACCGCCGGGCGGCGGCGACTTGTGACCCAAAGCTCCTCGTTTGCACCACGGATCACCCCGCGGACCGATATCTTTCTCGTCGGCCCGTCGAGCGGCGGGCATTTTCTAGGGGAGCTCTCATGACCGAAACACCCAGCAGTCCCACAGAGCCGAAGAAGAACGGCGTCGGCCACATCATCCGCCTGGTCGTCTCGGTGGTGTTCGCGCTCGGCGTCATCGCCAGCGTCGGCACGTTCGCCTACAACAAGCTGACCGAGGCCGACCGCGACAAGGACGGCAACGTCACGTCGCAGGGCAAGGTCAGCGTCGACGAGCTCAAGGCAGGCGACTGCGTGGTCGAGAACATCGCAGAGAAGGAGTACGCGCGAGTCGAAGTTGCCCCGTGCGCCAAGGAGCACTCCTCCGAGATCTACGCGACGTTCGAGCTCGAGGACGGCGACTTCCCGGGTGACAAGCAGGTCGACGAGCTCGCGGGCCAGGGATGTTACGACCGGTTCGAGACATTCGTCGGCATCTCGTACGACGACTCCGCGCTCGACATGACCTACCTCCTGCCGCTGGAGGATTCCTGGGACGTCGACCGCGGCGTCGCGTGCATGGTCATGGCCGACGGTGCAACCACAGGCTCGTTCAAGGGTGCCAAGCGCTGACCCGTTCGACCTGACGGCCCATCGACTCGACGAGTCGGTGGGCCGCTGTCGTTCATGGCGGTCACACGGTCGAGCCGGCGAACTGGGCGCTGTAGAGGCGCTCGTACGCTCCCCCGGCTGCGCGCAGCGAGTCGTGCGTGCCCTGCTCGACGATGCGACCGTCCTCCATCACGACGATGTGGTCGGCGTCGCGGATCGTCGACAGACGGTGCGCGATGACGAACGACGTACGGCCCGACCGGAGCTGCTCCATCGCGCCCTGCACCAGGGACTCCGTGCGGGTGTCGACCGAGCTCGTCGCCTCGTCGAGGACCAGGATCGCCGGGTCGGCGAGGAACGCGCGGGCGATCGTCAACAGCTGGCGCTGGCCCGCGCTGACGTTGGTGCCTTCGTCCTCGATGATCGTGTCGTAGCCGTCGGGCAGCGTGCGCACGAAGTGGTCGACGTACGCGGCCTCGGCTGCGGCCCGGATCTCGTCCTCGGTGGCCCGATGGGCGCCGTACGCGATGTTCTCGCGGATCGTGCCCTTGAACAACCAGGTGTCCTGCAGGACGACGCCGAAGTTGTCACGCAACAGGCTCCGGTCCATGTGCGAGATGTCGACGTCGTCGAGCGTGATGCGTCCACCCTGGACGTCGTAGAACCGCAGCACGAGATTGGTGAGCGTCGTCTTGCCGGCGCCGGTCGGGCCGACGATCGCAATCGTCTGTCCCGGCTCGGCCGTGAGGTTGAGGTGCTCGATCAGCGGCTCGTCGGGCTTGTAGGCGAACGAGACGTCGTCGAACACGACGCGACCGCGTACGGGATCGGGGAACGGTGCGTCAGCCTGGTCGGCCGGCTCCTCGGGCTCGTCGAGCAGACGGAACACTCGTTCGGCCGACGCGAGGCCCGACTGCAGGAGGTTGATCATCGCGGCGACCTGCGTCAGCGGCTGGGTGAACTGGCGGGAGTACTGGATGAACGCCTGGACGTCGCCGATGCTGAGCGACCCGGAGGCCACGCGCAGGCCGCCGATCACCGCGACCAGGACATAGTTGAGGTTGGAGACGAACATCATCACGGGCTGGATCACGCCGGAGATGAACTGCGCCTTGAACGCCGACCTGAACAGGTCGTCGTTGCGCTCGTCGAACACCTGCCGGGCCTCGGCCTGGCGGCCGAACACCTTGACGACCTCGTGGCCGGTGAACACCTCCTCGATGTGACCGTTGAGCCGGCCGGTGCTGGCCCACTGCGCCATGAACTGCGGTTGGGAGCGTTTGGCGATGGCCTTGGTCAGCAGGAACGCGATCGGGATCGTCGCCACCGCGACCAGCGCCAGCAGCGGCGAGATGATCAGCATCATCGTGAGCGTGCCGACCACCATCAGGATCGAGGTGAGCAGCTGGCTCATGGTCTGCTGGAACGACTGGGCGATGTTGTCGATGTCGTTCGTCGTACGCGACAGGATCTCGCCCCGGTCGGTCTTGTCGAAGTACGACAGCGGCAGCCGGTGGAGCTTGGCCTCGACGTCGTCGCGCAGCGTCGCCACCGTGTGCTGCACGACGGTGGTGGTCAGAACACCCTGGAACCACGTCAGCACCGACGCGACGACGTACAGCACGAGCACGCCGCCGAGCACCCATGACAGCGAGGTGTAGTCGATGCCGGTGCCGGGCTGCAGGTCGACGGAGCCGATCAGGGAGGCCAGCTTGTCGTTGCCGTCGGCCTTGAGCTGCGCCACGACCTCTGCCTTGGTCGCACCCTCGGGGAACTGGCCCGAGAGGAAGCCGGTGAACACGATGTCGGTGGCGTG
Organism: Aeromicrobium panaciterrae; assembly: GCF_039537165.1. GTDB lineage: Bacteria > Actinomycetota > Actinomycetes > Propionibacteriales > Nocardioidaceae > Aeromicrobium > Aeromicrobium panaciterrae. The sequence goes on along the minus strand of NZ_BAAAZZ010000002.1, from coordinate 2,757,574 downwards.
GCCCAGGATCTTGGGCCCGACGACGGTCAGGATGGTGCCGACGACACCGAACGCGATGACGCCCCAGACGAGGATGCGGTCGCGCAGGAGCCGCTCGGCGAGGCGGTTGAACGTCGCCTTGAAGTCCTTGGGCTTGGCCGGAGGCATGCCCATGGCCCCCATGGGCCCACGCATGGCACTCATGCCGCCTCCTCCTCGGTGAGCTGGGACAGGACGATCTCGCGGTAGACCTCGCAGGTCTGCATCAGATCGGTATGCGTGCCGGTGCCGACGACGCGGCCCTCGTCGAGCACGACGATGCGGTCGGCGCCCCGGATCGTCGAGACCCGTTGGGCGACGATGACGACGGCGGCATTGGCCGTGACCTCGCGCAGCGCGCTGCGGAGCGCCGCGTCGGTGGCATAGTCGAGCGCCGAGAACGAGTCGTCGAACAGGTAGATCGGCGGACGCTTGACGATCGCACGGGCAATCGCAAGCCGCTGGCGCTGGCCGCCCGAGACGTTGGTGCCGCCCTGGGAGATCGGCGCGTTGAGCTGTTCGGGCATCTTGGTGACGAAGTCCTTGGCCTGTGCGATCTCGAGCGCGTCCCAGAGCTCGTCGTCGGTGGCGTCGGGTCGTCCGTAGCGCAGGTTGGAGGCGACCGTGCCACCGAAGAGGAACGGGCGCTGCGGCACCAGCCCGATCGCGGTCCAGACGTTCTCGGGACGCAGCGAACGGATGTCGTGGCCGTCGACACGGATCGTGCCCGCCGTGGCATCGAACAGTCGCGGGATCAGGCTGAGCAGCGTCGTCTTGCCGCTGCCGGTCGAGCCGATGATCGCGGTGGTCTCCCCCGGTCTCGCGATCAGGTCGATCTCGTGCAGGACGTCCTGCTCGGCACCCGGGAACGCGAACGACGCCTTCTCGATGTCGATGCGACCCTCGCCCAGCGTCACCTGGACGGCGTCATCGGGAGCGAGCACGCTCGGCTCGGTCTCGAGGACCTCGGTGATGCGCTCCGCCGACACCTCAGAACGCGGCCACATCATGAACAGGAACGTCGCCATCATGACCGACATCAGGATCTGGGTGATGTAGGCCTGGAACGCCGTCAAGGTGCCGACGTCGAGGTCACCGCTGCCGACGCGGAAGCCGCCGATCCACGTCGCGAGGACGACCGACACGTTCATGATCAGCATCACGAGCGGGAAGAACAGTGCGGTGAGCTTGCCGACCGAGATCGCGACCTCCATGTTGGCCGTGTTGGCGTCGTGGAACCGCTCGGTCTCGTAGTCCTCCTTGACGAAGGCCCGGATGACCCTGATGCCCATGATCTGCTCACGCATCACGCCGTTGATGTCGTCGATGCGTTCCTGCATCTGGCGAAACAGCGGACGCAGCCGGCGGATGATCATTGCCAGGCAGAAGATCAGCACCGGCAGGACGAGCACGAGGATGCCGGAGAGCTCGACGTCCTGACGCAGCGCCATCACCAGGCCTCCGATGCCCATGATCGGCGCCGCCACCAGCATCGTCAGCAGCATGAACACCAGCAGCTGGACCTGCTGGACGTCGTTGGTCGTCCGGGTGATCAGCGTCGGCGCTCCCAGCTGGGTCATCTCGCGCTGCGCGAACGTCTCGACCTTGCCGAAGATGCCGGCACGCATGTCGCGGCCGACGGCCATCGACGTACGGGCCCCGTAGTAGACCGCGATGATCGTGCAGACCACCTGCAGCACCGTGATGCCCAGCATGATCGTGCCGGTGCTCAGGATGAAGCCGGTGTCACCCTCGACGATGCCCTTGTCGATGATGTCGGCGTTCAGGCCCGGGAGGTAGAGGTTGGCGATCGTGCCGGCGAGCTGGAAGAAGATGACCACTGCAAGCGGACCCTTGTAGGGCGCGAGATAGGTCCGCATGAGCGGGATGAGCATTACTGCAGGTTATCCCGCCCCCACGTCGGGCCTTCACGACAAATGTCATCATTCGCGGGCCCTAGACAATCGCGTTGACCCCGAGCACCACGAGAAGGCCTGTGACGGACAGAACCGTCTCCATGATCGACCAGCTCTTGATGGTCTGCACGACCGACAACCCGAAGAACTCCTTGACCAACCAGAAACCCGCATCGTTGACATGGGAGAAGAACACCGAGCCGGCACCGATCGCCAGCACGAGCAACGAGACCTCCGTGGTGCCGAGGTCCTGGGCGATCGGCGCCATGATGCCGGCCGCGGTGATCGTCGCGACGGTGGCCGAGCCGGTGGCGACCCGGATGAGCACGGCGACGAGCCAGGCCAGCAGCAGCACGGAGACGCCGCTGTCCTTGACGAAGTCCGCCACGACCTCGGCGATGCCGGTGTCGATCAGCGTCTGCTTGAACCCGCCGCCGGCGCCGACGATCAACAAGATCCCGGCAATCGGGGGAAGCGCATTGCTCAGGACGTCCGAGATCTCGTCCTTGTCCATGCCCGAACCCCGGCCGAGCGTGAAGATCGCCACGAGCACCGACAGCAGCAACGCCACGAACGGCTCGCCGATGAAGTCGAGCATCTTGCGCGTCGTCGTGCCCTCGTCGACCGCGATGTCGGCGAATGCCTTGCCCATCATCAGCACGACGGGGAGCAACACCGTGGCAAGAGTGATGCCGAAGCCGGGCCGACGCTCACGCTTCTCGGTCGGCGCCTCGAACAGGTCACCGGCTGGAACGGGAACCCACTTGTCGGCGAACCGAGCAAACAGCGGTCCCGCGACCACGATGGTGGGGATCGCGACGAGGATGCCCAGCGCCAGGGTGCGGCCAAGATCCGCGTCGACCACGTCGATGGCGGCAAGCGGCCCGGGGTGTGGCGGTACGAACCCGTGCATCGCCGACAGCCCTGCCAGAGCGGGGATACCGAGCGAGATGATCGACCTCTCGGCGCGTTTGGCGACCAGGAAGATGACCGGCATCAGCAGCACCAGTCCGATCTCGAAGAACATCGGCAGGCCGATGATCGCGCCGATCGCAGCCATCGACCACGGCAGCATGCGCGGGCTCGACTTCCCGACGATGGTGTCGACGATCCGATCGGCACCTCCTGAGTCGGCGAGCAGCTTGCCGAACATCGCACCGAGGGCGATCAGGACGCCGACGCCCTTGACCGTGTCTCCGACACCCGTGCTGAAGCTCGCCACCACGTCGAGCATGTTGCGGCCGGCAATCGCGCCGACGGTCAGCGAGCCGAGGATGAGCGCGAGAAACGGGTGGAGCTTGAACCACGTGATCAGCACGACGAGGACCGCGATGCCGACGAGTGCGGCGGTGATCAGCACTCCCGTACTTGCAACGGCCTTGACCGGCTCGGGTGGTGCGGCAGCGATGAGCGTACTGGCGATCATGCGGTCTCCTCCTCTGGCTGCCCGGCGCGGGCGACGAAGGCGTCCACGATCTCTGCGGGCGATGGTGTGATGTCGAAGGCCCAACCGTTTTCATCGGGCTGCAGGGGCTCGAGGGTCTTCTCCTGCGAGGTCAGGAGCGACGCTGGCATGAAGTGGTCACGGTGCTCCATCCGTGACTTGATCAGGTCGTGGTCACCGGTCAGGTGCAGGAACTGCGTACGAGGTGCCGCGTGCACGAGGACGTCTCGATAGGCACGCCGGAGCGCCGAGCAGCTGATGACGCCACCGACAGTGTCGTGGGCGGCCAGCCAGGCACCGATGTCGGCCAACCAGGGCCAGCGATCCTCGTCGGTCAACGGCGTACCGGCGGACATCTTCGCGATGTTGGCCTCGGAGTGGAAGTCGTCACCGTCCGCGTAGTCGACCCCGAATCGATCGGCGAGCTCATGACCAACGGCTGACTTTCCGACGCCAGAGATACCCATGACGACCACGAGCGGCAACATGCTCTGACCGTATGCCCGCGAGGGCGCGAGCGCTACATCAAGTCCTTGAGCTCCTTGGGAAGCTCGAACTTGGCTTGTCCTGAGCCTGCCGCAGGGTCGTTGCCGCCGGCCGGGAAGCCGAAGGCGCTCGCACCGTCGGGCTTCTTGGAGGCAGCCTGGGCCTGCGCCGCCCGCTTGGCCGGGTTGCCCGAGACGCGCTTGCCCTTCTTCTGCTGTGGCTTCTGCCTGGCCCCGGCACGCTTGCCCGGTCCGGGGAGGCCGGGCATCCCCGGCATACCGGGCATTCCGGGCATACCGCCACCCTTGGCCATCTGCTGCATCATCTTGCGGGCGTCGAAGAAGCGGTCGACCAGCTGGTTGACGTCCTTGACCTGGGTACCTGATCCCTTGGAGATGCGTGCACGCCGTGAGCCGTCGATCATCTTGGGGTTGTCACGCTCGGCAGGAGTCATCGACAGGATGATCGCCTTGATGCGGTCGACCTCGCGCTCGTCGAAGTTGTCGAGCTGTTCCTTCATGGCGCCCATGCCGGGGAGCATGCCCATCAGCTTGGACATCGAGCCCATCTTGGCCATGGCTTCCATCTGGCCGAGGAAGTCCTGCAGGGTGAACGAGCCACCCATGAGCTTCTCGGCGGCCTTGTTGGCCTCCTCCTCGTCGAACACCTTCTCGGCCTGCTCGATGAGCGTCATCATGTCGCCCATGTCGAGGATGCGCCCGGCCATGCGGTCGGGGTGGAACACGTCGAAGTCGGTCAGCTTCTCGCCGGTCGAGGCGAACATGATGGGTCGGCCGGTGATGGAGCGTACGGACAGCGCGGCACCGCCTCGGGCGTCACCGTCGAGCTTGGTCAGCACGACACCCGTGAAGTCGACGCCCTCGAGGAACGCCTGCGCCGTGGACACGGCGTCCTGGCCGATCATCGCGTCGATGACGAACAGCACCTCGTCGGGATCGACGGCCTTGCGGATGTCGGCGGCCTGCTTCATCAGCTCGTGGTCGATACCGAGGCGTCCGGCGGTGTCGACGATCACGACGTCGTGCAGGGTGCGCTGCGCCTCCTTGAGGCCCGCCTTGGCGACCTTGACCGGGTTGCCCTTGCCATTGCCCGGCTCCGGCGCGAACACCGTGACGCCGGCGCGCTCACCGACGACCTGCAGCTGGTTGACGGCGTTGGGTCGCTGGAGGTCGGCTGCGACCAGCATCGGCGACTTGCCTTGCGACTTCAGCCATACGCCGAGCTTGCCGGCGAGCGTCGTCTTGCCGGCGCCCTGGAGGCCCGCGAGCATGATGACGGTCGGACCCGTCTTGGCATAGCGGATGCGACGCGTCTCGCCACCCAGGATCGTGACGAGCTCGTCGTTGACGATCTTGATGACCTGCTGTGCCGGGTTGAGCGCCTGGCTGACCTCGGCCCCCGCTGCACGCTGCTTGACGTTGGCGATGAACTCGCGGACGACGGGGACGGCGACGTCGGCATCGAGCAGCGCGACACGGATCTCCCGCGTGACGGCGTCGATGTCGGCCTCGGACAGTCGACCCTTGCCGCGGAGATTCTTGAACGCCGACTGGAGCCGGTCTTGCAGGGTGTCGAACATGGTGTCCTTGATCAGGTGTCGGAGGGCGTACCAAGCCTAACGGAGTCAGCCAGCCGACATCACCGAGCGTTGACGCAGGAGCGGTGACTTACGCACCTTTCGTTTCGGGGTGCGGTGACCTATGCACCTCTCGGCGCGGGTGAAAGGTGCGTAAGTCACCGCTCAGCCGAGGGCAGCGGCGACTCGATCGCGGAGCACCGTGCCCGTGGCGTCGTCGAGGGGTTCGCCGTCGGCGTCGACGATGTAGAAGACGTCGCGGACCTCACTGCCGTACGTCGACATGTGCGCCGAGCGGATCGACAGGCCGAGCGACGCGATCTCGCGTCCGACGGTCCACACCAGACCGCGCCGGTCCTGCGCCCGGACCTCGAGCAGGGTCGCGGTCTCCGAAAGCCGGTCGAGGATCCGTACGCGAGACCCTGCGGCGTCCTGTGCCGACCTGAGCTCGAGCCGGGAGAGGTCGAGCTCGCCGGCCAGCGCAGGCCTGATGCGTTCGCGGAGACGGGTGGCATCGACATCGGGCCGAGACACCTCCCAGAGCGACGCGGCGGCATCGCCGAGCGTCACGGTGCGGGCCGATCGGATCTCGAGCCCCGCGAGGGCGATGGCCCCGGCGAGGTCCGCCATCACCCCCGTGCGGTTGGACGTGACGACGGTCAGCAACGAGCCGTCCTGGTGCGCCTCCACCTCGAGCGTGAAGTCAGCAGGCCCGGTGGCACCGAAGTCAGGGATGTGCACGTTCGCGGGCCACCCCTCGTACGCCCGCGGGTCCGGCGTCTTCACACCGTCCTCCAGCTGCGCACGGGTCTTGTCGACCAGCCCCTCGATGAGCCCCCGGCGCCACGTCGTCCACGCCGACGAGCCGGTTGCCTGTGCGTCGGAGGCCGAGAGCGCCGCGAGGAGGTCGAGGAAGTCGGTGGTCTGCACGATCTCGGCGACGTTCGCCGCCGTCGACGGGTCCTCGATGTCACGGCGGGTGGCCGTTGTCGGCAGGAGCAGGTGCCACCGCACGAGTCGCCCCACCACGGCTGCGTCCTCGGCGTCGAAACCCCATCGACCGGCGATCTCGACGGCCATCGGTTCACCGTCGACGCTGTGGTCGTCGCCGTTCACGCCCTTGCCGATGTCGTGGAGCAGCGCGGCCACCGCGAGCAGGTCCGGGCGCGCCACGTCCCGCTGCACCTGGGCGGCGAACACACAGGTCTCCAGGCTGTGCCGGTCGACCGTGAAGCTGTGCACCGGCGACGACGAGCCACGCAGTCGTACGGCGTCCCACTCCGGCAGCCACTTGTCGACCACGCCCGCGAAGTCCAGCTCGTCCCAGACCGGGACGAGTCCGGGCCCGGCGGTGAGCAGGTCGACCATCAGCCGGTTGGACGACTTGGGCCACGGGACGTGCATCTCGCCCATCGTCGCCGCGAGCCGGGCCGCAGAACCAGCACCGAGCGGGTGGCCATCGCGGGCCGCGACCGCAGCGGCTCGCAGAGCCAGCTCGGGGTCGCTCGCCGGATCAGCACGCTGCGTGACGATCACCTCGCCGTCGAGCAGCCCGACGCCTTCGGCCAGCCGGGCGACCACCGGGCCGGTCGGCGAGATCCTGGGCTTGCGGGTCGGGGCAGCCACGGCGCGGTCGATGCGCTTCCAGGCCAGGGACGACAGGTGCGCGATGCGGCGACCGAGTTGACGGGTGTGCAGGTCGAGCTCCTCGGCCTCCATGTCGAGTAGCCGGGCCACCTCCGGGACGAGTTCGGTGTCGAGCCGCTCGACCCGTCGTCCGCTGGCCTGGTGCAGGGCGTCGCGGACGTCGAGGAGCGAGCTGCGGAGGGACTCCGTCTCCGCGTGCGGTACGTCGATCAGCCACGTGGCGACGAGTGCCCGCAGGATCACGGTGTCGCGGAGACCTCCACCGGACTCCTTGAGGTCCGGGACCGCCGAGTGCGCGAGCCACCCGGAACGCCCGATCCGGGCGGCGCGTGCCTCGCGTACTTCCTCGACCCTCGTACGCGCGTCGCGGCGCCAGTCGGCGAGGACGTCAGAGCGCAGCGTCGTGACCAGCTCGGCCTCGCCGGCGACGGGCCGGGCGTCGAGCATCCCCATCGCCGCGCGGTGGTCGGCGGCTGCGGCCTCGCGCATCTGCACGGTGTCTCGCACGGAGTGGTCCAATGCGGCATTGGCATTCCACAGCGGATACCAGATCGCCTCGGCGACCTCGCGTACGTGCTCGTCGTGCAGCCCCGGCTCGTGCAGGAGCACGACGTCCAGGTCGCTGAACGGGGACAGCTCGCTGCGGCCGTAGCCTCCCACTGCGACGAGCGCGAAGCCCGCGGAGTCTCCGACGGCGTTCGCGAAGTGCTCGGCGAGCACCTGGTCCGCGTCGATCGCGCGGTCGCGTCGACGCTGCGCCAGCTCCGCCGTGTCGGTCACTGGTCTAGAGCGCTGCTTCGTCGGTCTCGCCGGTACGAACCCGTACGACGGACTCGACGGGGATCACCCAGACCTTGCCGTCACCGATCTTGCCGGTCTTGGCCGCACCGCTGATGGTGCTGACGACCAGCTCGACGTCGGCGTCGTCGACGACGACCTCGAGACGGATCTTGGGCACCAGCGACACGTCGTACTCCGCGCCGCGGTAGACCTCGGTGTGACCCTTCTGCTGACCATATCCACTGGCCTCGGTCACCGTCATGCCGGCGATCCCGGCGTCGGCGAGCGCCGCCCGGACGTCTTCCCACTTGTGCGGCTTGACCACCGCCGTGACGAGCTTCATCCCAGACTCCTATCCCAGTCCACCGGTCGATGATCCCGCGTGATCGTACGCGGTCTCCAGGTGCTCGATCTGATCGATGCCGGTGACCTCGTGCTCCTCGTCGACGCGCAGGCCGATCAGCCGGTCGATCACGGTGGCGATCACGTACGTACAGGTGAACGCGTACACGAGCACCGCACTTGCAGCAACGAGCTGCTTGCCGAGCTGGCCCAGCCCGCCGCCGTAGAACAGTCCGGCCTGGCCGAAGCCCAGCAGCTCGATCGCGGCGTTGCTCGCGAGCAGCCCGATCAGCAGGGTGCCGATGATGCCGCCGACCAGGTGCACGCCCACGACGTCGAGCGAGTCGTCGTAGCCGAGCTTGAACTTGAGCCCGATCGCGAAAGCGCAGACACCTCCTGCCACCGCGCCGACCACGAGGGCGCCCATCGGTGAGACCGAGCCGCACGACGGCGTGATGGCGACAAGGCCCGCGACGACTCCCGAAGCCGCGCCGAAGCTGGTGCCCTTGCTGTCGCGCATCACCTCGACCGCGAGCCAGCCGAGCATCGCGGCGGCCCCGGCGGCGACCGTGTTGATCAGGGCGAGGCTGGCGAGCTTGTTGGCGCCCAGAGCGGAGCCGGCGTTGAAGCCGATCCAGCCGAACCACAGCAGGCCCGCACCGAGCAGCACCGAGGGGAGGTTGTGCGGGCGCATCGGGTCACGCTTCCAGCCGACCCGCTTGCCGATGATGATCGCGAGGGCGAGTGCCGAGGAGCCGGAACCGATCTCGACGACGGTGCCGCCCGCGAAGTCGAGGGCGCCGAGCTGGTTGGCGATCCAGCCGCCGGTGGTGTCGTCACCGTCGTAGGCGAACACCCAGTGCGCGACCGGCGCATAGACGACCGTCAGCCACACGGGGACGAAGAGGGCCCAGGCCGCGAACTTCATGCGGTCGGCGACAGCGCCGCTGACCAGTGCGACCGTCACGATCGCGAACGTCAGCTGGAAGACGATGAAGACGTACGACGGGATCGTGCCGGTCAGGCTGTCGGGGGTGATTCCGCGAAGTCCGACATGGCCCAGACCGCCGATCAACCCGCCTGCCGCGTCGTCGTCGAACGCCAGGCTGTAGGCGTACACGAACCAGGCGACCGGCACGATCGCCATCGCGATGAAGCTCATCATCATCATGTTGAGAACACTCTTGGCTCGCACCATGCCGCCGTAGAAGAAGGCGAGGCCGGGAGCCATCAACAGCACGAGCGCGGAAGAGGCCAGCATCCACGCGGTGTCGCCTGCATTCATGTCGCCTCCGGCTGGG
>NZ_BAAAZZ010000002.1:2736705-2747907 GCF_039537165.1 Aeromicrobium panaciterrae | reverse complement strand
CCCCCCCCCGGAGGGTGAGGCGCCGGCGCCGTGGTGCCTCCGCCTAGAGGGCGGCCTCGTCGGTCTCGCCGGTACGAACCCGTACGACGGACTCCACGGGGATCACCCAGACCTTGCCGTCACCGATCTTGCCGGTCTTGGCCGCACCCGTGATCGTCGCGACGACGCTGTCGACATCGGCGTCGTCGACGACGACCTCGAGACGGATCTTGGGGACCAACGACACGTCGTACTCCGCGCCGCGGTAGACCTCGGTATGACCCTTCTGCTGGCCATAACCACTGGCCTCGGTCACCGTCATGCCGGCCACGCCGGCGGCGGCGAGGGCCTCGCGGACCTCTTCCCACTTGTGCGGCTTGATGACTGCCGTAACGAGCTTCATGCTCGGACTCCCGTCTTCAGTGCGGACCCGCCGATGATCCCGGCTTCGTCGTACGCGGTCTCGAGGTGCTCGACCTGGTCGATGCCCAAGACCTCATCCTCCTCGCTGATGCGGAACCCGATCGTCACGTCGATCAGCTTGCCGATGACGTACGTGAGGATGAACGAGTACGCGAGCACCGCACCTGCTGCGACAGCCTGCTTGCCCAGCTGGCTGAAGTCGCCTCCATAGAGCAATCCGGCGTTGGCCTTGCCACCGGCGTTGGTCTTGGTGGCGAGGAAACCGATCAGCAGCGTTCCGACCAGACCACCGACGAGGTGGACGCCGACGACATCGAGGGAGTCGTCGTAGCCGAACTTGTACTTCAGCCCGACCGCGAGGGCGCAGATGACACCGGCGATGATGCCGAGGCCGATCGAGCCGACCGGCGACAGCGTCCCGCAGGCGGGCGTGATGGCGACGAGTCCGGCGACCGCGCCCGAGGCGCCGCCGAGGCTGGTGGCCTTCTTGTCACGGACGACCTCCACGAGCAGCCAGCCGAGCATCGCGGCTGCCGTGGCGACGGCCGTGTTGACGAACGCGAGTCCGGCCAGACCGTTCGAGCCGACAGCCGAGCCGGCGTTGAAGCCGAACCACCCGAACCACAGGAGACCGGCGCCCAGCAGGACGAACGGGAGGTTGTGGGGGCGCATCGGGTCGCGCTTCCAGCCGACCCGCTTGCCGAGGACCAGCGCGAGCGCGAGTCCCGCAGCACCGGCGTTGATGTGGACCGCCGTGCCGCCCGCGAAGTCGAATGCCTGGAGCTTGGTGGCGATCCAGCCACCGTTGTCGCCGAAGTCGAAGACCCAGTGCGCGACCGGGAAGTAGACGACCGTCATCCAGATGACGACGAACAGCGCCCAGGCGCCGAACTTCGCGCGGTCGGCGATGGCGCCGCTGATCAGCGCGACCGTGATGATCGCGAACATCAGCTGGAAGGCAACGAAGACGTACTCGGGGATCGTCCCGTACGCCGTGCCAACCGAGATGTTGTCGAGGCCGAGTCGCTCGAAGCCGCCGACCCAGCGGTTGCCCTCAGGGCTGAACGCGATCGAGTAGCCGTACAGGACCCACAGCACCGGGACGATGGCGAGAGCCAGGAAACTCATCATCATCATGTTGAGAACCGTCTTGGAGCGGACCATGCCGCCGTAGAAGAACGCCAGTCCTGGCGTCATGAGCAGGACCAGGGCCGAGCTGGCCAGGATCCACGCAGTATCGCCGGTATCCATGAAACCTCCGAGTGAGTTGTGCGCGGGCGGGAACGTCGCCCACTGCACAACAGGTTGTTATCGGCCGGTTTCGGTACGGGTTTCGTCGTGTTGCGGCAATGTCACGAAATCTCGGTTTGTGTTAACACCGCGTAACGCGACCGGATCACTCGAGGAGTGCGTCGACGAACTCCGCCGGGTCGAACGGTGCAAGATCATCCACGCCCTCGCCGAGTCCGACGAACTTCACGGGTACGCCGAGCTCACGCTGCACCGCGATGACGATGCCGCCCTTGGCCGTGCCGTCGAGCTTGGTCAGCACGACTCCGGTGACGTCGACGACCTCGCCGAACACGCGGGCCTGGGTGAGCCCGTTCTGCCCCGTCGTCGCATCGATGACGAGCAGGACCTCGGTGACCGGGGCCTGCTTCTCGATGACGCGCTTGACCTTGCCGAGCTCGTCCATCAGGCCCGCCTTGGTGTGCAGACGTCCCGCGGTGTCCACGAGCACGACGTCGACACCGTCGGCGATGCCCTTCTGGACCGACTCGAAGCCGACGCTCGCGGGGTCACCGCCCTCGGGGCCGCGTACGGTCTGCACACCGACCCGCTCGCCCCAGGTCTGGAGCTGATCGGCAGCAGCCGCGCGGAACGTGTCGGCGGCTCCCAGCACGACCGACTTGTCCTCGGCGACCAGTACGCGAGCGAGTCGCCCCACCGTGGTGGTCTTGCCGGTGCCGTTGACCCCGACGACCAGCACGACACCGGGCTTGCCGTCCGAACCGGTGGACTTCAGGGATCGGTCGTCCGACGGACCGATCAGGGCGATGAGCTCCTCGTTGAGCATCGTGCGGGCATGCTCAGGGTCCTTGACGCCCTCGACCCGGACACGGGTCTTGAGCTTCTCGACCAGCTCGTCGGTCGGCCCGACCCCGACGTCGGCAGCCAGGAGCGTGTCCTCGATCTCCTCCCACGCCGCGTCGTCGAGCGACGCGCGGCCCAGCACGGCCAGCAGCCCCTTGCCCAGCGTGCCCTGGGAGCGGGCGAGCCTGGCACGCAAACGCACGAGACGACCCTTGGGCGCCTCCGGCCGCTCGATCGTGGACGCGGGTGCGGGCTCCGGCTCGGGTGCGGGCTCTGGCTTCGGCTCCGGCTCGGGCTCTGGCTCGGGCTCCGGCTTCGGCTTCGGCTCGACCTTGGGCTCGGGGACAGGCCTCGGCTTGGTTGTCGGCCTGGGTGCCGGCTCGACCACGTCGGGCTTCTCCGCGACCTCCTTGGTCGGCGTCTGTGGCGGCAGCTCGGCGCGGCGACGCACCAGCAGCAACGCCGTACCGCCACCGAGGAGGACGACGACACCGGCAATGATCAGGACGAGGGTCAGCGTGGTCACACCGCGATCCTATGTAGATGCCCTCCCGAGTGGTGCGAACTCACCCGCGAGTGGTGCAGATTCGGACGGCTCGCCGTCTCGAAAGCCCGAGCTTGCACCACTCGCCGGTGGCCCTGCGCCATTCACCGAACGCGGGGACTAGCGAGCCAGTGGCTCGACGGCGTCCTTGATCGACTGCGGGACCCGGGTGACCTTGCGCGTGGCGGCATCGACATACACGTGGACGAACTGCCCGATCGCGGCCGGCTCGTCGGTGTCGCCCTGGAACAGGCCGATGCGGTAGACGATGCTGGTGTTGCCCATCTTGGTGACGGCGATGCCGGCCTGGACGTCGTCAGGGAACGCGAGCGACCGCATGAACGTGCACTGGGTCTCGACGACGAGGCCGATCGCGTCCAGCTTGCGGATGTCGGTGCCCGTCGCATCGATGAGGAAGCCGTTCACGGCCGTGTCGAAGAACGAGTAGTAGACGACGTTGTTGACGTGGCCGTAGACGTCCTCGTCCTCCCACCGCGTCGAGATCGTGCGCAGCGTCGGGAAGTCCGTACGCAGCGTCGGCTCGCTCACGCCGACGCCTCGTCGCGCAGGCGCTGGCTGATGACGGCAGACACCCCGTCGCCGCGCATCGAGACGCCGTAGAGGGCGTCGGCGACCTCCATGGTGCGCTTCTGGTGCGTGATGACGATGAGCTGCGAGCTGGCGCGCAGCTCTTCGTAGATCTCGAGCAGGCGCCCGAGGTTGGTGTCGTCGAGCGCCGCCTCGACCTCGTCGAGGATGTAGAACGGGCTCGGCCGCGCCTTGAACAGGGCCACCAGGAACGCCACGGCGACCAGCGAGCGCTCACCTCCTGACAGCAGCGACAGACGCTTGACCTTCTTGCCGGGAGGACGGGCCTCGACGTCGATGCCGGTCGTCAGCATGTTCTGCGGATCGGTGAGCACCAACGATCCCTCGCCGCCGGGGAACAGCCGGGAGAACACGTCGGCGAACTCGCGCTCGACGTCGTACCAGGCCTCGGTGAAGACCTGCTCGACCTTGGCGTCGACCTCCTCGACGATCTCAAGGAGGTCCTTGCGGGTCTTGCGGAGGTCCTCGAGCTGCTCGGACAGGAACTGGTGGCGCTCCTCGAGGGCGCTGAACTCCTCGAGAGCGAGCGGGTTGACCTTGCCCAGCATCGCCATGGACCGCTCGGCGGCGCGGAGGCGCTTGGTCTGCTGGTCCCGGTCGTAGGGCACCGGCTCCCCTGCCTCAGGGGCGTCGTGACCCTCTTCTGCAGCGACGACGATCGGCGGCACGAGCTGGTCGGGCCCGTAGTCGGCGATGAGCTCGTCGATGTTGAGACCCAGCTCCTCGAGCGCCCGCGCCTCGAGCCCTTCGAGGCGCAGCCGCATCTCGGCCCGCGCCATCTCGTCCTTGTGCACCGAGTCGGTAAGGCCGTCGAGCTCGGTGCTGAGCTCGCGGAGCTTGCCGCGTACGCCGCGCAGCGTCTCCTCGCGGCCGGAGCGGGACGCCTCGATCGACGTGCGAAGGTCCGCGGCCTGGACGACCGACGTCTCGAGGCGCACCAGCACCCGCTCGCTGGCGCCGATGACCGCCTTGGCGGCCTCGGCCTCGCGCAGCTGGCGCTCGCGGCGTTGCTCGGCCTTGACCCGGGCATCACGCTCAGCGGCCGCCGCCTCGAACAACGACGTGACCTGGGCCGCGAGCGCGCGGGCGCGTTCTTCATTGGTACGCAGGGCGAGACGTGCGTCGGTCTCGGCGCGCCGGGCCGCCGACGCCTTGTCGGCCAGCTCCTCGAGCAGCGTGGTGTCGGGCTCGTCCTCGGGTGCCGACTCGGCCTGCCTGAGTCGCTCCTCCAGCTCGGCCAGACCCGACACGTCGGTGTCGCGCGCCTCGGCCGCAGCCTCGATCGCGGCCGTGAGTCGATCGGCCTCGCCGCGGGCGGCGCGTGCCGTGGCGCCGAGGTGGCCGAGGTTCTCGGCCACGGCGGCCATCGTCGCGTCGGACTCGTGGAGCCTCGCGAGTGCCGCGTCGACGTGCTCCTGCGCAGCAACGCGTTTGGTCTCGGCGCCCTCGATCTCAAATCGCAGGCGCTCGAGCGTGTGCACCGCGCGATCGAGGTCGTCGCCGGCCTGCTCGATCGCGGCCTTGACCTCGATCAGGCTCTGCTTCGAGGACGATCCACCCGACGCGAAGTGCGGTCCGAGCACGTCACCGTCACGGGTCACCGCGACGACGTCCGGCGACTGGGCGATCAGCTGCCGCGACTGATCAAGACCGTCGACGACGGCAACCTTGTAGAGCAAGCGTCGCAGGGCACCCTGAAGCGCCGCGGGCCCGTCGACGACGTCGATTGCGTACGTCGCGAAGTCAGGCAGCCCGGGCCACGACGAGTCGTCGACCTCGCCGCCACCCAGCAGCATGCCGGCGCGGCCGAGGTCCTCGGACTTGAGCTTCTCCATCGCCGAGACGGCGGTGTCGAGGTGGTCGACGGCGACGGCATCGGCGGCCGAGCCGAGCGCCGACGCGATGGCGGTCTCGTAGCCGGCTCGTACGGTCAACAGTGCCGCAACCGAGCCGAGCAGCCCGCTGATCTCGTCGGTCGCCGCGAGGAGCGCACCCGCGCCGTCCTTGCGGGCGAGGCCGAGCTCGAGGGCTTCCTTGCGGGCGGCGAGCGCAGACTGCTGGCGCTCGGCCTCCTGGGTCTGCGAGTGGAGCGAGGCGAGCTGCTCGACGATCTCGGCGAGGGCACCTTCGGCCTGCTCGAGGTCTTCATCGAGGCCGGACTCGCCGGCGTTGAGTCCGGCGATCGTGTTCTCGAGCGCGCTGAACTCGCGCTGTGCATCGGTGGCGCGGCGCTCGGCCTCGTCACGGGCGACGGTCAGGCGTCCGATCTCCTCGCCGGCCGCGGTGGCGCGGCTCTTGAGCGAGTTGACCTGACCGTGGAGGCGAGCCAGTCCCTCGCGCTGGTCGGCGGCAGCGCGCAGCAGCCCGGCGACCCGGCGTTCCTCGGCGGTGTAGGCCGCCTCGGCCTCGTCCTTGGCGGCGATGACCTGCTCGAGCGACTCGGTGGCCTCCGAGACCCCGGCATCGAGCTCCTGGTGCTTGGCCTGCGCCTCACGGGCCTCGGCCTCCAGCGCCTCGGGGTCACGGCCAACCCGGCGATCCTCGGCCTCGACGGCGGCCAGGCGTACGCGCTCGTTGGCGAGACCGGCAGTGCCACGGAATCGTTCGCGCAGTCCCGACAGGGAGTACCAGGTCTCCTGGGCGGCGGCCAGGCGCGGTGAGTCCTCGCGGAGCTGGTCCTCGAGCAGCGTCTCCTGCTGACGCGCAGCGGCGATCGCCGACTCGACCGCCTGACGGCGCTCCTTCAGCGCGGTCTCGTCGGCGAGCTCCTCCTCGATGACCTTGCGGGCCTGCGACACGTCGTCGGCCAGCAGTCGGGCGCGCGCATCGCGTACGTCGGCCTGGATCACGGCGGCACGGCGAGCGACCTCCGCCTGGCGACCCAACGGCTTGAGCTGGCGACGGAGCTCGGTGAGCACGTCGTTGAGGCGCGTGAGATTGCCCTGGGTCGCGTCGAGCTTGCGGAGCGCCTTCTCCTTGCGCTTGCGGTGCTTGAGGACGCCCGCGGCTTCCTCGATGAAGCCGCGGCGCTCCTCCGGAGTCGCGCGCAACACGCTGTCGAGCTGGCCCTGGCCGACGATGACGTGCATCTCGCGGCCGATGCCGGAGTCGCTCAGGAGCTCCTGGACGTCGAGGAGTCGGCAGGTGTTGCCGTTGATCGCATACTCCGAACCGCCGTTGCGGAACATCGTGCGGGTGATCGTCACCTCGGTGTATTCGATCGGGAGCGCACCGTCGGTGTTGTCGATCGTCAGCACGACCTCGGCACGGCCCAGCGGCGGGCGGCCCGACGTACCGGCGAAGATGACGTCTTCCATCTTGCCGCCGCGCAGCGACTTGGCACCCTGCTCGCCCATGACCCAGGCGAGGGCGTCGACGACGTTGGACTTGCCGGAGCCGTTGGGTCCGACGACACACGTGATGCCGGTCTCGAACTGGAGCGTCGTCGACGAAGCAAAGGACTTGAACCCACGAAGCGTGAGGCTCTTGAGGTACAACGCTGCTCCTACGACTACGGCCGACTGTGCTTGTTGCAGTCTGGGACTTCAGAACACACTAGGCGACCAGACGCCGTGGGCGACGGAGTGTCGCCAGATCGGTCGGTATGTGTCAGCGGTGACCCGCGACGGGCTCGAGCAGATCGCCCGCCGTCACGTGGTCGACCTGCTCGCGCAGGGCCTTGAGGAGTCCGTCGTTCTCGACCTTGAGGCGGAGCACTTCTGCCTCAAGATCTGCGACGCGGCGACGCAGCATCGCGCTGTCGCGAAGCTGTGAAGGGGTGGGCCCACCGATGAAGCCGACAATTGCTTTGGCCATGGGAATCTCCGCGGAAAATGGTGGCTGGAGGGGAAGGGCAGGAGCTGGCCTGCGTCTCTCAGTCTCCCACCGTGGGACTCTCGCGGTCAAATACCAATTCGCCGCCGATCCAGGTCTGTTGCGTGCGCAGCGCGCCGTCCAGAACCACGAAATCTGCTGCGACGCCGGGGCGCAAGTGGCCCAGGTCGTCGAGCCCCAGAGCCCGAGCAGGTACGCAGGTGACGCCGGCGATCGCCTGGTCGATCGAGGCGCCCGACGCCACGGAGTTGGCCACGCAGTCGTCCAGCCGTACGGCGGCACCGGCGAGCGTGCCATCAGCTCTCAACGGCGGCTCACCCTCGGTCACCGAGAGGGTCTGGCCGCCGAGCTCGTACTCCCCCGGCGGCATGCCGAACGCCGACACGTTGTCGGTGACGAGCATGACCCTCCCGGCTGCCGCGGCGAACGTCAGCCGGATCGCCTCGGCCTGGACGTGGTGCAGGTCGGCGATCAGTCCGAGCGTCAGTCTGGGGTCGGCCAGCGCGGCCCCCACGACGCCGGGCCGGCGCGGCATCAGCGGGCTCTGCGCGTTGAAGAGATGCGTCACCAGCGTCGCGCCGGCATCGGCCGCCGCCGAGACCGTGGCAGCGTCGGCGTCGCTGTGCCCGACGCTGACGCGTACGCCGGCGGCGACGAATGTTGCGATGGCCTCGAGAGCGCCGTCCCGTTCGGGGGCCAGCGTCACGTAGCCCAGCGAGTCACCGCCCGCGTCGATGAGTGCGTTGACCCGCTCCGGGGTCGGATCGACCAGCAGCTCCTCGCGGTGCGCGCCGCGCCGGGTGGGCGCGAGGAACGGCCCCTCGACGTGGCACGGCAGCAACCTCGTGCCGCTGGTGGCGCCGGCGCGGCGACGGGCGTACGCCGTGACGCCCTGGCTGACCTCCTCGATCGGTGCCGTGATGTAGGTCGGCACCATCGCGGTGACGCCGGTGCTGGGGAGCCGGGCTGCAATGCGGGTCCAGTCGTCGTCCGTGGCTGACGCGAAGTCGGCACCGTAGGCACCGTTGATCTGCGCGTCGATGAATCCCGGTGCCAGCACCTCGACGTGGACATCGGCCGTACGTGGCGGAGCACTCGCGCCGCTCGCCGAGATCATGCCGTCGACGACCTCGATCCAGCCCGGACCGGAGGTGTCGGTGATGCCGTGGGCCGTTGTGGCACTGACGAGGAGTTGCACGGGACGGACGCTACCAACCCCTAGGGTGAGACGGGTGGATGCTCTCTTCGAACCTGCCGTCGGCGAATGGAAGCGCGTATCGCCGAAGCTCGCGACCGCCCGACGCATCCTGATCACCGTCCCCGCGGCCGTGATCGCTCTCGTCCAGCTGGTGGTGGTTCTGGTCCTGCCCAAGACCGGCGTGTGGTGGATCGGTGCCGCCGTCGTCGCCGTAGCGCTTGCCGTCGCGGTGTGGGGCTGGCTGTGGGCTGGCCGCAACCAGCGCAGCTGGGGCTACGCCGAGAACGCCGACGACCTACTGGTCACCAGCGGCGTCATGTTCAAGCGCCTCGTCGCGATCCCCTACGGGCGCATGCAGTTCGTCGATGTCGAGGCCGGCCCGCTGGCCCGCGCGTACGGCATCGCCACCGTCACGCTCCACACCGCGAGCCCCGAGACCGCCGCCGACATCCCGGGTCTGCCTGCCGACCAGGCGACGGCGCTGCGCAACCGACTGACGGAGCTGGGCGAGGCCCATGGCGCCGGTGTCTGAGTCGCCCGTTGCGGTCAAAGAGTCCGTCGGCCTGCGCACCCACCCGCTGACCGGCGTGGTCCAGGGTGCGCTCTGGGCCGCCGCGGCGGTGTTCGGCTTGTTCAGCTCGATGGGCGGTGGGGGCTGGGAAGGTGTCAGCCCGTTCCTCAGCGGGGTCATCGCCCTCGGCGGCGGGCTCGTCCTCGGGATGGGCGTCGGCTTCCTGAGCTGGCGGTTCACCCGCTACGTCATCGACGGCACGGAGCTGCGCATCAACAGCGGCATCCTCACCAAGGCGTCGCGGCGCATCCCGTACGAGCGCATCCAGTCCGTCGACATCGCCGAGCCTCTGGTGGCACGCATCTTCGGCCTGGCCGAGCTGCGCATCGAGATGGCCGGCGGCAAGAATTCGCGTACGTCCTTGCGCTTCCTCAAGCTCGCCGACGCGGGAGCGCTTCGCAAGCTCCTGCTGGCTCGTACGCACGGCCACTCCGCGTCGGAGGAAGCACCTGACGAGCAGCGCAGCATCATCACGGTCGTGCCACCGACCCGCATCATCATCGGCACGCTGCTGTCGCTCGACTTCCTCTTCGCGGTGCTCGGCACCGTGACCGTGCTCGTCGTGGCGCTCTGGTGGGGTCAGGTCATTGCCTTCATCGGCGGCATCATCCCCCTCGGCTCCTGGCTGATCCAGATCGTCGGGCAACGGGTCATCCAGCAGTGGGACTTCACCCTGTCGCGCGGTGAACGCGGCCTGCGCATCGAGCGCGGACTCCTGTCGCGTACGTCGCAGACCATCCCGTACGACCGGGTCCAGGGCATCGCGGTCAAGGAGCCGTTGGTCTGGCGACGCCTCGGCTGGCAACGCCTCGAGGTCGATGTCGCAGGCTACGCGTCGCAGGGCGATGACGCAGGCGGCGACAACGCCAACTCGACGCTGCTCCCGATCAGTGACGCGCCGCTGGCCAACGCGATCATCGCCGAGCTGCTGCCCGGCGCGGATCCGGCCCTCACCCCGCGTACGTACGCCTCGCCCCGCTCGTGGGTGTTTGCGCCGATCGGCTTCCGCTACCGCTGGGTCGCGGCGAACGACCGCACCTTCGTGGCCAGTGAGGGGTGGATCCAGCGGACCACCAGCATCGTGCCGCACCACAAGACCCAGTCGGTCGAGCTGAGCCAGGGGCCGCTGCAGCGCTGGCGCGGCGTGGCCACCGTCGAGGTGCACTCGCCCAAAGGTCCGGTCGACGCCGACGGCCGCAACCTCCCGGCAGACGCTGCTCGCTCCACGATGCTCGCCCAGCTCGACCGCGCCCGGGCGGCCCGCTCATGATCGTCCGACCGGTTGTCGCTGCCGATCTCGATGCCTGGCGTCCGCTGTGGGACGGCTACAACGCGTTCTATGAGCTCGGTGGTGACACCGTCCCACCGGACGAGGTCACCGCTGTGACGTGGCAACGGTTCCTCGATCCAGCCGAACCCATGTTCGCGCTGGTCGCCGAGGACGACGGGCGGCTCATCGGGCTCGTGCACTACCTGTTTCACCGCAGCACGACCAGCATCGAACCGGTCTGCTACCTGCGCGACCTGTTCACGCTGCCTTCGGAGCGCGGCAAGGGCGTCGGGCGGGCGCTGATCCAGGCCGTGGGCGACGCAGCTCGCACCGAAGGCGTCACGAATGTCTATTGGCAGACCCACGAGACCAACACCGCCGGCCGACGCTTGTACGACACGGTGGCCACCAATGAGGGCTTCATCGTCTACACGCTCAACTAGCGACCGGTCCCGATCCACGGTCCCTAGCGACGAAGTCGCGGGAGCGAGCCCTGCGAGCGAAGGGACGTACGACGAGAGGCTCGCGCGAGCACAGGCGGTTGGGGCATCCGCGACCTCAGGCTCGCGGCTTTCGTTGCGTAGTTGGCAGGTTGAAGAGCGCACATACAAGGGCGCGGGCTGGGTCTGTGGAAGGACTCATTCGCGACCCACCTTGTGGACAAGGATCCTTGTTTTTCG
>NZ_BAAAZZ010000002.1:2735607-2736695 GCF_039537165.1 Aeromicrobium panaciterrae | reverse complement strand
TGGTCATCGAAAGTATGTTCTAGTAGGTTTGAAACATGGGAATTCAGCCGACGATCGAGGCGATGCGCACAGCCGCGCAGACCCTCACATCGGGTGACACACGAGCCAAGCTGCACGCGTTGCACGCGGCACGCGACGCGATCGATGCCCAAGAGGCAGTGCTGTTGGCTGAGCTCGAGGCGTCGAAGGACTTTGAGCTCGACGGCGCATCCACCCTCAATGCGTGGGTCCGCACCCAGCTGCGGATGAACGCCGGACAAGCCACCACCCTGGTCAAGAACGTCCACGCACTGCGTGACCTGCCACTGCTGGCAGACGCTGCATTGAATGGCGAGATCAGTGCCGCCCACGTGCGGGTCTTCGCCTACGGACTCACCCATGTGGGTCTGGAACCGATGCGCCAGTTCGAAGACGTGTTCGTCGGTGTCGCTCGCGATTGCGAACCTGCTGAGTTGTTCGAAGCAGTCAAACATCTCAAGGACAAAGTCCATCCCGAAGATCTCGACGCCGCGTGGGAACGCGGCATGGATCGCGAAGACTTCAACGTTGATGCCGTTCCCGACGGTTTCCATGTGAGCGGCTTTTTGAACACGATCACCGGTGCCAAGCTCAAGAAAGTCCTCGATTCGGTGTCAGCACCCCGCGACAAAGACGATGTCCGCACCGGGTCCGAACGCCGGGTCCAAGGACTCGATGACCTGCTCACGTCAGTTCTTGGCAACGGTCTGCCGTCCGACAAAGGCGTGCGACCCCACATGTCGGTGTTTGTGGACGCCGACACCCTGCAGGCCGCCGTCGACCACGTCCAGGCAAAGACCGAGAACCCGCACCTGATCCCTGACCCCATGCCCGCATCGGTTGAGCCGGCCACGCTCGCCGGACACGGCGCGATCGGACCGAATTTGTTGATGTATTTCCTGTGCGTGTCCGACTTCACCGCCTTCCTCATGAAACAAGGCGGCGGGGCGCGTCAGGCACAGATACTGAACGCCGGCACCGACCGCTACCAACCCACCCTCACCCAACGCCGCGCTGTCATCGCCCGACAAAAGGGTGTCTGCGCCACCCCCGGTTGCAACCACACCCAT
>NZ_BAAAZZ010000002.1:2533336-2735597 GCF_039537165.1 Aeromicrobium panaciterrae | reverse complement strand
TTGCTCCACCGCGGACTGCTCAACATCACCGGCAACGCCGTCGACGGCTTCGAGTTCACCAACCGCCACCGTCGACCCATCCGGCGACGAAGAAACCACTACCGCCAAGCCGCCTGACCCCCAAGTCCGGCGGCCCACCGGCACGCCAACAGCCACTATCGGGCGAACACAAGCGGGCTTGGCTGCTTCCTAGCCGCCTGACGTCGGGTCTTCTGCCCCCGCGTCGAGCGGTTCCGTGACCTCGCGGGAGTCGAGCCAGCCGTCGGGCACTGACACTCGCTTGGGCGTGCCCTGGCGACCACGCGGGGTGCCGAGCTCGGCGACGGGATAGGCCTCCGTCGCGTCCAATCGCCCCAGCAGGTCGTCGAGCTGGGCGTACGACGACACCATGCCGAGCTGGCTGCGGACGTCCTTGCCCGCGGCGAAGCCCTTGAGGTACCACGCGATGTGCTTGCGGAACTCGATGCAGCCACGCTCCTCACCCAGCAGCTCGCCGAGCAGCTCCGCGTGCCGGCGCATCACAGCGGCGACCTCGCCGAGGGTCGGCAGCTCCAGCACGTCACTGCCGTTGAACGCGGCAGCGAGGTCACGGAACAGCCACGGCCGACCCAGGCAGCCACGGCCGACGACGACGCCATCGACGCCGGTCTCGGCGACCATGCGGATCGCGTCGGCGGCCTCCCAGATGTCACCGTTGCCGAGCACCGGGATGTCAACGGCGGCCTTCAGCTCGGCGATCGAGTCCCAGTCGGCACGACCGGAGTAGTGCTGCACCGCCGTACGACCGTGCAGCGCGATCGCGGCACAGCCGGCGTCCTGCGCGATACGTCCGGCATCGAGGTACGTCAGGTGCTCGTCGTCGATGCCCTTGCGGGTCTTCATCGTGACCGGGATGCCGTACGGCTTGGCCGCCCCGACCGCGGCGTTGAGGATCTCTCCCAGCAGCGTCGCCTTCCACGGCAGCGCTGCGCCACCACCCTTGCGCGTGACCTTCGGGACCGGGCAGCCGAAGTTGAGGTCGACGTGGTCGACGCCGTGCTCGTTGCACAGGATCTCGACGGCGCGGCCGACGTACTCCGGGTCGATGCCGTAGAGCTGCACCGAACGGACGGTCTCGTTGGGTGCGAACGTCAGCATCGCCATGCTGGTCTTGTCACCCTCGACGATGCCGCGGGACGTGATCATCTCGCACACGTACAGTCCGGCACCCTGCTCGGCGCAGAGCTGGCGGAACGCGGCATTGGTCACCCCGGCCATCGGTGCGAGCACGACCGGCGTCGCGACCTCGAGGTCGCCGAGGCGCAGGCTGCGCGGCAACGTTGCGATGGACATGCCTCCATTGTCCCAGAGACTCAGGAGGGCAGCAGCCAGCCGTTGTCGACGGCGACGCGTACGGCTTCGGCACGCGTACGTGCTCCGGTCTTGCCGATCGCAGACGACAGGTGGTTGCGCACCGTGCCCTCCGACAGGAACAGCACGCCTGCGATGTCGGCGACGGTGCCACCGTCGCGCGCCGCCTGGAGCACGTCCGACTCACGCTCGGTCAACGGCGAGTCGCCCTGGGCCAGCGACTCGGCAGCCAGGGTGGGATCGACGACGCGGAGTCCCTGGTGCACCCGGCGTACGGCATCGGCCAGCGCGCGAGCCGGGGTGTCCTTGACGACGAAACCGCTGGCGCCGGCCGCCATGGCCTGCTTGAGGTAGCCGGGGCGGCCGAACGTCGTGACCATCAGCACCCGACACGTCGGCAGCGAGTCCTTGAGCAACCGGGCCGCCGCGAGCCCGTCGATGCCGGGCATCTCGACGTCGAGCAGCGCGACATCGGGCTGGTGTGCACGAGCCGCATCAAGCACCTCGTCACCCCGGGACACCTCGGCAACCACCTCGAGGTCGTCCTCCATCTGCAGCAGTGCAGCCAGGGCACCTCGTACGAGGGCCTGGTCGTCGGCGATCAGCAGCCTGATCATGTCGGCACCGACACCGTCAGGGAGAAGCCGCGATCACCGGGGCCCGGTCCGGTGGTCACGGTCGCTCCGGCGAGACGGGCGCGCTGGCGCAGCCCGTTGAGGCCGTTGCCGCTCTCACCGGGTTGAGGTCCACGACCGTCATCGGTCACGCTGATGCTGTTGGCGTGCATCGACACCTCGCACGTCGTGGCCTCACTGTGGCGGATCACGTTGGTGACGCCTTCACGCAGCGCCCACGCGAACAGCTCACGCCATCGCGACGGCACCTCGTCGGCAACCGTCGGCAGCTGCGGCTGGATGCCCGCCGACTCGAGCGCAAGTCGCGCCGACGCGATCTCGCCGGGCAGCGAGATCCCGCGGATGCCCTGCGCGGTCGACCGTACGTCGGCGAGCGCGTCGCGCGAGAGGCGCTGCAGGTCGCCCAGCTCCGCACGCGCCTTCTCGGGATCGGTGTCGAGGAGTCGTTCGGCGAGCTCGGCCTTGACCGAGATCACGGTCAGCGAGTGGCCGAGGATGTCGTGCAGGTCACGGGCGATACGGGCCCGCTCTTCTTCCACGGCGAGCTCCGACAGGTCGCGCTCGGCCAGCACCAGCCTGGCCTGACGCTGGCCAGGCCAGCCGGAACGAGAAGACAGCCGCCGCGGCGAGCAGCACGGCGAAGTTGTTGCCGTGCGCCGCCCAGCCGTCGATGCCGAAGTCGGCGTACGTGATGGCGACGAACAGCACGCCGACCACGGTGAACGCCTGCCAGGTCGGCAGGATCGCCATGGCCAGTGCCGCGATGAACACCAGACACGTCATCGACTGGTCACCGGCGCCCGGGACGATCACGGCAAAGCACGCCAACAGGATCGCGATGTAGGTCCACGCCAACGCGTACTGCTGCTTCATGTGGAAGTGCGGGATGCGGCTCAGCCCGTGCAGGTAGACGGGCACGAAGACGACCAGGGCTACCAGCCCGGAATAGCGCTCGGTCAGGTTGTCGTTCTTGAGCAGCTCACCCAGCGGGTTGCCGAGGAAGAACAGCCAGATGCCGGCCCCGAGGAGGCGCCCGAAGCGGGCACGGTCCAAGGGGTCGGCCTGGGGGTCCATCCGAGGGGTGGTCACGCGATCGAGCGTAGTCATCAGACGCGCTGCGTGTCCTTGCTCATGCGCCATGCGGAGCCGGCGACGAAGATCGCCGTCCAGGCGAGCACGTTGATCACGCCGAGGGCGATGCTGCCGTCATGACCGAAGGGTGAGCGGGCGAGCACGCCGACGCCGTACGCCGGGGTGAACTTCGCGATCGTCGCGAACACCTCGCTCATGTTGTCGAGCGGCACGAACAGACCACCCGCGAACGACAGCAGCGCCAGCGCCGGGCCGAGGATCTGCATGACGTTCTCGCTCGGCAGCAGGTAGCCCATGAACAGGCCGAACGCCGCGAACACCAGCGTGCAGACCCAGCCGATGGCACCGCACAGCAGCAGCCGGCCGACCGGGAGGTCAGCCCCGACCAGGTTGCCCACGATGAAGACCGCGACGATCGACACCACACCCATCGCCATCGCGATCAGCACCTTGACGGCGACGTACGCAAACGGGTTGAGCGGGGTCAGCCGCAGCTGCCTGCTCCAGCCGAGGGCGCGCTCGGTGGCCACCATCGCGCCACCGCTGGTCGCGGCGATCATGGCGCCGTACACGGCCATGCTGACCATGACGTACGCCGTGACATTGCCGTGTCCGGCCGATTCCGTCTTGTAGGACGAGTCGGTGCCGAACAGCAGGAAGAACGCGCTCGGCATGATCAGCGTGAAGACCATGGCGCGCTTGTTGCGCATCATGCGTCGCGCCTCGAGGGCGACGAACTTCAGCGAGAAGCCGCCATACGGAGGAATGCGGCGAACGTCGACAGTCGTGCTCATGCGAGTGCTCCTTCGGGACGTGCGGTTGCCTGGGCGTCGTCGCCGGTCAGGGCGACGAATGCCTCTTCGAGGTTGCGCGACGTGATCTCCAGGTCGCGTGCTGCGGTGTGGTTGAGCAGGTAGCGCGCGATGGCGTCGCTGTCGGCTCCGTGGATCAGGACGGACTCGCCGCGGACGTCGATGGACTCGACGCCCTCGACCCTGGCGAGTGCGGCGGTGTCGGGCGACTCGAGGGTCGCGCGGACCGTACGGCCGGCGGACAGCGCCTTGATCTCGGCTGCGGTGCCGTCGGCGACGATCTTGCCGCGACGAACCAGCACGATGCGATCGGCGTACGCATCTGCCTCCTCGAGGTAGTGCGTCGCGAAGAGCGTCGTACGGCCGCGGGCGGCGTCCGAGCGGATGGCGTCCCAGAAGTCACGACGTCCCTGGACATCCATGCCGGTGGTCGGCTCGTCGAGGATCAGCAGGTCGGGGTCGGAGAGCAGCGCAAGCGCGAAACGCAGTCGTTGCTGCTGGCCGCCTGACGCCTTGCCGACGAGGCGGTCACCGATGTCGAGGATGCCGGCGCGCTCGAGCACCTCCTCGACGGGCCGTGCTGGGCGGAACAGCGACGCGGTGAGCTCAACGGTCTCGCGGACCGTGAAGTCCTTGAGCAGTCCGCCGGTCTGCATGACAGCCGCGACGCGGCCGAGCGCGATGGCGTGACGCGGGTCCCCTCCGAACACCGTGACGGTGCCCGAGGTGGGCTGGGAGAGGCCGAGGATCATGTCGACCGTCGTGGTCTTGCCGGCACCGTTGGGTCCGAGGAATGCGACGACCTCGCCGGGCTGGATCTCGAGGCTGAGTCCGTCGACGGCGGTCACGGTGCCGAACGTCTTGACGACGCCGTCGATGCTGACGGCCGGGGTGGAGGAGTTCATGCCTCCACGATGCGGCTCAGACGTGGCCGGGCCCTCGTCGTACCGTCACTACTCCCCCATGACAGGTGTCACCCGTCGTCGTCAGGGAGTCCAGGTGATGGCGTCCTTGGCGGAGCCGGTCTGGAGGTCGACGGACTGCAGCGCCTTGCCCTTGGGCACCAGGTAGACCAGGCACAGCTTGGCTTCCGAGCCCGGCAGGAAGGTCGCCGGCAGGGACGGTGTCGGGCACGGCGGGAAATTGCCGACGAGCTCGTTGGGCGGGAAGATCGTGTTGCTGTCGTCGTGGGCGTAGATGGGGAGCGCGGCTCCGCCGAGACCGGCCGGCCCCTCGTTCTTGACCGTGACGCTGACGTAGAACGGCGAAGCCTGCTTGCTTGCCTCGTCGAGCGAGAAGAACTTGAAGTCGTCGATCGTGCCCTTGGCCACCTGTGTGACGGTGACCGTGATGGCGCTCGCCGCTGAGGTGCCGACCTGGTAGACGACGCTCGCGGACTCGTCCTCGGTCAACGTCGTGCCGCCCGCCGTCAGGGTGACACCGTCGGGAACGTCGAAGCCCTTGGGGACCGGCACTCCCTCGTCCTTGGCGTCCGAGCCGCCGCAGGCGGAAAGGACGAGGAACGCTGCCACGACAGCGGCGACGATCAGGGACGGACGCTTGAGTGTCGGCACCTGCCGATTGTCGCCCACTGTCGTGTCAGCAACCAGGCAGACGCGCCGCGAGCCAACCCGCGACCTGATCCAGCGGGATGCGCTCCTGTGTCATGGTGTCGCGTTCGCGGATCGTCACGGCGTCGTCGTCGAGCGTCTCGAAGTCGACCGTGATGCAGAACGGCGTGCCGATCTCGTCCTGACGGCGGTAGCGCTTGCCGATCGCCTGGGCGTCGTCGAACTCGACGTTCCAGAACCCGCGCAGCTCGGCGGCCAGCGCCCGGGCCTTGGGCGACAGGTCCTCGTTGCGCGACAGCGGGAGCACGGCGGCCTTGACCGGTGCGAGCCGGTGGTCGAGCTTGAGCACCGTGCGCGTATCGGTGCCGCCCTTGGCATTGGGCACCTCTTCCTCGACGTACGCGTCGATCAGGAACGCCATCATCGAGCGGTTGACGCCGGCGGCGGGTTCGATGACGTACGGCGTCCAGCGCTCGTTGTTGGGCTGGTCGAAGTACTGCAGGTCCTTGCCGGAGTGCTCGCTGTGGGTCTTGAGGTCAAAGTCCGTACGGTTGGCGATGCCCTCGAGCTCACCCCACTCCGAGCCCTGGAACTCGAAGCGGTACTCGATGTCGACCGTGCGCTTGGAGTAGTGCGACAGCTTCTCCTGCGCGTGCTCGTAGAGGCGCAGGTTGTCGGGGCTGATGCCGAGGCCGGTGTACCAGTCCATGCGGGTCTTGATCCAGGTCTCGTGCCACTCCTCGTCGGTGCCGGGCTCGACGAAGAACTCCATCTCCATCTGCTCGAACTCGCGCGTGCGGAAGATGAAGTTGCCCGGCGTGATCTCGTTGCGGAAGCTCTTGCCGATCTGGCCGATGCCGAAGGGTGGCTTCTTGCGCGACGTCGTCATGACGTTGGCGAAATTGATGAAGATGCCCTGGGCCGTCTCCGGGCGCAGGTAGTGCAGTCCCTCCTCGGACTCGACCGGACCGAGGTAGGTCTTGAGCAGACCGTTGAACATCTTCGGCTCGGTCCACTCACCGCGGGTGCCGCAGTTCTCGCAGACGATCAGCTCCATGCCGACTGCGTCGGGATCATCGAGCTTCTTCTTCTCCGCGTACGCCTCCTGGAGGTGGTCCTGGCGATAGCGCTTGTGGCACTTCTGGCACTCGACGAGCGGGTCGACGAACGCAGCGAGATGGCCGGAGGCATTCCACACCGGTGTCGGCAGGATGACGGACGAGTCGAGGCCGACGACGTCGTCACGGCCTTGGACCATCGAGCGCCACCACTGGCGCTTGATGTTGTCCTTGAGCTCGACGCCGAGCGGGCCGTAGTCCCAGGCGGACTTGGTGCCGCCGTAGATCTCGCCGCACTGGTAGACGAATCCCCTGCGCTTGCTGAGGCTGATGACGTTGTCGACGGTCGATGCCATGGGTGTTTCCGTTCCGGCTGGTTGTCGGCGGGCCTGTGTCCGTCGTCGTGACGACGTACGCCCGGGTGAAGCCGCCACGATATCGGCCCGCCGTCGTACGAATCGCAGCGGGCGACCCGGCGTACACCGATTTGTCACCCGAAGTTCTTGACTCCGACTTTGTTAGTACGCTTTATTAACTATGTGACGCAGATCAACGAGACGCCTCGACGCAGGACGACGGCCGGCCGACGGCCGGTCGGCAAGGTGCTTCCCGGCGACGCCCGCCGTCACCACCGCGCGCTGATCCTGCAGCAGCTCGTGGATGACGGAGCACGCAGCCGCGCCGACCTCGCCCGCGAGACCTCGCTCACCCGTGTCACGATCTCCGACCTGGTCTCCGAGCTGATGGACGAGGGATTCCTGGTCGAGCTCGGCACCCGCCCCGGCACCCACATGGGCAAGCCGGCCACCCTCGTCGGCATCTCCGAGGAAGCGCCCGTCGCGATCGCCCTCGACCTGTCGGCCGATGGCGTCCTCAGCGGCGCGGTCGTCGACCTCGGCGGCCTGATCCTCGTACGCGAGCAGGTCGCGTTCAGCCGCGGCGACGACATCGCCGCGATCGCGGCGCTTGCCCAGCACCTTCGCGACGCGACGCCGCGACGCATCCTCGGGGTGGGCATCGGCACGCCGGGCATCGTCGACACCCACGGGACTGTCGTCATCGCCCCCAACCTCGGCTGGGACAACCTCGACCTCGCCGCTCAGCTGTCGGCGGCGCTGGGCCTTCCGGTCCACGCCGGCAACGACTCCAACGTCGCGGCGGTCGCCGAGAGCGCGTTCGGCGCCGGCGACGACCAGGGCATGTTGCTGCTGATGATCGGCTCCGGTGTCGGTGGCGGTGTGATGATCGACGGCCGGGCACTCGCCGGACCGCTCCAGTCGTCAGGCGAGATCGGCCACGTCGTCGTCGACCCGGACGGCCGCCAGTGCGCCTGCGGCAACCGCGGCTGCCTCGAGACGTTCCTGTCGGCGCCTGCACTCAAGCAGCTCGACAACGACGATGCCCGACGCGATGTCGGACTCAAGCTCGCCACCGTTCTGACGCCCGTCGTCACCACGCTCGGCATCGCCGATGTCGTGCTCTACGGCCCGGCGGAGCTGCTCGAAGGTGCCCTGCTCGACTCCGTGCGCGGCGCTTTCGCCCAACAGACCCTTCCTTTCGTCGCCCAGCGAGTCCAGGTGCGCCTGGTCCCGATGCGCGACGAGCTCGTACTCACGGGTGCGGCGGCGCTGGTGCGCTACCGCGAGCTAGGGGTGGTGTGACCTGTCGAAACCTGAGAACTGTGCCTGCAACACCGTGTACATCCCGAGAAGAGGACAATCGATGAAGATCAACAAGATCGCGGCAGCGACCGTGGCGTCAGCCATGGCGTTGACCGCGCTCGCCGCATGCGGAAGCAGCGACGACGACAAGCCGGCGGCCGACGAGTCCAAGACCGTGACTCTGTGGCTTGCGGGCAAGGAAGACACGCCCAAGCCCCTCGAGGAGTGGCTCGTCACCGAGTACTCCAAGCAGCACCCGGGCAAGACCCTCAAGGTCACGCACATCGACTGGGGCGAGCTCATGCCGCGCCTCAACACCGCGCTGCAGGGCAAGGACACGCCCGACGTGGTCGAGGTCGGCAACACCCAGTCCCCCACGTTCACCAGCGTCGGAGCCTTCACCGACCTGACGGACAAGCTCGACGAGCTGGGCGACAACATCGGGCCCAAGGGCTTCGTCGAGGCCGGCACGTACGACGGCAAGGTCTCGGCGGTTCCCTACTACTGGGGCTCGCGCTACATCTTCTACAGCAAGAAGGCGTTCGCAGATGCCGGCATCGACGTGCCGACCAACCTCGCCGACTTCCAGAAGGCCGCGACGCAGCTCAAGACCGGCAAGACCTCGGGCTTCTGGCTCCCGGGGCAGGACTGGCGCAACGGCATCAGCTGGATCTTCGCCAACGGTGGTGACATCGCGGTCAAGGACGGCGACAAGTGGGTCGCCAAGCTGTCGGCGCCCGAGGCCCAGGCCGGCCTGAAGCAGGTGCAGGAGCTGTACAAGGACGCGACTCTCGCCCCCAAGGACGGCCTCGACGCCGAGCCGTGGGTCCCGTTCAACAACGGCGAAGCCGCCATGTTCATGGCACCGAGCTGGGCGCGCTGGAGCGTTCCTGAGGAGAAGGCCAAGGACCTCGGCGCTTTCCCGCTGCCCGGTGTCGACAGCGGAGCCGCTCCGGTCTTCGCCGGTGGCTCGAACATCGCCATCTCGGCCAAGTCGAAGAACCAGAACGGCGCCTTCGACGTGCTCAAGCTCATCTACAGCGACGAGTACCAGACGCTGCTCGCCAAGAACGGCCTCGGCCCGGCCAACGACAAGTTCACCTCCCTCATGGGTGATGACGAGTTCGCAAAGGCGGCCATTGCTGCGGCAGCAACCGCAAAGCTCACCCCCGCATCGCCTGAATGGGCAGCGGTCGAGAGCGCCAGCGTCATGGAGGAGTTCTTCGGATCGATCGCTCGTGGCGACGACCCGGCAGATGCCGCCAAGGCTGCTGACGCCAAGCTCAACACGATGTTGAACAAGTAGCACTCGGCAACATCCGCAAGACGCGACAGAGTGGGGCCTGCGGGCCACCGCGGGCCCCACTTTGTCTCTTTACGTCACGACGAGGCCAGGAAGGATCGGCATGAGCTCACCGCGAATCACCCGCAACCGCGGCCCCTACCTGCTGATCGTCCCGACGATCCTGGTGCTCATCGTGGCGATGGGCTACCCGCTCGGCCGTCAGCTGATCCTGTCGTTCCAGGAGTTCGGACGGGCGCAGCAGTTCGGTCAGCCCGCGGAGTGGGTCGGTCTGCAGAACTACCAGGACCTCGTCACCGACAGGGCGATGTGGACCGTCGTGACCCGGTCGCTCATCTTCTGCGCGGTGTGCGCCAGCGTCACGATGTTCATCGGCACGCTGTTCGCGCTGCTGATGAAGCGAGTCAGCACCGGTCCGCGTCTGGCACTTCAGATCAGCTTGCTGCTCACCTGGGCCATGCCGGTCATCGCCGCGATGACGGCATGGCAATGGCTGTTCGACACCCGCTACGGCGTCATCAACTGGACCCTCAAGAACCTCGGCTTCTCGAGCTTCGAGAACCACAACTGGCTCATCGAGCCGCTCTCCTTCTTCTCCGTCGCCGGAGTCATCGTGATCTGGATGAGCGTGCCGTTCGTCGCGTTCACGACGTACGCGGCACTCACCCAGGTGTCCGAAGAGACGCTCGAGGCCAGCCACCTCGACGGGGCCACGGCTCTGCAGCGATTCCGCCACATCACGTTCCCCACGATCAAGCCGGTCCTGACGATCGTGATGCTCCTCCAGGTCGTCTGGGACCTCCGCGTGTTCGCCCAGATCGACTTCCTGCAGAAGGTCGGCGGCACGGTGAGCCAGACCCACCTGATGGGCACCTACATCTACACGCTCGGCATCGGCCAGAGCGACTACGGCTCGGCATCGGCGCTCTCGATGTTCGTCCTGGTTCTCACGCTCGCCCTCACGTTCCGGTACGTCCGACGCCTGCTCGCGGAGGATGCCTCATGAACGCCCGCCGTCGCCTCTGGGGATTCATCGCCATCGGCATCGCGCTGATCTGGGCGTTCCCCGTCTACTGGGTGCTCAACAGCTCGTTCCAGCCGACCGAGAAGCTCCGATCCCCCAACCCGCCGTTCGTGCCCGACTTCGCCGCAGCCGCGTACGACCGGGTGTTCAACGAGTCGTTCATCGATTCGCTGAAGCTGAGCCTCACCGTCACGCTTCTCGCGGTCGCGGCCGCCACGGTGTGCGGGTTCGTCGCCGCTGTCGCCATCTCGCGATTCCGGTTCAAGGGCCGCAAGTCGTTCATCTTCACGGTGCTGGCGATCCAGATGATTCCGCCGGAAGGCCTGTTCATCTCGCAGTACAAGATGCTCAACGAGTGGGGTCTCTACAACAGTGCGATCGGCCTGGGCCTGCTCTACACGGCGCTGATCCTGCCCTTCACGGTGTGGATGCTCCGCGGTTTCGTCGACGGCATCCCGCTCGAGCTCGAGGAGGCCGCGATGACGGACGGCTGCAGCCGTACGCGGGCGTTCTTCACGATCACGTTCCCCCTGCTGGCTCCCGGCCTGGTGGCGAGCAGCGTCTATGGGTTCTTGCAGGCGTGGAACGAATACACCCTTGCCGTCGTCGTGATGGACCCGTCCAACCGGACGCTCCCGCTGTGGCTGCGTGGTCTCTCCGACGTGTCGAACGAAGCGGTCGACTGGCCCGCGGTGATGGCCGGTGCGACGCTGGTCGCCGTGCCCGTGATCGTCCTGTTCATGATCGTGCAGAACCGCATGACGTCCGGCATGGTCGGCGGGGCGGTCAAGGGATGAACGAGGTCGGCGACGCCCGCGTACGACGGCTCGCGTACGGAGTCATGCTCGGAGCCTTTGCCGGACCGACTGTCCCGGACTGGCTGGCGGGCGCGTACGCCGAAGGCCTCGCCGGCATCTGCCTGTACGGAAACAACCTGGGTGATCACGGTGTCGGTGACCTGGCCCGCGCCGTACGCGACCTCGAGCCGACCGCCGTGCTCGCGCTGGACGAGGAGGGTGGCGACGTCACGCGCCTCCACATGCGCGACGGCAACCCCTATCCCGGCAACGCCGCACTGGGTGTCCATGAGGACGTCGACGTCACGCGATCGGTTGCCGCGGCGATCGGGGCTGAGCTCGCCGGCATCGGCGTGTGGCTCAACCTCGCACCCAGCGCCGACATCAACAGCGATCCACGCAACCCGGTGATCGGCACCCGCAGCTTCGGCAGCGATCCGGCGCTGGTCGCGCGGCACACCACGGCGTACGTCGAGGGTCTCGCGTCCCAGGGCATCGCCGCCTGCATCAAGCACTTCCCGGGGCACGGTGACACCGTGACCGACTCGCACATCGGCCTTCCCCACGTCACCGCTTCCGCCGACGTCGTACGCGCGCGTGAGCTGGTCCCGTTCGCCGCCAACCTCGACGCGGCGAGCATCATGACGTCGCACGTGGTCCTCGAGGCTTTCGACGCCGACCAGCCGGCGACGCTCAGCCGCGCAGTGCTCACCGATCTCCTCCGCCACGAGCTGCGGTATGACGGTGTGATCGTCAGCGATGCGCTCGACATGGCCGGCGCCAGCGCGATCCACGGCATCGGCGGTGCGGCGGTCCTTTCACTCGCCGCGGGAGCCGACCTGCTGTGCCTGGGTCCCGAACCGACCGACGAGCCGAGCCTGATCACCGAAGCGGTCGATGCGGTCTGCGCCGCTGTCAACGACGGCAGCGTCACCGTCGAGCGCCTGGCCGAGGCTGCTGCACGCGTCGCGGCCCTCCGTACGAAATGGGGCGCGTTGCCTGTTCGCGACGACACCGATCAGGTGATCGCCGCCGGACGCGCTCACGCCGCCAAGGTCGCCGCCGCGATCGCTTCGGCCGCACCGCGCTTCACCGGCCCGGCAACCGTCGTACGCATCGACACGGGCACCAATCCCGCCGTCGGCGACACGTCCTGGGGAATGCTCGACGTCGGCGGCGACACGATCACCCTGACTCCCGCGACGCTGGAGGCTGCGCCGAGCTTCCCGGGAGAAGTCGCGATCGTCGTACGCCGAGCGGGTGCCGTGCGACAGGTGTGGGACTGGATCGAGCGTCAGCTGGACGACAACCCGGAGGCCGTGCTCGTCGAGCTCGGCTGGCCCGGGCCGGAGCTCGAGGGACGGGACCGAGTCATTCGCACGTACGGGTCGGCCGCCGTGCTGACCGACGCCCTCGGCGACGCGCTCAGGGCGCCGCGATGAAGACACGGCTCGGCCTCGACATCGGCGGCACCACGGTGCACGGTGTCGCCGTCTCCGCAGACACCCACGACGTCATCGGCGACCAGATCACCCACACGACTCGACGGGGAGCCGATGGCGTGGTCGCCAGCGCCGTCGACATGATCGCGGCCCTCGAGGCCGCCCTGCCCGACGGCCATGAGGTTGTCGGAGTCGGGCTCGGAGTTCCGGGCATCGTGCACGACGGCAGCGTGACGCATGCAGTCAACCTCGGGCTCGACCACGTACCGCTCGACCTCGCCGGCCACGTCTCCCAGCGAGTCGCCGACGTGCCCGTCACGGTCGAGAACGACGTCAAGACGGCAACGCTCGGCGGGCTGAAGTGGCTGCGGGAGCAGGGCTCGACGGTCGACGACCTCGCGCTCCTCAACGTCGGCACCGGCCTCGCGGCGGGCTTCCTGCTCGATGGCAGGCTGCGGCACGGCTCGCGGGGCATGGCCGGCGAGATCGGCCACCTCGTGCACGACCCGGCCGGTCCCGTCTGTCCGTGCGGTCGACGCGGATGCCTCGAGCTCTACGCCTCCGGCAGCGGGCTGCGCCGCCAGTGGGACGGCACGGCTGCGGAGCTCTTCACCGCCGCCGAGACCGACCCCGACGCTGCACGGATCCGCGACCAGCTGACCGCCGGCATCGCCAAGGCGATCAGCCTGCTGGCGTACGGCCTCGACGTCTCGTACGTCCTCGTCACGGGAGGCGTCGTGTCGGCGACGCCGGCCCTTCGCGACGCGATCCTCACCGACCTGCGTTCCGACGAGGGCACGTCGCTCGGCCGGCTCGCCGCGATCGCCGACCGCGTCAGGTGGCTGCCGTCCGACTACCCGGCGGGCGCACTCGGCGCCGCGCTGCTGGGAACACCCGACGCCCCTGCACCGGAGGGCACCGCATGGAGGTCGTGATCGTCGCGGACGAGGCCGCAGCGGGCGCACTCGTGGCCGACGTCATGGCCCACCACGTGCGTCCGGGAGCCGTGCTCGGGCTCGCCACCGGATCGTCGCCGCTACCGGTCTATCGCGAGCTGATCGCGCGCCACGCGGCCGGCGATCTCAGCTTCGCCGGCGCCCGGGCATTCCTGCTCGACGAGTACGTCGGCCTCCCCCAGGGCCACCCCGAGTCCTATCACTCCGTGATCCGTCGCGAGTTCATCGACCATGTCGACCTCGACCGGGTCGACGGCCCCGACGGCGAGGCAGCCGACATACCGGCCGAAGCGGCCCGCTACGAGGTCGCGATCCGTGATGCCGGTGGCATCGACGTACAGCTGCTCGGCATCGGCACCGACGGGCACGTCGGGTTCAACGAGCCCGGTTCGTCGCTGGCATCCCGTACGCGGGTCAAGACCTTGACGCAGCAGACCCGCGACGACAACGCCAGGTTCTTCGACTCCGTCGACGACGTGCCGCACCATGTGCTGACGCAGGGGCTCGGCACGATCCTGGACGCCGGCCACCTCGTGCTGATTGCCACGGGTCCCACCAAGGCCGAGGCCGTCGCCGCCGCGGTCGAGGGTCCGGTGAGCGCCTTTTGCCCCGCATCCGTGCTCCAGCTGCACCCGTACGTGACCCTGGTCGTGGACGAACCCGCAGCGACCGGACTCCGGCTCGCCGACTACTACCGCTTCGCGGCTGCCAACAAACCTGGTTGGCAGGCATACTGACTCCACAACCGAATACGTTCGACCCTTTTCCATCCACACGGATCGTCCGGCACGTACCTGCCGGTGAATGGAGCAACCTCTCATGGCAAGTGTCACTTTTGACAAGACGACCCGGATCTTCCCGGGCCAGGACCGACCCGCAGTCGACAAGCTCAAGCTGCACGTCGAGGACGGCGAGTTCCTCGTCCTCGTCGGACCCTCCGGATGTGGCAAGTCCACCTCCCTGCGCATGCTCGCCGGCCTCGAAGAGGTCGACGAGGGGCGCCTGTTGATCGGTGACCAGGACGTCACCGACCTGCCCCCCAAGGATCGCGACATCGCGATGGTGTTCCAGAACTACGCGCTCTACCCGCACATGACGGTTGCCGAGAACATGGGCTTCGCGCTCAAGATCGCCGGCGCCAGCAAGAGCGACATCGCCGAACGCGTCGCCGACGCCGCCAAGATGCTCGACATCACCGAATACCTCGACCGCAAGCCCAAGGCACTGTCGGGTGGTCAGCGCCAACGCGTCGCCATGGGGCGCGCGATCGTCCGATCACCCCGCGTCTTCCTGATGGACGAGCCGCTGTCCAACCTCGACGCCAAGCTCCGGGTGCAGACCCGTACGCAGATCGCGCAGCTGCAACGTCGTCTCGGCACCACGACGGTCTACGTGACGCACGACCAGGTCGAGGCCATGACGATGGGCGACCGTGTCGCGGTGCTCAAGGACGGCGTCCTGCAGCAGTGTGCCTCCCCGCGTGAGATGTATGACCGCCCGAGCAACCTGTTCGTCGCGGGTTTCCTCGGCTCGCCGAGCATGAACCTCATGGAGCTGCCGGTCACCGACGGCGGCGTACGGTTCGGCGACACCGTCGTACCCGTGTCACGCGACACCCTTGCCGGTGCAGCAACGTCGACCGTGACGCTCGGCATACGCCCGGAGAACCTCGAGCTCGCCACGGCGGGCCTCCCGCTGGAGGTCGACGTCGTCGAGGAGCTCGGCGCCGATGCGTACGTCTATGGGCGTGCAGATGTCGGTGGTGCCGGTGTCGACGGTCAGACGATCGTTGCCCGCGTCGACTGGCGCAAGCCGCCGACCAAGGGCGAGCAGATCTTCCTCGCACCGAGCGACCCGACGGCGATCCACGTCTTCGACACCGAGACCGGGGCACGCCTCGGCTGATCTCGTCTTGACAATGATTCTCATCTAGTTGAGAATCATTGTCATGAAGAAGCCACTCGCCCTGCTCGCGGCCGCGCCGCTCGTCGCCCTCCTTGCCGCCTGCGGCGCGAACGCGAAGGACGACGGCAAGACCTCGGTCGTCGCCTCGTTCTACCCGTTCGCGTACGTCGCCGAGCAGGTCGGGGGCTCCTTCGTCGATGTGCAGAACCTGACGTCCCCGGGCGCTGAGCCGCACGATCTCGAGCTCAAGCCCAAGCAGGTCGCCGCGGTCCAGGACGCCGACCTGGTGATCTTCGAGAAGCACTTCCAGGCGGCTGTCGACCAGGCGGTCGAGCAGGCTGATCGGCCGAAGGGCGCCACGGTCGACGCAGATGCCGAGCTCACGGTGCTTCCCGCGCAGCCCGGCGCAGAGGAGGAGGACGCCCACGACCACGGCGACGAGGAGGGGCACGAGGAAGATGCCCACGACCACGGCGACGAGGACCCGCACACCTGGCTCGATCCCGCCAACATGATCACGATGACCAAGGCCATCTCATCGCGCCTGGCGTCGATCGACCCCGATCATGCTTCGGACTACGAGGCCAACGCCGATGCCCTGATCGGCAAGCTGGAGGCGCTGGACACCGCGTTCGCGAACGGCCTCACGACCTGCGAGCGTCGCACGATCGTCACGAGCCACGCCGCGTTCCAGTACCTCGCCAAGCGCTACAACCTGACCCAGGTGCCGATTGCCGGGCTGGACCCGTCCAACGAGCCGTCACCGGCCCAGCTCGGTGACATCACCAAGCTCGTGCGCAAGGAGGGCATCACGACGATCTTCACCGAGGAGCTGGTGAGCCCGGCGATCGCCGACACGATCGCCCGGGAGACGGGTGCCACGACCGCTACGCTCGATCCCATCGAGGGGCTGTCCGACGAGACGTCAGATGAGACCTACCTGACGCTCATGGACAAGAACCTCGCCATCCTCAAGAAGGCCAACTCCTGTCAATGACCAAACCCCTCGTGGCGCACGGCGTCACTGTCACCCTCGATGGTCGACCTGTCCTCCGGCAGGTCGACCTCGAGGTGTCATCCGGCGAGTTCGTCACCCTGCTCGGCCCCAACGGCTCGGGCAAGTCCACACTCGTACGCGCGGCAATCGGCCTGGTCCCGCTGGCAGCGGGCTCGGTCGAGCTGTTCGGCACTCCCCTGGCGGACTTCAAGGAACGCCATCGCCTCGGCTACGTACCCCAGCGGTCGCGGGCCGTCGCGGGAGTGCCGGCCACGGTACGTGAGGTGGTCACCAGTGGCCGCCTGGCCTATCGCCCCTACTTCGGCCGACGCTCCGCGAAGGACGCCGCCGCCATCGCCGCCGCGATCGAGCGCGTCGGGCTCGCCGACCGCAGCCGTTCTGCGCTGAGCGATCTGTCGGGCGGCATGCAGCAGCGGGCGCTGATCGCCCGCGCCCTGGCCACCGAGGCGGAGCTCCTGGTCATGGACGAGCCGACGGCGGGGGTCGACCACGAAAACCAGCTGGTCCTCGCGGACCTCCTGGGTGGACTCGTCATGGAAGGCACGTCGATCCTCCTGGTCGCACACGAGCTCGGACCGCTACGCCAGCTGATCGACCGCGCCGTCGTGCTCGAGGCGGGCACGGTCGCGTACGAGGGTCCCGTCGACGGAGTCGCCCACGAGGACCACGCGCACGTCCATCACCACGACACCCCGCAACGGCAGCCCAGCGTGCCCGGCGAAGGAGTCATCTGATGTACGAGCTCCTCGACTACGAGTTCATGCGTCGCGCGCTGGTCGCCGCGGTGTTCACAGGTCTCGCCGCGCCGGCCATCGGCACGTTCTTGGTGCAGCGCCGGCTCGCGCTGCTCGGCGACGGGCTCGGCCACGTCGCACTGACGGGTGTCGCCCTCGGCCTCCTCACCGGGGTCGCGCCGATCATCACGGCGGTCATCGTCGCGTCCATCGGTGCCGTGGTGATCGAGCTGCTCCGGATGTATGCCCGCACCAGCGCCGACGTCGCCCTCGCGATGCTGTTCTACGGCGGAATTGCCGGCGGCGTCCTCATCGCCAACCTCGCCGGCGAGAACGCGGCA
Source organism: Aeromicrobium panaciterrae (assembly GCF_039537165.1). Classification (GTDB taxonomy): domain Bacteria; phylum Actinomycetota; class Actinomycetes; order Propionibacteriales; family Nocardioidaceae; genus Aeromicrobium; species Aeromicrobium panaciterrae. The sequence goes on along the minus strand of NZ_BAAAZZ010000002.1, from coordinate 2,717,898 downwards.
ACCCTCAACAGCTTCCTGTTCGGATCGATCACCACGGTGTCGCAGACCGATCTGGTGATCGTCGCCGTGCTCGGCCTGCTCGTGATCGCCCTGTCGATCGGCCTGTCACCGCAGCTGTTCGCGGTGTGCCAGGACGAGGAGCACGCCCGGGTCAGCGGCGTACCGGTGCGGGCCTACAGCATCCTCATCGCGATCCTCGCCGCCATCACGATCACCGTCGCGATGCGTACCGTCGGGCTGCTGCTCGTGTCGGCGCTGATGGTCGTTCCCGTCGCCGCCTCGCAGCAGCTGACCCGCAGCTTCCGTACGACGCACCTCGCCGCCATGGGCATCGGGCTCATCGCCGCTCTGGGTGGCCTGGTGACGAGCTACGAGGTCGACACCCAGCCCGGTCCCACGATCGTGCTGATCGCGCTCGCGATTTTCGGCGTCGCGGCGTTCGCCGGGGCACTGGCCAGGCGCCTGCGCAGCCGGCACCCACAAGTAGATTTGGCCTGAGGAGGACACATGGTCGAAGCACCCCGCAGCACCCGCCAGCGGCGCGCCGTCGAGGCGATCCTCAACGACCTCGACGGGTTCGCCAGCGCGCAGGAGATCCACGACGCGCTGACCAAGCGCGGCGAGTCCGTCGGCCTGTCCACGGTCTACCGCAGCCTCCAGGTGCTCGCCGACGCTGCCGAGATCGACGCGCTGCGCAACGATGACGGCGAGGTGCTCTACCGCCAGTGCAGCGCGGGTCACCACCATCACCTGGTGTGCCGGTCCTGCGGCCGTACCGTCGAGGTCGAGGGCCCGACCGTCGAGCGCTGGGCCGACAAGATCGCCGACGAGAACGGCTTCACGGGCGTCTCGCACACGCTCGAGATCTTCGGCACCTGCAACTCGTGCGCATGAGCATTCGCATGGTTGCCGGCGATGCATTGACGGCGCAGGACGTCTACGACATCTGGAAGATCCGCGACCAGGTGTTCGCGTTCGAGCAGCACGTCGAGGACACCGACGTCGACGGCCGCGACCTGTTGCCCACGACGACGCACCTGTGGCTCGCCGACGCGGACGGACCGACCACCTACCTGCGCGCGTACGACGACGGCGGCATCCACGTCGGCCGCGTCTGCACCCGCAAGGACCAGCGCGGCAAGGGGCTCTCCGGCCAGCTCATGGCCGAGGTGTCGCGGCTGTGGGGTGATCGCGAGATCGTGCTCAACGCCCAGTCGCACCTCGAGCGGTGGTACGAGTCGTTCGGTTACGTACGCTCCGGCGACGACTTCGACGAGGCCGGCATCCAGCACACCCCCATGGTGCGTCCCGCGATCTAGTCCGTCTCGATGACGCGGTTGACCGCCTCGGTCACATCGCCCTCGACGGTCGTCGCGTAGTCGTTGAGCGCGTCGGCTGCGGTCTGGAACCGCTCGGAGTAGCTGAACGAGAAGCTCTGGTTGGCGTCGACGCGGTCGGCGAGCGTCGTCGCCTGGTTGACGACGTACTGCACGGCATCAGTGATCGTCGTGGCAAGCTCCCGCTGGCCCTTCGGCACGGGCACGTCGGCGAACGTGTCCCGCGCGTTGACGAACGCGGGGATCAGCTTCGAGCGCACGGCATCGCTGCTGGTCAGGATCGTGCTGCCGACGTAGTCGGTCGCCCGCAGCTCGAGCACCTTGCGCGCCGCGGCGATGAACGTCTCGGCGACCTTGGCCTCCTCAAGCGTCACGCTGAGTTCCTTGTACGGACCGAGCAGCGTCGACTGCACGTCGATCGCCTCGCGATAGGTCGAGGAGTGCTGCCGACCGTACGCAGAGGTGCCGGACAGCTTGGGAGGGTGAGCGGTAGCGGTGTCGAGCGCCTGCTTGATCTCATCGACCTTCGTCGAGTCGGCACGCTTGATGGCCTTCGACACCCGGGTGCGGAACGCCGCTGCAGCCGAGAGGTAGTCCTGCCCGATCGCCTCGGCATCGGCGATCTGGTCGGACTGCTGCTGGTTCTGCAGCACGAACAGCCCGCCGACCGCGGCGCCGACCAACAACGTGATCAGCACCGGCAGGACCATGGCAGCCCGGCGTGCTCTCATGCCACAACGCTAGTCAGTGGTCGATACGAGGGGTGACGCCGTGCTTGCGGAGCCCGTAGGTGAACGCGTCGACGAGCGCCTCCCACGAGGCCTCGATGATGTTGGCGCCGACGCCGACCGTGACCCAGACGTCCTTGCCGTCGGTCGTCTCGATCAGGACCCGGGTGATGGCGTCGGTGCCGTGTCCCTGGTCGAGGATGCGTACACGAAAGTCGATCAGGTGGAACCGGGCGACATCGGGGTAGACCTGCTCGATCGCCTGGCGCAGCGCGTGATCGAGGGCGTTGACGGGGCCGTTGCCCTCGCCGATCACGGCGAGGCGCACTCCCCCGGCGGTCAGCTTGACTGTCGCCTCCGCCACCGCTCCATCACCGTTGAGTGCAGTGCCGCGGCTCGACTCGGCGAGCACGCGCCACGACTCGACATCGAAGAACGACGGCCGCGCACCCTCCATCTCCTCGGCCAGAAGCAGCTCGAAGGACGCATCTGCTGCCTCGAACGTGTAGCCGTCCTGCTCCATCTGCTTGACCTTGTCGGTCACGCGGGCGAGCCGCGCTGGATCGTTGGCGAGGTCGAAGCCGAGCTCCTTGCCCTTGAGCTCGATCGTCGCGCGCCCGGCCATCTCCGACACCAACAGGCGCATGTCGTTGCCGACCAGCGCCGGGTCGATGTGCTGATAGAGGTTGGGGTCGACGCGGATCGCACTGGCGTGCAGCCCCGCCTTGTGGGCGAACGACGAGACACCGGTGTAGGGCTGGCGCGCCGACGGCGGGTAGTTGGTGATCTCCGAGATCGCGTGGGCGATGCGGGTGGCCTCGGCGAGCCTGCCCTCGGGCAACACCGGCAGGTCGAGCTTGAGCTCGAGGTTGGCGACACAGGTGATGAGGTCGGCGTTGCCCGTACGTTCGCCGTAGCCGTTGATGCATCCCTGCACGTGGGTGACGCCGGCCTGGACCGCAGCCATCGAGTTGGCGACGGCGCAACCGGTGTCGTTGTGGGCGTGGATGCCGAGCCGTGCACCTGTCGTGGCGACATCGGTGACGATCTCGCCGACCCAGTGCGGGAGCATGCCGCCGTTGGTGTCGCACAGCACGACGACCTCGGCACCGGCGTCAGCCGCGGTGGCTGCGACCTCGAGCGCATAGTCGCGGTTGGCACGGTAGCCGTCGAAGAAGTGCTCCAGGTCGACGAACACCCGCTGCCCCTCCGCGCGCAGGTGGCTGACGGTGTCGCGGACCATCGCGAGGTTCTCGGCGAGTGTCGTACGGAGCGCCAGCTCGACATGGCGGTCGTGACTCTTGGCAACCAGCGTGACGACTGAGGCTCCGGACTCGCGCAGCGCAGCCACCAGCTCATCATCAGCCGCGACGCCATCGGCTCGACGTGTCGCACCGAACGCGGCAAGCGTCGCGTGCTTCAGGTCGAGCTCCTTGGCAGCCAGTGCGAAGAACTCGGTGTCCTTGGGGTTCGATCCGGGCCAGCCGCCCTCGATGTAGCCCACGCCGAGGTCGTCGAGGTGCTTGGCGATGTGCATCTTGTCCTGCACCGAGAGGTTGAGCCCCTCCTGCTGGGCGCCATCGCGCATCGTCGTGTCGTAGACGTGGAAGTCGCTCACGTTCTGCTTGCCTGCCGTCACTGGTCAATCCTTCGTCGTGTCATCGCGTCATCTCACAAGTCGCGCTCATAAAAAATGCCCCCCATGGCAATGGGAGGCAGCGCGTCGGGCGTGGTTCTAGAGCCCGGCGCGCCTGTCGATAATGATCGAGATGATCGTCATAGCCGTCAGTCTAGACTGAGCCATCTATGAGCGCCAGACCCGTACCGGTGCCGAACGTCGTCACCATGGCGTACGTCGTGCTGACCGCCGAACCGCTGGACCGTGAGGATCTCGTGCCCCTCCCCGACCGTGCGTTGCTGCGTCTTCGCGGCAGTACGGTGCCGGACCTCGACCGCATGGAGGAGCTCCCCCACCAGCGCATGGTGTCGCGCACCGTGGGGCCGGGTGCGGCGCGACTTGCCGCCGAGGAGGCCCTGCAGGAAGCGGTGGAGCTCGCGATGCGCCACGACGGAGTGATCGTCGACCTGCAGACGCCCCGCATCGTCGAGGTGCCCGCACCTCACCCGCGACCTGCCGCCGCGATGTTCACGTTCGAGTACGACCTTGAGGATCTGGGGACGATCCGCACCCACGGCCTCAACGTGGTCGGCCTCCCCGAGGTCGTGGTGCGCGGCGTGCCCGAGGACGAGCGCCGCATGTACGACATGGTCGTCGTCGGCCTGGTGCACCGTCTCCTCGAGGAGTGGCCGGAGCACGACCCGGTCGGACCGGCCCGCGTCACCCTCGGCGACATCACGGCAGGCTACGAGGGCGGCGAGTCGGGCCCGGACCAGAAGGGGGTCGACGTGCTGATCGACTACGACCCCGCCCTGCCGGCCCTGACCGTCGAGGTCATGACCAGCCCGGGCGACGCGCTCTTCTAGGGCTTCTCTCGTGCCCTGGGCGCGAGGTTGGCAAGGGTCTCGGGCCGCAGGATCGCCTCGAGCTTCTCACGCGGCAGGAGTCCCTTCTCGAGCACCAGCTCGGCGACGCCGCGACCGGTTGCCAGCGCCTCCTTGGCCACTTCGGTCGCGGCGGCATACCCGATGTAGGGGTTGAGCGCCGTGACCAGGCCGATCGAGTTCTCGACCTCGGCACGCAACAGCTCGGCGTTGGCCGTGATGCCGTCGACACACCGGGTCGCGAGCACGAGCACCGCCTCGCGCAGGCGGGAGAGCCCCGCGGACAGCGAGTAGCAGATGACGGGTTCGAACGCGTTGAGCTGCAGCTGGCCGCCTTCCGCCGCCATCGACACCGTGACGTCCATGCCGATGATCTGGAACGCGACCTGGTTGACGACCTCGGGGATGACCGGGTTGACCTTGCCGGGCATGATGCTGGATCCGGCCTGGACAGCGGGAAGGTTGATCTCGTTGAAGCCGGCCCGCGGGCCCGACGACAGCAGACGCAGGTCGTTGCAGATCTTGGACAGCTTGGTGGCGACGCGCTTCAGGGTGCCGGAGTGCTGGACGAATGCGCCGCAGTCCTGCGTCGCCTCGATCAGGTCGACGGCGCTCTCGAGCGGGAGCCCGGTCAGCTGTGCGAGATGGCCACACGCGGCGGGGACGTAACCCTCAGGCGCGTTGAGCATCGTGCCGATCGCCGTCGCACCGAGGTTGATCTCGTGCAGCAGCATCACCGACTCCGACAGCCTGGCGCGATCCTCGCCGATCATCAGCGAGTAGGTACGGAACTCCTGCCCCAGCGTCATCGGCACCGCGTCCTGGAGCTGGGTGCGACCCATCTTGAGGACGTCGTGGAACTCGTCGGCCTTCGCCGCGAACGACCCTTCAAGCACCTCCATCGCCTCCAGCAACGAGTGGGTCGCCAGGATGATCGCGATCTTGACTGCGGTGGGATAGACGTCGTTGGTCGACTGACTGAGGTTGATGTGCTCGTTGGGGTGGAGCGTCGCGTAGTCGCCCTTCTTGTGCCCCATCAGCTCGAGTGCCCGGTTGGCGATGACCTCGTTGGCGTTCATGTTGGTCGAGGTGCCGGCGCCGCCCTGCATCACGTCGACGACGAACTGGTCGTGCAGCGCACCCTGGCGGATCTCCTCGCACGCGCCGCGGATGGCTTCATAACGCTCGTCGTCGAGCAGGCCCAGGTCGTGGTTGGCAGCTGCGGCGGCCTGCTTGACCGCGGCAAGCGACTCCACGAGGAACGGGCTCACCCCGATCTGCACGCCGGTGATGGGGAAGTTCTCCAACGCCCGCAGGGTGTGTACACCCCAGTAGACGTCGGCGGGAATCTCGCGGTCACCGATCAGATCGTGTTCGGTACGCGTGACAACGGACATGTGGCGCCTCCAGTGCGTGAGGCACGACGGTGGGCCTCAACGCCCGACTTTAGGCCACCTCGAGGCCACCTGGGTGAGCGGCATCACTGTACTGGCGAGTACAGCAAGTTCAGTCGATCTTGACTTGCTGCATCCAGCCGTGCCGGTCGGCCGCGCGACCGTACTGGATGTCCACCAGAGCGGCCCGGATGTCGGTCGTGATCTTGCCCGCCTCGCCGTCACCGGTCACGACTTCGCCGCCGTCCCACTTGAGCGAGCCGATCGGCGTGACCACGGCAGCCGTACCGCAGGCGAAGACCTCGGTGATCGTGCCGTCGGCGACACCTTCACGCCATTCATCGATGCTGATGCGACGCTCGATGACCTCGTGGCCCAGATCGCGAGCCAGCGTGAGGATCGAGTCACGGGTGACGCCTTCGAGGATCGAGCCCGACAAGGACGGAGTGACGATCGAGCCGTCCGCATGGACGAAGTAGAGGTTCATGCCTCCGAGCTCCTCGACCCACTTCTGCTCGACCGAGTCGAGGAAGGCCACCTGGGCGCAGCCCTTTTCGATCGCCTCCTGTTGCGGCAGCAGGCTCGAGGCGTAGTTGCCGGCCGTCTTGGCCGCGCCGGTCCCGCCAGCCCCAGCACGGGAGTAGGTCGTCGACAGCCAGATCGAGACGGCCTTGACGCCACCGGCGAAGTAGGCACCCGCGGGCGAGGCGATGACCGAGTAGGTCACGTGCTGGCTCGGGCGGACACCGAGGAAGATCTCGGAGCCGAACATGAAGGGACGGAGGTAGAGGCTCTTCTCGCCGCCCGAGGGAATCCACTCGTGGTCGGCCCGGATGAGTGCCTCGATCGACCCGAGGAACCAGTCGACCGGCAGCTCCGGCAGCGCCAGACGGTGTGCGGAACGCTGCATGCGTTCGCCGTTGGCCTCGGGACGGAACAGCCAGACCGAGCCGTCCTCGTGAACGTATGCCTTGAGCCCCTCGAACACCTCCTGGCCGTAGTGCAGGACTGCGGCGGCGGGATCGAGCGAGAACGGTCCGTAGGGCACGACGCGCGCGTCGGCCCATCCCGTCTCGGGTGTCCACTCGGCGATGAACATGTGGTCGGTGAAGTGGTTGCCGAAACCGGGGTCGGCCAGGATCGCTTCGCGCTCGGCCGTGGACTTGGCTGCGGAGTTGCGCTCGAAGGTGGCCGCGAACTGCTTGGACGTCATAGTTTTCACGATACTGCTTTCGTGGTCGAAGGGTAAATGGTCGTTAACCGACCTTTACGCCCCCGGCCACGCGTGCCTCAGCGATGCGCTGGGCGATGGCCTCTCCCACCTCCTCCGTGCTGCGGGGAGTGGTGCCACGTGAAGCAATGTCGTCCTCGACCGCCTCGGTGACCTGCGACGCGGCCTCAGGCAGCCCGAGGTGGTCGAGCAGGAGCGCGGCAGAGAGGATCGCCGCGGTCGGGTCGGCCTTGGACTGGCCGGCGATGTCAGGTGCGGACCCGTGGACCGGCTCGAACATGCTCGGAGCCGTGCCGGAGGGGTTGATGTTGCCGCTGGCGGCGACCCCGATGCCACCCGTGACGGCGGCGGCCAGGTCGGTCAGGATGTCGCCGAACAGGTTGTCGGTCACGATGACGTCGAAGCGCGCGGGGTCGGTGACGAGGAAGATCGTCGCCGCGTCGACGTGGAGGTAGTCGACGGTGATCTCGGGGAACTCCTTGGCGACGGCGTCGACCGTACGCGTCCAGAGGTGGCCGGCGTGGACCAGCACGTTGTTCTTGTGGACCAGGGTGAGCTTCTTGCGCGGGCGCGCCTGGGCGCGGGCGAACGCGTCACGGACGACACGCTCGACGCCATATGCCGTGTTGACGCTGACCTCGGTCGCCAGCTCCTGGGGGGTGCCGACCCGGATGGCGCCGCCGTTGCCGACGTAGGGGCCCTCGGTGCCTTCACGCACGACGACGAAGTCGACCTCGCCGGGATCGGCGAGCGGAGTCGGAACGCCGGGGTAGATCTTGGAGGGGCGCAGGTTGACGTAGTGGTCGAGCTCGAAGCGCAGGCGGAGCAGCAGTCCGCGCTCGAGGGTGCCGGACGGCACGGTCGGGTCTCCGACAGCGCCGAGCAGGATCGCGTCATGCGTGCGGATCGACTCGAGCTCGGCGTCGGGCAGGACCTCGCCGGTCGCGTGCCAGCGCTTGGCGCCGAGGTCGAACTCGGTCTTGTCGAACGCGACATCGTGCTCTGCGGCGACCAGGTCGAGGACCTTGAGGGCCTGGGCGGTGACTTCGGGACCGATGCCGTCACCGGCAATGACGGCAAGCTTGACCACTCGCCTGGAATTCGTGCGACTCATGCATGCATCCTAGGTGCACCGTCTCATGATCTGAAACAGGCGTCTTGATATCTGGTACGACTCAGTTGTCGTCGGGGCGGTCGTCGAGCTCGAGCTCGGCCTCGTCACGCAGGTGCGCCGGGCCCCACTCCATCAAGTGCGGTTCCATCGTTTCTCTCCTTGGTTGATCGCCGCGAGGTCTCGGTGTCCGCCGTTCCACCGGACACCAGACCGGAGATCATCCGGAAAGGAAGAAGAGATGCATCAACAGATCAGGTCGTGATCTGGATCCCTGCGGCGGAACGGCGGGCCAACGCCGAAACTCCGCGGCAGGGGTGGCCCTAAGAGGCCCTGCCGCGGCAAGCGATTACTACGAGCTGCTTCCGCATGTGACGAGCCTAAGCCCACGGACGTCGGCCTGTACGCATTTCGGCCACACCATCTCGGTCCACGAGATGAAGTCGACAGTCGTGGGAGACTGTCCGCGTGAGCGCGCCAGCTGAAGTACCCGACATCGTCTCGGCCACGCTCGACCTCTCGCGTCAACGCGGCTTCATCACCTCGATCCGCAACGAGACGGGCCGTCTGCTCGCTGCACTCGCGGCGTCGCGCTCGGGAACGCTGGCCGAGCTCGGCACGGGCTGCGGGGTGGGCTCGGCATGGCTGTCGAGCGGTGCGCCCAAGGACGCGCGGGTCGTCAGCGCCGAGCTCGATCCTGCCCTCGCCGAGGACGTGCAGAAGATCTTCGCCGAGACCCCGAACGTCGACGTCATCGCCGGTGACTGGTCGACGCTGGAGCAGTACGCCCCGTTCTCGCTGGTGTTCGTCGACGTGCGCGACGTCATGGAGTTCATCGACGTCTTCGCCGATCTCCTCGAGCCTGGTGGAATCGCCGTGCTCGATGACTTCGAGCCGTCGGCATTCTGGCCCCCGATCGTCGAGGGACGCGTCGACACGGTGCGCGAGCGGTGGCTGACCGACGAGAGGTTTGCCGCGGTCGAGATGCTGATCGACGTCGACGCCTCCCTGATCATCGCCACACGCCGCTGACGACCGCGACCGTCGTCCGTTCGAACGCGCACGTCAACCACACGAATGCGCCAGAATTGCCCCATGTACCGGGCGTACCTGCTTGTCAGCGTGGTGGTGATCGCGCTGTACGCCCTCCAGCCGACGGTCCTCCTGTACCAGGCCGTTGCCCTGTCTGGTGTCCTGGCGATCCTCGTCGGGCTGTGGGCCAACAAGCCGGCGAACCGGTTGCCTTGGTACCTCTTCGCGATGGGACAGGGCACGTGGTTCATCGGCGACGTCCTGTACGACACCTTCGACATGACCCAGTCCCCCTCCATCGCGGATGTGGCCTACCTGCTGGCCTATCCGTTCCTCGGCGCCGGTCTCGTCCTGATGATCGCCCGCCGACGGCGCGAGCGTGACGTTCCGGGCCTGATCGACAGCCTGATCGTCACGGTGGGTCTCGGCCTGCTGTCCTGGGTCTTCGTCGCTGACCCGATCGTCGACAACACCAACCTGTCATTGGTCGAACGGGCCGTCGCGACGGCATACCCGATCGGTGACGTGCTACTGCTGGCGCTGGTGATCCGCCTGGTGACGGATCGGGGTGAACGCTCGCCCGCATTCCGCCTGATGGTCGCCTCCATGGGCCTGGTGCTCATCGCGGACACGTTCTTCGCGGTGGACCCATCGTCTGACTACACCAACGCCCTCGACGTGCTGTGGCTTGCGTCGTATGTGCTCTGGGGTGCCACGGCACTGCACCCGACCATGGGACAGCTGTCGACCGTCTCCCGACCACGCGCTCGTCCGTTCTCGTTCCGTCCCCTGGCCGCCGTGGCCGCCGCCATGCTGATCGTGCCGACCCTGGTGGTCGCCAGATTGGTGCAGAGCGTCCATGTCGACACGTGGGTCATTGTCGGCGGCGCATGCGCGCTGACCCTGCTGGTGGTGTGGAGGATGGCCTTCGACATCGAGGAGATCCGCGAGACGACCCGGCAGCGCGACCAGCTGAGGCAGGACCTGCTGCGCGAGGCTTCCCACGACTCCCTGACCGGCGTCGCCAACAGCGTGCACCTGCGACAGCTGATCGGTGCCGCGCTCCGGCGCGGACGGCGCAGCGGCACGCCCGTCGGTCTGATGGTGGTCGACCTGGACGACACCGGCGGGATCAACGACAAGCACGGTCACACGGTCGGCGACGAGGTGTTGCGCGTTGTCGCTTGCCGGCTGCAGGAGGCCGCCCGGGGCGTCGGTTCGGTGGGGCGCCTGGGTGGTGACCAGTTCGTCGCGCTGATCGAGTCGGTGTCGTCAGGCCACGAGCCCGCCAAGCTCGCCGACGGGTTGATCAAGGCGATCAGCGAACCCATACTCCTTCCCGGCGGCGCACTCGAGGTCACCGCGTGCATCGGGACCACCACGAGCCAGGACTGCGGCACCGACGCCGAGACACTCCTGCTCGAGGCCCAGACCGCTCTGCGACGCGCGAAGTCCGCAGGTCGCGGCCAGATCCAGCAGCTCGACAACCGGGGACGGTCCGAGCTGGCCGATCGGACCGCGATCGAGGCAGAGCTGGGCGACGCGCTCGAGGCCGGCGATCTGGAGATCCACCTGCAGCCTGTCGTCGAGCTGCCCAGTGGGCTGCTCGACGGCTACGAGGCCTCGGTGCGATGGAACCGACCTGACGGTGAGCCCCTGGACCTCACGGAGGTCCCGCCCGCCGTGATGTCAGCCGAGCTGGCCTGTGCCGTCGATCGGTGGGTGCTGACGGGCGCCACGGCCAGACTCGCCGCCCTGACGGCCGCCGAGCCCATCTCGTACGGCAACCTCACGGTCACGGTTCCGGTCTCCACGCCGCTGCTCACCTCGCCCTGCTTGCTGCAGGACGTACGCCGCGCACTGGTGGATGCCGATCTCGCGCCCCACCGACTTGCCGTTGCGGTGAACGAGATGGCGCTGGTGGAGGTTCCCAGCGCAACCCAGACCCTGAGCGCCCTCCGCGAGGCCGGCATCTGCGTGACGATCGACGACTTCGGAACCGGACGCACGTCGATCGCGCAGATGAGACACCTTCCTGCCGACACGCTCAAGGTGCATCGGAGCATGGTCGACTCCGACGAGCCCGGTACGTACGACCTGCTTGTCCTTCTCGTCAACGCCGCCCATGCCTGTGGCTTGCTCGTGGTGGCCGATGGCCATCCCCACGTCCCGCAGCACGGGGTCGTGTCTGACCCGCCTCTCCCCACGGAGCGCCGGCTGCGGATCGTCCGCGACGAGTGACCTAGGCGCGATGCGCGCCCGGCGGCCGAGGCGGTCGTACGGCGGGCGCCTCGAGCTCGACCAACGCTGCCGGCGGCGGTGGCTCGTCGTCACGCGTGCCGAGCACACTGTGACCGCGGCCGTACGCCACGTAGAGCACCAGGCCGACGATCATCCAGATCGCGAAGTCACGCCAGTTGGTCCACGTCAGGTTGAACGACAACCAGATGGTTGCGAGCAGCGAGAGGATCGGGACGAGCGGGACCAGCGGGACCCGGAAGCCGCGTTCGAGGTCCGGCTCGGACCTGCGAAGCCGGATGACGCCGACCGCACAGAACGCGAAGGCGAACAGCGTGCCGAGCACGAGCAGGTCAGCGCGCTTCATCGTGCCGGGGTCGAGGGCGAGCACCGCTGCGGCCACGCCAGCCAGCGAAGCAGCCCGAGACGGAGACGAACCCACCCCGACCTTGGCGAGACCCTTGGGCAGCAGCCCGTCGCGGCCCATCGCGAACAGCACGCGGCTCTGGGCGATCAGCACGACCAGCACCACGGTGGTGAGGCCGAACAGTGCGCCGACGTTGATGACGTTGGCGCTCCAGCTTGGCGCGCCCGCCGCGCGGAGAGCGTCCGAGACGGGAGCGGCCGTGTTGAGCTCACCGAATGGCCTGAGGCCGACAAGAACGGTGGCCATGGCCACGTACAGGACGCTGACTATGCCGATCGACGCGAGCATCGCCCGCGGGATCGAGTGGCGCGGGTCCTTGGTGTCCTCCGCTGCTGTGGCGATCAGGTCGAAGCCGATGAACGCGAAGACGATGGCGCCCGCTGCCGTGAAGATGCCGAAGATGCCGAACACTTCGCTGGATCCCATGATCGTCTGGAGAACCGTGGATCCGCCGTCCACGGACTTCGACTGCGGGATGAACGGCGAGTAGTTGGCTGTCTTGACGTGAGTTGCGCCGACCGCGATCACGAGCACCACTGCCACAAGCTTGAGCGACACGATCGTGGCGAGCACACGACCCGTGAGCTTCGCGCCGGTCATCACGAGGAGCGCCAGGACGATCACCAGGGCCGCCGCGATCCACCCGGTCCCCTCCGAATCCTTCGAGTGCTCGGCGAGGAAGGTGGGGACGCCGATGCCGAACCCGTCGATCGTGGCGGTGAAGTACGAAGCCCAGACCCGCGACACCACCGCGGCGGCCACGAGGAGCTCGAGCACGAGGGCCCAGCCGACGATCCACGCCCACAGCTCGCCGAAGGCGACGTACGCGAAGGTGTAGACGCTCCCCGCCGTCGGGATCGTGGACGAGAGCTCGGCGTACGACAACGCCGCGAGCAGGCTCACCACCGCCGCGATGACGAACGACACGATGACGGCCGGGCCGGCCATCGTCGCGGCCTGTTTGCCCGCCAGCGAGAAGATGCCGCCACCGATCATGACGCCGAGCGCCAGCATGACGAGCAAGCCGGTGCCCAGAACGGCAGGAAGTCGGTGGCGGGCATTGGTGATGCGCAGCAGGGCGAGCTCGGGCGGAAGTCGTCGAGCTCTGCCAACAACGTCCTGAACCATGCGGGGCCCCCGAAGCGTCCAGCGGCCACACAGATTGGCCGTTTGCGAGAACCTATCCCCTATTTGGTCAGTCTGGCACCGGTTGTGACAACTTGCCGGCCGAGACGTCGACATGTGTCAGCGGCAGGAAGAACTGCACGATCGGCCCGATCGTCAGGGCATAGAGCACGGTTCCGACGCCCACCGTGCCGCCGAGCAGGAAGCCGACGGCGAGGACGGTGACCTCGATCGTGGTCCGCCAGAACCTCACGCTGCGGCCGGTACGGCGCACCAGGCCCAGCCACAACCCGTCCCGCGGGCCGGGCCCGAGCTGTGCCCCGATGTAGAGCGCGCCCGCGAAGCCGTTGCCCACGACGCCGCCCACGAGGAGCAGTCCCCGAAGCCAGATGTTGTCGGGCTGGTCGATCAGTGCGATCCCGAAGTCGGCTGCCAGGCCGATGATGATGACATTGAGCACGGTACCGATCCCGGGCACCTGCTTGAGCGGGATCCAGAGCAGCAGCACGACCGCACCCGTCACGATGACGACCTGACCGAACGTCAGCGGCACCTGCGTGGCGACGCCCTCGTGGAACACGTCCCACGGGTCGAGGCCGAGCGTCGACTCGACCATCATCGCCATCGTGAAGCCATACAGGAACAGCCCGACGACGAGTCGGCCGAGACGCTCGGTCAGGCGCGTCATCGTGAAAGCTGTTGCGTGATCCATGAGCCCACCTCTTCCGGGTGGCTGCGCGGCGTCGGGCGGGTGCCGAGTCCGTCGTTGGCGATCGTACGGGCGAGCGCCACGAGGATCGCCGCGAGGGCGAGCAGCCCGACGAGGACGAGGATCATGGTCATGACGTCATCGTGCCGGAGATTGGCTATCCAATACATAGCCAATTGTGAAAGAGTGGCCTCATGTCCATGACGATCTCCGCCACCCGACTCGCCACGCTGCTGAAGCCGTACGCGTCAGAGGGCCCTGCCTACCGCGGGCTGGCCGAGGGCATCCGGCTGCTCGTCGTCGACGGCCGCGTCCTCGACGGCAGCCGCCTGCCCAGTGAGCGAGAGCTGGCAACAGCACTGGGTGTCAGCCGTACGACGACGACCCGTACCTATGCCGAGCTGCGTGCCTCGGGACTGCTGCGTTCGCGGCAGGGCTCGGGCAGTGTCGTCCACGTCCCGTACGCCGCGTCGAGCGCCAGCAGCATGATCCTGACCCCCCACGGCGAGGGCACGATCGCCCTGACCTACTCGGCGCCCGCCGGGCCGGCGGGGCTCGGCCGGGCCTTCGAGGCCGCCGTCACCAAGCTGCCCGGCCTTCTCGCCACGACGGGCTACCTTCCCGACGGGCTGCCGGTCCTGCGCGAGCTCCTCGCCCAGCGCTACACCGATCGGGGCCTGCCAACCGACCCTGACCAGATCGTCATCACCAACGGCGCACAGGGTGCGGTCTCGCTGATGGCGCACACCGCGCTCTCCCCCGGTGACCGGGTCGTGGTCGAGGGTGCCAGCTATCCCCACGCGCACGAAGCACTTGCCGCCGTCGGCGGCCGGCTCTCGGCGCTGCCGATGCTCGACACCCCGTGGGATCCCGCCGCCCTCGCGGCGACGTTGAACAGCTCACGCCATCGGCTCGCCTACCTGATCCCCGACTTCCACAACCCGACCGCCGCGATCATGAGCGACAGCGAGCGCGGCGCCTGGGCGCGCGAGCTGAAGCGCCATGGTGTGGTGCCGGTGGTCGACGAGTCGCTGCGCGAGGTCAACCTCGACGGCGTGGAGCTGCCGCCGTCATACGCGACGTACGACTCCAGGGCCGTGCTGGTCGACTCGGCCTCCAAGCTCTTCTGGGGTGGACTGCGGGTCGGGTGGGTTCGCGCCCCTCGTGACCTCGTCATGCCGCTGATCCAGTCACGCATGACCCTCGACCTCGGCAGCGCGGCGTTCGAGCAGCTGGTGCTCGCAGAGCTGCTGATCGAGGGCGGACAGACGGCCGCCGCGGGCCGCGCCACGCTGCGGGCCGGCCGCGACCACCTGCTGGGCGAGCTGGCGCGGCAGCTCCCGGACTTCGAGGCGCACTGCCCGTCCGGCGGTCTCAGCCTGTGGGTCACCCTGCCCGACCGGATCTCGTCGCAGCTGACGGCTGCGGCCGCGCGCCACGAGCTCCTGCTCACGCCGGGTCCCCGGTTCTTCACCGGCGCCGGCTCGGCGGGCGAGAAGCACCTGCGCCTCCCCTACACGCAGTCCCCCGCGACGCTGACCGAGGCGGTCTCGCGCCTGCGGCTGGCCCATGACGAGGTGCGCGGACCGGGCCGGGCAACCGACCGGTCGACCCGGTCGAAGACCCTCGAGCTGATCGCCTGACCAAGAGTTCGCCCCTGCTCTGACTCACGTTCACCGAGAGTTCTCGCGGCGCTGCCATCTTCGGGTCACCCCTACACGGAACCCGAGGAACCCATGCGCGTACGCAGAACTGCTGCAGTCTTCCCCGCCGTGATGCTGGCCCTGTCCGGCATCACCGTGATGTCCCTCTCCCAGAGCGCGAACGCTGCCGGCTCGGCCGACATACGCATCACGGAGTGGGAGTACAACGGCTCGGAGTTCGTCGAGCTGACCAACATCGGCAGCGAGAGCCACGACCTCACCGGATGGTCGTTCGCAGACAGTGCGCGCACGCCGGGGAGCGTGAGCCTCTCGGCCTTCGGCAACGTCACGCCCGGCGAGTCGGTGATCCTCAGCGAGGCGACGGCTTCTGCCTTCCGTACGGAGTGGAACCTGCCTGCAACCGTCAAGGTCGTCGGCGGAAACACACAGAACCTCGGCCGCTCCGACGAGATCAACATCTATGACGCGTCCAGCGCGCTCGTCGACCGCCTGACCTACAACGACCAGGGCACGGGTGACGTGAAGGGTCCGCGAACGGACACCGCCAGCGCCTGGGCCAGCGCGGCGAACCTCGGCCTCAACAAGGCAAGCACCTGGACCCGATCCACCGCCGGCGACGCCGAGTCGTCAGCGGTGTCGGCCGGCGGCTTCATCGGCTCGCCCGGCACCAGCACGCTGGGCGGCGCACCCTCCGAGCCCAACCCGGGCAGCCCGACCGACATCAAGATCAACGAGGTGTCGTCGCAGGGTGTCCCGGCCGACTACGTCGAGCTGATCAACACCGGCTCCGCGCCGATCGACATCAACGGCTGGACTCTCGAGGACTCGGCCGCTGCACCTGCTGTCATCGCGACCACGCCGACCGTCATCGCACCGGGTGGCTACCTCGCCCTCGTGAACGGGACCAACTTCCCGTTCGGCCTGGGCAGCGCCGACCTGGTCAAGCTGAAGACCGGCTCGACGCTGGTCGCCGAGTACTCGTGGTCCGCCCACCTCGACCCCTCGTGGGGACGTTGCCCCGACGGCACCGGCGAGCTCAAGCTCAACGTGACGCAGACGCCCGGCGCGGCCAACAACTGCCCTGTCGCCCCGCCCGCCGAGCCCACCGTGAAGATCAACGAGATCGAGTCGAACGGTGACAAGGTCGCCGACTGGGTCGAGCTCGTCAACACGGGCACGGCTGACGCCGACGTGTCGGGCTGGAAGATCCTCGACAATGATCCCGCGCACGTCACGACGCCCGTGGTCGTGCCTGCCAACACCACGATTCCGGTGGGCGGTCACTACGCGATCTACACCGAGATCGCCCAGTCCCCCGGCTTCGGCCTGGGTGGCAACGACTCGGTGACGCTGTTCAAGCAGGACGGCACGCAGGTCGACACGTATGCCTGGACGGCGCACGCCGCGACCACGTTCGGACGGTGCCCCGACGGCACGGGTGACTTCGCGCTGACGACGACGTCGACGCGCGGACTGGCCAACGCCTGCAGCCCCGTGCGCATCAACGAGGTCGAGTCGAGCGGTGGTGATCCCGGCGACTGGGTCGAGCTCGTCAACGTCAGCGATGCTCCGGTCGACCTCACCGGCTGGACGTTCAAGGACAGCGGAGAGCCAGGCTACACGATCCCCAGCGGGTCGATCGCGGCGCACGGCTATGTCGTGCTCGACGAGGCAGGGTTCGGCTTCGGCCTCGGTGGTGCCGACTCCGCTCGGCTGTTCGACCAACACGGCGTCCTCGCCGAGTCCTACTCGTGGACCGCGCACGCGGCCACCACGTACGGACGCTGCAAGGACGCACTCGGCGACTTCACCACGACGGTGGCGCCGACCAAGGGCACCGTCAACACATGCCCCGGACTCAACACCGATGTGTGGCCGGGCGACCAAGTCGTCCACACATCCGATCTGGAGAGCACGTTCGTTCAGGACCTGAGCGGGCTGGCCTTCGATCCCTCCGACCCGGGCGTGCTGTGGGCGGCACAGAACAAGAAGGGCACGCTGTTCAAGCTCGTGCGCGAGGCCGGAAGCTGGGTTCCCGCCGCCGGCTGGCCCAGGGACCCGAAGTACCCCAACGGTTCGGGCGCGCCCGACACCGAGGGCATCACGATCGGCCCCGACGGAACCGTCTACCTCGCCTCGGAGCGCAACAACGATGCGAGTGGTGTGAGCCGCAGCTCGATCCTGAGCTACGACCCCAACGGTTCGGGCCTCACGGCCACGCACGAGTGGGACGTCACCGGCCTGATCCCGGCCAACGGCGCCAACCTCGGCCTCGAGGGTGTCACCTGGATCCCGGACTCGTACCTCACGGGCAACGGGTTCAAGGACGAGAACACGGGACAGGCGTACGATCCGGCCGACTACCCCCTTCACGGCACCGGCGTGTTCGCCGTCGCCGTCGAGGACAGCGGCAACCTGCACCTGTTCGCCCTCCCGTCCGACGGTGGCGCGCCGACCAGGCTCGCCACTGTGGCCAGCGGCTTCCCGCACCTCGCCGACGTCAGCTTCGACCCCGAGCGCCAACGCCTGTGGGCCGTCACCGACGACACACACGATGGCAAGACGTCCCAGCTGAAGATCAGCGGCGGCGCCTTTGTGATCGACACCGCGTACGACCGCCCTGCCGGCATGCCCAACATCAACAACGAGGGCTTGGCGATCTCGCTGCAATCGACCTGCGTGGACGGGAAGAAGGAAGTCGTGTGGGCCGACGACGGCGACACCGACGGTCACTCGCTGCGCTCGGGCACCATCGTGTGCACCGCGCTGCCGCACGACCCGAAGATCACGGCGGACGTGGCAGGAACGCAGGCACCGAGCGGCTGGTACCGCTCCGACGTGACGGTCACGTTCACCTGCACACCGCAGGGATCGCCGCTCGCGGGCTCGTGCCCGGCGCCCGTCGTCCTCACCGCGTCGGCCGTCGACCAGACCGTGACAGGAACGATCTCCTCGGTAGACGGAGGTACGGCCAGCGTCACGGTCGACAACATCGACATCGACAAGGTCCCGCCGACCGTCTCGCTCGGTGACGCCCCCGATCCCAAGAAGTACGCGGGTCCGCTGCCCAAGCCGACGTGTCAGGGATCGGATGCCCTGTCCGGCATCGACACGTGCACCGTGACGGAGAGCCATCCGTCGGGGCTGACCACGGTGTTCACCGCGAAGGCGGTCGACCGGGCAGGCAACGAGTCGAGCAAGCCGATCACGTACGCGACGCTCAAGGTGACGACCTTCACGATCAGCTTCGCCGGTCTGCGGCCGGTCATCACCCCGGTGACGAAGTACATCGTGATCCCCCGGCTGTTCTAGTTGAACAGGCAGAAGGCCCCGACCCCTACGCGGAGTCGGGGCCTTGTTGCGTGCTGGCTAGCGGGCTGCCTGGCCGTCGACGTAGTCGGCGTCCTGCTGCTTCCACGAGAAGTGCGAGCGGAGCACCTTGCCGGTCGCCTCGATCGAGTGGCCGGCCTCCTTCTCACGCAGCTCGAGGAACTCCTTGCCACCGTTGTCCTGGTCGCTGATGAAGCGCGTGGCGAACGAGCCGTCCTGGATCTCTGACAGCACCGTCTGCATCCGCTCCTTGACGGACGCATCGATGATGCGAGGGCCCGAGACGTAGTCGCCGTACTCGGCGGTGTCGGAGACGCTCCACCGCTGCTTGGCGATGCCGCCCTCCCACATCAGGTCGACGATCAGCTTGAGCTCGTGCAGCACCTCGAAGTAGGCGATCTCGGGCTGGTAGCCCGCCTCGGTCAGCGTCTCGAATCCGGCCTGGACCAGGTGGGAGACACCGCCGCACAGCACGGCCTGCTCGCCGAAGAGGTCGGTCTCGGTCTCCTCGGTGAACGTCGTCTTGATGACACCGGCACGTGTGCCGCCGATAGCCTTCGCGTACGAGAGCGCGAGGTCCCACGCCTTGCCACTGGCATCCTGCTCGACCGCGACGATGTCGGGGATGCCACGGCCGGCGACGAACTCACGACGCACCGTGTGTCCGGGAGCCTTCGGGGCGACGAGGAGCACGTCGACGCCCTCGGGGGGCTGGATGTAGCCGAAGCGGATGTTGAAGCCGTGCCCGAAGACGAGGGCGTCGCCCGCGACCAGGTTGGGCTCGATCGACTCGGCGTAGATGTGACGCTGGAACTGGTCGGGGGCCAGCACGACCGTGACATCGGCCTCCTCGACCGCCTCGGCGACCGAGAGCACGCGCAGGCCCTCCGCCTCGGCCTTGGCCTTGCTCTTGGAGCCCTCGGCGAGGCCGACGCGGACGTCGACACCGGAGTCGCGCAGGTTGAGCGCGTGAGCGTGACCCTGGCTTCCGTAACCGATGACCGCCACATGGCGGCCCTGGATGATGCTCAGGTCTGCGTCGTCGTCGTAAAACAGTTCAGCCACTGGGGTTCTTCTCCTTGGGTGTTGCCCGTGAACGGGCGCTGCGGTCAGACTGCCTGAGAGCCGGGAACGGCCCGCAGGGTGCGGTCGGTGATGGAACGGGCTCCGCGGCCGATGGCCACGCGTCCCGACTGGGCGATCTCACGGATCCCGAAGGGTTCGAGCACGTTGAGCATCGCGGTGAGCTTGCCGGAGTCACCGGTCGCCTCGATCGTCACGGCGTCGGTGGCGACGTCGACGACCTTGGCGCGGAACAGCTGCACGGTCTCGAGCACCTGTCCCCTGGTCTGCGGGTCGGTGCGGACCTTGATCAGCATCAGCTCGCGCTCGACTGCGGTCGCCGAGTCGAGCTCGACGATCTTGAGCACGTTGACGAGCTTGTTGAGCTGTTTGGTGACCTGCTCGAGCGGCAGCTCGTCGACGTTGACGACGATCGTCATGCGCGAGATCTCTGGTATCTCGGTCGGGCCGACGGCCAGTGACTCGATGTTGAAGCCGCGGCGCATGAACAGGCTCGACACCCGAGCCAGAACACCGGGGGTGTTTTCAACCAACACCGACAACGTGTGTTGTGACATGGTCAGCCCTCGATTTCTGATCGTCGGGAATTCTGGACAGGCGGTTGCCGGGGCACGTCCCGCTCGACCGCGGAAGATCTCACGGAGCTGCTGAGGGATGAGAGCATCAGAGCACTTCCTCGTCGTCCCAGTCGGGGGCCAGGTCACGGGCGATCTGGATCTCGTCGTTGCTGGCGCCGCCGTGGATCATCGGCCACACCATCGCGTCCCGCTCCACCACGAAGTCGATCACGACCGGTCGATCGGTGATCGACATCGCCTTCTCGATCGTGGCGTCCAGGTCGGCCTCGGACTCACAACGCAGGCCCACGCACCCGTAGGCCTCGGCGAGCTTGAGGAAGTCGGGGATGCGGCGTGCACCGATCGACTCCGGGCCCGTGTTGAGGTCGGTGTTGGAGTAGCGCTCGTTGTAGAGCAGCGTCTGCCACTGGCGGACCATGCCGAGCGAGCTGTTGTTGATGACGGCGACCTTGATCGGGATGTTCTCGATCGCGCAGGTCGCCAGCTCCTGGTTGGTCATCTGGAAGCAACCGTCACCGTCGATCGCCCAGACGACCTCACCGGGCAGGCCCACCTGGGCACCCATGGCCGCCGGGACGGCGTAGCCCATGGTTCCGGCGCCACCGGAGTTGAGCCACTGGCGAGGGCGCTCGAAGTCGACGTAGTGCGCAGCCCACATCTGGTGCTGGCCGACGCCCGCGGCGTAGGTCGCGTTGGGGCCGGCGATCGCGCTGATGCGCTCGATGACGGTCTGCGGAGCCAGACCCGCCTCGGGCTTGTCGTAGCCGACCGGGTACTTCGCCTTGATGCCGAGCATCTGTGCCTTCCACGCGCTGCAGTCGACCGTGAGGTCGTCCTCGGCGGTCTGCTTCTGCAGCATCGCGACGAGATCGGCGATGACCTCGCGGCAGTCGCCCACGATCGGGACGTCCGCCGCACGGTTCTTGGAGATCTCGGCCGGGTCGATGTCGGCGTGGATGATCTTGGCGCCGGGCGCGAAGGTCGAGAGCTTGCCGGTGACCCGGTCGTCGAAGCGGGCCCCCAGCGAGATCAGCAGGTCGCTGCGCTGGAGTGCCGCGACGGCCGCGACGGTGCCGTGCATGCCGGGCATCCCGAGGTGCAGCTCGTGCGAGTCGGGGAACGCGCCGCGGGCCATCAGCGTCGTGACGACCGGGATCTGGGTCATCTCGGCGAGCACCTTGAGCTCGGCGAAGGCATCGGCCTTGATGACGCCGCCGCCGACGTACAGGACCGGACGCTGCGACTCGGCGATCAGGCGTGCGGCCTCGCGAACCTGCTTGCCGTGCGGGCGGGTCGTGGGCCGGTAGCCGGGGAGCGCGAGCTCCGACGGCCAGGCGTACGTCGTCTCGGCCTGGAGCGCGTCCTTGGCGATGTCGACGAGGACCGGTCCTGGACGACCCGTGCCCGCGATGTGGAAGGCCTCGGCGATGACGCGCGGGATCTCAGCGGCGTCGGTGACGAGATAGCTGTGCTTGGTGATCGGCATCGTGATGCCGCGGATGTCGGCTTCCTGGAATCCGTCGGTGCCGATGAGATGGCTCGCCACCTGGCCGGTGATCGCCACGATCGGGACCGAGTCCATGTAGGCGTCGGCGATCGCGGTGACCAGGTTGGTGGCTCCGGGACCGGAGGTCGCCATGCAGACGCCGACTCGGCCCGTGACCTGGGCATAGCCCTGCGCCGCGTGACCGGCGCCCTGCTCATGGCGCACGAGGATGTGGCGGATCTGCTTGGAGTCGAAGAGCGGGTCGTACGCAGGCAGGATCGCGCCGCCCGGAATGCCGAAGATCGTGTCGACCCCGGCCTGCTCCAGTGCCCGCACGAGGCTCTGGGCCCCGGTGAGCTGCTCGGTCATGAGTTCATCCTTCTGTCCATTTCAGTATGCCCGTGGCTTGTCGGTGAGTTCGCATAAAAAAATCCCTCGGCCGTGAGGCATTCGAGGGAGACGCGGGGCCGAACAGGCCATCGCGTCAGTCGTCTACTACGAGAATTTCCACGTACACGCAGATCAGTCTCGTCGCGTCCGCCGTAATGGTCAAGTGTTGAGACGCTACGTACCAGCATGTGGACGTTGCGGGTCACAGCAGCGGGAGCAACGCGTCGTCGCTGGGCACCCGGCCCGTGGCGATCCTGATCCAGGGCAGGTGCTCGTCGACATGTGGAGCCTCACCGCCCGCCTCCAGGTAGGCGTCCGCGAGGCCGGCCGACACCGCCTCCAGGGCCGCGTCGAGCAGCGGCGGCGGCTCCACCTGGGGAGCTGAGCGGGCAAGATCGTCACCGTGCACCACGAGCTCGATGAGGCGGGTGAGCACGTAGTCGTCGCGCGATATCGCGCCCCCCCGTGGGGTCCGCACGACGTCAGCACGCAGCGCGTCGAGGGCCCGGAACCCGATTCGGGCGCAGTTGTCGATGCCGCCGAGGACGTCACCGGCGAACGACATCGCGAGCTGCGCCGTGCCGTCGGCGATCTCCCGCGACAGGCTCCCGTACTGGGAGAGATAGGCCCGCAGGGTCATCGGCGACTCCCCCTTGGCAGGCCCCAGCACGGACAGCTCGAGGAACGAGCGGCCGATGTGGGTCACCAGCTCGTGGATGTTCCACGCCTCGAGCACGCTCTGCCGGCCGGAGTGGTCGAGCAGCCCGGATGTCTCGATCCAGTCCCGCAGGGACCGCCACTGGCCACGGAGCAGCTCGGCATTCGTCACCATGGGGACGGCACGTAGTCCTTGAGGAACACGCCATACAGGTCGGTGCCCGCCTCGCCCTGCACGATCGGGTCGTAGACGCGAGCCGCGCCGTCGACGAGGTCGAGCGGAGCCTTGAATCCCTCCTCGGCGAGCCGCACCTTGGTCGGGTGCGGACGCTCGTCGGTGATCCACCCGGTGTCGACGGCGGTCATCAGGATGCCGTCCTGCTCGAGCATCTCTCCCGCGCTCGTGCGAGTCAGCATGTTGAGGGCTGCCTTGGCCATGTTGGTGTGGGGATGGCCGGGCCCCTTGTAGCGGCGGCTGAACTGGCCCTCCATCGCCGAGACGTTGACGACGTACGTACGCCGCGCTTCCGCTGCCGCCATCGACGGTCGAAGCCTGCTGACGAGGATGAACGGCGCCGTGGTGTTGCAGAGCTGCACCTCGAGGAGCTCGAGCGCATCGACCTCGTGCACACGTTGCGTCCAGCTGTTGATGTCGACCGTGTCGGGCACCAGTCCCCCGGCATCGATCCGGTCGAGGTCGGCCGATCCCGCGGTCAGCGCCATCGCGGTGAGCTCCTCGGCCGTGTGGGCGTCACCGGCGAGCACGGGGTGCGAGTCGACACTGCCGACGAGGGCCGCGGGGTGTGCGTCGCTGGTGTGACCGAACGTCAACAGCTCCGGGAGGGGTCCTTCGGGCAGCGGCGCGTTCTCGGCCTCGGCGAGCGGGGCGTACGCGCCGGGCGTACGGCGCACGGTCTGTGCCGCGTTGTTGATGAGGATGTCGAGCGGGCCCAGCGAAGCGACCGAGTCGGCGAGTCCGACGACCTGCGCCGGGTCACGCAGGTCGATGCCGACGATGCGCAGCCGGTGCAGCCAGTCGGCGCTGTCGGGCATCGCGGTGAACCGGCGTACGGCATCGTGCGGGAACCGCGTCGTGATCGTCGTGTGGGCGCCGTCGCGCAGGAGGCGCAGCGCGATGTACATGCCGATCTTGGCGCGACCTCCAGTGAGCAGGGCGCGCTTGCCGGACAGGTCGGTGCGGGCATCGCGCTTGGAGTGGTTGAGCGCGGCGCAGTCGGGGCAGAGCTGGTGGTAGAACGCGTCGACGAGGGTGTACTTCTGCTTGCAGATGTAGCACGCCCTCGGCACCAGCAGCGTGCCCGCCGTCGCACCCTTGGCGTTGGAGACCAGCGGGATGCCCTCGGTCTCGTCGTCGATGCGGGTCGGTGATCCCGTGGCCGTCACGGCCACGACCGCCCGATCGGCGGCCGCGACCTGGGCTCGCTTGTCGAGGCGGCGGTTCTTCTTGACGTTCTTGTAGAACTTCCCGCACGCGCGACGCAGTGCCACGTAGTCCGGGTCGTCCTCGATGAGCTGCTCGGCAGCCTTGAGCACCTTCAGCGCGACGGCCAGCTCGTCGGGATCAATGTCGGACACGGGTTCCTAGCCGCAGACAGCGCCGTCAGCGGCTGAGCTGACGAGCTTGCGGTACTTCGCGAGCACACCGGTCGTGTACTTCGGCGGCATGGGCTCCCAGCCGACCTTGCGCGCGTCGAGCTCGTCGGCATCGACCTCGACCTCGAGCGTGCGGTTGGCCATGTCGAGCACGATCGGGTCGCCGTCCTTGACGAACGCGATGGGTCCGCCGTCTACGGCCTCGGGTGCCACGTGGCCGACGCAGAGTCCCGTCGTACCGCCGGAGAAACGGCCGTCGGTGAGGAGCAGGACATCCTTGCCGAGGCCGGCGCCCTTGATCGCGCCGGTGATGGCCAGCATCTCGCGCATGCCGGGACCGCCCTTGGGACCTTCGTTGCGGATCACCACGACATCGCCTGCGACGATCGTGCCGTCCTCGAGGGCGTCCATGGCCGCGCGCTCGCCGTCGAACACCCGTGCCGTACCGCGGAAGACGTCGGAATCGAATCCGGCGCTCTTGACCACGGCACCGTCGGGGGCGAGCGAGCCGCGGAGGATCGTGAGCCCGCCGGTCTTGTGAATCGGCTTGTCGAGCGTACGGATCACGTCGCCGTCGAGCTTCTCGGTGATGTGGGCGAGGTTCTCCGCCATCGTCTTGCCGGTGACCGTCATGCAGTCACCGTGCAGCAGGCCGGCATCGAGCAGCGCCTTCATGATCACGGCGGTACCGCCGGCCTTGTCGACGTCGTTCATGACGTAGCGGCCGAACGGCTTGAGGTCGCCCAGGTGCGGCACCTTGTCGCCGATGCGGTTGAAGTCCTCGAGCGTCAGCGGCACCTCGGCCTCGCGGGCGATCGCCAGCAGGTGGAGGACGGCGTTGGTCGAGCCACCGAGTGCCATCGTGACGGTGATGGCGTTCTCGAACGCCTCCTTCGTCATGATCTGGCGGGCGGTGATGCCCTTGCGGAGCAGGCCGACGACGGCCTCACCCGATGCGATGGCGAACTCGTCGCGTCGACTGTCGACCGCCGGAGGCGCGGCGGAGCCGGGAAGGCTCATGCCGAGCGCCTCGGCGGCGGTGGCCATCGTGTTGGCGGTGAACATGCCACCACAGGCACCTTCGCCGGGACAGATGGCCCGCTCGATCTTGTCGACCTGTTCGCGGGTGATGAGTCCCTTGATGCACGCGCCCACGGCCTCGAACGCGTCGATGATCGTGACGTCCTTGCCGTCGACGTTGCCCGGCATGATCGAGCCGGCGTACAGGAACACGCTGGCCAGATCGAGGCGTGCAGCAGCCATCAGCATGCCGGGGAGGCTCTTGTCGCAGCCCGCGAGCAGGACGGACCCGTCGAGGCGCTCAGCCATCATCACGGTCTCGACCGAGTCGGCGATGATCTCGCGGCTCACCAGCGAGAAGTGCATGCCCTCGTGGCCCATCGAGATGCCGTCAGACACCGAGATCGTGCCGAACTCGAGCGGGTAGCCGCCACCGCCGTGCACGCCGGTCTTGACCGCCTTGGCCAACCGGTCGAGTGACAGGTTGCACGGCGTGATCTCGTTCCAGCTCGATGCCACACCGATCTGCGGCTTCTCCCAGTCGTCGTCGCCCATGCCTACCGCACGGAGCATTCCTCGCGAAGCTGTCGCCTCGAGGCCGTCGGTGACGGTGCGGCTGCGCGGTTTGATGTCGATGGGGTTGTCAGATGCCATGCGCCAAGCGTACGACCGCGTGTCGACGCCTCTGTGTGAGGATCAGAACAGTGGGACGAAGGCCAGTGCGAGGCCCCAGCTCACGAAGCTGCCGATGAGGACGTACTCGGCTCTCAGACCTTCGGGCTTGTCGCGGGAGATCTCGGGGAATCGCAGGATGCCCTTGGCTGCCACGACGATCGCGATCGCGGGAAGGTTGCCGGTCACGGCGCACGCGAACACGAACCAGCGCTCGAGCGGACCGAGCACGCGACCGCCCTGCAGATCGTCCTCCTGCTCGAGGACACGCGGGCCCGTGAGGCTGAGCACCTCGCGTACGACGACGTTGGCGGCGCTGGTGAGGAACAGGACGACGCCGATGCCGAGCGCGAAACGGTCGAACGGGACCGTGGCGAGGCTCGGCACGGCGAGGTCGTCGAACCAGCCCTGGATCGGCACGTCGTCGAATGTCAGCGTGCCGGACAACGCGATGAGGACGATGGCGTAGACCGCGAGCAGGGTGATGCCGGCGAACGAGTCGCTGCGCGCCGCGACGATCCAGACGAAGACCGCGATCCCGAGCAGCGGCGCGAGCCACAGGATGTTCCAGCCTGCGCCGACGAGGAGCAGGCCTGCGATCACGACGACGAATCCGGGCAGGACGCGACGACCGATGATGTCAGCCGCTCCGATGGAGGCGAGAAGGACGGCAAGGACGGTCATCGGGGAACCTCCGCGATCGACTCGACGAGGACGTTGACTCCGGAGCGGTGACGCTGGGACACCGCTGAGGTCGAGATGCCTTCGTCAGCGGCGATCTGGGCAAGCTTCTTGCCGTCGAGCACGCCGAGCGCGATGCGCCGTTGGCGCCCGTCGAATTCGCTGACGATCGTGTCGCGACACAGCAGATAGGCGTTCACCAGGTCCCCCTTGTCTGATCCTTCACGCACGATCCTGGTCCGCAGTCCCGGGAACTGGCGCCCCTTCGCCTTGGCGTCATCGATGGCCTCGCGTGCCGACCACCATGCCTGACCGTCCTGAGTCAGACCGTACGCGGAGCTGCCGACGATCTCCACCTCTCCCTCGCCGATGCCGAAGCGACAGTCCATGTCCTCGGGAAGGGCGAGCCGTACGAGCGCCGTGGCGTAGAGCGCTCCGTGGAGATCGGCGTAGACGCCCTGGAGCTCGTCGCCGATCGTGGGTTCGAGCGCCTGGAGGGCTGGGATCCGCTGGTTGACCAGGTCGAGGGCGGCGATCAGGTGCTGCTGCGCCTTGCCCCGTGACGCCTGCGCGCGAGAGCCGACCAGGTCGCCGATCACGGCGTACTGGACCGCATCCTTGAGTGAAGTGTTTTGCTTCATTCCTTCATAGTGAAGCCATTTGCTTCATTTGGCAAGGTTCAAGCACATGGCTTCATCGATAGAATGCAACCGTGAGCATCGCACTGGCCTCCGCTGCCGACTTCCGTGACCTGGACCATGACCTCCCCCTGCTCCTCGACGCAGCCGCGACGCGCGGCATACAGGCCGAGATCGCGATCTGGGACGACCCCGCCGTCGACTGGTCGTCCTACGACGCCGTGATCGTCCGCTCGTGCTGGGACTACACCAACCGGCGAGACGAGTTCCTCGCATGGGCAGCATCCGTGCCGACGCTCCACAACAGCCACGACGTGATCAGGTGGAACACCGACAAGGTCTACCTCCAGCAGCTCCAAGAGGCTGGCGTACCCATCATCGAGACCCGCTGGGACATCTCCGAGGGCGACGACATCGGCCAGCACGACGAGTGGGTCGTGAAGCCGACAGTCTCGGCAGGGTCACGTGACACCGCGCGGTGGACCTCCCGTGATGACGTCTACGCGCACTCCGCCGCGCTCGTCGCCGCAGGCCGTACGTCGATGACACAGCCCTACATCGCCTCGGTCGACGACGAGGGCGAGACCGCGATGCTGTTCTTCGGCGGTACGTTCTCGCACGCGATCCGCAAGGGCGCGATCCTCGCGAAGGGCGAAGGGGTCCGCCAGGATCGCGACGGTCGTGGTGAGAACCCCTTGACGCGCAACCCCACCGACGCCCAGCACGCCGTCGCAAGGCAGGCGCTGGCAGCGACCGATCAGATCCTCGGTCGCGATGCGGGGCTGCTGTATGCCCGTGTCGACCTGGTCACCGCGGCCGACGGATCACCACTGGTCATCGAGCTCGAGCTGACGGAGCCCAGCCTGTTCCTGCCCTGGTCCGACGGCGGTGCCGAGCGGCTCATGGATGCGATCGTCGCTCGGGCTTGACGCCGGGGTGCATCCCGTCGGGGTGCTCGTCGATCCACTTGCGGGCGGCGGCGTAGCCCGAGTCGTACAAGAGCTGCTGCTGGTCGGCTGAGAGGTCGAAGTCGGTCCACTTGATGCCCCTCGGCTTGGCGAAGATGCTGCGCTCGACGTTGGCGGGATCGTTGACGTGACGCACCTGGGTCGAGTCGACCGTCGTGTAGACCAGGCTCAGGATCATCGAGATCGGGCCGGTGATCGGCTTGGCGAGCTCCTGCTCGTTCGACGGTGAGCTCAGTCGGATGCCGACCGTGGGCCAGCGGCTCGGCAAGCCGTCGTCGCGATCGAAGATCTCGATGGGATAGCTGCGGAGGAGCGAGCCGTCCGCCAGCGTCGAGACGCCGTACCTGCCCTTGAGCGTCACCGGCTCGAACATGAACGGGATGGCGGCCGACGCTCGCACGGCCCGCGAGACCGGGAACGTGTCGGGGTCGACGTCGTACTCCTGCAGGTCCCACGGGAGGTACATCAACCGTTGGCGCGACAGGTCGCTCGCCGTCACCACGAGCCGGTAGGACTGCTCAGGATCCAGTGCCGAGCCCGGATCGGGGAACGCGAGGTCGCCGAACGTCTCGACGCCCAGATCGCGCAGCACGCCCCGTGTCCAGTCCTCGAGGTACTTGCCGTGATACATCCCCTGGTTGAACACGATGCCCAGACCGTTGGCGATCGCGGGCCACCAGCGGAACGCCCTGCCGGCCCCGCGCCGGTCGAGCATCCTGGTGTAGTCGAGCGTGCGCATGATGTCGTCGACCCGGCTCATCGGCTCGCCCCGCTGCTGCATCGCGACCATGATCGCGCCGACCAGGGCGCCGGCGGACGAGCCCGCCACGCGCTCGAAACGGTAGCCGTCCTCGGCCAGCGCCACGGCAGCGCCGACCAGTGCGATGCCCTTCACTCCCCCACCCTCGAGAACGAGGTCGGCCCTCTTGGCCGTGGCGTCGCCCGCGGCCTCGGGAGGGAGTGTGGCCATGACGCCACTCTACGGACGCGGCAATGCGACAATTCACGGCGTGACCACACCCACGGCGTTCGTCCGCTACTACGACGTCATCAGCGCCGACGGCACCCGGCTGCGCGCGTGGACCAACGACGCTGAAGGCCCCACCGTGCTGCTGTCCAACGGCCTGGGCACCAACCCGCACGCCTGGCCGTCGCTGCTCAGGCCCGACTGCGGCGTGCGCGTCATCTCGTGGAACCACCGGGGCACGGGCGGGTCGGCGCGCCCGGCCGACGACCGGGTCGACCTCGACGCGTTCGTCGAGGATGCGGTCGCCGTGATGGACGACGCAGGTGTCACCACCGCGACGGTTGCGAGCTGGTCGGCCGGTGTCACGGTCGCCTTCGAGCTCGCCGGCCGCTTTCCCGAACGGGTCAACGGGATCCTCGCCGTCGCCGGCGTACCCGGCAACACGTTCGCCACGATGCTGGCACCGATCAGGGTGCCGCCGTTCATCGCCAAGCGCCTGATGGTCGGCCTCGCCCGGTCCGGGGGATTCTATGGGCCGGTGATCGCCCCCATCAGCCGGCGCATCCCGTGGACCAATGCGACTGCCAACATGCTGCGCTGGTCACGGCTGATCAATCCTGCCGCCGATGTGGGCGAGCTGCGTACGCTGCTCCAGGAGTTCTGCACGACGCACCCGTCCTGGTATGCCAAGCTCGCCCTCGGCGTCTCGGAGCACCAGCGGGTGTCACTGTCGTCGATCTCCGTGCCGACCACGTTCATCGCCGGCAAGTGGGACATGCTGACCGGCGCGCGCGACATGCTCTCGGCATCCAAGCGGATCGAGGGTTCGCGTTATCGCGAGCTCGCATCGACGCACTTCATCCCGATCGAGTTCCCCGAGATCGTGCTCGACGAGCTCAAGCTGCTGCTCGACCGAGTGTGACGGGTCTAGTCCGCCGCGGCGCGTTGTCTCGGTTTGGCGACGGCGTGCCAGGCGTCGTCGATCAGGTCGGCGACTGTGTCCCAATCCGTCGTCTCGTCGAGTCGCACGCCGACCCAGCCGCGGGTGCCGACGTACGGCGGAATGAAGTACGTGTCGGGGTCGTCATCGATCAACGGCTCCCGCGCACCCTCCGGGCACGCGATCCAGATCGCGACCCAGTCGACGCCGTGGTGATGGTCGAGAAACATTGCGAACTGCGGCGACTTCTCGATGAACCAACCGGGACCGCCATGGCTCAGCCGCTCGGTCACGAGCGGCTGCTGCAGTGCGATCTCGCGCACCCGTGCCAGCAGTTCGCCAGTGTCCATGCCAGGAGGCTACGCGGGACGCACCCCGTCTGCCCGACGCATGACCTCGTCACAGATGCGCTGGGCTCGGGTCACCCAGAGCTCGTTGCCCTGCTCGCCCGAGACCAAGCTTCGAACCCAGCGCCCGTCATCTGCCCTGAAGCGGATCCCGAACAACGCGGGCTCCGCCTCGGCGATCTGGTCGAGCGGTATTGATCTGACACGGCCGAAGTCTCTGGCAAACAAGACGCCGTCGGCAATTTCCAGCTTGGCCGTCCACACACTGAGGAGCAGAAGCGCTCCGGGCACCGCAAGAAGAAAGACGTTCAGGACGGGTGTCGCCACACCAGCCACGACCCCGAACAATCCCAATGCCGTGCACAAGAGCCGCCCAAACCACGAATTGGTCCAGCGCTCGATGCCGGTTTCATAGCGCGCGACCTGCCACCGGCTGTCGCGACGACCAGGCACGGGTCACCTGAGCTTTTCGAGGATGAGCTCGCGTACGCGGCCGGCGTCGGCCTGACCACGCATCTCCTTCATCACGGCACCGATCAATGCACCGGCGACACCGAGGTTGCCGGCGCGGATCTTCTCGGCCGCATCGGGGTCGGCCTCGATCGCCCGGTCGACGGCGGCGCCGAGTGCGCCGTCATCGGAGACGACCTCGAGCTTGCGGCCGACCACGACCTCCTTGGCCGTGCCCTCACCGGCAATCACGCCGTCGAACACCGAACGGGCGAGCTTGTCGTTGATGCGACCAGCGTCGATGAGCGCCTGGATCTCGGCGACCTGTTCCGGCGTGATGCCGAGGGCGTCGAGGTCCGTGCCGGTCTCGTTGGCGCGTCGGGCCATCTCGCCGAGCCACCACTTCTTGGCAGCCTGCGGAGTCGTACCGGCTTCGACCGTTGCGACGATCAGGTCGAGCGCACCGGCGCCGATCGTGTCGCGCATGTCGAGGTCGGAGAAGCCCCAGTCGGCCTGCAGGCGCGCACGGCGTACGGCGGGAGGCTCGGGCAGCGTCGCCCGCAGCTCCTCGACCCATTCGCGCGACGGCGACACCGGAGCGAGGTCGGGCTCGGGGAAGTAGCGGTAGTCGTCGGCGTCGGACTTCTCGCGGCCCGACGACGTCGTGCCGCTGTCCTCCTGGAAGTGCCGCGTCTCCTGCAGGACCTTGTCGCCCGCGTCGAGGATGCCCGCGTGACGAGAGACCTCGTAGCGTACGGCGCGCTCCACCGACCGGAACGAGTTGACGTTCTTGGTCTCCGAGCGGGTGCCAAGCGTGTCGGACCCCTTGGGCTTGAGCGAGAGGTTGACGTCGGCGCGCAGCGAACCTTGGTCCATGCGCACGTCGGAGACGCCGAGGCCGCCGATCAGGTCACGCACGTGGGAGACGTACGCGCGGGCGACAGCCGGAGCCTTGTCCGCCGGGACCTCGATCGTGCGGGTGACGATCTCGATCAGCGGGATGCCGGCACGGTTGTAGTCGACCAGCGAGTAGTCGGCGCCGTGGATACGGCCGGTCGAGCCGCCGACGTGCAGCGCCTTGCCGGTGTCTTCCTCCATGTGGGCGCGCTCGATCTCGATGCGGTAGGTCTCACCGTCCACCTCGACATCGACGAAGCCGTCGAACGCGATCGGCTCGTCGTACTGCGAGGTCTGGAAGTTCTTGGGCATGTCGGGATAGAAGTAGTTCTTGCGCGCGAAGCGGCACCACTGTGCGATCTCGCAGTTGAGCGCGAGGCCTATGCGTATCGCCGACTCGACGGCCTTGGCGTTGACGACCGGCAAGGCGCCCGGCAGTGCGAGGCACACAGGGCACGTCTGGGTGTTGGGCTCGGCGCCGAACTCGGTCGGGCAGCCGCAGAACATCTTGGTCGCGGTGTTGAGCTCGATGTGGATCTCGAGTCCCATCACGGGGTCGTAGCGGGTGATGGCCTCGTCGAACGGAACCAAGGTCTCGGTCATCGGGCCACCTCCAGCTCGGGAGCCTGCGCCAGCAAAGAGCCGCCCCACTTCTCCTCGAGCAGACGCTCCAGGGCTGCGCCGGCGTTGTAGAGACGGTCGTCGGCCTTCTGCGGCGCGAGGAACTGCAGACCCACGGGGAGCCGGTCCTCGTCGGCGAGGCCGATCGGCAGCGACAGTCCGGGGATGCCGACCAGGTTGGCCGGGATCGTGGCAACGTCTTGCAGGTACATCGACAGCGGGTCGTCCAGCTTGGCGCCCAGCTCGAATGCCGTGGTCGGCGAGGTCGGCGAGACGAGCACGTCGACCTTGGCGAACGCTGCGGCGAAGTCGCTGGCGATGAGCGTGCGAACCTTCTGGGCCGAGCCGTAGTAGGCGTCGTAGTAGCCGCTCGAGAGCGCGTAGGTGCCCAGGATGATGCGGCGCTTGACCTCGTCGCCGAAGCCGGCGTCACGGCTGGAGGCCATGACCTGCTCGGCACTGGGGTCGTCGTTGCCGGTGGGCGGCACGCGTACGCCGTAGCGCATCGCGTCGAAGCGGGCGAGGTTGCTGCTCGCCTCGCTCGGCATCACGAGGTAGTAGGCGGCGAGGGCGTGCTCGAGGCTCGGCAGCGAGACCTCGACGACCTCGGCCCCGGCGCCGGTGAGGAGCGCGACGGCCTCGTCGAAGCGAGCGCGTACACCGGGCTGGAAGCCGTCGCCGCCGAGCTCGGTGATGATGCCGACCTTGAGGCCCTTGACGTCGGCCTTGCGCGCCGCGGCGACCACGGCCGGCACGGGTCCGTCGATGCTGGTCGAGTCACACGGGTCGTGGCCGCCGATGAGCTCGTGCAGCAGCGCCGCGTCGAGCACCGAACGGGTGACGGGGCCGGCCTGGTCGAGGCTGCTGGCGAGGGCGACGAGTCCGTAGCGGCTCACTCCGCCGTACGTCGGCTTCACGCCGACCGTGCCGGTGAGGGCACCGGGCTGGCGGATCGAGCCGCCGGTGTCGGTGCCGATCGCGAGCGGCGCCTCGAACGCGGCGACCGCGGCAGCGGAGCCACCACCGGAGCCGCCGGGACTACGGGTGATGTCCCACGGGTTGTAGGTCGGGCCGTACGCGGAGTGCTCGGTCGACGAGCCCATCGCGAACTCGTCCATGTTGGTCTTGCCCAGGATCGGCAGACCGGCGGCCTTGATGTGCCGGGTGATCGTGGCGTCGTACGGAGGGATCCAGCCGTCGAGGATCTTGGAGCCACACGTGGTGGGCAGGCCGATCGTCGCGACGATGTCCTTGACCGCGATCGGCACACCGGCAAGGGCGTGCAGCTTCTCGCCCTTGGAGCGGCGGGCGTCGATGTCGGCGGCCGTGGCGAGAGCACCCTCGGCGTCGACGTGCAGGAACGCGTGGATCGTGCCATCAACGGCGGCGATGCGATCGATGTGCGCCTGGGTCACCTCGACGGAGCTGGCGTCGCCCTTTGCAAGCGTCTGTGACAGCTCGTCGGCTGTCGCCGTGGTCAGATCACGCGTACTCATTCTTCTCCCAGGATCTTGGGCACGCCGAAGCGTCCCTGGTCCGACGCCGGTGCCATGGCGAGCGCTTCGTCCTGCGTCAGGCTCGGGCGTACGACGTCCTCGCGGAACACGTTGTTGACGGGCACCGGGTGGCTCATCGCCTCGACGTCGTCTCCGGCAGCCTGCTGAACGGCTGCGACGTACTCGAGGATCGACGGCAGCTCGGTGGCGAGATGGTCGAGCTCGGCGTCACTCAGGTCGATGCGCGCGAGGCCGGCGAGATGGGCGACGTCGGCGCGCGAGATGCCCAAGGGCTCAGACATACAGATCCTTGCAAAGGTGGTTGGGGGTACCGATTCATCCTAGTGACCGGGCCATCCCTGCAAAGATGCAGCATGACCTCCGAGCGAATCTCCCAGTTCAGCAACGGACGCTTCACGTTCGACGTGATCGACAGCGGTCCCATTGACGGCACTCCCGTCGTGCTCCTGCACGGCTTCCCCCAGCGCGCTTCGTGCTGGAATGCGGTGTCAGCACATCTGCACGCGGCGGGCATGCGTACGTATGCGCCCGACCAGCGCGGCTACTCCCCCGGCGCCCGACCTCGCAGCCGGTTCGCGTACGGCGCCAAGGCGCTGACCTCTGACATCACGGCGTTGATCGACACCATCGGCACGGGTCCCGTACACCTCGTCGCCCACGACTGGGGCGGCGCGATCGCCTGGTCGGTTGCCGGCAACCACGCCGACAAGGTCTCGACGCTCACTGCCG
The DNA here is from genome assembly GCF_039537165.1 of Aeromicrobium panaciterrae. Classification (GTDB taxonomy): domain Bacteria; phylum Actinomycetota; class Actinomycetes; order Propionibacteriales; family Nocardioidaceae; genus Aeromicrobium; species Aeromicrobium panaciterrae. The sequence continues at coordinate 2,682,815 of NZ_BAAAZZ010000002.1, read as the reverse complement.
TCTCGGTGCCACACCCCGGCGCGTTCCTGCGATCAATGCTCAGCAGCACGCAGGCGTTCAAGTCTTACTACATGGGCCTGTTCCAGTTCCCGTTCCTGCCGGAGTGGATCTTGAGCAGCGGCCGTGGCGACAAGCTCCTGCGCGGTGGTGGCATGACCAAGGAGATGGTCAAGCAGTTCCACACCGAGATCGTCGACTACGGCGCGCTGCCTGGCGGGCTCGGCTACTACCGCTCGATGTTCCGCGTTGCGCCGAGCCAGTTCGGCAAGAAGGTCGGCGTCCCGACGACGTACGTCTGGAGCGACAACGACATCGCGCTGGGGCGCAAGGGTGCCGAGATGAACCAGCGCTGGGTCACCGGACCGTACGAGTTCGAGATCTTCGAGGGCGCCACACACTGGATCCCTGACGAGCGACCGGCCGAGCTGGCTGCCAGCATCATCAAGCGCGTGAAGGGTTAGTCCGGCGCTGGTGCCAGATGCGCGTGCACGAGCGACACGGCACCAGCGCCTTCGCCGCTGGCGGATGCCACGCGCTTCATCGAGCCCGAGCGGATGTCTCCGGCCGCGAAGATGCCTGGCACGGTGGTCTCCAACGGAGCCGGTGGCAGTCCGTCGACCCACATCTCCCTCGGGACGTCACGCCCGGTGAGGATGAACCCGTTCTCGTCGCGCGCCACCTCGTCCGGCAACCAGTCACAGCCGGGCTCCGCACCGAGCAGCAGGAACAACCCGTCGACCGGTACCCGCTCCACGGAGTCGGCCTCGAGGTCGATCCACTCGAGTCGCCCTTCACCACCACCGTCGACGATGCGCGATCCGGTCCGTACGCGGATGCTGCGGTGCGTGGCGATCTCGTTGACGAGATACGCCGACATGGTCTCTTCGAGAGACTGACGGCGTACGACGATCGTGACCCTTCGCGCAAACCGAGCAAGGTGGATCGCGGCCTGGCCCGCCGAGTTTCCTCCGCCGACGACGAAGACCTCGCGACCCTCCATCTCGCGTGCCACGCTGGTCGCGGCGCCGTAGTGGACGCCGAGCCCCACGAGTTCTTCGAGGGCTGAGACGCCGAGGCGGCGGTAACTGACACCGCACGCGATCAGCACCGCGCGTGCCTGGATCACGCCGTCCTCATGGGTCACGTCGTGGAGGTCGCCGACCGTGAGCCCCTGGACCGGCCGACCCGTGAAAATGCGGGCACCGAAACGGGTGGCTTGCAGCCTGGCACGAAATGCCAGACGCATGCCCGAGATGCCCCGCGGGAAGCCCAGGTAGTTGCGGATCATCGAGCTCGTGCCGGCCTGTCCGCCCACCGCCTCGGACTCGAACACGACGGTCTGCAGGCCTTCGGAGGCTCCGTAGACGGCAGCGGCGAGCCCTGCCGGTCCGGAGCCGATCACGACGAGGTCAGCCACGTAGTCGTCACCGAGCTCGGACGGCGATCCATAGAACGAGCTCGCGACCAGGTGCTCGTTGGCTGCCGCGAGCGCAGGCCACGCGAACGCCTTGACGATCGGCAGCTCGGCACCCTCGCCGGCCTCGGCGATCAGCTCTTCACCGACCGGGCTGTCGGGGCGGTAACGGGTCCACGGCACCGCCATGCGGTCGAGGAAGTCGCGGATGCCGGCCACGGCGGGCTGGTTGCCGTCGTCGACGATGCGTACGCCGGCGATCTCCGGCGTCGAGGTCGTCGTGGCCCATTCGGAGAGATACTCGGCGATCGCGGTGTGGAACTCCTCGTCGCGGGGCCCCTGCGGGATCAGCAGGTACGTGTCGAGCCGCCCGACCGCGAGCGCAGGGCGCAGCTCGTCGAGGGATCGTTGGAACGAGCCGAACGGGGTGAGCACGATGCGCCGGCTGCTCGGTGACACGTTGCGCAGCACGTCGAGGACGTCGACGGCGTTGATCTCGAGCTCGAAGTCGACGCCGATGAGCGCGATCGGCTGGCCGTCGGCGATGACGGAGGCCGCGTAGTCGGTGACGGTCAGGACGTCGGTCACGATCCGCACGTCGTAGTCGCGCGCATACCGACTTGAGAACTCGTCGTCCAGCAGCTCACGGTTGGCCTCGGTCACGACGAGCAGGATCACCGGGCTCGGGCGTGGAGTCTCGGTCATGGCGAAAAACTACCGGACCCTAGGCTGGGCACATGACGACCCAACCGACCATCGGCGGCCGCGACCTGGTCGCCTTCCTGTGCGAGCTCGCGATGTTGGTGCTGCTGGTCGGCGCCGGGCACGGCATGGTGTCGGGCTGGCGCGGCTGGGCACTGGGGGCATTCCTGGCGTTCGTCGTCGTCGGCATCTGGTCGCAATGGATGGCACCCACCTCGGCACGACGCCTGGCCAATCCGCAACGGTTCTTCGTCCAGGTGTGCCTGTTCATCACCACGGCGCTGTATGCCGCGGCCGGCGGACTGACGATCTGGGGCATCGTCTTCGCCGTCGTCGCGATCGCCGCCTTCGGTTCGCGCCTCCGTACGGATCCCTAGAACCTCGCCCCGACCGCCTGAAGCCGCGATAGCGTCGGCACCATGGCTGAGCCGACGATCAGGGTCGAGACGCGCGAAGAGCTGATCTACCTGCTGGCGGAGGCGACGGCAGTCGAGCACAGCATCCTGTGCTGCTACCTGTACGCGGCATGGAGTCTCAAGCGCACCGAAGAGGACGGGCTGACTCTCGAGCAGGTCGAGTCGGTCCAGCAGTGGCGCACGGTCATCCTGTCGGTCGCGGTCGAGGAGATGGGGCACCTCGCGCTCGCTGCGAACCTCGCCTCCACCATCGGCGCCGGGCCACATTTTTCCCGCCCTGAGTTCCCGATACCTCCGGGAGTCCTGCCCTCGGGCCTCATCCTCGAGCTCTCGGGATTCTCGCCGCCCCTCCTCGACCATTTCATCTACCTCGAGCGACCCGAGGGCGTCGAGCTCGAGGATGCGACCGGTTTTGATCACCCGGTTGCGTACGACCGCACGGTGAAGAAGGGCCGCCTGATGCCCGGCGCTCAGGACTACGAGACGATCGGCCACCTCTATCGCGGCATCCTGCACGGCTTCGAGGGACTCGTACACATGCACGGCGCCGACGACGTCTTCTGCGGTGACCCGGAAGCCCAGATCGGACCGGCCGAGGCATCTCTCCCGGGCCTGATCCCGGTCACGGATCTTGCCAGCGCCAAGGCGGCGATCAACACGATCATCGAGCAGGGCGAAGGCGCTCCGAGCCACTCGGAGGACAGTCACTACCAACGCTTCGTACGCATCAAGGACGAGTACGAGGCCTTCCTTGCCGACGACCCCACGTTCGAGCCCGCGTTCCCCGTCGCACGCAATCCGGTGTCACGGCAGTCGTGGAGCACCGAGCCCCTGGTCCTCGTCAACGAGCCGGAGGCGGAGCTGGTGCTCGACCTGGCCAACTCGCTCTACAGCCTGATGGTGCGCGCCCTCGTCCAGTCGTGGGGCCGCGACGTGGGATACCGCGACGACAAGGCACCCCTGATGACCCTCGCGATCGAGCTGATGTTCGTGCTCGAGGGCATTGCCTGCCACCTCGCGAGCCTGCCGGCCAGCCCGGATCACCCTGGCGTCAACGCCGGCATGACGTTCTCCCTTCCGGGCGACATCCAGCGCCATCCCGAAGGACGTTCTGAGCAGGTGCTCATGAAGGAGCGTCTTGAGGAGATGGCCACCCAAGCGGCCCACCTGTTCGATCTGGACCATCCGCTTGCGAAGGTGCCGAAGAAGCTCACCGACATCGGCAAAAAGCTCAACTTCGCCTGAGCAGCGGTGGATTTGCAACCGAAAGGGCGACGCATCGCGCGATCGGTGAGAACTCAACCTCATGACTGCTCTTTGGGTTGAATATCCACCGCTCCCGGTATGGGGATGTCGCGCACCGCACGAAACTCTCGAGGCGAACCGTCGACGGGGTCGGTGAATGAGAGCTCGGCTGCCAACAGTTGCAGCGGGTGGCCGAAGTTGTCGACCTCGATGTCCTGCACCACCGGATAGAGCGGGTCGTTGACGATCGGGATGCCGAGATCGTTCATGTGCCGACGCAGCTGATGCGTGCGACCGGTGCGAGGTGAGAGTCGATAGACGCCACAACCGTCAGAGAACGACTCCAGCTCGATCGACGTCTCGGCGTTGGGCGACTCACCCGGCACCACCTCGACCTGCCACGAGCCTCGCCGCTTGACGATGTGGTTGCTCACTGTCACCGGCAGCTCGAGGTCTGGGCGCACCGGCGCCAGCGCTCGATAGGTCTTGGTCACGAGGTTGTCCTGGAAGAGGGTTTGGTAGGGGCCGCGCCAACGCCGCTGCGTCGCCAGCAACAGCAGGCCCGACGTCACCCGATCGAGCCGGTGCAGCGGCGAGAGCTCCGGCAGGCCGAGCTCGTCGCGCAGTCGTACGACGACGCTCTGGCGCACATGCCGGCCCCGCGGGATCGACGACAGGAACGCCGGTTTGTCGACCACGATCAATCGCTTGTCGCGGTGCACGACGTGGATCTCGCCGGGCACCTCGGCCTCGTCGACCAGATCACGGTGAAACCACACGAAGGTGTGCGGCGTGTAGGAGTCACCGTCGGCGACGGGCCGGAGGTCGTCGTACACGAATCGCTCCCCGGCAAGCATCCCGGCGACGTCCACCCGCTCGGGCAGTCGGTGGTGCAGCCACTCACCCATCGTCGACCACGGGGCGTCAGGCGATCGGTCGGGCGTGCGCAGCCACGCAGCTCCCAGCCCGTGGCGCGGCGGCAGCGGTGAACGGGGAGGCACTCAGTCGCTCGTGGGGGCCATCAGGTCGGGATTGAACACCCGCACGGTTGACGGCGGGTCCTGCGCCAGGCGCGCGGCAGACGGTATGGGGCGCTGGACCATCTCGCCGCCACAGTTGGGGCACGAGCCGAGAACCTCGGCGCAATCGCGGCACCAGGTGCACTCGTACGTGCAGATCATCGCGCCGTCGGACAGCGGGTCGAGGTCCTTGTCGCACCGCTCACAGCTGGGCCGGATCTCAAGCATCGGGAGGGCCCTCAGCAAGGAGCTTCTCGAAGCCGGCCTCGTCCAGGATCGGACGCCCCAGCTCCTCGGCCTTGTCGGCCTTGGAGCCGGCGTTCTCACCGACCACGACGTAGTCGGTCTTCTTGGACACCGATCCGGACGCCTTGCCACCGCGGGCGATGATCGCCTCCTTGACGGAGTCGCGGGTGAACCGCTCGAGCGAACCTGTCACGACGATCGTGAGTCCCTCGAGCGTTCGCGGGATCGACTCATCGCGCTCGTCCTCCATGCGTACGCCGGCAGCCTTCCACTGGTCGACGATGCCCTGGTGCCAGTCGACCGTGAACCACTCGGCGGCCGCCTCGGCGATGGTGGGGCCGACGCCGTCGACGGCTGCCAGCTCCGCGGCAGAGGCGTGGCGGATCGCGTCCATCGACGTGAAGTGCGTCGCCAGTGCCCGAGCAGCCGTCGGGCCGACGTGACGGATCGACAATGCCACGAGCACGCGCCACAGCGGCTGGGTCTTGGCCTTCTCGAGGTTGTCGAGCAACGCGAGGCCGTTGGCGCTGAGCACCCGGTCCCCGTCCTCGCCCTTCTTGGCCGCGCGGGTGTAGAGCGGAACCTGGAGCAGCTGCTCCTCGGTGAGACCGAACAGTCCGCCCTCGTCGACCAGGACGCCCGCCTCGAGCAGCGCGATCGCGCCCTCCCAGCCGAACACCTCGATGTCGAACGCGCCCCTGCCACCGACGTGCGTCAACCGCTCGCGCAGCTGAGACGGGCACGTGCGGGTGTTGGGGCAGCGAATGTCCTTGTCGCCCTCGCGGGAGGGTGCCAGCTTGGTGCCGCAGGCGGGGCAATGGGTCGGCATGACGAACTCGCGCTCGGTGCCGTCACGCAGCGCGACCACGGGGCCGACGATCTCGGGGATCACGTCACCGGCCTTGCGGAGCACCACCATGTCGCCGATCAGCACGCCTTTGCGTTTGACCTCGTGCTGGTTGTGCAGCGTTGCCATCTGGACGGTCGAGCCAGAGACCCGGACCGGCTCCATCACGCCGAACGGCGTCACCCGCCCCGTACGTCCGACGTTGACCGTGATGTCGAGAAGGCGGGTGTTGACCTCCTCGGGAGGGTATTTCCACGCGATGGCCCAGCGCGGGGCCCGCGAGGTCGAGCCGAGGCGGCCCTGCAGGGCGACCTGGTCGACCTTGACCACGACACCGTCGATCTCGTGGATCACGTCGTGGCGGTGCTCGCCGTAGTAGTCGATGAACTCCTCGACGGCCGCCAGATCTGGCACCACCTTGATGCGGTCACTGGTCGGAAGACCCCAGGCCTTGAGCGCTTCGTACGCCTCGCTCTGACGCTTGGGAGTGAACCCTTCGCGGTAGCCGATGCCGTGGCACACCATCGACAGCGGTCGGCTCGCCGTGACCGACGCGTCCTTCATGCGCAGCGTGCCGGCGGCGGCATTGCGGGGGTTGGAGAACGGGGTGTTGCCGGCCTCTCCCCATGCCTTGTTGAACTCCTCGAACGCCTCGGTCGGGAAGAACACCTCACCGCGGACCTCGACGTAGGCCGGGATCGGGTGCTTCGTGGAGGCCTTGAGCCGGTGCGGGATGACGCCGATCGTGCGGACGTTGTTGGTGACGTCCTCGCCGACCCGGCCGTCGCCACGGGTGACACCCCGGGTGAGCTTGCCGTCCTCGTAGGTCAGTGAGATCGCGAGGCCGTCGACCTTGAGCTCGCACAGGAACTCGGCGTCGTCGATGCCCTCGCGGACGATGCGGGCGTGCCACGCCTCGAGCTCGGGGATGCTGAACGCGTTGTCGAGGCTCATCAGGCGCTCGCGGTGCTCGTAGGCCTCGAACGTCGACGAGATCATGCCGCCGACCTGCTGTGTCGGCGAGTCGGGCGTACGGAGCTCGGGCAGCTGCTCCTCGAGGTCCTGGAGCTCGCGGATCAGCGCGTCGTACTCACCGTCGGAGATCGTGGGCGCGTCGTCGCGGTGGTAGCGCTGTCGGTGCTCCTCGATGACCTCGGCCAGCTCCTTGTGCCGTTGCCGGAGTTCGTCATCGCTCGCCATGTGCCGACTTTATCGCCGCGGGGCGACACTCCGCGCGGAGGCGACTCGGCCTACGCTCGTCGGGTGGCAAAGCTCGTGATCCTGATCCCGCTCCTGACCGTGGCGGTCTTCGTCCTTCAGCGGCTCGTGGTGCGGCATGCAACCCACGCGAGCACCGTCGAGCGCGTGCTCGCCGATGGACTCCCTGCCGACGCAGTGGTGCTCGACACGTACGACACCGGCAACCGCGTCAGCTCGATCTTCCTGATGACCAAGCTGAGCCTGCGGATCGAGGAGTCCTCCGGCGTCCCAGCCTTCGAGACCGACATCGTTGTCCCGATCAGCCCGGTCAAGCTGGCCGACTTCGCCGTCGGAAGGACCATCAGGGTTCGCGTCGACCCAGCGACCAAGGACGTCGCAGTGGATCAACCGACCCGCTGACCTCAGCTGCCGTCGGCGACACCCTGCGCGACCGACAGTGCCCTGCGCGCCCACGCGGGTGACGCGCCGGCCATGCCGCAGCTCGGGGTCACCACCAGACGGTCGGCGTACGCCTCGTGGTCGAACCCGAGGCGACCGAAGAACGTCTCGATCCGCCCGGCGACAGCAGCGTCTGTCACCTCGGCATCCAATGACGGCACCGCACCGGGCCACAGGTCGACGCCGCCCTCGTACGCCTCTGCCCAGGCGTCTTCGGGCTTGGCGAGGGCAAGGTCGAACGAGATCGCCGTGAATCCCGCACCCGCCAGCAACGCCACCGGCACGTCGGGAGCGCACGAGTGCACGACCGGTCGGGCTCCCGCGTCGACGATCGCGCGGGTGATCATCGTGAGCAGGGCGTCGGCCTCTGGCGGGTGCACGCTGCGATGGCGGCCAAAACCGCTGGCTGTCGGTATGCCGCCCGTCATCACCGCGACGATCGACGGCTCATCGATCTGCACGATGACGTCGGCCTTGGCAAAGCGGCGGCGCGCATCGCTGATGTGCGTGAGCAGCCCTTCGGCGAGTGACTCGGCGATCTCGCGGCGAGCCCCGTGATCGGCGAGCATCTTGTCGCCACGCGGCCGCTCGACCATCGCGGCCAGGGTCAACGGGCCGGCGACCTGCAGCTTGAGCGGACCGACGTGGTCCCCGGCGAGCTCCTCGACGGTGTCGAGGTCCTGGGCCAGGAGCGACCGGGCGCGACGCAGGTCAGCGCCTTCGCCGGCGCCGAGCCGCCACCCATCAGGTTGCAGGTCTGCCTGGATGCCTGCGAGCACCGAGAGCCCGCGACCGATCATGCCTGCGTGGACGCCTCGAGCGGGTAGCTCGGGGACGTACGGCAGCCCGCCCACCTCACCCGTGACGACGCGGAACGACTCGGCGAAGTCGGTGCCGGGCATCGAGCCGATACCGGTGGCGAGACTCACGCGGAGACACGGCGGTCGGTATGACTGATCGTTGCTGAGCCGACGACCCGGGTGCCGTCATAGATCACGCAGGCCTGGCCCGGAGCGATGCCGCTGGCCGGGTCGTGGAGCTCAACGCGTACGTCATCGCCATCGACCACGACGGTGGCGCGGTGCTCCTCACCATGGGCACGCAGCTGCACGGTGCAGTCGAGCGACTCGGTCGGCGCGGTGCCACACCACAGCGGCCTGATCGCGTCGAGGTGGTCGACCACCAACGACTCGCGAGGACCCACCGTGACGGTGCCGCTGACCGGTTCGATGTCGAGCACGAAGCGTGGCTTGCCGTCATCTGCAGGGATGCCGAGCCGCAGGCCACGACGCTGACCGATCGTGAACGCGTACGCACCGTCATGCTCACCGACGACCGCACCGTCCTCGTCGACGATCGCGCCCGGCTTGGCACCCAGCTTGTCGCCGAGCCAACCGGCATTGTCACCGTCGGGGATGAAGCAGATGTCGTGGCTGTCGGGCTTCTGCGCGACCTGGATGCCGCGGGCGGCCGCCTCGGCCCGTATGACGTCCTTGGTCGTGTCGCCGAGCGGGAACAGCGAGTGCGCCAGCTGCTCCTGCGTCAGCACGCCGAGGACGTAGGACTGGTCCTTGCCCATGTCGATCGCACGATGCATCTCGATCGTGCCGTCATCGGCGGTACGCAGCTGCGCGTAGTGACCCGTTGCGACGGCATCGAAGCCGAGCGCGAGCGCCCTGTCGAGCACCGCGGCGAACTTGATCTTCTCGTTGCAGCGCAGGCACGGGTTGGGGGTCCGCCCAGCCGTGTATTCGGCGATGAAGTCGTCGACCACCTCGTCGGCGAACTCCTCGCTCATGTCCCACACGTAGAACGGGATGCCGAGCTCGTCCGCGGCACGGCGGGCATCGCCGGCATCCTCGATCGAGCAGCATCCGCGCGCACCTGTCCGGTAAGAGCGCGGGTTGCGGCTCAGCGCGAGATGTACGCCGGTGACGTCGTGACCTGCGTCGACAGCACGTGCAGCGGCGACAGCCGAGTCGACGCCGCCCGACATCGCGGCGATGATCCTCATGAGCCACTCCGTACGAGGTGGGCCCGCTTCGCTCGCTCGTGCACGGCGGGCAGTGCGGCGATCAGCGCATCCACGTCGGCCTCGGTCGAGGTGTGGCCGAGGCTGAACCGCAGCGACCCACGTGCGGCGACGTCGTCGTAGCCCATCGCGAGGAGCACATGACTCGGCTGCGGCACACCGGCATCGCAGGCCGAACCCGTCGAGCACTCGATGCCTTGGGCGTCGAGGAGCATCAGCATGGCGTCGCCCTCGCAGCCAGGGAACGTGACGTGCGCGATGTTGGGCAGCCGGTGACCGGCACCCGGCAGCGGGTCGCCGTTGATGATCGCGTCCGGCACGACGTGGCGGATCCCGTCGATCATGCGCTGACGCAGCCGCTCGATGCGCTCGCCAGTCTCGGCCTGCTGGGCGAGCGTGATGTCGACGGCCTTGGCGAACGCGGCGATCAGTGCGACGCCGATCGTGCCGGAGCGCAGGTCGCGTTCCTGGCCGCCGCCGTGCAGCAAGGGCGTCGCCTCGATCTCCCGGCGGATCAGCAGCGCACCCACACCCACGGGACCGCCCAGCTTGTGCGCCGTGATCGTCATGGCGTCGAGCCCGCTGGCGGTGAAGTCGAGCGGGAGGTAGCCGGCCGCCTGCACGGCATCACTGTGCACGGGGATGTCGTACGTACGGGCGATGTCGACGACCTCGGCGATCGGCTGCACCGTGCCCATCTCGTTGTTGGCCCACATCGTGGTGATCGCCGCGACGCGCTCGGGCGCGGCCGCGACGCTGGCACGCAGGTCGTCGACCAGGATGCGACCGGCTCCGTCGACGGGTGTCATGTCGATCTCGGCACCTTCGTGCTTGGCCAGCCAGGTCACCGGGTCGAGCAGCGCGTGGTGCTCGATCGAGCTGAAGACGATGCGGTTGCGGGCAGGATCCTGCGCCAGCCGCGACCAGTAGAGGCCCTTGATGGCGAGGTTGTTGGCCTCGGTACCGCCGGAGCAGAACACGATCTCACTGGGACGCGCACCGAAGCGCTCGGCGATCAGCTCGCGTGCCTCCTCGACGGTACGACGGGCGGCACGGCCGGAGGCGTGCAGCGACGACGCGTTGCCGGTGACGGCGAGCTCGCGGGCCATCACGGCGATCGCCTCAGGAACCATCGGCGTGGTGGCCGCGTGGTCGAGATAGGTCGTACGTCCAGAGTCGTTCATTGCTCAACTAGCCTAGCGCGGCGCAACGCCCGGGCGATGCCACGCTCAACCAGCCGAGAGTCCGGGCTCAGCGGACCTTGGTCACCCGGGTCTGGACCTCGCGGACGACAACAGGAACATCGTCGTCGACCTGGAGAGTCCTGAACTCGGCCGGGATCAACGAGGCGTCGAGCGCGGTTCCGCCGGCCTCGATCCGCAGGTCGTAGACGACCGACACCGTCGCGGTGTAGTCGCCTGCCCGCCGGTAGTCGTAGGCGCAGGTGTCGGATCGCGTCACCGACATCGGGCACGTGAACGGCGCTGACCCGTCGCCGGGGGTGATGCGGAGCCCACGCGGTGTCGCGATCGCGACCATGCCAAGGGCCTCAGAGCCGCGGATCTCTCCGGCCGGGGCACCGTCGGCCCACCACCAGGTGTCGAGGTTGACCAGTGTGCGGCCGGGCGGGTTGAAGGTCGCCTGGATGGTCGGCATGTCCAGCGCGCCAATCGCTGACATGATGCGATCCTCGATCGTGATGGCAGGGACGTCGTCGTTCCAGTACCACCTGTCGTAGGTCGAGCCATCGGGTCGTTGGCACATGATGTAGACGACGTAGGAGTCCTCGTTGGGCTTGGGGGTTCCCTCGAGCTCCTTGGGATCCTGCACCGCCGCGGGATCGTTCATCCAGCACGCATCATCGCCGATGCACAAGTCGTCGTAGGGCGCCTCGAGCTCACACGGCGGCTTGGATGATCCACCGCCGCCGTCGCCGGGTGTGGTCCCGCCGTCCTCGTACCTCACGCATTTGTACTCGAACTTCTTGGGATCCTTGCTGATCTGTACGAAGCCCCACTCGGCGCAGTCGGCGGCCGAGGCAGGCGCCGCCGTGACCATCAGGATGAGACCTGCTGTCAGGGCGATCGACGAGACAGCGCTGATCAGTCGTCTCATGGGCATGTCGCATCAGCCTTCTCTGCGACGTCGACCACGATCCACGCGCCGTCGCGCTTCTCGAGCTTCGCCTGGTAGGGAAACGGGTCGCCTGCCGGCAGCGGTGGCAGGTCCTTGCCGTCGGCGGTCTTGGCGCCCCACGGGGAGTCGTCGCGGCAGACCAGCGAGGTGGCGGTGTCGCCGTCAACCGTGGTCTGGAAGTCACTGAACTTCGGCTTGCCGACGCGAAGCAGGCCTTCGTCGGCCTGGTCGCCGAGCTTCTTCAGGTCGCGCTCGACGAACGTTCCGTCGGCAACGCTGGAGAAGGCCGCGGGACTGACGTCGCCGGAGTTGGCGAGCTGGACGTAGACATCCCAGTAGCGCTGGTAGGCGGCAGATGCCTCGTCTGCTTCTGACTTGGCGGTCGTCGGTGATGCGCTGACCTTGGGGTCGGGCTTGTCATCCGTGCACGCCGCAAGGCTGACGGAGAGGGTGAGTGTGGCCAATGAGGCGAGCAGTACCCGCTTCACGCCCCCGAGCGAGAAGTTCACAGGGACACCGTAACAAGTTCTGTGCCCTCATTCCTCCCGAGACCCTTCGATACGCTGTGGCCCATGCGACTCTTCACCACGGTGGAGTCGGCCAGCTCGGGGGAACGACGCGACGCCATCGTCAGCTATTCGCCCGAGTCCACGGTCGGCGATCTTGCCAGCCACCTCGCGGGTCTTCGTGACCGGCCGGAGGCTGCGGGTTCCAACGTCGTCGCCATCGATCCTGCACGTCGACGCACCGCGAGCGAGGTCAACCGCGCCCCCGACGTCTACCTCGGCATGACGAAGCTCGATCCCGGCGTCACGATCGACGCGAGCGACGTACGCCATGGCGCGGTGCTCGGGCTGCGTGCACCGTCCACCCACCAGGAGATCGAGCCCGAGGGCCTGGTCGAGGTTCGCGTCAGCTCGGGACGGGGTGCCGGCCGCGTCCACCGACTCGGCATCGGCACCACCGTGGTCGGCTCCGGGCAGCACTGCCAGATCCGGATCGACGATCCCGACGTCCCCGACGAGGCCGCGACGCTCACGGTTGACCTGCAGGGTGCCGTGCACGTGTCCCCCGCACCCGGCACGGCCGACCTCACGATTCCGGCGCCCCTGCGCCGCGAGCCCGCGACCGAGCCGATCGTGCTGCAGGCCAGCTCCCTCGACACCCACAAGGTCAGGCGTCGACGCAGGAAGACCGTGACCGAGATGCGGATCGGTGACCGGGTCGATCCGCTGGCCCCGGTGCCGATGATCCACCTGGACCGACGCCCGGTCACCGAGGACGACACGACCTGGCAGCCGGGTGACGTGCTGGGGATCGGCCACGTGCTCCTGGAGCAGGTCGAGATCACCGAGCCCGACGCATCGTTGTCGCGTTCGCCGTCGCTCCCCGAGCTCGACTACAACCGACCTCCACGCCTGCACCCCGCTCCCCGCGTCCAGGAGTTCAGCCTGCCGACGGAGCCACGACGGCCGGAGAAGATGCCGATCCCGTTCCTGATGGTGATCTCGCCGATGCTCATGAGCGGCTCGATGTTCTTCATCACCCGGTCGATGTACTCGCTCATCTTCATGGTGATGATGCCGATGATGATGCTGCTCAACGCGAGCGGCTCACGTCGTACGCAGAAACGTCGCTACCAGGAGCAGCTCGAGGAGTTCCGCAAGCGCCGGGTCCAGGTGGAGGAGGCCGCCGTCGACTCCCTGCTCGCCGAGCGCTCGATGCGACGGAGCACCTACCCCGATCCTGCCTCCGTCCTGCTGTTCGCGACGGGTCCCCGGGCACGGCTGTGGGAGCGCCGCCGCTGGGACCCGGACTTCCTGACCCTTCGCGTGGGTACGAGCGACCTGCCGTCGGACGTCGTCGTCCAGGACGGCACCCGAGAGGCACACGAGGGACCGCTGCGCTGGACGGCACCCGACGTACCCGTGACGATCTCGATGGGTCGCACGGGCGTGCTGGGTGTCGCCGGCCAGGCCGATGAGTGCCGTACGACCGCCTCCTGGCTCCTGGCCCAGACCGCCGCCCTGCACAGCCCCACCGACGCCTCGGTGTGGGTGTTCACCGACCCCGATGGCGCCGACCAGTGGGACTGGACCAAGTGGCTGCCTCACACCCGCAACGACGACGACCACCCGCGCCCGGTCAAGCTGGCCCTGGATGAGCAGAACGCGGCCGGGATGATCTCGGAGCTCAGCGGCGAGCTCGAGGCGCGCAAGCAGGTCGACGAGAAGTCTCGCGAGGGGCTCTCGCGGATCCTCGTCGTGCTGGACGGAGCTCGTGAGCTGCGCATGTCGACCGGCATGATCTCGCTGCTCAAGGACGGTCCCTCCGTCCACATGTACTTCATCTGCCTCGACCGCACCTCACGTCAGCTGCCTGAGGAGTGCCGCGCCGTGCTCGAGCACCGCGACGGCACGCTCAACCTCGAGACCACCGAGGAGCACCACCTCGACGCGATCCGCCCCGACGGGGTGGGACAGGACTGGCTCGACCGGCTGGCCCGGGCACTGGCACCGATCCGTGACGTCAGCACCGAGGACCTCAGCTCCAGCCTCCCCGCCTCGAGCCGGCTGCTCGACGTCCTGCACCTCGAGCACCCCTCCGGCGAGGCGTTGACCGAGGGATGGCTGGCGCGCGGACGCACCACCCGGGCGGTCATCGGCGAGGGCATCGACGGCCCGTTCACGATCGACGTACGCGCCGACGGCCCCCACGGACTCATCGCCGGCACCACCGGCTCGGGCAAGTCCGAGCTGCTGCAGACCATCATCGCCTCGCTCGCGGTCGGCAACCGTCCCGACGAGTTCAACTTCGTCCTGATCGACTACAAGGGCGGTGCGGCGTTCAAGGACTGCCAGCACCTCCCCCACACGGTCGGCATGGTCACCGACCTCGACGGGCACCTCACGACCCGCGCCCTCGACTCGCTCGGCGCCGAGCTGCGCCGGCGCGAGCACCAGCTCGCCGACGCCGACGCCAAGGACATCGAGGACTACATCGCCGGCCGCAAGGCCGGCGACGAGCCCATGCCGCGACTGCTGATCGTCATCGACGAGTTCGCAGCCCTGGTGGCCGAGCTCCCCGACTTCGTCACCGGTCTCGTCGACGTCGCCCGGCGTGGCCGCTCGCTCGGTGTCCACCTCATCCTCGCGACCCAGCGTCCTGCCGGCGTCGTCAACGCCGAGATCAAGTCCAACACCAACCTGCGCATCGCCCTGCGGGTCACCGACGGCAACGACTCCGACGACGTCATCGAGTCACCCGTCGCGGCGCGCATCTCCAAGAGCTTCCCGGGTCGCGCCTACGCACGCCTGGGACACTCGTCCCTCACGCCGTTCCAGAGCTCCCGCGTCGGTGGCCGACCTCGCGGCAGCGAGGCCGACGACCTCGCCTCCCAGGCGTTCGGCTGGCGCGACCTCCCGCAAGCAGGCCAGCGCGCCGTCGTCGAGGAGGTCGAGGACGACGTGAGCACGCCGACCGACCTGGCCAATCTCGTCGCGGCGATCCAGTCGGCCAACGACCTGATCGGGCTCGCCCCGATGCGCAAGCCCTGGCTGCCCCCTCTCCCCGAGCAGCTGTCTCTCGACAGCCTTTCCGTCGCGGCACCCGAGGACGGTGTCATCCCGCCGATACCTCTCGGACGGTCTGACATCCCGCACCTCCAGCAGCAGGTCGACGAGGTCTGGGACCTCGAGGGTGGTGGTCACCTCATGATCGCCGGGCAGTCACGCTCGGGCCGTTCGTCATCGTTGCGGGTCCTGGCCGGGGCCATCGCACGCCAGTGCTCACCCGCCGACGTGCACCTGTACGGCCTCGACGCCGGCAACAACGCGCTGCTCCCGCTCGTCTCGCTGCCACACGTCGGTGCGGTTGTCACCCGTACGCAGGTCGACCGGGTCTACCGTCTCCTCGACTTCCTGCAGAAAGAGCTCGCCCGGCGCCAGCAGTCGCTCGCCGAGCACGGATTCGCCGACATCGGCGAGCAGCGGAGGGCCGCCGGACCCGGCGATCGGATGCCCTACCTGGTCGTGCTCCTCGACCGGCTCGAGGGCTACACCGCCGCGTTCGAGTCCGTCGACGGCGGCGTGCTGGTCGATCGCATCACCGGACTCCTCCAGGAAGGAGCCGGCGTCGGCATCCGCTTCGTCATCGCCGCTGACCGCTCCGGCGTGCTCGGCAGGATCTCGACGCTCGTCGAGGACCGCATCATGCTCTCGATGAGCGATCCGAGCGACTTCTCCGCGATCGGGCTGAGCAACAAGGAAGTCCCATCCGTGATGTCTCCTGGTCGCGCCTTCCGCGGCGGCGAGCGTCCCCGCGAGATGCAGTGGGCGCTGCTCGACGAGACCGGGGTCGGCACGGACCAGGTGCGGGCGCTCCACGAGATCGGCCGCTCCTCGAGCGAACGCTTCGCCGACCTGCCCCGCTCCGTGCGTCCTCAGCGGATCGACGAGCTCCCTGCGTCCCTCGGACTTGCCGAGGCGATGCAGCTCGACCCGCTGTCGCCGAGTCCCTCGTTCGTGCCGGTCGGCGTCGGCGGAGACACACTCTCCCTGCAGGGATTCGATCCCTTGACCGACGGACCGGGATTCCTGGTCGCGGGACCGCCGCGCTCGGGCAAGAGCAACGCCCTGCAGGTGATCGTGCGCCAGCAGCTCGACCAGCGGCGACAGGTCGTCGTGTTCACGCCGCGCATCTCGCCGTTGCGCGACCAGCGGGTGGGTCGCCACCTCAGGATCTTCACCGGCGACGAACCCATCAATGACATCAAGGACGCTCTCGCGTCACTGTCCAAAGAGCACACCGTCGTGGTCGACGACTTCGACGTCATCGGGGCCGACTCGCCATTGGGGCAGGCACTCGCCGAGCACTTCGCGACGATGCGCGACACCACCAGCGTCATGGTCGTCGCAGCCAACATCGACGAGATCCTGTCGCTCTACCGCGGGCTGCCGGTCGAGCTCAAGCGCGGTCGTACGGGCCTCGTGCTCGCCCCTCGGTCAAGCAGCGACGGCGACGTCCTCAACGCGCGACTGCCCCGTTCGGTGGGTGCGTCGCTGCCGGTCGGGCGTGGCGTGCTGACGCACGCGGCAGGGTGGCGCTGGGTGCAGGTGCCCAAGGTCTAGGTGAGCCACGCAGAAGGGGAGCGGCCGAAGCCACTCCCCTTCGCGAAGATGCCGTGTGTCAGCGCGGCGACGTCAGCGGCGCCAGCACAGGGTGCAGGTCCGCTTCCTTGGCGCCCTCGGCGAACTTGTTGTGCTGGTAGGCGACATCCGTACCGGCAGTCGAGAACGCCTGGCACAGCTTGGTCAGCGACGTCTTGAACGTTGCCCACGCCTCGTTGAACTCGGAGGCACCCTTGGAGGTCCACTCCTCGTTCGCCGTGTTCAGCGAACCATCAACGTTGCTGACCATGAGGTCGGTGTCCTGCATCGACTTCTCCAGCGTCTTGTACAGCGCCTCGAGGTCTTCGATTCTTGCTCTAGCCATGCGGCCGCTCTCCTCCGTTAGGTCCGTCCCCCGACACCCCGCCGAAGGACCCACATCGGTCTTTTCTCAGATAGTAGACCAGGTCCCTTCACGACGCCCAAAGACCCGTCCGCGTACGCATATACTTCGACTCGCCCATCGAGCAACGGGCTGACGGGGGTCACGGGATGCAGATCGAAGCAGGCGGCACGGTGGTGTCGACATGACCGTGACGCTCGAGATCGCCGGACTCCGCAGCGCGATCACCAAGCTGGACGCGCTGGTGTCCGTCATCGGATCGGCCCGCAACCGCGCCCTGCTCGGCACACCGACATCTCTGCCGAGCCTGACCGACAGCTCCGCGCTCGCGCGAAAGGCAGCCTGGCTCACCGACCAGAAGACCGAGGTCCTCCAACCGCTGCTCGACCTGGCCATCCTGCTCGACGACACCCATACCGGCTCGGTCTCCTTCGTCGGCAGCAGCGACATCGACAGCATCAACGCCAAGCTCGCCGCCGAGCTGGCCAAGCAGCTGGCGACACCGCCCGTGCTCGGCACCTCGTCGGAGGAGCTCAACGAGCTGCTCGAGATCGCCCGCCGCGCGGGCCTCGACCCGACCGCATACGCCGACGTGCTCCAGCTCTACTACGTCACCAAGGCGGCCGAGAAGGCCGGGATCGACCTCACGACGTGGGACGTCAGCCTGGGCGCGGAGGCCGTGAGCGAGCACTACGAGCTGACGTACGCCTATTACGCACAGCTCATGCTCGACAACCCCAACTTCCGCTGGGCCGGCATGGCCGCCATGATCGGGCCGTCGTTCGCCGCCGGCTTCGAGGACATCGAGTTCTTCCAGACGATCGCGCGCGACCTCGCCGACAAGCTCGGACCGGTGCCCGACTGGTTGCTGCCGTTCCCGGTCAACCAGCTCGACGAGCTCTCCGACCTGGGCGCCGACGAGCTGCAGTTCTACCAGACGACATTCCTGCAGATGCAAAAAGACATCTTCTACGACGCGTCGATGATGCACGAGGCCTACCTCGAGGGCGGGTTGGGCAACATCGAGGAGCTGCGTCGGGCCGGCCTCCTGGGCACCGACCCACGTCAGGCCGACCAGGCATACAACGCGTGGGTCGACATCAACACCGCCAGCCGGACGGGCGACACCGAGCTGCTCAACCACGGCAACGAACAGCTGCTCTACCGCGAGCAGTACTACACGATCGCCGACCAGTACCAAGACATGAAGAACCACGACCCGACCGGCGAGGTGATGACCTACATGATGGGCCTGGTGGGTCAGCCGTCGATCCCGGGCTCCCACACGCTCGGCGAGGTCGACGACCCCATCAAGTTCCAGGTCGACACCATGCCGCTCGTACCTGGCGTGCAGGGCGGCGAGGTCAGCGTCAACATCCCGCGCTCCAACATCGCCGACTTCGACACCCGGTGGGGGCTGATCGAGGACGACACCCTGCCGGCCTACCTCGACCTGCTCAAGAACGACCCCGACCAGGTCGAGGACATCCTCAACCAAGACGTGCGGGAGCGGATCGACGAGATGCGGCTCTCCGAACGCTGGCCGGACATACTCGACAGCCTGGTCGACACCGATGTGAGGCTGTGGTGATGCGCCGCCTGCTGATCCCACTCGTCGCACTGCTCATGCTGGCCGCCTGCAATGGAGAAGACATGAACGACAAGGACTCGCCCAACCCGACGGCTCGTACGAGTGTCGACGGGGTCGAGGTCTGGGACCTCACCGGCACCCCCACAGCCACGTCGTTCGGCATCCCCGAGGACAAGGCGGCCGGCGTCTACGAAACCCAGAAGCCCCGCACGGTGCGTTTCATCCTCCCCGAGGGCGCAGAGCTCACGGTCGAGGCCACGCTGGTGACCTTCGAACGCTTCGGTGAAGGCGATGCGGCGCACTTCACCTTCGCGATCCGTACGGCCCAGCTCGAGCCCGATGCACTCGTCACGGACTACCGCGACATCCTCGTGCAGCTCAAGGTGTCCACCGACGCCGCAGACAAGCTGGCGGCCGAGATCGCGTCGGCACCCGACGACCAGACCGAGCGCGTCGACGTGGGTTCGGACGAGGTCACGCTGGACGGCCTGGCGATCGGTGCCCAGGCGGGTCTCGCGCCGATCGCAGGGTCGGGCAGGATCATCATCGGCGGTTCCTGGCGACGTTGAGCAGGACCAGACGCGAACGGCGCCGCCGTGAACGCATATAGTTCCAACTGACTAGTTGTTGGCAGACCACGGGGGGTCAGATGACAGGCGAGGAAGACAAGCCGGACGAGCCCAATCTCTACAAGGGCACGCTCGAACGCTGCCGCGACACGTTGATCCCCGACTGCCGCGACACGGTCCACGAAGGAACCGGCTCGCCGGCGCAGGCCATCGCCGGCCCGATCGGCGAGGGTGGCTGGGAGTGCCGCGAGGCCACCGAGTGGCTGACGGAGCTCACCGAGCACTGCAACGGCATCCTCGACGCGTTCGACGACGCGATCGACGCTGTGCGCAGCGAGGCGAGCGCACAGCCCGAGCGAGTCCCGGCCCATGACTGGCGTGGCAACAACTGGCCACGGACCTGGTCCATGGAACAACGGATGCGTTGATCGGACAGGAGACACGATGCACGTCACGATCGACCACGCCAAGCTCACCAGCGCAGCAACCAAGCTCGAAGAGCTCGCCAATCGCATAGACGGTCAAAAGAGCCGCGCGACGTCCGGCACGCCGATCGGCCTGCCGACGCTGGGCGCCTCGCCGCTCGGCCCCAAGGTCCGGTGGATGCGCGACGAGCTCCCCAAGCTCCAGGGTCTCGCCGCGATCGGCCTGCTGCTCGACACCGAGGGCAACGGGCACGCGACGTTCGACGTCAACAACAACGTCGACGACATCCGGGCGATGCTCGGAGAGACGCTGGCCAACAAGAGCAGCGAGGTCCGGACGTGGGACAAGGAGGGCTACGAGCAGTACGCCGACCTGTTCGCCAAGTGGACCGAGGACCCCACCGTGATGTCGTCGTTCTACACGACGCTCGGGCCTGAAGGCACGCTCCGGTTCATGAGCAACGCAGCCCAGGATCCGCAGGGCTACGGACTCAAGCCCGAGGTGCAGCAGCAGCTCCTCGACGACCTTCGCGACGGACTCGAGACCGCCACGACCTCTGATGACTTCGACGACGTCTCGTTCGGGCACGGACTGGTCGAGCAGGCCACGATCGACGTCGAGGACATCGCCCGCGAACCCGGTTACAACCCGTCGGGCGCGCTGGCGTTCCTGCTTCGCGACGGCACGTTCGATCGGCCGTTCCTGCAGACCGTCGCCACCGACCTCGACCAGTACGAACGCATCGAGAAGGACGGTGCCCGCGGGCTCTGGGGCACCCGGCCCACCAACGGCGCCGACTTCGGGCAGTTCATGCCCTACGGCACCGCCATGACCTACGACAACCTCGACCCGATGTCGGGACTGATGTCGGCGATGGAGAACGACCCGGAGTACGCGCTGGAGTTCTTCAGCGATGACAGCCACCCCGAGGGCATCCACACCAGGTCCTACTACTACATCCACGACCGCAACTGGGACCAGGACGCCTACGAGAGCATCACCGGCGTACTCGATGCCGCCACGACCGATCCCGACCTGATCTCCGACCCGCAGTCGACCAGCGCGCGACAGGCGGCCCTGCTGGCTTCACGCACGGTCGACTACCTGTCCGAGCGCGACAACTTCGACTCGATCCTCGAGCGGTTCGAGTTCGTCGACAACGGCGCACCCGAGAGCATCGCGCACATCCTGTCGACCTACATGGCGGGCGTCGACAACGCCCTGTTGCCCAATGCCAACGGCGACGTCGATCCCGGCATCTTCACGCTGTCGTCCGACGCCCACAACGCCGACATGCCCAACGTGCCGCTGTTCGACCGCGGCTCGCTCGAGAAGCTTTCGCTGTTCGCCATGGCGAGCGACGACGGCTTCGCCGAGCTGCGCAACGGTCTCAACGACTACCGCGCCGACAAGCTGAGCGCGCTGGCCGACCAGGTCGCGGGAAGCCCCGACGACGACTTCCAGTCGCGGCTCACGACGGGTCTGCAGGCCGATGCGAGGCTCGAGGGCTTCTTCGTCCACACCATCGGTGAGGACAAGATCCACGACGGCGAGGAGGCCGACAAGCGCACCCAGGGCTGGATCGACTTCGGCTCCGACGTCTTCGACCTGCTCCCGGTTCCCGGACTCGACAAGATGGCCGAGGGCACGACCAAGGACATCATCAGCGCGGCGGTCGATCGGGGCAAGGGCGACGGCAAGGATGCCATCACCGACTGGCTCGTGCACGCCGAGGACGACGCCCGCGCCAGCTCCACCGAGGCGGCCGAGTCGACGCTGCAGCAGCAGAGCTACCTCGTCGCGACCCTGCTGGCCGAGCGCAACCTGGCCGGCGACCCCAACATCGACGTTCCCAGCTGGGACGAATACCAGGCCATGAACGACGGGGATCAGGCCACCGTGCTGTCCAACCTGATGTCGGGCAAGGACGGTGTCGGCGATCACTTCAGCATCGACGACTACCAGCAGGCCTACAATGCCGAGTTCTTCGACTACTTCAAGTGACCTGGAGCCTGCCGTGAGAGCGACAACCATGCGCACCCGTGCCGTGACAGCCGTGCTCGTGGCGACCCTGGGGTTGTCGGTGGCCGCGTGCGAGGGCAGCGACAAGCCCACCCCCACCACCACTGGAGTGCTCGAGGCGGGCGACCTGCCGGCCACGCCGGAGTCGAGCGCATCGGCCAAGGTGACGCCGCAGCTGTCTCAGTACTGCGGATTCGACTACGCCGGCATCTTCGGTCCGGGATTCGACATCGACGGCGTCGAATACAGCGATGTCGACGGAGCGACGATCGTCAGCACGGTCAGCCGGCTTCCCGGCACCAATCTCACGGAGGCTCGCATCGGCGACATCCGCGCTGAGTTCGAGCGGTGCCGAGCGTCGACCGAACCCGGCCCGGACGGCGAGCGACTCAAGGAGATCCCCGTCGGCGAGGGACGGTTCGGCTATGAGTCCTACGCCAAGGACGGCTCGCTGGAGGGTCGCGTCGGCTTCGCGTACGCCAAGCAGGCCTATGTCACCGTCAGCACGACGTTCACCGCCGGCGCCGACACGAGCCTCGACCTCACGGCGCTCCTCGCCCAAGCCGTCACTCGCGCGGACGCAGCGGCGAAGAGCTAACCGCTCGTCGCGAGCGTGCCCGTGTCGGGCATGAGCTCGTCGACGAGAGCCTCGGTCTCGGCGTCCAGGGCGATCCCGTACAACGCCACGCCCATCTCGTCGAGGGTCAGCCGTACGCCCGCGACACCGCTCGACGCCGAACGAGCGCGGATCAGCTCACGCCACAGCTCCTGGTTGCCGGGGTTGATGCGCAGGCCCGCCTCGGCCGCCGAGGCGACACCACCGGGATCGTCGCCGAGCAGGGCGCACAGACGCAGCGCGGCATCGGCGATGACGTTGACCATCGCGCGCGGCAGGCCGTCGCGGACGATCCAGCCGAAACGCCCCTCCGGGAGCTTGGCGAACGGTTCGCCGCGAACCATGCCGAGCCCACGCCTCAACAGGTCGGCTTCGTCTCCCGCCGAGCTCGCTCGCCTCGACTCGAGCAGGAGGTTGCGTGCGACATCCCAGTCGCACACGACCGACGGTGCGAGCGACAGTCGGCCGTCGGCGTCGCTGCGGAGGTTGTGGTTGCCCTCGGCGTCAGTGCCGAGCCAGGCTCGTGCCCGGGAGATCCCGGCATCGCGTACGTCCGGGGTGACGCCGCGGGGCCAGACGATCCCGCCCAGGACGTTGGGGTGCACCCCTTCGGGGTGCATCGCGAGGTAGACGACCATCTCGGTGGCGACATCGGTCCGATCCGGGGTCAGGTCGCCCGCGCCGTCGACACCGATCGGCCCGAGCACGCCGACCCGGCGGGGTGCCGTGCTCCAGTCCGCGTCGTCGTGCGTACGCTGCGGGGCCGCGATCGTGACCCGCTGTCCGGTGTCGGGCTCACCGACCTCGAGCGTCGCGGTGAACAGCTCCGCGACGGCCTCGAGCTGCGCCGGGCCGATGCGGGAGGCGTGCAGGGTGAGCTCGAGGCTGGGAGCCGACAGGATGCCGTGCTCGTCGACGGTCAGGCGCCACCGTGATGCCCGGTGCTCGCCGGCGACGACGATCGAGAACGCCTGCCGGGCCGCACCGGCCAGCGCGCCGAGCCTGACGGCCAGCTCGGCCTCTGGGGACTCGCCGAGAACGAGCACCGTGGAGGGCACGAATCCGCGCCGGCTCATGCGGCCGGTGAGGACATCCTGGCGGAGCCCGACGATCTGCTCCTCGATGCGATCGAGGTCGTCGTTCAGGTCATCGACGACCGTGATGCGCGCGTCACCTATCTCACCGATCGATGCGGGGATGCCGCTGGAGATGACCCGCAGCTGGTCGGTCCACGGCGACGTGGCCGCCTGGACTGCGATCGACGTGGCGACCTGCGACGCCATGGCGGGGTCGCCCGAGATGGAGATGACTCCCCCGGCGGCCTCGAGGTCGAGCATGACGTCACGCCCCTCGGTGTCGACCCCAAGGCTGACCAGGGCCGGATAGGGCACCGTCCCGTGCTCGACGCTCTCGTGGTCCGTACGCTCACAACGCCAACGGCGGCCGCCGTCGATCGCGGTCCAGCCCTCGGCGGCCTGCGGCACGGCGGGCGACAGCAGCAGCTCGATCGAGTCGTCGTCGACCGTGGCACCGTATGCCGGCGGTGGCTCGATGCCCTGCTCGCGGCACTCGCGGGCCAGGCGACGGAGGACCTGATCGACCCATCCCGAGCGGGCGTGCGTCGCGGCGATGCGGAGGTCGGACTCGACGTCCAGCGCGTCGTCCTCGGGGTCTCGACCCAGCCGGCGGCGTCGACGCAGCGCGAGCGAGCCCACGATCCCGGCGGCGAGCAGGCCTGCGCCAGCCCACCATGGCGTCGACTCGACCCCGGCGACGTCGGTGGCATGATCGACCGCGTCGGCCGAGCTCGTCGGCGTGTCGACCGGGGCGGCCGGGGTCACCGGCGCGACGGGCGTGGCCTGGATGACCGGTACGCCGGTGGCGTCGTCAGGCATCACGAACTCCCAGCCGGGCTGGATCAGGCGTGCCAGGTCGACCGTCTGGCCATCGTGCTGGATGCGGTCCTTGTTGAGCTCGAAGATCTCGGTGTAGCGACGTCCGTCGCCGAGATGGTTCTCGGCGATGTCCCACAGGTTGTCGTGGTAGCCGTCCTTGGGCGCCTTCACGACGTAGACCTTGCTGCCAACCATCTGGTCGGCAGCCTTGGTCGCCGAGTCGGAGACGGCGACCGGTTCGGACACGTCGGGTGTCACCGGCGCGGGCGTCACCTCGGTTGCCGCTGCCGCCACGGGAGAAGATGACGTGCTCGGACCGGAGGCGGCCTGCGCGGGACCGGCGATCAGTCCGGTCAGGAGCACGGCTCCGACGAGCAGCCGGGCTGCGGTCTGCACCGGGCCGGCGAGCGGCAACGAGCGCGCCACACCACCGCGCCGGGCTGCCGCGGCCTCCACCACGACACAGATCACGAAGTAGGCCCATGCGAGCCAGACGACGCCGACCAGCACGGCCAACAGGTCATCGAAGCTCAGCTCCTTGGCGAAGTCGCGCATCGATGGAGCGCCGGTCGGCAGCGGCGGTGGACCGGACAGGACCAACAGGATGGCCGGGATGCCGATCACGAGCGCCA
The DNA here is from genome assembly GCF_039537165.1 of Aeromicrobium panaciterrae. Lineage (GTDB taxonomy): Bacteria > Actinomycetota > Actinomycetes > Propionibacteriales > Nocardioidaceae > Aeromicrobium > Aeromicrobium panaciterrae. The sequence continues at coordinate 2,657,837 of NZ_BAAAZZ010000002.1, read as the reverse complement.
TCAGCGCCAGCGCGGCACCGATCGTCTCGCCGGTGCTTCGCTGCACGCTCTGCTCGGAGAACCGCCCGGCGGCAAATCGCGCCGGATCGGTAGACCTGGGTTCGGTGCCGATGTCATTCATGATCGTCCCTTCAGGGTCGTTCGCGCTCATCATGGGCCTGCTGGATCTGGTTCGGTCTCGGGAGTCGCACTCGCAGCGGCCTCGACGTCGTACGTGTCGATGCCGACCAATCCGAGAATCATGGTGTCGGTCGTGTCGCGGACCGTGACGCTGACCGTCTCGCCCTCGATGTCGAGGGAGTACTGGCCTGGCGTGTAGCCGCGGCCGTTGAGGTAGTCGGCCGAGCGCCGCGCAGCGAGGTCGGGGTCAATGACGATCCCCCCGCCGGCTCGGAGGATGTCGAGGTTGATCGAGTCTGCGCCGACTCGCGACGCCTGCTCGGCGTCATCGGCGACACGCATCCTGGCGTTGATCGCGAGTCCCCCATCGACGACGAGGCCGGCGCACACCATCAGGACGATCGACATGCCGAGGACGAAGATCGATGCCGATCCGCGCTCGTCCAGCCTGACTCGCCTCATTCGGTCCTCCGGTAGGTGTCGAGCGGGGCGCTGGCCGAGGCACGAACCTCGAGGCTGCCGGTCAGCCCGATCAGGCCGAGTCCTTCGTTGGGTACGTCGCAGGTCAGGGTGACCTCGACGTCGCCACCGGACTCGAAGTCGCCGCCCAGGTCGCCGACCCGACAGGTGGCATAGCCGTCGAGCGCCGAGGTCGCGACGTCGGATGCGGCGTTGGCTGCGGAGTCGTAGCTCCGCTCGTACGACGCGGCGCGCGCTGCGTCGCGGGCAGCGGCCTCGATGTCGGCACGCACCGAGACGTACCGGCCTCCTGCGACCACGAGCAGGGTGAACATGAACAGGATCGGGATCATGATGACGACCTCCACCGCCATCGAGCCCCGCTCGTCCTTGCGCGTCCGGGTCATCCGTCGTCCTCGCGGAACTCCTCGATCGGTCCCTGGACCTCCTCGGTCACCCGCGGCGACCTGAGGAACGGCAGGAGCTGTGGTGCGGAGCCCGAGACCGTGACGCGCATCTGGTCCTCGCCGACCTGCTGCACCTCGACCGAGACGTTCTCGAGCACACCGCCGCCGAGGTAGCCGGCGTAGCTCCGGCCCTTGGCCTCGCCCTGACCGGCGTCGCCGGTGACCCGCGCGACTCTCGCCGCCTCTCGCGCAGCCGCCGAGGCGGCCTGGTTGCCGAGATAGATCAGCGCGAACTGCACCGTGATGATGATCGCGATCATGAGGAGCGGCATGTAGAGCACCAGCTCGACCGCGCTGGTGCCCCGCTCCCCTCGTCGTCGCGATCGGGTGAACATGGGTCCTACTGGCTCTGGATCTTGTTGCCGATGTCGCCGGCCTCGCCGACCAGCGCCGCCCGCAGGATCACGGCGACCGCCAGACAGATGCCGACGACGATCGCGGCGATGATGACCCATTCGACCGCGGATGCTCCGCGCTCGTCGCGGGTACGGTCGACACGGCTGTGAAGCAGCGCCATCAGGAAGCCGATGGGCGATCCCGGGTTGATGTTGTTCATGTGTGTCCTCCGTGGTGGTGGTCTGGTTTCAGAATCCGGCGATCTCGGAGATGGCCGGATAGATGAGGAAGAGCAGGAAGCCGACGCACAGCAGGAGCTGGGCGATCAGCATGGACTGCGAGCGTTGACCGGCGCGGCTCTCGGCGTCGGCCAGCTCGCGCTGGCGCATGGATGCGGCACGCGCGGACAGGGACGCACGCACCTTGGCTCCGTCCTCGGCGACGAGGGCGAGCGCGGCTGCCATGTCTCGCAGCTCGTCGACGGCCATCTCGCGGCCCAGGTCGCCCAGCGCCGCCCACGGTGTCACGCCCTGGAGCCGCGCAGACTCCATCGTGTCGCGGATGCGGACCATGGCCCATCCGTCGCTCAGCTCGGATGCCGACGCAAGTGCCTCGGGCACACCGCGGCCGCCGGCGAGGTTCATCGAGACCAGGTCGAGGAAGGCGCTCACGACGTGGCGGAAGTCGCGCCGGCGGTCCTTCGCCTCGGACGCCAGCTGCAGCGTGGCCAGGGCGCCACCTCCCAGCGCCCCCACGACCGCGAGCCAGAGGGGAACGACGAAGCTCGTGCCCCAGAACGCCACCACCGGAGCAAGCATCACGAACGGCGCCACCAGACCTGCGAGTGACGCCAGCACGCTCATGCCGAGGTGGGTCTCGACGGATCGGCCCATCACGGCGAGATCGGAGCGGATACCCGCCGGCACCGGCAGCCCCCGCGCCTCCAGGAACGTCGCAAGCGTCGCTCCCACCTTGCGTACGCGCATCGACTCGGTCTGGTGACGGCGATCGGCGGTGAGCGTGGCGGTCCGCTGGTTGCGCATGCGGGCCGAGTCGAGACGGGCCAGCTCGGCGGCCGGGGTGCCCGTGCCGTGGTCGAACATCAGCACGACGACGTAGACGCCGACACCGGCGAGTGCACCCGCGAGCAGGACAAGCGTCACGAGCGGGCCTCCTGCGCCTGGCCGGCATTGAACAGGAAGCGCGCGGGAAGCTCGAACACCGAGAGGCGGCGCATCCACGCGAAGCCTGCGGCGAAGAACGCCAGCACGATCACGAGCACGACCTGGCCGAGCGGCGAAGAGTAGGGCTCGACGTAGTCACGGTTGAAGATCGCCAGGCCGAGCACGAAGATCACCGTGATGGCGACGACGATCTGTACGCTGCGCCGGGTGCTGGATCGGCCGGCGCTGACGCGGCGGCGCATCTCGAGCTCCTCACGCGCGGAGTCGGCCAACGAGGTGAGGACCTCCCGCAGTCCGGGACCACGCAGGCGCGAGTTGAGGATCAGTGCGGCCAGGATCAGGTCGGCGCTCGAGTCGTCGAGGTCGTCGGCCAGCCCTTGCAGCGCGACGGGCAGCGGCGTGCGTACGCGGAGGCGGTCGGCGAGCGTCGTCAGGTGACCGGCGATCGCCGGCGACGCGGCGTACGCGGTCGCGGGAATCGCCTGCTCGAGGCCGACCGCACCGGCGATCGTGTCGCGCAGGGACTCAGTCCATGCGGCAAGACCCTCCAGGCGCGCGATCGCGCGCTTCTCGATGCCGGCGCCGCCGAACAGGGTCGGACCGAAGACCACCAGCACGCCCGTGGCGATGGCGAGCACGGGCCACCGGGTCAGCAGCAGGATCAGCAGACCTGCGCCGACCGCGAGCGGGACCTGGGAGCCTGAGGCCCTCAACGCGGGCAGCAGGGTCGACGGCGGGCGTACGACGCGCTTGGCCTCCCGAGGACGCAGCGACCACAGGAGCAGCACGCCGGCAGCGCCGACCAGTGCACCCAGCAGGACGATCGTCAGGAGAGTCGGAGACACGCTCAGACCTCCTGGCCCTGGAACAGCCCGGGCCGGTAGCCCGCGGCGATCAGCTCGTCGAGGCAGCTCACGGCAGCGGCCGGCTCGATCTCACCGCCGGGACCTTCGCGGAACACCTCGCTCGACAGCACGCGTCCGTCGACACCGTTGACCTCGCGTACGGAGGTGATCACGCGACGCAGCGAGCCGCCCTCGTCGAACTCGTTGCGGCGCTCCAGGAACACCACGAAGTCGATCGCGCCGCCGATCAGCATCATCGTCGCGTCGGCCGGCAGCCGCTCCGCCGACTGGATGGCGTAGGTGCAGATGCGGTTGAACACCTCGAGCGAGGAGTTGGCGTGGATCGTCGACAGCGAGCCGTCGTTGCCCTGGCTCATCGCATTGAGCATCGTGACGATCTCGTCACCGAGCACCTCGCCGACGATGACGCGGTTGGGGTTCATGCGCAGCGAGCGACGTACGAGCTCAGCCATCTGGATGGCGCCCTGGCCCTCGGAGTTGGGCAGGCGCTCCTCGAACGCGACGACGTTGGGGTGCAGGTCGGTGAACTCGCCGAGGCCCAGCTCGAGGGCACGCTCGATCGTGATGAGCCGCTCCCCCGGCGGGATCTCGTTGGCCAGGGCACGAAGCAGCGTCGTCTTGCCGGCGTTGGTGGCCCCGGCGATCATGATGTTCTTGCGCGCACCGACGGCCGCCGACAGGAACGACGCCAGCTCGGGCGTCATGGTGCGGCTCTCGACGAGCATGTCGAGCGACACCCGGCTCAGTCGCGCACGACGGATCGACAGCGACGGCCGCTGGGTCACGCCCATCACGGCGGACAGCCGGCTGCCATCAGGCAGTCGGAGGTCGAGCTGGGGGTTGGACGTGTCGAACGGGCGGCTGGTGAGCCCGGAATAGGCACCCAGCACCTGGACGAGCTCGACCAGCTCGTCGTCGGACTCGGCAACCGGCGGGAGGCGGCGTTCCTCGCCGTTGGCGTAGCCGACGAACACGTTGTCGCAGCCGTTGATGTCGATGTTCTCGACCTCGGGGTCGTCGAGCAGCGGCTGCAGCCGGCCGACGCCGTAGAGCGCGGCGTGGATGCCGTAGGCGAGCTCTTCCTCCTCTGCGCGGTCGGGCGGGGTGCGGCCCGCGGCGATCTCGCTGCGCGCGTGGGCCTCGAGCACCCGCGACACGACGGCACGGGCGAACTGCCGCTCGTCGTCGGAGCTCATCAGCGGGATGCCTGCCTCGGCGTCCTCGCGACGCTGGCGGGAAAGCGTGTCGGCGACCTGCTCGCGCAGTCGCCTCAGCAGCTGCTGGTCCACTAGGGCGTGCCTCCTTGTTCCGATTCGGTCAGGTCGCGTGGCATCCGCGCCCGATCCGGCAAGGCAGAGGAGGAAGGCGGACCGAGGTTGTCCGTCGACCGACGATAACGCCGCCGGGCGGGATGCGGGGTCGCGCGGCCCGGATCGGAGCAGGGAGGCATGTCCTAGCTCACCCCCGTGGTGCTGCGGGTTGCGGCGAGGGCTCGTACGCGCTCGGCCACGTCGAACAGCGACCGGATGTAGAGCGAACGCAGGAGCTTGCGCGGCGACTCGGTGTGGAGCCCGGCGACGGTACGCGGGTCATAGGCGATGACTCCCAAGGGAGCTGCCGTGAGACCCGACGACGCCAGCAGCCGTTCGGTGTCCTGGGCTCCCCGGGTGTCGCCGGGGTCGCCGACGAGTGCGTAGCCCACGCGCAGGTCGGGGATCGTGCCCATGCGGGCCGACTCCTGCAGCGCGCCGAGGCGGTGACGCAGGTGGGAGATGCCTTCGAGGTCGCCCCTCGCGACGAACACGACGGCGGACGACGCCTCGATCACCGGCATCACCGGTGTGCCGGGCGTGAAACGGCCGCAGTCGGCGAGCACATCGGCGTCATGGGTACGCAGGGCTGTCGCGATGTGCGGCCAGGACGTGCCGAGCCCCTGCACCTGTCCGGGCGAGGCGACGCCGGTCAGGACCTGGAGACCGTCGTCGGTGGGCTGTAGGTGCTGGTCGAGCTCACCCGCGTGGCCCCCACGCAGGGCGGCTCCGAGCGAGACGAGGCCGCGGTCGTCGTCGAGCGGCATGCCACCCGGCGCCCGATGGCGCAGCGCGATGTCGCCACCGATGGGATCGAGGTCAGCCGCCACCGCCGGCTCGGCCCACATCGAGGCGAGCGTGGTGACGGCCAGGCTCACACCTGGCGATCCCTTGGCCGAGACGAATGAGAAGAGCGCCATCAGGAGTTGCCCAGGGTCAGGAGCCCGGCGTCCTCGACGGACACACCGCGCTTGATGAGTGCGAGACCGAGCTTGTCGTTGCCGGCTGCGTCGACGACGGCATCGGCGGCGGTGGCGGGTACGAGGAGCGTCGCGCTGGCGCTCGAGCCGCTCCCGCCGAACCGGTCGCCGTCCTTGCTGGACGACGTGAGGAACAGGCCCACCGCCAAGGGCTGTGCGACGGCGGAGCCGTCGCTGATGCGGATGATGCGCACCTGGTCGCCGGATCGCAGGTCGCCGGGGACCTGACCCTCCGTCAGGGGTACGCCGACACGCACTGCGGTGGTGTTGAAGGGTGCGCCCTTGACCAGCATCGAGGTGTCGAGCAGCTGGCCCGAGCTGAGGCTCGTACGCGCGTAGGTGCCGATCACGGTGTTGGCCTGGTCCTCGGGAATCAGCATCAGCCCCTCGCTGGCGACCTCGGCTGTCGAGAGCATGTCAGCGGTGATCTGGGTGCCGACCGCGACGTCCTGCTTCAGCACGATCACGGGCTCGCGCGAGTCGAGGCGCAGCGCGAGGAGGCCGGCGAGTGCAGCCCCGCCGACGATGAGCAACACGGCCAGCGCACCCAGGGCCGGGCGACGGCGACGCGGCGGCGAGGGCAACGACGGGCCCACCCCGTTGGCGCCGGCCTTCGTGCCGATGCCGCGTGACGCGCGCTGGCGCTGACGGTCCTGCACCGTGGTCGCAGAGTTGCGCGTTGATTCCTCAGTCATGCGATGAGCCCCCAGAACGAATCCATGAACAGCCTTTGCGGGGCTGGTTGTTTCGCGAGCACCCGAAGGCGACTCGCGTTTCAGAGTTTAGGTGACTCCCGGGGGCGTGGCGAACCGACCCCTGACCGTCTCAGGCGCCAATACCGGTCACGGCGGCGACTGCTCGTACGAGGTCTGCCGCGGCGGTGGAGAGGTCGGCGGGGCGGGTGGCCCGGCCGAACGTGAAACGTACGGCGGTCTGCGCGGTCTCGGGGTCGTAGCCCATTGCCGTGAGGACGTGCGACGGCTCGTCACTGCCGGCGGCACAGGCGGATCCGCTGGACACGACGATGCCTCGGGACTCCAGCTCGACGAGGATCGCCTCACCGCTGGTGCCGGGGAACACGAACGACGCGCTGCCGGGCAGCCGTTGTGTCGGGTGGCCGGTGAGCCGGGCGCCGGGAACCGTCTCAAGCACCTCACGGATGAAGTCGTCGCGCTTGGCGATCGTGGCGGTGGGTGAGCCACCGGCAGAACGCAGAGCGGTGGACATACCGACTGCCGATGCGACGTTCTCGGTACCGGATCGCCGCCCGGACTCCTGGCCACCGCCGTGGATCAACGGCTCCCACCGGGTGCGGCGCTGGACGTACAGGACACCGATGCCCTTGGGACCGCCGAGCTTGTGCCCGGAGATGCTCATCGCCTGGATGCCGAGCCTGCCGACGTCGAGGTCGAGCCAACCCGCGGCCTGCACGGCGTCGGTGTGGAACGGGGTGTCGCCGGCGATCGCGGCGAGCTCGGCGATCGGCTGGATCGTGCCGACCTCGTTGTTGGCGTACTGGATGCTCACCAGCGTCGTGTCCGCGCGGATCGCGGTCTCCAGCGCCTCGGGCGCCACGATCCCCTCGTGGTCGACGTCGAGCACCGTGATCTCGTAGCCCAGCCGGCCCAGCCACTCGGCCGACTCGAGGACCGCGGGATGCTCGACGGCGGACACGATGACGTGCTTGCCCCGGGGAGCCGCGAGCGCGATGCCCTTGATCGCGGCGTTGTCGGACTCGGTGCCGCCGGACGTGAACGTGATCTCGGAGGCCTTGGCACCCAGCACTTCCGCGACATCGGCGCGAGCCCGCTCAAGCGCCTGGCGGGCGGCGTCGCCGACCTCGTGGTGGCTCGACGGATTGCCGTACTCGGTGCTCAGGTAGGGCCACATCGCTTCAAGAACTTCCCGTGACAAGGGAGTCGTGGCGGCCTCGTCCAGATAGATCATTCAGGACACCGTGATGTCCAGCCCGAGGTCGAGGGCGCGCACGCTGTGGGTCAACGCGCCAACCGAGATGATGTCGACTCCGGTCGCGGCGACGTCCGCGATCGTGTCGAGGGTGATGCCGCCGCTGGCCTCGACCAGCGCCTGGTCGCCGATCTGGGCGACGCCCGCACGCAGGTCCTCGAGCGAGAAGTTGTCGAGCATGATCGTGTCGGCCGCCCCGGAGGCGAGCACGGCGTCGATCTGGTCGAGCCGGTCGACCTCGACCTCGATGTGCGTCGTGTGCGGCAGGTCGGCCTTCGCCTGTTTGAGCGCCGTCGTCAGGTCGTCGATGACGGCGAGGTGGTTGTCCTTGGCCATCACGGCATCCGACAGCGAGTAGCGGTGGTTGTGCCCGCCGCCGCAACGTACGGCGTGACGCTCCAGCGCGCGCAGGCCCGGCGTGGTCTTGCGGGTGTCGACGACGCGGGCGTTCGTACCCGCAACCGCCTCGACGTACGTCGCCGTGAGCGTCGCGATGCCGGTCATGCGTTGCACGAGGTTGAGGGCGACCCGTTCGGCCTGGAGCACCGCCCGGGCGGGGCCGCTGACCGTGGCCAGCACCGTGCCCCGGCCGAACCGGTCGCCGTCCGCGGCCTTCATCGTCACCGTGACGGCGGGATCGAGCGTCGTCATGGCGACCTCGAACACCTCTGCGCCGGCGAAGACGCCCGGCTCCCGTGCCACGAGGTCGGCGGTCGCCGTCGCGGTGGCGGGTACGAGGGTCTGGCCCGTCAGGTCGCCGAACGGCGCGTCCTCGTCGAGAGCCATGTCGACAATGCGTTGGATGTGGCGACGTTCAAGCATCTGCGACCACCGACGAGTGGTGTGCCTGTGCGGGATCGGTCTCCGGGAAGTCGGTGCGGTAGTGGCCGCCGCGCGACTCCTCGCGGGCCAGCGCGCTCGTCATCACGGCACGGGCGACGACCAGCAGGTTGGCGTCCTCGGCCGACTTCGCGTCGTTGACCGTCGGGGCCTTGAAGCCCTTGAGCTTGGTGATCGCCGCCGTGAGGTCAGCACCGTTGCGGGCGAGGCCTGCCGCGTCCCACATGAGGCGCTGCAGGTCGGTGCGGTTGACGTCGTCGGCCGACGGGTCGTCGAGCAGGTCGACCGCGATCGGCGCGGGCCAGTCGTCACCTGCGGCCGCGACAGGCTGCGGGTCGGCGATCCCCTCGATCCCCTCGATCACCCGTGTGCCGTAGACCGCGCCCTCGAGCAACGAGTTGGAGGCCAGCCGGTTTGCGCCGTGCAGCCCGTTGCAGGCGGCCTCGCCGACGGCGTACAGCCCGGGGAGCGAGGTACGTCCCCACTCGTCGGTGCGGATGCCGCCCATGTAGTAGTGCGCCGCCGGGGTCACCGGGATCGGCACCTCGCCCCAGTCGAAGCCCTGCGCACGGCAGGCCGCATCGATGTTGGGGAAGCGCTTGGCGAGGAACTCCGCGCCAAGCGCCGTCGCGTCGAGTCGTACGGGCACTCCCGGCTGCTTCGCCATCTGCATCGCGATGCCACGGGCGACGACATCGCGGGGTGCGAGCTCACCGTCAGGGTGCACGTCGAGCATGAATCGCTTGCCGTCGGCGTCGATCAGGGTCGCGCCCTCGCCACGTACGGCTTCGGACACCAGGAAGTTGCCGGGAGCATCGAGTGACGTCGGGTGGAACTGGTAGAACTCCAGGTCGGCGGCGACGACACCGGCTCGCAGCGCCATGCCCAGGCCGTCGGCCGTCGCGACGGCGGGATTGGTCGTATAGGGGAACAGCTGTCCCGCTCCCCCGGTCGCCAGGATCACGTGGTCGGCGCGCAGCTCCTTGCCGTCGAGCAGGGTCACACCGACGCAGCGGCCGTCCTCGATGGCCAGGTCGACCACGGTCGTCTGGGTCTGTACGTCGATGTCGCTCTCACGCACCCGATCGATCAGTGCGTACGCGATGCCGGCGCCCGTGGCATCACCGCCCGCGTGCAGGATCCGGGGGTAGTCGTGAGCCGCCTCGAGACCGTGCGAGAGCTGGCCGTCGTGGCGGTCGAACTTCACGCCACGCTCGATCAGCTCATCCATCGCGGCGGGCCCCTCGGCGCACAGGATGCGGACCGTGTCCTCGTCGGACAGGCCGGCACCGGCCACGAGCGTGTTGTCGACATGCGACTCGACCGTGTCGCCGAGCTTGGGTGCGCCGGGATCCGCCATGTTGTCGATCACCACGGCCACGCCGCCCTGCGCAAACCTGGTGTTGCTCTGTGCGAGCGTCGCCTTGGTCAGCAGCGTGACGTCGTACGAGCCGACGGCCTCGAGCGCAGCCGTCATTCCAGCGACCCCGCTGCCGACGACGATGATGCTGGGCATGTCAGTCTCCGATCACGGGAGCAGCTTGGGGCAGTGCAGCGAGCATCCGCTCGAGCGCCACCTTGGCGTGGGTCGCGGTGTCACCGTCGACGATGATCTCGTTGCGGTAGTCCCCCTCGACCAGGCCGTCAAGGGTCCAGGCGAGATAGCCGGGGTGGATGCGATACATCGTCGAGCACGGGCACACGACGGGGTCGAGGCAGAAGATCGTACGGTCGGGGAACTCCGCCGCGAGACGGTTGACCATGTTGACCTCGGTGCCGATCGCGATGGTGTCTCCGGGCTGTGACGCCTGGACGAACTTGCGGATCGCATCGGTCGAGCCCGAGGCGTCGGCCGCATCGACGACCGGCATCGGCGCCTCGGGGTGGACGATGACCTTGACGCCGGGGAACTCCTCGCGGGCCTTGTTGATCTGGCCGACCGTGAAGCGCTTGTGCACCGAGCAGAAGCCGTGCCACAGCAGCACCTTGGCGTCCAGCAGCACCTGCTCGCTGTGTCCGCCGAGCGGCTTGCGCGGGTTCCACATCGGCATCTGGTCCATCGTGATGCCCATCGCCTTGGCGGTGTTGCGGCCGAGGTGCTGGTCGGGGAAGAACAGCACGCGCTGGCCCCGTTCGAACGCCCACTCCAGGACGGTCGAGGCGTTGGACGAGGTGCAGACGATGCCGCCGTTGCGTCCGCAGAACGCCTTGAGCGCCGCCGAGGAGTTCATGTAGGTCACCGGGATGACCGGCTGCTTGCCGTCGGCGTCGGGCTCGGAGCCGTACAGCTCCATCAGCTCCTCCCAGCACGCCTCGACGGTGTCCTCGTCGGCCATGTCGGCCATCGAGCAACCGGCCGCGAGATTGGGCAGGATGACGTGCTGCTCGGGACGAGCCAGGATGTCGGCCGTCTCTGCCATGAAGTGCACACCGCAGAACACGATGGCCTCGGCGTCCGGCATCGTCAGCGCGGCGTTGGCGAGCTGGAACGAGTCGCCCACGAAGTCGGCGTGCTGGATGACCTCGTCGCGTTGGTAGAAGTGCCCGAGGATCACGAGCTTGCTGCCGAGGGCCTCCTTGGCGGCGCGGATGCGTGCATGGAGCTCGTCATCGCTCATCTTCTGATAGACCGCGGGCAGCTGACCCGGTCGTACGACTGGGTCCGGGATGACGTCGTCCTCGGAGCTGCCCGGACCGTAGCCCGGGATCGTGTCGAACTCCCACGGGCCCTTGGCCAGCTCGACGTCGCAGCTCGCTGCGGGGTCGGCGGTGATGATGTCGTGGACGGAGGTCATCTGCTCTCCTCGGTTGAGGGTGCGCTGGCGGCGAACCGGAACAGCGCCGGGGGTCGGTGGCTGGTGCCTTGGAGGCAGTTGCCGGTCGGCACCAGCGTGTTGCTCGCGAGCACCTGCCGGCGGAAGTTGGCAGGATCGAGAGACGTACGAAGCACAGCCTCGTGCACCGCGCGCAGCTCGGCGAGGGTGAACTCGGGCGGGAGAAAGCCGTATGCGATCGGTGTGTAGGTGATCTTGGCGCGCAACCGAGCCAGCGCGTACGCGACGATCTCGGAGTGGTCGAACGCCAGCGGCGGCAGCTCGTCAGCGACGAACCACTCGACGTTCTCGCCGTCGACGGCTCGGGCGACCTCGTCGGGCTGGACCAGCGCCCAGTAGACGATCGAGACGACTCGGTCATCCGGCGAACGGTCAAGGCTGCCGAACGCGTAGAGCTGCTCGAGGTAGTTGGGCGTGAGACCCGTCGTACGTTCGAGGGTGTGCTGTGCACTGGCGGCGAGGTCTTCGTCGGCCTCGAGCGGTCCACCCGGGAGCGCCCACTGCCCCTCATAGGGCTCGCGGATGCGGCGTACGAGCGGCAGCCACAGCGTCACCAGGCCCGTCGTGGGGTGCGGGCGGAGCGCGAAGATCACGGTGGAGACGGCGAGTGAGACTCGCTGGTCGACCTGCGTCTCGATCGTCATGTCCCGCCTCCTGACTTAGTGTCACCACGACTCTAAGCCGGACCTTAAAGTCATGTCAACCTTTAGTGGGCGGGATTTTTCGCACTGTCCGAGGGGTGCGGCAGGATGAACGCGTGGACCTCGAGATACGCCAGCTGACCGACGCCGACATGAAACAGGCGATGCGCCTGGGTGCGGAGAGCTTCGGCAATCCGCCGACTCCTGACGAGGATCTGCCGTCCTCGACCCGCGAAGGTCGCGAGTGGTTCGGCGCATTCGACGGCGGGCTACTGGTCGCCCAAGCGATCAACCGGGAGTTCCACTCGTGGTTCGGCGGCGTGGCGATCGCGACGGCCGGAGTCGCATTCGTCGGCGTCACGGCCGAATACCGCGGGCGCGGGATCCTGCGACCGTTGCTCGACGCCCTGCTCGCCTCGGCACTCGACCGCGGCTCCGTCGTCTCAGCACTGTTCCCCACGGCACCGCGCATCTACCGCGGCCTGGGCTACGAGCGCATCACCGACCTCACCATCGCCAGCATCCCGACGTCGACCCTCACCGGGCTCCCTCGGTCCTCGGCATCCATTCGCCGGGCAACAGCCGACGACCTCGATGCGATCCGCGCGGTCTACGACGCGTGGGCTGCCGAGCAGAACGGCGCCCTCACCCGTACGAGTCCGTCGATGGGTGGTCTCGACGCCGACGGGCTGGCCTCACTCAGCGGCGTGACGGTCGCGGTCGATGGCAGTGGCGCCGTCACCGGCTACGCCGCCTGGAACCGCGGCGAGGGTTATGGCGACGACGCCACGATCGAGGTGCTCGACCTGGTCGCCCGCGATGCCGACGCCTACCGGGGCCTGCTCACAACTCTCGGCAGCTTCTCCGGAGTCGCGCCCACGACGACGATACGCACCTCCGGCGACGACGCCGTACGCCTGCTGCTGCCGACCTCGCACTGGAAGGTCACCTCGTCGACGCCCTACATGCTGCGCGTCCTCGACGTCGATGCCGCACTGTCGCAGCGTGGCTTTCCACGGGCCGTCACCGCCGAGCTGCCGTTCAGTGTCGACGGGCAGACGCGGGTCCTGACACTCTCCGGCGGCACGGGCCAATGCGCGGTCGCTGACCACCAGGACACCCGCGAGCTGACACCGCAGGGTCTTGCCGCGCTCTACGCCGGCGCCCAGTCGTGCGCCAACCTGCGCAGCACGAGCCAGCTCACGGGCGGCGACGTCGCAGACGACGAGACCTGGGATGCCGCCTTCGGCGGTCGCCAGGTGCACATTCTCGACTACTTCTAGGTCAGCATCCGGCCTGTGCGGCAGGTCACATGGAGCCGTGTTGCGCAGGGATGGAACGATGTCGTACCGTCGAATAGTACGAAACAGTTTCGTTCCATCCAGGAGCTCCCATGACCCCGGCAGAAGTAGCAGCCGCCGCCCGACCCCGTGTGGAGGGCGAGCGTGAGCAGGAAATTTTCGACGCGACCCTCGACGTCCTCGCGGAGGTCGGATACGACCGGTTGACGATGGACGCGGTGGCCTCGGCGGCGCGCGCATCCAAGGCCACGCTCTACCGCCGCTGGGACACCAAGGCCAGCCTCGTGCTCGAGGCGCTCCTGGCCCAGAAGGGCCCCATCGAAGAGGCACCCAACACCGGCACGCTGCGCGGCGACCTCATCGCGTCGTACTGCGGCCATGGCGGGCTCGCCGACGAGCGGCAGATCTCGATGTTCAGCAGCGTCATCACCGCACTCGGTCGTGACGCTGAGTTCGCCGAAGGGTTCCGTACGAAGTTCATCGGGCCCAAGGTCGAGCGTTCTCGTCTGCTCTTCGAGCGAGCCGAGGCGCGCGGCGAGATCCGCAGCGACATCGATGTCGACCTGATGGGCGCTGCTCTCGCCGGCATCGTCCTGCACCGCCAGTTCATCCTCGGCGAGTCACCCACGGCCGAGAGCATCACGCATGCGATCGACGAGATCATCCTCCCTGCAGTCCTCCACCCCTCCACCCCCAAGGACAATTCATGACAACGACAGCCACGGTCGAGGAGTCCTCGACCTCCAACGAGAAGCTGGGATGGGCGCTCGTCGTCATCTGCATGGCCCAGCTCATGGTCGTGCTCGACAGCACGATCGCCAACATCGCACTCCCCTACATCGGGCACGACCTCGACATCACCCAGAACAACCTCCAGTGGATCGTCACGGGCTACGCGCTGGCGTTCGGTGGACTCCTCCTGCTGGGTGGACGTCTGGCTGACCTCTACGGTCGTCGCCGCATCTTCATGACCGGCCTCGTCCTGTTCTCGGTGGCGTCCGCGCTGGGTGGTCTCGCCCAGAACGAGGCGATGCTGCTCAGCTCGCGGGCCCTGCAGGGCGTCGGTGCTGCCATGGCCGCTCCCGCAGCACTCGCACTGATCTCGACGACGTTCCCCGCCGGTCCGCTGCGCAACCGTGCCTTCTCGGTCTACGCCGCGCTGTCGGGTGTCGGTGCCGCGATCGGCCTGATCCTCGGTGGCTGGCTCACCGGCCTCGAGGTCAGTGGCCTCGAAGGCTGGCGCCTGACCTTCCTGATCAACGTCCCGATCGGCCTGTTCGCAGCGTTCATCGCCCCTCGATTCCTCAACGAGAGCCAGCCGCAGCGCATCGCGCTCGACATCCCCGGTGCGCTCTCCGGAACGCTCGGCCTCGTGTCGCTGGTCTACGGACTGTCCCGCGCCGGAGACTCACGTTACGGCTGGGGCGACACCGGAACGATCGTCACCCTGGTTGTGGCTGCCATCCTGCTGGTCGCATTCGTGCTGATCGAGCGCAACGTCAAGAACCCGCTTCTCCCGCTCAGCATCTTCGCCAGCCGTGCCCGTGCCACCGCACTGGTCTCGATGATGATCACGCCCGCAGCGATGTTCGCGATGTTCTTCTTCCTGTCGCTGCTGGTCCAGAACGTGATGGGCTACAGCCCACTGCGTACCGGTTTCGCCTTCCTGCCGTTCTGCGTCGGCATGATCGCCGGTGCCACGACGTCGTCGAAGCTGATCGCCAGGATCGACCCGAGGTGGCTGGCTGGTACGGGCACCGTGCTCGCCGGCGTCGCGCTGTTCATGTTCTCGCAGATCACGGTCGACGACAGCGCCGCCAACCTCCTCAGCCTCGCCACCAACGGCGGACACGTCGGAGACGGCATCAACTACTGGACAGCGATCGCCCCGTGGGTCGTGCTGATGTCGTTCGGCATGGGCTTGACGTTCGTGTCGATGATGCTCGTCGCGGTCCACGGCATCCCCGACGAGGACTCGGGCATCGGCTCCGGCGTGCTCAACACGATGCAGCAGGTGGGTGGCGCCATCGGCCTCGCCGGCCTCTCGACCGTGGCCGTCCACTTCACCCGCGACAAGGCGGCCGACATCTCGGCGGCGTTGTCCGGTGGCGGCGGACCTGCTCCGTCGGCCGACGTCCAGCAGCGCATCAGCGACCTGGTCGGTCAGGGCGCGTTCACCTCAGGTGCGACACACGCCTTCCTGGTCGGTGCGTTCATGATCTGGGTCGCCTCCGCAATCGTCTGGATCTTCCTGAACGTCAAGCACCACGAGATCGTCGACGACGTACCAGAGGGCGTCGTCGTCTGATCGAGACAGACCATGCGGCCGCAGCTTCCTACCGGAAGTTGCGGCCGCTGTGTTTGGCCGGGATCGCAGCAGCCGCCTGCGGATAGACCGTCTCGATGCGCTCGAGCTTGTCGGCGACCAGGTTGGTGACGCCTTCGTACCGCTCGAGCTTGCCGCGGATGATCATGCCCGCGGCATTGCGACCCACCCGGCGATAGCGCCTCCACAACGCCTCCGAGCACACGACGTTGAGCATGCCGGTCTCGTCCTCGATGTTGAGGAACGTGACCCCGACCGCGGTCGCCGGTCGCTGCCGGTGCGTGATGAGCCCGGCGACCTTGACCCGGCGTCCCGACTCCGCCGCTGCGAGACCACCGACGGAGTAGATGCCCTCGCTCTCCAGCAGCGGCCGCAGGTGCTCGATGGGATGCGTCTCGGGTGAGATGCGGGTGGCCCAGAGATCGGCCATCGTCAGCTCGACGTCGCTCATCCCCGGCAGCGTCGGGGGCGGCAGGGTCACCGAGGTGCCCTCGAGCTGATCGGCGCGCTCGGCATAGCCGGCGTTCCAGAGCGCCTGACGTCGGGTGATGCCGAAGCCGTCGAACGCTCCAGCCGTGGCGAGCGACTCCATCTGGGCAACCGTCAGCTCCGCCCGGCGTGCCACGTCGGCCATGTCGGCGAAGGGCCGCTCGGCGCGTACGGCGACGATGCGCTCGGCGACCTCGGTGCCGAGACCCTGCACCTCGTCGAGCCCGAGCCGTACGGCGAAGCCACCGTCACGACGGTGCTCCGGCGTCGGATCGGGGGTGCCGCGTACGAACTTCCCCACCGTGGGCTGCACCCGCTCGAGGCACTCATCCCGACCCGTCGGACCTGCCGCGCCCGGTTCGAGGTCGGCCACGGCGCCCGAGTGGATGATGTCGGGACGCAGCACCGTGACGCCGTGATGGCGGGCATCGGTGACCAACGACTGCGGCGAGTAGAACCCCATCGGCTGGTTGCGCAGCAGCGCCGCGAGGAAGGCGCCGGGATAGTGCAGCTTGAGCCACGAGCTGGCATAGACCAGCAGTGCGAAGCTGAGTGCGTGGCTCTCGGCGAAGCCGAAGTTGGCGAACGACTGGATCTTGAGATAGATCGCGTCGGACTCCTCCTCGCTGAGTCCGTGCCCGGCCATGCCCGCGTAGAGCTTCTCGCGCAGTGACTCGATGCGCTCGATCCCGCGCTTGGAGCCCATCGCCCGGCGCAGCAGATCGGCCTCGTCGCCGGTGCAGTCGCCGATCGCGATCGCCATCTGCATCAGCTGCTCCTGGAACAACGGCACACCCTTGGTGCGCTCCAGCACCGGCCGGAGGATCGGGTGCGGATAGGTCACCTCCTCCTTGCCGGTCGCCCGGCGGATGTAGGGGTGCACCGCGCCGCCCTGGATCGGCCCGGGCCGGATCAGCGCGATCTCGATCGCGAGGTCGTAGTAGGAGCGCGGCTGCAGCCGCGGGAGCGTACCGACCTGGGCGCGGCTCTCGACCTGGAACACGCCGATCGAGTCGGCCCGGCACAACATGTCGTAGACCGCCGCCTCCTCCCTGGGGATCGTGTCGAGGTCCAGGTCCTCCCCCAGGTGCTCACGGACGATCTCGAGCGTGTGGTTGAGCGCACCGAGCATGCCGAGGCCCAGCAGGTCGAACTTGACCAGTCCCATCCACTCGCAGGCATCCTTGTCCCACTGCAGGACCGTGCGGTCCTTCATCCGGCCGCGTTCGATGGGGCACACCTCACCGATGGGCCGCTCGGTCAGGATCATCCCGCCCGAGTGGATGCCAAGGTGCCTCGGCGCCTTGATCAGCTGGTTGGCCAGGTCGACGACCTGCTTCGGCACCTCCGACGTCTCGTCGGCCGAGATCGAGCTCCACGCGTCGATCTGCTTCGACCACGCATCCTGCTGGCCGGTCGAGTAGCCCAGCGCCTTGGCGGCATCGCGTACGGCCGAACGCGGGCGATAGCTGATGATGTTGGCGACCTGGGCGGCATTGTGCCGGCCATAGGTCTCGTAGACCCACTGGATGACCTCCTCACGCCGGGCCGAGTCGAAGTCGACGTCGATGTCGGGCTCCTCCTCGCGGGTCGTGGCGAGGAAACGCTCGAACGGCAGGTTGTAGAAGATCGAGTCGACCGCGGTGATGCCCAGTGCGTAGCAGAGCGCGGAGTTGGCCGACGATCCTCGGCCCTGGCACAGGATCTTGCGCCGCTTGGCCTCCTGGACGATGTCGTGGACGATCAGGAAGTAGCCCGGGAAGTCCTTCTCCTCGATCACGGCCAGCTCGCGCTCGATGCGCATCCGCGCCTCGTCGATGTCGTGGGCATAGCGCGTACGGATACCGCGATCGGCCAGCTCACGCAGCCAGCTCATGGCGGTGTGACCCTCGGGGATGCCACGCCTCGGCAGGCGCGGGGTGGCGGCGCGCAGGTCGAAGGCGATCTCGTCGGCGAGCGTCACGCTGTGCTGTACGGCTCCGGGGTAGCGCGCAAACCGCCGCTGCATCTCGGCGCCCGATCGCAGGTGGGCCGCGCTCGAGGTCGGCAACCAGCCGTCCATGTCGGTCAGGCTGCGCCGGGCGCGTACGGCGGCGGTCGCGGCGGCGAGCTGATGCCCCGCGGGCTTGGCGTAGTGCACGTTGTTGGTCGCCACGATCCGCAGCCCATGATCGGCGGCGAGCCCGGCCAGGGTGTCGTTGGTGGCGGTGTCGGTCGGGTAGCCGTGGTCGATCAGCTCGACCACGACGTTGTCGTGCCCGAACAGCGCCGTCAGCCGGTCGAGCTCGCGGGCAGCCGCCTCGCGCCCACCGGCCGCGAGCGCCTGGCGTACGGCACCCTTGCGGCAGCCCGTCAGCACCAACCAGTGGTCACGGCCCATCGCCGAGAGCTCGTCGAGGTCGTAGACGGGACGACCCTTCTCGTCACCGCGGAAGAACGCCTCGGTCATGGCGCCGGCGAGCCGGTGATAGCCCTCGACGCCACGGGCCAGCACCAGCAGGTGGCTGCCCTCGGGATCGGCGACACCGTTCTGCGGTCCGCTCAGCCCCAGGGACAGCTCGGAGCCATAGATCGTCTTGAGAGCTTCTGCGTGGTACTTCTGGGCGATCTCGGCGAACAGCGGTGCCCCGTGGAACCCGTCGTGGTCGGTGAGCGCGAGTCCGTGCAAGCCCAGGGTGATCGCCTCCTCCACCAGCGCATCGGGTCCGCTGGCGCCGTCGAGGAAGCTGAAGTTGCTGTGCGCGTGCAGCTCCGCATAGGGGACGACAGGTCCGTCGGGGCGGCGTACCTGCTCGCCCGGCTCGTACGTCGGGCGCTTGCGTGAGAACCCCGGACCGTCACCGCCATCGGGCATCGGGCGATCGCTGGGCAGCGTACGGCCCGAGAGCCGCCGCTCGAGCTCTCGCCAGGAGATGTCGGGATTGTTCCAACCCATCAGTCGTATCTCGCTTCAGTCCACCACTGGCCGTTCTCGACGATCATCAGCCAGGCACTGCCGTCGACGCCGACGACCTGGAACCGGGCCAGTCGCCGTGACGACGCCTCGTCCCACCACTGCTCGTCGACCGGCCACGGTCCCGCCCACGACGCGACCGGCTGCCAGTCGCTGCCGACGGCTGCCCTGAACCTGGCCGGCTCCCCCGTGACCACACCACGGCCGGTGACCCCGATCGGCTGACCCTCGGCACCGACGACCAGCGCCTCCTGCGGCTCGGCATAGACCGTGGCCGGAGCGGGCGGCGGCAGGCTCCCGGGCCACGGCAGGCCTGCAGGCCTCTTGGCCACGATCCGCTCCCCCCACGGCACCAGGAGTCGCCGATCGGCAGGACTACGCCCACCCTGCACCGACGCCGACACCACCGCCTCGTGGCCGACGATGCTCTGCACCCGGGCCACGCCACGCTCGACCCGCTCGTCGGGCCCCCCACCGAACAGGCTGTCGGCATGATCGCCGAGCGGCTCGGTGACCTCGGGGATGAGGCGCACGGCGTCGACGGGTGCGCGTACGGCGCCATCGGCTTGCAATTGCCATCGGACCCGGTCGATCAGGTCGGTGGCACCGAACCAGCGCGGATGCATCCAGCGCCGGGCCGTCGCCAGCGAGCCGTCGGCGTCGACCTCGATCAGCACCGTCGTGCACACCAGTCCGTGCGCGGCGAGGCCCTGGACGAAGCCCTCGGCGGTGGTGCGCAGGCTGAACGCGATCGGCTCGATCAGCTCGAGCGGTGGCTCCAGCAGCAGCGTCGCGTCGAGCTCTGGTGGCACCTGCCGACGGCCGACCGGCTGCGGGTCGAGTCCGCGAGCCAGCCGGTGCAGCAGCTCACCGTGCGAGCCGAAGCGCGTGTGCACGTCGGCGGCCGGCAGCCCGGCGAAGTCACCGAGGGTCCGCAGGCCCATGCGCCGCAGCAGCCCCACAAGATCTGCATCACCGAGTGCGTCGATCGGGAGGTCACGCAGGAAGTGCGCCGAGCCGCCCCGCGGGATCGCGAGGCTGTCCTGCGCCAGTGCCCGGCGGGCGGCGAGCTCGGCGGCGAACAGTCCGTCGGCGATGCCGATGCGTACGTCCCACACCCCGAGGCCGACCAGCCGCTCGGCGATCACCGCCGCTGCCTCGGCCTCGCCGCCGTAGAAGCGGCTCGGCACCCGCAGCGCGCACAGTCCGGGCCGCAGCGGTGCGACACCGGGACTCAGCGCCTCGATCGCGGTCAGCACCGCCTCGAAGCCACTGGCATCGGCGTCGGCGTTGTAGTCGTGCAGCACCAGGTCGGGGCAGCGTGACTGGGCGTCGCGGCGACGCATGCCACGGCGTACGCCCTCCGCCCGTGCCGCCTGGGAGCACGCCAGCACCAGCCCCCTGTCGAGCACCGCAGCAGGCACCGACGACGGCAGGTCGGCGGCGACGATCGGCCAGTCCGGCGCCCACATCACCATCGTGCGAGACATCAGCTGACGCTCCGCAGCACAGCAGGCTCTCCCGAATCGACCCGGCGGATGGCCAGATCGGCATCAGGCAGCCAGAGTCGTCCCGACCGTGGCGGCGCGGTGCCACGGCGTACGTCGACCGTCACCCGACGGGCTTGCAGGTGGCCGTGACCGCGGCCCAACCCGCCCCACTGGGCATCGCGCATCGACAACCGCGCCTCGCACCGGGGCCAGTCACCCCAGGCGATGAGGATCGCCCCGCGCTGCCGCAGCCGGGCACTGAGGCGGGCCACCTCGCCGTCTGACACGTGGGAGGGTGCCCGCAGGACCACGACGCCGAGCACGTCGACCAGTGCGGCGGTCACCTCGAGCCAGGCGTCACCGGGATCGGGGACCAGGATCGTACGGCGCAGCTCGACGCCGGCTGCTGCAGCCGCCTCGAGCCCCAGCTCCGCCGAGCCGACGATCCCGCACCAGGCGCCGTCGGCCGACGGGCCCGCCATCAGGGCGATCGCCAGGCTCGCCGAATCGACTCCATAGCTCGATCCGGTCTGCAGCTGCAGCAGTCCTGCGAGTGCAGGATGTGTCGCCACCGGCTGGGATGCCGGTCGGCCCTGCATCTGGTTGACGCGCTCACGCAGCTCGCTGAGCGGATCAGATGCAGGTGAGATGGCGACCGTCATTCACCCATCTTCGAACATCTGTTCGAATAGAGCAACCCGCCGAAATGCTTAGTACGTCACTTCGGCGGGTCGGGTGTTGAGACCTATTTGCCCAGCTCGATCGAGGCACCGGGAATCGCGTCGAGCAGCTTGCGCGTGTAGTCCTCGCGCGGGTTGTCGAACACCTCCGACACCGGCGCAGCCTCGACGACCTTGCCGTCCTGCATGACCAGCACGTTGTCAGCGATCTGGCGGACCACCGCGAGATCGTGCGTGATGAACAGGTAGCTCAGGCCCAGCTCGGCCTGCAGGTCGTTGAGCAGCTCCAGGATCTGCGCCTGGACCAGGACGTCGAGCGCCGAGACAGCCTCGTCGCAGATGACGACCTCGGGCTCGAGCGCCAGGGCACGCGCGATCGCGACGCGCTGGCGCTGACCGCCCGACAGCTCGCCCGGGTAGCGCGACATCACGGTCGTCGGCAGTGCGACGCGGTCGAGCAGCTCACGTACGCGGGTCTCTCGCTGCTTGCCGGTGCCGACGTCGTGCGTGCGCAGCGGCTCCTCGATCGACTTGTAGATCGAGTAGAGCGGGTCGAGCGATGCGTACGGGTTCTGGAACACCGGCTGCATCTGACGACGCAGGCGCAGTCGCTCCTGCTTGGTCTTGAGCTCGCGCAGGTCGTGGCCATCGAACAAGACCCGGCCCGACGACGGCGGCAACAGGTCGAGGACCATGCGAGCGACCGTCGACTTGCCCGAACCGGACTCCCCCACGATCGCCGTCGTCGTCCCGCGCTTGAGCTTGAACGACACGCTGTCGACCGCCGTGAACGGAATCTTCTCCCACGGCTTCTTGCCCCGCAGGGAGAACACCTTGGTGAGATCGTCCACCTGGAGGATGTCGGCCTTGCCCTCACCGAACTCGGTCGAGCTGTGCGCGACCTCCGCGGCGATCTCGGCAGCGGTCTGTACGGCCTGCTCGCGCACCTCGGCGCGCGCCTTGATCGACGACAGCCGCTGCGATGCCAGCGAGGGCGCCTTCGACACGAGCCGCTTGGTGTAGGGGTGCTCGGGGTTCTGCAGGATCGCCCGGGCGGGACCCGACTCGACGACGCGGCCGCGATACATCACGACCAGGTGGTCGGCACGCTCGGCGGCGAGACCCAGGTCGTGCGTGATCAGCATGACCGCGACACCCAGGTCGTCGGTGAGCTTGTCGAGGTGGTCGAGGATCTGCTTCTGCACCGTCACGTCAAGGGCCGAGGTCGGCTCATCGGCGATCAGCAGCTTGGGACGTGCCGCCAGGCCCATCGCGATCAGGGCACGCTGGCGCATGCCGCCTGAGAACTCGTGGGGGTACTGACGTGCACGACGCTCGGCGTCAGGCAGGCCTGCCTCCTCGAGGAGCTCGACGACGCGCTTGTCGGCCGCCGCGCCGGTGGCGACACCGTTGGCGACGAGCGCTTCCTTGATCTGCGAGCCGACCCGCCACAGCGGGTTGAGGTTGGACATCGGGTCCTGCGGCACCAAGCCGATGGAGGAGCCGCGCAACGCCAGGATCTCGCCCTTGCCTGCGTGGCTGATGTCCTTGCCCTCGAACTGGATGGATCCGCCCGTCACCTTGCCGGTGCCGGGCAGCAGCCCGATCACGGCATGCGCAAGGGTCGACTTGCCGGAGCCCGACTCGCCGACGATCGCGATGGTCTGCCCCGGGTAGATCGTCAGGTTGGCCTCGTCGACCGCCGTGAGGATCTCCTTGCCGGCGCGGAAGCCGACGCTGAGGTTGTCGACTTTTAGGAGAGGTGCTGAGTCGTTCACTTCTTCCTCGCCTTCGGGTCGAGGGCTTCACGGACGGCCTCACCCAGCAGGATGAATCCCAGGACCGTGATGGCCAGGGTGGCCGCTGGCACGTACATCACGTTGAGGTGCTGGCCGGAACGAACCTGCAGCTGTGCGTCCGACAGGTCGTTGCCCCACGAAGCGACACCCTGCGGAAGTCCGAGGCCCAGGAAGGACAGCGACGCCTCCGCGACGATGAACACGCCGAGCGAGATCGTCGCCGTCACGATCACCGGGGCCAGCGCGTTGGGCACGATGTGGCGACGAAGGTTCTTCATCTTCGAGGCACCGATCGCCGTGGCTGCGTCGACGAACTCGAGATTCTTGATCTCGAGCACCGCGCCTCTCATCTGCCGGGTGATCTGTGGCCAGGCGAACAGGGCCAGGGCCATCACCACCACGAAGACCGATCCCCAGAACCCACGATCGGGGAACGTGTTGTTGAGGACCGAGATCACGACGATGCAGGCGAGCAGCAGCGGGATCGAGAAGAAGATGTCGCTGAAGCGCGAGATCAGCGAGTCGGTGATGCCACCGTAGAAACCGGCGATCGCGCCGGTCACCATGCCGAGGATCGTCGTGAAGATGGTGGTCAGCACGCCGACCGCGACCGAGGCACGCGCTCCGTAGACCGCGTTGGCCCAGACGTCCTCACCCTGCCGGGTGAAGCCGAACGGATGGCCGTCGGACGCGGGACCGAAGCTGTTCTCCAGCTTGGGGGTCGTGTTGGCCGGCACGTCGGTGAAGAGACTCGGGAAGAAGATCATCGCGGCGATCACCGCGAGGATCAGTACGGCGAACCAGAACAGGAACGACGTACGAAGTCGCTTCCAGGCTTCTTTCCATTGGTTTTCAGGAACTTCGTCGACGTTGACCGCGTCGATGGCCCGCAGCGGGGTCTCCTCGATCGGCGCGACGAATCGTTCCTGACCTACTCGGGTCTCAGACATAGCGGATCCTCGGGTCGAGTACGGCGTAGATCAGGTCCACCAGCAGGCTCATGAGCACGTAGACCATGACCATGAACGTCACGATGGCGACGACCGTGGCGGTCTCACCCTTCGCGATCGCCGTGTAGGCGGCGTTGCCGATGCCGGGGACGTTGAAGATGGTCTCGGTGATGATGGCGCCCGCCATCAGCGATCCGAGGTTGATGCCGATGTAGGTGACGACCGGCACCAGCGAGTTGCGGAGCACGTGGTTGCGGATGACCAACCGCTCCGACAGGCCCTTGGCACGGGCCGTACGCACGTGGTCGGCGCTGAGGTTCTCGGCGACCGAGGTGCGAGTCAGGCGGATCGTGTAGGCGAAGTTGGCAATGGCCAGCACGATCGCCGGCAGCAGCAGGTCACCAACGCTCCAGTCGCTTCCGACGGTCGGTGAGGTCCAGCCCAGCTTGACACCGAAGATCAGCTGCATCACGAAGCCGACCACGAAGATCGGGATCGAGATCAGGAGCAGGGAGACGACGAGCGCGCTCGAGTCGAACCAGCCATTGCGTCGCAGGCCGGCGATCGTACCGATGCCGATGCCCAGGACTGCGTCGATCGTGAGCGCCATGAGGGCGAGGACGACGGTGACCGGGAAGGTCTGCTTGATCAGGTCGAAGACGGGTTGACCGGCGAATGTCTCGCCGAAGTTGAAGGTCAGGGCGTTCTTGGCGAACTGGAACCACTGGACGAACAGCGGGTCGTCGAGGTGGTACTGCGCAGCAAGTGCGTCGCGCACCTCTGGGGAGACCGGCTTGTTGCCGGCCAGGTTGAGGATGGGGTCACCCGGTCGCAGCTTCAGCAAGATGAAGAGGATCAGCGTGGCGCCCAGGAATACTGGAATGGTTTGCAGCAACCGCTTGGCGACGTACCACCACATGGGTTGGCCTCCTTGAGTCCGTGGAAGGGCAGATCACGGATGGCGCCACGGTACTCCCCGTGCCGAACCGTCCGCCTGGTAGGCCCGACGAGACGGGGGCAGCCAGGTGGCTGCCCCCGTCCGTTGGTCGGACCTGGCTACTACTTGGTGAGCGCGTAGTAGTCGGGCTTCTGCTTCCAGTTGAACTTGAAGCCATCGAGCTTCTTGTTCGTCACTGCGGTGGCGTTCTGGTACCACAGCGGGATGGCCGGCAGTTCCTTCATGAGGATCGCCTGAGCCTCACCGATCAGCTTGTAACGAGCGTCGCCCTCAGCGGCCGAAGCCTCGGAGATCAGCTTGTCGAAAGCCGGGTTGGTGTAGTCACCGTCGTTCGAACCTGCGCCGGTGGCGTAGATCGGACCGAGGTAGTTGAGCATCGACGGGTAGTCGGCCTGCCAACCGGTACGGAAGGCCGTCTTGATCGTGCGATCAGTGACTTCCTTGCGGAGCTCGTCGAACGTCGGGTAGACCTTCGGCTCGGCGGTGATGCCCAGGACGTTCTTGACCTGGTTGGTCATCGCCTCGGTGAACTCCTTGTTGCCAGCGCCGTCGGCGTTGTAGGCGACGACGAACTTGCCGTCCCACTTGGAGATCTTGTCGGCCTCTGCCCACTTCTTCTTGGCCTCTTCGGCGTTGAAGGTCAGGACATCGTTGCCGGCAACATCTTCGCTCCAGCCGTCGAGCACGGGCGACGTGAAGTCCTTCGCGGGTGTGCGGGCGTTGTTGAAGATCTTCTCGGTGATCTCGGGACGGTTGATCGCCATCGAGATGGCCGCACGACGCAGGTCACCCTCAGCACCATCGAAGTGAGCCAGCTTCTCCGGGATCGTCAGCGACGAGAAGCTCGAGCCGGGCTCGTTGTAAGCCGCGACCTTGTCATCGCTCTCGAACGTGGTGAGCGCACTCGGCGGCACCTGGTCGAGGACGTCGAGGTTGCCGGACTGGACGTCGGTGTATGCCGCGTCGGTTCCGCCACCTGCGTAGAACTTGAACACCAGTCCGCCGTTCTTCGGCTTGTGGACGCCCTTGTAGTCGGGGTTGGGCTCAAGCGAGATCTGCTTGTTGCGCTCCCAGCCGGACTTCGTCAGCTTGTAGGGGCCGTTGCCGATCGGGTGCTCGCCCCACTCCTTGGTGATCTTGCCGTCGGGACCGTAGGCCTTGGCAGGAACCGGGAAGTAGGCCGAGTAGCCGAGACGGAGCGGGAAGTCCGACTCCGCCGACTTCAGCGTGATGGTGAACGTCGTGTCGTCGACGATCTTCAGACCCGAGACCGAGTCAGCACCCTCGACGGTGTTGCCGACGTCGTCGGTGCCCTCGATCGGGTAGAAGAAGTAGTTGTTGAGCTGCTTGTTGGCCGGGTTGGCACCGTAGTTCCAGGCCTTGACGAACGACTCTGCCGTGATGGCCTCGCCATCGGTGAACTTCTGGCCGGACTTGATCTTGACGGTCCAGACCTTCTTGGCTGCGTCGGGCTCGATGGACTCAGCGACCTCGTTGGTGACCGATCCGTCGGTGTTGTAAGCGACGAGACCCGAGAAGAGGTTGTCAAGCGGGTCGCCGCCACCGACTTCGTTGGTGGCCGTCGGGATCAGCGGGTTCTGCGGGTTGGTCCCGTAGACCGTGATGACCGAATCGCTTCCGCCGGACTTGTCGTCGCTTCCGCCGCCGCAGGCCGCCAATGTCAGGCTGCCGACAGCGACGAATGCCACGCCCGCAAGGCGTGTACGCCGAGAGAGTCGCATGGATTCCTCCTGTGATTGTGTGTGCACACTGAAGCGCGCGCCCCCCATTGCTATCACTGACCGTGGCTCACCGAACAGCGCGGAAGGGCTCCGTAATCAAAGTGTTACCAAACTCAGGCGGCCCGGAGTCGACCAGATGACCGTCGAAAGTCAATAGCCCCTGCGGGTCATCTCACCCGATCCTGTCGGGTCAGGACGCACGTACGGCCGGCCCCGTGTGGGACCGGCCGTACGTGTGGGGCTGAGGAATCAGCCCTTGCGCTTCTTGATCTCGTCCGTGGCCTGCGGCAGAACGGTCTTGAGGTCTCCCACGACGCCGAAGTCGACCAGCTCGAAGATCGGTGCTTCGTCGTCCTTGTTGACCGCGATGATCGTCTTGGACGTCTGCATGCCGGCGCGGTGCTGGATGGCACCGGAGATGCCGTTCGCGACGTACAGCTGTGGCGAGACCGTCTTGCCGGTCTGGCCGATCTGGAACGAGT
This sequence comes from Aeromicrobium panaciterrae, assembly GCF_039537165.1. Classification (GTDB taxonomy): domain Bacteria; phylum Actinomycetota; class Actinomycetes; order Propionibacteriales; family Nocardioidaceae; genus Aeromicrobium; species Aeromicrobium panaciterrae. Next base: position 2,630,662 of record NZ_BAAAZZ010000002.1, on the reverse strand, counting down.
GCGGATACCAGCCGGAGTCGACCGCGGCGCGCGAGGCGCCGACGGCTGCACCGAGCGAGTCGGCGAACGCCTCGACCTCGGAGAAGTCTCCACCGGTTCCACGGCCACCAGCGACCACGATCGCGGCCTCGGTGAGCTCGGGGCGACCCGACTCGGCCTTGGGCTGCGAGTCGGTCACCTTGGCGCCCTTGGCTGCCTCGGAGATGTCGACCGATACGGCCTCAACCGCGCCAGCTCCTGCAGATGCCTCGGGGTTGGCGGAGTTGGGCTTGACCGTGATGACCGCGGCACCCTTGGTGACCTTGGACTGCACCGTGAAGTTGCCCGCGAACACCGACTGGGTGGTCACGCCGTCAGCGGTGACGTCGACGGCGTCGGTGATGAGACCCGACTCGGTCTTGAGCGCGACACGTGCCGCGATCTCCTTGCCCTCGGCGCTCGAGGACAACAGCACGGCTGCGGGCGAGGAGTCTGCCGCGATCTTGGCGATGGCCTCGGCCTTGGGGGCGACCAGGTAATCGGTGTAGGCCGCGTCGTCGAGCTGGTAGATCTTCTCGGCACCGTGCTCGGCGAGCACGGACGGCACGGGCCCGCCACCGAAGTAGACGGCGGACGGCTCACCGAGACGCTTGGCGATCGTCAGCAGCTCGAGGGTGGGCTTGGCAACGGCTCCGTCGACGTGGTCGACGACTACGAGAACTTCAGTCATGGGTTCGGGTTCCTTCTCAGACGAACTTCTTGGAGGCAAGGAACTCGGCGAGCTTGGTGCCGCCGTCTCCCTCATCGGTCACGATCTCGCCGGCAGTGCGCGGCGGGCGGGGCTCGAACGACTCAACCTTGGTCCAGGCGTTGTCGAGACCGACGCTCCCGGCGTCGAGGCCGAGGTCGGCGAGGCTCCATTCCTGGACGTCCTTCTTCTTGGCGGCCATGATGCCCTTGAACGACGGGTAGCGAGCCTCACCCGTCTGGTCGGTGACGCTGACGACGACCTTGCCGGTCGCCTCGATGGTCTGCGCGGCGACGTCGCCGTCACGGCGGATCTTGACCGTGTCACCGTCGACGGTGACCTCGGAGGCGAAGGTGACGGCCGGTACGCCGAGGCGCTCGGCAACCAGCGTGGGTACGACACCCATGCCACCGTCGGTCGAGGTCATGCCGAAGAACAGCAGGTCGTAGTCGAGCTTCTTGATGGCCTCGGCCAGCACGAGCGACGTCGCGAAGGCGTCGGAACCGTGGATCGCATCGTCCTTGACGTGGACGCCGGCGTCGGCGCCCATCTGCAGGGCCTTGCGTATCGCATCGGCTGCGTCGTCGGGGCCGACGGTCAGGACGGTGACTTCGCCCTCTCCGGCCTCGACGATCTGGAGTGCCTGTTCAACGGCATACTCGTCGAGCTCCGAGAGCAGTCCGTCAACGCCGTCGCGGTCGACGGTGTTGTCGGCACTGAACGTACGGTTGGCGGTGGCGTCGGGGACGTACTTGACCGCGACAACGATCTTGGTCACGAGGGACCCTCCTGTGAGTTAGGGGTGCGGATCCACCATCCCACGGCGCGAGGCGCCGGATCGAGGCGGTCCGATGTGATCTGAATGTTACCGAGGCGTAGCAATGCGAGCGAGCCTCAGCGGCATGGGCTAGGTCACATCACGCCATGCGCATCGACCACGCCGAGCTCTCGAGATCGTCGACGGTTGGAGTCGCCGCGAGGTCAGTCGTCCTCGGTGTGCGAGCGCAGGAACGACTGCGCGAACAGGCCGAGGACGAGGTAGCCGAGTGCGCCAAGACCCCACGCGACCAGGGCGTCCTTGCTCTCGCCGTTGACGCCCGAGAACGAGAACAGCCCGCGCAGCGGCCCGACCAGGGCGTCACACACGTTGGACACGACAGTGAACACGCCACCGTCGTCCTGCGGGTTGAGGGCCACCATGAACGCACCGATCGCCAGGATCACGGAGAACACGAATCCGAGGACACCGACCAGGACGGCGATCGTCGGCAGCACGTTGGACCGTGCATTGTCGTCTGCGCCGGCTCCGTCGGCTTCCGCGGGCAGCAGTCGCTGGATCAGCGACTTCTTGGGCTCCCGCGGAGCCTCGACGATGCGGTCATCGGCGCGGTGCGACGACTTCGCCTGTCGGGCCTCCTGCTTGGCTCGTGCCTTGGCCTCAGCCCGCTCACGCTTGGCGGCGGTCTTGGCCTCCTTGGCAGCCCTGGCGGCGTCGGCGTCCGCCTGTGCCGTGCGCTTCTCGGCGTCGGCCTCCGCCTGTGCCGTGCGCTTCTCGGCTTCGGCCTCCTCGCGCGCCGCCTGAGCCGCGGCATCGGCTTCGGCCTTGGCCGCGGCAGCCTCTTCGCGGGCCTTCTGCTTGGCCGCAGCCGCCTCTTCACGGGCCTTCTGCTTGGCCGCAGCCGCCTCTTCACGAGCCTTCTGCTTGGCCGCAGCCGCCTCCTCACGAGCCTTCTGCTTGGCCGCAGCCGCCTCCTCACGAGCCTTGATCTCGGCCTCGCGCTCTTCTTGCTGCTTGCGCAGCGTCTCTTCCTCGTCCTGCTGAAGCTGGCCGGCGACCGCAATTGGACGTTCGTCGCCGGGCGCGTCATCCACATCGGGTTCGACTGGTTCGGTCACTTCTCCACGCGCTGCCCTTATTGCTGCTGCGCGCGCTTCGCGGCGCGCCTCGGCAGACGCCTGACGCTCCAGCTTGGCGTTGAGCTTGGCCTCGGCGCGCGCTGCCTTCGCCTCAGCCTTCTCGGCCTTGGTGCGGGCTCGCCGCTCAGCCGGAGAATCAAGGTCGCCGGACTCGGCCGGCATCTCTTCGACCTGGTCGTCGACGGCGTTCTCGGCTTCCAGCCGCGCGGCCTTGGCGGCAGCCTTGGCCTCGAGTCGCTCCGCCTTTGCGACGGCCTTGGCCTCCAGCCGTTCGGCTCTGGCCGCAGCCTTCGCCTCTTTCGCGGCAGCCCTGGCCTCGGCCTTCTCAGCGGCCCGGGCCGCACGTTCGACGTCCCTCGCCTCGGCGTCGGACTCCTGCGCCTCCGTCGACGCGTCGGGCACAGCGGCCGTCGCGGACTGGCTGTCGGACAAGCTCGCCAGCCCGGCAACGATCGATCCCGCCGTCACCACACCGGCAGCGGGGCTCTCGGACACCGACTCGGCGTCCTCAGATCCGTCTAGGGCGTCACTTTCGTCGGACGATTCTTTTTTTGATCGGGGGGGCGAGGGCCTCAGTCTCGTCGCTCACCGCCTCAGGCACCTGGTCGTCGGCGTGACTCTCGTCGACGAACTCGTCCACCAATGGCGCCGGCTCTGACAATCGCGCCTCGCCGACCGAATGGTTGGCCATCGCGATGTGCGTCTGCGCCACGCGCTCGGCTTCCGCCTCGGCAGCGGCAACCCATTCCAATGCCGTCCGTTCGGCCTCCTGGAGCTTCTCCTCGGCCGCCACGCGGGCCGCGGCGACGGCTTGGCTCAGCCGCTCCTGGGCGTCACGCTTGGACTGCACCGTGACACGCTCGGCCTCAGCCTGCGCCTGGGCGACTCGCGCCTGGGCGTCCGCGACCGACTTGTCGGACAGTCGCTTGGCTTCTGCCTCTGCAGCGGCCACACGATCGGCGGCATCCTTCTCGGCCTGTTCGATCTTCTTCTGGGCATCGAGTCGGGCGGCCTCGACCTCGGCTGCAAGCTTGCTCTCGGTCTCCTTGCGGGACTCCTCGGCCGCCCGTGCCGCCTCGGCCGCGTTCGCGGCGACCAGCTCGGCCTCGGCCTCGGCAACGCGTACCTTCTCTGCCGCCACGCGCTCGGCCTCTGCGAGCTTTGCCGCGGCATCGGCGCGCTCGGCCTCTGCTTCGCGGGCCAGCTTGTCAGCCTCCGCGTTGGCCCGGGCGACGAGCTCATGTGCCTCGTCTCGCTCACGCGCCAGCTCGGCGGCAGCCTCCTCGTGTCGACGAGCCGCCTCGGCAGCCAGGCGATCGGCCTCGAGCTTGGCGGCGACGAGCTTCTCCTCGGCGTCACGCTCGGCGTCAGCCACACGTACGGCGATCGCCACACGCTCTGCAGCGGTCTCCTGCGCGAACTTCTCGGCCTCACGCTTGGCGGCTGCCACGTGGCTCGCCGAGGTCTCCTCGGCTTCGCGGACGATGCGGTCGGCCTGGTCACGGACCTGGGCGAGGCGAGTCTCTGCCTCGGCGCGCTCCTGAGCCAGCTGCTCGAGTGCGGCTTCGCGATCTGCCTTGGCCTTGGCGGAGACCTCTGCGGCCTCGGCGCGGGCTTCCTCGATACGACGCTGCGCATCTGCCTCGGCCTCGGCCAGACGTCGGGTCGCAGCCTCCTGTGCCTGGAGCTCGGCTTCGGCCATACGGCGCTCGGCCGTGGCGCGAGCGTCGGCCTCTGCCGCCTCAGCCAGCCGCTGGGCCTCGGACTTGGCCTCATTGATGCGCTGCTCGGCCTGGCGTTCGGCCGCAGCCTGGGCCGCCGCGACGCGGGCGTCGGCGGCCTCCTGAAGCTCTTGGATCTTGGCGGCAGCAGCGGCACGCTCACGTTCGATGTCGGCGGACACCCGATCGGCCTCGAGGCGAGCTGCGGTCACCCGCTCCGCGGCGGCCTGCTCGGCGGCCTTGAGCTTGGCAGCGCTCTCCTCGCGCTTTGCAGCCTCGTCAGCGGTCAGGCGCGCCGTGACCTCGGCACGCTCACGAGCCGCTTCCTCCATCAGGCGAGAGGCCTCGGCACGCGCCGCGGCGACCCGCTGCTGTGCGGCGGCACTTGCCGCGGCAAGCTTTTCGGCGAACGTCGAGCCCTCGCCCGGCGACGTCGGCAGCGAGAGCTCTTCGCGCTCGGGGATCTCGGGAACATCGTGGGTCTCGGGCGTCGGCTCGGGCTCGGGGGTCGGCTCGGGCTCCGGCTCTGGCTCGTCGGCCAGTCCGGCCGTCACGAGTGCAGGTTCGAGGGCGCCACCGGGTGCTGGCTCGTCAGAGAAGTCGGCGGCGGTCGGAGTGTCGGACCAGGTGATCGTGGGACTCGGGTCCTCCTCGACCACGTCGTGCACGACGGACGGCGGCTCCGGTTGGGCGTTGTCCTGCGCTTCCACGACAGGCTGCGCTTCCTCCAGCACCGGTTCGGCGGGGGCCTGCTCGGGAATCTCCTCGCGATCGGCTGGCGGCGTCCCCACTGCCTCGCGCGCCTCGTCGAGCTTCTCGGCGAGTGACTTGCCGCGGTGCGGCTTCTCCTCACGGCGACGGCCCGACGACTCGGCCTTGGTGACCGCCGACTGCGCCCTGGCAGCGGCGCGCTCCTCGCGGCGCTGCTCCAGGGCTGCCTGGCGCGCGGCACGGGCAGCGGCGCGGCGCTCCTTGGGAGACAGCTCATCGTGTGCGTCGCGAGCCGGGGCTTCCTGGCGCTCGACACGCGGAGACTGCTGGTCGTTGGCCTCTTCCTCGGCCAACATGTCAGCGGCCACCTGCAAGGGGTCAGCCCGCTGGCGATCGACTGGCGAGTTGGATTCTGAGTCGCTCATGACTCCCTTTCGTCGTTGCGTCAGACCAGGCCACACAGGTGTGCACGTCGTTGTTCAGTATGCCCCATGCGTCTCGCCTGTCACGTGTGAAAACGTGCCCGCGTACGCCGGGTTCGGCGCCGGGAAGCTGAGCCCTATCGGCCCTGGAACGTGGCCTTGCCCGGACCGTTCTCCATGAACGAGACCATGCCGGCCTTCTGGTCCTCGGTCGCGAAAAGTGCCGCGAACTCCTCGCGCTCGACACCGATGCCCTCGTCGAGCGAGACGTCGAGACCTTGGTCGATGGCGCGCTTGGCGGCACTCAGTGCAAGCCTCGGTCCGCCGACGAACTGCGTGGCCCACTCGACTGCCTTGTCATAGACCTCGTCGGCGGGATGCACCTGATCGACCAGGCCGATCGCGAGCGCTTCCTGGGCGTCGACGAAACGGCCGGTGAAGATGAGGTCCTTGGCCCGTGCCGGGCCGACCAGTCGCGCCAGGCGCTGGGTGCCTCCAGCTCCGGGGATGATGCCGAGAAGGATCTCGGGCTGGCCGAGCTTGGCGGTGTCGGCGGCAAATCGCAGATCGGTCGACAGTGCAACCTCACAGCCTCCACCCAACGCGAATCCGGTGATTGCCGAGACGGTCGGCACGCTGAGGCCGGCGAGCGACTTCGTGAAGTCCTGCAGGAGATGGGCGTGCGACGTCATGTCCTCGTGGGTCATGTCCGCCATCTCTTTGATGTCGGCGCCAGCCGCGAAGACCCGCTCCCCGCCATGGACGACGACCGCGGACACGTCATCGCGGCTCTCCACCTCGGCGCACACCTCGACCATCTCGCGCTGCATCTGCGCGTTGAGCGCGTTCATCTTGGGGCGATCGAGACGAATCGTCCCCACGCCGTCGCTGACTTCAAGTCGTACGAGCTCTCCCACGAGCAGGCCTTCCTTCGATGATGTCGTCGCCGCCGAGCATAGACGGGGGCCTCCTGCGGCGGGGGCGGCGGTGTGGCGCCGACAAAAGGTGCGAATCCCTGAGGACTGCGTACGGTCGAAGAACCCCTACGAAAGGTTGAGCCATGTTCATCGGTGGATCCATCGCGCTGCTCGCCATCGGCGCAATCTTGTCCTTCGCGGTCCGCGACAACATCAACGACGTCGACCTCGTCCAGGTCGGCTACATCCTGATGGGTGCAGGTGCACTGGGCCTGGTGGTGAGCCTCATCATCAACGGGCAGAACCGCGGTACGCGGGTCGTCGAACGTCGGGATCCTCCGCCGCCGGCCTGACGAGGAAGAGCGGCGCGGCGAGGGCCAGCATGACACCCCCGACGACCATCGCCGTGGCCGTCGACGCGCCGGTGGCGATCGCACCGAGGACGATCGAGCCGACGGATGCTGCCGGGTGCATCGCCATCGAGGCGAGAGACAGCACGGTCGCCCGCTGCTCCGGACCGACCTGCTCGTGGAGCTGAGACTCATAGATCGCGCCCGCGACGATGTGCACGCCGTACGTCGCGAAGTACGCGACGACCAGCCCGATCGGCCCGGCCGCAAGTCCCATGCCGACGACCGTGACACCCTGCACGATGCGCAAGGTGAATGACACCGAGCGCATCGACCATCGACGCAGCAGCAGTGGAACCGCGAAGGCACCGACCGCTGACAGGCCCCAGCCAGCAGCGACGATCGGACCCATGACCGCCGCGGCGTCGTCGCGATCGCCGAGCAGCTCAGACATCCGCACCGGCATCAGCGACTCGAACGCGACCATGCCAAAGCCCCAGAACAGCTCCACCGCGACGAGCGCCGCGAGCACGCGCGACCGCCGTACGAGAGCGAACGACGACGCGACGACCCGGGGCGTCGAGGTGATGGACGCGAGGACGCCCGCGACGCGCGCCGACCGATCCTCGTCCATCAGCACCGTCACGGCGATCAGCTGCACGACCGTCAACGCGATGGCGATCCAGTAGGGCGAGGTCAGCCGCGCGGTGTCATCGACCGGCGCCCACGCGATGAGGCCTCCCGCCGCGAGCGACCCCGTCGCGATCGCGGCGCCGATCACTCCGGCTGATCCCGACAATCCGCGTACGACATCGGCGCTCTCGCCACCCTGGGCGTGTGTCGCATCGACGAACCAGGCATTGAGCGGCCCGCTGTCCAGGGCCCGAAACACACCCGTCAGCGATGCCGCGATGGCGAAGGCCAGGACGGACTGTGCATGGACGAAGACGACATACGCCAGCAACGCCATGCAGCTCGACGCCATGATGACCGGCTTGCGGCCGAGGGCATCGGCGAATCCGCCCGTGGGCAGCTCGAGCAGGAGCACCACGACGCCCTGGAGTGCGAACGCCGCTCCCATCTCGGCGATCGTCAGACCGCGGTGCAACGGCAGCAGCGCAGTGACCGGGATGATGAATCCGGTCGGCAGCCAGCGCAGTCCGGTGAGCAACAGGAAGCGCGTACGTAGGCTCATGTGGGCTTGGTCCAGGGCAGCATCAACACGTGGACCGTGACGCGCTCCGAACCCTTGCGATCTGAGTAGCGTGAGATGACCTCTTCGATCTCGGCCTCCATCGCTTGCAGGTCATCCGGGTCGAGCCGGACGGCGTAGTCACTGTGCCCGATGCCCGGGCGCGTCTCGGTCCAGGCAGTGAGCCCGGCCTTCAGGCGTTCTTCCTGTCGCCTTCGTACGGTGTCGAGGTACTCACGTCCGCCGTCCAGCTCGGCCAGTGCCGTGGGGAAGTTCGTCAGGTCGTACAGCGACTTCCATCTGCGCTCGCGCCCTGAAGGCTGCTCGTCGGCGTCGCCGATGAACCCGTACCGCTCGAGCTGGCGCAGGTGGTAGGAGGTGGACCCGCTCGACTCGCCCAGGGCGCGGCCGAGCTCCGATGCAGTGGCGGGCCCGTGTGCACGAAGGTTTCCGAGCAGGGCCATGCGCAGCGGATGAGACACGGCCTTGAGCGTGTCGAGGTCCTCGACGACCTTGCTGGTGAGTGCCATGCCGCCACCGTACGACTGCAAAGACTCCTTTGCAAACATTTCTTTGCGATTGGTCACACCGCTTCCTCGATCGGGACTGGCAGGATGAGGACGTGACCTCCAGGGCGACGGCATGACCGCGACGCTGCGCGACGACGACCTGTCGCTCGAACCGACGACGGGATCCGACGAGTTCATCGGGTTTGCGATCGTCGTCGACGGCGAGCGCGTCGGCACCGTGGCGCTCCGCCCCGAGGACCGCAACTCAGGGTCGATCCGATGGAATGCGGGGGCTGACAACCTGCCTGTCGCTATCCGCGCACTGCGGCTCGCCCTCGACCACGCCTTCGACGACCTGGGCTGGACCCGCGTCGAGGCCCGCATCCCCGTCGATCGAGACAACGACATCCGAGCCGCCTCGATCTCCGGCCTCCGCCGCGAGGGCATCACCCGCGGTGCAGGCGGCGATCCCGATCGTGCTCTGCTGGCGCGCATCGTCGGCGACCCTCCCCCGTTCAGCCGTGACGGATTCATCGCGATCCTCAACGCCGGGCTCCCGACCAAGCGGGTCATCAGCCAAGGTCTGCTGCGTGACGAGCAGGGTCGCGTGCTGATGTGCGAGCTGACCTACAAGCAGGAGTGGGATCTCCCAGGTGGCGTCGTCGAGGTCGGCGAGGCGCCTGCGCTCGGACTCGTGCGCGAGCTCGAGGAGGAGCTCGGCATCGAGGTCGGGGTGCGGGGCCTGATCACGGTCAACTGGCTGCCGGCCTGGCGCGGGTGGGACGACGCATGCGTCTTCCTGTTCGACCTCGGCGTGGTCGACAGCTCGATCACGGACGGCATGACGTTGCAGCCCACCGAGATCAAGTCGGTGCAATGGTGCGACCCGGAGACCGTACGCGCCAACGGTGCGCTCGCTGCTGTCGAGCTGCTCGACGCTGTCGAGCTTGGCGACCTGGCGCCGTACCGCGAAGCTCCCCTTCAGGCCTAGAGACAAAGAACCCCGGAGCCGAAGCTCCGGGGTTCTTTACTGAACTAGATCAGTGGGTGAATCAGAGGGGACGAATGTTCGTCGCCTGCAGGCCCTTCTGGCCCTGCTCGACGTCGAATTCAACCTTCTGGTTCTCGTCCAGCGAGCGGTAGCCGCTCGTGGCGATCGCGCTGAAGTGCGCGAATACGTCTTCGCTGCCGTCATCGGGGGCGATGAATCCAAAGCCCTTGTCAGCGTTGAACCACTTGACGGTTCCTGTTGCCATGTTCTTACTCCTATTAGCGAGCTAGTCACTCACGCGTTTCGCGAGCGACTTCGCCACACACATTCAACCTTCGAGGAGAAGCAAGACACCAATTAAGGAAACCAGATTCATTCGTACGGCCCAACGTTGTGCAACTACGTCAAGTGTACCGGTTTTCGCTGACAATTTCGCCTTGCGAGGCGCGCGAGCTACGCCTTCTTGGCGGCGTCGATCGCCTGCTGCAGAGCAGCGGGGGTCGGCGACTCGATGTCCTTGCCGCCGATTCGGACCCACGGCGTGCCCTTGAAGCCCTCGTCGAGGAGCTTGTCGTAGGCCTTCTCGATCCACGGACCGAATCGCTTGGAGTTGATGCAGGAGTCGATCCCAGTGACCCCTGCGTTCTTGGCGGTGTCGATCAGTGCCGAGTCCTCGGGACCGTTGGTGCCCTCCTGCGGCTGGTTGGCGTAGAGGAGATCGTGCATCGTCTTGTACTTCTCGATACCGCCCTTGTCGAGCACGCACAACGCAGCATTGAGCGCCCGGCTGGAGTATTCGTTGCCGCTGCTCTTGTCGAGGAAGCTGACCGGGCGGTATTCGATCGTGATCTCGCCCTTCTTGACGAGGTCGGTGAGGAAGGCGCCGCTCTGCTGCTCGAACGACAGGCACGCGGGGCACTGGAAGTCCTCGGTCAGCACGACCTTGACCGGGTTGGTGCCGGCGGTGCCACCCGCGGCGGCAGCGTCAAAGATGAAGCCGTTGTCCTTGGTCGCACCGTTGGGAACGATGACCTCGGTCTCGGCCTTGTTCTTGTCGTTGGCGCTCTTGACGGCATAGCCTCCGACGGCGATCAGCGCGATGACGACCGCGACGATCGCGAGCGAGATGAGGTTGCGCTGCTTGCGGTCGGCCTTCTCGCGCTCCTTGCGCATCTGCTCGGCACGGGCGGCGCGCTGCTGTCGTTCGTTAGCCACGTAAGTCTCCTGGGTCCGGCGGTCACCACGATGACCAACGCGGGACGACAATGGAAGGTTCCATCAGACCTTATCGGTCCCCGGAAGCGATCCGCCCACGAGTGCGAAGTCGTGGGTGCCAAGTAAGGTGCACGACGTGAACGACAAGTTGGTGTGGATCGACTGCGAGATGACCGGGCTGAACCTCGAGACCGATGCGTTGGTCGAAGTGGCGGCGCTGGTGACCGACTACGAGCTCAACGTGCTGGGCGCCGGGGTCGACCTGATCATCAAGCCGCCCGCAGAGGCGCTCGAGCAGATGGACGACTTCGTACGCGACATGCACACCAACTCCGGGCTGATCAACGAGCTCGACGCGGGACTCACGCTCCGCGATGCCGAGGAGCAGGTGCTCGACTACATCCGCCAGCACGTCAAGGAGCCCCGCAAGGCTCCCCTCGCCGGCAACACGATCGGCACCGACCGGATGTTCCTGGCCCGCGACATGGTCGAGCTCGAGTCGTGGATGCACTACCGCGTCGTCGACGTCTCCTCGATCAAGGAGCTCACCCGGCAGTGGTACCCGCGGGCCTACTTCGCCTCCCCGTCCAAGCGCGGACACCACCGCGCCCTGGTCGACATCCAGGAGAGCATCGAGGAGCTCAAGTACTACCGGCGTGCCGTGTTCGTGCCGCAGCCCGGCCCCGAGACCGACGCGGCCAAGGCCATCGCCGCCGAGGTCGCCGGCTCGGTGACGGGTCCGTCATAGGAGCGGTCCGACCTGCGTTAGACTTCCTGACGCCGTGTCGGGCGCATGCCCGGCACGCGTGGTGGGCGTAGCTCAGTTGGTAGAGCACCGGCTTGTGGTGCCGGTGGCCGCGGGTTCAAGTCCCGTCGTCCACCCCACACGAAACGCGGAACTCGCGCCAGCGAGGACCGCGTTTCGTCATGTGTGGACGACGGGACGCAGAACCCGCGGGTGGGGGCACCCCCTGCACGGAGCGAAGCGGAGTGCTTGGGGGACAAGTCCCGTCGTCCACCCCACAACGGATGGTCCAAGATCCCTGCGATCTTGGGCCATCTGCCTTTTCACGGGGCTTCCTCGGGCCTACGCTGAAACGCATCCCTGACCTCCGCGAAAGGAAGGGATGCTCAGTGGCCAAGCCCGTTCCGGCGTCGACACCTGTCTCGTTCGCCTACAAGCGTCTCTACAAGAACGGCAAGCCCCACAAGGGTGTCGACTTCGGCGCCAAGAAGGGCACCAAGGTGACGGCCGCGATCAGCGGCAAGGTCTGGTACGCCGGGGTCGGCGGAGGCTGGGGCCCCGCGTACGGCGCTCACGTCATCATCAAGGGATCCGTGCACGGCAAGATCCGCTGGGTGCAGGTGGCACACCTCTCGCGTATCGACGTCAAGACGGGCCAGGTCGTGTCGATCGGCAAGCAGCTCGGACTGTCCGGAGGCGTCCCTGGCCAATGGGGTGCCGGCAACTCGACCGGGGCGCACGTCCACTTCCAGGTCAACAAGTCGTCGACCTGGTCGGACCACGTCGATCCGTGGCCGGCGATCGGTGCCGAGTCCGGTGACCGGATGGACCCGGCGGCCTACTTCATGGGCGCGACCGGTGTGCACGTGACGTGGCTCGGCGAACGGCTCGTGGCGCACGGATTCGGCAAGCACTACGTCAAGGGCCCGGGCCCGATCTTCGGCAAGGCCGACAGGGACAACGTCGCCGACTTCCAGCGGGCCCAGGGCTGGAGGGGCAAGAACGCCGATGGGTTCCCCGGGCCATCCACACTCATCCGCCTGGCAGCCGACCCCAAGCCGGCCGAGGCATCACCGCCACAACCGGCACCGGTCAAGGCCCCGACCGCGGCTGCCAAGACGTCCAGTACGCCGATGGTGCTGAGACCGCTCTGGTACAACATCCCCGGTCCCGACAAGCTCGCCAAGGACTCCGAACGCGCACTCGCCGGAGCCGCCCTGGTCAAGACCGGCTCGCCCTCGGTGTTCGGGATGAACGAGCTGATCGGTCCGGGCAAGAACTCGATGACCAACACCGGGTCGGCGTTCGCCAGGAAGATCAACGCTGCGTTGGGAGCGGCCTACACCATGATCGTGCCGACAACGGCGTTCAACGAGAACTACCTGTTCTACGAGAAAAAGACCACCGCCCTCGTCGAGAAGGTGCCGGACAAGATCCTCGCGGCCAAGGTCGCGGGCAAGGCCGTGCCCGGTCGTCACCTGACGCTCGCGGTGTTCGAGGACATCGCGAGCGGCACGAAGTTCGTGTTCGGCAACACCCACCTCGTCGACGGCAAGCAGTGGGGAGCCGGACGCGCCGCCCAGGCCGTGATCGCGATGACGGAGCTCAAGCGGGTCTCGGCCCTCCACGGCAGCTGCCCGATCCTCGTGGGCGGCGACATGAACCGCTCCGACGACCTGGGCGCATTCATCAAGGGCGGCCTCGTCAACATGCGCAAGGTCGCCAAGACCGGCTCAGCCAGCAGCGACTTCGCGACCTACACCAACATCAGGAAGGACAAGGCGAGCAAGAACGCCGACTGGATCATCGACCACGGCTACTGCTCCAAGAACATGGTGGTCAACGCCTACACCGTGGCACTGGGGTACGACGCGACCGGCACGTTCCCTCCGTTGCGCCCGTCCGATCACGTGCCGATCCTCTTCTCGGTCTCGCTGCCGGCCTAGCCCGAGCGCAGGTCGATGTCACCGTCGACGGACGTGGCGCGCACGAAGCCCTGACCGTTCTCGTCGGAGTCGATCGTCGAGCTGACGTCGCCGGACTTGGACTCGGCGGTGACTGCGTACGTACGGTCGCCGGCCGGGACCGATGCCGAGATGTCGCCCGACTTCGTGAGCGCCTTGAACGCGAACGGCTGGGTCGCGAACGACGCCTTGACGTCGCCCGAGCTCGACTCGGCCGAGAACTCGTCGACCGTCAGGTCGCCCACGCTGATGTCGCCGCTCGTCGTGGCAACCGTCAGCACCCCCTGCTCGAGGGCGTCGGCTGTCACGTCACCGGACGTCGTGTTGATCACGACCGGGATGCCCTTGGGCACCGAGAGCGTCAGCGACACGCCGCACCCCGGCGACAGCCAGCTGGTGCAACCGGAGATGACCTTGATCTCGTCACCCTTGCGACCGATCAGGAAGTCGGTCTTGCGCAGGCCGCTGGTGACCTTGGACGTCACCTTGACCACGTCGTCGGCGCCTTCGACCACCCGGATGTCGGCGGTGGTCGCGTTGACCACGATCTGAGCGCTGTCACCGAGCTCGATGATGCTGGTGGAGGTCTTGGTGTCCTTCATCAGGATCGAGACGCCCAGGACGGCGGCGGCGAACAGGGCGACCGCCAGGATCGTGCCGATGACGGTGAGCAGTGTGCGGGATGCCGGCGACCGTACGTCGTAGTCGGCAATGACCTCTTCCGGCATCAGCCGGCAGCCTTCGCGCGGGTCGTCGAGACGGGTACGACGTCCTCGGCGCCCATGCGAGCGGCGTCGGCGGTCTCGTCGTCGGGCATCGTCTGGCTCTCGAGCTCGGCCTGGACGCGCTTGAGGTAGTGGTCGACCTCGTTGTCACGTTGGGCCTTGGTCCAGCCGAGGACGTCGCCCATCAGTCCCGCGACCTCGACGGCGACCTCCGTGCCGCGGTCGAAGGTCTCGATCGAGATGCGCGTACGACGGGCGATGGCGTCGTCGAGGTGACGCGCGCCTTCGTGGCTCGCGGCATAGACGATCTCGGCACGGAGGTAGTCGTCGGCACCGGTCAACGGCTTGCCGAGGTCGGGCTGCTCGGTGATCAGGTCGAGCACCTCGGTGATGAGCGATCCGTAGCGGTGCAGCAGGTGCTCGATGCGGCCGATGCCGAGTCCGCTCGACGCGGCGAGCATCTGGCGCTGGTTCCACACGGCCTCGAAACCGTCGGCGCCGAGCAGCGGCACGTCTTCGGTGCAGCACGGTGGGGTGATGCGGTCGAGGTCGCTGGCCATGCCGTGCACCGCCGCGTCGATCGCGTCCTTCGCCATGATCCGGTAGGTCGTGTACTTGCCGCCCGCGATCACGACCAGGCCCTTCACACTGGTGCCGACGGCGTGCTCACGCGACAGCTTGCTGGTGGCCTCGTCCTCGCCCGCGAGGAGCGGGCGCAGCCCGGCGTACACGCCGACGATGTCCTCGTGCGTCAGCGACGTCACGAGCACCTTGTTGACGTGCTTGAGGAGGTAGTCGATGTCGCTGCGGCTGGCGGCCGGGTGGTCCTTCGACAGGGCCCAGTCGGTGTCGGTCGTGCCGATGATCCAGAGCCGGCCCCACGGGATGACGAACAGCACCGACTTCTCGGTACGCAGGATCAGTCCGGAGTCTCCACGGATGCGGTCGCGCGGGACCACGATGTGGATGCCCTTGCTGGCGCGTACGTGGAACTGGCCGCGCTCGCCGGCGAAGGACTGCGTCTCGTCGGTCCACACGCCCGTGGCGTTGACGACCTGCCTGGCGAGGATGTCGAACTCCTTGCCCGACTCCAGGTCCTTGACCGTGGCGCCGGTGACGCGGTCGCCCTCGCGGAGCAGCCCGACGACACGCGTACGGCTTGCGACGTGAGCGCCATAGGCAGCCGCCGTACGGGACAGGAACATCGTGTGACGGGCGTCGTCGACCTGGCCGTCGTAGTAGTGGAGCGCGCCGATCAGGGCTTCCTTCTTGAGCGCCGGCATCATCCGCAGCGCGCCGCGGCGCGTCAGGTGGCGGTGGTGCGGGACGCCACGGGAGCGGCCCGACAGGAAGGCCATCGAGTCGTACAGCAGCACACCGGATCCGGCGTAGACGCGCTCCCACATGCGGCGGGTCAGCGGATAGAGGAACGGCACGGGGTGCACGAGGTGCGGGGCGAGCTTCTCGAGCAGCAGGCTGCGCTCGCCGAGCGCCTCGGCGACGAGCCGGAAGTCGAGCATCTCGAGGTAGCGCAGGCCACCGTGGATCAGCTTGCTGGAGCGGCTCGACGTGCCGGAGGCGAAGTCACGGGCGTCGACGAGGCCGACCGAGAGGCCACGTGTCGCGGCGTCGAGAGCCGCACCGCCACCAACCACGCCGGCACCGACGACGAGGACATCGAGCGGGGCCGCGGCCATGGCATCGAGCGCGGTTTGGCGATTGGCGGGTGACAGTGCAACGGAACGCATGGCGCTAGTCAATCAGGTCAACGAATCAGCTGCTGGTGTCGACCCAATCAAGAGTTCTGTCCACTGCCTTCTTCCATTGGGCATGGCCGACGTCGCGCTGTTCTTGCGTCGACGTGGGCTCCCAGCGCTTCGACTCGTTCCAGTTGGCGACGAGCTCGTCGGTGCCGGCCCAGAAGCCGACGGCCAGGCCAGCCGCGTACGCAGCGCCCAGCGCCGTGGTCTCGGCCACGACCGGACGGCTCACCGTGACCCCGAGGACATCGGCCTGGATCTGCATGCAGAGCTCGTTGAGGGTCACGCCCCCGTCGACACGCAGGACCTGCAGGTCGAGGTCGGCATCGGCAACCATGGCGTCGACGACGTCACGGCTCTGGTAGCAGATGGCCTCGAGGGCGGCACGGGCGATGTGCGCGGAGGTGTTGAAGCGGGAGAGTCCGACGATCACCCCTCGGGCGTCGGAGCGCCAATGTGGAGCGAAGAGTCCCGAGAACGCGGGCACGAAGGAGACGCCGCCGTTGTCGTCGACACTTCCGGCCAAGGACTCCGAGTCGGCGGCAGCCTTGATGATGCCCAGCTGGTCGCGGAGCCACTGGATCGCCGAGCCTGTCACCGCGATCGACCCCTCGAGCGCGTACACCGCGGGGGCGTCGCCGAACTTGTAGCCGACCGTCGTGATGAGCCCGTGCGTCGACTTCACGATCTCGGTGCCGGTGTTGAGCACCAGGAAGTTCCCCGTGCCGTACGTGTTCTTGAGCTCGCCGGGCTTGAAGCAGACCTGGCCGACCAGGGCTGCGTGCTGATCACCCAGGTCGCCGGCGAGCGGCACCTCGCCACCGAACGGCCCGTCCGCGAGCGTGTTGCCGTAGACCTCCGACGACGACTTGACCGCCGGGAGCATGGCCCGCGGGATGTCGAAGAGGGCCAGCAGCTCATCGTCCCAGTCGAGGGTCTCGAGGTTCATCAGCATGGTGCGGCTGGCATTGGTGACGTCGGTGATGTGCTCACCGCCGTCCGGCCCCCCGGTCAGCCACCACAGGAGCCAGCCGTCGGTGTTGCCGAAGATCGCGTGGCCCGCCTCGGCGTCGGCGCGCACGCCGTCGACGTTCTCGAGGATCCACTGGATCTTGCCGCCGGAGAAGTACGTGGCGGGTGGGAGCCCGGCCTTGTCGCGGATCACATCGCCCTTGCCGTTGGCATCCAGCGCCGAGGCGATCTTGTCGGTGCGGGTGTCCTGCCAGACGATCGCGTTGCAATAAGGCTCACCGGTGCGCTTGTCCCACACGACCGTGGTCTCACGCTGGTTGGTGACGCCGATGGCGGCGAGGTTGTCGGCGGTGATGCCGGCCTTGCCCATCGCCGCGGTGATGACCTCTTGGGTGCACTCCCAGATCTCGCTGGCATCGTGCTCGACCCAGCCGGCCTGCGGCAGGATCTGCTCGTGCTCGAGCTGGTGCCTGGCAACCTCGTGACCGTCGTGGTCGAAGATCATGAATCGAGTGCTGGTCGTTCCTTGGTCGATCGCGCCGACGTACTGCTTGGTCTCCGCCATGCGGCGAGCCTAGCCAAGCGTCGCCTCCCGCCGAGGAGATGTGTCCCGACGAGCACCAGCACGCCCAGGCCGACCAGAACCACCCAGGGGATCGCCCAACCACGCGCGGTGGTCTCGACAGCCGTCAGCGAGGCGACACTGCCCGACTCATCCGTCATGAGCGGCGTGACCGTGACGGTCCCGTCCAGCAGGAGGGCGGGGGCCACGTCGCGGAAGCGGACCGAGACCTTTCGCCTGTCCCCCGGCAGCAGGTCGGGCGTGTCATCGATCGTCGTCGCGGGGACGCGGAAACGACCGAAGGGACCAGAGATCGACGCGGCCTGCCTGGCCGCCACGGTGGCGTTGCCGGTGTTGTGGATCGTGTAGGTCAGCGTGGCGTCACCCTTCGCGAACGGGTTGGGTGCACCCGAGTAGTCGACGTCGAGGTCCTCGATCGACAGCATCGGCTTCAGTCGACCGCCCACTCGCAGGCGGATCTGGATCGCGAGCCGACGACCCACGGTCGCGCCGTCGGCCGAGGTCAGTGAGGTGACGATGCCGCCGACGTGGTCCCCGGGAGACGCGTCATCGGGGACGTTGACGGTGAACGGCACCTCGACGGACCTGCCGGGCTCGACAGTCACGCTGTCACGGCTGAGGCGCACCCACGTACGGAGACCGCTCGACTTCGCGTCCTTCGTGACCAGCTCGATGCTGCCTGTCTTGGTGGTGAGCCCGTTGGCGCTGTCGACTCCCAGCACGAGCGGCGCGGGCCCGCGGTTGACGATCACGACACCGTCTTCGACCGTACCGCCAGGGTTGACGGTGTAGCCGAAGTCCGGCCGGTCGGATCCATAGTCGTTCGACGCGGTCGACACGGTCCACGGCAGGTCATCGCCCGCCGCAGCGGCCGGCCCGGATCCCACTCCGGCAAGGGTGGCAAGGCCGGCAAGCAGCAACACGGCTGCCCGCAGGAGAGTCGTACGTGATGGTGACAGGTGCATCTGATGATCCTCGAGAGGCCGACGAACGGGTTGGGGAATGCGTACTGGTGGGGCGAGTGCCCGAAGGCGCTCACCCCACCAGGTGGACGAGATCGATCAGTGGCTCGGCTTCTCGAAGGCGTCCGGTCCGCCGTAACGGTGGATCACCACCTTGTCGACCGTTGAGCCGACCGGCTGGGCAGCGCTGGCCCCGCTGTCCGGACCGCACCAGGCGACCTTGCCGAGCTCCACCGCAGCGTTGGGCGCAGCACACGTGCCACTGCGGACGTTCTCGACGACGAGCCGGTTCTTGCGCACCTCGACCTTGACGTAGGTGCGCACGTGCTCCTGGTCCTCGACCGAGTTGGCCCAGTGGTTGTCGGGGTTCAGCGGGTCAGGGCCGAAGTCCGAGCCTTCCACCGGGTCGGTGAGGTCGTAGTACTTCGAGCCCGACGCGGAGTTGCCCGTCACGTAGATGACACCGCCCGGCCCCTGTGCCACGTCCGCCGCACCCGGCTGCTCGTCGGCGTGCGCCTTCTTGCCGTTCTTGAGCACGTAGCTGCGCGAGTAGCTGTGGTCATGT
Source organism: Aeromicrobium panaciterrae (assembly GCF_039537165.1). Classification (GTDB taxonomy): domain Bacteria; phylum Actinomycetota; class Actinomycetes; order Propionibacteriales; family Nocardioidaceae; genus Aeromicrobium; species Aeromicrobium panaciterrae. Next base: position 2,611,714 of record NZ_BAAAZZ010000002.1, on the reverse strand, counting down.
CCCTGGAGCACCAGATCGACACCGAGCTTGGAGAAGGCCGTCGGGAAGTCCTGTCGGCGCACCTTGTTGTCTCCGTCGTTCGCGTGATCTGCCGGCGAGTAGATCGAGTGGTGGTAGACGAGCACGGTGTACCTCGCCTCGTCGGCATGCTCCTTGACGATCTGGGTCACGTAGTTGATGTGCGCGGCGTCAGCATTGTTGGCATACGCGTTGCTGTTGAGGTCGATGAACAGCACGTCCTTGTAGATGTACCAGTAGTCACCGCCGGACTCGGTCGCCGAGTTGCCACGGTAGAGCGATGCCGAGCGATCGGTGTTCGGCGTCCAGAAGTGCTGCTCGTACGCCTTGCTGCCGACGTCGTGGTTGCCGATCGTCGCGGCCCACGGGTACTGGCGCAGCTTGTCGGAGGCGAGGAAGGCGTTCCACTGCGACTCGACGCCGGCCGTCTCGACCTGGTCACCACCGGAGACGAGGAGCTCGGCATTCGGGTTGGCCGCCGTGGCGACATCGAGCGTGTCAGCCCAGCCGGCGCCGTCCTTCGCCACGTTGCCGGAGGCTCCGATCTGCGGGTCGCCGAAGAACAGGAAGTCGTAGTCACCATCGAAGTCCTGCGTCTTGAACGCGTATGTCGGGGACCAGCCGCCCTCAGCGCCCACACGATAGGAGTACGCGGTGTGCTCCTTCAGGCTGCTGATCGTGGAGTGTCCGTTGAAGCCGCCGTTGACGCTGTTGGCAGCGACGGTGGCGGGATAGGTCGTGGCATTGGCGGGGAACGCTCCGTTCACCAAGGTCGACGTGGGAGCCACCTGGACGACCTGCGCGGTGTTGGCGGAGGCGTACCAGCTCACGACGCGCTGCGACTCGTTCGAGCCGACGCCGAGGACGATTCCACTGACGCTTGCGGGCGCATCGGCGCTGGCCCCAGAGATCAGGCCACTGCCAAAGACCAGACTGACGCCGAGGACAGCCGCGGCGGCGCCGCCTGCCACGCGTCGTCGCACGGACCCGGGGGCCTGTGCTGAGTTGAAGAGCTTCATCGGATTTGCTTCTCCTTCGAGTTACGAGTGGACGTGCGGAAGAACGATCACAGCCTCGTCATGCCCGGTGTCCGTGACGTGAACACGACTTGGCAGGTAGCCGAACTTGTCAGGCAGCTCTCAGACGACGCGTTCCACGAACCAGATCAGGCCCATCGCGGAGACGAACGCTGCGATGGTCCCGGTCGTCCACGAGGCGAGGACCGGCGATCGGTGGCGCAGCAACGCCAGGAGCGGGAACACGCTCGCAATGAGCACCAGCTGGACGGCCTCGATGCCGACGTTGAAGACCACCAGCGACCACAGCAGGGTCCACGACCACGCCTGGTCGATCCCCAGGGCCGATGCGAAGCCGAGTCCGTGGACCAGGCCGAAACAGAACACCACGGCGAGCCTGGTCCAGCCCGCGCGGTCGAGGCTCACGTGGCTGTCACCGACCGTGACGAGATCGGTTGCGTGCGTACCTCGTCGCAACAGTCGCCACAGGTGCCACCCGGCAACCACCGCGATCGACAGGGCGATCATCGGTTCCACGAACGATGGACTCACCCGCACGATCCCCAGCGCCGCGAGGATCAACGTCACGGAGTGCGCGAGGGTGAACGCCGTCGCTCCCAGCACCACTTCGCGCAGCCTGCGCGACCCGGCGATCAGCGCGAGCAGGAACAGGATGTGGTCGAGCCCGGTGAGCAGGTGCTCCGCTCCGAGCCGGAAGAACTCCCAGAAGCGCTCTGTCCAGGACTGGTCAGTGGAGAAGGACGGCTGCGTCGCATCGAGAGCTGCGCTGCCAGTTCGTAGATCCAGGTCATAGGTGACGATCGTCTTGGTGCCACGCACGTAGCCCTCGGAGTCAGGGAACAGCTCGCTTCGGACGTCGTGAGCCACCGCCGAGACCGGGCAGCTGTGGTCGAGGACGATCTGCGCGTACGGGACGCCGTCGCGCTCCGTCATCGTGAAGTCACCGACACGCACCGCAGCGCATTCGTCACCGTCCGCGGAGATGCCGAAACGCTCGGTCACGTAGTCGGTCACCGAGTCGGCGTGCGCTTGCAGCGCGGCGGCCTGCTCGGCCGGGTCGCCGTCCTTGAACGCGGCGTCGCCCTGCTGGAAGAGCGGATCGTCCTGCCCGGCGTCGGCCGCCGAGACCACGAGCAGGTCGTACTCGAGTGCAAGCACGGCGCGGACGTGACCCTTCTCCGGCGAGGTGAGGTCGACGTACGCGACGGAGGTGAACCCGTGTGCAGCAGCGGGCCCGGTGCTGAGGAATAGGAACGCGGTTGCCGCCAGCACCGCCACCGCAACGGCCTGGGCGCTGCGACGAGCGGCGTACGCCATGGTTCTCCTCTTCTGTTGGCATGCGCAGATTTTCGGTCGCAGATGAACGGTTGGGGCACCGTACGCAAACAGCCGGCGAAGGCTTGGCGGCCGGGACTCCACGACGCGTGAACCCGGCCAGGAGTGAGGTATGAAGTACGTGAACGACGTACCGGCCACTGGAGGACGATCCATTTGCACCCGCGGTCCTGGATGGCCCTCGCGGCCTCGGCGGTCCTGACAGTCGTGGTCGTGGCCGGGTGTCAAGCACGTGACGACTGGTCCGAACCGCACACCGCGCCCAGTGCCATCGGCACCCTCGGTCAGGGCTTTCTTCCCGACACGCCACCCACGCCGGAAGCGACCATCACGCCGAGTCCCGGTTCGTGGGACGACATCCGCCCGTCCAAGGGCTACCGGGTGGTCCTGCTCACGGCGGGCAAGGACAAGTCGACCAAGACACTGGTCAGGGCCGTGAACTCATGGGCCGACGAGCAGGACGTCAGCCTCAAGACCATCAAAGTCACCAAGCCGGCCGATCACATACCTCTCATCGAGAAGGCCATCGCCCTGTCGCCCGATCTGATCATCAGCGCCGGAAACGACCTCGTCGACCCGCTGACCCTGGTGACGGCCAGCCATCTCGACCAGAAGTTCCTGGTCGTCGGAGCCGAGCTGGCCGAGCCGACCGTGAACGTCACCGCAGCCGACTGGACCGGCGCGTCCTATCGCGGTGAAGGACTGGGGATGTCGTCGACGTACGACCCCGCATCATTCACCGCCGAACGCGCCGGTCGGGCCATTCGTGCCGGTGTCGCGGCGGTGCTCAGCGATCTGACCGGGATCGTGATCTGGCTGGACTAGAGCTAGAGGATCTCGCCGTGCACGTCGGCGTGCGGCACCGTCGGGATCGTGCCGAGCTTGCCCTTCTGGAAGTCCTCGAACGCCTGCTGAACCTCGGCCTTGGTGTTCATGACGAACGGTCCGGCCCACGCGATCGGTTCACGGATCGGAAGACCGCCGAGGAGTACGACCTCGAGCGCCGGATGGCGCGATTCCTGCTGCTGGTCGGCGCCGACCGTGATCGTCTCGCCATGGCCGAGCACGGCGAGCTGGCCCGACGAGACAGGGCGACGCTCGCGGCCGACGTATCCGCTGCCACCGAGCACGTAGACGAGCGCGTTGAAGTCGGTGCGCCACGGGACCGTCATCTCGGCACCCGGCAGCACGGTCGCGTGGACCATCGTCATGGGCGTGTGCGTGCTGCCCGGACCCTTGACCGAGTCGACCTCACCCGCGATGACGCGGATCAGCGCGCCGGCATCGGGCGTGGAGGCAAGCCCGACGTCGTCGCGGCTGATGTCCTGGTAGTGCGGGGGCAGCCACTTGTCGGCCTTGGGCAGGTTGACCCAGAGCTGCAGGCCGTGGAACACGCCGCCCTTGACGACGAGCCACTCCGGCGGCGTCTCGATGTGCAGCAGGCCACTGCCGGCTGTCATCCACTGGGTGTCGCCGTCGGTGATGGAGCCACCGCCACCGTGGGTGTCCTGATGGTCCATGACGCCGTCGATCATGTAGGTCACGGTCTCGAAGCCGCGGTGCGGGTGCCACGGGGTGCCCTTGGGCTCGCCGGGTGCGTACTCGACCTCACCCATCTGGTCCATGTGGATGAACGGGTCGAGCAGGGTCGGGTCGACCCCGGCGAACGCGCGGTGGACGGGAAACCCCTCGCCCTCGAACCCTCGCGGAGCCGTCGTGACGCTGACGGGGGCGCGGTCCTCGGTCTGTGTCGGAGTCGCGATCACGCGCGGGAGAACGGTCCAGTCGGCAACTGTCACAGCGGGCATGGGGGGCTCCTTCGTCTTGGTGAAGCCAGCATACCTCTTGATAGTTCAATCTTCAACTACTTCTTCGACCTTCGACCGATGTGACCTGTCACACCCCGCCCATAGGCTGCGGTCCATGACTCCAATCCCTGCGATCCAGGCGCGAGGTCTGGTCAAGAAGTACGGCGATGTCACGGCGCTCGACGGCGTCAACCTCACCGTGCCCACCGGATCGGTGCTGGGCCTCCTGGGGCCCAATGGCGCCGGCAAGACAACCATCGTGCGCATCCTCACGACTTTGCTGCGACCCGACGCGGGCGAGGCAGAGGTCGCCGGCATCGACGTGCTCGCCAACCCGAGGGAGGTGCGACGCAACCTCGGACTGTCCGGGCAGTACGCCGCGGTCGACGAATACCTCACCGGCTTCGAAAACCTCGACATGATCGGTCGGCTCTATCACCTCGGCCGCAACAAGAGCCGTGCGCGAGCCCGCGAGCTCCTCGGTCAGTTCAACCTCGAGGACGCCGCCGACCGTCCGGCCAAGACCTATTCCGGCGGCATGCGTCGCCGTCTTGACCTCGCCGGCGCCCTGGTCGCCGCTCCCCCGGTGCTGTTCCTCGACGAGCCCACCACAGGACTCGACCCTCGCAGCCGCACCGACATGTGGGCTGTCCTGCAGGAGCTGGTCTCCGGAGGCACAACGTTGCTCCTCACGACGCAGTACCTCGAGGAGGCCGACCTCCTGGCCGACGACATCATCGTGATCGACCACGGCAAGGTCATCGCACAAGGCACTGCCGATCAGCTCAAGTCACAGGTCGGCGGCGAACGTGTCGAGGTCACGGTCAGCGACGCTGCCGATCTCGAGCGGGTCGCCAAGCTGCTCACACCGCTGGGCGTGTCCGATCCGGTCCTGTCGGAGAGCCAGAAGAGCCTGCTCATGCCGGTCACGGGCGGCGTCGCCGTGCTGCGTCAGGCGCTGCAGCTCCTCGATGACGAGGAGATCGGCGTCGATGACGCCGGCCTGCGCCGTCCCACCCTCGACGACGTGTTCCTGACCCTGACGGGCCACGTCGCCGTCGACGAAGAAGAGACGACTGACAAGGAAGTGACGGCATGATCGCCATCGACGTACTCGGCGATGCGGCCGTCGTCGCCAAGCGCAACCTGATCAAGATCAAGCGGGTTCCCGACCTGCTGGTCTTCACGACGCTCTCGCCGATCATGTTCGTCCTGCTGTTCGCCTACGTGTTCGGTGGCGCGATCGACCAGCAGGGCGGCGGCGAGGGTTACCGCGAGTTCCTGATCGCCGGAATCTTCGCCCAGACCGTGATCTTCGGTGCGACGATCACCGGAGCCGGCCTGGCGGAGGACGTGCAGAAGGGCATCGTCGACCGGTTCAGGTCGCTGCCGATGTCGCCCTCGGCCGTACTCGCGGGTCGTACGTTGTCCGATGTCGTCAACAACGTCATCGTGCTGGTCGTGATGAGCCTGACGGGCCTGCTCGTCGGCTGGCGGATCCGCACCTCGTTCTTCGAGGCGGCGTGGGGGTTCATCCTGCTGCTGATCTTCGCCTACGCGATCTCGTGGGTCATGGCGTGGGTGGGGCTGCTGGTGCCGAGCCCCGAGGTGGTCAACAACGCATCCTTCATGATCATCTTCCCGCTGACGTTCATCGCCAACACGTTCGTACCGCTCGACACGCTGCCGGGCCCGCTCAAGGTGTTCGCCGAGTGGAATCCCGTCTCGTCGGTGACCCAGGCCGCTCGCAACCTGTTCGGCAACGGTGATCCCAATCCCCAAGCGCCGGACCCGACGGCGTGGCCGTTGGTGCACCCGGAGCTCTACACGCTGATCTGGGCGGCCGTGGTGCTGCTGATCTTCGTACCCTTGGCCAATGCCCAGTACCGGCGGTCGACCAGCCGCTGATCAGTTCGTCTCCGCAGTGCGCACCGCACTGCGGGAGGCGGCTGATCCGACTCGGGCGCCGGGGATGCAGGCCTACATGAAGTCGGCAATGCCCTTCCTCGGTGTCCGGGTTCCGGAGGTACGCGCGATCGTCCGGGCGCTCGCCAAGGAGCACCCGTTCGCCGATCTCGACCGACTCGAGGCTGTCGCGCTCGAGCTGTGGGACAACGCGACACATCGTGAGGAGCGCTATGCCGCTGCGACCCTGATGGCACTGCGGATCGCCAAGGGTCGGCTCTCACTGATCCCGATGCACGAGCACATGGCCGTCACCGGAGCGTGGTGGGACCATGTCGACGAGATCGCCCACCGCATCGCCGACCTCCACGACGTGCACCCGGTCGAGACGGCGCACGACGTACGGCGGTGGAGCACCTCCGACGACATGTGGCTCCGACGGTTGTCGATCATCAGCCAGCTCGGCCGGCGCGACCGGGTTGACTCCGAGCTGCTCACCGAGGTGATCGAGCCCAACATGGACGACACTGAGTTCTTCATCCGCAAGGCGATCGGATGGGCGCTCCGCGAGTACGCCAAGGTCGAACCCGACTGGGTGCGTACATTCGTCGCGGACCGCGATGATCGGCTGAGCGGTCTGTCGAAGCGAGAGGCGTTGAAGCATGTCGGATGAGCGCACGGACGTCGTCATCGTCGGAGGCGGCCACAACGCACTCGTCGCCGCGACCTATCTCGCGCAGGCCGGAAGGTCGGTGACGATCCTCGAACGCCTGGCGCACGTGGGCGGCGCCGCCATCAGCGCACCGGTCTTCGACGGGCTGGATGCGCGTCTGTCGCGCTACTCCTACCTCGTCAGCCTGATGCCTTCGCCGCTCATCGACCAGCTGGGCCTCCGCCTCGAGCTCCGCTCACGCGACACCGCTTCATACACGCCTTACGACGGTGGGGGTCTGCTCATCGAGACCGTCGAGGGAGAAGCGACCCGTGAGTCGTTCCGGGCCCTGACCGGGTCCGATGACGAGTACGCGCACTGGCAGGCGTTCTATGACGAGGTGGCGACGGTTGCCGAGGCGATCGCCCCGACGCTGCTGTCACCGCTCCCCCACGTCGGCGACCTGCGTGACAAGGTCGAGATGGCGGTCTGGACCGACCTGGTCGACGAACCCCTCGGCGTCGCGATCGAGCGCCGCTTCACCCATGACCTCGTACGCGGAGTCGTCGCAACCGACGCGCTGATCGGTACGTTCGCCTCGCTGCACGACCGGACCTTGATCCAGAACCGCTGTTTCCTCTATCACCTGATCGGCAACGGCACCGGCGAGTGGCGCGTTCCGGTCGGCGGCATGGGTGCCGTGACAGCCGAGCTCGAACGGGTCGCCCGCGAGGCCGGAGTCGTCATTCGCACCAATTGCGAGGTCGAGGGGGTCGAGGCTCGCGACGACGGCGTCACCGTGACCGGCGACGGATTCGTGGTCGACGCCCACTGGTTGCTCAGCGGCGTGGCGCCCTACGTGCTCGCACAGCTGCTCGGCGAGAGCGTGCCGGCCAAGCCGTCAGGGTCGCAGTTCAAGATCAACCTGCTGGTGTCACGCCTGCCCCAGCTGAAGTCCGGCATCGACCCGGCGATCGCCTTCGCCGGCACGTTTCACCTCGGTGAGTCGATGTCGGAGCTCGAAGCAGCCTGGGCGACCGCATCGAGGGGTGAGCTGCCCGACGCGGCTGCGGGCGAGCTCTATTGCCACACCCTCACCGACCGGTCGATCCTCGGCCGCGAGCTCGCAGCCTCCGACGCCCAGACGCTGACGTACTTCGGCCTGCACACGCCGTACGAGGTGCTCCCGGACGAGGCCGCGGCGACGCGCGCATACGAACAGTTCCTCACGGCGATCAATGAGCATCTCGCCGAGCCGATCGAGCCGCTGATCCTCGGCGTCGAGCACAAGACGCCGGCGCAGATCGAACAGGCGCTGGGCATGCCCGGCGGCCACATCTTCCACGGCGACCTCGCCTGGCCGTGGCTCGAGGAAGGCGAAAAACCCCACAATCCCGCAGAGCGTTGGGGCGTCGCGACGAGCCATCCGAGGGTGCTTTTGTGTGGCAGCGGAGCACGCCGTGGCGGCGCCGTGAGCGGCATCGGCGGGCACAACGCTGCGCACGCGATCCTCGAGTCATAGAGGCCGCGATGGCCGATTATGGGAGCGGCCTGCCCGGCTGATAATGTTGCACCCGCTTCGCGGCATTAGCTCAATTGGCAGAGCAGCTGACTCTTAATCAGCGGGTTCGGGGTTCGAGTCCCTGATGCCGCACTGTGAAGGCCTCGTTCCTCGCCGAACGGGGCCTTTGCTCTGTCCTGGATCTGTCTGCATGTGTTGTCACTGCGATGTGAACGTCAGGCTGTCAGCGCGAAGAATCACCATGAACGACAAGAACGTCAGCAGGAAGTGCCTTCCTCCATCCCATCGAAGTTCGCAGAGCTCGTCATTTGGATCGCTCGCGGAGTAGTTCGGCTCGGTGATCCAGTCCGTGATGACCGCGTTACCGAACCTCAAGTTCATCAGCTTGGTTGACTCGTAACGCTCGACCACGAGGTCTAGAGCAGGTTCTCCAGCCAGCTGGTATCGGAAGTCGCGACAGCGAGTGTGACGAGAAAAGAGGGCTTGGCCGTCTTCGCCCTCCAACTCGGCTAGGTCAAGGGCTTCAGCGGCATTCGTGATGGACTCGCGAGTTGCCCCGTGGATGACCGCCGCTGGTCCCGGTGGGGGAAGCGACTCTCCTCGCTCGATGTCGCGGCTGAAGAAGTCAGCGGGAAACGATATGACGCCGACCTCGTCAATCAGGAACCTCATCGGGAGAATCCGTGAGTCGTCGCGGTCGCGACGACTCCGCCACCATTGCCTGGACATGTCGTGCTCCTTCGTGCGACGTAGGAGCGCTCTGCGCCGCCGTTCCTCCGTCGAGGCAACCGGACAGACTTTCAGTCGCTCGGGCTCACGTCAATACTCACTCTGCGCTCCGCACCTCTCGAAGGCCCATTAGCCAGCGAGTTCGGGGTTCGAGTCCCTGATGCCGCACCGCCCGCAAGATCGGCGGGCGAAGGCCTCGTTCCTCGCCGAAACGGGGCCTTTGCTCTGCCTCGGATACGTCTGACCTGACACCTAGGGTCAGTGGCATGGATCCGCAGGCACAGCTCGACGCCGAGCATCGTGAGGCCACCGAGCAGCTCGCGGCACTGAAGCGCGACTTCGCCGAGATGGTCGCCGCGTCGGCCGACTCCAACGCAGACGACGAGCACGATCCTGAGGGATCGACCATCGCCTTCGAGAGGTCCCAGGTCGGCGCCCTCATCGAGCAGGCCGAGCGACGCCTTGGCGAGATCGAGGCGGCGCGCGTACGTGTCGACACCGGGACGTACGGCGTGTGCGAGCTGTGCGACGAGCTGATTGCGCCTGGGCGCCTCGAGGCCAGGCCGATCGCGCGTACCTGCGTTGCGTGTGCGGGAACTTCGCGAACGTCCGGCTAGTTGGCTAGGGCAGGAGGCAAACCATCACATGAAATGCCCAACTGACAACGCCACTCTCGTCATGAGCGAGCGCTCAGGCATCGAGATCGACTACTGCCCGGAGTGTCGCGGCGTGTGGCTCGATCGCGGCGAGCTCGACAAGATCGTCGATCGCGCGGCGCAGGAAGCCGCGCCCACGCCGAAGTACGCCGAGCCGCGCTACGACGACCGTTCACGGAGCCAGCAGCCCTATCGCAAGAAGAAGGGCCACTGGCTCGGCGAGCTGTTCGACTAGGCCTTGCGGGTCTTGATCACCCGGGCGTCGACCAGTCCGTAGACCACCGTGCCCAACCACACGATGAGCACCGTCAGCACCCAGGTGCCGAGCCCTTCGAGATCGAAGTTCTTGCGCTTGGTGAGCTGATCGATGATCAGCAGGGCGACCCACGTGGTGGCCAGTCCGCCCAGGAACGTCGCCTGGGCGGCGTACCTGCCCGCGAGGGAGTCCATGATGCCGCCGAGCAGCATCGTGAGCAGCGTGAACAGTGCGGCGGCGATGAGCCAGCCCACAAAGCTGAGCTCGAACTTGTCGAACAGGACGGCCGCGAGCAACAGAAGAAGTCCGTTGGCGCCGGCCGCGAGCGCAAGGCGTTTGAGCAGATTCGTCATGTCTCCAGAGTCGCACCGGTGGGCCCGAATCTCGACGACATCGGCAGTGTCACTCGATGCGGTCGATCGACAGGATCGAGAAACGTGACGAGAGCCAGTCGACGACGGGACCGAGCAGGAAGATCACCAGGATCGTCCCGGGACCGATCGCCGCGCCGCACAGCCAGCCGAGCAGGGCGCCACCACCCTGCACGACGCTATAACTCCACTTGAACGGCACCGGCGGGTCGAACGCGAGCGCCGCGGCTTCGGTCGGGCCCGCGCCGGCGTCGACCGCGAGGTAACCGGCGACGCCCACCGCCACGACCGGGAACGACAGCACCAGGAGGACGATGCGTACCCCCATCGAGTCGGGCTCGTCGAACGCATCCAGCAAGCCCGACACAACGAAGCCCACGACCAGCGGCTGGGCAAGCGTGCCCATGCCCGGCTTGAGGCCCCGAGCCCATGCCATCGCGACCAGCACGATGCCGACCACGAGGTTGACGACCCAGAACGTGACGTCGAGAGCGATCGACAAGCCGTTGATCATGGTCGAGTAGCCGTCCGACCCCAGCGCCGCGATCAACAGCATGGCCACGCCGATGCCGAGGATGACGCACGAGACGACGAGGCGGCTCAGGCGGACGATCACGACCCGATCCTTGCAGGCCTGAGAGGATCGACGACATGTGGATCGGCTGGATCGAGTTCGACGTGCTCCTCGGCGACGTGCACTCGCTCAAGGAGAAGCGCGCGTACGTCCGGCCGCTGGTCGCCGACATCCGGCGCACGTTCAGCGTCGCCGTCGCCGAGAGCGACTCGCTCGACCTGCATCGCCGGGCCGGTATCGGCGTCAGCGTCGTCGCAGCCGACAGCGCGCATGTCATCGACGTGCTCGACGCCGTCGACGACTTCGTGGCCCGGCGGCCGGAGATCGAGCTGCTCTCGGCGCATCGCGGCATGGTCTCCAGCGACGACGAGTAGTCCGTACGCTGATCACGTGTACATCCCGCACTTCAACGTCATGGCAGACGCGGACGTGCACGACTTCGTCGCGGCGATGGGGAGCGCCGAGATCGTGACGGTCGGCGCCGACGGCGTCCCGCTGGCGACCTTGCTGCCGATCCTGTGGTCCGACGACGGCGGCACGGTCATCGCACACATGGCCCGCGCCAACCCGCACTGGCGCGCGATTGCTCCCGGTCAGCCCTGTCTGGCCATCGTCGCGGGCCCGCAGGCCTACATCTCCCCCAGCTGGTATGCCGCCAAGGCCGAGCACGGCCGCGTCGTCCCGACGTGGAACTACTCGTCGGTTCACCTCACCGGCACCGCGACGGTGCACGACGACCCGGCGTGGGTACGCGACGCCGTCACCCGTCTCACCGATCGCCACGAGCAGCGCCGCGACGAGCCGTGGGCGGTCACCGACGCGCCCGAGACGTACGTCGGCAAGAACCTCAAGGCCATCGTCGGCATCGAGCTGACCGTGACGACGGTCGAGGCGAAGGCGAAGCTCAGCCAGAACCGTTCCGCCGAGGACCAGGCCGGTGTTGCGGCCGGTCTCCTCGAAGACGGCGCCGACCCCGCGGCCGGACCTCAGGACACCACGAGTCGATAGCCGATCCCGGGATCGGTGATGAACAACGCCGGCCGCGACGGATCCTGCTCGAGCTTGCGCCGCAGCTGCGCCATGTAGACCCGCAGATAGTTGGTCTCGCGGACGTAGCCCGGGCCCCACACCTCGTGCAGCAGGTCGGCCCGGCGGACCAGGCGACCCTGACGCCGGGCCAGCACCTCGACGATGTGCCACTCGGTTGGCGTGAGGCGGACATCCTCACCGCCGCGGGTGGCCGTGCGTTCGGTGATGTCGAGCCGTACGTCGCCGACCTCGACGACCAACGACTCCCCGTCACCGCCGCCGCGCCGGATCGCGGCTCGCACCCGTGCCAGCAGCTCCTCGATGTCGAACGGCTTCGTCACGTAGTCGTCGGCACCCTCGTCAAGCGCCTCAACCTTGTCGTCCGACTCGTGGCGGGCCGATAGCACCACGACCGGTACCTGACCGAAGGAGCGCAGCCGCTTGAGCACCGTGACGCCGTCAAGATCTGGCAGGCCGAGGTCGAGGATCACGACGTCGGGCATGCGCTCGTCGACGATCTGCAGCGCCGAGCGGCCGTCAGCCGCGGTCTCGACGTCATATCCGCGAGCACGCAGATTGATCGACAACGTACGGAGGATAGCGGGATCGTCGTCGACCGCGAGCACGAAGGTCATGCGCTGTCTCCGTCCGATGCGTGCAGCGGAAGGTCGATGACGAACGTCAGTCCCCCGCCCGGGGTGTCCTCGGCTGTCAACGTACCGCCCATGGCCTCTGTCAGACCCCGGGCGACGGCGAGTCCGAGGCCGACACCCTCGCCACGCGGCACGTCGCCGAGTCGCTGGAACGGTTCGAACAACGATTGCTTCTCGGTGTCGGCCACGCCCGGTCCGGAGTCGACCACCCGGATCGAGACGCGGGATGCCGACGCAGACGTCGCAATGCCGACATGGGCAGGCTCGGGCGCGTAGCTCAGGGCGTTGGAGACGAGGTTGGCGATCACCCGCTCGAGCAGGCCGCCGTCAGCCGCGATCAGCGCCGCATCGGGCTCGACCGTGACACCGACGCGTTCATGTCCGGGTAGCGAGGCGATGGCACCACGTACGAGTCCTTCGACCTCGACCTCGTCGACATGCGCCTTGACCGCACCCATCTGCAGGCGACTCATGTCGAGGAGGTTGGCGACCAGGTCATCGAGGCGGTCGGCTGACTCCTCCACCGTCGCCAACAGTGCCTGCTCATCCTCGGGCGACCAGTCGATGTCGTTGTTGCGCAGGCTGCTGACCGCGGCCTTGACTGCCGCCAGCGGTGAGCGCAGATCGTGCGAGACAGCTGCGAGCAACGCCGTGCGAGTGCGGTCGGCCTCCTCGAGGACCCGACGTTCGTCATTCGCGGTTGCTGCACGCCGTCGTTCGCCGATCACGGAGGCGTGGGCCGCATAGGCCTTGAGCAGCCGCTGGTCTGCGGCCGGCAGCGATCGGCCGACGAGGGCGAGCCATGAGTCGTCGTCGATCGCCACGCTGGCGTCAGCCTCGGCGAGCGCGGTGATCGGCGCGCCATACGCCGTACGGATCTCGTCACCGGCGCCGATGATCGCTGCCCCGCGCATGCCGAACAGCTCGCAGGCGCTGGCCAGCAGCGCCGGGAAGTCGTCGCCGGCGTGCAGCAGGCTGTGCGACAGCACGGTCAGCGCATCGGCCTCGGCCGTGGCCCTCTCCGCCTGTGCCGTACGCCTCGCCGCCAGGTCGACGACCGAGGACACGGCGATCGCCACGACGACGAACAGACCCAGCGCGAAGGCGTTCTCGGGGCTGGCGATCGTGATGCTGCGCAGCGGCGGCGTGAAGAAGTAGTTGAGCGTGAATCCGCTGACGAACGACGTCACGATCGCGGGCCTCAGGCCACCCGTCAGCGCGGTCGCCACGACCAGGGCCATGAACAACATGGCTTCGGTCGGCAGTCCGTGGAAGTCCGGAGTGGCCAGCAGGGTCGCGGTGAGCGCGAACGGGCCCAGGACGCCGAGCGCGTAGCCGAGGAGCCGACGCCGTTGTCCGAGGTTGGGCGCCGCCCGTACGTTGCCCTTCTTTCGTCGCGCCTCGTCGTGCGTGACGATGTGCACGTCGATGTCACCTGACTCGGCGATCACGATCTCGCCGATTCCCGGGTTGACCAGCGTCGACACCCGACTGCGGCGACTCGCGCCGATGATGACCTGGGTCGCGTTCTCGGCCCGGGCGAAGTCGAGGATCGCCGTGGCCGCATCGTCGCCGACGACGGTGTGGAACGTGCCGCCCATGTCCTCGGTCATCACGTGCAGCTTGTGCAAGCGCACCGGGTCCATCTGCACCAACCCGTCTCCGCGAGTCACGTACAACGCCATCCAGGTGCCGCCACCCGAACGTGAGGCGATCCGTGCAGCTCGTCGCAGCAGCACCTCCGACTCCGGTCCGCCGGTGACCGCCACGACCAGGCGCTCGCGGGCAGCCCACGTCGAGTCGATCTGGTGCTGGTCACGGTAGCGATCCATGCCCTCGTCGACGCGATCGGCGAGCCACAGCAGCGCCAGCTCTCGGAGCGCCGTGAGGTTGCCCTCGCGGAAGAACTGCGACATCGCCGCGTCGACCTTGTCGGCGGCGTAGATGTTGCCGTGCGCCATCCGCCGGCGCAGCGCCTGCGGGCTCATGTCGACCAGCTCGATCGCATCGGCCTGGCGGACGATCTTGTCGGGCACGGTCTCGCGCTGCCGTACACCCGTGATCGACTCGACGACGTCGTTGAGCGACTCGAGATGCTGGATGTTGACGGTGGTGATGACGCAGATCCCGGCGTCGAGCAGCGCCTCGATGTCCTGCCAACGCTTCTCGTTCTCGGTGCCGGGGACGTTGGTGTGGGCCAGCTCGTCGACCAGGGCGACCTCCGGCCGGCGAACGATGATCGCCGGCAGGTCCATCTCCTCGTAGGACGTTCCGCTGTAGTCGACCCGGCGCCGCGGCACGACCTCCAGATCGTCGAGCTGCTCGGCAGTGTGCACGCGTCCGTGGGTCTCGACGAAGCCGACGACGACGTCGGTGCCGCGCGTGGCACGTCGGCGGCCCTCGTCGAGCATCGCGAAGGTCTTGCCCACGCCGGGCGAGGCACCGAGATACACCCTCAGGATGCCTCGCTGCCTCGCCTCTGAGTCCACGTTCTCAGTGTGCACCTGCGGCAACCAGATCAGGTCGTGGCCAGCTCGAGGGCCAGGTTGAGCTCCAGCACGTGGACCTTGGGCTCACCGAGGAATCCGAGCTGCCGGCCGTACGTGTGGTCGTCCACGAGCCTGCGCACCGTCTCGACGGACAGGCCCCGCTCCCGGGCGACCCGCGCAACCTGCAGCTCGGCGTACTCCGGTGAGATGTACGGGTCCAGTCCCGATCCCGACGCGGTCACCGCATCGGCGGGCACGTCACTCACGGCGACACCCTCCGCTTCGGCGATCGCTGCCTGACGCTCCTTGATCGCCTTCAGGAGGTCGGGATTGGACGGTCCGAGGTTCGAGGCGGCGGAGGCGAGCCCGTCGTACTCGGTCGCGGACGGCCGGCCGTGGAACCACATCGGGTCGTCGACCGGGAAGTCCTGGCCGATCAGCGACGATCCGACGTCCTTGCTGTCGCGATCGATGAGCTGACCGTTCGACTTGTCGTGGAACGCGACCTGGCCGACTCCCCACACCGCGGCGGGGTAGGCGACGCCGAGCAGGACGGTCATGACGACCAGGACCTTGAGTCCGACGACGCACTGGCGAATGAAGGCTGACATGGGTTATCCGATTCCTGGGATGGTCGAGACGATGAGATCGATGAGCTTGATCCCGATGAACGGTGCGATGACGCCACCGAAGCCGTAGACGAGGATGTTGCGCCGCAGCACGGACTCCGCCGATGCGGCCCTGAACTTCACGCCGCGCAGTGCCAGCGGTATCAGCGCCACGATGACGAGCGCGTTGAAGATCACCGCCGAGACGATCGCGGACTTCGGGGTCCCCAGGTTCATGACGTTCAGGGCGTCGAGTGACGGGTAGGCCACCAGGAACATCGCGGGGATGATTGCGAAGTACTTCGCGACGTCGTTGGCGATCGAGAACGTCGTCAGAGCGCCACGGGTGATGAGCAGCTGCTTGCCGATCTCGACGATGTCGATGAGCTTGGTCGGGTCGGAGTCGAGGTCGACCATGTTGCCGGCCTCCTTCGCCGCAGAGGTGCCGGAGTTCATCGCGACGCCGACGTCCGCAGCGGCGAGTGCCGGGGCGTCGTTCGTACCGTCACCGGTCATCGCGACGAGGTGCCCGCCCTGCTGCTCCTTGTGGATCAGCTGCATCTTGTCCTCGGGGGTGGCCTCGGCGAGGAAGTCGTCGACGCCCGCCTCCTTGGCGATCGCAGCGGCCGTCAGCGGGTTGTCGCCCGTGATCATCACGGTGCGGATCCCCATCCGGCGCAGCTCGGCGAACCGTTCGACCATGCCGTCCTTGACGACGTCCTTGAGGTGTACGACGCCCAGCACCCTGCTGCCCGACGATGTCGACTCGGCGACGACCAAGGGCGTGCCGCCGCTGCCGGCGATGGCGTCGATCGACGTGCGGACGCCGGGCTCCATCTCCGTGCCGACCCAGGCGGCGACCGACGAGCCCGCACCCTTGCGGACCGTACGTCCATCGGCGAGGTCGACGCCCGACATCCGAGTCTGGGCCGTGAACTCCACGAACTCCGCACCAGTGGGCAGGTCCGCGTCGTCGGCGCCCTCGGCCAGGGCGAGCTCGACGATCGAGCGACCCTCCGGGGTCTGGTCGGCGAGGCTCGAGAGCCGTGCCGCATCGCGCAGCTGGACCTGGGTCACGCCGTCAGCGGGGACGAACTCCGATGCCCGGCGGTTGCCGTACGTGATGGTGCCGGTCTTGTCGAGCAGCAGCGTGCTGACGTCACCGGCCGCCTCCACGGCTCGACCAGACATCGCGAGCACGTTGACGCGTACGAGCCGGTCCATCCCGGCGATGCCGATGGCGCTGAGCAGCGCGCCGATCGTCGTCGGGATGAGACACACCAGCAGCGCGACCAGCACCAGCGTGCTCTGCGGTGCGCCGGCGTAGTCCGCCATGGGGCGCAGCGTGACGACCGCGAGCAGGAACACGATCGTCAGGCTCACCAGCAGGATCGACAAGGCGATCTCGTTGGGCGTCTTGCGGCGGGATGCTCCTTCGACCAGCGCGATCATCCGGTCGAGGAACGTCTCGCCGGGTGCCGACGTGATCTCGACGACGATCCGGTCCGACAGGACCTTGGTGCCGCCCGTGACAGCCGACCGGTCGCCACCGGCCTCGCGGATCACCGGCGCAGACTCGCCGGTGATGGCCGACTCGTCGACCGAGGCGACGCCTTCGACGACATCGCCGTCGCCCGGGATGGTCTCGCCGGCCTCGACGACGACGCGGTCGCCCTTGCGGAGCTGCGTGCCGGCGACGGTCTCCTCGACACCAGCGGCATTGATCCGCCGTGCGGTGACGTCCGTACGCGCCGCACGCAACGACGCGGCCTGCGCCTTGCCGCGACCCTCGGCTACTGCTTCGGCGAGGTTGCCGAAGACCACCGTGAGCCACAGCCAGACCGTCACGACCCAGGCGAACACCGACGGGTCGGCTATCGCGATGACGGTCGTCATCACCGATCCGATCCACACGATGAACATCACCGGGCTGCGCCACAGGTGGCGTGGGTCCAGCTTCCGCAGTGCCGAGGGCAGCTGCGACAGAAGGGCGGACAGGGTCATGAGAGGGCCTCCGCGATGGGTCCGAGAGCGAGCGCCGGGAAGAACGTCAGCCCGGTGATCAGCAGGATCACGCCGACGAGCAGTCCGGCGAACAATGGCGTGTGAGTCGGCAGTGTTCCGGCGGTCGCCGGGACCTTGCCCTGTTTGGCGAGCGATCCGGCCAGCGCAAGGACCAGCACGATCGGGATGAACCGGCCGAGCAGCATGGCCAACGCCAGCGCGATCTGGAAGAACGTCGACGTGACGGTGATGCCACCGAAGGCGCTGCCGTTGTTGTTGGCGGCCGACGTGAACGCGTACACGACCTCGCTGAAGCCATGACCGCCGGGATTGCCCATCGCGTCGGGCGTGCCGCTCAGCGCGATCGCCGTGCCGACGCCGACCAGGATGATCGCCGGGACGCTCAGCGTGTAGAGCGCGACGTACGTCATCTCCCTGGCGCCGATCTTCTTGCCGAGGATCTCGGGCGTACGGCCGACCATCAGGCCGGCGATGAACACCGTCAGGATCGCCATGATGAGGATGCCGTAGATGCCGGCACCCACACCGCCCGGCGAGACCTCGCCGAGCATCATGTTGACCAACACCGTGCCGCCACCCGTGGGAGTCAGCGAGTCATGGGAGGCGTTGACCGCGCCGGTGGACGTGCCAGTCGTGACGACGGCGAACAGCGACGACGCCCACTCACCGAGCTGCGTCTCCTTGCCCTCCATCGCCGCGCCGGCGAGCTTGGCCGCCTGCGAGCGGGCGCCCGCCTCGGCCCAGGTCGTGATCGTGACGGAGGCCGCGATCAGGAAGGTCATGGCACCGAGGATCGACAGGCCCTGCTTGCGGCTGCCGACCATCGTGCCGAGCGTGCGGGTCAGCGAGATCGGGATGACCAGGATGAGGAACATCTCGACCAGGTTGGACAGCGGGTTGGGGTTCTCGAACGGGTGCGCCGAGTTGGCGTTGAAGAAGCCGCCGCCGTTGGTGCCGAGCTCCTTGATCGCTTCCTGGCTCGCCGCTGGGCCCCCGGGGATGACCTGCGTGCCGCCGGTGATCGTGTGCACCGTGTGGTCCGCGAAGTTCTGGATCACGCCCTGCGAGACGAGCAGGATGGCACCGACGAACGCGACGGGAAGCAGGATCCGCAGAGTGCCGCGTACGAGGTCGACCCAGAAGTTGCCGAGCTCGCCGCTGCGTGAGCGTACGAAGCCTCGGATCAGGGCCACCGCCACGGCGATGCCGACCGCCGCCGACAGGAAGTTCTGCACAGCAAGCCCGCCCATCTGGGCGCTGAACCCCAGCGCCGACTCACCGGCGTACGACTGCCAGTTGGTGTTGGTCACGAACGAGACAGCGGTGTTGAGACCCATGTCCCATGGCATGCCGGACATGCCTCGATCGAACGGCAGCGCTCGCTGACCGACGAGGATCGCGAACAGCGCAACCATGCTGACGAGGGAGAACCCCAGCACGCTGTACGTGTAGGAGCGGGCGGTCTGCTCAGCGTCGGGATCGACCCTGAGCAGTCGGTAGACGCGCTTCTCGACACGCCAGTGCTTCGGCGAGGTGAAGACGCGTGCCATGTAGTCACCGAACGGCACGTGGACCGCGGCGAGCAGGGCGACAAGAGCTGCGATCGTGAGCAACCCGGCAGAGGTGTCGGACATGTGCGCCCCTCAGAACCGGTGAGGGAAGATCAGGGCCGCCACGAGGTACGCCAGCAGGCCGATCACGATCACCAGTGAGACGGCTGAATCGAAGGTCATGCACCCATCGCACACCCGCCAACGCCCGGTTCCTCGGGCGTTGACGGGCTCCTAGCGGATCTTGACGCGATCTTTACGCGCTGATCGTGAGCTCCTCGGCATCGGGCCGGCGATCGACCGTCACGGTGTCGCCGTCGCGTACGTCGCCCGCCAGCAGCATCCGCGCGAGCTGGTCGCCGATCGACTGCTGCACGAGCCGTCGCAGCGGCCGGGCGCCATAGGCCGGGTCCCAGCCGGTCAGCGCCAGCCACTCGCGAGCCGCCGGCGTGACGTCCAGTGCGATGCGACGAGCCTCGAGTCGCCTCGCCAGTGACGCAACCTGGAGGTCCACGATGTGCGCGAGCTCCTCGGTGCCGAGCGCGTCGAACATGACGATCTCGTCGAGCCGGTTGAGGAACTCGGGCTTGAACGACGCCTTGACCACGCCCATCACGGCGTCGCGCTTCGCCTGGTCATCCAGCGTCGAGTCAGCCAGGAAGGGTGAGCCGAGGTTGGACGTCAGGATCAGGATGACGTTGCGGAAGTCGACGGTACGTCCCTGCCCGTCGGTCAGCCGACCGTCGTCGAGCACCTGCAGCAGGATGTCGAACACCTCGGGGTGGGCCTTCTCGACCTCGTCGAGCAGCACCACGGAATAGGGGCGACGGCGCACGGCTTCCGTCAGCTGGCCACCCTCGTCATAACCCACATAGCCGGGAGGCGCACCGACGAGGCGGCTGACCGAGTGCTTCTCTGCGTACTCGCTCATGTCGATGCGTACGATGGCCCGCTCGTCATCGAACAGGAACTCCGCAAGTGTCTTGGCGAGCTCGGTCTTGCCGACACCGGTTGGGCCGAGGAACAGGAACGATCCCATCGGACGATCTGGGTCGGAGATGCCGGCGCGCGAACGACGTACTGCGTCCGACACCGCGGCAACGGCCGTCTTCTGGCCGATCAGCCGCTTGCCGAGCTCGTCCTCCATCCGCAGGAGCTTGCCGGTCTCGCCCTCCAGCAGGCGGCCGGTCGGGATGCCGGTCCACGAGGCCACCACCTCGGCAATGTCGTCCGCGCCGACTTCTTCGTGCACCATCGACTCGCCGTCGTGCTCGGCTTCTGCGGCCTGTGCGTCCTCGAGCTGACGTTCCATGGCGGGGATCTCGCTGTAGAACAGCCGGCTCGACGTCTCCAGGTCACCTTCGCGCTGGGCGCGCTCGGCAGCGCTGCGCACCTCGTCGATGCGCTCCTTGATCTCGCCGACGGCGTTGAGGGCCTGCTTCTCGCGCTCCCATCGTGTCTCGAGGGCCCGCAGCGCTTCCTGCTTGTCGGCCAGCTCGACTCGGAGCTTCTCCAAGCGGTCCTCGCTCGCGGCGTCGGACTCCTGCTCGAGGTGCAGCTCCTCCATGCGGAGCCGGTCGACTGCACGACGCAGCTCGTCGATCTCGATCGGGCTCGAGTCGATCTCCATGCGGAGGCGACTGCTGGCCTCGTCGATCAGGTCGATCGCCTTGTCGGGCAGCTGTCGACCCGGGATGTAGCGATCCGAGAGCGTCGCGGCGGCCACGAGCGCGGCGTCCGAGATCGACACCTTGTGGTGCGCCTCGTAGCGCTCCTTGAGCCCGCGCAGGATCGCGATCGTGTCCTCCGGGCTGGGCTCACCGACGAACACCTGCTGGAAGCGGCGCTCCAGGGCCGGGTCCTTCTCGATGCGCTCGCGGTACTCGTCAAGTGTCGTGGCGCCGATCATGCGCAGCTCGCCGCGGGCCAGCATCGGCTTGAGCATGTTGCCCGCGTCCATCGCGCTGTCACCACCGGCACCAGCGCCGACCACGGTGTGGAGCTCGTCGATGAAGGTGATGACCTGTCCGTCCGACTCCTTGATCTCGGTCAGCACAGCCTTGAGCCGCTCCTCGAACTCACCTCGGTACTTCGCGCCAGCGACCATCGCGGCGAGGTCGAGCGAGATCAACCGGCGTCCGCGCAGCGACTCCGGCACGTCTCCGGCGACGATGCGCTGCGCCAGACCCTCCACGACAGCGGTCTTGCCGACGCCGGGCTCACCGATGAGCACGGGATTGTTCTTCGTACGCCGCGACAACACCTGCACGACCCGACGGATCTCGCTGTCACGCCCGATGACTGGGTCGAGCTTGCCCTCGCGTGCCACGGCCGTCAGGTCGACGCCGTACTTCTCCAACGACTGGTACGTGTCCTCCGCCTCGGCGCTGGTGACCCTGGCATTGCCGCGTACGGCCGTGAACGCCGATTGAAGGGCCTCCGCCGTGGCACCGTTGTCGGTCAGCACGGTCCTGGCCGCCGACTCGACCGTGGCGATGCCGACGACGAGGTGCTCGGTCGAGACGAAGTCGTCGCCGAGCTGGTCAGCCAGGTCCTGTGCACGTTGCAGCACCTCGTGCGAGGCGCGGCTCAGCGACGGGTTCTGCACGTTCGCGCCTCGCGCGGACGGCAGTGCGTCGAGGGCGTCCTTGAGCCCGGAGCGCACGTCCTGAGGATCGACGCCCCCTGCCTGCAGCAAGGGTGCCGCCGTGCCCCCGTCCTGCGTCAGCAGCGCCGCGAGGATGTGGGCGGGCTCGACCGCAGGATGGCCAGCGGCAGCGGCGGCAGAGATGGCGCTGCCCAGTGCCTGCTGGCTGCGCGTGGTGAACTTGGCAAGATCCATGGGTGGTCCTCCTCAAAGGTTGGGGCGTCATGAGGTTCAACATCGACAGAGTTGAGTCCATTCCACTCAACTTTGCCATGTGCACCGAGCCAGCACCCGTTTCACCACGCGAACGCGCAGAAGGGGAGCCGCCTGAGCGACTCCCCTTCTGACGAACCCGGCTAGATCAGTGGCTGTTGCCCCTGAATGTCGCCTTGATGGCAGCCACCAGCTTGCTCACCCATGACTGCGCGGCCGTGTGGGTCGGCGGCAGGATCGGCGAGTAGACGACGCCCTGTCCCAGTGCGGCTCCCACCGGCTTGCGGCCCGCGAGGACCATGAATCCAGCGGCCATCATCGAACCCGCGAGGACGAGCAGCAGGAGCGACGAGCCACCCGTGTCGGGCAGCAGTCCGTCCTCTTCGCCACCCGGCTCGGTTCCGCCCGTGACACACGCCGGATCATCGGCCGACAGCTTCGGCTCAACGGTGACCGGGAACTCCGACTGGCCACTGATGAAGTTGCCCGGGGTAGCGGTCGCAGTCACGACGTAGTCACCGGGGCCCGTGCCTTCAGGCTCCTGCGAGTAGTCGATGGCGTCGGTGTCGGCGGGAACGGACAGCGTTCCGTCGAGCTCACACGTCGGATCCGTGACAGTCGGCGGTGTCGGTTCGACCTCGTCGACG
Organism: Aeromicrobium panaciterrae; assembly: GCF_039537165.1. Taxonomy (GTDB): domain Bacteria; phylum Actinomycetota; class Actinomycetes; order Propionibacteriales; family Nocardioidaceae; genus Aeromicrobium; species Aeromicrobium panaciterrae. The sequence continues at coordinate 2,588,990 of NZ_BAAAZZ010000002.1, read as the reverse complement.
GGCTCACAGCCGTTGGCGTAGATCGCCTGGCCTTCGGCTGTCCAGTTCTGGCCGGGGTACTCGACACCGTTGTAGACGTACGGCTCGATGATGTCACCCCAGCCTGCGTCGACACCGTTGAAGATCGGGCCGTTGTGCTCCTCGTCGTGCCCGTTCGCCACACCCGCGGTTGCCGGCGGGATCACGTTGTACGGGTTCTGGAACGACGCAGTGGCGTGGCAGATCTTGACGTCGGTCGAGTCCGGCGGGTCATCCGTGATCACGGGGCAGTCGATCTGTCCCGACAGCTGCTCGAGGACCGTGAAGTCCCAATGGATCACTGCGTCCTCGGCAAGGACGTATCCCGGCGCAGCAGTGGCGTCGACGTCGACCTCACCGGGCGCATTGGCGGGGGTGACCGTGTAGACAACACCCTCGGTGGTGGGCACGTCGACGAGACCATCGGCCGAGCAGGTCGGCGCGATCAGCAGCGGATCTTCCGTGTCGACCTCGATGAGCGCCACGATCTGCGCGCACGGGTTGGCCTGGCTCGTGTTACGGCCCGGGTAGGTGACGACGTCGTCGCCGACCATGTAGTCGAAGCTCGGGATCCAGTCGCCGGCATGCGCGGCGTTGTCCTGGGCGTGTCCCTGGCCCTTGACGATCGAGTTGTAGCTCACCGAGATGGACTGAGCGTTAGCGGGATTGCCCGGCGGAACATGACAGATGTCCACCTTGTCGTTGAGGTTGACCGCGGCGGCAGCCACGACACCACCCTCGTCATCCGCCTCGTCGTCCTTGTCCTTGGCCTTCTTGGCGTCATCACCCTCAGGCACACTCTTGGTCCTGGCGGCAGGTGCATCCGCGGCGGGCTGCTCAGCGGCAGGCTCTTCAGCCGCGGGCTGCTCAGCGGCAGGCTCTTCAGCCGCGGGCTGCTCAACGGCAGGCTCTTCGGCTGCCGGCGTCTCCGGCGCAGTGGTTGTCTCAGTTGTTGTCGGGGTGTCTGCCCCGTCGCCCTCTGCGGAGATCGCAGGTTGCGCGATGAACACGCTGACCGCGAGCATCGCGAGAACGAGAAGAATCTTCTTCATTACACGTAACTCCATCCGTATCGCCCCTGAACGGAAGCGTCGAGTTTCGTAGACAAGGGAGGTCCTCGGCTGCGCGAGCCGACGGCATGTGGGAGTGCGCCGAAGCTCGTGCATCTCCAACGGGATTACGGGGAAGACGTCACGCTCGAAATGGCCGAAATGCCACCAAAATTCGCCGTGCCAGAAGATTTGATCACGATGTACTACCGGCACTAGTCCCAACGGGCCATAACTTTTAAAGGACTAGACGCTTTAGCGAGGGTCTTCGCCCCGACCGAAAGGCCCTGAGGACGAGCATCTCGAGCTCACCGTCCTAGCGCCCGGGAGCGCCGAGCGTTCGAGCCCATCGATCTGGTTGGTGTGACCCTCGCCCTACCGTTCGGCCCGCTCGGATCGACATACTGAGGGGTCTTTTGCCTTCAGAACTCTGCTGCCTGAAAGAGTGAGCCGCGTGCGCAACCCCCGAGCCTTCCTCCGCCCCCTCGCCGTCGGAGCTCCGACACCGGTCGCCGACATCCCGTTCCGTCCGAGCCGGATGATCCACTTCTTCGACCCGAGCAACCCCAAGATGGCGGACAAGGTCCCCGACATCGCGACCAAGGTCGACATCATCCTCGGCAACCTCGAGGACGCCATCAAGACCGAGAACAAGGAGGCCGCCCGCCAGGGCCTCGTCGACATCGCCAAGAAGACCGACTTCGGCCAGACGCAGCTGTGGACCCGCATCAACAGCCTCGACTCGCCATGGGCGCTCGACGACCTCATCACCCTGGTGACCGAGATCGGCGACAAGCTCGACGTCATCATGGTGCCGAAGGTCGAGGGCGCCCAGGACATCCACTACATCGACCGGATCCTCGCGCAGCTGGAGGCGCGCGCCGGCCTCACTCGCCCGATCCTGGTCCACGCGATCCTGGAGACCGCCGAAGGCGTCACGAATGTCGAGGAGATTGCCGCAGCCAGCCCCCGTTTGCAGGGCATCTCGCTCGGCCCCGCCGACCTCGCCGCCAGCCGCCGCATGAAGACGACGCGCGTCGGTGGCGGACATCCCGGCTACCTCGTGCGCCAGGACCCGACCGGCGATGACCTGTACGAGGGCCGCACGACGTACCAGCAGGATCTCTGGCACTACACGATCGCGCGCATGGTCGACGCCTGCGCAGCCAACGACATTCTCCCGTTCTACGGTCCGTTCGGGGACATCAAGGACGTCGTGGCGTGCGAGGACCAGTTCCGCAACGCGTTCCTGCTCGGCTGCGTCGGCGCCTGGAGCCTGCACCCGGTGCAGATCGACATCGCCCGCAAGGTGTTCTCCCCCGACCCCGCCGACGTGGCGCATGCCAAGGAGGTCGTCGAAGCCATGGGCGACGGCTCCGGCGCCGTGATGATCAACGGCAAGATGGAGGATGACGCCTCCTGCAAGCAGTGCATCGTCATGCTCGACCTCGCCAAGGCCCTCGCCGAGCGCGATCCCGAGCTCGCCGCCTCCTACGACCTCTAGGACTCAGATGACTGATCTCCGCCCCCGCCGTTCCGTCCTCTACATGCCCGGCGCCAACGAGCGCGCGCTCGAGAAGGCCAAGGGCATCGACGCCGACGCGCTGATCCTCGACCTCGAAGACGCGGTCTCTCCCGACTCCAAGGCCGACGCTCGCGATCGCGTATGCGCTGCGGTGGCCTCCGGTGAGTACGGGCACCGCGAGCTGGCAATCCGCATCAACGGCATCGGCACCGAGTGGCACGAGGCCGACATGGCCGCGGCTGCCGCCGCCGGACCCGACGCCGTCCTGGTGCCGAAGGTCAACTCCGCCGCCGAGGTGTTGCAGCTCGTCGAGGCGTTGGAGTTCAACGGAGCCCCCGCGCACACGGCCCTGTGGGCCATGATCGAGACGCCGATTGCCCTTCTCCACGCCGAGGAGATCGCTGCGGCACACGAACGTCTCACCGTGATCGTGATGGGCACCAACGACGTCGTGAACGAGACGTACGGGCTTCACGTGCCCGGCCGCAACCCCGTCGTCCTCGCCTCGCTGTCACTCTCGCTGCTGGCGGCCCGCGCCGCCGGCAAGGTCATCCTCGACGGCGTCTACAACGACGTGAAGAACGAGGAAGGGTTCGTCGCCGAGGCGAAGCAGGGGCGCGAGATGGGCTTCGACGGCAAGACCCTGATCCACCCCAGCCAGGTCGAGCCAGCCAACGCGGCCTTCGGACCGTCGGATGACGAGATCGAGCACGCCAAGGCCATGATCTCGGCGTTCGAGGAAGCCAAAGCCGCAGGTCAGGGCGTCGTGACGTTCAACAACAAGATGGTCGAAGAGCTCCACGTACGCGATGCGCGACGCATCCTCGCCTCCGCCGAGGCCATCGCCGCACGCTAGAAACACGACAGGAGCGCCGTACGGGATTCCGTACGACGCTCCCTGTCGTGCAGGCGCTTCTACCGGCTGCTGCGCAGCGAGTAGATGTTCGACTCGATGGACCTTTTGCGCTTCTGGTGGATACGACGCTGTCGCACCGACTCCAGGAGCACTGCTCGGTCGATCTCGGACAACTCATCCCAGGCGCGCTTGCCGCGGGCCTGTCGGGCTTCGAAGATTGCCACTGACTTCACCCCCTCTCCAACGGTTCCGGTCGTCGGTGAGGAGTAGTCGGTCTGGTTCTTAGCGGTTATGAGTCGTGTTTCGAGATTCGTGGTCATAGCGCGCCTCCTTTCGTGTGGATGGATGGATGAATAGCGGTCGGACATACAAAAAAACCGCTTCAGATCTGAGATCCGAAGCGGCAGAAGTGCCAAGAAGTGATGACTACTTCAGGTGCACTGCTTCGGAGGTCGGACCGGCAAAGGGCATGACGGCAAGACCGCTGTCGCGGCCGTTCGTCATGGTGATGATCTTCTTCATGGGTCCACCTCCTTCATCAGTTTCGTGCTCGTTCGGAGCAGTCGTGCCAACGTAGCGCAGGTCCGACGGGGTTGTCTAACCACCGAGCCGTGTCGCGTGTCAACATGTCCGAATCCTGCTGGCCGCTGTCTCAGCCGACCTCAGAATTCGAGCCGCTCGTCGATCTCGTCCCTGCTGAAGCCGCTGGCGTAGAGCAGGTCGGCGGCGAGGGACCGGACCTGTGCGGCGATCGATGCGCTGTTCATCGTCATCGCCTCGGGCAGGGCCGCGGACGCCATCCGCGCCGCCTCCACCAGCTCCTGACGCGCCTCGTCGAAGTCGTCGTGCTGCGACAGGTCGTCGGCGAAGATGCCGATCGCCTTGGCGAGGGCGTCGATGGCCAGGTCCATGTCGGGCGGCACTAGCTCGCCGTGGCGCAGGAGCGCCGAGGTCTTGCGGGCGAGCACGCGGGCGTCGCGTACCGCGTTGTCGAGGTCGCGGACCGTGGCGACGTACGTCTCGACGTGCTCACGCTGCTTCCACCGCATCGGCGACATGCGGGCGATCTCGGTGACGTTGGCAGCCGTCGACGTCATGGTCTCGACCTGGGGTTGCATGGCGCGCGCCTCGTTGAGCGCGAGGTCGGCGAGTGACGCGTCGTCGGTGCGCAGCGCCTGGGCGGTGCGGCTGAGGATACCGGCGAGCCTGGTGAGGAACTGCTGCACCTCACGGTCGATGTCACGCACGGCATTGCGCGGTATGAGCAGGATCGTCGCCAGCCCGAACGCACCACCGATCAGAGCGTCGAGGAACCTGGTGGCTGCCGGATTGGTGTTGCCCGCCACCGGGATGACGGTGGCAAGCAGCACCGACGAGGTCGCCGCCTGGGTGAGCGCCAGCCCCTTCAGCCCGACGAGGATGCCGACGATCATCGTCAGCACCACGACGAGCGCCAGCTGCCAGGTGCCACGGCCGATGAGCAGGATGATCAGCTCGCCGACGAGGACGCCGGTCGAGACGCCGAGGACGAGCTCGAACAGCGTGCGGCCGCGCAGACCGGCACCGGCGATCAGGACGATGATCGCCGCGATCGGCGCGAAGAACGCCTGCCGGTGGTCGAGGACGTGTGTCGCGAACCAGTAGGCCGCCGCGGTCGCCAGGCTCAGGCGCAGCAGGAGGCGCCAGCGGTGGCGCAGCAGGAAAAGCCGATCACGGAGCGTTCCCTCAGGCCGACGCAGGCGCAGTCGGCGAAGCGGTATGTCGCGCGCCGGGCTCATCGGTGCGCTAGCGCAGAAGTCGGCGCACGAATGCGATCGCGGCGATGACGACCGCGATGCCGCCGGCGATCGGCGCGATGACAGCGAGCCTGGGTGTGCCGTCGGGCTCGATGAAGCGTCCCTTGACATCAGCCAGCGTGCGGCGGGCGATCGTCTTGGGGTTGGCGCGGTCGATCAAGGCGTCGACGGTGTCGGCCAGGCGCTCACGGATCTGCTCGATCTCGTTGACCAGCTCGTCTGAATCGGCCTTCGCCACGTCGCGCCTCACTCATCTGGACTCGAGGCCACGATCGTGGACTCGTACGTCAGGATAGTGCGTATGACCGATCGACTGCAGCCCGGAGACACCGCCCCCGACTTCACCCTCACCGACGACACCGGCACGTCCGTCACCTTGTCGGACCTGCGCGGGCAGAACGTGATCGTCTACTTCTACCCCGCCGCCATGACGCCGGGCTGCACCAAGCAGGCGTGCGACTTCAGCGACTCGATCGACCGGCTGCAGTCCGAGGGCTACACGGTGCTCGGCATCTCGCCCGACAAGCCCGAGAAGCTTGCGAAGTTCCGTGAGCGCGACGGGCTCAGCATCACGCTCCTGTCAGACCCCGAGCGGGAGGTCCTCGAGGCATACGGCGCATACGGCGAGAAGAAGCTGTACGGCAAGGTCGTCGTCGGCGTCATCCGGTCCACGTTCGTCGTCGACGCCGAGGGCACGATCTCGTACGCCGCCTACAACGTGAAGGCCACCGGTCACGTCGCCAAGCTCCGCAAGGACCTCAAGCTCGACGCCGCCTAGCCCTTCCAAGGACCTCCGTGCGGAGTCATACTCCGCACATGTGGATCAGCAGTCTGTTCAGGAGACGGCCGAAGAAGCCGGACTGGGACTCGCTGACCCACGAGGAGCAGGGCATCATCCTCTGCAATTCCCAGCAGCAGTCGCACGGAGACCATGAGGGTCTGAGAGCCCAGGGATGGGGACCGCCGGCCTTCAACCACGACCCCTCACGCCGTTAGCTCTCGTCCAGAAGCCGTGTCGGTGCACGCTCACACATCAGTCACACCATCAAGTTCGCGGGAAGAAGCAGTGGCACGTTCATCCAAGACACGTTGACCAACTAAACTCAGGCGCTCGGCCGAAGTGGTGGAACGGTAGACACGCGGCGCTTAGGACGCCGTGCCTCAGGGTGTGCGGGTTCGAATCCCGCCTTCGGCACCCATCGAAGAGCACATGAGGCCTACTGCACACCCATGCGCAGCGCGGGCCAGCGAACTCACCACGGCACGACGCCGTCGAGGTCGACGAACGTGCCCGTGGGCCCTTCGGTCGGCAGCGCCATGTCGACGACCGTACGTGCTGCCTCGTCGGCCTTCATCGGCGCCGCGGCGCGATTGTCTGGTCCGCCCAGATCGGTCTGCACCCAGCCCGGGCACACCGAGTTGACCCTGACCGACGTACCGCTCAGCGACTTGGACAGGGCGATGGTCAGACCGTTGAGCGCCGCCTTCGATGTCTGGTACGCCGGAACGACCATCCCCGCATACGGCGATGACGGATCCAGCTGGTCCGCGAGGGAGCCCATGCGGCTGGACACGTTGACGATCCGGCCAGCCTCCGAGTCTGTCAGCAGCGGCAAGAACGCCTGCGACACGGCAGCCACGCCGAACACATTGGTGTCAAACGTTCGGCGGAACAGGTCGAGATCAAGAGGCTGCGCTGCATCCGCTGTCGTGGCTTCCGGCAGGATCCCGGCGTTGTTGATGAGGATGTCGAGTCGCCCGTGGTCCAGGCGTACGCGTTCTGCGGCAGCGGCAATGCTGAGCTCGGACTCGACGTCGAGCGTCAGCGGCCAGCAGTCGATCCCCCGGTCGCGCAGTCGGGCGGCGGCGATCTCAGCCTTCGCCGCGTTGCGGGCACCGAGAAGCACCGTCGTCCCGGCTTCGCCGAGCAGCTGTGCCGTCGCGAGACCCAGACCACGATTGGCACCCGTGACAAGTGCGATGGTCTTGGTGGAGCGGTCATGTGTGATCGTCATATTTCAATGATGATCCGCCGAGACCATCGTTGCTGGCGGCAATCGGCCGTCCAGGCAGCCGACTGGGCGCCGACTCTGGGTGACACTCAGTCAGTGAGCTTGGGGAGGCCCTTCTTGAGATTCCTGGCGACGACACTGCCGACCAGTCCGGAGAGGCCTGGCGCCACGTTGAAGCCGATCGTGTAGTCGAGCAGCGTTCCGCCATCAGCGGTCGGAGTCAGGACCTGCTTGCCCCAGTGACCGCGCAGCGGGCTGCCCTTGGTGATCTTGTACTCGATCAGCGTGTGGGGCTCAGACTTCGTGGTCGTCTCGTGGAACGCGGGCAGTGGGCCGATCTTGAGGCTGCGGGTCGAGCCGACACCGTTGCGTGAGGTGTCGCCATCGCACACGCGGGTGATCTTGGCCCCGAACAGGGGGCCGAGGTTCTCATGCTCGGAGAGCTTCTCGAAGACGGTCGCCGGATCGGACGTGTAGGTGTGCGTGACGTGGACGCGCTGGGGAGTGGCCATAGCGGAGCAGTCTAGGGTGATTTCCCATGGAGCGGCGCTCAAACGACAACGGCGAGACGCCATCGCTCCAGCAGCCGATCAGCGCCGGGATCATCGCGTGCGTCGTCGGCTACACCAGCTCGTTCGCCGTCGTGCTCACCGGACTCATTGCTGTCGGCGCCACGCACGAGCAGGCCGCATCCGGGCTCCTGGCGCTCTGCACGGTCCAGGCCGTCGGCACGCTCTGGCTCAGCCGTCGGCACCGCATGCCGATCATGCTCGCGTGGTCGACGCCCGGCGCAGCCCTGCTTGCCGGCATGGCCACGGTGGACGGCGGATGGTCGGCCGCCGTCGGCGCGTTCGTGCTGGTCGGCGTCGCCTACGTCGTCACCGGGTTGTGGCCGGCGCTCGGGCGGCTCATCGCCCGGATCCCCGCACCGATCGCACAGGGCATGCTCGCCGGTGTCGTGCTCAACCTGTGCATCGAACCGGTCCGGAGCCTCGTCGACAATCCGGGCGCGATCGTCCCGATCGTGCTGGTGTGGCTGATCGGCGTACGACTGGCTCCTCGCTGGGCGGTTCCGGCAGCCTTCCTGACCGCGGGCATCGTGATCGGCATCGACATGGTCCGCCGAGGCGAGGGCATCGCCTCGTCGGACCTGCTCCCCCACCTCTCGCTGACGTCGCCGACGCTGAGCTGGGAGGCGGTCGTCAGCATCGCGATCCCGCTCTATCTCGTGACGATGGCGTCGCAGAACGTCCCGGGCGTCGCGATCATGAAGGCGATCGGTTACGACGTGCCGTGGCGCGACTCGATCGTCACCGCCGGCGTCAGCACGATCGCCGGAGCCACCGGCGGCGCCCACTCGGTCAATCTGGCGGCGATCAGCGCCGCGCTCGTCGCGGGACCGGACGCAGGACCCGACAAGAGCCGTCGCTGGATCGCCGGACAAGCCGTCGGCTGGACGTACGGCGTGCTCGCTGCCGCGTCGATCGCCGTCGCAGCGCTGGTCGGCGTGGCACCGAGCGGAGTGATCGCGACGATCGCCGGACTCGCCCTGCTGGGCACCCTGGGCTCGGCGCTGGAGAGCTCGATGAAGGAGCCGAAGGGGCGCGAGGCGGCGATCGCCACGTTCCTCGTCGCCGCCTCGGGCATCACTGCGTGGGGCGTCGGCTCGGCGGCATGGGCGATCCTCGCGGGACTGGTCGTCCACGCCGTGCTGAGCTGGTCGCCGAACGGTTCACGCTGATGTTTCGCATCGCGTTCTTCGAACCCCGCATCGCGGGCAACACCGGCAGCGCGATCCGCCTCGCGGCGGTGAGCGGATCCGAGCTGCACCTGGTCGAACCGCTCGGGTTCGACCTCGAGGAGCCCAAGCTGCGCCGGGCCGGACTCGACTACCACGACCTCGCGGTGATGACGGTGCACACCGATCTCGAGGCGGCGTACGACGCCCTGCTCCCCGCCAACGTCTACGCCTTCACCGGCAAGGGCGACGTGCTCTACACCGACATCGCCTACGAGCCCGGAGACGTGCTGCTGTTCGGCCCGGAGCCGACGGGGCTGCCTGAGGAGGTGCTCGACGATTCGCGCATCACGGCGCGCGTACGGCTGCCGATGCTGCCCGGCCGGCGCTCCATGAATCTCGCCAATTCGGCCTCGATCGCGGTGTACGAGGCTTGGCGACAGCAGGCGTTCGCCATGCCGGATGGCCCTCCCGGATGACTTTTCGATTGCTTTCGGCCAATCTGCGAACAACCGGCGGATCCGCAACCTAGGCTGCTGCTCTCTCGGGAGGAAGCAAGAGCAGCATGACCAAGCCGCGGATGGCCGTACGCACACCGATTGTCGCTGTCCTCGCCCTCCTTCTCCTCTTGGCCCCGTTGCTGGCGTTCAACGCCGACGGCGGCAAGGCGGCCGCCTCATCCGTGCTCGCCCCACGCGGCATCGTCGTGGTGGGCGACTCGATCACGGCCCGCTACAACGACAAGCCCGGTGACGCGATGCAAGGCTGGTGGAGCATCGTGGGCCGGCACTACGACGCGACCGTCACCACATACGCGCAGTCGGGTTCGGGCTATCTCCGTCCGGGCAGGTTGTGCACCGGCGACCGGTTCATCGACCGCGTGCAGGCGTTCACGTCGAACGCGCCGTCGCTGTTCGTCATCGAGGGCGGGCGCAACGACTGGGCCGACTGCGTCGATGGCCGGTTCGTCACGGCCACGGACGATGCCATCGCGCACGCCGTCGACACCTACTTCACGACCCTGCGCACGTTCCTGCCCCGGTCGACTCGCATCATCGTGATGGGTCCGCCGTGGGGCCCGGTCGACCGGTACGACGGGACACGAGTCACCCGCATCATCGAGGCGGCAGCGGCCCAGCACGGCCTCGAGTTCATCCCCACGACCGGCGCGCTCAACGACGAGCGGGTCGTGGACGGCATCCACCCCAACCGTCAGGGCTGCATCGCGATCGCCGACAAGGTGATCAGCGCGTTAAGAGGTTCCGCCAGCAGGGGCGCCGGTTAAGCGAGCGGGTCGCAGGTGCTGGGCCGACAAGGCAGAGGAGGGAGGCGCACCGGGGTTGTGCGGCGACCGACGACAACGCCGCCGGGACGGTGCCTGCGACCCGCGAGTCAGGCGACTCTCCCTGCTGGCGGGATCTCTTAGCTGAGCGCTTCGACGATCGCCGGGGCGATCGCGGTCAGCGCCTTGCCACGGTGACTGATGCGGTCCTTCTCCTCGGCAGACAGCTCGGCGGTCGACACGTCGTAGCCGTCAGCGGCGAACAGCGGGTCATAGCCGAAGCCGCCCTCGCCCTGCTCGGCCCTCAGGATCCGGCCCGGCATCACGCCGACCTCGACGATCTCGTTGCCGTCGGGCGTGCAGAACGCCATGGCGCAGCGGAACTGCGCGGCACGCCGCTCGTCGGGTACGTCGCCGAGCTGGCTCAGCAGCAGCGCGTTGTTGGCTGCGTCTCCCCCGTCAGCCTTGCCCACTCCGGACCAACGGGCCGAGAGCACGCCGGGCATGCCGTTCAGCTCGTCGACGCAGAGTCCGGAGTCGTCGGCGAGCGACGGCAGGCCCGTCACGGCGAGACAGGCGCGCGCCTTGAGCAGTGCGTTGCCCTCGAACGTCGACTCGGTCTCGGCCGGCTCGTCGTACGGCGTCACGTCGGCGAGGCCCAGCACCTCGATGCCGGGGACGAGCGGCTCGAGGATGCGGCGGAGCTCGGTGAGCTTCTTGGCGTTGTTGGACGCCAGGACCACTGTCCTTCCGAGGTCTCCGGGGAAGCGCGCCATCTCAGCGCCTCGTGAGCCGAGGACTCGAGCCGGCGCGGTTTTCTGGGGTCACCGGGCGAGGGCTTCCTTTTGCAAGGTGGTCAGGTCGGCGCAGCCCTTGGCGGCGAGCTCGAGCAGCGCGTCCAGCTCGGCCTTGTCGAACGGTGCTCCCTCGGCCGTGCCCTGCACCTCGATGAACTTGCCGGTCCCGGTCATCACGACGTTCATGTCGGTCTCGGCACGGACGTCCTCGACGTACGGCAGGTCGAGCAGCGGCACGCCGTCGATGATGCCGACGCTGATCGCGGCCACCGACTCGATGAGCGGCTCGCCGGCCAGCGCGCCCTTGGAGCGAAGGTGCTCGACGGCGTCGGCGAGGGCGATGTAGGCGCCGGTGATCGCGGCCGTACGGGTCCCACCGTCGGCCTGCAGGACGTCGCAGTCGATCGTGATCGTGTTCTCGCCCAGCGCCTCGTAGTCGATCGCGGCCCGCAGCGAGCGGCCGACGAGACGCGAGATCTCGTGCGTACGTCCGCCGATGCGACCCTTGACCGACTCGCGGGCCGAGCGGTCGTGGGTGGCCTGCGGGAGCATCGCGTACTCCGCCGTGACCCAGCCGAGGCCCGATCCCTTGCGCCAACGCGGCACGCCCTCGCTCGCACTCGCGGCGCACAGCACCTTGGTCTTGCCGAACTCGATCAGGCAGGATCCCTGCGCGTGGTCGAGCCAGTTGCGGGTGATGGTCACAGGTCGGAGCTGATCGGCGCTGCGGCCGTCTTCGCGGGTCATGACGGCGAGCCTATCGGGCGAGCTAGAGGGTGTAGGTCGAGCCCGCGGAGACCAGCTCGCAGGGTCCGTCCCAGGTGCTCTTGGTGTCGGACTCGACCTCGGCACGGTCGGTCCACGCCGGGATGTGGGTGATCAGCAGCCGGCCGACACCCGCTCGCGTCGCCACCGTGCCGGCGTCGGCGCCCGTCAGGTGAAGGTGCGGCGGATTTGCCCCGGACTCCACGAACGAGGCCTCGCACAGGAAGATGTCGGCGCCGGCGGCGACGTCGACGAGCACGTCGGTCGGACCGGTGTCGCCGGAGTAGGCGATCGTGTGGGTGTCGCTGGCAATGCGCATCGCGAACGCCGTCACCGGGTGGTCGACGAGGCGCGGGGTGATCGAGAACGGGCCCAGTCGTACGGGCTCTCCGTCCGCATGCGCAAGGAACTCGAACTGCTCCGTCATGCCGACCGGCTCGTCGATGCCGTACGCCTCCGCGAGACGCTCCGCGGCGCCTTCGGGGGCAACGACCGGGATCCTCGGGAGTGCACCGTCGGGGTGGTACTTGCTGACGACGTACAGCCCCGAAAGGTCGAAGCAGTGATCGGCGTGCAGGTGTGAGAGCGCGACGGCGTCGACGTCGCGCAGGTCGACGTAGCGCTGCAGGTCACCGAGCGCACCGCTGCCGAGGTCGACGACGAGACGGAAGGTGCGGCCCTCGTACGGCGCCTCGATCAGGTAGCAGCTGGCAGGTGACTCCGCACTGGGGAACGATCCGGCGCAACCGACGACGGTCAGCTTCATCAGCGCTCACCTCGAAACGCTGGCAGCAGGAGTCGGTGTCCCCGCGAAAGCGCGAGCGGACACAGGATTCGAGCGGAGGTGAGCTTCGCTCGAGCGAGTGGTTTCGTGGGGTGGCTCATACGGTCACCCAGGCGAATTGGTCGACTGATTCGAGCTCGGGGCCGAGGAAGCGGTGTCCGAGCTCGCGGAACTCCTCGGGCGTGCCGGTCGTCAGGAATCGGTGCTTCGGCGCGGGCTGGGACGGGTCGCGCTCGAGCCCCTCACGTACGAGCAGCGCGTAGACGTCCTTGGCCGTCTCCTCGGCGCTGGAGACCAGGGTGACACCGTCGCCCATGACGTAGGACAGCACGCCGGTCAGCAGCGGGTAGTGCGTGCAGCCGAGCACCAGGGTGTCGACACCGAGGTCGATGAGCGGTTGGAGGTAGCCCTGCGTCACCTCGAGGAGCTCGGGGCCGCTGGTCACACCGGTCTCCACGAACTCGACGAGACGCGGGCACGGCTGGGTGTGCAGCGTGATGCCCGGGTTGGCGGCGAACGCGTCCTCATAGGCGCGCGAGGTCGCGGTCGCCGTGGTGCAGATGACGCCGACCTGGCGGTTGCGGGTCGCGCTGACGGCCCGTCGGGTCGCCGGCACGATGACTTCGACGACCGGCACGTCGTAACGTTCGCGGGCATCACGGAGGACCGCGGCGCTGGCGGAGTTGCACGCGATGACCAGTGCCTTGACACCCTGGGCCACGAGATGGTCGAGGCACTCGAGGGCGTACTCACGAACCTCGGAGATCGGTTTGGGGCCGTACGGCTGCCGTGCCGTGTCACCCAGATAGAGCACGGGTTCGTGGGGCAGCTGGTCGAGCACGGCGCGCGCAACCGTCAGGCCGCCGAAGCCTGAGTCGAAGATGCCGATCGGTGCGTCGCTCACGACGAATCATCCTACGTTCGGGTTGGAGCGCACCCTAGGGATTGCGGCCAACGACACACGGTCAGAGCGGGAGCTTGGGCTGGGGTGGTGCGTGAGCGGGGTCGACGCCGTCGAACAACGACGACACCGACTCGCCGGCATGGATGCGGGCGATCGCCTCGGCGAACAGCCCGGCGACGGATCGAACCTGGAGCTCGGGCCAGTCGGCCGGCGGCGGGACCGTGTCGGTCGTGACGACCTCGGTGATGTTGGGGTGGTTGCGCAGCCGGTCGACGGCCTTGCCGGTGAAGAGGCCGTGCGTGCACGCCACGGACGCCTCGGTGCAACCTTCTTCCTCGAGCTTCGCCATGAGCTCGACGATGGATCCGCCGGTGGCGATCTCGTCGTCGAGGACGATCGCCGTCCTGCCGGCGACATCGCCGACGATCGCGTCGATCACGACCTTGTCGTCGGCCTGGCGCTGCTTGCTGCCCGCGGCGACGGGTACACCCAGCAGGCGCGCGAACAGCGATGCCGTCTTGGCGTTGCCGAGGTCGGGCGAGACCACCACGACGTTGCCCAGGTCACGGTTGCGGTAGTGGTCGGCGAGCTCGCCGATCGCCGTGAGGTGGTCGACCGGGACGCTGAAGAATCCGTGCACCTGGGGCGCGTGCAGCGTCATCGTGACGACGCGGTCGGCTCCGGCACTGGTCAGCATGTCGGCGACGAGCCGGCCACCGATCGAGATGCGCGAGGCGTCCTTCTTGTCGGAGCGCGCGTACGCATAGTGCGGAATGACTGCGGTGACCGAGGCAGCCGAGGCACCGCGGGCTGCGTCGATCATCAGCAACAGCTCCATCAGGTGGTCCTGCGTCGGTGGGATCAGAGGCTGGATGATGTAGACGTCCTTGCGCCGGCAGTTGGCGAGCAGCTGCACCTGGAGGCAGTCGTTGCTGAAGCGCACGGTGTCGGACGCCGACAACGGCTGGCCCAGCTCGGAGCAGATCTTGTCAGCCAGGGGCCGGTGCGCGCTTCCGGAGAAGACGACGATCTCGCTCACACGACTGAGGCTAGCCGACGTTGCCCGGACAAACGACCAACTTTGTCAGGGAGTCTCACTGGGCGGCGCGACCCAGTGGTGCCTTCTCGAGCTGATCCTCAAAGTCCGAGACCGATTTGGGCAGAAGGCACGGTCCCGGCGACAACCGTCATGTCGTGCGCTTGCCGCCCTCGCCTCCGGTCGGCGCTCCCGCGAGGTCATCGTTGAGGACCTTCACGGCAGCCGGAGGCAGGCACGCACCATCGTCCTGGCTCAGCGCTGCGAAACCTCCGCCGAGAACCGTCGCTGCGGACTCGTCGCCGAGGCTCTTGCGGAGCTTCGCCACGTTCAGGAGACGCACCGCGTCCTTGACGACTTCGCGACAGGATGGCGACACGTCCCTGGTGAGCGCAGCCGGCAGACGAGGGGACATACGCAACTGGGCCAGGACCTCTGCCACGGCCACGCCCTCACGGCCCGAGAAGCAGCTCGAGTTCTGGAAGATCGTGTAGAGCTGTGTCTCGGCCGTACGGGTCATGCCATCGACGTCACCGGTGGATCCCCGCGTCAGAAGCTGCTCGTAGAGCCTGACGACCTCGATCTTTGCCTGGTCACACGTGGGAAGCGTCTTGGCCGGCTCGGCAACCGGGGTCGGGCTGGGCCGAGGAGCCGGATCGTCGGAAGATCCGTCGGCCCACACCAACGTGCTGAGCAGCACCGCGAGAGCGATCACGAGGACCGAGGACGCTGCAATCCTGCGCCGCGAGAACCATGTGCCACGGCTCGGCTCACCGCCCTCCTCCGGAACAGCCTCCTCCGGTCCGGCGTCCTCCGGTACAGCCTGCTCCGGCACGGTGTCCTCCGGTACAGCCTCCTCCAGAACGGCGCCCTCCGGCAGGGCGCCCGCCGCCACGGCGCCCGCCGCCACGGTGTCCGTCTCGGCGACGGACGCCTGTTCCTTCGAGGACTTCCTGCGGGCCGCGACACCTGACCCGATCAGGAACGCCACCGCCGCCCCGATCAGCGCCGCACTGCCGATCTGGATCACGTCCTGGGCATGCGGCGACACAGCAAACATGGATCTTCTCCAGGGGGTGGGAGTGTGGCGAAGCGGGGTGGATCGAGCGATAGCCTACAGAGTCGAAAATGGTTCGGATCACAGTGTCGAATTGTTCGATCGTCAATCGACGTGAGGGTGAAAGCACATCCCGACGAAAGGACATCCCATGTCGTTCCAGGCCTACCTCGACAACATCGAGGACAAGACCGGATTCACGCCCCGCGAGCTGTTGGCACAGGCGTCAGCCAAAGGACTCGACCAGCCCTCAACCAAGGCCGGCGAGATCGTCGACTGGCTGAAGGCCGACCACGACCTCGGCCGCGGCCACGCCATGGCGCTCGTGCACATCCTCACGAAGGGGCCGACGATCAGCGAGAAGCACGTCGGTACGGACGGCGTGCACCGCGACGAGTCGGTAGACCTGTGGCTCGACGGCAAGGCCACCAAGCCGGCCCAGGCCTAGGGACGCCCTAGGCCCAGAGCTGGCCGTCGAGCTTGTCCTCGGCCTCGTCGAGAGTGCCCTCGTAGGCACCTGTCGAGAGGTACTTCCATCCGCCATCGGCGACGACGAACACGATGTCGGCGGTCTCGCCGGCCGCGACACACTTGGCCGCCTGCGCCAACGCCGCGTGCAGGATCGCGCCGGTGGAGATGCCTGCGAAGATGCCTTCGGCGGCGATCAGCTCGCGCACGCGGCGTACGGCATCGCGGGGTCCCACGGAGAACCGTGAGTCGATCAGTGAGTCGTCGTACAGCTCGGGCACGAAGCCCTCGTCGAGGTTGCGCAGCCCGTAGACCAGCTCGCCGTAGCGCGGCTCCGCGGCGACAATACGTACGTCGGGCTTGTGCTCACGGAAGTACCTGCCGACACCCATGAGCGTGCCCGTCGTGCCGAGGCCGCCGACGAAGTGCGTGACCTCAGGAAGGTCGGTGAGGATCTCCGGGGCCGTCCCCGCGTAGTGTGCGTCGGCGTTGGCCGGGTTGCCGTACTGGTAGAGCATCACCCAGTCGGGGTTGTCAGCGGCAAGGCCCTTGGCGACCCGTACGGCTTCGTTGGACCCGCCGGCGGCAGGCGACGGGATGATCTCGGCGCCCCACATCGTGAGCAGCTGCGTGCGCTCGATGGAGGTGTTCTCGGGCATCACGCAGATCAGCTTGTAGCCCCGCTGGCTGGCGACCATGGCCAACGAGATGCCGGTGTTGCCGCTGGTGGGTTCGAGGATCGTCGCGCCGGGCTGGAGGAGCCCGTCCGCCTCGGACTTGAGGATCATCGCCAGGGCGGCACGGTCCTTGATCGAGCCGGTCGGGTTGTGGTCCTCGAGCTTGGCCCAGATGCGTACGTCATTGCTCGGAGAGAGTGTCGGGAGACCGACGAGCGGAGTGCCTCCGACGGAGTCGATCAGCGAGTCAAAACGCATGTGCGCCGATCAGCCGCCGGCGACGGCCGGCAGGATGACCACCGTGTTGCCGTCGGCGACCGGGGTGCCCAGTCCACCCGTGAACCGGATGTCTTCGTCGTTGACGTAGATGTTGACGAAGCGGCGCACCTCGTCGCCCTCGACCAGGCGCTCCTTGATGCCGGGGTGGTCGACCTCGAGCTGGTCGATCAGCTCGGCAACCGTGGCACCGGCGCCGTCGACGGCACGCTCACCGTCGGTGTAGGGACGCAGGATCGTCGGGATGCGGACCTCGATGGCCATCAGTGTTCTGCCTTCTGCTCGGTGGCTGTGCCGTTTGCATAACTGTCCACGACGCGAACTTCTTCCTCGGTGACCTCGCCGCCGGTGATCCGGAAGGACCGGAAGTCGACGGGACCACCCTCGTGCGCGCCGTCACGGGTCGACACGAGCACGTAGTGCGCGCCGGGTTCTCCCGCGAGATTGATGTCGGTGCGCGACGGAAAGGCCTCCGTCGCGGTGTGCGAGTGATAGATGATGACCGGCTCTTCGTCGTTGTCGTCCATCTCGCGATAGAGCTTGAGGAGGTCGCCGGAGTCGAACTCGTAGAACGTCGGCGACATCGCGGCGTTCAGCATCGGGACGAACCGCGTGGGCAGGTCGGAACCGATGGCACCCGCGACCACGCCGCACGCCTCGTCGGGATGGTCACGACGTGCGTGGGCGATGATCGCGTCACGCGTCGCCTGGTCGATCGTCAGCACCCACGGAGTTTATCGGGCTCACCGGGACGCCCGAGCGCGCAGCCGTCCGCTGAGACGGCGCAAAAAGCACGTCCGTGCTATAAATGGATCATGTCGAAGGGTGACGAGACGCGCGACGCCATCTTGACCGAGGCCACCAGCGTCGCCTCCAAGGTCGGGCTCACCGGCATGTCGATCGGCCAGCTCGCCGCCCACACCGGCATGTCCAAGAGTGGCCTGTATGCGCACTTCGCCTCCAAGGAGGCACTGCAGATCGAGATCCTGCGCCACACCCGAGAGCGCTTCGTCGACCGGGTCGTACGGCCGGCCCTGCAATCCCCTCGCGGGCTCAACCGGCTTCGTACCCTGTTCGAGTCGTGGCTGGCCTGGTCCGAGGCGTTCGAGGACGGCGGTTGCCTGTTCGTCGCGGCCAGCTCGGAGCTCGACGACCAGCCCGGGCCCGTACGTGACGCCCTCGTACGCGACGAGCGCGACTGGCTCGAGCTCATCGTCACGATCGCCGCAACCGCAGTCAGCGAGGGCGAGTTCCGCAGCGATGTCGATGTCGAGCAGATCGCCTACGAGCTGCACGCCATCATGCTCAACCACCAGCACACGTCACGCCTCATGCAAGACCCTCGAGCCCTCGAACGCGCCCGCCGGGCCTTCGACTCGATCGTCGAGCGTGCGCTCACGACCTGACCATCCCCGACCGAGAAGGACATCATGGCATTCACATCGTCAACTAAAAGCACGATCGTTCGTATCAAGACTGCGGGCCTGCGCAGCGCCTTCCGGGTGCTCGAGCTCGTGTCACCACGGCTGGGCGCCCTGTGGGCAGAGCGGTTCTGGTTCGCGATCACCCCGTCGCGCGTCCAGGCCGTCGTCGGCGGCGGCACACACTTCGAGGTTGCGTCGCAGGGTGGCGTCGTGCGCGGTACGAGATGGGGATCCGGCCCCGTCGTCTACCTCGTGCACGGCTGGGGTGGCAACTCCTCGCAGCTCGGTTCGTTCGTGGCACCGCTCGTTGCTGCCGGATTCAGCGTCGTCGCACACGACGCGCTCAGCCACGGTCGTTCCGATCCCGGTCCCACCGGCGCGGGCAACAGCGATGGAGTCCAGATGGGCAAGGCGCTCGACGACGTCGCCGCCAAGTTCGGACCCGCACATGCTGTGGTGGCCCACTCGATGGGAAGCCTCGCCACGGGTCTGGCACTCCAGCACGGGTGGCTCGGGACCGACCGGCTCGTCATGATCGCCCCGGCCGTACGGATCAGCGACTACGTCACGGTGGTCCAGGCCGGGCTCGGCTTCGGCCCCCGTACGCTTCGCCGGCTCGAGACCCGCGTCCTCAACCGTGTCGGGCTGCCGATCGATGCCGTTGACCTGCATCGGGTCGCCGAGGAGATCGAGCGGCCGGAGCTGCTGGTGATCCACGATCCGGCGGACCGTGAGACCCCGTACGCCTCCACGACGTCGCTGGTGGCGCACTGGAGCGGTGCCCGCCTCACGACGATCGAAGGATTGGGGCACCGCCGGGCGCTTCGAGATCCGGCGATCATCCGTCAGGTCGTGGCGTTCGTCTCGTCCGACGAGCTGCAGGAGGCCACCGCCTGACCGCGGTCAGACGACGTCGCGACGCCGGTACGTCAGCATCGCCGCGACCAGGCACACCGCGACATAGCACGCCACCGTCACGAGAGCACGGCCGTCACTGACGTACGAGCTGACGCCGGGAGGAGCGTCGATGCCGGGAGGGCGCGTCGGCATGACCGCCGAGGCCAGCGATCCCGCGTTGACACCCGGGAGCACGTCGCGCAGCGGCCGCAACGCCGTGAGCACCGAGCTGGAGACTCCGGTGACGAGGTTCTCGACCCCCAGCACCCAGACGACACCCAGCCCGATCGGCAGCGCGACGCCGCGCAGCACCACGCCGAGCAGCGCGCCGAGGCTGGCCCACATCAGCATGATCGCGAGGCCAGCGCCGTATCCGGCGGTCAGGTCGACGAACGACGGGAAGTCGATCGAGCGGTCCTGCGCCACGGCGATGGCGGTCGAGCTCACAGAGCCAAGCGCAAACAGGATGACGACGCCGACGGCGACTGCAGAGGCGAGGGCCAGGAACTGGCCCGCCATCGACGCAGCTCGTCCCGGGCGCTGGGTCAGGACCGTCTTGACGGTGCCCCAGCCGTACTCGCCGCCGAACACGAGTGCCCCGAACACCAGGGCGAGAGCGCCGGCGAACACCGGGAACCCGCCGAGCGTGTTGGACACCAGCTGGTCCGGCAAGGTGCTGGCGAGGATCGCCTCCTTCGATGCGCCCTCCATCGGGCCTGAGTCGCCTCCGGCGTAGGAGAGGTACGGGATCAGGTAGCCGAACACCTGGCTGAGCACGGCGGATGCCGCGAGCAGCGTCCAGGCGGCGGGCCGGCGTACGAGCTTGAACAGCTCGGCCCGGGCGACGTTGATGACATCAGACATGGCTTGCCTCCGTGGCGGTGATCTCGAAGAACACGTCCTCGAGCTGGCGGTCGAGCCGGCGCACCTCGTGCACGTCGGCACCGGCGGCGACCAGCGCGCGTACGACGCCGGCGGTGTGCCGCTCGTCGACGCGGAGCCGGAGCTCGTCGTCGACGGTACGGATCGCTTCGACGTCGGCGATCCGGTCGAGGGTCGACAGCACGACATCGGCGGGTGTGGCGCGCACCAGCAGCTCGCTGTCACCGCGCAG
The DNA here is from genome assembly GCF_039537165.1 of Aeromicrobium panaciterrae. Classification (GTDB taxonomy): domain Bacteria; phylum Actinomycetota; class Actinomycetes; order Propionibacteriales; family Nocardioidaceae; genus Aeromicrobium; species Aeromicrobium panaciterrae. Next base: position 2,568,515 of record NZ_BAAAZZ010000002.1, on the reverse strand, counting down.
CTCGTCGACGGTGCTCTCGGCCACCATCGTGCCGTTGTTGATGACGCCGACCCGGTCACAGATCTGCTGGACCTCGCCGAGCATGTGGCTCGAGAGGATCACGGTGCGACCGGAGTCGCCGAGCCTGCGGATCAGCGCGCGCATGTCGCGCATGCCGGCCGGGTCGAGACCGTTGGTGGGCTCGTCGAGCACGACGAGGTCCGGATCCTTGATCAGTGCCGCGGCAACGCCGAGACGCTGCTTCATGCCGAGCGAGTAGGTCGAGAACTTGTCGCCGCCGCGTGTCGCGAGGTCGACGGTCTCGAGCACGGCATCGATCTGGCCCGCCCCGACTCCCGCATATCGGGCGACCACCTTCAGGTTGTCGCGGCCGGACAGGAACGGATAGAACGCCGGCCCCTCGATCATGGATCCGGTCGTCGAGAGAACGCCGGGGTCGCCCGGCCGACGGCCGAGGACGGTGATGTCCCCGCTCGTCGGCCGGATCAGTCCCAGCAGCATGCGCAGCGTGGTGGTCTTGCCTGCGCCGTTGGGTCCGAGGAATCCGTAGACCTCTCCGCGCTTGACGCTCAGGCTGACGTGATCGACAGCCGTGACGGCGCCGTACCTCTTGGACAGGTCACGGATCTCGACGACCGCGCTCATTTGCCGTTCTCGCGCAGGACCGCGAGCCGCGTACGGTACTCGGTCTCGTCGATCTCACCGGCGGCGAAGCGTTCGGCGAGCCTGGCTTCACCCGAGTACGAGCCACGGTGCCAGCGGCGGCGGCCGAAGCGACCGAGCAGGACGAAGGCGACGACGATGAAAGCGAACCAGAACAGCGGGATGAGCGGCCACCAGGGCCCGGGGCCGTCCCAGTGATCGTGGTTGGTGAGCAGTGTTGAGGACAACATGGCATTTCTCCTTGAGGGTGTGTTGCTGACCCTTCAAGACTCCCGAGCTCGGGGCCCTGCCACATCGGCCCGACGGAGTCACTTGGCCTACGCCGAGCGGAGTAGTCAGGACCAGCCCGGGCGTACGAGGCCCGACTCGTACGCGATCACGACCAGCTGTGCGCGGTCTCGCGCTCCGAGCTTGATCATCGCCCGACTGACGTGCGTCTTGGCGGTCGCCGGGCTCATGAAGAGCCGCTCACCGATCTCGGCGTTGTTGAGTCCCTCGCCGACGAGCGCGACGACCTCGCGTTCGCGCTCCGTGAGCGGTTCGAGACTCTGCGGATCGGCCGTGCCACGGCTGCGGTCGGCGAACTCGGCGATGAGCCTTCGGGTCACCCCTGGCGAGAGCAGCGCGTCTCCGGCGGCCACCGCACGGATGCCGGCCAGCAGCTCGGCGGGCTCGGTGTCCTTGACGAGGAAACCGCTGGCGCCGATGCGGATCGCCTCGAAGACGTACTCGTCGAGGTCGAACGTCGTGAGGATGACGACGTGGACGTCGGGCAGCTCCGGGTCGGCGCTGATCCGCCGCGTGGCCTCGAGCCCGTCGACGCCGGGCATGCGGATGTCCATCAGCACGACATCGGGCCGGTGCAGCGCGACGACCTCGAGCGCCTCACGACCGTCGGAGGCCTCCGCGACGACCTCGATGTCGTCCTCGGCGTCGAGCAGCGCCCGGAAACCCGCGCGCAGCAGGGCCTGGTCGTCGACCAGCACGACGCGGATCATGTGTGACTCCTCAGCGGGAGGGAGGCCCGTACACGGGTCCCGCCGTCGGGACCCGGACCGACGTCGAGCCAGCCGCCCAACGCCTCCGCGCGCTCGCGCATCCCGATGATGCCGGTGCCGTCCGAACCGCTCGGCGTGATCCCGGCACCGTTGTCGGTGACGCTCACTGTCAGCGCGTCGAGGCCGTAGCCGAGCTCGATCACAGCCGCGGTCGCGCCGGAGTGGCGTACGACGTTGGTGATCGCCTCCTGGACGATCCGCAACGCGGCCAGCTCGACCGACGAGGACAGCGGACGTACGTCGCCGGTCACCGTCTTGGCGACCTCGAGACCCGCGTGGTGGCTGCGCTCGACGAGGTCGTCGAGCGAGGCGAGCGTGCCAGTGGGCCGGCGGGGAGCCTCGTCGTCGACGTCGCGCAGGATGCCGACCAGCGCACGCAGCTCGACCAGCGCCTCCTTGCTGGCGTCCTTGATCGCCACCAGCGCGGTCTGCGCCTGCTCGGGGCGACGGTCGACGATGTGCAGCGCCACTCCCGCCTGCACGTTGATCAGCGACATGTGGTGCGCCACCACATCGTGCAGCTCACGGGCGATCTGGAGCCGCTCCTCGTTGGCCTGCCGCTTCGATGCCTCGGCACGGGCCTGACGGGCCACCGCACTGCGTTCGCGGCGGATGCGTACGAACTCACCGGCCGACAAGATCAGCAGCGACCAGGCCAGCACCCCCGAGAGCAGGCCCCACTCGAACGGGCGGTCGTGGATCGGCCGCTGGATCGCGAAGAGCGTCACCGCGACGGTGCTCAGGCCGAGCCAGGCGGTGACCCGGTGGCCGCGGATCACCGTGACGATCGTGGCGATGGCGAGGCTCGCCAGCACCGGGCCGTACGGGTAGTCGCGCAGCAGGTAGGTGACCGTCAGGCCCACGACGAACCACAGGACCGGGCGGGTCCATCGAGCGAGGAACGGCAGCGACAGCGGGCCGAGCAGGACCAGCACGATCGCCAGCGGGTCGAGATCGCGGTGTCCGGTCTGGTTGTGGCTGGCGCCGACCGTACCAATCACCTGGAAGACCAGAAGGCCCAGCGATCCGAAGACCGCACCTCGCGGCAGCGAGCGCAGATCGATGGGCATGGACCTCACGGTAGGCGACTCCGCTCGGCGCGTCATCGGACGCGCGGAGCAATGCGGACTACGCCTGCGGGAGTACGCCCGACTCAGTCGAGGGCAGCAATGAGGGTCTCCTGGACGTAGCCGAGCCAGTCATAGATCTCGGCCATCGCCACGATCGCCTCGTCGCCGGACTCGCCGACCAGCATGGCGTCCTCCTCGTTCTCGATGCCGAGGCGGACGGCGAGGGAGAGCCGGATGTCGGTCAGCGACTTGAGCCAGGACTGCACTGCGTCGGCGCCGAGCTCGACCTCGACGTCATCGCCCTCGTCGTCGGCCGTGGGCACCTCGAACGTCAGCCCACCGTCGATCAGCGAGCCGATCAGCGTCTCGGCGTGGTGCACCTTGGTCGACGTCAGCGACCGCTCGGTGAGGCGTCGGAACTCACCCGAGTCGTCGTCGCTACCGCGGTAGGCGTCGGGCAGCAGCCGGGCGAGCACGGGGTCGTCGGGGGGTATGGCCGAGCCGCCCATGCCGAGCTGCACCGCCAGCGGATCGGCGTCGGACTCCGCGGCACCGTTGCGGTCACGCAGCAGCTCGACGACCTGGCCGGCGAGGTTGGCCAGCAGATGCGCCTCGGTGGAGGTCAGGGTGGCAGTCACGCCGCCGCGGCGACGTCGCTTGAAGGGCTTCACTCTGCCGATCCGATCACTGGCTGGCGCTCACTCATGCATCAGCCCGGTCGAGGGTGGCCCAGAGACCGTACTCATGCATCGCCTGCACGTGTCGCTCCATCTGCTCGCGGCTGCCGCTGGAGACCACGGCCTTGCCGTCGTGGTGCACCGCGAGCATCAGCTCGTGGGCCTTCTCGTCGGTGTAGCCGAAGTAGTTGCGGAACACGTAGGCGACGTAGGACATCAGGTTGACCGGGTCGTTCCACACGATCGTGACCCACGGATCCTCGAGCTCGACGATGTCGTCGACCTCGGGCTCCACGATCTCGATCGGAGTGGGTGTGGTCACGTCTCCCATTGTGGCGCAGCGGCACGGCGCGGCGAAATGGGAGCAACACGCACGGCATAGTCTGGCTCGCATGACAGCGCATACGACTGCCAGCACCGCCCTGCTGACCGACCGCTATGAGCTCACGATGCTGCAGTCGACCCTGCGGGACGGAACGGCTCACAGAGCGTCCGTGTTCGAGCTGTTCGCCCGGCGCCTGTCCGGTGGCCGCCGCTTCGGCGTGATCGCCGGGGTCGGCCGGCTCCTCGACGCGCTGGAGAGCTTCCGGTTCGGCGAGTCCGAGCTGGCGTGGCTGCGCGAGGCCGACGTCGTCGACGAAGACACCATCGCCTGGCTGGCCGACTTCGAGTTCAGCGGCTCGATCTGGGGCTACCCCGAGGGCGAGATCTACTTCCCCTACTCCCCCGTGCTGATCGTCGAGGGCACGTTCGCCGAGTGCGTCATCCTCGAGACGATCCTCCTGTCGATCCTCAACCATGACTCGGCGATCGCCTCAGCGGCGGCGCGCATGGTCAGTGCCGCCGGCGATCGGCCGTGCATCGAGATGGGCTCACGCCGTACGCACGACTGGTCGGCTGTCGCGGCCGCACGCGCCGCGTACGTGTCGGGATTCGCCGCGACCTCCAACCTCGAGGCGGGTCGGACGTACGACATCCCGACCACCGGCACCAGCGCACACTCCTTCACGCTGTTGCATGACACCGAGCGTGACGCGTTCGAGGCACAGGTCCGCGCCCTCGGCACCGACACGACGCTGCTGGTCGACACGTACGACATCCCCGAAGGTGTGCGGCTGGCGGTCGAGGTCGCCGGTACGCAGCTCGGCGGCGTACGACTCGACTCCGGCGACCTGGTGTCGCTGGCCAAGACGGTGCGCAAGCAGCTCGACGGACTCGGCGCCACATCCACCCGGATCACCGTGACCAGCGACCTCGACGAGCACGCGATCGCGGCGCTGGCGTCGGCACCCGTCGACGGCTACGGAGTCGGCACGGCCCTGGTGACAGGCTCCGGAGTGCCGACCAGCAGCTTCGTCTACAAGCTGGTCGCCCGTGCCGGCGACGACGGTGAGATGGTGTCGGTGGCCAAGGCCAGCAAGGACAAGGTCTCGGTCGGCGGTCGCAAGTACGCCCTGCGCCGCCACGACGAGAACGGCACAGCCACGGCCGAGGTCCTGGGCATCGGCGGGGAACCCGAAGGTCCAGGTCGCCTCCTGCTCGTCGAACTCGTCCGAGGCGGCACACGCATCCACCACGAGTCCCTCGACGCAGCGCGCACACGTCTCAAGACAGCACTCGGCGAACTGCCCCCAGCCGCGAAACAGCTCTCGCGTGGCGAACCCGTGATCGAGACAGTCTTCGAGGAGGTCACATGATCACAGCCTTGATCGTCGTTGATGTGCAGAACGACTTCTGCGAGGGCGGATCTCTCGCCGTGGCCGGAGGCGCACAGGTGGCTGCTGAGGTCGCCGTGCGGATCGACCTGGATACGTACGAGATAGTCGTCGCGACCCGTGATCATCACATCGATCCCGGGAGCCATTTCTCCGACAACCCTGACTTCGTGGACTCGTGGCCCCCGCACTGCGTGGTAGGAACCAACGGCGAGGAGTTCCACCACCCGCTCAAAGCGTCGATGTTCGATGAGATCTTCTACAAGGGCGAGTACGCCGCGGCCTACTCCGGCTTCGAGGGCAAGTCAGCCAGCGGCGCTCCGTTGGCCAACTGGTTGCGCACTGCCGGCGTTGATGCCGTTGACGTGTGCGGCATCGCCACGGACTACTGCGTACGAGCGACGGCGCTCGACGCGGCAACCGAGGGGTTCACGGTCACGGTGCTCGGAGGGCTGACCGCCGCGGTCTCGGCCGACAACCTGCCGACCGTGCGCGACGAGTTCGCCGCCGCGGGAATCACCACCACCGCCTAGAGCAGCTCCTTGGCAAGCAGCTCGAGGGTGCGGTTGCGGCCAGGAGCCGTACGCGGATCGGTGCCGCGCCGCGCCGACGCCACCGGGTTGACCATGACCTCGTCCACGCCGAACTGGTCGGCGAGCTGGCGAACCTGTGACGCAGCCTCCTCCGGCGTGCCAACGACGGCCCGGCCGAACGCCGACTCGACCAGCTCCAACGCCTGTGGGTGCAGCTCAACCGCTTCGGCGTCCTCGACCAGATCGAGTGCCGTGAGCGGCTGACCGGTACGCAGCTTGGCCATCATGTGCAGATTGGGCAACATCAGCGCTGCCGCCTCTTCCGCCGTCTCCGCGACCGAAGCGTTGACCGTCAGGAACGTGACGGGCTCGGGGGTGAGCTCGCTGGGCTGGAACTCCGAGCGGTAGACCGCCAGAGCCTCCGCCGTCCCCTGACCCGAGAAGTGATGGGCGAAGACGTACGGCAGGCCCTTCGCCGCCGCGAGGTGCGCGGAGTACATCGACGAGCCGAGCAGCCACATGTTGGGCTCCGACGATGCCGAAGGGGTCGCCTTGAGGACGTAGTCCTGCCGCGGGATCGCGACGCGTACGCCCTCGGTGCCCATCAGCGCCATGACGTCGTCGAGGTATTGCGGGAAGTTCTCGATGTCGGTGTCATCGCGGCCTGCTGCACCGCGGAGCGCCATCGATGTCACGGGGTCGGAGCCCGGTGCGCGACCGATGCCCAGGTCGATGCGATCGGGGTGCGCGGCCTCGAGCAGCGCGAACTGCTCGGCGACGGCGAGCGGCGCGTGGTTCGGGAGCATCACACCGCCGGAGCCGACCCGGATCGACTCGGTCTGGGCCGCGAGGTGGGCGATCAGGACCGGCGGCGACGTCGCGGCGACGGCAGGCATGTTGTGGTGCTCGGCCACCCAGAACCGGGTGAACCCGAGACGGTCGGCGACCTGCGCCAAGCCGACGGTTGCGGCGATCGCATCACCGGTGGACTGGTCGGTACGGACGGGCACGAGGTCAAGGACGGAGAGTCTCACCTCAGGGTCAACGTGCCGGCGCCCCGAATCCTTCCGCTCAGGCCGATTCGACCACTGCAGCGAGCTTGTCGAGGCACTGCTCCCACCCGATCGGTATCCCCGCCAGCACCTCGGCCAGCGCGGACGTGACGTCCTTGACCCGGATCGTCAACCACACGAGGGTTCGACCGTCACCCTCGCGGATCGTCACCCGCATGCGTCCGCCCACGACGAGGTGTGGACCGAGCGCCTCCTCGGCGGACGCACCAACGAGCTCGACAACCTCGCGGCACTCGTGGCCGGACAGGCGGGTCAGGTGATGCTGGCGACCGCGCCACCGGACGTGAAGGTGACGGTGCGAGTCACCTTGGCGCCCGCCGCGTTCTTGGCGCAGTAGGTGAACTTGGTGCCCAGGCGCGTGTGCGGCTGGCCCGCCTTGAGGAGCACGTCCTTGACCGACGTCCCCTTGGCGATGCCCTTGATCACCGACTCGGCCTTGAGCGCCCGGGGGTCACGGCACGCGTCGTTGCTGACGCCCGTCGCACGCTCCCACATCTCGAGGTAGGCCTCGGAACCGCGTGCCATGTCGTCCGCGATCGCCTGGCCTCCCTGCTTGCGGAGGTCCTCGATCCAGTCGGGATAGAGGCCGTAGTGCGAGACACCGTCGACGTTGATGTCATAGACCCGCTGGCCGCTGACCTGCTTGTCGATCGTCACCCCGCCGAGTCCCTTGAACGGGTAGGTCACCTTGTTGGCAGCGTCGGCGCCGCGCGGGTTGCCCTGCGCACCGAGTCCGTTGATGTCGGCGCCGTACCCGATGCCGAAGTAGAACCGCGGGTCCGCCCAGGTCAGGTGCCTCTTCCACTTGGCGACGAATCCGGAGCTGTCGCCGGCGTACGGCGTGATGATGCCGCCCGCCTTGTAGATGCGCGGGTAGGCGTCCGGGGTCGACCACGAGTGGCTCGAGATGACGCCGGGGTAGTTGAGCTTCTCGGTCGCATCGAGCGAGGCCTTGCGAGCCGCGACGCTCATGTGGTCGGGATCGAACAGCATGTGGCGCTTGGCCAGCCCCGCGATCGTGTGGTCCCCCAACGTCGTCAGCCCGCTGGCGTTGCAGTGCGGGCCCGACGGATAGAGCGGCAGCTTGATCGGCAGCGCCAAGCTGGCGACCGCGCCGAACAGGGCGTCCTGCTCGGGCAGGATCGTCGGTGCGGCGAGCTGCTCGTTGTCCGCGACCTCGGGATCCGGGTCGGTGCACTTGCGCATGTCCCAGAACGAGCCGGTCTCCAGGAAGTTGGCCGCGTTGACGAGCGGTCCGATCGTGCCGGCATCACCCGCGACGCCCGAGAGAGCGTTGTCGAACTTGTTGACGAGCTCCATCTGCCGTACGCCCATCGCGTAGACGTCGTCGAGCTGCTGGTCGATCTGTGCGGGGCTGCACTGCGGCACGCCGAGCTTCTCCGAGCAGCCGAACGGGACGCTGGTCTCCATGCCCATGACCACCGCGAGCTTGCCCTCGTTGATGACCTTGCGTGCCTCGAACGGGTCGCCGACGATGCGGTACCAACCCTTGCCCGGCCCGCCGTTCTGGGCGTCGATGTAGCGCTCGAGCTTGCGCATGTCGGCGGCCTGCAGGCGCATCGACGTCATGTCGTCGCACGAGTTGCGCTTGAGCGGGTAGATCGTGCACAGCTGGTTGTTCTCGACCAGCAGGTTGACCAGGATGCGCTGGCCGCCGCGCCACGAGCGCTCGAGCCACTTGTAGTAGGTGCCTTCGTGCGTCAGCGAGTTGGGGGCGGGCCAGTCCTTGAACGTCGGCCAGCCGACCGTGTCGTGCGGGGCCACGGGAACGCCGCCCTTGAGGAAGTTCTCGACGACCGCGCCGGCACCACCGGTGAGGGTGTGGTCAGGGCAGTCCTGCAGGGCCGCCTTGACTCCGTACGGGTGCCACGGGCGACCGCAGTGGAGCTGTCCTCCGAGGAACTCGAACGCCATGCCGTGCGTGTGCCCGTCGAGGTATCCGCGCACCTCCTGGAACGACGACGCACCGCCGAACGGATTGCCGGAGACGTTGACGCTGACCTCGGGCCACGGGTCGCACCCCGTCGTCATCTTCAATGCGAACCCGGTGGCCGCGCCGCCCTTGAGTCGTCCGTCCGCCCGCATGCTGATCGCGGTCCTCCTGGACGGCATGGAGAACGTGAACGTCGTACCCGTGCGCTCGACCGTCCAGGTGGATGCTGCCGACGGGCTCGCCACGGGGTTGATGTCATTGAGCAGCCCGAGCGTCAGGAATCGCTGGGGACGGTTGTAGAGCAGGTAGGTGCCGAGGTCGGTTGCCTGGAAGCGGAAGGGCTCAGCCTGCGCGATGGTCGCCGCGGACGCGAAGTAGCCGCTGCCCGAGCGCGCAATCCATTTGCCGTTCGTGGTCGACTGCAGGGCGTAGCAGCCACCAGCCATCGCGTATCGGTCCTGCGGTACGGCGGCTCGCGCTGCCGGGGACGGCGTGCTGATCAGGGTGGGGTCGGCCTCGAGGCGCTGCGCCTCGACCGACGACATCCCGGCGAACGCCTGGAGTGCGGACGTCGAGTCGGCGGTGCCGGGCTCGACCGCGGCGCGCGAGATGGCGTTCTTGGTGGCGGGATCGGTGTGCGAGTGGGGCTTCGACTCGTCGATCACGCTGCCGGTGTCGGCCTTCGTCGTGGTGCCGCCGTGGAACTGCTGCGTCCACGCCGCGTAGGCGGGAAACGTCCCGATCGTGAGTGCGATCGTGACGGCTGCGATCGACAACGGCCAGAAATGACGGTGGCGCCAGATGCGTGACATGCGTTCCCTCTTCCGGAGACCCGTTTGTCACAACGAGACGTACGCCACAAAGGTCACGTGGAGTTACACCTACGAGTCAGGCCACGGACGACTCGTCCTTCATCGTCTCGGGGAACGTCCCGAGCCGTTCGATGAGGTAGCCACCCGGATAGGACTTGATGCGCTTGAGGTCGATCGCGTGTCGCGGCTTGCGGCGCGGCGGCAGGAGACGCACGATGCGGCCACGCGTGCGCAGGCTGGCCCGTGACAGCCAGACCACCGCGCGCGACGGCTTGCGGTAGTCGAACGCGCGGAGCAGGTGGTCGTCCATCAAAGCCCGGCTGAAGGCGTTGGTGCCCTTGGCGAAGATGCGCGGATAGAACGACACGAGCAGCTTGAGTGTGGCGTCGGCGACGGCGCGGGACTTGTCGTCGTAGGCGAAGTGCTCGTCCTCGTAGGTGTCGAGCAGCTCCTCGAACCCGGCGAAGTCGGCCGGGATGTCCTTGATGCCCATGAGCGCGCCGAGGCGCTGGTAATAGCGGACGGCGGCGATGCGCTCGGTGTCGGTGCCCTTGCGCCAGCCGTAGTCGCGGATCCAGCGCACCGGGATCACCACGAAGGTCGCGAGCACATATCGCATGTCGTCGTTGGAGATGTCGTAGCTGCCGTGCATCTGGTTCATGCGGCGCACGGCGGAGCGACCCTTCTGGGTCTCCATGCCCTCGACCAGCACCGACTCGAGCACGAGTGCCGTGTCGTCGTGGCGCTTCTGCGTGTCGGTGGTGAACTCACCGGTGTCATGCAGCAGCCGCCCGATGGACGGCACGGCGTACGTACGAAACAGCGCGAAGCTCAGCGCCTGCTGGACGTCCCAGGGGAACTCGTAGTAGCTGACGATCCGCGAGATCTCCTCGAAATCGGTCTCGGGATCGAGTTCAGCGATCTTGCGCTGCCAGTGGTCGCGCCTCATGCCACGACTTTACCGTGACAGTGACACTGTCACAATGCTTGGCGAAGGAAGTCGACGATGTCGTCGAGCGCCCGCTTTGCCGGCGGCGAGACACCCGGCAGGCTCATGAAACCGTGCAGCGCGCCGCGGTACTCCGCATAGCGAACCGGTACGCCCGCGGCCGACAGCGCGTCGCGGTAGCGCGCGCCGTTGTCGAGCAGCGGGTCCAGCTCGGCGGTCACGATGAACGTCTTGGGAAGGCCGGCGTGCGACGACGCCCGGATCGGCGAGGCGCGGAAGTCCTCGGTCCCGTACTGCTCCCCCAGGTAGAGGCGGACGAACGCTCGCATGTTGCGGCTGGTCAGCACGGGCGCCTCAGCATTGCGGATCTCTGAGGGCCACTTGTCATACATCTCCACGCCGGGATAGATCAGCACCTGCGCACGGATGCCGGGCCCGCCGGCATCGCGTGCGAGAAGGGCGACGACGGCTGTCAGGTTGCCGCCGGCGCTGTCGCCCATGACGGCGAGGCGTTCGGGGTCGATGCCCAGCTCGTCAGCGTTCTTGACGACCCAGTCGACGGCGTCGCGGCAGTCCTCGACGGCGGCGGGGAACGGCTCCTCGGGGGCCAGGCGGTAGTCGGTCGAGACCACCACGACGTTGTTGCGCACCGCGACACGACTCGCCAGCCACCCCGACTGCTCGGGATTGCCCTGGACCCAGCCGCCACCGTGGAAGTTGACGACGCACGGCAGCGGCGCGATCGAACCCTTGGGCCGGTAGACGATGGCACGGCGTCCACCGCCCCACTCGATCGTCTCGACGTCGGCACCCTTGTCGACGGCACCGAAGACACGCCGGCCGATCGTGGACGACTGCAGCGCACGACGGCCGGCACGGAGCTTGGCGAAGTCCTCGGCCTCCTCGACGGGGGTCGAGATGCGTCCCAGGATCGCGGCGAAGATGCGCGTACGCATCGGCATGGCGCTCACGGCTTGCCCTTCTGCTTCAACAGCGTGCCTTTCCGGTGTCATTGCCCTTGTAGCGGCACGTGTCGGTGACCTTGCGCTTGCCGTCGATCAGCGTCGCAGTGTCACCGGAGTTGTTCCACACGTCACCCCAGGAGGCGTGCTGGATGGGGTTGCCGGCCTTGTCGAACCGGTTGGTGCCTGCAGACGACAAGATCGTGAGCGTACCTCCGCCGGGGATCACTGTCTTGGACATGCGGAACTGCCCGTAGCCCGCCGCATCGTGGACGACCCAGCCTTCAAGGGTCGCCGGGCCCTTGCCGTTGTTGCGCAGAACGATCCTCTCGGACTTGCCGCCGTAGACGATCTCCTCGATCGTGATGTCCTTGTTGGCGTTGCCGGTGCCGGCGGCGAACGGCAGCAACGTGATCTTGGCGCGGGTGATGGTCAGCTTGGAGTCGGGGCAGCCCTTCATGACCGCGTCGATCGCTTCCTTCTCACGCTTGTCGACCGTCATGTTCCAGCGGCCCTTCACGGCGATCCATGCGGCGATGTACTTGCACTGGTTGACCTTGGGCACGTACCACTGCGGATCGTCAGCGACCTTGGCGTAGTTGAGGTCGGTCGTGGTGGGTACGAGGGCTCGCAGCTCGCCGAGGTCGTTGGCGTACCTGATGCGAGTCGCGAGGTCCCACGTGTAGGCACCGGAGTCCCACGCCTCCGCGAGGGGCACGAGGTGGTCGATCTGCACCTCGAAGCTCTTGGTCCACGTCTTGTTGTCGTAGTAGGACAGCCATTTGCCCCGGAAGATCTTGCAACCCTTGCCGACCGGCACCTGCGACTCACGGGCGAGCACCTCCTGGCGGGTGTCACGGCAGTTGTTGTCGGCATCGATCCACCCTGTGCCGAAGAACGCCCGGAGATACTTCTGTCGGTCCTCCGGAACCACCGTGAGGAAGCTCGACCCCTGGTGGAACGACGTCACGGTCACGCCCGGCGGCGGCTTCGCCGGGGGCGCCGTGGTGGGTGCGGTCGAGTCGGTCGAAGACGGTTCTGAGGTCAAGAGATCCGGATTGGTCAACGCGATGTAGCCGGCCGCAACGATGACCACCAGCGTGATGAACAGCCGCAGGGATCGCATGGCCAAGAACGTATGACTCAGCCGGAGGCCTTGAGAGCCCACGCGCGCAACGCGTCGATGCGTTCTTGCAGCTGGGCCGCTGACGCTGCCGTGGCTGCGGGACCCCCGCACTCCTGACGGAGACGAGTGTGGGTGACACCGTGCGGCGTGCCGGTGCGGTGGTGCCAGGCGCCGACCAGGGAGTGCAGCTCCTTGCGCAGCGCTGCCCGCCGCTCGAACGCGACATCGGCGGCAGCCTGCGCGTTCTTGGGCGCGGCCTTGGCGCGCTTGCTGCGCGACGTGCGCAGCAGCTCGGCGACCTGGTCGTGGTCGAGGAGACCGGGGATGCCGAGGAAGTCGAGCTCACCGTCGTCGTCGGCCAGGTCGTCATAGCCGAACTCGCCGCCGTCGTAGACGAGGCGGTCGAACGAGGCATCACTGCCGAGCGCGCGATATTCACCGAGCTGGTCGGAGGCCGCCTCGGCCTGCTGCGCCTGCGCCATGAGCTCGGCCTCGGCGGCGAACAGGTCGGCCTCGTCCGCAATCGGTCGACCGATCACGTGGTCGCGCTGTGCCTCCAGGTCAGCCGCGAGCGCCAGCAGCGCCGGAACGCTGGGCACGAAGATCGACGCAGTCTCTCCGCGTCGGCGCGTACGGACGAATCGGCCGATCGCCTGGGCGAAATAGAGCGGGGTCGCGGTCGTCGTGGCATAGACGCCGACCGAGAGGCGCGGGATGTCGACGCCCTCGCTGACCATGCGGACGGCGACCATCCACGGCGTCATCCCGGCGGAGAAGTCGGCGATGCGCGCGCTCGAGCCGGCTTCGTCCGACAGCACGAGCGTCGGCTGGGTGCCAGTGAGCTCGGCCAGCACGGCGGCGTACTGGCGCGCGGTGTCCTGGTCACTGGCGATGACGAGTCCGCCGGCATCGGGTACGTCGCGACGCACCTCCATCAGCCGGGTGTGCGCCGCCTGCAGGACGGCCGGGATCCAGGAACCCTGCGGGTCGAGTGCCGTACGGAGTGCCTGCGCCGTCGCCGCACGATCGAGCGGCTCCCCCAGCCTGGCGGCCACCTCGTCGCCGGCGCGCGTGCGCCAGTGCATCTGACCCGAATAGGCCATGAACAGCACGGGGCGTACGACACCGTCGCGCAGTGCGTGCCCGTAGCCGTACGAGAAGTCGGCGACGCTCGAGACGGTCCCGTCGTCCGCAGGTGCGTAGGTGACGAACGGGATCGGGTTGTCGTCGGAGCGGAACGGCGTACCTGTCAGCGAGAGGCGGCGTACGGCTGGCTCACACGCCTCCTGGACGGCGTCACCCCAGGTCAGCGCGTCGGCGGCGTGGTGCACCTCGTCGAGGATGACCATCGTCGGCCGGTTGTCGATGCGCGTACGGAACCCGTTGGCGTTGACCGCCAGACCCGCGTACGTGACCGCGAAACCATCGAAGTCGTCGCCGAGGCGGCCGTGCCCGGTCACCGTGGGGTCGAGGGTGATGCCGATGCCGGACGCGGCGAGCGCCCACTGGGTCTTGAGGTGGTCGGTCGGCGTGACGATGACGACTCGTTCGACGATGCCCCGGGACATCAGGTCTGCGGCGATGGTCAGCGCGAACGTGGTCTTGCCCGCACCAGGCGTCGCCACCGTGAGGAAGTCACGGGGTTGCGTGCGCTGGTAGAGCTCGAGAGCGTCTCGCTGCCAGACCCGGAGGTGCTGGCTACGCGTCACCCGACGGGTCCCCCTCGTCGCCGTCGTTGAGGCTCTCCCAGATGTCCTTGCACTCGGGGCAGACCGGGAACCGCTCGGGATCGCGGCTGGGCACCCACACCTTGCCGCACAGCGCGACGACGGGGTGGCCCATGATCATGGCCTCGGTGAGCTCGTCCTTGGGGACGTAGTGGGAGAACTTCTCGTGGTCTCCCTCCTCCGTGCGCATGTCAGTGCGCTCGTCGACCACCGTCTCTGTACCACTTCGGAAGAAAGCCACGAATCCATCCTAAACAGTTCGGGCTAGTTGGCCGTGGGGTCGTCGGGGTATGTCGTGAGGAACCTCGAGTCGTTGTCCTGGCGTCGCAGGACTTCGCGCCAGAGCGTCTCGGGCTGCGGCGACACCAGGTCCTCGTCGCGGGCGTCGATGACGATCCACGAGCCCTCCTCGATCTCGTCCTCGAGCTGGCCGGGACCCCATCCGGCATAGCCAGCAAACACCCGCAGGCCCATGAACTCGCCGTGCGTCGGCAGCGGACCCTCGAGGTCGACCAGCCCGACCCGGCCGGCCATCTGCCGCCACCCGACGGGCGGTGCGATGTCGGCTATGACGCCGAGCGCCAGCGCCGAGTCCATCGCCACGGGACCCCCGTCGAACAGGCACACCGGCGCGTTGACCAGGTCCGCCCAGTCGGGCAGCACGTCGTCGACCTCGGAGTCGAGCGGGCGGTTGACGATCACCCCCAGCGCACCGTCGCCGTCGTGGTCGAGCAGGAACACCACGCTGCGCGAGAACGGGCCTGTGTGGATCGCGGGAGTCGCGACCAGAAGCCGTCCTCGCATCGAGTCCATGCCTCTATGATGCAGCCATGTCCACAGACACGTCGGCGGTCGAGGAATTCACCGTTGACGAGTTGGCTGCCCGGGCCCAGATGACGGTCCGCAACGTGCGGGCGTACGCGAGTCGAGGGCTCATTGCGGCGCCACGGCTCGAGGGCCGTACGGGCTACTACACGCTCGAGCACCTGCAACGATTGCAGCTGATTCGCCAGCTCATCGATCGGGGCTACACCCTCGCCGCGGTCGAGAAGGCGATCGCACGCACGCCCAAGGATGGCGCCCGTCACGCGCTCGACCTGATGAACATCCTTGAGCTCCCCCAGGACGACGGCGACGCCCAGGTGATGTCGCGCGACGACCTCGCCGCGCTGGCGGGTGTCCCCCGCGACGACAAGCTGATCGACTCGATGGAGCAGTTCGGACTCGTCGAGTGGGTCGACGGCAACCGCGACGTCGTACGCCTGCTGGAGCCGGTTGTGGTCCGTACGGGAGCAGCAGCTGTCGCCCTGGGACTCGCGCCCGAGACGGTCATCGGACTGTTCCCGATCATCCAGTCGCGGCTGCGCGAGATCGCCGACGCCTTCGTCAACGAGGTGTCAGCCGAGATCGTCCGCCCGTTCGTCGAGGCGGGACTGCCCGAGGACGAGTGGCCACATCTCCTCCACACGATCGAGAACCTCGTACCGATCGCCAGCCAGATCACGCTCGGCATCTTCCGCGGTCAGTTCCGCGAGGCGATCGACACCGAGATCGGCGAACAGCTCACCGTGCTCAGCAAGAAGTCGTCAAGACAGAGATAACCCCGCCCGGCGCCGAGGGGAGGGAGATGGCGCCAGGGCAGGGTGATCGCTGACCCGGTCAGGCAGCGCGGCTGCGCAGCTTGCTGAGGAGGGACCCGCTGGGTGCGGACTCAGCCTCGACGGGCTCGGCGTACACGACCGACTCACGAGCGGAGTCCTGCAGTCGCTTGCCGTGACCGCTGAGGTCCGGGTGGTTCCAGGGCACTCCGGCCGACGCGGCGAGAAGCGTGTGCTCCTTCACGAAGGCCTTGCCGAGTGCGGGGTTGTCGATCTGGGCGTCCAGCAGGGCTCGCGCGCCGGGCATGTCGCTGGCGGCGTTGACCCAGGCGCTGACGGCCATGATCTCGGGGGTGTCGACACCTTCGCTGAGCTGACGATCCAGCTGGCCACTGAGGCGCTGGAACCAGTTCATCTGGATGTCGAACAGGAGCTCGGTCTCGTTCGCGTAGGCCTCGCGGCCTCCGTCGACCGTGTCGAGCAGTTCAGTGATGGAGAGCTCGCGGCGCTTGTCAGCGATGGCGAGGATCTCGCGAAGTACTTCCTTGCGACGGTTGTAAGCATTCCAGGTCATGGGGTGCTCCTTTCGTCTACCGTCGGATCGAGAGTTCCATACTCTCGGTACGTACCCTCAGTATGTTCGATACCGGGACAAAATACAAACCCTCGGTATGTGATCCGAGGCACATGACGGCCGGGGTCATAGACTGGCCAGATGCCGCACTCGACAAAAGTGGTCCACAAGACCCTTCGCGCCGCCCGCAAGACGACGCGACGTCAGGACTACTCCTCCAGCACCAAGCGTGCGCTGCTCGACAACGCCACCAAGCTGTTCACCGACCACGGCTACGCCGGGACGTCACTCGACGAGGTCGTCGCAGCAGCCCGGGTGACCAAGGGCGCGTTCTACCACCACTTCCCCAGCAAGCTGGCGCTGTTCGAGGCGGTGTTCGACCGGGTCCAGAGCAGCACGACCTCGCAGGTCGAGAAGGCCATCAGCGCTTCCAAGGACCCGTGGGAGCGTGCACAGCTGGGCCTCGAGAAGTTCCTCGAGGTCTGCCGCGAGCCGCAGTTCCGACGCATCTGCATCCAGGAGGGCCCCGTCGCCCTGGGCCACGAGCGGTGGCAGGAGGCCGAGAAGGCCTCGACGCTCGGCATCGTGCAGCGTACGGTCGACGCCCTCCTCGAAGACCTCGGTGGCGGCGAAGAGCTCAACGAGGCGTTCGGCATGATCTTCTACGGGTCGATCAAGTCAGCCTCGGAGTACGTCGCCGATGCTGAGGACCCGAGCGCGGCCAGTGAAGAGGTCCAGGCGGCGATCGGCGCGATCCTCGCCGGGATGCGACTGCTCCCGACGCTCGACCTGCCGACCGCTCCCGCGGCTAACGAAGCTTGACGGTTCCGTTGCCCTGAGGCGTCAGCTCTACGAACACATGGCCCGGGTCGATCGTGATCGGCTGGCCATCGGCGCCGGTGAACGAGATGGTCGAAGACAGATCGGGCTTGGACCAGGTCGCCTCGGTGACCTGGTTGCCCTTGAAGATCATCGCGCGACCGGTGCCCTTGACCACGGTCTCCGGCACCGGGTTGTTGGCGACGTCGGTGTAACCCGCATCGACGATCTTGGCGAACATCACGATCATGGTGTCGGCGCCGAAGTCGCTCGCGGCCGGCGCATGGCTGTTGGTGCGGACCCACTTGCCGCCCTTGAAAGCCCACTCCGTACGGGTGCCGGGCGAGAAGCGTACGGTCGCGCCGGTCGCGGTCTTGGGTGCCACCGTGGGCGTCGGCGTTGCCGAGTCGCTCGGTGCCGGCTCGGTCGGCTTCTTCTTGGCGTTCGTCGGCGTCCAGGTGAAGTAGGGGCCGACGATCGTGGTCGGCTTGGCCTTGCGCGCCACCGTCTGCAGGTTGATCAGCCGGTTGTAGGGGCGCGACTTGGACGGGTCGCTGCTGAAGCCGGGAGCGCCGTGGTCCTCGGAGAAGATCGTGGTGCCGGCCTTCTTGACCTCCTTGTAGGTCTTGTTGGCTCCACCGGAGGCGATGACCTGTCCCCCGACGGGAGCGGCCAGCCCGATGTCGGTCGTACGCATCGAGCGCACGTGCCCGACCTTGGTCGGCAGGTTGCTGTAGTAGAACGCCGCGAGTCTCGTGAGCCCGCCCTCGACGAGCTCCTCGACCACCATGTCAGCCTTGTTGAGACCGATCTGCGGCTCGCCGCCGTAGGTGTTCTCGATCTTGACGATGAACACCGGGTTGGCGGGACGCCCCTCGGGCATCGCCACGCCGGTCAGCGGCGAGATCTCGACGATCTTCTCCGCGGTGGCCTTGTCAGGGTCTGGAGTGGCCTTGGGGTCACTGCCGGAGCAGCCGGCCAGCGCCAGCGTGGCTGCGGTGGCCAGGAGCGCGAGGCGCACGGATGTCTTCGAAACAGGCATTGCCTCAGCATGCCTCATGGGAGAAGCAGAACCGCGCATCACCCACGGTGGGTGATGCGCGGTTCTGGTGAACTTTGGATGACTCAGGCGTTGCGCGGCTTGCGGAAGCCGGCTGCGACCGCTGCGGCCTCCGTCTTGAACCAGGTCTCCGCGATGGTCCGCCCGTAGGACGGGCTGTCGGGCGCGTGATAGATCATCGAGTCCTCGTTGCCCTTGATCGTGTATTCGGCCGACGGGGCGCGGCCACCCGACAGCGGCTTGGCCGATCCCGGGAACCTTCCCGGAGCCACAGCCTTCTTGGCCGGCGCCTTCTTGGCGGGCGCCTTCTTGGCAGCCGTCTTGGCCGGAGCCTTCTTGGCTGCAGCCTTCGCCGGAGCCTTCTTGGCCGGCGCCTTCTTGGTGCCGCCTCCCGTACCGGGTGCCGTGAAGCCGGCCGCGCGGGCGTCGGCCTCGGTCTTGAACCAGACCTCGGCGATCGTCCGACCGTACGACGGGCTGTCGGGCGTGTGGAAGTACATCGAGTCGGCATTGCCCTTGATCGTGTATTCGGGCGAAGGCGCCTTGCCGCCTGCGAGCGGCTTCGCCGACCTGGCAAAGCCGGCCGACTCGACCGTGCCCGCACCGCTCAGGGCTGCCGCCTTGGCGGGCGGCGGCGTGACGGCCTCGGCCTTCGCGGGTGCTGCGGTGGCGGATTGCCTCGCCTCGCCGTGCTCACGCTGGCACTTCAGCTGGCGAAGGAACCAGCCGAGAAGTCCACCGAGAAGCGCGGCGAGAAGGAGCCAGACGATGATCTCTCCGATGGTGTAACCCGACATGCTCAGTTCCCCTTCACGATGAAGTCGACGCGACGGTACTGCTCTGCGAATGCGTCGGCGCCGGTCTCTGGATCAGATCCGTAGCTCTTGGTTGAAAGACGGTCGGCATCGATGCCGGCCGCCACGAGATAGTCCTTGACCGAAGCAACTCGTTCGTCGCTCAGGATCTTGCCGCGAGCCGGATCGGTCGGGCCGGCGTGGCCACCGATCTCGAGCTCAAGCCCCGGAACCCGCTTGAGGATGTCGACCACCGTGAGCAGCGCCGCCTCATTGCTCCCGACGGCGTCGCCCTCGGTGTCCAATGTGGACGAGCCCCGGGCGAAGTAGACCGTTGCGGCCTTCAGGTCAGCGGCTTGCTGGGCGCTGACCACGGCCGCGCCGACCTTGAGGTTGTTGTCGAGGCTCAACGATCCGAGAGACGGCTCGACCAGGTCGGCCACCGCATCGATCTGTCCCTGGCTTGGCAGCGAGCCACCAACCGAGAGCGAGTCTCCGTCGACGCTGAGCGAGAGGTCATTGACGCCTTCGACGCTGGAGATGACCTTGGGCAACGTGGTGAGCCAGTCGGCCGTACCGACCTGCCGATCGACCTTGAGGTCACCCGTCACCTTGCCGAGCGACCCGACGGCAGCCTTGATCTGGGCGGCGACCTCGGCGTTGGGAACCACGCCCGAGATGTTGACGCCGTCGGCGTCGGTCGAGATCGAGAAGGTCGGCGGCGGGGGCAGCTTCGTGGTGCGGCTGGAATCGACCTTGGCCCAGCGGACGCCCTTGACACCTTCGACGATCTTCTCGGCCCGGGCGAGCTCTTGGGGCGTGCCGTTGCTGAGCTTGGCTTCGCGTCCGTCGAAGTCGACCTTGACGTTGGCGAGTCCTCCGTCGACAAGCGCCTTGTAGGCCTTGGGAGTGAGATCGTCTCGGGCCGAGTTGGATCCGACGATGGAACCGACGCCGATCACTGCCGCCAGCGCGAGCCCAGTCAGTCCCGCGAGCTGCTTGGTCCTGGTCTGCGGTGTTGTCACTTCACCATCCCCTGGTGTGAAGCTCGGCAGCGCCGAGTGCGAGACCACCCTAGCGACGCAGGTCAGCCAGCGCTACGACGCTCCATGTCGGATGTCGCTGAGACAATGGTGAAATGCCCGGCACGCCCACCACGTTCGCCCCGGCGACGCGCGAATGGTTCGACAGCTCATTTGCTGCGCCCACGCCGGCGCAGGTCGGCGCGTGGGACGGCATCGGCGGCAACGACCACGTCCTCGTCGTGGCACCCACCGGTTCGGGCAAGACCCTCGCCGCATTCCTCACCGCGATCGACCGGCTGATGAAGCCCGGAGACCAGTCCGGCACGCGGGTTGTCTACATCTCTCCGCTCAAGGCGCTGGCAGTCGACGTCGAACGCAACCTCCGGTCGCCTCTCGTCGGCATCACCCACGCTGCGGCCCGACGCGGTGACGAGTTCCGCGAGGTGTCGGTCGGGCTGCGCTCCGGCGACACTCCCGCACGCGATCGGCGAGCGCTGGTCACGCGGCCGCCCGACATCCTCATCACGACCCCCGAGTCGCTGTTCCTCATGCTCACCTCGGCGGCACGCGAGACGTTGCGCGGTGTCGAGACCGTCATCGTCGACGAGATCCACGCCGTGGCCGGCACCAAGCGAGGGGCACATCTCGCGGTGTCGCTCGAGCGCCTCGACAAGCTGCTCGACAAACCGGCTCAGCGCATCGGCCTGAGCGCCACGGTGCGGCCCCATGAAGAGGTCGCCCGGTTCCTCGGCGGAGTCGCTCCCGTACGCATCGTCGCCCCCGAGTCGACCAAGACTCTCGACCTCCAGGTGACCGTGCCGGTCGACGACATGACCGACCTGCCGGCATCGCCGTCAGCGGGCGACGACCCCGATGCTCCTCGCGGCAGCATCTGGCCACACGTCGAGCATTCGATCGTCGAGCGGGTGCTTCAGCACCAGTCGACGATCGTGTTCGTCAATTCCCGTGGCCTCGCCGAACGTCTGACGGCGCGGCTCAACGAGACCTATGCGGCGCTGCTCGGCGTCGACCTCGGCTCCGATGCCAAGCGACAACCCGCACAGCTGATGGGCGGCAGCGCACAGACCACAGGCGCCGAAGCGGTCCTGGCGCGGGCGCACCACGGATCGGTGAGCAAGGAGCAGCGCGCCCTGATCGAGGACGACCTCAAGGGCGGCCGGCTGCGCTGCGTCGTCGCGACCTCCAGCCTGGAGCTCGGCATCGACATGGGAGCGGTCGACCTCGTCATCCAGGTGTCGACACCGCCGTCCGTGGCGAGCGGCCTGCAGCGCGTCGGTCGCGCGGGGCACCAGGTGGGCGAGGTGTCACGCGGGGTCGTCTACCCGACGTCGCGCCACGACCTCCTCGCCGCGGCAGTCACCACGTCACGGATGGCCGATGGGCTCATCGAGCGCCTCGACATACCGTCCAACCCCCTCGACATCCTCGCCCAGCAGACGGTTGCCGCCACGGCTCTCGACGCGCTCGACGTCGAGGAGTGGTTCGACGTCGTACGCCGCAGCGCACCGTTCGCGACGCTGCCCCGCACGGCATACGACGCGACCCTCGACCTGCTGTCCGGCCGCTATCCGACCGACGAGTTCGCCGAGCTGCGACCGCGGCTCGTCTGGGACCGCGAGGCAGGCACCATCACGGGACGACCGGGTGCCCAGCGACTCGCCGTGACGAGCGGCGGCACGATTCCCGACCGCGGCATGTTCTCGGTGACGCTTGCGGCCGGCACGGAAGAGACGGGCTCACGCAAGGTCGGCGAGCTCGACGAGGAGATGGTCTACGAGTCCCGCATCAACGACGTGTTCGCACTCGGTGCGACCAGCTGGCGCATCCAGGAGATCACCCACGACCGCGTCGTCGTCACCCCCGCCTTCGGACAGCCCGCACGTCTGCCGTTCTGGAAGGGAGACAGCGTCGGGCGGCCCTACGAGCTGGGAGAGGCGATCGGCGGGTTCGTCCGCGAGATGTCGAGGTTGACGCCCAGGCAGCTCGCCTCGCGGTCGACCGAGGTCGGCCTCGGCAAGGAGGCCAGCGACAACCTCATCGCCTACCTCCATGACCAGCGCCAGGCCACGGGGCACATCCCGTCCGACCACAACCTCGTCCTCGAGCGGTTCCGTGACGAGCTCGGCGACTGGAGGGTCGTGCTCCATTCGCCCTACGGCCGCCGCGTGCACGCGCCCTGGGCGCTGGCTGTCGGCGCGCGCATCGTGGAGCGCTATGGCATCGACGGATCGGTCGTGGCCAGTGACGACGGCATCGTCGCCCGCATACCCGACACCGAGCTCGAGCCACCCGGTGGCGAGCTGTTCGTGTTCGACGCCGACGAGCTCGACAAGATCGTCACCGAGGAGGTCGGCAGCTCGGCGCTGTTTGCCTCCCGCTTCCGCGAGTGCGCCGCGCGAGCCCTGCTGCTGCCCCGGCGCAACCCCGGATCGCGTGCACCCCTGTGGCAGCAGCGACAGCGCTCGGCGCAGCTGCTCGACGTCGCCCGCAACTACCCCGAGTTCCCGATCCTGCTCGAGACCGCTCGCGAGTGCCTGCAGGACGTCTATGACCTGCCCGCTCTCACAGCACTCGTACGCCGCATCGACTCGCGGGAGATCTCGATCCTCGAGGTCACGACCGACAAGGCGTCGCCGTTCGCGCAGACGCTGCTCTATGGCTACGTCGCGGCGTTCCTCTACGAGGGAGACACCCCGCTCGCCGAACGGCGCGCGTCCGCGCTGACCCTCGACCCGACGCTGCTGGCCGAGCTGCTGGGCCGCGCTGAGCTCCGCGAGCTGCTCGATCCGGAGGTCATCGAGCGCACCGAGCGCGAGCTGCAACGCCTGGCACCCGATCGGCGGGCCAAGGATCTCGAAGGCATCGCCGACCTGCTCCGCATGCTGGGCCCCCTCTCAGTCACCGAGATCGCCCAGAGGCTCGAGCCCGAGGTTGCCGTTCATGCCGAGTCGTGGCTCATACAGCTGCGAGATGCTCGTCGCGCCGTAGCGGTCGTGATTGCTGGCGACGAACGCTGGGCAGTCGTCGAGGATGCTGGCCGGTTGCGCGACGCCCTGGGTGTATCCCTGCCCTTGGGCATCGCCGAGGCCCTGCTGACACCGGTTGCCGATCCGCTCGCCGATCTTGTCTCCCGCTTCGCCCGCACGCACGGGCCGTTCACCACCGACGAGGTGGCGTCACGCTTCGGGATCGGCCGCGCGATCGCCCTGCAGGTCCTGCGGCGACTCGCCCGCGACGGCCGTCTGACGGAGGGTGAGTTCCGGCCCCAGGCCACCGGCACCGAATGGATCGAGCCCGGCATCCTGCGCCGCATACGGTCTCGCTCGCTCGCGGCGGCACGCCAGCAGGTCGAGCCGGTCGATCCGGCGACGTTCGCCCGGTTCCTGCCGGCATGGCAAGGAGTCGGCTCGTCGCTGCGGGGTGCCGAAGGCGTCCTGTCAGCTGTCGACCAGCTCGCCGGTCTCGCGCTTCCGGCCTCGGCCTGGGAGTCGCTGGTGCTGCCGGCCCGCGTACGCGACTACTCCCCCACGATGCTCGACGAGCTGACCTCGGCCGGCGAGGTGATCTGGTCCGGTGCCGGCTCGTTGCCCGGCAACGACGGCTGGGTCCAGCTCTCGCCGGCAGATCTCGTCCTCCCGTCGACCGCGCCGCCGCTCGACCCTGCACCGCTGCACACCGCGATCGTCGAGGCACTGGAGGGCGGAGGCGCGTTCCTGTTCCGCCAGCTCACCGACCTGCTCGACGCCGACGACGACCGGGAGACCGCCGACGCGCTCTGGGAACTCGTCTGGTCCGGCCGGGTCAGCAACGACACCTTCGCACCGATGCGCACCCTGGTCGGTCGTGGCGGAGCGCACCGTACGACTCGGCCTGCCCCGCGGGGTCGCATCCACGGTCGCCGGCTCGCTCCGCGGGTCGCCCTGCAGGGTCCGCCGACCGTGAGCGGTCGCTGGTTCGCCCTCCCCCACGCCCCGGCCGACTCGACCGCGCTGCAGCTGGCCCGTACGGAGACGCTGCTCGGCCGCTACGGCGTCGTCACCCGCGGGTCCGTGATGGCCGAGGGAACGCCCGGTGGCTTCGCCGGTGTCTATCGCGTGCTCCGTGAGCTGGAGCAGACCGGCTCGTGCCTGCGCGGCTACTACATCGACACGCTCGGGGCGGCCCAGTTCGCCGCACCTTCGACGATCGACCGGATGCGCACCCATGTCTCCGATGACGACGCGGTGACCGATGCCGCGGCCGTGACCCTGGCTGCCACTGATCCGGCCAACCCGTTCGGTGCGGCCCTGCCCTGGCCCGCGCGTACGACCGATTCCAGGCATCGCCCGGCCCGCAAGGCCGGATCGCTCGTCGTCATGCACGACGGTCGCCTCGTGCTCTATCTCGAACGCGGCGGCAAGAAGGCCCTCGTGTTCGACGAGTCACGACTGGATCCCGCCGCAGAGTCGTTGGCGGCGACCGTACGCGAACGTCGCATCCACCGGCTCACGGTGGAGACGGTCGACGGCGAGTCGATCGCCGACACCCCGCTGGGAGAGGCGCTTCGTACGGCCGGGTTCGAGCGCACTCCCAAGGGCCTCCGACTCGATGCGTGACCTCTGCGGCCGGTGGGCCGATGCCTGAGGGTGACACCGCCTGGCGCACTGCCCGGCTGCTGCACGACACGCTGGCCGGACGCGAGCTGACCGTGAGCGACTTCCGGGTGCCTGCGTTCGCGACGCTCGACCTCACTGGCCAAACCGTCGACGAAGCCGTGAGCCGCGGCAAGCACCTGCTGATCCGCGTCGGCAGCCACTCGATCCACACGCACCTCAAGATGGAGGGCGCGTGGCACGTCTACGGGCTCGACGAGCGCTGGCGCCGACCTGCCCACACGGCACGCGTCGTGCTGTCGACACCCGAGCGGCAGGCGGTCGGCTTCTCGCTCGGCATCACCGAGGTGCTCGATCGACAGGCCGAGGCGGAGGCACTCGCCTACCTCGGGCCTGACCTGCTCGGTGCCGACTGGAACCTCGACGAGGCCGTACGCCGTGTCACCGCCGATCCGTCGATCCCCGTCTTCGTGGCTCTGCACGACCAGCGCAACCTTGCCGGATTCGGCAACGAGTACGTCAACGAGATCTGCTTCCTCAACGGCGTGCTGCCGACCCGTCCCGTCGGTGGGCTCACGGACCCACGACACCTGATCTCGCGTGGTCGGACGATGATCCTGGCCAACCGCGAGCGGGCCATCCGTACGTTCACGGGCATCGCCCGCAAGGGTCACAACGAGTGGGTGTTCGGGCGCGCCGGCCAACCTTGCCGTCGATGCGGCACGACGATCCTGCGAGGCGAGCTCGGAGACGCACCTACCCGCATGCGCAACACCTTCTGGTGCCCGAGCTGCCAGACCTAGGACGCGAGCGAGGCCACAGCCGCCTTGCCGAAGACCATGGCCTGCTCGAGATCGGTCTTCTTCATGTCGCGGGAGTCCTGGAACCAGTTCTGCCGGATCGTCCACGGGGACGACGTGCCCTGCTGCGGGAGCTCGTTGACGACGCGCTGCACATACCCCGATGTGAGGTCGAGGATCGGACGCGGCGCCTCGCCGGCGCCCCTGGGATCAGGCATGCCGTAGTCGACGCCTTTCTTGTCCAGCAGGTTGATCAGGCGGCAGACGTACTGCGACGACAAATCAGCGCGCAGCGTCCACGAGGCGTTGGTGTAGCCGACGCACCAGGCGAAGTTGGGCAGGCCGCTGAACATCAGACCCTTGTAGACATACAGCTCGTGCGGGTCGATGTCCTTGCCGTCGACGCTGAGCTTGAGCTGTCCGAACGCCACAACCTGCAGGCCGGTGGCCGTGACGACGATGTCGGCGTCGAGGCGCTTGCCCGACTCCAGTTGGATGCCGTTGGCGTCGAACGTCTTGATGTGGTCGGTGACCATCGAGGCCTTGCCGCGGCGGATCGTGCGGAACAGGTCACCATTCGGCACGATGCACAGGCGCTGGTCCCACGGATCGTAGACCGGGGTGAAGTGCGGGTCGAGGTCGTAGCCCTTGGGGAGCTTGCGCTTCGCGAGGCGGGTGAGCAGCTTGCGCGATGCCTTGGGGAAGCGCTGGCAGAACTGGTATATGCCGACGGAGAAGAAGGCGTTCTTGCGGCGGATCGCCCGGTGCGCGAAGCCATCAGGCAGGACCTTGCGCATGATGTCGGCGATCTTGTCCTCCTGCGGCAGCGCCATGACGTACGACGGCGAGCGCTGGAGCATCGTGATGTGCTTGACGTCGTCGGCCATCGACGGGACCAGGGTCACGGCGGTGGCGCCGCTCCCGATCACGACGACCTCCTTGCCGGCGTAGTCGAGGTCCTCGGGCCAGAACTGTGGGTGGATGACCTGGCCCTTGAACGAGTCGAGCCCGGGGAACTCCGGCGTGTAGCCCTTGTCGTACGAGTAGTAGCCGCTGCAGAGGTAGACGAACGACGCCGTCTGCGTGACGGTCTTGCCGTTGGCGGTCGACGTCACGGTCCACCTCGCGTCGTCGGTCGACCAGGCGGCCGACGTGACCCGGTGCCCGAACTGGATGTGCTTCTCGATGCCGTAGTCGTCGGCGGCCTCGCGGATGTACGTACGGATGTCGTCACCGTCGGCGATCGACTTGGGGTTCTTCCACGGGCGGAACGGCCAGCTCAGCGTGTACATGTCGGAGTCGGAGCGGATGCCCGGGTAGCGGAACAGGTCCCACGTACCACCGATCGCGTCGCGCGACTCGAGGATCGCGTACGTCTTGCCGGGGCACTCGGTCTGCAGGCGATAGGCCGCGCCAATGCCCGAGAGCCCAGCTCCCACGATGATGACATCCACGTGATCCGTCATGATTCTCCTCGTTCGCATACCCTCGGTATGCGAACACTAGCCCAGATCCATCGCTCGGTCACGAGTCTGCGGTGATCGGCTTGCTGACGCGCCCTAGGATCGTGGCTATGACTGAGCAGACCGTCGACACCGTCACCGAGCCGACCTATCCCCCGCGGTGGCTCCTCCTGTTGGGTGGCGCAATCGGTCTCGTCGCCTCGATCGTCCTGACGATCGACAAGGCACGCCTGTCAGACGATCCGACCAAGACGTTCAGCTGCGACATCAACGCTTTCGTCAGCTGCGCCGGTGTGATGGCTTCTGACCAGGCCTCGGCGTTCGGCTTCCCCAACTCCTACATCGGCATCGCAGGGTTCGCCGGGGTCACGCTGATCGGCCTTGCCCTGCTCCTCGGGGTCCGGGTCCCGTCGTTCGTGAAGGCCGGCCTGTGGCTGGGCACGCTGTTCGGCATCGGCCTGGTGACCTGGCTGCAGTTCCAGAGCATCTACGAGATCGGCAAGCTCTGCCCCTACTGCATGGTCGTGTGGGCCGTGATGATCCCACTGTTCGTGCTGGTCACGGCATGGATACTGCGCGAGTTCCATCCCACGAGCAGCTTGACCCGGTTCTTCACCGACTGGACCGTGCTGATCATCGGCCTCTGGTACGTCGCGGTCGCCGCCGCGATCTGGTTCGAGTTCGGATCACGCCTCTGGGCCTGAGCCGCTGGGCCACAATGTTTCCATGAAACTTGCAGCCCTCGGTGCCATCACCGTCGCCATCGGCCTCGTCCTCGGCGAGTCCGGACTCATCGTCATCGGAGCCCTGTGGGTGCTCCTCGGTCCCGCCATGCGGCGGTACGGCCTGAAGCTCGCGTCGTTGAAGGACGCCAACGGCAAGCCGACCGTCGACGCGCGGACGTTCTCGTACGGCACCCTGCTGTGGCTCGCACTGGGTGTCCCCTCGCTGCTGGTCGGCCTGTTCACGTGGGGCATCTCCGCCGA
Source organism: Aeromicrobium panaciterrae (assembly GCF_039537165.1). GTDB lineage: Bacteria > Actinomycetota > Actinomycetes > Propionibacteriales > Nocardioidaceae > Aeromicrobium > Aeromicrobium panaciterrae. Next base: position 2,540,464 of record NZ_BAAAZZ010000002.1, on the reverse strand, counting down.
GCACGACGGGTGGCGCTGGCTGCCGATCGTCGTCGGCGGCTTCGCACTGGTGATCGGCGGTGTGGGCGGTGTGCTCTACGCCCTGGGCTCCGCCGTCGAGGCGAAGGCAGGGACCCCGGCGACGGTTCCGGCGACCATCCGGATCAGGTCAGCCAAGGAGACCGGCACGTTCATCAACGAACGTCCCCGCTTGAAGCTGGAGCTCACCGTCGAACCGGAGTCCGGATCCCCGTACGAAGTCACCAAGCTGGCGACCGTCCCGTTCACCGCTCTCGGCTCGGTCAAGGCCGGCGGCGGCTTCAAGGCGCTCGTGGTCGGACCGGAAGAACCGACCACGATGGAGATCCACTGGGACCAGCCGGCCGACGGCTCGGGTGACGCCTCCGCCCGGCTCGAGGAGCTCGATCGTCTGCACCAGGCAGGCAAGGTCACCGACGAGGAGTACGCCGCCCAGCGGCAGCGCATCCTCGGCTCGATCTAGCTCGCGGCAGCGACCCGATCCAGAACCGTTGCCAGGCGAGTGTCACGGTCGGTGACGCCGCCGGCGTCATGGCTGCTGAGCCGTACGTCGACGCGGTTGTAGACGTTGGTCCACTCCGGGTGGTGATCCATCTCCTCGATCGGGCCCGCTGCACGGTTGATGAAGTCCAGCGCCGTCCGGAAGTCGGCGAACTCGTACGTCTTGGTGATCGCGTCACCGTCGGCTGACCACCCTGGCAGGCTCGCAAGCGCAGCGGTGATCTCGTCATCCGTGAAAGTGCTCATGTCCCCGACGGTACGTGACGTGAGAGAAGTCGCCACTGATCAGAGCGGTGGGTCCGCCGGCGGCGATGCGTGCCGGGTGGGCCTCGCCGAGCCCGTCCGCAAGATCTTCTACAACATCACGATCACCTCGCTTTCTTACATGGGACATCCCAGCGCGCCAGACCTAGGAGCCAACGAGCACAGCATGCAGTGACTTCTTGTCGAGCTTTCCGACTGCGTTCTTCGGGAGCGCTTCGAGCACGTGAATCGCCGTGGGCCGCTTGTAGCCACTCAGCGACTCCTTGCACCGCCTATTCAGCTCGGCGATGTCGACCGCCGTTCCTGGACGTGGTTGGACGAAGGCGACTACAACCTCGCCCCAAGTCTCGTCGGAAACTCCGATCACGGCCGCCTCAAGGACTGTCGAATCAGCGGCCAAGACATCTTCGATCTCCTTGGGGTAGATGTTCTCGCCGCCCCGGATGATCATTTCCTTGGAGCGACCGACCAAGGTCAGATAGCCATCGGTGTCGAAATATCCGACATCGCCGGTGTGAAGCCATCCGTCAACGAGCACGTCAGCTGTCTCCTCGGGACGGCCAAGATAGCCCCGCATGACGTTGGGACCTCGCACGACAACCTCTCCTGTTTCGCCATCGGCCACACAGCTGCCATCAGCACCACGGATCTGAAGTTCCTGCCCCGGAAACGGCAACCCAACCGTGCCAGCTTTGCGGGGCCCGGCGAGCGGATTGATCGTCGAGCCGCAGGTCGCCTCCGACAACCCGTAGCCCTCGACCAGCGGGAATCCGTACCTGGCTTCAAACCTGGTGAGCAATTCCTCCGAAGCGGGAGCTGCGCCGCATACGGCGTAGCGGACCGAAGAGGTATCTGGCCGTACCGCGTCGGGGAGAGCGGCGAGCATCGAGTAGATCGTTGGAACGGCGCTGAAGAACGTCGGACGGTGTTCCTCAAGCGTGCCGAAGAACGTCTCGGGGTTGAAACGCTCTGCGATCACGACGCTGGCGTCAGCCCGCAACGTCGTGAGGACGCTGAGCACAATTCCGTTGACATGGAACAGCGGCAGGATCAGGAGGCACCGATCGTCTGACGTCACCTCGAGAGCCCTGCTACCCATCTCCGTCATCGAGTCGAGATTGGCGTGGTCGAGCATGACGCCCTTGGGTGTGCCCGTCGTGCCAGATGTGTAGATCAGCAGTGCAAGCGCAGCAGCATCGGCGTGCGGGGCACCATCGGGGACCGAGTCGCCTTGCCCGAGCCTGCCCACTTCTAGTCGTGGGACCGTTCCGATCGCAGGCATGCCGTCCTCGACCACCATCAGGCGTGCACGCGAATCGTCAAGCTGCCGCGCAACTTCCAGGTCGGTCAAAGCTGGATTGACTGGTGTGATGGTTGCACCGATACGCCATGCCGCAAACAGCAAGATCACGAACTCGACGCGGTTGGTGAGCTTCAGCGCCACGACATCACCGACGGTGATGCCCAGACCGCTGAGCTGACTTGCGGCCATCTGGACGTGGACGAAGAAGTCCCCATTCGTGAGGGTTCGCCTGCTGTCCGCCAGGGCCGGGTCATCGGGGTGAGTCGCGGCCCGCCGATCCGGGAGGGTCGAAAAGGTCATGACTCAGCCCTTCAGATGACGGATCAGGAACTCCAGCTGATCGGCGACTGCCGTTTCGAACGCCTCACCGAGGTAGATGTCGAAGTGTCCAAAGTCGTAGGACTTGATTTCGCCCTTCGGTGCCGTTCGCGCGTACTCGAGTGTCTGTTTTGGAGGCGCGACTGAGTCGTGGTCACAGACACAGAAGAGGATCGGCAAGGCGACCTTCTTGGCGGAGCGTCCCGGACGGTAGGCCGTGATGGTCGGCACCACGCGAGCAGCGACCTCGTTGATCAAAGTGCCGCCTTTCGGCACCAGTGCGAAATACCCCGACTTGGCGTCCGGGGCAGTCATCAGCGCCTTGTCACCAGGATCGCCGGCCAGGGCGATCCGAACGGGTTCACCTCGGCGGACTCCGGCGAACAGGTCTCGCGCCACGATCGGCAACATTCCCATCGACCGTCGAGGACCGATCACCCGGGCAGCGGCGATGCCATCGGTGAACGGGCACTGTGAAACAGCGGCCGCAAGCTCAGGATGGCGGGCCGCAACGGTGATGGCGTGTCCACCTCCGAAGGAACTGCCCCAAACGGCGATCTTGGAGGTGTCCACATCCGCGCGGGTCTTCACATGAGCGATCGCCGCATCCCAGTCCGCGAGCTGTCGCTTGATGGAGAGCAACTGGCGTGGCTCGCCACTTGAGTCGCCGAAATGGCGGTACGTGAAGGCGAGAGATGCGATACCCGCCGCCGCAAACCGCTCGGCGAAAGCGTCGAGGCGCATGTCTCGAGTTGCTCCGAGCCCGTGACCCAAAATGACAATTGGTGGGGCTTCGACGCCATCGGGCAGGTACAGCCATGCAGCGCACGTGTCTTTGCCTGACGCGAACGACACGTTGTGGCGGGTGAACGTGTGAAGGTTGCTCATTTCCCGTCCCCCGCTCCAACAGCGTCGACTTTGCCCACTCCACGCGTCGTGCCGGACTCCAAGATTTCCTTGTAGCCACCCGGGAGGTAGAACGGCAATTCGCCGGCCTCCTCGGTGTTGGCCATGTAGTCGAGCATCAATTCTTGGCCAATCGTGGACAGCGCGGTGGTGAGGAACTCTGTGCTTTCGACATGGAGCCCGTCGGTCAGTGACATCGAGCCACCGAAGTAGACCGCGCGCTTGATCGATGCCCGTGACTCCTTCGCCCGCGAGCCAAAATGCTCGCCGAGTTCAATCGCGCGAGACAGCACCTGATCAGGAGCAACGACGTCGTCGACTGCGCCGTTCGCCAATGCCTCGGCTGGCGTAAACGGCTTGCCCTCGAGAATGGCGACGAGCGAACGATGCGTGCCGACCAGTCGGGTCAACCGCTGGGTGCCACCACCGCCCGGCATGATTCCCAGCAAGACTTCGGGTTGGCCGATAAAGATGTCATCACGGTCAGCCATGACTCGCAGGTCGTTGGCCCAGCTGAACTCGGCACCCAAACCCAGAGCCGAACCATTGAGCGCCGCGATGAAGATGACCCCGCTGCGATTCATCTTCAGGAATGTTCGGTGAAGTCGCTCCAGTTGCACGGCGGGCCACAGTGGCGTTCTTCCAAGCAGGGGCTTCATACCTCCCGTGCGGGTGACGCCCTTGGCGGTACGCGAGAGTGCCGACGCGCCTTTGCGGCCAACCGATGGCACCTTGGCGCCGCCTTCTTGTAGCCAGCGAACTTCGGCATGGCTGACAAACCGGTCCGGATGGGTGCCGGTGAAAACGATGGCATGGATATCTGGGTCAGCGTCGGCCCGATCAACCAATGCGTCCAGCTGCTCGGCGATCTGATTGCCGAACAAGCCGAGGGGGCCGCCGTCGATACGCGCGACCAGCACGGACCCGTGATTCTCGACGTCGAGATTGCCTCTGACTTCTGCTGCCATGACTGAATCCTTGGTGGGTGGAGTGTGCTAGCGTCGCTAGAATAACGAGGTTATCTCCAAAGGGCAACCGTTCTTTTTCGATGGCGATGCGTGACCAGGACACGACCGATGCAAATATGAGACCCATGTCGGAGGAACCGATGCCGAGCGGCATTCCAGAGCGCTTGATCCAAGCGACCATCAGCCTGCTGGCCTCCGAGGGCCCCTCTGCCATCAAGGCCCGCACGGTCGCAGCGGAGGCGGGCATGTCGACGATGGTCGTCTACAGCCATTTCGGGGGCATTCCAGAACTCCTTCGCGCCACCGTTGACTACGGCTTCGACGAGATGCGGCGGAGCTTCGAGCAGGCTGAGATCACCGACGACCCGATCGCCGACCTCTTTGGTATGGCTCTCGTGGCTCGCGCCATGGCGCGAGCCAACCCTCACCTGTATGACGCCATGTTCGGACTGTCCAACCGCGCCACCTACAGGCCAACTCGCGGGAAGTCTGAAGTCCTGAGCGGCCACTCCCCAGCGTTTCAGTCGGCGTACGCGCACGTCACCGGTGCATGCGAACGGGTCGCCGCCTCGGGCCGAGTTTCTGACATCGATCCGGTGGCAGTGGCCGCAGCACTGTGGAGTTTCGTCCATGGATACATCACCTTGGAACTGGCCAACCACTTCACCGACTTCAACGACCCCGTGAAAGAAGTCCTCCTCCCGATGGGCGTGACATTCTGCGTCGGGCTCGGAGATGAGCGCGCATCCGCCTTGGCCTCCCACGAGATGGCGCTCAACCTTAGTCTCGCGCGTTGATGCTGGGCGCCACTTGATCATTGCGGCCAAGTTCGGCAATCTCACGCTCAAGCGTAGGCACCCACTTCGCAGCGAAGCGCCGTGACCAAAGCCATGCCGCAGGGGAGCCCAGAAGGGACTTGCCCCAACCTGCAGCGCCCACGGCGCGCGGCACGTACACCCTGGAGCGTCGGCGGATGAGCCCACTCACGATCGCCTCGGCTGCCTGGTCGACTCGAGTCGTGACCTTGCCCGGGTAGGGGAGATCTTTGCGCATGGCTGGGAACGATGGCAGATCCGCTTCGGCACCCTTGACCAGGTCGGTCTCGATCCAGGATGGGTGAACCAAGCCAACGGTGATGCCCAGATGGGCGACTTCTTGGCGATAGGCAAGTGCAAGCATCTCGACACCAGCTTTGCTCGACGAGTATGAGGACATCGCCGGCAGCGCAAGGAATGACAGCGCAGACGCGATGACGACCGCGTGCCCCTTGCTTCGTTCGAGATGGGGCGTCGCGTACTTGAGAGTACGAAAGGTGCCATTCAGATTGATGTCGATGACGCGCTCGAAAACCGCTTCATCCGCATGGCGCACCGTTCCATACGACACGATTCCTGCGTTGGCGACGATCACATCGATACCCCCGAGGGTCGCCGCACACCCGTCGATCGCGGCTCGGAGTGAGTCGACCTCGCGTACGTCGGCTTCCTGCCAGGTCGCCATCGGACCCAGATCACCGGCCAGTGCTGCAAGGCGTTCGGGCTCCAGTCCAATGACACCGACCGACGCCCCGCGTGCGGCCGCCTGACGAGCTACTTGCTCGCCGATGCCGCGAGCCGCACCCGTGATGACAAGTCGCTTTCCGGCCAAGCTCTGATTCACCATCCGGCGAGAATAACTTGGTTATAGTAGAGTTGCAACACGACCAATGAAAGAAGGAAGACATGAAGGCGTTCATCGTGAGCAAGTACGGCGAGGACACGCTGAAGGCCGCCGAAGTTCCACGTCCCGTGACCGGGTCTCAAGACGTATTGGTGGCAATCCGGGCGGCCAGCATCAACCCTCTGGACAAGATGGTGCGCAACGGGGAATTCAAGCAGCTCCTCAAATACAAGCGCCCCTTCGTGCTGGGCCATGACGTTTCTGGCGTCATCACCGAGGTCGGCGCCGACGTCCAGAACTTCAAGGTCGGGGACGAGGTCTACTCGCGCCCGCGCGATCTTCGCATTGGAACCTTCGCCGAATTCATTGCGATCCACGAAGACGACGTCGCGCTCAAGCCGAGCACCCTGTCGTTTGAGGAAGCCGCGGCAGTTCCACTCGTGGCTCTGGCTGCATGGCAGACCTTGGTCGAACTTGCCCAGCTCCAGCCGGGACAAAAGATCTTGGTCCACGCTGGTGCAGGTGGCCTCGGCTCGACGGTGGTCCAGCTTGCCAAGCACCTGGGCGCCTATGTCGCAACCACGGCGCACACGACTGAGGTGGATCGAGCCTACGATCTGGGTGCCGACGAGGTCATTGACTTCACCAGCAAGGACTTCTCGGACGTCATCGCCGGATATGACGTCGTACTCGACTCGCTCGGCGGAGCCAATCTCGAGAAGTCCCTCACTGTTCTCAAGCGTGGCGGTCTGGCAATCAGCGTCGTTGGCCCGCCAGACGCGTCGTTCGCAAAGCAGCTCGGCCAGCCAATCTTGGCACCGGTCATGGGACTACTGAGTCGCAAGATCCGCCGCAAGGCCAAAAGCCTCGGAGTACGTTACTCGTTCTTTTTCATGAGAGCCGACGGCAAGCAGTTGGCCGACATCGCCACACTGTATGAGTCCGGCGCTCTTCGGCCGGTGCTTGATCGAACGTTCGATTTCGACGAGACCGTCGAGGCAATGACCTACGTAGAGCAGGGCAATGCCAAGGGCAAAGTCGTGGTCACGCACTGACCGAGGTCACGACGTTGCGTTGGTGGGGCCCGACTCGATTCACCCTGCTTGTTTCACGAGCACGACGAAGGACCTCCGCCCTGTGGACGGAGGTCCTGTTTCGTCGTGGAGCTGCCGGGATCCCTCGCGCAGCAAC
>NZ_BAAAZZ010000002.1:2150163-2533207 GCF_039537165.1 Aeromicrobium panaciterrae | reverse complement strand
CCCCACTCACCCAAAACCGGGGTGAGTGGGGCGTCGTCATTCGTGGAGCTGCCGGGAATCGAACCCGGGTCCTATGGCGCTGAGTCAGGGCTTCTACGGGTGTAGTTCGTCTAGCGCTTTTCTCGGCCCCGGAGCTCGGACGAACACGTCTCCGACAGGCTCAGTCGCATAAGAGTCCCGGACACACCCTGCGACGTGGTGTGTCCAGCAAGTCCCCTAGATGACGTTGGTGATCTGGGGCGGGAACGCCCCCAGGCCAACGCTTCACCTATCGCTTAGGCAGCGAGGGCGAAGTCAGTGCGCTTGGAATCGGCACTTGTTGGTTTCCAGAGATCGTTAAAGAGATAACCCTGGATCCTCTACCCGCTTCTCCTGAATCGAACGACCTTAGTCGAAACCGATCAGCCCCTCTTGAATTTTCAAAGCCGCCGAAGCAACTGCATTACATACTACTCCGCCGCAACGACACGACCCAGCCTCACATTCCGTCCGAGCCACGGCCAGTGGTGCAAACCGGAGCGCGAGTGGTGCAGGTCCGGGAGACGCGCCGTCTCAAAAACCCGCGTTTGCACCACTCGCGGGGGGCCGGCTGGCCGGGCCGTTCAGTCGGACTGCAGCGCCGCTGGGCTGACCTTGCGGCCGTGGATCAGCGTCATGGCGCAAAGACCTGCGACCACCAGCATTCCGGCACAGATCCACATGCCGGTGCGATAACCGGGCGAGAAGACCTCGGGGTCGGAGAAGTTCGCGCCCGCGATGCCCGCGATGGGCGGGATGGCGGCAACTGCGAGGAGCGATGCCGTACGGGCGACGGCGTTGTTGATGCCCGACGCGATGCCGGTCTGGTCCATCGGAGCAGCAGCCAGCACCGCCGTCGTCAGCGGTGCGACGAGCAACGTGATGCCGGCACCGAAGACGATTGAACCGGGCAGCACGTCGATCCAGAAGTTGGGGCTTTCGCCGACGCCGAGCAGCATCAACAGACCGGCTGCCGACACGATCGGGCCGATCGTCATGGGCCAGCGTGGACCGATCTTGGCGCCGAGCTCACCCGCCTTGGACGAGAACAGCAGCATCAGGATCGTGATCGCGATCGTGGCGAGCCCGGCCTCGAGCGGGCTGTAGCCGCTGACGTACTGGAGCTGCAGCACGAGCAGGAACATCGAGCCGCTCAGTGCGCCGTAGATCGCGAACGTGCAGATGTTGGCCGCCGTGAACACACGATCGGTGAACAGGCTGAGCGGGATCAACGCGTGCGGTGAGAGCTTCTGGTGCACCACGAAGACCGCCATCAGCGCGATTCCGCCGATCGACCACGTCCAGGACTTCTCGACCAGTCCGTACGTCAGCAGCGCCAGTCCCCCGGCAGCCAGTGCGGCACCCGTCAGGTCGAGCTTGCCCTGCTCTCCCTTGGTCTCCGGCACATGCTTCACCGACAGCCAGATCACGGCAGCGGCGAGCGGGACGTTGAGCCAGAAGATCGAGCGCCAACCGACAGCGTCGACGAGCCAGCCGCCGGCCAGCGGTCCGATCGCGGTCGTGACACCCGCGAGTCCGGACCAGGCGCCGATCGCCTTGCCCCGGTCCTCCTCGACGAACGACGCCGAGATGATCGCGAGGCTGCCGGGCGTGAGGAGCGCCGCGCCGATGCCCTGCAGCCCGCGAGCGGCGACCAGCACCTCGATCGTCGGCGCAGCAGCGCACAGGACCGAGGCGAGGGCGAACCACGCGACACCGACCACGTACACCTTGCGACGGCCCAGCCGGTCACCCAGCGAGCCGCCGACGAGGATCAACGCGGCGAGCGTGAGCGTGTAGGCGTTGACGGTCCACTGCAATCCAGCAACACCGGCATCGAGGTCCTTGTCGATCGCGGGCAGTGCGAGACCGACGATCGAGCCGTCGAGGAATGCCATGCCCGAGCCGAGGATCATTGCGGCGAGCAGCCACTTGCCCTGCGCGCTGGCGAGCCTCACGGTGCACCAAAAAGCTTGACGCTGTTGTTCCAGAGCACGTCTGCCATCCAATCGTCGCCGAGGTCGAGCCGTTGCAGAGCCTCGACCTGGTGAGCGTACGCGTAGGGGATGTTGGGGAAGTCCGTTCCGAACAAGATCCTGTCCTGCAGGTCGACGAGTCGCGGAGTGATCTCCGCGGGTGCCGGGCCGTCCCAGAAGTCGACGAACGCCATCGTGGTGTCGAGTCGCACCCCCGCATAACGGCTGGCGAGATCGAGGAATTCCGCATACTCCGGCATTCCCAGGTGCGCGATGACGACGTTGAGCGATGGGTGGCGGCCGAGCACGTCGGCGATCCCGGCCGGCCCCGTGTGGTTGCCGGGAGCCGGTCCGGAGCCGGCATGCAGCACGATCGGCGTGCCGCTGTCGGCGAGCGCGCCCCATACGGGCTCGAGCAGTGGATCGTTCGCGGCGAAGTCACCGACCTGCAGGTGCGCCTTGAACAGCTCGACGCCGTCTTCGATGAGCGCTGAGACGTACGTCTGCGCGTCGGGCTCGGGATAGAAGGTCGCCGACCAGAGCGTGTCGGGCGTCCGCTCGGCGAAGCCACGCGTCCAGTCGTTCATGTATGCAGCGATGCCGGGCTTGTGCGCATAGGACATCGACGAGAACTTCTTGACGCCCATCGCGCGCAGCTGCTCGACGCGTTCTTCGTCGGTGCCGCGATAGGTGATGGGCCACGAACGGCCGAGCAGCGGTCCGGCGGAGTCGAAGTAGGCCCACACCTTGGCGAGGATCGCCGGCGGCATGAAGTGCACGTGCACGTCGAACAGCCCGGGAATGCCGAGCCCCGCGGCCAGCTCAGGGAGCTGGTCGTCCTGCACTAGTGGATGCCCTTGAGGCGGCGACCGAGGTCGCGCTCCGCCTCGCGGGTGGCCGTACGCTCGGCGATGGCGTGACGCTTGTCGTACGTCTTCTTGCCCCGTGCCAGCGCGATCTCGACCTTGGCGCGGCCGTCCTTGAAGTAGAGCGAGAGCGGGACGATCGTCAGCCCCTTCTCGGTGGTGCGGCGCTCGATGCGCTCGATCTCGGTGCGGTGCAGCAGCATCTTGCGGCGCCGGCGGGTCTCGTGGTTGGTCCAGGTGCCCTGCGTGTATTCGGGGATGTGGACGTGCAGCAGCCAGGCCTCGCCGCGCTCGACCTCGCCGAATCCGTCGACCAGGGATGCGCGACCAGCACGCAACGACTTCACCTCGGTTCCGGTGAGGACCAGACCGGCCTCAAACGTGTCTTCGATGTGATAGTCGTGGCGCGCCTTCTTGTTCTGCGCAACAACCTTGCGCCCCACCTCTTTGGCCACGGGTCAATTCTCTCATGGAGAAGATGCGCGAACGGCGGCCAGCACCTCCGAGTCGGAGCAACCTCGGGCGAATCCACTGATCCGGCGGTCGATGTCACGCTGCAGGACCCACCTGCCGATCCGCTCGGCGATCGGCGCGAGCCAGCGTGGCCGGCACCTGAAGCTGTAGCGCCAGGTCGCGCGCGTACCGCCGCCAGGTTCGGGCGCGAACCGCCACCCGCCGGCGAAGGACTCGAAGAACCACGGCCCGTCGATCATCTTCATGCCGACATTGGATGGCGGGTTGTACGACACGTACACGCTGATCATCCGCAACACCTTCAACCGGTGCTGCGTCGACGTGCGCACGCCCTTGGCCGGCTTCGTCGCACCGTCCATCAGGTGCTGCTCGTTGATGAACGGGTCCCAGCGCAGCCGTGTCTCGCCGGTCGTCTGCGACACGGCGAACGCGGTGGCGTGGTCCACTCCCAGGATCACGCTGGACTCGACGACCGGCATTCGGTCCTAGAGCCAGTTCATCGGGTTGGTCGTGTGGCCGTTGACCAGGACCATGAAGTGCAGGTGGCAGCCGGTCGAGTAGCCCGTCGTGCCGGAGTAGGCGATGACCTCGCCACGGCTGACGTGCTGGCCGGCGCGCTTCTTGAAGCGGCTCAGGTGGTTGTAGGTGGTCACGACGTTCACGCCGCGCATCGTGCCGTTGTTGAGGATCACCCGGTTGCCGTAGGCACCGTTGTAGTACTGGCTGATGATCGTGCCGCTGGCCGCCGCGCGTACCGGAGTGCCGCAGGGGACGCCGAAGTCCGTCCCGTCGTGCAGCTTGTAGACGTGGGTGATGGGGTGCAAGCGCATGCCGTACGGCGAGGTGATCGGACCGTTGACGGGCCGTGACAGAGTGCCTTGGCCGTCGCCGCCCGGATTGGAGCCGCCGTTGTTGACCAACGCTTGGATCTGCGCCTCGAGACGGTTGCGCTCGGCGACTTCCTCGCGGTACTTCTTCTCGTCCTCGGCCTTGGTCGCCGCTGCAGAGCCCTTCGCCTTTTCGCGCGCGGCGACGAGCCCGGAGATCGTGTCGCGCTGATCCTGCGCCTGGGCCTCGAGCTTGGTCTTGCGTACGAGGTTGGCCGCGGCTTCGGCACGCTGCTTCTTGACGATGTCGCGGAGCTTCTGCACCTCGTTGCGCTTGACCTCGAGCAGCACCTTGGTGGCGGCGAGTCCCTGCATCGTGGCGAGCTGAGCGTCGCTGACGGAGTCGTTGAGGTTCATCTGCTCGGTGAACTTCGCTGGGTCCTCGCCGCGGAGCAGGTCGCCGAAGGCGCGCATGCCGGGATCACCCTGCTGGAGGTTCTCGACCGTGAACTGCTCGACCTTCGCCTCGGACTCATTGAGCTCGGTCTCGCCCTGCTTGAGCTTGGCGACGGCGCCGTCGAGGTTGGCCTGGCTGACCAGCAGCTTGGCCTGCATCTGCGCATCGACCTGCTGGGCAACGGCGAGGAGTCCGCGCGTCTTGCCGAGCTGGTTTTCCGCGGCATCGAGCTTGGCCTGTGCGGCACGCAGCGCGAGCACGGCCGCGTTGTACTCCTTGGTCGAACCGTCGAGCGCCTTCTTGGCCTCCTTGGCTGCCGCGTTGGCTTCCTCCTGCTTCTTCTCGAGGTCGCTCTTGGAGTCGGCGAGAGAAGGGCTGGAGACAGCCGCCATCATCACGACGGCAAGCAGAGCTGCCATCACGGACTTGTGCCTGGACCTGAACATGACCTCGACCTTGGGGGAAGTTTCTCGCGTACGAGACTGTCGTGGTGTTACTGCTGTTGAAACAGTGACAAGAGTGACTCTAGGTCATTTCTCTCAGACGTCGAGGTATTTGCGCGTCATCACGAGTGTCGGAATCAGCGCCAGCAAGAGTGCGAGGAGCGTCGTCCCGCCGATCGCGAGACCTGCTTCGCGCCACCCGACCCATGTGGTCAACGTCCCCAGGGTGTCTCGGAGATAGCCGTACACGACGACGTACATGAAGCCGACGAGCGCCGCCGCGGCCAACGTCGCCGAGATCAATGCGGCGAGCAGCGACTCGAGCACGAACGGCAGCTGGATGTGCCAGCTCGAGGCACCGACGAGTCGCATGATGCCGATCTCACGCCGCCGCGCGAACGCCGTCATCCGGATCGTGTTGGACACCTGCAGGATCGCCGCGAGCACCAGCAAGCCTGCGATGCCCCACGACGCCCACTTCATGTTGCGCAGGATGTCGAACAGCGGCCCCAGCAGCTTCTTGAGCGAGTTGACGTTGCCGACGCCGTCCATGCCGGAGAGCTGACTCACCACGCCGTCGTACTTCTGGGCGTCCTTGAGCGTGACGAAGTAGGACTCGGGGAACGAGTCGGGGCCGAGCGTCTCGAGCTGGGCCTTGCCGCTGTCGGACTGGCCGAGCAGTGCGCGGGCGCGCTCGTAGTTGTCGGTCGGCGTACGGACGTCGAACGACTTGACCTCGGGGTTGTCGTTGAGCGCCGCCTTGACCGCTGCCTTCTGGTCGTCGGTCGCGACGCCGCCGATGCAGTTGGTGCTTGGGGAGTTCTTGGTGCAGAGGTTGACCTGCACCTGCAGCTTGTCGCCGAAGTACTTCTCGGTGCGGTTGACCTGGCTGTTGATCAGCAGACCCAGCGACACGAGCAGCAGGGACACCGTCATCGTGACGACCAGCGAGATCGTCATGGACTTGTTGCGCGAAAGGCTCTGGCCCAGCTCGCTCAGTGTGGCTCTCATGAATGCCTCAGTTCTGGTAGCCGTAGATGCCGCGGGCCTCGTCGCGCACGATCAGCCCGCCTTCGAGCTCGATGACGCGTTTGCGCATCTGGTCGACGATCGAGGAGTCATGGGTCGCCATGACGACGGTCGTGTCGGTGCGGTTGATGCGGTCGAGGAGCTTCATGATGCCGACGCTGGTGCCGGGGTCGAGGTTGCCGGTGGGCTCGTCGGCGATCAGGATCATCGGCCGGTTGACGAACGCGCGGGCGACCGCGACGCGTTGCTGCTCACCACCGGAGAGCTCGTCGGGCATGCGGTGACCCTTGCCCTCCAGGCCGACCATCTCGAGGGTCTCGGGAACGACCTTGGCGATCTCGCTGCGCGACTTGCCGATGACCTGCAGGGCGAACGCGACGTTCTCCGACACGGTCTTGTTGGGCAGCAGCCGGAAGTCCTGGAACACCGTGCCGACCTGGCGGCGCAGCTTGGGGACCTTCCAGCTCGAGAGCTTGTTGATCTCCTTGCCGGCGACATACACGCGCCCGGTGGTCGGTGTGGTCTCACGCAGGATCAGCCGAAGGAACGTCGACTTGCCGGATCCGGAGGCGCCGACCAGGAAGACGAACTCGCCCTTCTCGATCTCGAGATCGAGGGCGTCGAGCGCAGGGCGCTTCTGGCCGGGATAGGTCTTGGTGACCTTGTCGAATCGAATCACTCGATCGAGTCTAGGCAGACGGTGCCACGAGGCTGGGAAGGCTCGCGGAGGTCAGGCCGTGCGCTGGGCGACGTAGTCGTCGACGGCACGCGGTGCCAGTACCGCATCGATGACCATGGCACTGGCGCCGAGGATGCCACCCTGGCTGCCGACCTGGGTGCTCACGATGCGCAGGTCGTGCGTGGCCAGCGGCAGCGACCGCCGGTAGACGACCTCGCGTACGCCGGCAAGAAGGTACTCGCCCGCCTCCGAGAGCTTCCCGCCGATGACGATCACCGACGGGTTGAGCAGGTTGACACAGGTGGCGAGGACCGTGCCGAGGTCGCGACCGGCCTCTCGTACGGCTTGCAGCGCCGCGATGTCGCCCGCCGCCACCGCGTCGACGATGCCCTGGGACCCGTCAACGTCGAGCCCGAGCGCGCTGAGCTTGGCGGCGATCGCGGGGCCGGCGGCGACCGCCTCGAGGCAGCCGACGTTGCCGCAGCGGCACACCACGTCGTCGGGCGCGCCGGCGACCTGGACGTGACCGAGGTCGCCGGCCGAACCGAGCGCGCCGCGCATGAGTCGCCCGTCGGCGATGACTCCGGCACCGATACCTGTGGCGACCTTGACCAGCAGCAGGTGCTGCGCGGACTGCCACGACGTGACGAACTCGCCGAGGGCCATCAGGTTGACGTCGTTGTCGACGAGCACCGGCCCGCCGAACGTCTTGCCGAGCTCCTCGGGGATGTCGAAGTCGTGCCAGCCCGGCATGATCGGCGGGTTTGCCGGGCGGCCGGTGGCGTGCTCCACGGGTCCGGGTACGCCGATGCCGACGCCCGCGACGTCACGTACGGGCCGGTCGATGTCCTCGAGAAGCCCCAGGGCGATCCTGGTGACCAGGTCGAGGACGATCTCGGGACCATCGGCGATGTCGCTCTCGACGGTCTTCTCCTTGAGGATGCGTCCGGAGAGGTCGGTGACCGCGACACTGGCGTGCGAGGCACCCAGGTCGATCGCGATCACGACCCGGTTGTCGCGGTTGAGCGCGAACCGCGTGGGTGGCCGGCCACCCGTTGAAGCAGCCTCTCCGACGGGCGAGAGCAGTCCGGATGCCAGCAGCGCGTCCACGCGAGCTGTCACGGTCGAGCGGGCGAGGGACGACTGCTGGGCGAGCTCGGCGCGGGTGCGGGGGCGTCCGTCGCGCAGCAGCTGGAACAGGTCTCCGGTGCCGGCGAGCGTGGGGGGAAGCCCGGGGGGCACGGTCATGGCCATGAGTAAACCACGCCTCCTTCAGGCAACGCGTCGAGTCAAGTGTGTCGACGAACAACATACTTCTGCTTGACGAAAAGCAAAAGGTGTGACTAGGGTCACGGCCATGGCAACAGCTCTGCTCGAGATGCGCGGCATCGTCAAGGAGTTCCCCGGCGTACGCGCCCTGGACGGCGTCGACCTCGTGGTTCGCGCGGGCGAAGTTCACTGCCTGCTCGGCCAGAACGGTGCCGGCAAGTCCACCCTGATCAAGATCCTGTCGGGGGCCCACGGCGTCGACGAAGGAACGATCCTGTGGGAGGGCGAGCCCGTCACGTTCGCCGATCCGATCGCCGCGCTGGCGACCGGCGTCGCGACGATCTACCAGGAGCTCGACCTGATCGACGGGCTCAGCGTCGCCGACAACATCTTCCTCGGCCACGAGATGGCCCATGGTGGCGTGACCCGCGACTCCGACATGAACAAGAAGGCCCGCGAGCTGCTCGCCCGCCTGGGCCATCCCGAGATCCGGCCGACCCGCGAGGTCGGCAGCCTGTCGGCAGCCGGCAAACAGATCGTCTCGATGGCCCGCGCGCTGTCACACGACGCGCGCGTCATCGTGATGGACGAGCCGTCCGCCGTTCTCGACCCGGGCGAGGTCGACGGTCTGTTCACGGTTGTCGATGACCTGCGAGCCAGCGGGGCCGCGATCATCTACATCTCGCACCGCCTCGAGGAGATCCGCCGTGTCGGTGACCGCCTCACGGTGCTCAAGGACGGCAAGACCGTCGCCACCGACCTGTCCGCCAAGGACACCCCGACCTCCGAGCTCATCACGCTGATGACAGGTCGGACCGTGTCGTCGGTGTTCCCGCGACGTACCACCGACCTTCCCGAAGCTCCTCCCCTGCTGCAGGTGGCCGGCCTCGGGCGCGACCAGGAGTTCGACGACGTGTCGTTCGACGTACGTCCCGGCGAGATCGTCGGCATAGCCGGTCTCGTCGGCGCGGGGCGCAGCGAGATCATCGAGACCGTCTACGGCGCCCGCCACGCCACTCGCGGCTCCGTCACGGTCGATGGCAAGAAGCTGCGCAACGGATCGGTCGATGCCGCCGTCGCGGCGGGACTCGGCCTCTGCCCCGAGGAGCGCAAGTCGCAGGGCCTGATCCTCGACGACGCGGTCTACCGCAACATCTCGCTCGCCAGCCTCACCCGCTTCGCGCGCTACGGCATCTCCAAGGACGGCGCCGAGCGTCGTGCAGCCCATGAGGCGGCGAAGTCGGTCGACGTACGTCCCGACGCCCCCGAACGCATCATCCGCACGCTCTCGGGCGGCAACCAGCAGAAGGTCGTCCTGGCCCGTTGGCTGCTGCGGTCGTGCAGGGTGCTGCTGCTCGACGAGCCGACACGAGGTGTCGACGTCGGAGCCCGCTCGGAGATCTACAACCTGATCCGCGAGCTCGCCGACTCCGGCGTCGCCCTCGTCATCGTGTCGAGTGACATCGACGAGGTCCTCGGACTCTCGGACCGCGTGCTCGTCGTCGCCGACGGACACGTGGTGCACGAAGGACCCAGCACCGAGATCGACTCGTCGGGCGTGCTCGACCGCATCCTCGCCACCCATGACGACCAGCAGATGATCCAAGGAGACGTAGCGTGAGAGAGCGCAGCGAACGAACCATGAGTCACTCACACCGAGGCCTCCGTACCGTGCCTTTTTCAACGGAGGTTTCGGCGTGAGCACCGTTCAGGCAGAAGACACCAAGACCCGCGAGGACCGTGGCATATCGCTCGGCGTCGTCCGCAACCTCGGACTCGTCATCGCACTGGTCATCGTGTGCGTCGTCGGTATCGCCACCACCGGCGACCGGTTCGCCAGCACCGACAACGTGCTGACGATCCTGCGTCTCGCCGCCGTGCTCGGCGTCGTCGCGGTCGGCATGACGTTCGTGATCACCGGCGGCGGCATCGACCTGTCGGTCGGAGCGATCCTCGCGCTGGCCTCCGTGTGGGCGACCACCACCGGCACCCAGGCGATGGCAGACGACATCGGCTGGATCGCGATGGTGTTCGCCGCGGTGGTCGTCGGATCGGCATGCGGACTGATCAACGGGGTGCTGGTCGCGTACGGCAGGGTTGTCCCGTTCATCGCGACGCTGGCGATGCTGGCGTCCGCTCGCGGCCTCGCTGAGCTCATCGCCGATCGCAAGACCCAGATCATCACCAACCAGGGCTTCACCGACTTCTTCGGCGCCGAACCGCTCGGCATCCCCGTGATCGTCTACATGTTCGCGCTGGTCACGCTGGGCGGCTGGTTCCTGCTCAACCGCACGACGTTCGGGCGCCGTACGTTCGCCGTCGGCGGCAACCCGGAGGCGGCCCGTCTCGCCGGCATCAAGGTGCAGCGGCACACGGTCTACCTCTACACGCTGCTCGGCGCGACCTGCGGCGTCGCCGCGATCATGCTGATGTCGCGTACGACGACCGGGTCCTCGACCCATGGCCAGCTCCTCGAGCTCGATGCCATCGCGGCCGTGGTCATCGGCGGCACGCTGCTGAGCGGTGGCCGGGGCACCGTCGTCGGGACGCTGTTCGGCGTCCTGATCCTCACGACCCTCACCAATGTCTTCACGCTCAACAACCTGTCGACGTCGACGCAGAACGTCGCGAAGGGCGTGATCATCGTGGTCGCTGTGCTTCTCCAGCAGCGCATCGCGAACCGCAGGACCTGATTCACCGCACCACCACGTCACAACCCATCACAACAGGAGTCACACATGTCCACCATCCATCCACGGAGGCGCCGCGCCTTCGCCCTTGTCGGCGCATTCGCGGCGGCGACGCTCGTACTCGGAGCGTGTACCAACGGTTCCGGCGGCGACGACGACACCAGCGACGCCATCGGCAAGAGCAACACTGACAACGACAAGTCGGGCGACAAGGTCGTCATCGGCTTCTCGGCTCCCGCCGCCGACCACGGCTGGATGGGCTCCATCACCAAGTCGGCGATCGCCCAGGCCAAGGAGTACGACGACATCGACCTCAAGGTCGCCGAGGGCACCAACGACGTCAACCTGCAGATCTCGCAGGTGGAGACGTTCATCAACGACAAGGTCGACGCGATCGTCCTCCTGCCGTTCGACGGCGCAGCGATGACGGCCGTGGCCCGCAAGGCCATGGACGCCGGAATCGTCGTCATCAACGTCGACCGTGAGTTCAACTCGCCGTTCGCCGCCCGCACCACGGTGCTGGGTGACAACTACGGCATGGGTGTCTCCGCCGGTACGTTCGTGTGCGAGCAGGCCAAGGGCGACAAGAACAAGGTCGTCGCCGAGATCGCCGGCATCGACTCGCTGCCCCTGACGCAGGACCGCTCGCGCGGATTCGCCGACGCACTCAAGGTCTGTGGACTCAAGGTCAACAACCGCGTTGCCGCCGAGTTCACGGTCGAGTCGGGCGAGAAGGCTGCCTCGAACCTGCTGCAGGCTGCTCCGAAGATCGACTACCTGTGGAACCACGATGACGACCAGGGTGTCGGCGTGCTCGCCGCCATCAAGAACGCCAACCGCGACGAGTTCGTCATGATCGGTGGCGCCGGTTCGGCCAACGTCATGCGCGACATCAAGGCTGACAACACGGTGCTGAAGGCTACGGTCATCTACCCGTCGACGCAGGCTGCCGATGGCGTCAAGCTGGCCCGCCTGCTGGTCCAGGGCAAGTCGCTCTCCGACCTCGCCGAGGTGGAGGTGCCGCGTCAGATCAAGCTGTCGGCACCGGTGGTCACCAAGGCCAACGTCGACGACTACCTCGACTCGGCGTTCGAGTCCTGACAGGCCGGGGCCTGCGCGTCACGCTGCCGTGAACTCAGCTGACGCGCAGGCCCCCACACCACCTCTTCCCCCCTCCCCTGAACCTTCCGGAAGGCAAGGCACATGACTGACGCACGCACCGACCTCGGGATCGGCATGGTCGGCTACGCCTTCATGGGCGCCGCCCACTCGCAGGCGTGGCGCACCGCCCCCGCATTCTTCGACCTCCCCCTGCACCCGCGCATGGCTGCCATCTGCGGCCGCAACGAGGACGCCGCCGGCCAGGTCGCCCTGCGCTTCGGCTGGGAGTCCGTCGAGACCGACTGGCGCTCGCTGCTCACGCGCGACGACATCCAGGTCATCGACATCTGCACCCCCGGCGACACGCACGCCGAGATCGCCATCGAGGCGCTCAAGGCCGGCAAGCACGTGCTCTGCGAGAAGCCGCTCGCCAACACCGTCGCCGAGGCCGAGGCCATGGCCGCCGCCGCTGCCGACGCCGCCAAGAACGGCGTACGCGCCATGGTCGGCTTCACCTACCGCCGTACGCCCGCCGTGGCGCTTGCCCAGCGCCTCGTGGCCGAAGGTCGGCTCGGCACGATCCGCCACGTACGCGCCCAGTACCTCCAGGACTGGCTCACCGACGAGAACGCGCCGCTCAACTGGCGCCTCGACAAGGACAAAGCAGGCTCCGGCGCTCTCGGGGACATCGGAGCCCACATCATCGACATGGCTCAGTTCGTCACCGGCTCGCAGATCGCCTCGGTCAGCGGGCTCATGGAGACGTTCGTCAAGACGCGCCCCATCGCGGGCGATCACGCGACGCTCGGGGGGTCCTCCAGCTCCGACGCAGAGCGTGGACCGGTGACCGTCGACGATGCGGCCGTCTTCACCGCCCGCTTCGTCGACGGCGCCATCGGCGTGTTCGAGGCGACCCGGTTCGCCACGGGTCGCAAGAACGCGCTGCGGCTCGAGGTCAACGGCTCGAAGGGCTCGCTGGCGTTCGACTTCGAGGACATGAACGTACTCGAGTTCTTCGACCGCACCGAGGACCCCGCGATCTCCGGCTTCCGCCGGATCATCGTCACGGAGGCCTCGCACCCCTACATCGCCGCATGGTGGCCCCCGGGTCACGGACTCGGCTACGAGCACGGCTTCACCCACCAGGTCGTCGACTTCGTCAACGACATCGCCGCGGGCAACGACCCCGTACCTTCCTTTGCCGACGGCCTCGCCGTACAACGCGTGCTCGACGCCGTGGCGGCGAGCGCAGACGATGGCAAGACCCACCCGACAGGAGCTTGAGATGGCACGCCCGATCACACTGTTCACCGGCCAGTGGGCCGACCTCCCCTTCGAGGAAGTTGCCCGGCTCGCCGGCGAGTGGGGATATGACGGACTCGAGATCGCCTGCTGGGGCGACCACTTCGACCCATGGCAGGCCGTGGAGGACCCCGCGTACGTGAAGTCGCGCCACGACATCCTGGAGAAGAACGGGCTCAAGGTCTACGCGATCTCCAACCACCTCACGGGTCAGGCCGTCTGCGACGACCCGATCGACGGTCGCCACGAGGGCATCCTGTCGTCACGCATCTGGGGCGACGGCGATCCTGAGGGCGTACGCCAGCGCGCTGCTCAGGAGCTCAAGAACACCGCCCGCGCCGCCAAGCTGCTCGGCGTCGACACCGTCATCGGCTTCACCGGCTCGGCGATCTGGAAGTACGTCGCGATGTTCCCGCCGGCGTCCGAGGAAATGGTCGCAGCGGGCTACACCGACTTCGCCGATCGCTGGAACCCCATCCTCGACGTGTTCGACGAGGAGGGCGTCCGCTTCGCCCACGAGGTGCACCCGAGCGAGATCGCGTACGACTACTGGACGACGCATGCGGCGCTGGACGCGATCGGTCACCGTGAGGCGTTCGGCCTCAACTGGGACCCGTCGCACTTCGTCTGGCAGGACCTCGACCCGCTCGGATTCCTGTGGGACTTCAAGGACCGGATCTATCACGTCGACTGCAAGGACGCCAAGAAGCAGGTCGGCAACGGCCGCAACGGCCGTCTCGGCTCGCACCTGCCGTGGGCGGACCCGCGTCGTGGCTGGGACTTCGTCTCGACGGGTCGCGGTGACGTGCCGTGGGAGGCGTGCTTCCGCATGCTCAACACGATCGGCTACGACGGACCCATCTCGATCGAGTGGGAGGACGCCGGCATGGATCGCCTGCTCGGAGCGCCTGAGGCGCTGGCGTTCGTGAAGAAGAACCTCTTCGACGCACCAGAGGCGGCGTTCGACGCCGCCTTCAGCTCCGGCGACTAGTCCTGGGGCGGTGACCTGGCGTCCACCGGCCTGTGCCTCCTGGACGCTGAGTCACCGCTCACCTCACGTTGGTTGGGGCGGTGACCTGGCGTCCACCCAGACGTACGTGGGCTAGGCGGCGCTGCGGCGCCAACGAATTCCGGCTTCGATGAAGTCGTCGATCTCGCCGTCGAGCACCGCCTGGGTGTTGCCGGTCTCGTACTCGGTGCGCAGGTCCTTGACCATCTGGTAGGGGTTGAGGACGTAGTTGCGCATCTGGTCACCCCATGACGCCTGTACGTCTCCGCGCATCTCGTCGAGCTGAGCCCGCTCCTCGGCCTTCTTGAGCGCGAGCAGCTTGGCCTTGAGGATGACCATGGCGCTGGCCTTGTTCTGCAGCTGGCTCTTCTCGTTCTGGCAGCTGACGACCGTGCCGGTCGGGATGTGCGTGAGGCGTACGGCGGAGTCCGTCGTGTTGACGCTCTGACCGCCGGGGCCCGACGAGCGGTAGACGTCGACGCGAATGTCTTCTTCGGGAATGTCGATCTCGTCGGTCTGCTCGAGCACCGGCACCACCTCGACCGCCGCGAACGACGTCTGACGGCGTCCCTGGTTGTCGAACGGCGAGATGCGTACGAGGCGGTGCGTGCCGGCCTCGACCGAGAGCGTGCCGTAGGCATAGGGCGCCTTGATCGCGAACGTCGTCGACTTCAGGCCCGCCTCTTCGGCGTATGACGTGTCGTAGACCTCGACGGTGTAGCCATGGCGCTCGGCCCAGCGGATGTACATGCGCTGCAGCATCAGCGCGAAGTCGGCCGCGTCGACACCCCCGGCGCCCGAACGGATCGACACCAGCGCGTCGCGCATGTCGTACTCCCCCGACAGCAGGGTGCGGACCTCGAGCGCCTCGATGGCCTTCTGGATCTTGACGAGCTCGCCGGCGACCTCGGCCTCGGCGGCGGCGTCGCCCTCCTCGGCGGCCATCTCGTGCATGATCTCGACGTCGTCGAGACGCTGACGGAGACCCGTGACGCGCTCGACCTCGGCCTGCAGCGTGGAGAGCCGGCTGGTGACGCGCTGGGCATTGGCCTGGTCGTCCCAGAGACCGGGGTCTCCGACCTCCTCCTGGAGGGACGCGATCTCGGCGCGGATGGAGTCGAGGTCGAGGACCTTCTCGATCGACGTCAGGGTCGTGTCGAGGGCCTTGGTCTGCTCAGCGAAGTCGGGTGTTGCCACCTGTCGAGGTTACCCGGTCGGGTCAGACGCTCTTGCGGCGGAACTCGGGCGCCATCGTGGGGCCGGTCGCTCCGTGCGACTTCTCGCTGCCGTCGTGGTCAGCACCCTCTGCGGAGGCGTGCTGGCTCGCGTTCTTCTTCTCCAGCGCCTCGCGGAACTTCGCCTTCATGTCGAGCTTGTCGCCCTCGATCTTTTCGGGAGCAGCAGCCTTCGCGACCTTCTTGGCCTTCGTGGCCGGAGCAGCCTTGTCGGTCGCGGCCTGCTTCGCCGGGTTGCCGCTCTTGGGCTTCTTCTTCGCGGTCTTCTTGGCAGCCATGCCCCCACCCTAGTGCCCTCGCTGTGATGTGATCGACCCATGAGTGACGACTGTCTGTTCTGCGGCATCATCGCCGGGACGGCCGAAGCGACCATCGTGCTCGACGAGGAGCACGTCGTGGGCTTCCTCGACGTACGACCGGTGTTCAAGGGTCACGTGCTCCTGGTCCCCCGCCAGCACCTCATCACGCTCGCCGACCTGCCGACGGATCTGATGGTCCCGCTGTTAGATGCTGCGAAGCGCGTCGGCAACGCGATCACCTCCGGGCTCGGCGCCCAGGGCACGTTCGTCGCGATGAACAATGTCGTCTCACAGAGCGTCGCGCACCTCCACGTCCACGTGGTGCCGCGTACCAAGGGCGATGGTCTGCGTGGATTCTTCTGGCCGCGCACGAAGTACGCCGACGGCGAGGCCGAGACGTACGCAGCAACGATCCGCGACGCGATGAAGTAGCCTGCCGCGCATGAGCACAGCGTTCATGGTCACGACCCTGGTCATCGTTGCCACTCCCGGCACGGGAGCGCTCTACACGATCTCGGCCGGCATCTCGCGCGGAACGAAGGCCAGCATCATCGCCGCGATCGGCTGCACGCTCGGCATCATCCCGCACATGATCGCCGCCATCACCGGCCTTGCCGCCCTGCTGCACGCCAGCGCTGTTGCGTTCCAGACGCTCAAGTACGCCGGCGTCGCCTACTTGCTCTACATGGCCTGGACGACGCTCCGAGACACCAGCGACCTCGCCGTTGACGAGGAGACCTCGCCGCGTACGGCCTTGAAGGTCATCCGTTCGGGCATCCTGATCAACGTCCTCAATCCCAAGCTCACGATCTTCTTCTTCGCGTTCCTACCACAGTTCGTACCCGCTGGTCAGTCCAACACCTTGTCGCGCATGCTGCTGCTCAGCCTGGTCTTCATGCTGGTGACCCTCGTGGTGTTCGTCCTGTACGGCCTGTTCGCTGCTGCCGTACGCGACCAGGTCATCTCTCGCCCGAACGTCGTGCTCTGGATGCGCCGTTCGTTTGCCGGCACCTACGCGGCACTCGCGGGACGGCTGGCCCTCGCCACGAAATAGCTGCGCGGCGGCGCTCCCGGGGCCCGGCAGCACGTCGATGTCGCCGGCGTGCATGGGTTCGCCGCAGCTGGCGCATCGCAGGTCGACACGGCCGCAATGGCTAGGGCGAGTCGCCGAGGCGGAGCTGGGACGTCGCCTCGGACACGATCGTGGTCTGCGAGTCCCATCCCGGTGGCGCGATGGCAAGCGTGATGGTCCGCTCAAGTCGTACGTGGACCTCGTCGCCGTCAGAGGTCACCGCGACCGATCCGACATCACCGCCGGACGCCGCCAGGTAGGACGCCACGAGGCGGCGAGCCTCCGCCGGATCGAGCTCAACGGCCGTGTCAGCACCGTCTCGGTAGAACGCCTCTTCGCTCAGGCCATCCGCAGCCGCGAGCGCGGCACCGTCGGCGAGGTTGGCGAGCTCCTGCCGCTCCAGGAATGCCGCTGACGAGTTGACGACCACGACAGCGAGCAGTGCAAGGAAGACGAAGAACCCGATCGTCATCACCGTGACCTGGCCACGTTCGTCTCGACTCATGACCCCGCCGCCCGAAAGCTGCCGTACGGCTCGGTGTGCACGCTGTCGACGGCGATGCCGCCGAGCTGCGAACCCAGGGCGCTGGGGGTCAGCGGCAGGGCCTGGGTCGTGCTGATGCGCACGCGCACCGACGAACCCGGCTGGAGGCACGCACCCGGCGTCGGCAGGCACGAGATCTGGATGTCCGCGGCCGACATGCCCTGGTCGCCGAGGGCGACCTCTGCCGCGATTCGGGCACGACGTTCGGCGGTCGCGACATCGGGTGCCTGGACGAACGCCCGAGCGGCGGCGCGGCTGGCGGTCGATACGCCGTATGCGGCGCGCTGCGCATCGAACACCGCGATCACGATGTAGACGAACGGCACCAGGAGCAGGATCGTCAGCCAGACGAACTCCACCGACGCCGTGCCGTCGTCGTGACTCATGGTGCAACCTCCCGCACGGCGTGGCCGCGCACCGTCAGCGACACTGACGGACCGAACAGTCCGAGCGCCGGCACGTCCGCGTGCACGACCACCTCGGAGCCGGCGACACCGCCCACGGTGGTCCAGGATGCCGAGACACCGTCGGCGTAGCGATCCGCGAGCGCCTGCCGGATCAACGCCCGCGTACGAGCCGCACCGTCTTCGGGAGTCGCTCCGAAAGGTGCCGCTGCCCGGGCGCCTTCAGATGCCGCAGATGACAGGGTGTTGCGGACGTGAAGCACCAGGCCGACCTGGGCGATGCCGAGCACCAGTGGGACGAGCAGCATCATCACGAGCACGAAGTCGACGACCGCCGCTCCGGCCTCATCGCGGCGGGGCACGTTCAGCCGCCGACCGCCGACAGTGCCTGCTCGAGCATCTGACGCAGCTGCGGACCCGCGACGGCACCGAGCACGGCCACCAGCCCAGCGCTCATCACGGTGATCATGACCCATCCGGGCACGTCACCGCGCTCGTCGTGGCGAGATCCAAGCCGCTTCAACAGTCTCTTCATGGCGTTCCTTTCACATTCCCGAGGTCAGGTGGAGGCCGATGTAGCCGGGGAAGAACGCGAAGACGACGGTCACCGGGAGGATCAGGAACACGACGGGGATCATCATCGCGACCTCCTTGCGACCGCCGACCTCCATCAGCTCGCGGCGTCCGGACTCCCGGACATCGGCAGCCTGGGCATGCAGCACGTCGACCAGCGGTGTGCCGCGCTCGACGGCGATCGCAAGCCCTTCGGCGAATCGCGCAATGCTCGCGACACCCGTCCGCGACGCGAGTCGATCGAATGCGGCCGCCATCGGGGTACCGGTGCGGATGTCCGAGAGCACCTGGCCGAGCTCGTAGGAGAGCTGTCCTTGGCAGACCCGCATGACCCGCTCAAGGCCCGCGACAGGGCTCTCCCCCGCCGCGACCGCCAGCGCGAGCAGGTCGGCGACGACAGGGAACTCAGCCTGCAGCTGCGCTTCGCGCGATCGGACCTGGCTCGAGAGGGCGCTGTCGCACCACAGAACTCCGCCGACGAGACCAACAGCGCATATCACCAGAAGCATCGGCATCGCCGCGTCTCGGGCCGACCAGAGCACGATCGACACGACGACACCGATGGCGAGGCCGGCTCCGCCCCACGCGACTTGTCGGATGCGGAAGTCGTCGACCGTCATCGGGGAGCCGAGACGTACGAGCCTGCGCGACACACTCGCCGAGCCTCCGAGAAGGTCACCGATCGCGGCTCCAGCCCTGCGCACGCTGGGCCCGAACACCGCCGACACCACTCCGGTCGGCGCACCCACGGGCACGTAAGGGTGGACGTCTCGGACGTACGGGAGCACACGCTGGTCGAGTGCCGGACGGCGAGTACGCAACCAGCCGGAAACGAGCAGCAGCACCCCTGAGGAAGCGCAGAGGCCGATGACGGCGCCGGTCACGCCAGGATCCGTTGCTCTGCGGGCAGCCGACCGATCCACATCATCAGGCGGTAGGCGATCGCACACAGCGCGGCGCCGGTGCCGAGGACGACCAGGCCGGTGGTCGTGGCGAATCGCTCGATGACCTCGCCCTGGAAGCTCATGAACAGCAGGACCAGCCACGGAGCCGCCACGGCGAGGCGGGCACCGTTGACCGTCCACGACTGCCTGGACTCGAGCTCGCCGCGCGTACGGAGATCGTCGCGCAGGAATCCTGACAGGGACCGCAGCATCGTGCCGAGGTCGCCGCCACCCACCTCGCGGGCGATGCGAAGCGCCTCGACCACCCGGTCGCCGATGGGATCGGCGAGCCGATCCTTGAGCAGGTCGAGGGACTCATGGAAGCGCCCGGTCGACTGGTAGTCGCGACCGAACTGCACGAATGGTGCGCGGAGGCCCTCGGGGCCGCGGTCACCGAGCTGCATCAGCGCTTCGGGCAGCGACAGCCCGGCTCGTACGGCGGATGACAGGTTGTCGACGACGTCGGGCCAGAGTGCGGCGTGATCACGCAGACGCCTGGCGGCCCTACCGCGCAGCACGGCGATCGGCAACCACGCCGCCATCGACCCGAACACGAGTCCCACCGCGAGCACACCTGAGACGCCGATCATCACGAACGCCGCAAGGACGAACGATCCGAGGCACAGCGCCACGACCTGTGCGGGCGAGACACCCTGCACGCCCGCCGATGCGAGCAGCGTGCCCAGTCGGCTCGTACGCGATGCCGAACGTCGCACCATGGACGGCTGCCGGGTGAGCGCAGCCAGGATGAGTAGCACGCCGACGCCGAACACGAGCCCGATCAAGGCGCCCATCGGCCGACTCCCAGCACGTCGTCGAGGTCGATGCCGACCAGCTCGAAGGCCTCTCGCCGCAACGGTGCACCGTGGCCACGTTCGAGCCGACCGGCCCGGCGTACGAACACCGGCTCTGACTCGATGAGCCCGTTCTCGACCCGGCCGGTCACGGTCGCGATCTCGCGTACGGCGCGTGACCCGTCGGGATCGATGCCGGTGTGGACGACGAGGTCGACCGATGAAGCCACGGTGGGCACCACGAAACGCGATCCGATGTTGTCACCGGCGAGCAGGGGCAGCGTGCACATCTTGACCAGTGCCTGCTTGGCCGAGTTGGCGTGGATGCTGGCCATGCCGGGGAGACCTGCGTTGAGTGCCAGGAGCAGATCCAGGCACTCGGCCGATCGCACCTCACCGACGATGACACGTGAGGGGCGCATGCGGAGGGCTTCCTTGACCAAGGACCGCAGGTCGATGCTGCCGGTGCCCTCGAGCCCGGCCTGACGGGTCTGCATCGCGACCCAGTCGGGGTGGCCGCACTGGAGCTCGAAGACTTCTTCGACCGAGACCAGCCGCTGCGAGCCGGGGATCGCGGCCGCGAGGCAGTTGAGCAATGTCGTCTTGCCCGCTTGGGTGCCCCCGGAGACCACGATGTTGAGACCGGCCAGAACGCTGGCCGTCAGAAACTCCGCCGCCCGCGAGTCGATCGTGCCCAACGTGACCAGGTCGTCGAGCGAATGCGCACGTGCCACGAACTTGCGGATGTTGACGGCGGCGAACCCCCGCGCGATCCCTTCGAGCACGACGTGCAGCCGGTGGCCTCCGGGCAGCATCGCATCGACGAACGGCTGGCTGATGTCGAGGCGACGACCAGATGACGACAGCATCCGCTCGATGAGCTCGCGCACCTGCTCGCCCGACAGGATCACCGACGTGAGCTCATGTCGCCCGGCTCGAGCGATGAAGACCCTGGACGGCTCGTTGATCCAGATCTCCTCGACCGTCTCGTCGTCGAGATAGGGCTGCAACGGACCGAAGCCTGAGACGTCGGCGACGATCTGACCGACGACCAGATCTGGTTCGTCGAGTGACCGCACGGCTCCGGTCAGGCTGCGTGACTCGTGCTCGGCAATCGCGTCGAGGGCGGCACGCCGTACGGAGTCAGCGTCGGTGCGCGGGTCGATGCGGCGCTCGCGTACGAGGTCGCGTACGCGCTCGGCGAGCGCAGGCGCTTGCGAATCCACTCCCAGAACCTCTTCCCCCGAAGAGTGCCGACCAACATCCGACTGTCGCAAGATCCTGCCGAATGACGGCTTGTTTGGGAAGACCTCCTGGCACGGATCTGTGGAGAAGGCTGGACCGGGCCGTTCAGCCAGGCTGCGCCACGTCGGCCGCCTTGGCCGCCTTCACCGCCTGACCGGGACTCAGGCCCTCGAACAGGAGATCGAGGTGGTGGCGGGTGTCGGCCACCCGGAGCGGGCGTGTCCGCACCAGCAGTCGGTAGTAGATCGGGCCGTACAGCAGCTCCACGACGTCGCGAGGCGCGATGTCGTCTCTCAGCTGACCGTCGCGCTGCGCCTGCGAGACACGCTCAACGAGTGCGTCGACGCGCGGCTCGATGATGCGCTGCTCGATCTGTCGCAGGAGCTCCGGGTCTGACTGGGCGGCGGCGATGAGGCCTCGGTACGGCGCGTACTCGTCCGAGCCCAGGACCTTGGTCACCTCGGTGAGCTGTCGGCGCAGGTCCGCGCGGATGTCACCGGAGTGGGCGAACTCCAAGGTGGCGCTGGTGCGCGAGTCGAGCTCCTCGAGCAGGATCTCGTCCTTGGTCCGCCACCACCGATAGATCGTCTGCTTGCCGACGCCGGCACGCTTGGCGATCGCCTCGACCGTCAGCCGCGCATAGCCGACCTCGCACGCCAGGTCCCAGGCAGCGCTCAGGATCGCGGCATGCGACGTGGGGCTCCGGCGTGTCGGGTTGGCAGGCATGCGCCCCACTTTAGCAAGACGAGACGTCGCGTCTCTTGACAGTTCTGACGTGTCGTGTGCATAGTCAAACAAGACGAGACGCTCCGTCTCGTTGAGAAAGGAGTTCATCATGGCCACCTCTGCACCAGGCCCGGCTGGACCACATCCCGGCTTCCTCGGCATGGCGTCCCTCGGCCTGCTGATCGGCAGCCTGATTTCCATGGCGGTCCTCTCCGACGGAGAAACCATCACCTCACCGTTTGGCGACACCGACGTCGTGGTCGGGTTCTTCGCCGATCACGGCTCCGCCGCCCGATTCGCCTCGATGCTGCAGCTGGGCTCGGCGATCCCGCTCGGGATCTACGCCGCGACGGTGTACGCCCGCCAGCAGCGACTGGGTGTACGAGTTCCCGGTCCGGGTATTGGACTGTTCGGCGGCACGGCGGCCGCGACGCTGCTCGTCGTGTCCGCCATCGTCACCTGGACCCAGAGCCAGTCGGTGGTGAGCGGGGACCCCGCGCTCACCCATGCCCTCTCGTACGCGAGCTTTGCCGCCGGCGGGTTCGCACATGTCCTCGGACTGGGACTCCTGGTCGCCGGCATCGCCGTACCCGGTCTCATGCTGCACCTGCTGCCCCACTGGTTCGCCCGAGTCGGCTTGGTGATCGCACTGCTCGCCGAGCTGAGCATCCTCACGATGGTCATCGAGCCCGTGCAATACCTCATCCCAATCGGCCGGTTCGGATCACTCATCTGGCTCGTCGCGGCAGGGTTCCTGCTCCCCGAGACCCGCCACTCGCAGGGAGAGCTCGCATGACCGGCCCGCTGGACGGGAGGACCGCGCTGGTCATCGGCGCGAACGGAGGCATCGGGCAGGCGATCGCGCACGCGCTCGGCGGCGCCGGGGCCAGGCTCGTCATCGCCTCACGTGACGGAGTCAGGGTCGGGCAGCTCCACGCCGACCTGGAGACGGCTGGCATCCCGGCTCGAGCGATGACGATCGACGTCACGGATGACGACGCGGTCCGCACCCTCGTACGGCAGGCAGCCGACGATGGCATGGACATCGCCGTCAACAACGCCGGCGCAGCCCACCGGCCCGCACCGTTGGGCGAGCTGTCGACGCAAGATGCCGACAGAGTGCTGCAGGTCACCCTGCGGGGCACGCTGGTCGCCATGCGGCACGAGCTCGCAGCCCTGCCCGATGGCGGCAGCCTGGTGAACGTCGTCTCCACAGCAGGCGTGACCGCCGCGCCGGGGATGGCCGCCTACGTGGCTGCCAAGCACGGCGTGGTGGGCCTGACCCGGACCGCCGCCTTGGACTACGCCGACCGAGGCATCCGCGTGAACGCCGTGGCCCCGGGCTCCATCGACTCCGGCGGCATCGCCACTCAACCCGCCGAGGTCAAGCAGCAGATCGGCTCGTACGCGCCACTCGGACGGTTGGGCGGCCCTGCCGAGGTCGCCGCCGCAGTGACCTGGCTGGCGTCCCCAGCGGCGTCGTACACCACGGGCGCCGTCCTGACCGTCGACGGCGGCAAGGGCGCCCGCGGTGCTTGAGCCCCCCATCTCAGATCGCACAGGAGAACGAGCATGACCAACAAGACCGCCTATTCGCCGCCCGCCGCAGATCAGCTGCAGTACGTGCACCTGGAGAAGCTCTACGGCTACCTCCCCGGACTTTCCGACGCACTCCCAGCCATCTTCGGCATGGGTCCGCAGGAGTACGCCGAGGTCCGCGCCGAGTTCGACAACCGGACCCGCGACGCTGCCACCGACCTGCTCGCCGACGCTGAGCTCGCCAGCCGGGTCGAGCGCCTCCCGTTCCGACGCGGCGACCGCATCCTCGCCGTCGGAGACTCCATCACCGACGACCTGCAGTCGTGGGCCGAGATCCTGCGGCACGTCCTGACGCTCGCCAGACCGGATGACGACCTCACGGTGGCCAACGCCGGACTCTCGGCCCACACGACGGCGATGGTCCTGCGCCGATGGCCGTCGATGCTTCACCCCGGTGCCGACTGGATCATCTGCGGTCTGGGCGGCAACGACGTCACCCGGATCGCCGACAGCAAGCCCCAGGTCACTCTCGCCGAGAGCGTGGACAACCTCGGCGAGCTGAGTCGCATCGCCGCCGAACGCACACAGGCTCAGTGGGTCTGGCTCACCCCGGTGCCCGTCGACGAGGAGCGCGTGGCCGCCAGCCCCGCGTTCCGGTACGGGGCCAGCACCTGGCGCAACAGCGACATCACGGCCCTCGCCGATGCCATCTCCGCATTCGACGAACCCGTGGTCGACCTCGTGGACGCATTCGGCACCCCGTCCGACCCGGCCTTGCACGGCCCGGACGGCGTCCATCCATCACTCGCCGGCCAGCAGCGGATCGTCACGGCCCTCATCGAGACGCTCACTGCATGAGCGCGCCTGGCGTCACACGAGCGAGGGCGTGTAGTCCAACAGCAGGAGTCGCCCGTCGAGCGTGCGGCTGCTGATCAGCTCGAGACTGAGGTCCGGGAGCCCGTCGTAGACGGGCTGACGGCCGGTGTTGCCCAGGACAAGGGGGAAGACCATGACCCGGAGCCGGTCGACCAGCTCCGCAGCCAGCAGCGCCCGGCCCAGACTCAGGCTGCCGATGGTCCGCATGGCTCCCGGTTGCTCCTTGAGCGTACGGATGTGGGCGATCGCATCCTCTCGGACCAGCTCGGTGTTGACCCAGCTGAGTGGCTCCTGCAAGTGCGAGGAGAAGACGATCTTGGGTGTCTGCATCAGCGACTCGAGCGTTGGATCGTCACCCAGGTGTTGAACGACGTCCGCCATCTCACGGTAGGTGGTGGCACCCATGAGGATCGTGTGCGGCCGGTCCTGTTGCTCCATCACCCAGTCGAACATGCCCGGGCCCTCCAGGCCGAAGTAGGGCGGCCAGCCCTCCCCCAGGCCGTAGCCGTCCAAGGACGTGAACCAGTCCACCGTCAGCGTTCCCATCTCGTTCCCCTCCAATGGTGACCGCGCATGTGACAACCGGAGTGGCGGTCGTACGTGCTCCGTGAACACGAGGCTACGAGACTGTTGACCAAATGGTCAATCCATTTGGACAAATATCGGCTACGCTTGCCCAGCACACAACGGAAGACAGGGAGAAACCGTGGGAAACAGAGACGATCTGCTTGTCGGGGCGAAACGATGCCTCGTCGAGCGTGGCTGGGCCAGGACGACCGTGCGAGACATTGCCAAGGAAGCCGGAGTGAGCCACGCGGCGATCGGCTACCACTTCGGCTCTCGCGAGAACCTGCTCATCCAGGCTCTTTTCGAGTCGATCGAAGAGCTGGGAGGACAAGTCGAGCTTGAGCAGGCTGCGTCTGGTCCCGAGGGTCGATGGCAGGCCTTGACCGACTCCTTTGTCACGCATCGCGCGCTGTGGGTCGCACAGATCGAGGCGATCGCGCAGGCCCAGCAGGTTCCTGCGCTCCGGGAGAGACTCGCGGAAGCCCAGAGACACAGCCGTGAAGCGTTCGGCGGGTCGGTCCCCCTGGCGCTTCTGCTCGGCCTGATGGTGCAGTCACTGATCGACCCGGACACCGCTCCCTCGGTGGGCCAGCTCCAGGAGGAGCTGAAAACTCTCGCGGAGCATCCAGGCCGCTTGCCCTAGACGCGTCTCCCTCGGACGCTAACCGGTTGGCGATGGTCCTAGAAGGTCCCACCGGTTGCCCGCGATGTCGAGGAACACTCCCACACGTCCGTACGGTTCATCCCGCGGCGGACTCACGAACCTGACACCACGCTCGATGAGGCGCGTATACACGTGCTCGAAGTCATTGACTCGCAGGAAGAATGCGACCCGACCGGCAAGCTGGTTGCCGACAGCGGCAGCCTGCTCGTCACCGTCAGCTCGGGCCAGCAGTATCGAGGTCTGCGCACCAGGCGGGCGTACGACGACCCACCGCTTGGGTCTGCCGTCGTTGGTCCGCGACGGCGAGTCCTCGACCAGCTCGAACTGCAGAGCCTCGACGAAGAATTCGATGGCCGGGTCATACTCGTCCACCACGATCGTCACGAGCTCCATGTGCATGGCCGTGAGCATAGGCGCACCCTCCACGCCTCGATGCCACTCAGTTGTTCGGCACGACAGCGCTCGTACCGCGGTGTGTCGGACTCGCCAGCAGGTGCGCGGGCGGCGCGGCGAAGTCGTACGTCAGCGCGCTCTGCTGCTCCGCGGTGGATCCCGGGTCGTCGTCGGCACCGATCGTGATGCTTCCGAGGAAAGTGCCGTCCTCGGCGAAGAACAGCTGGGATCGGTCATCGTGGCCAGAGGTGAGCGACACGGCAGGTCGCCCGGCGAAGTCAGCATCCTCATCGACCGTCACGCCCTTGATCGTCGACAGGGCCTTGAACACCCGCGTACGCAGCTCCGGCGGCGTGAGCGTCGCTGCGAGGATGCGCCCAGCACGCCTGATGGCCGCCTCCCCCGTCGATGCAGGCTTGCGGTCGTGTCCCAACGTCATGGGACGCGTCAACCAGGCGGATAGCTCTGCCTCGCCCCGGGGGATGTCGTCGTTGATCGGGCTGATGAGCCTGATCGTGGCCTCGGACGGCCTCGTCACGCCGTCGCCGTCCTGCGACATCGGGTCCACGGAAGCCAGGTCATCGCCGGGCTGCGGCGCATCGAAGACCCAGGTCACGGGTCCGTCCTCGCCCGGCACCGTGCTGGACTGCACCCACGGCGCCTTCTCGTCGCGCGGGATCCACGTCTCCGCGGTCCACAGCACCGTGCCGTCCAGCGTGACCACGTGCGTCGTGTGGACGTACGCATGTTTCTCCGCAGCCGACGCGACCGCAGTCGCGCGCTGGAGAACCTCCGTGGCAGCGGCGGGAGAGCCGACGGGATTGCTGTCAAAGCGGGCGGCGCCGATGCCGACGATGACGGCAGCGGCTGCGGCGACGCCCCCGAGGCGCACAGCCATCCGCCGGTAGCGCCGGCGCCGGGCCACGGCCGGCCCGACAGCCTTCTCGATCAGTCGTCGGCGCGCTCGCCTCAGTGCGACGTCGTCCGCCTCGGGGACGTCGGCGTTGAGCGTCTTGAGCAAGGTGATGTCGTTCATAGGTTGATCTCCTCCAATACGTGCGTGCCGAGCGCCGCCTGCAGCTGCGAGCGGGCTCGATGAAGACGTGAACGCACCGTGCCGACCGGGATCGCGAGAGCAGCCGCGATCTCCGCATAGGAGAAGTCCTCCCAGGCGAACAGCAGCAGGACGTCGCGATCCCGCTCATGAAGGTCGGCGAGCACCGCGGCCATCGCAGCGCCGTGGGCCCGAAAGTCCACACGGTCGACGACCTCGTCGACGAACGACGGCTCGACCTCGATGCCGGAAGCGGCCATCGCCCGCCACGCCCGCACCTCGGACCGGCAGTGGTGACGCATGACGTTGGACGCGATCCCGAAGAGCCACGGACGGGCACTGGGGAACGCGGCGTCGTACCTCTCCCTGTTCTCGAACGCCACCAGGAAGGTCTGCGACACCACGTCGTGGGCGTCCACCGCTCCGATCCGGCGGGCGATGAAGCGATGGATCCCTCGCGCATGGCGGTCGAACAGCGCGGTGAAGACGTGCGGCTGCTCGACCGAGTCAGCGATGATCTCCGCGTCCGAGCTTTCCGGCATCAGGGTGTTCACATACCTGATTGCCGGGACGAACCGATCGGGTTCACGCGGCAGGCGGGTTTTGTTCCGATGGTGTCTTCAACTCACGCAGGGCGCTGGTGGACTCTGCGCTGCTCCTCGGTCACGGACTGCTCCCAGGCGACGACCTCGGCACGGGCCTGGATCTCGGCGGCTTCGCTGGCGGCGAGGGCGTCAGTCGCCTTCATCAGGTCGTTGCGTGCCGACTCGATGTCGGACTGCGCCGAGTCGAGGTCGGACGTCAGCGCGTCAATCCGTGCGCGTTCCTCAGAGACGCGTTCGCGCATCTTGGCGAGGTCGATCTCGGCGGTCACGAGGGAGTCACGGAGCGACTCGAGCTGGGCGTCCTTGTGCTTGATCCGTGAGGCCATCTGCTCGGCGAACGCGGTGTGCTCCTTGGACCGGGAGATGGCCTGGACGCGGTTGCGGTCGGCGATCTGTGCGCGGTCGCGCGCCCAGTCGCGACGTACCGTCGCGAGGTCGTTGGCGAGCAGCCGCGTCGAGACGATACCGGCGACGACGGCGTACGAGGTGGCTGCGACAAGAGCAGGGATCGTCGACACGACGATCGCTGCGGCAGCTCCGACCACGGCGATGACGAGCAGCACGGTGGCGGTCACAACCCTGGTTGAGCGTGACGCCCGGCGGGAGTGGGTCATGCTCCGATCGTAGGTAGTGTGGCCGCAATTGCTGGGAGGCACGCCTCAGCGGGCAATGCAGTCCTCGAGGTGGTCGTTGACCATGCCGGTGGCCTGCATCAAGGCATATGCCGTGGTCGGGCCGAAGAACCGGAAGCCCTTCTTCTTGAGCGCCTTGGCCATGGCGATCGACTCGGGCGTGGTCGCGGCCACCTCGGCGTACGACTTCGGCGCCGGCCGGGCCGGTGGCGCGAACGACCAGAGCAGCTCGCTGAACGACTCGTCGAGATCGAGAAGCGTACGAGCGTTGCTGATCGTGGCCTCGATCTTCATCCGATTGCGGACGATGCCGGCGTCCTGCAGGAGCCGCTCGACATCGTCGTCGCCGTACGTCGCGACGACCTCCGGGTCGAAGTCGGCGAACGCCGCACGGAATCCCGGGCGCTTGCGCAGGATGATGGCCCACGAGAGGCCGGACTGGAACGCCTCCAGCGACATCCGCTCGAACAGCTCACGGTCGCCGCGGAGCTCCTTGCCCCACTCGTTGTCGTGATAGTCGATCATCGCCGGATCGTCGCCCCAGGGGCACCGGACCACGTCTAGGCTCATGGACGTGATCGTGCCACGCAGGGAGGACAGTCTCCGACTGGGTACTCGCTCGTTTGCGCCCGGAGAGCTGGCCCTCATGGCGATCATCAACCGCACACCCGACTCGTTCTACGACAACGGTGCGACATTCGACCTCGAGCCGGCGCTCGAGAAGTTGTCGGTCGCCGTCGCCGAGGGTGCCGACATCGTGGACGTCGGTGGCGTACGGGCGGGGTACGGGCCCGAGGTCGATGCGGCCGAGGAGCTGCGGCGTACGGCTGACTTCGTCGCCGAGGCACGGTCGCGGTTCCCTGACCTCGTGATCAGCGTCGACACCTGGCGCAGCGAGGTCGCCGACGAGCTGTGCAAGCTCGGCGCCGATCTGGTGAACGACACGTGGTCGGGCCACGACCCGGAGCTCGCTGCCGTCGCCGCCCAGCACGGTGCCGGCATCGTGTGCAGCCACACCGGCGGCATCGGCCCGCGTACGGATCCACATCGCGCCGCGTACGCCGACGTGGTCGCCGATGTCATCAGCACCGTCACGGAGCTCGCCGACAAGGCGCTGGCTGCGGGCGTACGCGAGGACGGCATCCTGATCGACCCCACGCACGACTTCGGCAAGAACACCCGGCACAGCCTCGAGCTGACCCGACGCCTCGACGAGCTCGTCGCCACCGGGTGGCCGGTGCTGGTGGCGCTGTCGAACAAGGACTTCGTCGGCGAGACGCTCGACCTCGACAAGGACCACCGGCTGCCCGGCACGCTCGGCGCCACCGCGGTGTCGGCGTGGCAGGGTGCGCGGGTGTTCCGTGCGCACAACATCGCCGAGACGCGTCAGGTGCTCGACATGGTCGCGTCGATCAAGGGCGACCGCCCCCCAGCCGTCTCCCGCCGAGGCCTGGCCTAGTCGCCGCGATTTGTGACGAAATGAGCGTTTCCCGCCCCTTTTAGAGCCTTCTTGGTCACAAATCGCGGTCGTGGACTAGGTGTCCTTGGCGACGAACCAGGAGACGGCTTCGTCGACGTCGTCGGTGATGTGGAGCATGTCGATGTCCTCGGCGCTCACCTTGTAGTCGGTGAGCATCGTGTTGCGGAGCCAGTCGATGAGCCCACCCCAGTAGTCCGTGCCGAACAGCACGATAGGGAACGAGGTGATCTTCTGCGTCTGCACCAGCGTGAGGGCCTCGAACAGCTCGTCCATCGTGCCGAAGCCACCCGGCATGACGACGTAACCCTGGGCGTACTTCACGAACATCGTCTTGCGGACGAAGAAGTAGCGGAAGTTGATGCCGAGGTCGACGTACTCGTTCATGCCCTGCTCGTGCGGCAGCTCGATGCCGAGGCCGACCGAGACTCCCCCGCACTCGTGGGCGCCCTGGTTGGCGGCCTCCATGACGCCGGGTCCGCCGCCGGTGATCACGGCGTAACCCTCGCCGCAGAGCTTCTCGGCGATCTGGCGGGCGGCGTCATACATCGGGTCGTCGGGCTTGGTGCGAGCCGAGCCGAAGATGCTGACGGCCGGGCCGAGCTCGGCCAGCGCTCCGAAACCCTCGACGAACTCGGACTGGATGCGCAGCACCCGCCACGGATCGGTGTGCACCCAGTCGGTGGGTCCGCGCGAGTCGAGGAGTCGCTGATCGGTCGTGCTGGTCTGCACCTGGGCGCCGCGGAGCCGGATGGGCCCCTTCTGCGTCTCGCGTCGTTCAGTCATGCGTCGAGGCTATCGGTGTTGACCTCAAGTCGACGTGAGGTCGTACGTTCGTCAGTGGCAAGGGTGTGTCTCCCGATTGGCCGCGCGAGCCGGCGGTGAATCGGGAGACACACCCTGGGTGGAGACTGAAGGTCGAACAATTGGAGAACCCCAGATGAGCATGGATGCGACCGCATGGTCCGCGCTGCACCGCACGATGATGAACGGCGAGGGCGCGCACAAGGTGACCCGCGAGACCCTGCGACGGATCGGCACGTTCGCGGTGCCGCACAAGCGCACGCTCATCCTGTTCCTCATGATGAGCGTGGTCACCGCCGTGCTCGCGGTGGCGACGCCGGTGCTCGCCGGCAAGGTGGTCAACGCGATCGTCGACGGCGACTCCCGGCGTACCGTGTTCGAGCTCGCCGGGCTGATCGCCCTGATCGCGCTGGCCGACGCCGGCTTCGGCATCTACACCCGCTGGCTGTCGGCCAACATCGGTGAGGGTCTGATCCTCGACCTGCGCACCAAGGTGTTCGACCACGTGCAACGGATGCCGGTGGCGTTCTTCACCCGTACGCGCACTGGCGCGCTGGTCAGCAGGCTCAACAACGACGTCCTCGGCGCGCAGCGCGCGTTCAGCGACACCCTGTCGGGCGTCGTCAGCAACCTCGTGACGCTGACGCTCGCACTCGTCGTGATGCTGAGCATCTCGTGGCAGATCACGCTGGTGGCGCTGATCCTGCTGCCGGTGTTCGTCATACCGGCACGGCGTATGGGCGGTCGCCTCGCGGCGATGCGTCGTGAGGCCGCCGACTACAACGCCACCATGAGCACCCGGATGACTGAGCGTTTCTCCGCGCCGGGCGCCACGCTGGTGAAGCTCTACGGCCGGCCCGAGCGGGAGTCGATCGAGTTCGCGGCGCGAGCCCGGCGCGTACGCGACATCGGCGTGAGGTCGGCGATGCTGCAGTCGGTGTTCGTCACCGCGCTGACCACGGTGTCAGCCTTGGCGCTGGCAGTCGTCTACGGCCTCGGCGGGTTCTACGCCCTGCGCGGCACGCTCGATCCCGGCGACGTGGTGGCCATGGCACTGCTGCTCACCCGTCTCTACGCGCCGTTGACCGCGCTGGCCAGTGCGCGCGTCGAGGTGATGAGTGCTGTTGTCAGCTTCGAGCGGGTCTTCGAGGTGCTCGACCTCAAGCCGCTGATCGCCGAGAAGCCAGACGCCGTCGCCCTGCCGCCGGGTCCGGTGTCGGTCGAGTTCGACGACGTCACCTTCGCGTACCCCTCGGCCGACAAAGTGTCGCTGGCATCGCTCGAGGAGGTGGCACAGCTCGACAGTCGCGGCGGCGTCGACGTGCTCCACGGCGTGTCGTTCACGATCGAGCCCGGGCAGCTCGTCGCGCTGGTCGGCACGTCCGGTGCCGGCAAGTCCACGATCGCCAGCCTCGTCCCCCGCCTGTACGACGTCGACTCGGGCGCGATCCGGCTCAACGGTGTCGACGTACGAGACCTCACGCTCGCGTCGATCCGTGCGACGCTGGGCATGGCGACGCAGGACGGTCACCTGTTCCACGAGTCCGTACGCTCCAACCTCCTGCTCTCGCGGCCCGAGGCGACCGAGGACGAGCTGTGGGAAGCGCTGCACGATGCCCGGCTCGACGACCTCATACGGTCGCTGTCCGACGGGCTCGACACCGTCGTCGGCGAGCGTGGCTACCGCTTGTCCGGCGGTGAGCGTCAGCGCCTCACGATCGCGCGGCTCCTGCTCGCCCGCCCGCAGCTGGTGATCCTCGACGAGGCCACGGCGCACCTCGACTCGACGTCGGAGGCAGCGGTGCAGGAGGCGCTCGCGGCGGCGCTGGCAGGTCGTACGTCGCTGGTCATCGCGCACCGGTTGTCGACCGTACGAGCGGCTGACCTCATCCTCGTCGTCGAGGACGGGCGCATCGTCGAGCAGGGCACCCACGCCGCGCTGCTGGCCCAGGGTGGACGCTACGAAGAGCTCTACCGGACGCAGTTCGACCAAGGACCGATCGCCGAGCCGGTCTAGTCCCCCGCGATTTGTGACGTTAAAAGCGTCAAGTCTGCTGTTTGGCGCTTTTAACGTCACAAATCGCGGTCAGTTCTAGCTCTGGAGCCAGCTCGCCATGGTCTGGTGGACGCGGCGGAGCTGCTCGATCGGGACGTGCTCGTCGGCCTTGTGGGCGTACATCGGGTTGCCAGGGCCGTAGTTGATCGCCGGGATGCCGAGCACCGTGAACTGCGCGACGTCGGTCCAGCCGAACTTCGGCAGCACCGTGCCGCCGACGTTGGCGACGAAAGCCGCCGTCGCCGGCTCGGTCAGGCCGGGGCGAGCACCCGGCGCGGAGTCGGTGACCGTCAGGCCGAACCCCTCGAACACCTCCTGCAGGTGCAGGTGGGCTTCCTCCTCGGTGCGGTCAGGCGCGAAGCGATAGTTGACCATCACCGCCGCCTCGTCGGGCACGACGTTGCCGGCGACGCCACCGCTGATGCCGACGGCGTTGAGCCCCTCGCGATAGGTCAGCCCGTCGATCTCGACCTCGCGGGCGACGTAGGTGGCAAGAGTGTCGAGCACGGGTGCCAGCGCGTGGATCGCGTTCGACCCCATCCACGAGCGGGCGGAGTGGGCGCGTTCACCCGTCGTACGGATCTCGGCGCGCATGGTGCCCTGGCAGCCAGCCTCGATGCCGGCATCGGTCGGCTCCATGACGATGGCCAGATCTGCGGCGAGCAGCTCTGGACGCGTACGGGCCAGCTTCCCGAGGCCATTGAACTCCGCCTCGATCTCCTCGCCGTCGTAGAACACGTACGTGACGTCGACGACCGGCTCGCTGATCTGTGCGGCCAGCAGCAGCGCGACGGCGACGCCGCCCTTCATGTCGCAGCTGCCAAGACCGTGGAGGATCTCGCCCTCGAGCCGCGACGGGAAGTTGCCGTTGACGGGCACGGTGTCGAGATGTCCTGCGATCACCACGCGTTCGTCGCGACCCAGCTCGGTGCGCGCGACGATCGTGTGACCCTCACGCTCAACCGTGAGGTGGGGGTACGCGCGGAGTGCCGTGTCGACGTCGTCGGCGATCTCCTTCTCCTGGAGGCTCTCGGAGAAGGTGTCGACCAGAGCTGCGGTCAGGGTGACGACGTCGGTCTCAAGATCGAGGGGCACGTGCCCATTTCATCACGCACCGCCCATCACGCCGTGACATCAGCGGTCGAAGACGCAGAACTCGTTGCCTTCCGGGTCTGCCATGACAGTCCAACGGATCTGGTGGTCCGGAGCGCGCAGCACGGTCGCCCCCTTGGCGACGAGGCCATCCACCGTCACCCCTTGGTTGAGGGTGACATCCCAGTGGACGCGGTTCTTGACGGTCTTGGGCTTCGTCGTGACGACGAAGTCGAACGACTCGAGGCTCGACCCGGGCACGTCGTCAATGTGGGAGTAGTCGGGATCAACGTGGTTGAGGTCGCCACCCATGACGTCGGCCCACCATCGCGAGATCGCGGTCGGATCGATGGCCTGCACCACGACGTCCTTGAGCCGGTGCTTGATCGGCTCGTCGTGGACGAACACGCAGAACTCACCGCCCTCGGGATCGCGGAACGTCGTCCAGGCGAACTCCCCGGTCTTGGACACCTGCTCGAGCTCGCTGAATGGCTGGAGCGAACCCTGGCGGAGGTCGAGGTGGACGCGGTGCCAGACGGTCTTGGGCTCCGAGACCGTGTTGATCCAGATCTCCTCGCCCTCTCCCGGGCCGCGGATCACGGCATCGCCGTCGCCGAGCGTCTCGAGGTCGTAGTCGAGCGTCCTGGCCCAGAACTCGCCCATCTTGGCTGCATCCAGGGCGTCGATGCAGACCGCCTTGTAGGTCACCAGTGCCATGTCAGTTGTCCCAGATGAGGCAGAACGGCTTGCCGTGCGGATCGGCGAACACGCGCCAGTCGTCACCCTCGTAGGGCAACCTGGTCGCACCGATCGCCAACACCTTGGGCTCGGCCTCGTCGACGTCATCGACCTGGATGTCGAAGTGGATCTGCTGCGGGAAGGCGGGGTCGGGCCAGCGTGGAGCGACGTAGCCCTCGACCTGCTGGAACAGGATCGGCTGTTCGCCCTCGTTGCCGAGCATCGCCATGCCCTCGGCCTCGTAGGTGACGGGCTTGCCGGTCAGCTCGGAATAGAACGCACTCGACGCCGTGGCGTCAGGGACGTCAAGCATCACGCCGAAGATCGTCGGGTGAGGGCCCTCAGGGTGACTGGCGAGGTCGAACGGGTGCCCGGCGGGATCGGCGAGGGTGTTCCAGCGTTCGTTCTCGCGCAGAAGCGTCGCGCCGAGCTCGACGGCGCGCTGGGTGGCCGCGGCCAGATCGGGCACCCGGATGTCGAGGTGGGCCTGCTGAGGGTGCGCAGGGTCGGGCCACTGGGGCGGCACATGGTCGGGCGCCAGCTGCAGGCCGATGCGCCAGCCGTCGACAGTGGTCAGCGTGACCCAGTCGTCGCCGGCATACGTCTGCTCCCAGCCCGCCAACGAGGTGTAGAAGGCGGACAGTGCGTTGATGTCTGGCGCGTCGAACGCCACGGTCTTGAGTTCCCCGATCATGGGATTCAGCCTGTCACGCACCACCGACGTTTGCGACACCTAGGCTGTGTCTCACGCCCTCACGAACAGGAATCGCATGAAGGCCGTCGTCTACGAGAAGTACGGATCGCCCGAGGTGCTGTCGGTACGGGACGTGCCCATCCCCGATCCCGGCAAGGGCCAGATCCG
Organism: Aeromicrobium panaciterrae; assembly: GCF_039537165.1. Classification (GTDB taxonomy): domain Bacteria; phylum Actinomycetota; class Actinomycetes; order Propionibacteriales; family Nocardioidaceae; genus Aeromicrobium; species Aeromicrobium panaciterrae. Next base: position 2,497,872 of record NZ_BAAAZZ010000002.1, on the reverse strand, counting down.
CGTCAAGGTCGCTGCCACCGCGCTCAACCTCAGCGACTGGGAGTGCCTGCTCGGCGACCCCGCATACGCGAGGCTCGGTGGCCTGCGTCGCCCGGCGCGGAACGTCCTCGGCTCAGACATCGCCGGGGTCGTCGACCAGGTCGGCGACAGGGCCACCCGCTTCAAGCCCGGTGACGAGATCTACGCCGACAACCTCACGCTCAAGGGTGGGTTCGCCGAGTACGCCGTCATGCCTGAGAAGGCGGCAGCGCTGAAGCCGAAGGATCTGACGTACGCAGAAGCAGCAACTCTCCCGCAGTCCGGCGCGATCGCGCTCCAGGGCACCCGATGGGCCGCGCCGGGCAAGCGCGTCCTCATCAACGGCGCCGGCGGAGGCACCGGCAGCCTTGCGATCCAGCTCGCCAAGCTGGCAGGCGCCCACGTGACCGGCGTCGACAACGCCACCAAGCTCGACCACATGAGGTCCGTGGGCGCGGACGAGGTGATCGACTACCAGAGTGACGACTACACGAGGGGTGAGAAGTACGACCTGATCCTCGACCTGGTCGCCCGTCGATCCGTGTTCGCCTACCGTCGAGCACTCAAACGTGGTGGAACCTACCGCTGTGTCGGCGGTACGTCCCGCTCACTCCTGCGCATCCTCACCGTCGGCGGGCTCGTCGGCCTGGCGTCAGGCCGCAGCATCGGCGTCCTCGTCGTCAAGGAGGGCCCAGAGCACTTCGAGCCGCTCGCGGAGCTGTGCGTGTCGGGCGACGTGAAGATCCACGTCGACAGCACGTACGACCTCGACCACACCGCTGCTGCCCTCTCCCGCGTCGGCGAGAGCAAGGCGCTCGGCAAGGTCGTCGTCGAGATCTAAAGCGTGCTCTGGATGCCGCTGAGAAGCTGGCGCGCCATCACGATGCGCTGCACCTGGTTGGTGCCTTCATAGATCTGCGTGATCTTGGCATCGCGCATCATGCGCTCGACCGGGTAGTCCTTGGTGAAGCCGTAGCCACCCAACAGCTGCACGGCATCCGTCGTGACCTGCATCGCGGTGTCGGAGGCGAACGCCTTTGCGGCTGCGCCGAAGAACGTGAGGTCCTTGTCGCCACGCTCCGACCGGCCGGCGGCCGCGTACGTGAGCTGGCGAGCGGCTTCGATCTTCATGCCCATGTCGGCGAGCATGAACTCGATGCCCTGGAACTCCGAGATCTTCTTGCCGAACTGCGTGCGCTCCTGCACGTAGCCGAGCGCGTAGTCGAGCGCGCCCTGCGCGACGCCGACGGCCTGGGCGGCGATCGTCACGCGGGTGTGGTCCAGCGTCTTCATCGCGGTGGCGAAACCGGTGCCCTCGGCACCGATGATGCGGTCACCGGGGATGCGTACGTTGTCGAGGTAGACCTCGCGCGTCGGCGAGCCCTTGATGCCGAGCTTCTTCTCCGGAGCACCGAACGAGACACCCTCGTCGGACTTCTCGACGACGAACGCCGAGATGCCTTTGCTGCGCTTGTCGGGATCGGTCATCGCGAGCACGGTGTAGAACTCGGACTCGCCGGCGTTGGTGATCCAACGCTTGACGCCGTTGAGCACCCAGTCGTCGCCATCGCGTACGGCCTTGGTCTTCTGGTTGGCGGCGTCGCTGCCCGCGTCGGGCTCGGAGAGGCAGTAGGAGAAGCCCTCGCCTGCAGCGAGACGCGAGAGGTAGGTCTTCTTGATGGCCTCGTCGCCCGAGATCATCACCGGCAGCGAGCCGAGCTTGTTGACCGCCGGGATCAGCGAGGCAGAGACGTCGACGCGGGCGACTTCCTCGATCACGAGCACCGTGGCGAGCGCATCGGCGCCTGCTCCGCCGTACTCCTCCGGCACGTGCGGCGCGTGGAAGTCGGCAGCCAACAGTGCTGCCGCGGCCTCGTGCGGGAACCGAGCGTCCTCATCGACCTCGGCCGCGAACGGCGCGATCTTGGCCTCGGCAACAGCGCGTACGGCTTCGCGGATGGCCTGGTGCTCTTCGGAGAGGACGAACATGTCTGACACGGGGACTCCAGAATTAGTAGGACGACCTAGTAATTCTATCTCCGCCGTGTGCCACATCCCAAGTTCACGCGTCGTGGGATCGGACACACCTCGGCGACAACCTTTCACTCGATCGGTGCATCTCAATCACCACACCACAATTCGAGGAGAAAACATGTCCGGAACTTCGATCCGAATGCTCATTGCAGCGCTCGTGGCACTCGTGGCTGGCCCGGCCATCACGCAAAGCGCCGCACCCGCCGCAAACACGGTGCAATTCACCGGGCATGTCTACGACAAGGCGGGCAGGCCTCTGAGCGACATACAGGTCACGCTTCACCGCGTCGGCAACGAGATGGATCTCGGCCAAACCCACACTGACAGCGCAGGCCGCTTCACCTTCCCGGCCGTTCCCAAGAGCGCGAAGACGCTGTACTACCTCGCGCTCGACGACCTCAGTGGGCGTTACGTCGACATCACCCAGACGCGGACCTTCACCGCCGGGTCGTCGAAGGTGCCAGACGTCACGATGACCTTGGCTGGGTTCATCGAGGGCAAGCTGTTCACCAAGGAAGGTGACGAGGTCCAACCAGCTGCGGCAGGCACAGTATCCGCCATGAATCGGACCACCGGATATGGCGGCTGGACCCCCGTGACGAAGGACGGGTCCTTCCGCATCGACGGCGTGCGTCCCGGATCGTACGAGCTGACGTTCACGGACACTGACCTGAACTTCGCCGGAGGATGCTACGACAACATGCCCGCGGTCGCGCTCTGCGAAGGTACCGAACAGGTCACGGTCAAGGCCGGCAAGGTGACGACGATCAACACTCAAGTGCTCGACAACCCACTCGAGCAGGTATCCGGAACTGTGACCGATACCAATGGCGCCCCACTGGCCGACGTCTGGATCAATATCTGGGATGCCGACGACAGCACTCACTGGCTCGGCAGCACATACACCGACCAGGACGGCGATTGGACGGTCCGAACCATCGACCACGCCGGTCCGATCAAGGTCCGGGCAGACGATGAGGCCTCAGAACCGTCCACCACCGTGTGGTTCGAAAACGCCGCGTCGTACGAGGATGCAACGCCTCTGTTGCTCAAGGACGGTGGTGAGATCGGCGGCATCGGGATGGTCCTCCCTGCTCGATGACGCACATGACGGCGCCTTCCGAGTCCTCCCAGGAGGCGTCGCCGTCAGCGCCCCGCCTACCCTGAATCCATGACGATCACCACCCAGGCCGAGCTGCGTGAGCTCCTCGGCGAGCCCCTGCAGCGGGTCATCGACAAGGACCGACACGCTTTCACCGACGAGCACCGCGAGTGGCTCGCCGCGTCTCCGTTCTGCCTGGTGGCGACGTCAGATGCCAGCGGTCGGTGCGACGTCTCCCCCAAGGGCGACCCGGCGGGCTTCGGGCTGGTGGTCGACGACACCACGCTGGCGATCCCGGAGCGTCCCGGCAACAAGCGCGTCGACGGGTTCTCCAACATCCTGGAGAACCCCCACGTCGGGCTGATCTTCTTCATCCCGGGCCGCGGTGACACCTTGCGGATCAACGGCAGGGCCACCTTGCTCGCGGATGCGCCGTACGCCGACCAGATGGTCGTCAAGGGTCACAAGCCTGTCGTGATCCTCGAGGTCGACGTCGAGCAGATCTTCTTCCACTGCTCCAAGGCGTTCCTGCGGTCCAGCCTCTGGAAGCCCGAGACCTGGCACCCCGACGAGGTCGCCAGCCGTGCCCGCATCGCGAAGGCGCTGGAGCGTCCCGAGGACAGCATCGAGGTGCTGGAGACCTACTACGGCACGCAGTACGCCCAACACCTCTACGAGGTCTAGTCCTTCTTGCGGACCTTCGCGCCCTTGGCGCGTGCCGTGTCGGCGAGCGCGGCCTGGAAGTCGACCATCTTCTGAGTCAGCGCGTCGTCGCCCGTGGCCAGGATGCGTACGGCGAGGAGTCCCGCGTTGCGGGCGTTGCCGATCGACACGGTTGCCACGGGTACGCCGGCCGGCATCTGCACGATCGACAGCAGCGAGTCCATGCCGTCGAGGTGCTTGAGCGCAACGGGTACGCCGATCACCGGCAAGGGCGTCACGGCGGCCAGCATGCCGGGCAGGTGGGCCGCTCCCCCGGCTCCGGCGATGATGACCTCGATGCCTCGCGCGTGCGCCTCGCGGCCGTACGCCAGCATCTCGTCGGGCATCCGGTGCGCCGAGACGACGTCGGCCTCGTACGCGATGCCGAACTCGCCGAGCGCCGTCGCCGCGGCCTCCATGGTCGGCCAGTCCGAGTCCGAGCCCATCACGATGCCCACGCGCGGTGAAGTCATGGGATCAGCCTATCGGCGAGCCGTCCTGGAGCAGTGCTCCTGCCTGCCGTGCCCGCGCGAGGACCGTCTCGAGGTCGTCGCCGGTCACGGTGAGGTGGCCGACCTTGCGGCCCGCCTTCACGGACTTCCCGTACAGATGGATGTGCGCCTCCGGCACGGCGGCAAGCACGACGCCGACTTGTCCCTCGAGGTCGTCGATCGCACCCCCCAGCACGTTGTACATGACGCTCCAGGCTGCTGACGGCGTCGACGGCCCGAGCGGCAAGTCGAGCACGCCGCGCAGGTGGTTCTCGAACTGGCTGGTGGCAGCGCCGTCGATCGACCAGTGGCCGGTGTTGTGCGGTCGCATCGCGAACTCGTTGACCAGCAGCCGTCCGTCGTCGGTCTCGAACATCTCGACGGCCAGCATCCCGGTGACATCCAGTGCCTCGGCGACCTCGATCGCGATCTGCTGGGCCTGCTGGCTGAGCTCATCGGCCAGGTCGGGCGCCGGGGCGATGACCTCCTTGCAGACACCGTTCTCCTGGCGTGACTCGACGACCGGGTAGGTGACGGTCTCGCCCGCAGGCCGGCGGGCCACCTGCGCCGACAGCTCGCGGCGGAAGTCGACGAGCTCCTCGGCGAGCACCGCATCGCCGGCCAGCGCCTCGGCAGCGTCGGACTCAGATCGTACGACCCACACGCCCTTGCCGTCGTAGCCCCCGCGTGGCGTCTTGAGCACGCACGGCAGGCCGAAGGCGACCACCTCGTCGACGGAGGCGACGACGGCCCAGCGCGGCGACGGTACGGCCAGCTCGTCGAGCCGCGTGCGCAGTGTGATCTTGTCCTGCGCGTGGATCAACGCGCCTGGTCCCGGACGGGGCATGTGGCCCTCAGCCGCGAGGGTCCTCAGGTGCTCCGGAGGTACGTGCTCGTGATCGAACGTGACGACGGATGAGCCCTCGGCCGCCCTGCGGAGATCGTCGATGTCGGTGTAGTCGCCGACGAAGTGGTCCGGGATCACCTGCGCCGCCGAGACGTCAGGCGCTTCGGCCAGCAGCCGGATGTGGACGCCAAGACCGATCGCCGCCTGCTGCATCATCCGGGCCAGCTGACCACCGCCGATGACGGCAAGAGAGAGCGGCGAGGTCACGGCACGACCCTAGATGATTGATTCCCAGGGACGTTGCCTGACTCGACCGGCACCCCTTGGAATCAGTCATCTAGTGCGTGCGGAAGAAGCCGCGACGCTCGCTCACCGTGATCGGCGAGACGTTGCCGAAGCCACGCAAGGGCCGCGGCGGCAGCGTACGAAGGTCGAACTCGTCGTCCAGCGACTTCGCGGTCTCCTGGTCGATCAGCACGCGGTTGCTGCGGGCGACGTGCGACAGCCGGGCTGCAAGGTTGACCGGCGGGCCGAACACGTCACCGAGCCGGCTGATCGCCGATCCGGTCGCCAGGCCGACACAGATGTCAGGCAGCTCCGAGCGGGTGCCGATCTGGCGCACCAGGTCGAGCGCCGTACGCGTGCCTTCCGCCGCGTCGTCACACACGAACAGCACGGCATCACCGAGCGTCTTGATGACCCGTCCACCGTGCGAGGTGACGATGTCGGCGCACCGGTTCTCGAAGTCCTCGACCAGGGTCGCGAGCGCGGCGTCGTCGAGCCCGTTGGCCAGGGAGGTGAACCGCGAGAGGTCGGCGAAGCCCACCGTCATGACGGTGGAGAGGAGCTCCTCGTCGGCGGCGCCCAACGCCTCGATGCGGGCGGCCGCGGCGGCGAGGTGGCGGCGCCACACGTACAGGATCAGCTCCTCGAACCCGGGTGCCGCATTGGTGGCGAGATCGATCGCGGCCTCCAGGCGGCTGCCGGACTTGCCGCCCTCGACATCGTGCTCGACCTGTTCGACGAGGGTCGAGACCTGCCAGTCAGCGAGCCTCGACATCGTGTGGCCGAGTGCGCGGGTCATCCGGAACGCCGTGAGCTCGTCGAGCACGCCAAGCTCGATCGCGGTCGCCACGATCGACACGGCCCGTACGTCGGCCTCGCCGTACGCGACACTGTCACCCGTGTCGGGGAAGCCCAGTGCGCGCCACAGCCGCTCACCGGCGTCGAGGCTCAGTCCGCCCTTCTCGACGACCTCGGCGCTCGTCAGCTCCAGCTCGCCACCCAGGATCTGGCGGGCGAGCTGCTCGCGTAGCTCAGACCGATTCATCACTCGCCGTCTTGCCGTGCTGTTCGAAGACCAGGTTGGAGACCGTGCGGTGGAATGCCTCGATGCGTGGAATGTCCTTGAGCTGGAGGCCGGCCTGGTCGCTCGCGTCGTGGATGATGAGCGTGCCGCAGCCGAGGATGCGATCGGAGAGGTTCTTCTCGAACGCCACATCGTTGATGCGGCTGAGCGGGATGACCCGACCGGTGCGAGTCAGTAGGCCCTTCTGCTCGACGATGCGCTTGTTGGTCAGCGTGTAGGTCCAGGCGAACCAGCGCGCGAACGGCAGCAAGGTCCCGAAGAAGACCAGCACCACGGCGACGCCGAAGAGGATCCAGCGCACCGCCGCATCGACCTCGCCGTCGACCTTGGCCTGTACGTAGCCCTCCAGCAGCGCGACGAGCAGCAGGATCACGAACGGGATGAACAGCACCTTGATGTGCGTACGAGTCGTCGCGACGGTGTGCTCTCCGTCGACCATCAGCTTGCGGGGAAGGGCCATGGGGGGATTTTGTCACGTGGCCGGTCGTACGTGCGTGATATCGCCCGCGCTGATCGGCCGCCCATCGACGACGAGGCGCCCCAGCTCGTCGATCGCGGTCGCCTGGCCCTCGAGGAACTCATCGTTGGGCAGCGCCACGCGCACGCGGGTGCCGAGTGTGACGCAGCGGCGCTCGTAGGAGTCGCGGATGCCGGCCGCCGGGTTGCCATCGGCGTCCTTCCAGGCCAGGTAGAGCGCCTCGAGGTTGCGCAGCAGTGCACGCAGGACCAGGGTCCGGTCGGTCTCGGTGGCACCTTCGAGCAGCAGCGAGGTGGCGGTCTCGACGGGCAGCTCGTCCTGACGCAGTGTCACGTTGAGACCGACGCCGATGATCGCGGCCGCTCCGGCCGGCGTGTCGACCCGCTCCAGCAGGATCCCGGCCAGCTTGCGGTTGTCGACCAGCACGTCGTTGGGCCACTTGAGGCCGCAGTCGACGCCGAGCTCCTGGACCGTCGCGTCGACGGCGAGCCCCACGAGCAGCGGCAGCCACACCCAGCGTGCGGCCGGGATCTCGGCGGGGCGGAGCAGCACCGACACGGCGATGCCCGAGCCGGCCGGTGACTCCCACGTACGGTCGAGCCGGCCGCGGCCTGCAACCTGCTTGTCGGTCGCGTGCACCGTGCCCTCCGGAGCACCGTGGCGGGCGGCCTCGGCGACATCGGCGTTGGTGCTGCCGGTCTGTGCCGTGATCACGACGTCGGTCCAGAACCGGCCGGGACCCGTGAGCGCAGTACGCAGCGCTCCGGCGTCGAGCGGCGGTCGGTCCAGGTCGTCAAAGGGCATGAGAACAGACTCACATATCCCTCAAGAACCGGACTCGTTACGCTGAGCCGCGTGAGTGAACAACAGATCGAAGCGAAGCCCGAGCTCCATTCGACCGCCGGCAAGCTTGCGGACTTCATCGAGAAGCGCGACACCGCGCTCGTCGAGATGGCCGAGCGTGCGCACGAGAAGCAGAGCGCCCGAGGACGTCAGAGCGCCCGCGAGCGGATCGACCAGCTGCTCGACGAGGGCTCGTTCGTCGAGCTCGACGCTCTCGCGCGTCACCGCTCGACCGAGTTCGGACTCGAGAAGAACCGTCCACTCGGCGATGGCGTCATCACGGGCTACGGCACGATCGACGGCCGCCAGGTCTGCGTCTTCAGCCAGGACTTCTCGGTGTTCGGCGGATCGCTCGGCCAGGTCTATGGCGAGAAGATCACCAAGGTCATGGATCTCGCGATCAAGTCGGGCTGCCCCATCATCGGCATCAACGAGGGCTCAGGCGCACGCATCCAGGAGGGCGTTGTCTCGCTCGGCCTCTATGGCGAGATCTTCAAGCGCAACGTGCACGCCTCGGGCGTCATCCCGCAGATCTCGCTGATCATGGGCGCCAACGCCGGCGGCCACGTCTACTCTCCCGCCGTCACCGACTTCGTGGTGATGGTCGACAAGTCGTCCAACATGTTCATCACCGGCCCCGACATCATCAAGACCGTGACCGGTGAAGAGGTCACGATGGAGGACCTGGGCGGCGCCCGGGCCCACAACACCAAGAGCGGCAACGCCCACTACATGGGTGCCGACGAGGAAGACGCCATCGAGTACGTCAAGGCGCTGATCTCCTACCTCCCGCAGAACAACATGGAGGAGCCCGAGCCGTACGACACCGTCGTCGAGCTCGAGCCGTCCGAGACCGATCTGGCGCTCGACACGCTGATCCCCGACTCGGCCAACCAGCCCTACGACATGCACACCGTGATCGAGGCGATCGTCGACGACGGCGACTTCCTCGAGGTCATGCCGCTGTTCGCGCCCAACATCCTGATCGGCTACGGCCGCGTCGAGGGTCGCAGCGTCGGCGTCGTCGCCAACCAGCCGATGCAGCTCGCCGGTTGCCTCGACATCGACGCGTCCGAGAAGGCAGCGCGCTTCGTCCGTACCTGCGATGCGTTCAACATCCCGGTCCTCACGTTCGTCGACGTCCCCGGCTTCCTGCCCGGCACCGACCAGGAGTGGAACGGCATCATCCGCCGCGGCGCCAAGCTGATCTATGCGTACGCCGAGGCCACCGTCCCGCTCATCACGGTCATCACCCGCAAGGCGTACGGCGGCGCGTACGACGTCATGGGTTCGAAGCACCTGGGTGCTGACCTCAACATCGCGTGGCCGACCGGGCAGATCGCCGTCGTCGGCGCGTCCGGCGCGGTCGGCATCCTCTATCGCAAGGAGATCGCGGCGGCCGAGGATCCCGAGGCCCTGCGTGCGCAGCTGATGACGGAGTACGAGGACACGCTCTGCAATCCCTACCTCGCCGCCGAGCGCGGTTATGTCGACGCCGTCATCGAGCCGTCGCAGACCCGTGCCGAGATCACCAAGGGACTGCGTCTGCTGCGCACCAAGCGCGAGACGCTGCCGCCCAAGAAGCACGGGAACATCCCGCTGTGAGCGAGTCAGCCGAGCCGGCAGAAGAGGCGCCGGGCGCGAAGCCGGTGCTTCGGGTCGTCAAGGGTGACCTGACGCCCGAGGAGCTCGCGGCACTCGTCGCTGTCGTGGCCGCACGCAACGCCGCGGCGGCTCACGCCGCATCCCGTACGAAGGCCGCACCGCGCTCGCAGTGGGGCCATCCCGCACGCCTCGCGCGTGCCCCGCACCGCTTCGGCCCGGGCCAGTGGCGCAGCTCGGCTCTCGGCTGACCATGCCGCTGCGCCCGCTCGCTGACGTCTCGGTCGCCGACTGGTTTGCCGATGACGGCAGCTCTCCGTTGCCGCACAACCTCGGTCCGGCTGGATTCTCGTCCTACGTACGCGTGCTCCACAGCGACAGGGGCGACGGTGAACGGTACGAGGGACATCTCGACGATGACCTGCTGGCGGCACTGGTCGCTGTGCTCAGCGGCCACACCTCGACGCCCGACGACTGCTACTTCGGGCTGTGGGACGGCTACGGCGACATCGACGGCGGCGACCCCGTCGGTTTCCTCACGGCATTCTCGGGTCCGATGAAGTGGCCCGGGCGCATCTTCACGAAGGAGAAGCCCCCGCCACCTGTGCCGCCGGCGTTCGCGCCCGAGGTGCTCGCTGGTCCAAAGCTCTCCTACTTCCACGACTACCTGTTGTTCAGGGGCAAGCTCGCGGAAGCCGGTCAGTGGGGTGCGGTCGGCTATGGGTACGGCGTGCCTCGCGACATCAACAGTCCCAACCTCATGTGGCCGGCCGATCATGCATGGTTCGTGACGACGAGCATCGAAGGCACCTGGACCGGTGTCGGCGGCTCAGCGGTGCTGATCGACGAGCTCCTGAAGGAGCCGCGGCTCGAGGTCGTACGTCAGCGCTACGACGTGACGGAGCTGCGATGAGGATCGTCCTGGCGTCGCAGTCCCCTGCCCGCCTCGCGCTCCTGCGCTCGGCCGGCATCCATCCCGACGTCATCGTGTCGGGCGTCAACGAGGACCAGATCACCTCGACAGACGCCGGCAACCTGGCCGCCGCGCTGGCCCAGCTCAAGTGTCGCGCCGTCGCCGCGCAGGTCGAGCCGGATGCCCTGGTCATCGGCTGCGACTCGGTGCTGGCGTTCGAGGGCGAGATCTTCGGCAAGCCCGCGGGTCCGGTGGAGGCCGCCGGGCGGTGGCGCCGGATGCGGGGTCGCAGCGGCGTGCTGCACACGGGTCATTGCGTGCGGCGCGGTGATGAGGAGTTCGTCGAAACTGCGTCGACGATCGTCCACTTCGCCGACATCACGGATGCCGAGATCGACGCGTACGTCGCGTCCGGCGAACCGCTGCACGTCGCCGGCGCGTTCACGATCGACGGTCTCGGCGGGGCGTTCGTGACCGGCGTAGAGGGCGATCACCACAACGTGATCGGCCTGTCGTTGCCGCTGCTTCGCGAGCTCGTCGGCGACCTCGGAATCGCCTGGACGGATCTCTGGCGGCGTTCGTCTTCCTGACGAGTTGGTCATTTCCCCCTGAAAAGTGGGAGAATGGTCAAACGATGGCAACTTCACCGCGGCGGCGCCGCTACCACGCATCCAGTCCCTTCCAGGCCGGCCCGGAGGTTGTGGACGAAGTCTACGAAGTGGGCGCTCGCGTCTCACATGACACCTACGGTCTCGGTCGCATCGTCAGCCTCCAGGGCACGTCGTCGGCTCAGGTCGACTTCGGCGATGGCGCGAAGCACATCCCACTTCCGTGCGCCAAGATGACCAACCTCTGAGCTCAGCCCGGGACTGACCTACCCGCGAACGCTGCAAGGCGCTCGTAGGCGTTCGCGCCCTCCGATGCCTGCTGCTCGGGCTTGAACGCGTCACCTCGGTTGTCGGGTGTGAGCGACTTCGACATGAACTCATGACCCAGCTCGGCCAGAGCGGGATCGAGCTCGTTGGTGTCACGGCCGAGCGCCGTCGCCAGATCCCACGTGTGCACGGCGATCTCGGAGGCCAGCATCCCTTCGGGCGCCTTGGAGTCGCCGGAGCCGAGCGCGGCCACGATGTCATCGGCTGCCTGGCGGAGCACCGGCGCCGGTTCGTCGTGGTGATCCGACAACGACGCCCAGTCGGGCTGGCCACCCTGTGCCATCACGGCCATCTGCGCCGAGCTGTTGACGAGGTGGTTGGTCAGGTCTCGCACGTTCCAGTCAGTGCACGGAGTGGGCAGCTCGAGCTGGTCAGCCGAGATGCTTTGGACAAGCGCAACGGCCTGGTCGAGGCCGGTGGCGATGAGATGTGAGGACATTCCCACAGTCAACCCCCCACCACTGACAAGGGCCACCGCAGCAGATGCGTCGGCCGGATGCCATCTGACCCCTTGCGTTCGAATCTCCGTGGTCGCGTACCGCGTTTCTCCCTGTGCGCCGAGGGATTCCCGCCACGTTCTTGTCGGTGGCAGCCCGTAGTTTTGGGGGTATGGCCCCACGTTCGCTCCGAGTGTCGAGTCGCTGTCCGACGCCGCCTAGCACGACGAATCAGTTCTCCTTCACTACTCGACGGGCAGGCCCAGGCCTCGGGCGATGAGCATGCGCTGGACTTCGGACGTGCCTTCGCCGATCTCGAGGATCTTGGCGTCGCGGTAGAAGCGGGCGACGGGGTATTCCTCCATGAAGCCGTAGCCACCGAAGACCTGCGTCGCAACACGCGTGGCTGTGACCGCCGCCTCCGATGTGTAGAGCTTGGCGATCGAGGCCGCCTGCTTGAAGTCCTTCGCCGAGGCGTTGCCGTCCTTCATCGCCGCAGCCTGATATGTCAGCGCGCGACCCGCCTGCGCCATCACGGCGAGGTCGGAGACCTGGAAGGCCACGCCCTGCTTGGTGCCGATCGGCACGCCGAATGTCGTACGCTCCCCCGCGTACTGGACGCACAGATCGAGGCACGCCTGGATGCAACCGACCGCGAGCGCGGCGATCGCGACACGGCCGTCGTCGAGGGTGGCGAGGAACTGTGCGTAGCCACGACCGCGCTCACCCAGCAGGTGGTCGGCGGGAACGCGCGCGTCCGTGAACGACAGCGGGTGCGTGTCGGAGATGTGCCAGCCGAGCTTGTCGTACGGCGCCTCCGCGACGAAGCCGGGCGTGCCGGACGGCAGGATGATCGCCGAGATCTCGGGGCTGCCGTCGTCACGCGTGCCCGTACGAGCCGTCACCGTCACGCAGGAGGTGATGTCGCTGCCGGAGTTGGTGATGAACTGCTTGGACCCGTTGACTACCCACTCGTCGCCGTCGAGCTCGGCCTTGGTCTTGGTGGCGCTGGCGTCCGAGCCGGCACCGGGCTCGGTCAGGCCGAAGCCTGCGAGCGCACGGCCCGCGACGAGGTCAGGGAGCCACTTCTCCTTCTGCTCCTGCGTGCCGTACTCGAGGATCGGGGTGATGCCGAGGCCGACGCCGGCCTCGAGCGTGATGCCGATCGACTGGTCGACGCGACCGAGCTCCTCGATCGCGACGCACAGGCTGGTGAAGTCGCCCTCGGCGCCGCCGAACTCCTCGGGAGCCGTGAGACCGAACAGTCCGAGATCGCCCATCTTCGCGACCAGGTCGACCGGGAAGTGGTGCTCCTTGTCCCATTTCGCCACGTGCGGTGCGACCTCGGCCTCCGCAAACTCGCGAACGCTGCGGCGGAAGGTCTCGTGCTCGGCCGAAAGGGCGAAAGTCATGGCAGCGATGTTAACAACCGTTAACCGAGGGCCACAAACCTACGTCCGGGTAACCAACCTCATACGCAGCGCACCGGCCGCAACCCCTAGACTCACGGGGCAGTCCCGTCGCGTCGAGGAGAACAATCAGTGAGCAAGCCCCTGACCAAGGTCCTGATCGCCAACCGTGGTGAGATCGCCGTACGAGTGATCCGCGCGTGCAAGGACTCGGCCATCGGAAGCGTCGCCGTGTATGCCGAGCCCGACCGGGACGCACTGTTCGTCCGTCTTGCCGATGAGGCCTACTCCCTTGAGGGCTCGACGCCCGGTGACTCCTACCTGTCGATCGAGAAGATCCTCGACGTCGCCAAGCGCTCCGGCGCCGACAGCGTGCACCCCGGCTACGGCTTCCTGGCCGAGAACGCCGAGTTCGCCCAGGCCGTGATCGACGCCGGCCTCATCTGGATCGGCCCGCCGCCGCACGCCATCGAGAACCTCGGCGACAAGGCCAAGGCCAAGCAGCTGGCCCTCAAGGCCAATGCCCCCTTGGCCCCGGGCACCAAGGACGCCGTCAAGGACGCCGACGAGGTCGTCGCCTTCGCCAAGGAGAACGGGCTGCCGGTCGCGATCAAGGCCGTCTTCGGCGGCGGCGGCCGCGGCCTCAAGGTCGCCCGTACGATCGAGGAGATCCCCGAGCTCTACGAATCGGCCGTACGCGAGGCCATCAGCGCCTTCGGCCGTGGTGAGTGCCTGGTCGAGAAGTTCCTCGACAAGCCGCGTCACGTCGAGACCCAGTGCCTCGCCGACAGCCACGGCAACGTCGTCGTCATCTCGACCCGTGACTGCTCGCTGCAGCGCCGCCACCAGAAGCTCGTCGAGGAGGCGCCCGCTCCCTACCTCACCGACGACCAGATCGAGCGCCTCTACTCCTCGTCCAAGGCGATCCTCAAGGAAGCCGGCTACGTCGGTGCCGGCACGTGCGAGTTCCTGGTCGCCGCCGACGGCACGATCAGCTTCCTCGAGGTCAACACCCGCCTCCAGGTCGAGCACCCGGTCTCCGAGGAGGTCACCGGCATCGACCTCGTACGCGAGATGTTCCGCATCGCCGCCGGCGAAGAGCTCGGCTACGACGACCCCGAGATCCGCGGCCACTCGATGGAGTTCCGCATCAACGCCGAGGACGGCGGCCGCGGCTTCCTCCCGGCTCCCGGCACGCTGACCAAGTGGGCTCCCCCGTCGGGCCCCGGCGTACGCCTCGACGGCGGCTATGAGGAGGGCGAGACGATCCCCGGCTCGTTCGACTCCCTCGTCGCCAAGCTGATCATCACCGGTACGAGCCGTGAGCAGGTCCTGGCCCGCTCACGGCGCGCCCTCGACGAGTTCGTCGTCGACGGCATGCCGACCGTGATCCCGTTCCACCGTTCGGTCATCGACGATCCGGCGTTCGCCGCCCCCGACGGCAACTTCACGGTCTACACCACCTGGATCGAGACCGACTACGTCAACGAGCTCGAGCCGTACGGCGGCGCCACCGATGACAACGACGAGCCTGCTGAGCGCGAGCGCGTCGTCGTCGAGGTCGGCGGCAAGCGCGTCGAGGTTGTCCTGCCTGGTGGACTCGGCGCCTCGGCTGCCGCAGCGGGCCCCAAGAAGACCAAGCGCAAGGGCGGCAAGGCGGCCGGCGCCGCGGCCAGTGGCGACTCGCTCACCGCTCCGATGCAGGGCACCGTCGTCAAGGTCACCGTCGAGGAGGGTGCAACCGTCTCCGCCGGCGACCAGATCGTGGTCGTCGAGGCCATGAAGATGGAGCAGCCGATCAACGCCCACAAGGACGGCGTCGTCACGGGGCTGTCGATCGAGGTCGGCGCCACGGTGACCTCGGGCCAGGTGCTGGCAGAGATCAAGGACCCGTCCTAACGGACTGCTGATCGTGACTCGGGGGCTGGCTGCAGGGCTGTTGCTCCTGCTCGGACTCCTGATCGCCGCGCCCACGGGAGCCGCTGGACGACCTGTCGCCCGTACGATCGACGAGATGGTCGCGCAGCTGCGTACCGACCCGGTGCTGGTGCAGCCGGTGATGGGTACCGGCGACGCCCACGTGGCCCACGACATGCTCGCGGGCCTGGCCGAGCGCGTCGATGCGCCCGTGTATGTCGTCCTCGGTGCTCTCCCGGCAGAGCTCGACGGCGCGGAGCACCCCGCTGAGCAGGCAGCCGCCCTGCTACGTCAGGAGCTGGGCGACGGCCTCTACATCATCAAGTTCGACGAGGGCATCGACTATGCGCGCGGGTTCGGCAAGGCCGCGTCCCTCGACCTGAATCTCGGCTACCGGGCCATCCGAGCCGCGGAGGAAGAAGGTCCCGAGGAGTACAACCGGACCACCGCGGTCTTCGACGCCGCGGCGCTGCTCCGCGCCGCCGCCGAGCCCGGTCAGCCGATCAGCGACCGTACGCTCCGCAAGCTCATGGATGAGCCGTGGGCGTTCATCGCGACCGAGTCCAACGAGCACGCGGACCAGGTCGCACGTCGATGGGTCTACGCCATTGCCGCCGGTCTTGCCGTCGCCATCGCCGGACTGACGCTGAGCCGTGTTGCCGTGGGAGCGCCGATGGCCGCTCGACGGGCACCGGACCACTCACCCGGCGCCCCGGAGCCGCCAGATCTCGCCGACACCGAGCGGGTGCTGGACCAGGCTCAGCACCGGTTCGACGCGCTCTCAGCCGCGCAGCTCGGATCCGCCAGCGCACACAGCGCCGACGAGGCGTTGCGCGCAGCCAGGACGGTCGTCGGCTCCCGCAAGGATCTCGACGTGGTCGGGGCCCGGGTGCTGGCCCTGATCGCCGGCCGCGAGCTCGACCGCATCGACAAGCCGAGCCTCGCTGCGTACCGGCCCTGCGTCGTCAACCCGCTCCACGGGGAAGCGTCGGAGACGATCCAGCTTTCCGGCACCGCCCTCGACGCACCGGTCTGCCGAGCATGCGCAAGGCAACCGGGTGACTTCCTCCGGGCGCGCACGTGGCGCGGCAGCCGGCCCTACCTCGACACCGACACCGTCTGGGCCAGCACGGGGTTCGGCGCACTCGTCGACGACCTGGCCAGTCAGGTGCTGCAGTGCCAAGGCGGTCGCGGATGAGCCGCCTCGGACTCCTTCTCACGACCATCTCGGCGGTCGTGGCGGCCTGGATCGGCTGGACCGTCGCATCGGCCCACATATCTGCGTTCCCGCCCTCGGGCGACCGGGTGCTCGCGGCCGTCGCCGGACTGAAGTCCTCGCACGTCTACGTCGACCCAGACTCCGAAGGCCTGCTGACGCCGGCCGAGATCGCCAGGATCGACGCCGCGGCCGCCGCATCGCGACCTGAGGTCTTCGTGATCATCTGGCGCGAGAGCAGCGAAGCCGGCTACTACCTCCCGTCCCAGGCCCTTGACCAGATCGGCGCTGAGCTCGACCGACCCGGCTACTACATCTCCGCGGGTGCCAAGGGGATGGCGGCGGACGAGGTCGGCATCAAGAGTGACGACTACGTCGGCGACGACGACACGATCGAGTACGACGATGGACTGTCAGCGGGCGAGCTGGCGACCGGTCTGCTCGCGGTCATCGACGAGAACGACGGCCGCGAGTTCGCAGAGGCCGACACGACGGGCAGCCAGTACTGGGGCGGCCGGGCGGGCACGATCGCCGCCGGCGCGTTCATCGGAACACTTGCCGGGATCGGGCTGGCCGGCGTCCTCGCGATCGCGTGGTTCGTCGTACGAACGAGACGAGGCGCACAATGACCACCCAGCCATACGCTCCCGACGTCGCGAAGATCGTCGCCGACCTCCGGGACGGCCAGGTACACCTCGACGCCTCGACAGCCGACGCGATCACGCCACAGCAGCTGACCCAGCTCAAGAAGACGATCACCGGCGCGGACACCCCGATCTACGTCATCGTGGCGCCCTTGGGCCACGATGACCTGAGTCCCATCCAGCTCGTCTCGCTGGTGCACCGCGAGCTTCCCGAGGACGGCATCTACTTCGTGTCGAGACCCGTCTATGACGGTCGGTGGGACCTCGCGTCGACCTCGTACGGCGTCGTGACCGACAACGCCAACAACCTGGCCGGCTACGTCGCGACCGAGCTCTACCCGGCCGACCTCGGCCTGCAGCTCCTGAAGGCGACCGAGCTGGTCGCAACGGGCACGGCGCGCGAGGCGTACGACGACACCTTCCCGGAACGCCAGACCTCCTCCTCGACATCCCCAGGTGGTGACTCCAACGACATCCTCGGCATGTCACCACCGGTCTTCGGTGTGTCTCTCGGGGTCGCGATCGCCGTGCTGCTGGCGGTGCTCGGTGTGGTGCGCCGCCGGTTCACAGCCGGACGAGATCTACAGATCACCGGTCGGGCGCTCGAACGGATCTCCACCGCCCAGACCCAGGACTGGCGCCGGCGGGCGCAGTCGGAGACCGATGCGCTGGGCGAACGCATCAAACAGCTGCAGATCTCCGAAGGCTCAGACCCGCAAGCATGGACTGCGGCCCTCGACCACTACGACGCCGCCGGCGAGGTGCTCAAGCGCTCCGCCGAGGCAGCCGACTCGATCGGCGCCCTGGTGCTGGCCCGCCGTGGCGAGGACGCGCTCGACCACGCTGTCGTCGGCAAGCCGTGGTCCCCGTCGGTCGTCTGCTTCTTCAACCCCCTGCACGGCCACGCCACGGCCACCGTCCGCTGGACCACACCTGCCGGGTCGCGCGACGTCCCGTGCTGTGCCCCGTGCCGCAAGACCGTGCGCCGCAAGCGCACGCCCGACTTTCTCGATCTTCCGGTCGGCGACACCGTCGTCCACTACGTCGATGCTGCCGTCGAGCCGTGGGCCTCGACCGGGTACGGATCGCTGGACCCGGATCTGCTGTCCAAGCTCTGAGGGTCGAGTCGCTGCGCGTTGACTGGTTGCTGAGACACCTCACCAGGGCTTCGCGCGTGGACGCTCCCAGTCGCTTCGCGCCTTAGCCCTCCCACACGCGCTCGCTACGCTCGCGGTGTGGGAGCCTTCTTGTCCACTTCGCCGTAGGCGATGCCGGCGGCCCAGACGATCAAGGTGACGCCGATCCAGGTGCCCCAGCCCTCGATGTAGAACCCTGTCTCGGGCACCACGAGCTCAGTCAGGAACAGCACCAGTGCCGTGAGCACCAGGCCACCCGCGATCGTGTAGCCACGGGCGAAACGGTTGACCGTGTTGATGACGATCTCGCGCAGCGTCACCGACAGCAGCGTGACGAGCAGCACCGCCAGGACGAACCAGCCGAACCGGATGTTGAACCGGTCGAAGATCCAGGCGGCGAAGGCGAGCGAAGCGGCATTGACGGTCAGCGAGATCGCTATCGACTTGAGGAGCGCGGTCATGCAGAGATCATCCCAGACCTGCGAAGCCACAGGACTGGAAAGGCCGCCGCAGTGCCCGTCACGTCGGCCGACTCGGCACCCACGTCGCCGGCCGACGGGGAAGGTGCCGGAGAAGGCGTCGGCTCGGTCGGCGGAGCTTCCTTCGCCGGCGCGCCAGTGAGCTTGACGACCGGCGGATTCGTGCCGGTCTGTGTGATCGTGCCGTTGTCGAACGTCGCCGTCTTGTCGCTGCCGGACTCGACGATGCTCGAGGTCGGCTTGCCGAGGTTGGCGGCGTTGGCGCCGGTGTTGTAGGTCTTGTAGATGTCGTCCCACAGCGCGTAGGAGAACGCGTCGACCTGATAGATCGCGCCACGCTCGAACTTCTGGACCGAGAAGCCCGGAGTCGATGTCGCCGTCATGTTCTGGGTCGGGAAACCGAGCTTGCCGGCGTACGCACCCTGGCCACCGAACTGGCGGTGCTTGGCGCGTGCCGTGCCCGTCACGTAGTAGGCCGTGGCGAAGCTGGAGCGCCAGAAGAAGTCGTACTTCGTGAACGCCGTCTGGCGCCAAGTGGCGGAGCCGACCTCGCCAGCCTCGACCGGACCGGTCACTGTCTGCTTGAGTCCGTCGAGTCGCCAGGCCGCGCTCTTGATCGCCGAGCGGTACTGCGACACGTAGTTGGAGACGCGGTCACGCAGCCCGCCCTTGGCGTTGAGCCACGCATAGCCGTACTTGCCGGGGCAGGCCGTGCTCACGACGTTGCGATGACCCGAGATGCGCTGCAGCCACACGCCACCGATGTTGAGGCCACCCTTGACCGGGATGAGGTAGAACGTGCCAACTCGCCAGCCGACCAGCTTGACCGTCGCATCCTTCATCGCGGTGCTGGGCTGCACCTTGTCGAGGTTGCCCATCAGCGAGACGCCCATCGTCAGCTCGTTGACCGAGTTGAGGCCGGAGTCGGACCCGCGAACCGGGCGGTTGATGCCGCCCGCCCTGCCCTCGAAGATCTGGCCGTACTTGTCGACGAGGAAGTTGTAGGCGATGTCACACCAGCCACGGCCGTTCTGGTGGAACGTCTGGATGCCCCGGACGATCGACGCCGACTGCGACTTGGAGTAGGAGTTGGACCCGGCCGTGTGGTGCAGGTTCACGCCCAAGGTCGTGGTGCCGTAGACGTTGTAACCATCCTCACCGCACCCGATCGGCGCCTTGGCGCCCCACGAGGTGCGCATGATGATCGGCGGCTGCGGGGTGAACCCCGGCGTGCCGTCAGCAGCAGCGATGACCGACGACTGCTGGCTCGTCGAGTAGAACGCCGGGGCGACGGTCCCGGCAGGGGTGTCGCCCGCCGCCGGGTCGACCGTGACGACCTTGACGCCGGTGGGGGTCGCGCCGCTGGCGGTCGTGACGCGTGCGCTGACCTGGTCGGCAGAGTCGGTCCACCACGGCTCGGTGCCGCCGCGCTTGGCCTCACCGCCGTCCTCATCGACCTCGAGCGGCTCCCATGCCGTCCAGCCGTCGTCCTTGCGTACGCGGACCTCGACCGTGACGTGCTCGTCGTTGTCGAACTTGTCCCACGTGACGCCGACCAGCTTGAACGACCGGGTCTTGGTCGGGGCGAGCTCGGCGACCATGTTGGAGCCGGACTTCACGGCAGCGGGTACGGCGATGTCGCGGCTGGTCGTCTCCTGCGGGTCCGGCGGCGACGACTCGGGCGCCTGGGGCGCCTGGGGCGCCGCAGAAGCCGACGGAGCGTCCGGACTGGAGGTCGACTTCGCGGGCGACTGGCACCCCGACAGGATCAGACCAGCGGACGCGACGAGCAGGACGAGCTTTCCCCCGGCAAACATGCGATCCATCGTAAGCGCCCCCAGCGCGGACAACTAACGCAGCGCGACGAATGACGACTTCAGACCGAGGACCGAGCGGAACGTCGCTCCGGAGATCGACACCGTGCCCTTCGGTCCGATGAGCTGGATCGTCGAGATCCGCCCACCCCACTCGCCGCCGCCCTCACGTTTGGTGACCTTGAGCGAGGTGAGTCCGCCGATCGCCGGATAGGCCTTCTCGAGCGTCGCTGCCTTCACCGGCGCGGTCCAGCTGAAGTTGGGGTTGCCCGACCAGTTGTCGTACGAGTCCGCCTTCGACGGGAGGTAGGGCTGGCTGCCGATCGCCGTCCAGCCACCCGAGGAGGACGAGAACTGGGTGAAGGCGGGGGTGCCGCCGTACGTCAGGATCTTGCCGCTCGTCGCGTAGATCGCCTTGTCCGTGTTGGCCGTCTCGCCCGCGACGCCACGGAACACCTGGCAGCTGGTCGTGTCACACATGTCGTAGTAGCGGCTCGGCACGATGCCACGCACGCCGTACGTACGGGCTGCCACCGCCTGCGCCTTGAGCGCCTCCGGGAACCACGACGACGGCATCTCGGCCGCGACGACGCCGCGGACGTACGACTCGATCGGGAGCACGTTGAGGGTGTCGCGATCGGGCGATCCGGCCTTCGGGACGGCGGAGCGGAGGATGCCGCGATAGACGACGCCCTTGCCGTCGGGCATGTAGAGCGTCAGGGTCGAGGCCTCGAACTGGGCGTCGCCTGTCCAGGTCAAGCCGGCGTACGTCGCCCAGGCACCGTTGATCTGTGACTGCAGCACCGACTTCGTGGCATCCGTCGACAGCGGGACGATGCGCCATTGGGTGATCTTGGTGCTGCCTGCCGTGGTGGGCAGGGCGATGGGCTTGTTGTCCGCGACCTTGCGGAAGACCAGGTCACCGCGCGCGCCCACGACGACCGACGTCGTCGTGTCCTTGGAGATGAGCACCCGGATGTTGCCGGTCCTGGTGCCCATCGCGGTGCCCGGGTAGTAGTGCGCGAGGATCGCGTCGTACTTCACGCCCTTGTTCGCTGCGCCCTGTGCGCCGTACTGGCTCATGCCGATGCCGTGGCCGAAACCGTGCCCCTTGAGGGTGAACGTACGGGTCGAGGGGATCGTCAGGGTGTCGGCCACCGCCGGGGGCGGCGGGGGCGTGACGGAGGAGATCACGGTGCCCGAGCTGTCGTAGGCCGTGGCCTTCTTGGTCGACGCGTTGTAGCGGATGTAGCCCTTGGCGAACGTCGTGCGATAGCCGCCGGACTCCGGCACGAGATTGGACTTCGGCGCTCCGAGCTTGCCGGAGGCCTCGCCGAGGTTCTGGTAGAGCGTCGCGGTCGGACCCCAGAGCAGGTAGTTGACGGTCGAGGTCGCGTTGCGCACCGCGTAGATGCTGCCGCCCTCGAACCGCTGCGCGAACGTTCCGCTCGTACCGACCGTCGGGCTGTCCGTGGTCGGGAAGCCGAGCGCCGAGATGGTGTAGCCGGCCGCGACGTACCTCGCCCGGAAGCCGCCGGCCTGCGAGACGACGTGCGTGCCCGGGCCGACCTTGGAGAAGATGTCGACCTTGGCGAACTGCGTACGTCGTCCGCCGCTGATCTGCGACTCGCCGACGAACACGGCGCCCGTGGCGGTCGAGCCGAGCGATGCAGCACGGGTCTTGATGTCCGACGAGTACTTCGACATGTAGGCCTCGACGCGATCGCGCAGGCCACCTGTCTCCGACAGCCAGGCGTACGCGTACTTGCCGGGGCAGGCCGTGCCCACGACGTTGCGGTGCCCCGCGATCATGTTGAGCGTGAGGTTCTTCTCGGTCACCCTGTAGGTGCCCTTGGCCTTGAGGTAGGTCGTGCCCATCCGCCAGCCGACCAGCTTGACCATGGATGACTTGAGCGCCGCGGGGACACTCGACTTGTCGTAGTCGCCCATCATCGAGATGCCGGTCGTGTAGGTGTTGACCTCGTTGTTGCCCGAGTGCGCAGCGCGGACGTTGCGGTCGACACCACCCTTGCGGCCCTCGAAGATCTGGCCGTACTTGTCGACCAGGAAGTTGTAGCCGATGTCGCACCAGCCGTGCCCGTTGACGTGGTACGCCTGGATCCCCCGGACGATCTTGGCCGACTGATCGGCCGTGTAGGAGTTGCTGCCGGCCGTGTGGTGCACCACGATCCCGCGAGTCGTGCTGCCGACCAGCGGTGCCGAGCACGTACCCCCTGCGGAGGCGCCCCACGCCGAGCGCGGGATGATCGTCGGTCGCGGCGTGTAGCTGGGCGTGCCGTCCCCCGCGGCGGTCGCGGCAGTCGAGACACGCGCGGTCCCGTCGATGACTCCGTTCGTCGTGAAGGCTGCCGGGGACACGGTCGCAGCGGTGGCCTCGTTCACGCCTCCGGGGTCGATCGTCATGACCTTGATGTCGTCGGGCTTCGTGCCAGACGCCGAGGACACACGTACCGCGACGCCTTGTGCCTCGCCGACCCAGATGGGCTCGGTGCCGGGGCGACCCGGGTCACCCGGGTTGTCGTCGTCGTTCTCCAGCGTCTGCCAAGGGGTCCAGCTGCCCTTGACGAGCGAGCGGATCGCGACGCTGATGTCCTTCTCGGTCGTGGCGGCGCTCCAGGTCACGCCGACCATTCCGTACGCAGTGGTGCGCGTCTCGGGCAGCTCGGCGACGACGTCCTTGCCGGCCGCCGCCGGCGCCCTCGGGACCTCGGTCTCCTTGGTGCTGACGACCGGCTTCGGGCCCTTCGGGTCGGGCACGAACGGTGCGTCGTGGGGCACCTCGTCCGGCACATCGTCGGGCGCCGGAGCGGTCTGGTCGAGGCCGGCCAGCGAGGCCGCACTCGTCGACGGTCCCTGGGCGCGGCTCACGAGCAGTCCGGACAGGACGAGAGCGACCGCGGTGAGTGCGGTCGCGCAGAGGCGTATCGAGCGCCAGGAAAGCATGGGGGAAGTCCGATCCTGTGGCTGGTGTGACTGGAGGTGCAGTTGCGTCGCCCAACGATTATGCGCACACAAGACCGCCAGAATCCACGGACGACACGATTGGCGGCGAACTACAACCGTGTGATTTCCCAGCGGTTTTGGCGCGTCAGGGGGTGTCGTGAAGCCTGCGCGCCGCCTCAGCGACCGATCCGGACAGCGAGGGATAGATCGTGAACGCGTCGGCGACCTGGTCGACCGTCAGCGATGCCGAGACCGCCAGCGAGATGACGTGGATGAGCTCACTCGCCTTGGGCCCGACGACCACACCACCGACGACGATGCCCATCCCCCGGCGCGCGAAGATCTTGACGAAGCCGTCGTGGACCCCCTGCATCTTGGCGCGCGCATTGGAGGCGAGCGGCAAGGTCGCGGACACGATCGAGGCATCGCTCTCGTCGACCTGCTTCTGCGAGAGGCCGACCGTGGCGATCTCCGGCGACGTGAACACGTTGCTCGAGACCTTGCCGAGGTCGAGCGGGTGCACCGCGTCGCCCAACAGGTGCGACATCGCGATGCGCCCCTGCTGGGCGGCGACCGAGGCCAGCATCAGCACGCCGGTGCAGTCACCCGCGGCATACACGCCTCGTACGTTGGTGCGCGAGACCCGGTCGACCTTGATGAAGCCTCCGTCGTCCAGCTCCACACCGATCGTGTCCAGCCCGAGCCCCTCGGTGTTGGGGATCGATCCGAGGGCCAGCAGGCAGTGCGAGCCGTCAACAATGCGTCCGTCGGTGAGCGTCACGCGTACGCCGTCGTCGATCCGCTCGACCGAGGCCATCCGCGAGTTGCCCATCACGGTCATGCCGCGGCGGGTGAAGACGTCCTCGATCACGGTGGCGGCGTCAGCGTCCTCGCCGGGGAGCACCCGGTCACGGCTCGACACGAGAGTCACGGTTGCGCCCAGCCCGTTGTAGGCGCTGGCGAACTCCGCGCCGGTGACGCCGGAGCCCACGACGATCATGTGCTCGGGAAGCTCCTCGAGCGCATAGACCTGTTCCCACGTGAGGATGCGCTCGCCGTCGGGCTGTGCGTCGTCGCTGACGCGTGGGTGCGCTCCGGTTGCCAGGAGGATCGCGTCGGTCTCGATGCGCGCGTCGCCGACGACCACCAGCTGTGCCGACTCAAGCGTCGCAGTGCCGGCGAGCACCTTCACCCCGCTCGCGGCGAGTCGCTCGGCGATGTCGTCGGACTGGGCCTGGGCCAGCGCCAGCACGCGCTTGTCGACCGCGGCGAGGTCGGCGCGCACCGCGGTGGGCGCCTCGATGCCCAGCTCCGCCGCACCGCTCACGTCTGTCAGGAGGTCGGAGGTCGCGATCAGGGTCTTGCTCGGGACACAGTCGGTCAGCACGGTGGATCCGCCCACACCGTCGCGCTCGACCAGGGTCACGTCGGCGCCGAGGCGTGACGCCACCAGCGCGGCCTCGTAGCCGCCAGGACCGCCGCCGATGATCGTCACATGTGTCACGCGCATATTCTCTCACCGCAGTGCACCGGATAACGTACGGCGGGTGACCACCTCCCACAGTGCCTACCAAGAGCGTGCAACGCAGGCCGCCGACGCGATCCGCGAGCGTACCGGCGGGGTCCAGCACGACACCGCTCTCGTCATGGGTTCGGGCTGGCTTCCCGCCGCTGACGCCCTCGGCGAACCGGAGTTCGAGATCCCGGTCGGCGAGCTCCCCGGGTTCAGCGCTCCCGCGGTGGCCGGGCACGGCGGCACGATCCGTTCGGTGCCGCTCGGCGACAAACGCCTGATGGTGTTCCTCGGCCGGACGCACTTCTACGAGGGTCGCGGGGTCGCATCGGTCGTGCACGGCGTACGTACCGCCGCTGCCGCCGGCGTCAAGACCATGGTGCTGACCAACGGCTGCGGCGGTCTCAACCCCGCCTGGGTGCCCGGCACCCCGGTCCTGATCAAGGACCACATCAACCTCACCGCGACGTCGCCGATCGAAGGCGCCAACTTCGTCGACCTCACCGACCTCTACTCGCCGCGCCTGCGCGCGATGTTCCGCGAGGTCGACCCGAGCCTCGATGAGGGTGTCTACGTCCAGTTCCCCGGCCCCCACTACGAGACGCCGGCCGAGATCACCATGGTGCGGGCCATAGGTGGCGACCTGGTCGGCATGTCGACCGTGCTCGAGGCCATCGCTGCTCGCGAGGCCGGCATGGAGGTGCTGGGGCTGTCGCTGGTCACCAACCTCGCTGCCGGCATCTCCGGCGAGCCGCTCAACCACGAAGAGGTGCTGGAGGCCGGCAAGGCCGCCGCATCACGGATGGGCGCCCTGCTCGCCGACGTGTTGCCGAGGATCTGATGGGCGTCGTCGAGCAGGCCCGCGAGTGGCTGAGCCAAGACCCTGATCCCGTCACCCGCGACGAGCTGCAGGCCCTGATCGACGCGAACGACGCGGCCGAGCTCGAGGACCGGTTCTCCGGTCGGCTGCAGTTCGGCACCGCCGGGCTCCGGGGCGCCCTCGGAGCAGGCCCCAACCGGATGAACCGCGTCATCGTCGCCCAGGCCGCCGCCGGACTCGCTGCCTACCTCCTCGAGCGCGAGCCGAAGCCGTCGGTCGTGGTCGGCTACGACGCCCGCCACAACTCCGACGTCTTCGCGCGCGACACCGCCGAGATCATGGAGGCGGCCGGGGTGCACGCGCACCTGCTGCCGACGCACCTGCCGACACCCGTGCTCGCCTTCGCGATCCGGCACCTGCACTGCAGCGCCGGGGTGATGGTCACGGCATCGCACAACCCGCCGCAGGACAACGGCTACAAGGTCTACCTCGCCGACTCCAGCCAGATCGTGCCGCCGGAGGACACCGAGATCTCCGACGCCATCGACCGGGTCGGTCGTGTCGACGAGCTGCCGCGGAGCGACGCGTACGAGCTGCTGGGTCCCGAGGTCGCCGAGGCGTACGTCGAGGCCGTCGTGGCGCTGCCGTCCGACGGGCCGCGTGAGATCGTGGCGGTCTACACCCCGATGCACGGAGTCGGACGCGACACCCTCGTTGAAGCGGTGGCGCGAGCGGGCTTCCCGGCGCTGCACGTCGTACGCGAGCAGGCCGAACCCGATCCTGACTTCCCGACCGTCGCCTTCCCCAACCCCGAGGAACCCGGGGCGATGGACCTGTCGCTCAAGCTCGCCTCGGAGGTCGGCGCCGACATCATCGTCGCCAACGACCCCGATGCCGACCGCTGCGCCGTCGGCGTGCGGGACGGCGAGTCCTACCGGATGCTCAGCGGCGACCAGGTCGGCGCGCTCCTGGCCGACTTCCTGCTGCGTCGCGGGATCACCGGTACCTATGCCTCGTCGATCGTCTCGTCGGACCTGCTCGGCCGGATCGCCGGCGCGTACGACCAGCCGTGGCAGCAGACCCTCACCGGATTCAAGTGGATCGGCAAGATCGCGGACCTCGCCTTCGGCTACGAGGAGGCGCTCGGTTATGCCGTCGCACCCGACATCGCCCGCGACAAGGACGGCGTCTCCGCAATCATCACGGTGCTCGAGCTCGCCGCGGGCCTGAAGGCCGAGGGCAGGACGCTGGTCGACCGCCTCGACGAGATCTACCGCGAGCACGGGCTGCACGCCACGACCCAGCTGTCGGTGCGCGTCGAGGACCTCGCGATCATCACCCGCGCGATGGACACGCTTCGTACGTCTCCCCCGACGACGCTCGGCGGCCACGACGTGACCGCGGTCGACGACCTCGCCGAGGGCTACAACGGGCTGCCACCCACCGACGGCATCCGGCTGCAGCTCGACCGTGACGCTCGGATCATCTGCCGGCCGTCGGGAACCGAGCCCAAGCTCAAGTGCTACCTCGAGATCGTGGTGCCGGTCGCCGGCTCGATCGACGCAGCTCGTACGGCCGCCGACGCCGCCCTGGCGTCGATCAAGTCCGACCTGGCGACTGCACTGGGCCTCTAGGGCGCCTAGCAGGAGCAGGCGACGAGGATCGCCTGCCTACGCCTCCGAGCCAAGAATGACGGGATCGCCATCGCACGAGACGATCTTGTCCGGCTTGCAGTCGTTGTTCCACCGATCGATCACGTCGATGCTCTTGTTGATCGCCTCTCTCGCGTCACGGATGGCCGGCATCGGGCGCTCAAGCTCGGCCTTCACCTCGGCGCTGTCGTCCTTGCCCAGGAGCGAGAGCATCCACAAGTCGTCTGGCGGAGCCACCTGCCGGATATCGCCGATCGCTGCGGCGTTTTCGTTCTTCCACGCTTCCTGCTGATCGAACAACGTGTCCAACTTCTTGGAGTTCTTGTTCCAGGCGTCAGCTCCGTAGCACGGATCAGTCCGGTAGCAATCGGACTTCTTCATCTTCGCGACCAGACTGTCGATCTTGGCCTGTGCAGCAACAACCTTCTGAAGGGCCTGATCGCGTGCCTCGTACTTCTCAAGCAGGGACACCCGGCGTGCCGACTCCTTCTTGACCGACGCACGGTACTCAGCCAGGTCATCCTTCTCGGAGTTGTACTCGACGATGAGCACGAGCAGGCCGACGAGGGCGACGACAGCCGCGGTGGCAGCCGAGACCAGGAGGATGATCTTCCGCCTGCGTCGCGATGTGCGCGGGGACGTTGCCGCGACCGGCTGGTCGAGGTCGGTGTCCGGGATCGGGGACTCCGTCTGGACCTCGTTCGCCACGACGTGCGCCGTCCACGCCGCTCCGTCCCAGTATCTGACGTCGAACGAGCCTGTCGGGTCCGGGTACCAACCGGGAGGGTTCACCATGCCTCTCATCCTCTCCTCCCGCGGCCCGTACTGTCGCCGCTTTGGCCAGAACCGTCGGAGTCACCTTGACGAGTCCGCGACGTCAGCCCGGCCCAGCACCGCGCCGCTGCGGGTGTTGGCGGGCTGACTACTTCGTGACCACCAGGTCGAGCGGGATGTCGTGCGTGCCGAGCTCCTTGTCGCCGATCACGTGCACGACCAGGTGGTGCGTGCCCGGCTTCAGCTTGGGATCGAGCACGGCACGACCGGAACCGTCGATGATCGCTCCGAGGCCGACGATCCTGCTGCCCTCGGTGACGTACACGAAGGCCGTTGAGCCCTTCGTGGCCGTCAGCGTCACCACGGCGGCGTGGCCGTACTTCGTCGGCTTGACGGTGGCCGTGACCTCGCTGCTGTCCTCGTCCACGTCGAAGCCGACGATCTCCGGGTCGTGGTCGCTCGCCCGGTAGGGGTCCGGCTTGTAGAAGTCGGTGACGTTGTAGTTGTGGCGGCTGTACTCGCGTGCCACCGACTCGTACGCATTGATGTTCCAGATGTCGGCACCAGTGACGGCAGGGAACGCCGCCGCCGACGCGAAGACGTGGTCGAGCGAGCCGATCTGGCCGTCGAACTGATAGGTCTCCTTGTCGGTCAGCTTGCGCGGGACGTTGACGTAGCCGGCGGCCTCGATGATCTTGACCGGGTCCTCCTCGTTGTAGGCGTTGAAGTCGCCGGTCAGGAAGACCGTGTCGGTCCCCGCCGACGCCTTGAACGCGTCGGCGAAGTCGACCAGCGCCTGTGCCTGGAGCGTGCGCGAGTGGTTGGACGCACCCTGGCCGTCGCCCTGGTCGGCATCCTCCGGGGTCGTGCCGCTGCCCTTGGACTTGAAGTGGTTGACGATCACCGCGAACGTCGAGGCGTCGCCGCCGCCGACCGGCTTGAACGCCTGGGCGAGAGGTTCACGGGCGTTGTCGAACGCGGTGGCGCCGATCAGGATCCTGGAGTCGCCGACGGTCTGCACGACAGACGGCTGGTAGATGAACGCCGTACGGATGACGTCCTCCCCTGCCGGCACCTCGGCGGGCGAGGGCACGAAGGCCCACTTGGTGCTGCCCGCTGCCGCATTGAGCGCGTCGACCAGGTTGCCCAGCGCATCATCGCGGTCGGTGAGTCCGACGGCCGCGGAGTTCTCGATCTCCTCGAGCGAAACGACGTCGGCGTCGAGCGTGTTGATCGCCGCGACGATCTTGGCCTGCTGCCGCTCGAGATTGACCTCGTCGGCGGCGCCACGCGGACCGTTGTCGGAGCACGAGTCGGCGGTGACCGGGTTGCCGGCCCGGTCGTTGAACGTCGAGCACGTGCCACCTGCGGCGACGTGGTCGGCGACGGTCTGGGTGAAGTAGTTGAGCACGTTGAACGTGCCGAGCTTGATGTCACCGCCGACCGCCTGGGGAGCAGCCGTACGCGTGGTGCCGATCTCGACAGGCTCGTCGCCACCAGCGGTGAGCTGTTGCGTTGGCTGCAGCTTCCACAGGTTGTTGCGGTAGTCGAGCACGACAGGATCGTCGAACGTCACGGGAGCTCCGGCGCGTACCTCGTTGTCGGGTGTCAGCCACGGCAGGGCGAGTCCCTGGTTGGCCGGGTTGAGGAAGTTGATGCTGGAGCCGTCGTCGAGCGTGACGAGCCGTGCGTCGTTCTCGGCCTGCAACGCGGCAGCCGGGGCGCCCGGGGCGACCACGTTGGTCGGGGTCGGGAGCGCCTTGTCGCCATCAGCGAGACCGATCTCGGCGTACTGGTTGGTCGTGAAGTTGTTGGTGATCGTGAACCGGCCGGTCGGCTCGAGCAACATCCCTTCGAGCGACTCACGCTGTGCGGCACTCAGTGGGAACGCGACCGGCGAGGGCTCGACCGTCGCGGTCGGGTCGGCGAGCACCTGGAACTCGCCCGCCGAGGTGCTGATCTCGGTGAGTCCGTTGAACTCGCTGACCCCACCCGTGACCCTGACCAGGTCACCCTTCTCGACCGCGGCGGCGAGTGCCGAGGAGAACACGAAGATCCCGTCCGACGCGTGATGCGTCGCCACGTCGAGGGGTCCGCCGGTGCCCGGCGTCTGCAGGTAGGCGCCGCCGAAGCCACCCGTCTTGTAGACCGCCGTGGCGACTCCGGTCGTGATGACCTCCTTGCCCGCGAACGGGCTCGTTGTCCCGTCGCCCTGGATCTCGGCGATCGACTTCTCGACGGGAGGGTCGACGGGACCGCCGCCGCCGTCGCAGGCGTCGCCGCAGGCAACCGGTGTCGGTGCGGCGCCGGCGAGGTCGGTGGCGTTGTCATCGGTGTCGGTGCCCGCAGCCGTGCGGTTGAGCGAGCTCGTCACGGAGTAGCCCGAGGGTGCGGGACCGCTGCCCTCGTACGTCGTGGACGCACCGTAGCCGAGCACGTCGACCACCGCGTCGTTGCCGAGCACGGCAGCGCGGTCGCCGCTCAAAGGTGTCGTCGTCCTGGCCAGCGCGAGGGTGCCTCCGTTGGCGTTGCCGGAGAACGAGACGGCCGAGGCCACGTCCGGCGAGATCGGCGCGCCGTTGGCGGCGTTGGAACCACCTCCGACGAGCAACCTGCCGCCCGGCTCGATGTGATGGTCGCCCAGCGGGATGACTCCGGTGAATGCAGCCGTCGAGCTGTAGGAGCGGTATTGCACCGACCAGCCGTTGACGTCGATGACCTCATCGGTGGGGTTGAAGAGCTCGACGTACTTGTTGAGGTAGGACGCACCCGCGCTGCCCCCGTTGAGGTAGGCCTCGGCGATCACGACGTCGTCGTTCGCCGGGCTGGCGCCCGCGGGTGGTGCCATCGTGACGACACCAGCCGTCAGCACCACGCCGAGGGCGAGACCGCCGAGCCTGTTCATCAGTGGCCGCGCTTCTTGATCACGGTCACCGCGACGACGTCGGTGCCCGCACCATTGGCGTCGTCCCCGGCGTACGTCACCGTCAGCTGGTGCTCGCCGGGTGGTAGCGACCTCGCGTCGGTCAGCACGAGTGCGACACCGCGCCACAGCGTGGCCGTGCCGAGGACCTTGTCACCTTCGGACACCGTCACCTTGCCGGTCGGTGTGCCGGCAACGCCCTCGACCTTCACGGCGACCACGGTCCACGACCCCTGCGGGATCACGGGCAGGGTCGCCGACTCCACGGTGGACGCCGGCTTGGTGATCTCGAACGGCGGGAGCAGCGCCGACGTACCGGAGGGCGCCACGTCCACGCGCAGTCGTGCCGGCCCGCTGACGCCCGCCGGGAGCTTGACCGACGGAGACGCGGCGCCGGCGGTCACGGGGAACTCGCCGAGCGAGGTCTCGTTGCCACCGTGGAGCAGTGTCACCGTGAGCGAGGTGTTCTTGGGGCTGCCCAGCGACGTCAGGTCGAGCTTGGGCAGTGAGAACGCCACGGTGTCACCGCCGCCGTACGAGCCCTTGAGCCCTTCAGCCTGGACGGCTCGGCGGGCGAAGTCGGGCGACACCGGGGCGTTCGCCCGGAGGTAGTCGATCCAGGCCTCGTAGTCGAGCAGCCCGGTGTCAACCGTCGTGCCCTCGGTGAACGCGCGGAAGTTGTCGCCGCCGGTCGCGAGGAAGGATGGAACGGCGACCTTGTAGGACTTCGCCGCGTCGAGCGGTGCGCCGTCGACCGTGACGGAGGTGATGCGATCACCCTCGGGCCGGGTCGAGTCGAACGTGTAGTGGACGTTCTTGGAGAGCCCCAGCTGGAGGTACGCGCGACTCGGCACCGTGCCGTCGGCGTTGCGCTGCCACTGCTGCTCGAGGACCTTCTTGAACGAGGCTCCGCTCAGCGTCACGGTGTTGAGCGTGTTGGCGAACGGCAGGACCGAGTTGGCCTCCGCGTACGTGATGACGCCGTCGGTGTTGGTGCCACCCGTGCCGGCGTAGAGCAGGTCCGTGCGCAGGCCTCCGGGATTGGTCACGCCGATGTCGGCGCCAGCCGGGGTGTCCTTGACCTTGGCGAGCAACGAGTCGCCCACCAGGTTGCCGACCGTCGACTCACCGCCCCGGTCCTCGACGCCGGCATTGAACGCGCGGGTGATGTCGGCGGTCTGCTTGCCGATCGGCTCGTTGCCGATGGTCGCGGCATACGCCAGCGCCGAGTCGACGATCGGCTTGACCGCCGCGACGCGCGGAAAGGTCGAGACGAGGTCGGCGTCGGCAGTCGTCGTACGGGCGATGTTGGCCTTGGTGTAGGAGGTCACCTCGCCGGTGTCCTTGTCGAACGTCAGCTTGATGTTGCCGACGTTGCTGCCGTAGTTGCCGGTCTGCAGCACCGGCCGGGTCTTGCCCGGCTCACCCGGGATAGGTGCGTCATAGGCATACGCCTGGTGCGTGTGGCCCATGAAGATCGCGTCGACCTCGGGATCGGTCTGCTCGACGATCTTCTTGAACGCCGGGCTCGCGGCGGCGTTCTGGTCGAGCGTCTTGGTGCCGTCGGGGGCACCCTCGTGGATCGACGCGACGATGACGTCCGGCGGGTCGGGCAGCGCCTCTAGCTCGTCGACGGTGTCGTTGATCGAGTCGGTGGGATCGGTGAACGTGAGTCCCTGGATGCCAGCCGGCGACACCAGCGACGGGGTCTCCTGCGTGACCGCGCCGACCACGGCGACGTCGACGCCGTCGATCGTGAAGATCTTGTACTTGTCGAGCAACGCCGAGCTGTCGGCCTTGAACACGTTGGCCGCGAGGAACGGGAAGTCAGCGGCGTCGCTCAGGCGCCCCGTCAGGTCAGCGGCTCCCTTGTCGAACTCGTGGTTGCCCGCCGCGGAGGCGTCGAGGTGAAGCGCGTTGAGCACGTCGATCGTCGGGATGTCGTCCTGTACCGCGGAGGCGAACAGCGAGGCGCTCACGTTGTCACCCGCCGAGATCAGCAGCGAGCTCGCGTCGCCGCCGGACTGGCGTACCTGCTCGACGGTCCCGGCGAACTTCACGGTGTTGGCGTCGATACGACCGTGGAAGTCGTTGATGCCGATCAGGTTGAGGGTCACCTCGTCAGCGGCCTGGGCCGGTGCTGCGGCGATGAACGGAGCGCCGAGCAGCGCTGCGGTGACGGCTCCGGCGAACCGGCGGGACATGGTGTTCACGGTCATTCCTCCCGAACATTCCTTCTCAGACACGGAATCGGTGAGGAACCGGCACGGCTCATCCCCCGATGAGACTCCCGGTCGCCCGGGAAGCAGTGAGGCCAAGGAGAACCCTTCGACCACACCCGTGTCAACGGGTTGCCGACGTATCGAAGATGACAACTCGGTGAACGTCACAGGAGGTGCCTCGAAAGTTTCCTGTGCTGGGCGGGAGGGCCTAACCTTGACCGGTGGCCCCGACGACAACGACTTCCCTGCGCAAGACCCTCGACGGCCTTCCCGGCGTCGACCAGGTCGGCGTCGAGGCGCGCGCCGCCGGGCTCGGCACCCGCTCGATCAAGACCACCTCGAAGGCGTGGGCGATCGACCTCGCCATCTCGATGGTCGACCTGACGACGCTCGAAGGATCCGACACGCCGGGCAAGGTACGGGCGCTGGCCAACAAGGCGATGCGACCCGATCCGACCGATCCGACGTGCCCGTCGGCGGCCGCCGTCTGCGTCTATCCCGACATGGTCGGGGTCGCCAAGCAAGCCCTCGGCGACTCGGGGCTCAACGTCGCCAGCGTCGCCACTGCCTTCCCGTCGGGTCGCGCCGCACTCGACATCAAGCTCGGCGACACCCGCGACGCCGTCGAGGCGGGGGCGGACGAGATCGACATGGTCATCGACCGCGGCGCGTTCCTCGCCGGCAACTACGGCCTGGTGTACGACGAGATCGTCGCCACCAAGGAGGCCTGCGCCCGCCCCGACGGAACGCACGCGCACCTCAAGGTGATCTTCGAGACCGGTGAGCTACAGACCTACGACAACGTCCGCAGGGCCTCGTGGCTCGCGATGCAGGCCGGCGCCGACTTCATCAAGACCAGCACCGGCAAGGTGCAGCCGGCTGCGACCCTGCCAGTCACCCTGGTGATGCTCGAAGCCGTGCGCGACTTCCGTGCAGAGACCGGTCGCCAGGTCGGCGTCAAGCCCGCCGGCGGCATCCGTACGTCGAAGGACGCGATCAAGTACCTCGTCATGGTCAACGAGATCGTCGGCGAGGACTGGCTCGACCCCGACTGGTTCCGGTTCGGCGCTTCGACGCTGCTGAACGACCTCCTCATGCAACGCCAGAAGCTCGCCACCGGCCGCTACTCCGGCCCCGACTACGTCACCCTGGACTGATCATGGCTGCCAAGAAGAAGTTCGAGTACGCACCGGCTCCCGAGTCGCGCGCCATCGTCGACATCAAGAGCTCCTACGGGCTGTTCATCAACGGCGAGTTCGTCGACGGCAAGGGTGGCTCGTTCAAGTCGATCAGCCCGTCGTCCGAAGAGGTGCTCGCCGAGATCACCGAGGCCACGGCGTCCGACGTCGACCTCGCGGTCAAGGCAGCGCGCAAGGCGTACGAGACCGTCTGGTCCAAGCTGCCCGGCGGCGAGCGAGCCAAGTACCTCTATCGCATCGCCCGCATCATGGCCGAGCGCTCACGCGAGTTCGCGGTGCTGGAGTCGCTCGACAACGGCAAGCCGATCAAGGAGTCGCGCGACGTTGACCTGCCACTGGTGTCGCAGTGGTTCTTCTACTACGCCGGCTGGGCCGACAAGCTCGGCTACGCCGGACTTGGCTCGGACCCCAAGGCACTCGGCGTCGCGGGTCAGGTGATCCCGTGGAACTTCCCGATCATGATGCTGGCGTGGAAGATCGCGCCCGCCTTGGCGGCCGGCAACACCGTCGTCCTCAAGCCGGCTGAGACCACCTCCCTGACGGCGTTGCTGTTCGCCGAGGTGTGCCAGCAGGCCGACCTGCCGCCGGGCGTCGTCAACATCATCACCGGAGCAGGCGCGACTGGCGAGGCGCTTGTCACCCACCCCGACGTCGACAAGGTCGCGTTCACCGGCTCGACGGCGGTCGGCAAGGCCATCGCTCGCTCAGTCGCCGGCACCGACAAGAAGGTCACGCTCGAGCTCGGCGGCAAGGCCGCCAACATCGTGTTCGACGATGCTCCACTCGACCAGGCCATCGAAGGCATCGTCGGCGGCATCTTCTTCAACCAGGGCCACGTCTGCTGCGCCGGATCGCGCTTGCTGGTGCAGGAGAACGTCTACGACGACGTGATCGAGCGCCTCAAGCGCCGTATGTCGACGCTCCGCCTCGGCGACCCGCTCGACAAGAACACCGACATCGGTGCGATCAACTCCGCTGAGCAGCTCGCCCGCATCAAGGAGCTGTCGGACGTCGGCGACGCCGAGGGCGCTGAACGCTGGTCGGCGCAGTGCGAGATCCCCGACAGCGGCTTCTGGTTCCCGCCGACGATCTTCACCGGCGTCACCCAGGCCCACCGCATCGCCCGCGAGGAGATCTTCGGCCCGGTCCTGTCGGTGCTGACGTTCCGTACGCCGTCGGAGGCGGTCGAGAAGGCCAACAACACGCCGTACGGTCTCTCTGCCGGTGTCTGGACCGAGAAGGGCTCACGGATCCTGTCGATGGCCAACCAGCTGCGCGCCGGCGTCGTGTGGGCCAACACGTTCAACAAGTTCGACCCGTCCTCGCCGTTCGGCGGCTACAAGGAGTCGGGCTACGGCCGCGAGGGCGGCAAGCACGGTCTCGCCGCCTACCTCAAGGGAGCGATCTGATGGCACGCGTCGAGGTGCGCAAGACGCACAAGCTCTACATCGGTGGCGCGTTCCCGCGCTCGGAGTCCGGTCGCACGTACGAGGCGCTCGACTCCAAGGGCGAGTTCCTGGCCAACATGGCCAAGGGGTCACGCAAGGACGCCCGCGATGCCGTTGTCGCCGCTCGCAAGGCGTTCGGCGGCTGGTCGACTCGTACGCCCTACAACCGCGGCCAGGTCATCTATCGCATCGCCGAGGTCATGGAGGGGCGCCGCGACCAGTTCATCGACGATCTCCGCGCCTCCGAGGGTGTGACCGAGAAGAAGGCCATCACCTTCGTCGACGCCGCGATCGACCGCGTCGTCTGGTACGCCGGGTGGGCCGACAAGTACGTCCAGGTCCTCGGCAACGCCAACGCCGTGTCGGGTCCGTTCTTCAACCTCTCGACGCCCGAGCCGACCGGTGTCGTCGCAATCGTCGCGCCGACCGGGCCCCTGCTGGGTCTCGTGTCCGTCATCGCTCCCGCGATCGTCACCGGCAACACCGTCGTCGTCATCGCCAGCGAGAAGTACCCCGTCCCCGCGGTGACGCTGTCGGAGGTCATGGCGGCGTCGGACGTACCGGGTGGAGTCGTCAACATCCTCACCGGATCAGCCGCCGAGATCGCGCCCTGGCTGGCGTCGCACATGGACGTCAACGCGCTCGACCTGGCCGGAGTCGATGATGCTGCGCTCGCTGCCGAGCTCGAGGTCGCGTCCGCCGAGAACCTCAAGCGCGTGCTCCGCGCACCTGCCGAGAAGGTCGACTGGCTCGCCGAGCCGTCGCTGGCACGACTCGAGGCGTTCGTCGAGACCAAGACCGTCTGGCACCCGATCGGCGTCTGACCGCGGCCGAGCGTCTAAGCCAGACGTTGGGCCAGCAGGAACGTCAGCATGTCCGGGAACACCGCCGGCCATGAGAAATCGGGGATGTGTCCCATCCCGACACCTGTCGCGAAGTCCACATTGGCCCGGCCGCGATAGTGCTCGATGACGAAGGCCGGCGCTGAGCCCTTGGCAGGGCGGAGCTCAACCGCCGGAACCAAGGACGTCGCAAGCTTGTTGCCGAGCAACCACTGGAGAAGCTGCCGCCGGCCGATCAGGTAGCTCGTGGTGGCGTCCTTGCTCCCCCACACGATGTAGGCGGGGAGCGGGCGGGCAGGCGTCTTCAACGTCGCGTTCGCGCCCGACACCATCCCGACGGCCGCGTACACATTTGGGTAGGTCTCAGCCGTCAGGGCGGCCATCGTCGAACCTGACGAGTGACCGGCGATGTACACCCGCGATGGGTCGATCTCCTGATCCTCCTCGGCTTCGCGGGTGGCCTGCAGAATGCTCACCGCCTCCTGAGCCGTGCCATGCCAGCATCCGTCTCCGCCCGAACGTGGATGGATCGCCACGAAGCCGCGGTCCTGAGCGTATGCGTCCAGCCCGTACATCGACGGTTCTGCGCCGCATCCGTGCAGGAACACCACGAGCGGTTGACCAGGGTCTGCTTGCGCGGGCGCCGGCAGGCCCACGACGGCAAACACGATCGCAATGAGCCAGAATTTCATGGCACGATTGTCGGGCCAACGAGGCCGTGATGTCGATGGCTGCCGCCGAAAGGCTGGCGATAGAGTCGCCGAGATGAGGACGACCAAGACTGCACGGCGCTAGTGGGCGTCGTGATCCTCGCTGGGCCCTCGGGTTCCGGCAAGTCGCATCTTGCTGCGCGCCTGGGCTGGACCGTGCTGCGCCTCGACGACTTCTATCGCGACGCCGACGAGCCTGACATGCCACTCTCCAGCCTCGGCATCGTCGACTGGGACGACGTCGGTTCGTGGAGCGCCGTTGCTGCCGTCGATGCCATCCGGACGCTCTGCGAGACCGGAGTCGCCGACGTGCCGGTCTACGACATCGCCTCCAGCGCGCGTACGGGTTCGCACACCCTCACGCTCGATGGCGAACGGTTCATCGCCGAGGGACTCTTCGCTCCGGCGATCGTCGATGCCTGCCGGACGGCCGGGATGCTCGACGCGGCGATCTGCCTGCGCCGCAACCGCGTCGTCACGTTCGCCCTGCGCCTGGTGCGAGACCTGCGCGAGGGGCGGAAGTCGCCGCTGGTGCTCGTACGCCGCGGGTGGCGGCTGTTGAAGGACGAGCCCCGCATCGTCGCCGATGCCGTCGCGCACGGCTGCGAGCCCATGACACCGCGCCAGGCGCGCAAGAAGCTGGGCGACTAGCCCGATGGGTGCAACGCTTCTCGGGTTGGCGACATAAGCAGGTTGTGAGCGTGAACGTGTCGGACACCGAGCTCCTCATCCGGTCGCGTACCGACCCTGAGGCAATCGGTACGTTGTACGACCGACACGCGCCTGCCGTGCACAGCTACCTCGCCAGACGGGCTGGTCGACACGCGGCGGCAGACCTCCTGTCGGAGGTATTCGTGGTTGCCGTGCAGGTCCGGCGTCGCGTACGACCGCATACCAGCGGTTCGGCGTTGCCGTGGTTGTACGGCATCGCCCACAACGTCGTACGCACCCACCTGAGAAGCACGACCCCCAGACGCACCGCTGCGGACACCGATGGAGTCGACTGGGACGCGGTCGATGCCCGTGTCGACGCCGCTGCGGTTGCCCAGGAGCTGCAGATGGCGCTCTCCAAGCTCAGCGACATCGAGCGGGACCTGTTGCTCCTAGTGGCCTGGGAGCAGCTAACCGTCACCGAGGCAGCAGCCGTGCTCGGTATCACGCCCACCGCAGCACGTAGCCGCCTTCATCGAGCCCGAACCCACGCCGCCGCCGCACTGGCATCGATCACCACTGGAGAGCTGACATGACACTCGACGAACTCTTGACCGCCACGCGCGAAGTGGACACCCCTGACGGTGCAACACTCGTGCAGGCGCGCGATGCCGCGCTCGCGGCGGTCCACCAGGACCTCACAAGCCGCGCTCGGATCGCCCGACGCCGGGTACGTCGCCGCGTTGTCTCCGTCGCCACCCTCGCCGCGGCCGCCGGCGTCGCCTTCGTCGTCGTGCCGAGCGGCGAGAAGGCCAACGACCACGTCGCCACGCCCACACCGCCCGTGGTCGAGGTGAAGTACGAGAACGCCTCGCAGATCGTTGCGGCCGCTGCCGTCGGAGCCGGCCACGGTTCCGACCACCTCGGCGACGCGCCCTACTGGAAGGTCATCTCGGAGTACGCGCAGACCGACGCCAACGATCCTTCGCAGGACAGCGCTGGCACGCGCACGATCTGGCAGGGCATCGACGGACCAAGCGTCCTGCGCGACACCTTCGGCGGTGACTCTCCGGGCGAGACCCTGGCGCTGCCGCAGACCAAGCTCGGCGTCGGGGGGCGCTCCTACACATGGCGCCAAGTCAACGCCGGCGCCCTCAGCGGCGACCAGATCCGCGCGCTGCTGACCGAGGGTGAGGCAGGCATCCCTGACAAGCCCGGTCGGGCACCGCACGAGTGGTACTTCTTCAAGCAGGCCGGCGAGCTGCTCAGCGACACCCCTGCGTCTCCCGCGGTTCGCAAGGCGCTCTGGAAAGAGCTCGCCACACTCACCGGTGTCACGACATCCGGCAAGGTGACCGACTCGGCTGGTCGCGAGGGCTGGAACCTCACCTTCGCGCTCAAGGGTCACGGCAGCCAGCGCTTCATCGTCGACCCGGCGTCGGGCGCAATCCTGCAAGCTGAGGTCGAGAACACCGGATCGACCTACCGGGTGACCTACTTGGAGGCCGGGCCCGCGAGCTCCGCGCCGACGCCGACACCAACCCTGGGCAAGGGAACCGAGTGAGAGCGCCTAGTTCTCGATGATTCGGTCGGCGTTGGCCGCGACCCACTCCATGAGCGGACGAAGTCGGTCATGAAGTTCGCGACCCTCAGCAGTCAGGATGTACTCGACGTCAGGAGGTACGACCGGCTGCGCCACGCGACGTACGAGTCCGTCGGCCTCAAGGGTCTTGAGGGTCTGCCACGGAAGATCTCATCGCGGCATCCGGACTGCCGGGACCACGTCTCCCTCACAAACGTCACCCGGAGGTGAGCTCAGCGCCCTGATCGGTCGCCCGACGACACCACTCGTCGACAGCCTGCGCGAGGCAGTCTCCGTCTGAGTTCTTGACGCACCGCACAACGGTCTGAGTCAATGCGAGGCATGAGCTTCGATGCTTCGCGGAGTTCGTACGACCGCTACATGGGTCGCTACTCCAACCAGCTGGCACACGTGTTCGCCGACTTCGCTGTCGTGCCCGCAGATGCCAAGGTGC
The DNA here is from genome assembly GCF_039537165.1 of Aeromicrobium panaciterrae. Classification (GTDB taxonomy): domain Bacteria; phylum Actinomycetota; class Actinomycetes; order Propionibacteriales; family Nocardioidaceae; genus Aeromicrobium; species Aeromicrobium panaciterrae. Next base: position 2,457,732 of record NZ_BAAAZZ010000002.1, on the reverse strand, counting down.
TGGATGTCGGATGCGGGCCGGGAGCCCTGACGGAGGTGCTCGCGACCCGTACCTCCGGCGTCGCGGCGGCTGATCCGTCCGAGTCATTCGTGGTCGCTTGCGGCGAGCGAGTGCCGGATGCGGACGTACGTCTCGCTCCTGCGGCCCAGCTGCCGTGGAACGACGACTCGTTCGATCTCGTGGTTTCCCAGCTCGTGCTCAACTTCTTGCCCGACGCCGATGCCGGACTGCGTGAGATGTCCCGAGTCGCGCGACCCGGCGCGACGATCGCAGCGTGCACCTGGGACTACCGAGGACGTATGCAGATGCTGCGTACGTTCTGGGATGCCGCCCTCACGCTCGATCCTGACGCTCCCGGCGAGCAGAGCACGATGCCGTTCTGCTCGCAGGACGAGCTCGTTGCGACCTGGCAGGCGCACGGTCTGCGGGACATCACGTCTGCGGATCTTGAGGTCAGCACGACATACGACGACTTCGAGGAGTACTGGCTGCCGTTCACCCTCGGCGTCGGCCCCGGAGGGGCGTACGCGACCTCGCTGGACGCCGAGACGCTGGAGCAGCTCAAGAATGCGTGCTTCACGCAGCTCGGCTCCCCCACCGCCTCCTTCGACCTCACGGCAGTCGCAGTCGCCGTACGCGGGCGTCAGCCCTGAGCGAACACCGCCTTTCGCAGGAACAAGCGACTCCTGGGCGTAGTTGAGCCCATCAGACTCAACTTCAGGAGAATCGCATGAGCACGCTGCAGAAGTTCCCCGTCCTGGCACTCGAGGACGTCGTCGTCCTGCCCGGCATGGTCGTCCCGATCGAGCTCGATGACGCCGCTCGCGCCGCCGTCGACGCCGCACGCACGAGCAACAACGACCGGCTCCTCGTCGCGCCGCGACTTGAGGACCGCTACGCGACGTACGGCGTCGTGGCGACGATCCAGCAGGTCGGCCGCCTCCCAGGCGGTGGCCCCGGCGCCGTGATCCAGGCCGAGCAGCGTGCACACATCCAGGGCGGCGTCACCGGACCCGGTGCTGCGCTGTGGGTCGAGGCCGAGCTCGTCGATGACTCCGAGCCCACCGAGGCCGTGCTTGACCTGGCGCAGACGTACAAGGGCCTGCTCGTCACGATCCTGCAGAAGCGCAACGCCTGGCAGGTCATCGACTCGGTCCAGCGCATCACCAACCCCGGCCAGCTGGCTGATACCGCGGGCTACGCGTCCTACCTCGACCTGGAGCAGAAGCGCCAGCTGCTCGAGACGTCCGACGTCGAGGAGCGCCTGACTGTGCTGATCGGCTGGGCCCGCGAGTACCTCGCCGAGGCAGACGTCAACGAGAAGATCTCCGAGTCGGTGCAGGAGAGCATCGACAAGAACCAGCGCGAGTTCGTGCTGCGCCAGCAGCTCGCCGCAATCCGCAAGGAGCTCGGCGACGACGAGCCGGAGGACACCAAGGACTACCGCGAGCGCGTCGAAGAGGCAGACCTGCCCGACGACGTACGCAAGGCGGCGCTTCGCGAGGTCGGCAAGCTCGAACGCGGCAGCGACCAGAACCCCGAAGCGGGCTACATCCGTACGTGGCTCGACACCGTTCTCGAGCTCCCCTGGAACGTCAAGACCGACGACAAGACCGACATCGGCGCTGCCCGTGAGGTGCTCGACGCCGATCACCACGGTCTGGATGACGTGAAGGACCGCATCGTCGAGTACCTCGCCGTGCGCGCACGTCGCAAGGACCGCGGCCTCGAGGTCGTCGGCGGACGCGGCTCCGGCGCCGTCATGGCGCTCGTGGGCCCTCCCGGCGTCGGCAAGACGTCACTCGGTGAGAGCGTCGCACGCGCGCTGGGTCGCAACTTCGTGCGCGTCGCCCTCGGCGGTGTGCGCGACGAGGCCGAGATCCGCGGCCACCGTCGTACGTACGTCGGCGCCCTGCCAGGGCGACTCGTCCGCGCGATCGGCGAAGCAGGATCGATGAACCCCGTCATCCTGCTCGACGAGATCGACAAGGTCGGCGCCGACTACCGCGGTGACCCCGCCGCGGCTCTGCTCGAGGTGCTCGACCCGGCGCAGAACCACACGTTCCGCGACCACTACCTCGATCTCGACCTCGACCTGTCCGACGTGCTGTTCCTGGCGACGGCCAACGTCATCGAATCAATCCCGCAGCCACTGCTCGACCGCATGGAGCTCGTGCAGCTCGACGGCTACACCGAGGACGACAAGGTGCAGATCGCCCGTCGCTATCTCGCGCCGCGGCAGCTGGAGCGTGCAGCTCTGACGGACGACGAGGTGGAGATCACCGACGAGGCGCTGCGCGAGATCGCGGCTTCATACACTCGCGAAGCGGGTGTGCGCCAGATGGAGCGACTGCTCGCCAAGGTGTTCCGCAAGGTCACGACCAAGCTGACCGAGCCGGACGTCGTGCAGCCGGTCGTCGTCGACGAGAAGACGCTGACCGACTACATCGGCCGCCCGCGATTCACCCCGGAGTCCGAGGAGCGCACCGCCGTACCCGGTGTCGCCACGGGCCTCGCGGTCACGGGACTCGGTGGTGACGTGCTGTTCATCGAGGCGAGTGCGTACGACGGTGAGCGTGGGCTCGCGATCACCGGTCAGCTCGGTGACGTGATGAAGGAGTCGGCGCAGATCGCGCTCTCATACGTACGCTCGCACGCTGCCGAGATCGGCATCGATCTGGAGACGCTCGAGCGCTCGATCCACCTGCACGTACCGGCTGGGGCCGTCCCCAAGGACGGGCCGTCCGCCGGTGTCACGATGGTCACCGCACTCACCTCACTCGCGCTGGGCCGCAAGGTGCGGGCTGACGTCGGCATGACCGGCGAGGTCACCCTCAACGGCCGGGTGCTGCCGATCGGCGGCGTCAAGCAGAAGCTGATGGCGGCCCAACGCGCCGGGCTCAAGACCGTCTTCATCCCGGCCCGCAATGAGGTCGACCTGGTCGACGTGCCCGACGAGGTGCTCGCCGAGCTCGACGTACGCCCCGTGGCGGATGTCGCCGAGATCCTCGCCCTCGCCCTTGAGCCCGCCGAGACGAGCGAAGCGAGTCAGGCCGCCTGACACCCCGCGATTTGTGACCTTTTAGGCGCCCTGCGCCCGAGATGACGCTCGTAAGGTCACAAATCGCGGCGGTGAGCGCTCAGAGCGCGGCGTAGCCGGGCTTGATCGTGTTGTTGATCAGGTCGAGGCGTTCGTCGAACGGGAGGAACGCGCTCTTCATCGCGTTGATCGTGAACCAGCGCAGGTCGTCCGTCGTGTAGCCGAACGCGTCGACGAGCAGCTGCATCTCGCGGCTCATCGAGGTGTTGCTCATCAGCCGGTTGTCGCAGTTGACCGTCACCCGGAAGCCGAGCTCCTTGAGCTTGCCGATCGGGTGATCGGCGATCGACGTCATGTCGGGGACGGCGTGCGTCTGCAGGTTGGACGACGGGCACATCTCGAGCGGGATGCGGCGATCGCGGATGTAGGCCGCCAGCCGGCCGAGCGTGGGTCCACCCGGTGCATCCCAGAGGATGTCGTCGACGATGCGTACGCCGTGGCCGAGCCGTTCGGCGCCGCACCGCTGGATCGCCTGCCAGATGGACGGCAGGCCGAACGCCTCACCCGCATGGATCGTGAAGTGCGCGTTCTCGCGATGCAGGAACTCGAACGCCTCGAGGTGCAGGATCGGCGGGTAACCGTCCTCGGCGCCGGCGATGTCGAAGCCCGCGACGCCCTTGTCGCGATTGGCGACCACGATCTCAGCGATCTCGAGGCCGCGCTTGGCATGCCGCATCGCGGTCAGCAGCTGTCCGACCACGATCGAGTTGCCAGCTGCAGCGGCCTCCGTGCGCCCCTCGTCGATGCCCTTCTGCACGGCGTCGACGGTCTCCTGCAGGGTCAGGCCGGCAGACAGGTGCTGCTCCGGCGCCCAGCGCAGCTCGGCATAGACCACGCCATCGGCTGCCAGGTCGACGACGGACTCACGCGCCACGCGCGCGAGGTCCTGCGGGCGCTGCATGACGGCAACCGTGTGGATGAACGTCTCGAGGTAGCGCGGGAGCGATCCGGAGCTCGACGACTCCACGAACCAGGCATGGAGGGCCTCGGCGTCATTGGCGGGAAGGTCGTGCCCGATCTCGTGGGCAATCTCGACGATCGTGGCTGGACGTACGCCGCCGTCGAGGTGCTCGTGCAGCGCGACCTTCGGCGCCTTGGCGATCTGGTCGGCGGTCGCCTTCATTCGGGGCCCATCAGCAGGACGACGGTCTCGGCGACGCACGCCGGCTTGTCACTGCCCTTGATCTCGACGGTGTGCTGCAGCGTCGCGCGCTGGCCCTTGTCGATGTTTTCGACCGACAGCAGCTGTACGCGGTTGCGGATCTTGGAGTTGACCTTGACCGGTGCCACGAATCGCACCTTGTTGAGCCCATAGTTGACTCGCGCCACGTCGCCGGCGAACGCGTAGACCTGAGCTCCGAGGAACGGCAACATCGACAGCGTGAGGTAGCCGTGGGCGACCGTGGCGCCGAACGGCCCGCCGGCTGCCCGCTCCGGGTCGACATGGATCCACTGCCGGTCACCGGTGGCGTCGGCGAAGAGGTCGATGCGCTCCTGGGTCACCGCAACCCACTCGCTGACACCCAGCTCCTCGCCGGCTGCGTCGGCGATCTCCTTGCTGTTGTTCAAGATGCGCATCGCTCTAACCTACTCAACCCGGTCGATGACGACAGAGGCCGCCTCGACGTTGTCGGTGCCGATGTCGTAGGCGCCGTCAAGAGCTGCGATCGCCCGGTCGAAGCGGTCAGGCGTGTCGGTGTGGAGCGTCATCAGGGGTTGTCCGGCAGTCACCGTGTCGCCCGGCTTGGCGTGCATGACGATGCCTGCTGCGGCTTGCACCTGCTCTCCGGGGCGCGAGCGTCCCGCACCGAGTCGCCAGGCGGACACGCCGACTGCCAGCGCGTCCAGGCGGGTCATGGTGCCACTCTCCGGGGCCGTGATCGTATGGGTCTCCTTGGGCGTCGGGAGGGCAGCGTCCGGGTCGCCACCCTGGGCGGCGATCATCCGCTTCCAGACGTCCATCGCCGCACCTGAGGCGAGCTTGTCCGCCGGGTCCACATCGGTCTTGCCCGCGCCCGCCAACATCTCGCGTGCGAGTGCCACGGTGAGCTCCACGACGTCGGCGGGTCCGCCACCTGCGAGCACCTCGACGGACTCGGCGACCTCCACGGCATTGCCGGCGGTCAGGCCCAGCGGCGTCGACATGTCGGTCAGCAGCGCGACGGTGTGGACGCCGGCGTCGTTGCCGAGCGCGACCATCGTCTCGGCGAGCTCTCGGGCCATGTCTTCGGACTTCATGAAGGCACCCGTGCCGACCTTCACGTCGAGCACGAGAGCCCCGGTCCCCTCGGCGATCTTCTTGCTCATGATCGAGCTGGCTATCAGCGGGATCGCCTCGACCGTGCCGGTGACGTCGCGCAGGGCGTACAGCTTCTTGTCAGCCGGCGCGAGACCCGCGCCGGCGGCGCAGATCACGGCTCCGACGTCCTCGAGCTGCGCCATCATCTCGTCGTTGCTGATCTCGGCACGCCAGCCCGGGATCGCCTCGAGCTTGTCGAGGGTGCCTCCCGTGTGCCCGAGTCCACGACCTGACAGCTGGGGTACGGCGACGCCACACGCGGCGACGAGCGGTGCCAGGGGCAGCGTGATCTTGTCGCCGACGCCACCCGTCGAGTGCTTGTCTGCGGTCTTCCACGACAGGCTGGAGAAGTCCATGCGTTCGCCGCTGTTGATCATCGCGTTGGTCCAGCGGCTGATCTCGCGGCGGTTCATGCCGTTGAGCAGGATCGCCATCGCCAGCGACGACATCTGCTCGTTGGCGACCACACCGCGCGTGTATGCATCGACGACCCAGTCGATCTGCTCGTCGCTCAGCTCGGCCTTGTCGCGCTTGGTGGCAATCACTTCAACCGCGTCGAAGGCTTCAGTCATGGCGTACTCCAATGCTCTCGAATCCCCTCAGCACCCAGGTCGGTCGCCGCGGCGCCTCCCCGTCGAGCTCCAGGCGGGGGAAGCGCCTGAGCAGGTGTGTCATCGATATCTGCAGCTCGAGTCGCGCCAGCGGAGCGCCGAGGCAGAAGTGTCGACCCATGCCGAAGCCGACATGGGGATTGGGATCGCGGCCGACGTCGAACGTGTCAGCATCCGCGAAGGCATCCGAGTCACGGTTGGCCGACCCCATCAGGCAGGCGATCTTCTGGCCGGACTTGATCGGCTGTCCGGCGATTTCGACATCGGCGGTGGCCGTACGTTCGAACAATTGCAAGGGCGCATCGAAGCGAAGCAGCTCCTCGAGCGCGACCTCGACCGGCACGTCACCCGAGGTGATGCGAGTGAGCTGTTCAGGGTGGGACATCAACGCGTACATCCCGTTGCCGAAAGCGTTGACCGAGGCCTCGTGGCCGGCATTGAGCAGCAGGACGACTGAGGCGACGAGCTCGTCATCCGTGAGCTTCGCGCCTCGTCCCCGCTCGCGGATCAGGTCGCTGATCAGGTCTTCGCCAGGGTTTTTGCGGCGGTCGGCGATGACATCTCGTACGTAGTCCGCGAACGCCGTGCTCGCCTCGACTGCTGCCGCCTTGACCTCGTCGCTGGGCCGCGGCTCGTACATGTGCACGATGGCCTGCGAGCTCGTTCTCAGGAACTGGTGATCCTCACGCGGTACGCCGAGCAGATCGGCGATCACGTAGACCGGCATCGGCTCGGCATAGTCGGCCAGCAGGTCAAACCTGTCGTCGAGCCGGTCGACCATCTCGGCCGCCAGCGACTCGATGCGCGGACGCATCCGCTCGACGTGGCCGCGACCGAACGCACCGGCCACCAGCTTACGGAGCCGGGTATGCGCAGGTGGTTCGTTCTCCATCATCTGGTTGCGATGCAAGGCGTTGAACGGCTCGAGCTCGTCGACCGGTTCCCAGTCGGACCAGAGGCGTCCGAAGTCGCGACTGCGCAACACCTTGCTCACGGCATCATGGGTCGTCGCCAACCACATGCCCATCGGCTCGTGCCACAGCACCGGACCGTTGGCTCGCAGGGATGCCAAGACCGGGTAGGGATCGCGTATGAAGGACGGCTCCCCCGGGTCAAGCTGGACCGCGTACTTGGTCAACGTTCCGCCAAGTCATCGGCGCCGAAGGCGTCGGGCAGCACCTCGGCCATGGTCTTGACGCCGCTCGCCGTCATCAGCTGCATGGTGGGCCCGCCGTTCTCCCACAGCAGCTGGCGGCAGCGCCCGCACGGCATCAGCGGCCGGCCGTGCGCGTCGACGCATGCGACCGCGATCAGCCGTCCGCCACCCGTCGCGTGCAACGCCGACACCATGCCGCACTCGGCACAGAGGGCCACACCGTACGCGGCGTTCTCGACATTGCAGCCGAGCACGACCCGACCGTCGTCCACGAGACCCGCGACGCCGACCTTGAAGTTGGAGTAGGGCGCGTAGGCCCGTCCCATCACCTCGGTGGCATAGCGCGTGAGGGCGTCCCAGTCGACGGGGTCGTCAGCGCCTTTGATTCCAAGAGCCATCAGCCTGCGCTGCCCTTGCGATAGGGCTTGCCGTCGGCTGCGGGCATTCGTAGCCGCTGGGCGCCGAGGGCGAGCACGAACAACGTCGTGACGTAGGGCGTCATGACCGTGAACTCGCGCGGCACGCTGTCGGTGAACAGGAACCACGCCAGGATCGCGGCCCCTGCGACGCCCATGACGATCGCGCCCTCGACCTGCTTGCGTACGAGGCGCAGCACCGCCAGCACCAACAGTCCGAGCGCGACGAGGAGCAGCAGGGCGTGGACCGCATCGGCATCGCGAAGTCGCAGCGAGTCGGTGTAGCCGAACGTCAGTGCCCCGGCCAGCAGCCCGCTGGGACGCCAGTTGCCGAAGATCATCGCCGCCAGGCCGATGTAGCCACGGCCACCGGTCTGGTTGGCGGAGTAGCCGCTGGACGACACCAGGGCCAGGAATCCGCCGCCAATGCCCGCGAGTGCGCCGGAGATCAGGACCGCGATGTACTTGTAGCGGATCACGTTGACGCCCAGCGTCTCGGCCGCCTGCGGGTTCTCGCCGCAGGAGCGCAGGCGCAGGCCGAAGGACGTACGCCACAGCAGGAACGCCGACAGCGCCACCAGTGCGAACACCACGACGCTCAACGACGAGATGCGAGTCGTCAGCGCCGCGACGACGGAGGCGATGTCTGACACGAAGAACCAGTGCTTGTCGGCGAGGTCGAGGGACCAGTCGGAGATGCCGGGGATCGTGATGTTGGTGGGCGGATCGAGGCCGACGAGCTGGCGCGGACCGCCACCGTTGTAGTCGGAGAACACCGCCTCGGCGAGATAGGTCGCAGCGCCGGCGCCGATGAGGTTGATCGCGACACCGGAGACGATGTGGTCGACGCCGAACGTCACGGTCGCCACCGCGTGCATCAGGCCCCCGATGAGCCCCAGCAGTGCGGCGCCGAGGATGCCGATCCACGGGCCGTAGTGGTAGGTGAAGAACGCCGCGCCCCACGTGCCGAGGATCATCTGCCCCTCGAGGCCGATGTTGACGACGCCGGCGCGCTCGGCCCACAGACCGCCGAGGGCAGCCATGAGGATCGGGCAGGTCGCGATGATCGCGGCACGGATCGTCCCGGCCGAGTCGAGGTCGTTGGTGTCGGTGACGATGCGTACGAGCGAGACGACCGCAATGCCCAGGAGGGCGAGGTAGAACCAGCCCTTGGTCAGCCGTTCGAGCAGGCTCGGCGTTGCCGGAGTCTTGGTCGTGGTGCTCATGCCGTCGCTCCCATCGCTCCGGCCAGCTCTCTGCTGACGACGCGTTGCTCGAGCCTGGCGCGCCATCGGCGTACGACCTCGTAGCTGATGACCACGGCGAGGACGGCAACACCCTGCGTGATCTGGACGATGCTGGGTGAGATGTCGGTGCTGAACGTCAGCGTGTTGGACTGCGCTGAGAGGTAGGCGAAAAGGACGGCGCCGAAGAGCATGCCGATCGGGCTGTTGCGGCCCAGCAGCGCGACGGCGATGCCGAGGAACCCGAGGCCGAACTGGAACGACGTGCCGTAGGAACCAGCGCTGCCGAACAGTGCCGGCATCCAGATCAGGCCGGCGACACCACCCGACAGCATCATCGACACCAGGATCATGCGCTTGGGGTTGACGCCCGACGCGAGCGCGGCCGACTCGGACTGGCCGCTCGCGCGCAGGTCGAAGCCGAACCGGGTCTTGTTGAGCAGCACCCAGAACCCCACGCCCACGAGCACCGCGATGATCGCCAATGCCCACACCTGCCCGTCACGGGCCTGGTAGGGCGTGAAGCCCTTGACCATGTCGCCGGCAGCGATCTTGGTCGTACGGACCGTGTTGCCCTCGTGCACCCCGTAGCGGTCGACCAGATAGCCGACCAGCGTCAGGGCGATCGCGTTGAGCATGATCGTCGAGATGACCTCGCTGACACCGCGGGTCGTACGCAGGATGCCCGCGATGCCGGCCCAGGCCGCACCGACTGCGATGGCGATCAGCAGCGAGAGGCCCACGTTGAGGAAGCCCCCGACGTACGCCGCCCCTGCGAACGAGGCTGCCGCGAACGACGCCATGAGGTATTGGCCCTCGAGACCGATGTTGAACAGCCCCATGCGGAAGCCGATCGCAGCGGCCACCGCCGAGGTGTAGATCATCGCCGTCTGGTTGACGACGTTGACCCGGATGCGAGGCAGTGGATTGCTGAACATCGCCGACCAGAAGTCACCGGGCGAGCTGCCCACGGCGGCGATGACGATCGTGGTGACGATGACGCTGACGACGACGGCGATGGCCGGTGCGAGCAGCGCCAGGCCGACCCGGCGCAGGCTGAACGCGTTCATGCCGCCTCGCCTCCCGTCATGGCCGCGCCGAGGTCTTGCGGCGTGACCGCAGACGGCTCGAACGTCCCGACGAAGCGCCCGCGCAGCACGACCTGGATCGTGTCGGACAGGCCGATCAGCTCGTCGAGGTCGGCCGAGATCAGCAGCACCGCGAGGCCCTCCTTCCGGGCGCGCTTGATGTGGCCCCAGATGGCCGCCTGGGCGCCGACGTCGACACCCCGGGTCGGGTGCGAGGCGATCAGGAGGACCGGGTCACCGCTCATCTCGCGGCCCACGATGAGCTTTTGCTGGTTGCCGCCCGACAGCGCCCGGGCGGGCGTGTCGATGCCCGGTGCGCGTACGTCGTAGTCGGCCACGATCCGGCTGGTGTCCTTGCGCGCGCCGGAGCGGTTGATCCAGGGCCCCTTGGCGTTGGGGGGCTGTGTCTGGTGCCCCAGCATGCGGTTCTCCCACAGCGGGGAGTCGAGCAGCAGTCCGTGGCGGTGCCGGTCCTCGGGGATGTAGCCGATGCCGGACTCGCGCAGCTTGCGGGTGTGCCAGTGCGTCACGTCGGTCTCGCCGAGGGTGATGCGGCCGCTGGACGGGATGCGCATGCCCATGATCGTCTCGACCAGCTCGGACTGGCCGTTGCCCTCGACGCCGGCGATGCCGAGGACCTCGCCCCGACGGATCTTGAGCGAGATGTCGGAGAGCAGGTTGCGGCCGAACTCGTCGGTGAGCGTCACGTCGTCGAGGGTCAGCTGCACCACGTCGGTGACGGTCGACTCGGCGGTCTCGGGGGACGGCAGCTCGGACCCGACCATGAGCTCGGCGAGCTGGCGCTTGGTGGCCGACTTCGGGTCGGCGGTGCCGACCGTGGTGCCGCGGCGCATGACGGTGATGTCATCGGCTATCGCGAGGACCTCGTCGAGCTTGTGGGAGATGAAGAGGACGGAGTTGCCGGCGTCGCGCAGCTCGCGGAGGTTGTCGAACAACGCGTCGACCTCCTGCGGCACGAGCACAGCGGTGGGCTCGTCGAGGATGATGATCCTCGCGCCGCGGTAGAGGACCTTGGCGATCTCGAGACGCTGCCGCGCGGCAACGCCCAGGCGCTCCACCAGCACGTCGGGGTCGAGATCGAACCCGAACCGGTCGGAGATGCGACGGATCTCGGCGCGGGCATCGTCGCCGATGCCGTGGAGCTTCTCGGCGCCCAGGACCATGTTCTCGAGGACCGTGAGGTTGTCGGCGAGCATGAAGTGCTGGAACACCATGCCGACGCCTGCCTCGATGGCGTCGGTCGGCGACTTCAGCTCGATCTCGCCACCGTTGATCACGATCGTGCCGTCGTCGGGCTTCTGCACGCCGTACAGGATCTTCATGAGCGTCGACTTGCCAGCACCGTTCTCACCGATCAGGGCGTGCACCGTGCCCGGTCGGATCGAGAGGTCGACGTCATGGTTGGCGATCACTCCGGGGAACCGTTTCCCGATCCCCCGCAGCTCGACCGCTGCGGGCTGCTGCGTCACAAGGCACTCCTCTTCGAACGTCTCGGATGGACTCTACGGCACACAAATGGCACGAACCTGGGCCGGACGCAGGTGCGCCCGACCCAGGTTCGGGTCGATCTTTTCGATGCCTTAGGGCTTCGTCGGGACCTTGATCTCGCCGCTGATGATCTTGGCCTTGTAGCCGTCGATGTCAGTGGCGATGTCGTCCACGAATCCACCGGACGTCGAGTAGCCGACACCATCAGCCTTGAGGTCGTAGACCGTGTAGCTGACGAGTGCCTTGCCCGCGTCGACCGACTTCACGAAGTCGTACGTCGCCGTGTCGACGCGCTTGAGCATCGACGTCAGGATGTGCGGCTTCTGGGCGTCCGTCGCGGTGAGGTACTGGTCGGAGTCCACGCCGATCGCGAACTTGCCTTCACCGGCGTCGACGGCTGCGTCGAACACGCCCGATCCCGAGCCGCCGGCTGCGTGGTAGACCACGTCGGCGCCCTTGTCGAACTCACCCGTCGCGGCGGCCTTGCCACCGGCAGGATCGCCGAAGCCCTTGAGGTCGGACTCCTGGATGTAGGCGACCTCGACCTTGATGTCGGGCTTGGCGGCCTTGGCGCCCGCGACGTAGCCCGCTTCGAACTTCTTGATGAGGTCGTTGTGGACACCACCGACGAAGCCGATCGTGCCGGACTTGCTCTTCTCGGCAGCAGCGACGCCGACGAGGAAGGAGCCCTGCTCCTCAGCGAAGCCGAGGTAGGCGACGTTGTCGTTGGGTGTCGTGTCGGGGTCGAATCCGTCGATCACGCCGAAGTGCACCTCGGGGAAGTCGGGAGCAACCTTGTTGACCGACTCGCTGTAGGCGAAACCGACGCCGATGACGGCGGTGGCGCCGTTCTCGGCGAAGTTGCGAAGACGGTCCTCGCGGGCGGACTCGGCTTCACCATCGGTGGCCTCGCCCTCGATGCAGGTGGCGTCGAAGTCGGCGACGGCCTTCTCGAGACCTGCGTAGGCCGAGTCGTTGAACGACTGGTCGCCTCGTCCGCCGACGTCATACGCCAGACCGATCTTGGGTCCGTCACCCTTGGCTGTCTTGCAGACATCCTTGCTGGCTGAGGGCTTGTCAGTGCCACCATCGCTGTCGCTGCCTCCGCAGCCCGCAAGTGCGAGCGCGGCCACGGCGGCGACGGCGGAAAACTTCGTCAGTCGACGCAAAATTCCTCCTCGATACGGAGCCGGGAGCCCGGCACGTGCTCCGACCGTAGTTGACGGGCGGGAGCATTGGGAGTGGCTCACAGAGAATCCCCGGCGCTGTAACCGATTTGTCACCTCACGTGACCGAGTCCGTCCGCGGCCGAGCGGCACGGGAAGCCAGCGCAGCGTGAGCGTGCGCGTGCGAAGCCGCCAGGTTGCGAGGCCTTGGTGCGGCGTCACAACTCAGGCAACGGCAGCGCAGGCCAGCACTTTGGCGCCGATCGCGATCGCCCGTTCGTCGACCCGCAGATTGCCCTGGTGGAGGTCGTACGTGGGCCCGTCGGGAGTGCGGGTGCCGAGACGGCCCATGGCTCCCGGGACGGCCTCGACGTACCACGCGAAGTCCTCTCCGCCGAGGCTCTGCGTCGTCGTGGCGACCGCACTGGGGCCCACGGCCTGGGTCACGGCCTGGCGCAGGACCTCGGTTGCCCGGAAGTCGTTGACGACGGGAGGGACGCCTCGCACGTAGGTGACATCGGCGCTGACGCCGAACGGCGCGATGATGTCGCTGATCAGGCCGCGTACGAGGTGCTCGGCCTGGTGCCAGGCCGCGGCGTCGAGCATGCGCAGCGTGCCGCTGAGCTCACCCGTCGACGGGATCACGTTGGACGCGTTGCCGGAGTGGATGCTGCCCCACACCATGCTGGCGCCCGCGCGCGGATCGAAGCGGCGCGACAGCACGGCGGGCAGCTGCGTGACCAGGCTGCCGAGCGCATAGGTGAGGTCCTCGGTGAGGTGCGGCCGGGACGTGTGGCCGCCGCGACCTCCGAGCACCACGTGGATGCGGTCGGACGCACCCGTGATCGGGCCCTCGCGGAGCCCGACCTGGCCGACGTCGAGCGACGGGTCGCAGTGCAGGGCAAACACCCTGCCGACGCCCTTGAGCGCTCCCGCGGCCAAGAGCTTGAGCGCGCCTCCGGGCATGACCTCCTCGGCGGGCTGGAAGAGCAGCCGGACACGTACGGGCAACGGCTCGCTGACGTGCGCCTCGGTGAGCGCCACCGCTGCGCCGAGCAGGGCTGCCACGTGGACGTCGTGGCCGCAGGAGTGCGAGACACCGGGAACCGTGGACTTCCACGGGTCCTGCGAGGTGTCATCGACCGGCAGCGCGTCCAAGTCGGCGCGTAGCGCGACGATGGGCCCCTCCTCGGGACCGATCTCCGCCATCAGCCCGGTGCCCTCGAACCGTTCGTAGGGGACGCCGAGCTTGTCCATCCAGCTCGCGACGACATCGGTGGTGCGGTCCTCGGCCCAGGAGAGCTCGGGATAGGCGTGCAGGTCACGACGCACCTCGATGAGGTCGGGCGTGACGACCTCGATCGAGCGCGTGAGAGATTCTGCACGGTGCATCCGCTCAGGATATCGCTGTCGTCACCCATCGCCCGACGACGTCCAGCCGCACGATCGCTAGGGTTCTCGGCATGTATGACGACGGGTTCCCCAGCGACTCCACGTTCTCGACGATCTTCACGCTCGCCGCCATCGCGATCGCGCTCGGCTTCGCGTTCACGATCTTCGTCGCGATCCGCAACTTCATGGCCGCCAAGAAGGCTGGCTACGACCCGTTCACGCTGCAGACCGACCTCACGACCACCGCGATGAAGAGCGGGATGATGTCGCCGAGCAAGTCGATGGAGGCACGTCTCGCCGAGGTCGACGGCCTGCACGAGCGCGGTGTCATCAGCGACGCCGAGCACGCTGCGGCGCGCGCGGCAATCCTGAAGGGCTAGGGGTCTCAGTCGGCGAGGATCAGGTCGTCCTGGTCGATCTGCACGGTGCGCGTACGCAGCCGCCGCGGCCGCCACGCGAACTCACCCTGGCGGTGCGCGTACCACGCAGTGCCGGCCACGATGCCGACGAATGACACCGCTCCGCCGCCGATCAGCATCCACCGCGCACCGAACGTCTCGCCGACCCAGCCAATCAGGGGCGAGCCGAACGGCGTGCCGCCCAGGAAGATCATCAGGTAGAGCGCCGAGACCCGCCCGCGCATCATGGGGCTCGAGGTCATCTGGATCATCGCGTTGGCCGAGGTGACCATCGTCAGGGCGCAGAGACCCAGCAGCGGCAGCACGGCGGCGAAGGTGAGATAGGTCGGCATGAGACCTGACGCGATCTCGACCAGGCTGAACGCCGCACCTGCGAGCACCACGAACGACAGTCGCGGCTTGTTCCGCCGCGCGGCCAGCAGCGCACCGGCGAGCGAGCCGACCGCCATGATCGATGCCAGGATGCCGTACTCCCCCGCGCCCTTGTGGAACACCTCGGTCGCCATCAGCGCACTCGTCATCTGGAAGTTCATGCCGAACGTGCCGATGAAGAACACGCAGCACAGGATCAGGATCAGGTCAGGGCGCGAGCGGACGTACGCGACGCCTTCGCGCACCGCCCGCTTGCGGGTGCCCGTGACGGGCGACGGCTTCAGGAGGCGGCCGTCCAGGCGTTGGAGGGAGATGAGCACCGCGACATAGCTCAGGGCGTTGACCAGGATGACCCAGCCGGCCGCCCGGGCTCCCGAGCCGAGCGCGGCGATCAGCACACCCGCAACAGCCGGACCGATCATGCGGGCGACGTTGAACGACGCCGAGTTGAGTCCCACCGCATTGGCCAGGTCGTCCTTGCCCACGATCTCCACGACGAACGACTGCCTGGCCGGTGCGTCGAACGCCGTGCCGATGCCGAAGAGGAAGGCCAGCAGGTAGACCTGCCAGATCTGCACGACTCCCGTGACCGCGAGCACGCCGAGCAGGGCCGCCGGCAACGCCATCGCCACCTGGGTGAACCGCAGGACGGTGCGCTTGGGCACGCGGTCAGCGACCACCCCGGCGATCGGCGAGAACAGCAGTGCCGGGAGCAGCTGCAAGCCGGTCGTGATACCCAGCGCCGTGCCGCTGTGGGTGAGCTGGAGGACGAGCCAGTCCTGGGCCACCCGCTGCATCCAGGTGCCGGTGTTGGAGAAGATCGAGCCGGTGATGTAGATCCGGTAGTTGCGGCTGGAGAGCGCTCTGAACGTGGGGCTCAAGACGCAGCCAACCGCTCCATGAGTGAGGCCGCCTCCCTCAAGGTCTTGCGCTCGGCGGTCGTGAGCGTCGCGAGGCGTTGGGCGAGCCACTCGTCGCGGCGGTCGCGCTCCTCGGCGAGCACGGCGTCACCCTTGTCGGAAACTGAGATCAGCACCTGACGGCCGTCGTCGGGATGCGGAGCGCGGATTGCGAGCCCCTCGTCGACAAGGCAGGTGAGCGTGCGGGTGATCGAGGGCGGCTGGACCCGTTCGTGGGCGGCGATCGCGCTGGGTGTCGATGGGCCGAGCTTGAGGATCGAGCCGAGCACCGAGAGCTGCGTCGGCGTCAGGTCAGTCTGGCGTTCCTGGCGCAGCCGACGGTTGAGCCGAGCCACCGATCGAGCGAGCTGATGGGAGTCGGTTGGCATGTCGTTAGCATACCTCATTACCCACGCTAACTAAAATCGGGGCAGATTCCCAGCAGGTCCCCGAAAGCTGACAACGTGGTCAGAAAGCAGTCACTCCACCCTTGTTGCAACAAGGGTGGAGTGACTGATTCGAGGGACCTCCTGGGAATCTGGATCCCGACGTCAGGCCTTGGCCGTCTTCTTGCGGCGGATCATCGGATCGAACTTGAGGTCGACGACGCGCTCCTTGAGCGGGATCAGCGCGTTGTCGGTGATCTTGATGTGCTCGGGGCAGACCTCGGTGCAGCACTTCGTGATGTTGCAGTAGCCGAGACCGTGGTCGTCCTGCGCCGCGGCCTTACGGTTGACGCCCTGCTCGGCGGCGGCATCCAGCGGGTGCATGTCGAGCTCGGCGACGCGCATCAGGAAGCGCGGGCCGGAGAAGGCCGGCTTGTTCTCCTCGTGGTCACGCAGCACGTGGCAGGTGTCCTGGCACAGGAAGCACTCGATGCACTTGCGGAACTCCTGCGAGCGCTCGACGTCGACCTGCTGCATACGGTATTCGCCCGGCTCGACACCCTCCGGCGGCACGAATGCGCGCACCTCACGGGCCTTCTCGTAGTTGAACGAGACGTCGGTGACCAGGTCGCGGATGACGGGGAACGTACGCATCGGCGTGATCGTGACCGTGCTGTCGGCGGGCAACGTCGACATGCGCGTCATGCAGAGCAGGCGCGGGCGGCCGTTGATCTCGGCGCTGCACGAGCCACACTTGCCGGCCTTGCAGTTCCAACGGACGGCCAGGTCGGGCGTCTGTGTGGCCTGGAGGCGGTGGATCACGTCGAGGACGACCTCGCCCTCGTTGACCTCGACGTCGTAGTTCTCGAAGTCGCCGCCTTCACTGTCGCCGCGCCAGACGCGAAAGTTCTGCTCGTAGCCCATCAGTTCTTCCTTCCGGAAAGCTCGGCTTCGGTGAAGTACTTCTTCAGCTCGTCCATCTCGAACAGGTCGAGGAGATCCTCGCGCAGCGGGATCTGCTCCTTCTCCTGCACGTCGACCGAGCCGTCGTCGGTGATGTTGCAGACCAGCAGCTTGTGTCGCCAGTCGGCGTCCATCACGGGATAGTCGTCACGGGTGTGGCCGCCGCGGCTCTCGGTGCGGATCAGCGCAGCCTTCGCGACGCACTCGCTGACCAGCAGCATGTTGCGCAGGTCGAGTGCGAGGTGCCAGCCCGGGTTGAACTGGCGGTGGCCCTCGACGACCATGTGCTTCGCGCGCTCGCGCAGCTCGTCGATCTTGGCCTGCGCCTGCTCGACCTCTTCGGCCTTGCGGATGATGCCGACCAGGTCGTTCATCGACTGCTGGAGCTCCTGGTGGATCGTGTAGGGGTTCTCGGCACCTTCCTGGCCACCGTCGCCGAACGGCGCCACCGAACGATCGCGGGCTTCCTTGACGGCAGCGTCCGAGACCTTGGGACGGGTCGAGCCGAGGCTCTCGACGTACTCCGCTGCACCGGCACCGGCACGCTTGCCGAAGACCAGGAGGTCGGACAGCGAGTTGCCGCCGAGGCGGTTGGAGCCGTGCATTCCGCCGGAGCACTCACCGGCCGCGAACAGGCCCTGGACCGTGGACGAGCCGGTGTCCGGATCGACCTCGATGCCACCCATGACGTAGTGGCAGGTGGGACCGACCTCCATCGGCTCCTTCGTGATGTCGACGTCTGCCAGCTCCTTGAACTGGTGGTGCATCGACGGGAGGCGTTTGATGATGACCTCGGCCGGCATGCGGCTCGAGACGTCGAGGAATACGCCACCGTGCGGTGATCCGCGTCCGGCCTTGACCTCGGAGTTGATCGCACGCGCGACCTCGTCACGCGGCAGCAGCTCGGGTGGGCGACGGTTGTTGTCGGCGTCGGTGTACCACCGATCGGCTTCCTCCTCCGTCGTCGCGTACTGCGCCTTGAAGACGTCGGGGATGTAGTCGAACATGAAGCGCTTGCCCTCGGAGTTCGTCAGCACTCCGCCGTCACCGCGTACGGACTCGGTGACGAGGATGCCCTTGACCGAGGGCGGCCACACCATTCCCGTGGGGTGGAACTGAAGGAACTCCATGTTGATCAGCGCCGCGCCGGCACGCAGCGCGAGCGCATGGCCGTCACCGGTGTATTCCCAGGAGTTGCTGGTGACCTTGTAGGACTTGCCGATGCCGCCAGTCGCCATGACGATCGCGGGGGCCTCGAACAGCAGGTGGCGGCCGGTCTCGCGCTCGTAGGCGACGGCGCCGGCGATCCTGTCGCCGTCCTTGATGAGGTCGACGATCGTCGTCTCGTCGTAGACCTTGATGTTGGCCTCGTAGTCGCCGTGCTCGCGGAAGTCCTCCTGCTGCAGCGACACGATCTTCTGCTGCAGCGTGCGGATCAGCTCGAGACCCGTGCGGTCACCGACGTGTGCCAGGCGGGGGTAGCTGTGGCCACCGAAGTTGCGCTGGCTGATCTTGCCGTCCTTGGTGCGGTCGAACAGGGCGCCGTACGTCTCGAGCTCCCAGACCCGGTCCGGGGCTTCCTTGGCGTGCAGCTCGGCCATGCGCCAGTTGTTGAGGAACTTGCCGCCTCGCATGGTGTCACCGAAGTGCACCATCCAGTTGTCGTTGGAGTTGGCATTGCCCATCGCGGCGGCGCAGCCACCCTCGGCCATGACCGTGTGGGCCTTGCCGAAGAGCGACTTGGAGATGATCGCGGTCTTCTTGCCCGACACGCGGGCCTCGATTGCGGCGCGCAGACCGGCGCCACCGGCGCCGATGATGACGACGTCGTATGTGTGTGTCTCGATGTCAGCAGTCATGAAGATTCAGTCCGTCAGTTGATTCGGCTAGTTGATGAAGCGCAGGTCGGTGATCCAGCCGGCCGAGACGCCCCAGATGTAGAAATCGGTGAAGGCGAGGGTGCCGAGCGTGAGCCACGCCAGTCCCATGTGACGACCGTTGAGCACCGAGACCCAACCCCAGAGCTTGTAGCGAATCGGGTGCTTCGAGAAGTGGTTGAGGCGGCCACCGATCAGGCTGCGGCAGGAGTGGCACGACGCGGTGTAGGCCCACAGGGCGATCACGTTGACGAGCAGCACGATGTTGCCGAGCCCGAAGCCGAACTCGTGGTCGGCGGTCTGGAAGGCCTTGATCGCGTCCCACGTGTTGATCACCGAGATGATCGCGGCGGCATAGAAGAAGTAGCGGTGGAGGTTCTGGCCCAGCAGCGGGAAGCGCGTCTCACCGGTGTACTTCTGGTGCGGCTCGCCGACGGCGCACGCGGGCGGCGACAGCCAGAACGCACGGTAGTAGGCCTTGCGGTAGTAATAGCACGTCATGCGGAACAGCAGCAGGAACGGCAGCGTCGCGGCGGCGTACGGCAACCACCAGACATCCGGCAGGAACGTGCCGAAGTGCGCAGACTCCGGGACGCAGCCGTTGGAGATGCACGGCGAGTAGAACGGCGTGAGGTACTCGTACTGCGCGACGAAGTAGTCCTTCTGCATGAACACGCGCACCGTGGCGTACGTGATCCAGGCGATGAGGCCGACGGCAGTCGCAAGCGGCGGGATCCACCACCTGTCGTTGCGTAGAGTTCGGGCGGCGATGGCCGCGCGTCCGGCCCCATTGGGCCCCTTCAACGGTGCTCCTGACGACGGAGCTGGTGAGGTGGTGGTCACGGCCCACACCTTAGGACTGTCCGGTCATTCACGCAAAGTCATAGTGAGGCCACGTTTCATAGCCAACGGCTATGGAAGAATGGTGGCATGCAGATCCAGCAGCTCAGCTATTTCGTCGCCGTCGCACGCACCCGCCACTTCACCCGTGCAGCCGAGATGACCGGCGTCTCGCAGCCCAGCCTGTCGAAGCAGATACGGGTTCTCGAGAACTCGCTCGGCACGCCGTTGTTCGTACGCAACCGCGGCGCGATCGAGCTCACCAGCGCCGGCTCGGCCCTGCTGCCGCACGCCCAGCGGATCCTGATCGACGTCGAGAGTGCCGAGCGGACCGTGCGCGAGGTGGCCGACCTGCGTCGTGGCCGCGTACGACTCGGTGCGACGCCGTCCCTGTGCGACGGTCTGCTGCCCGACGCCCTGCAGAGGTTCCACAGCCGCTATCCCGACATCGACCTCGAGGTGCAGGAGGCCGGCTCGCAGGTGCTGACCCGCGAGCTGGTGCAGGGGCGGGTCGACGTGGCGCTGCTGATCGTCCCGCTCATCACCGACGACCCCGACATCGAGACCACACCGGTGCTCCGCGAGCAGCTGGTGCTCGCCAGTCCGTCCGGATCTGACCTGCCGGAACGGATGGACGTCAAGGACCTCAAGGACATGCCGCTGGTGATGTTCCGTGAGGGCTACTACCTCCGCGACGTCACGCTGCGCGCCTGCCGCGCCGCCGGCTTCGAGCCGCGCTTCGCGGTCGAGGGCGGTGAGATGAGTGCCGTGCTGCGGTTCGTCGAGTCCGGCCTCGGCTACGCCGTCGTCCCCAGCATGGTGCTGACCAACCGCCCCCAGCTGCGAGCCACCCAGCTCGACGACCCGCCGCTCGATCGCGTCATCGCACTCGCGCACCGCAGCTCCGAGGCGCTTCCGCTCGCCGCCCGGGCGTTCAAGGCCGAGCTCCTCGAGCACCTGACGACTGTCGGCGACGGCTCCTTCGTCGTCTGATTGGATGTTGCGGTGTCAGACCGCGGCCGGACGATCGCCGACTCCTCCGTCGTACGAGCCCTGCCCGCCGCCGCCGTCGTCGCCGCGATGGTCGTCGTCGCACGTCACGGCGGTGTGTCGTACGGCGACCTCGGTCTCTACGCACTGCGCATCGTCGTCGCCGTGCTCCTGCCGGGCGTCCTGCTGTCCAGGCTGGTCCGCAGCGGCCGTCGCGCGGGGGTCGAGGACCTCGCGGTCGGGTTCGCCGTCGGCACCCTGGTCCAGCTGCCCGTCTGGTGGTTGCTCGTCCGGCTCGACGTCACGTACTGGGTCTTCCCGGCAGTCGTCGTCGCGGTGGTCGGCCTGTGGCCGGCCGCTCGCCGACGCGTGCTGGCCGCCGAGCTCGACGCGACACCGCTCACGTGGTCGGCCTCCGTGGCCGCGATCTGCCTCGTCGCCCTCGCCTGGCTACGCGGCGACTACCTGCGCTGGAGCCCCCCGGAGCCAGGCGCGGTGCACAACTACTACGGCGACCTGATCTTCCACCTGAGCGTCGCGGGCAACGCGAAGTACGAGATGCCGCCGACCCTCCCCCAGGTCTCGGGCGACCCGCTCTACTACCACTGGTTCGCCCACCTCGACATGGGCCTGGCGTCGCGCATGACCGGCATCGAGCTCTCGACCATCCTGTTCCAGCTCTGGGTGCCGGTGATCCTGCTGGCCGGCATCCTGATCGTCGCTGCGTGCGGGTCGCGCATCAGCGGACGGCTCTGGGCCGGTCCGCTCGCCGCGCTGTTGGTCTACGGAACCGGCGAGATCGTGATGAGCTCGTGGACCGCCCGCCCGTTCGCACCCATGACGCAGTTCTTCTCCTGGGCCAGCCCGACGCAGACGTTCGCCGTGATCCTGGCGATCCCGGCGGCAGGTGTCGTGGTCGACTTCGTACGGAGACAGGCTGGTTCCGAGCGCCAGCTGTGGCTGCTCGGCGTACCACTGTTCATCGGTCTCGGACTGGCCAAGTCGGCGGAGCTTCCCGTGTTCATGGGCGGTGCCGGCATCCTGTTCCTCATCGCCCTGCTGCGCCGTGACCGCCCGCTCACGATCCGGTCGCTGGTCGCCGGGGTCGCCCTGACGGCGTCTTTCGCGCTCTCCGTGCTGCTCTTCTACGGACGGCAGGCCGGTGGTCTCTCCCTGGACCCGCTGTTCACGATGCGCCAGTACGCCCGGGTCTACGCCGACACCGGCATGGATCCGAGTGCGTCCACCACGGCGGCTGTCCTGGCGGTCTCCGCGATCACGGTCATCTGGCTCGTGTCGGTGCTGGGTCGCGCCTGGGGCGTCGTGCTGCTCATTCCCCGCTGGCGCACCGTCGACCCGGGGCTCGTCCTGCTCACCGGCATCCTGCTGTCAGGCGCCGGCGCCTACCTGCTGCTGTTCCATCCCGGTGGCAGCCAGACATACTTCATGATCAGCGCGTTCCCGCTGGGCGCGCTCGCGTCGGCCTGGGCGATCTGCGAGGTCGCGCCGCGGCTCGGCGCCCGTACGGCAGCGGTGATCGGCGTCCTCACGACCGGCGCGGGTGTGCTGGCGTACGTCGCCAAGGACGCCGTCGGCAAGGCCCGCCCGACTGAAGGGTTCATCCACCAGGTGGTGTTCCTTGCCAGGCCGTTGATCATCCTCGCGCTGCTCTCGGCAGTGCTCGTGACCGTCGTGGTGATCGCGCACCGGCACGGTCTCCTGCGGGACGTCTCGGCCGTCACCGTGATCACCGCGGTCATCATCGCCGCAGGCCTGACCACGACGATCCAGTACACGCTGTCGAAGCCCGACGGCACGAGTGTCGCCAAGCTCCGCGCCGACGACTCCAAGACCCTCTCGGCCATCACCGGCAAGAGCGTCGAGGCGGAGCGGTGGCTCCGCGACCACTCACCCCACGACGCCGTCATTGCCACCAACCGCCACTGCGGTGTCGAGCAGGTGTTCCCCGGCGACGGACCCCGCACGGACTGCAACACCGTGTCCTTCTCGGTCTCGGCGTGGACCGAGCGGCGGGTGCTCGTCGAGGGCTGGGCATTCAGCACCCGCACCGTCCAGCTCCAGATCGAGAACGGCATCCCCTACCAGCGGCAGCCGTTCTGGGACCAGCAGCTACTGGCCGACAACGACGCGTTCTTCGCCGACCCGACCGCGGCCGGTGCCGCCGAGCTCTGCCGGGCGGGAGCGACGTACGCCGTGCTCGACCGGCGCTACCAGCCCGACCTGCCGAGCCTTGAGCCCGTGGCGAGGCAGCTGTACGCCACGTCCGACGTCGAGGTCTACAAGCTGCCTTGCTGACGCGGCTCGGGCCCGAGGTCGAAGATGCGCTGCGGGACCCACCCGTCGACGTCGTCGTGGTGGTAGAGCGCGAACCCGTCGACCATGAACTGGCACTCGAAGTCCTTGAGCTCGTCATAGGCGCGGTCGAGGCTGGCGTCGTCGAGGTTGTGCGCCACCGTGACGTGCGGATGGAACGGGAACGCCGGATCCTCGGTGCCGAGTGCCGTACGCACCGCCTTCGAGAGCATCTCGGTGTAGGAGATGCCCTGGCTCACCGCGATGAACACCACCGGGGAGACCGGCCTGAACGTCGCCGTGCCGCGCAGCCGCATGGCGAACGGTGGAAGTGAGGCCGAAGCGCGTTCGAGTGCGGCGCACACCCCCTCGAGCTCGGCCTCTGGCACCTCGGTCGGCGCGATCAGCGTGACGTGGCTCGGGACCATCTTGGCCATCGGGTCGCCGAAGTCGGCACGCTTGTTGCGGAGCATCGAGCCCCATGGCTCGGGGACCGGGATCGCAACGCCGATGGTCTGCATCAGTTGAGAGGCCGTACGAAGCCGGAGCGCTCGTAGACGAGCTCGAGGGTCTCTGTGGCCACTGCGCGGGCCTGGTCTGCGCCGGCCTTGAGGATGCGGTCGAGCTCGGCGCGATCGTCGAGCAGCTCACGGGTGCGGTCACCGAACGGCCCGACGAAATCGGCGACCAGCTCAGCCAGCGCGACCTTGAACCCGCCGTACTGCTGGCCGACGTACTCGCGCTCGATGTCGGCGATCGTCCGGCCGGACAGCGCGGAGTAGATCACGAGCAGGTTGGAGACCCCGGGCTTCTCCTTCTCGTCGAAACGCACCTCGTCGCCGGAGTCGGTGACGGCGGAACGGATCTTCTTGGCGGCCTTCTTGGGGGTGTCGAGCAGCTCGAGCACACCGTTGGGCGACGACGCCGACTTGCTCATCTTGGCCGTCGGGTCCTGCAGATCGAAGATCTTGGCGGTCTCCTTGACGATGTAGGCCTCGGGCACGCGGAACGTCTCGCCGAAGCGGTGGTTGAACCGCTGGGCGAGGTTGCGAGCGAGCTCGAGGTGCTGGCGCTGGTCCTCGCCGACCGGCACCTGGTCGGCCTGGTAGACGAGGATGTCGGCGGCCATCAGGATCGGGTAGGTGAACAGCCCGACCGACGAGCTGTCGGCGCCACCACGGGCCGACTTGTCCTTGAACTGCGTCATGCGGCTGGCCTCGCCGAAGCCGGTGATGCCACCCAGGACCCAGGCCAGCTGGGCGTGCTCAGGCACGTGGCTCTGCACGAACAGCGCACTGCGAGCCGGGTCGACACCGGCGGCGAGCAGCTGCGCGGCGGCGACGTACGTGCGCTCGCGAAGATCCGACGGCGAGTACTCGACCGTGATGGCGTGCATGTCGGGGATGAAGTAGAACGCGTCGAACTCGTCCTGCAGTGCGACCCACTGGCGAAACGCACCGAAGTAGTTGCCCAGGTGATAGGAGTCGGCGGTCGGCTGGGCGCCGGACAGCACGCGAGGTCGACGGTCAGCAGGCATGCAGCGCATTCTGCCAGTGGCCTAGGCTCGCCGGGTGACCGACGTGCGCCAGTGGATCGTTCCGGGCCGGGTCAACCTGATCGGCGAGCACCTCGACTACAACGGCGGGCCGGTCCTCCCGATGGCGATCGACCGCACGCTCACGATCAAGGTGCGCCGGCGCGACGACGACACGGTCAACGTGTGGACGGATCGACCCGGATCATCGAAGTCGTCCTTCCCCGTGACGGTGCAGCCGGGCGACGTCGGCGACTGGGCGTCGTACGCCGCCGGCACCGTGTGGAGCCTCGGACAGTCGGGGCACACCTTCGGCGGTGCCGACATCGTCATCGAGTCGGGTCTGCCGTCCAACTCGGGCCTGTCGTCGTCGGCTGCGCTCACGTGCGGGATCGCCGCGGCGATCGACGAGCTGTTCGCGCTCGGCATCGGCCGTACCGACATCGCCCTGATCGCCCAGCGCGCCGAGTCCGGCTACGTCGGCGCACCCGTCGGGATCATGGACCAGCTGGCTGTCCTGTACGGCGAGGCGGACCACGCGATCCTGATCGACACCCAGGCCGCTCCCCCGACGACCACGCCCGTGCCGCTCGGGTGGGAGGACGCCGGCCTGGTGCTGCTCGTCATCGCCACGGGGGCACACCACTCGTTGGCCGACGGTGAGTACGCCGCCCGGCGCGACGAGTGCGAGCGTGCCGCCGCCGAGCTCGGACTGGATCATCTGGCCGATGCGGGCCTCGACGCCACCGTGAACCTGACCGACGAGGTGTTCAAGGCACGCACCCGCCACGTCCTCACCGAGACCGCCCGCGTACGCGGTGCCGTCTCCGCGCTCAACCGCGGCGCATGGCCACAGCTGGGTCAGATCTTCACGGCCTCGCACGAGTCGCTGCGCGACGACTTCGAGGTCAGCTGCCCCGAGCTCGACGTCGCGGTCGAGGCGGCGCTCGAAGCAGGCGCGCTCGGAGCACGGATGACGGGCGGCGGGTTCGGCGGCAGCGTCATCGCCCTCGTACCGCTCGACAAGGTCGCGGCCGTACGAGAGCGGGTCGACGCACGCTACGAAGCGCGCAGCTGGAAGGCGCCCGAGACGTTCGTCGTGCACGCCGCTGGCGGCGCACGCCTCGTCTGATCCGCCCCGCCCGCTGAGCCTGTCGAAACGTCCTTTCGACACGCTCACGAACCGGGATGAAACACTGTGGGCGTGACTGACATTCGGATCGCCTACCAGGGAGAGCCCGGCTCCAACTCCCACATCGTGGCGCGCGAGCACTACCCCGACGCCGAGGCGGTCGCCTGCGCCTCCTTCGAGGATGTGTTCGCGGTCGTCGCCGCGGGCGACGCCGACCTGGCCATGATCCCGATCGACAACTCGATCGCCGGCCGGGTGGCCGACATCCACCATTTCCTGCCGACCTCCGGGCTGCACATCATCGCGGAGCACTTCCTGCGCATCCAGTTCAGCCTGCTGGGCGTCGCCGGCTCCAGCCTCGACACGATCAAGACGGTGCACAGCCACGTCCACGCGCTCGGCCAGTGCCGCAAGATCATCAAGAAGTACGGCCTCACGACCGTCATCTCCGGCGACACCGCCGGGGCAGCCCGCGAGATCGCCGATGCGAACGACCCCACCCAGGCCGCCATCTCCCCACCGTTGGCAGCCGAGATCTACGGCCTCGACGTGCTCGCCACCGAGATCGAGGACGAGGACCACAACACGACCCGGTTCGTCGTGCTGTCCCGCGAGCCCAAGGTGGCGCCCACAGGCAACGGACCAGTCGTCACGAGCTTCATCTTCAACGTCCGCAACCTGCCGGCCTCCCTCTACAAGGCGCTCGGCGGCTTCGCCACCAACGGCGTCAACATGACCAAGCTCGAGAGCTACATGGTCGGCGGCGAGTTCACCGCAACGCAGTTCCTCGCCGAGGTCGACGGTCACCCCGAGGACCTCCCGCTCAAGCGTGCCCTCGAGGAGCTTGAGTTCTTCACCACCGACGTGACGATTTTGGGTGTTTACCCCGCCGATCCCTATCGCGCATGAACCATCCGGCAATGAGGTGGCCGCTCAACGTGCCGGTGCTGTCTGACGGCGTCGTGACGCTGCGCGCCCACACACCCGGTGACATCGACGGGTTGTACGAGATGGCGACCGACCCGGAGATGGTGAGGTGGACGTCGGTCGCGACGCCGCACACCCGCGAGATGAGCGAGGACTTCGCTCTCGGAATCATTCCCGAGGGATGGGACAAGGGCACCCACCGGATCTGGGCGATCGAGGCGGAGGGACGTTTCGCCGGCAACGTCGACATACGTCAGGGGCCGATTGCCGACATCGGCTTTGCGCTGCACCCGTGGGCCCGCGGCAAGGGGCTGATGACGCGCGCCGTACGCCTCGCCAACGACTGGGCGTTCACCGAGGGCGGCATCGAGATCGTGCACTGGCGATCCCACGTCGGCAACGAGGCGTCGCTGCGGATCGCGCACGCCACGGGGTTCACGATGCACGGCACGACGCCGGGCCTGCTCCACGAGCGCGGAAGAGTCCTCGACGCCTGGACCGCGTCGATCCGGTTCGGCGACGCTCCGTTCGCCCGTACGCCGTGGGCCGAGTCGACCGTGCTCGAGTCCGAGCGACTGCGGCTGCGTCCGATGGTCGAGTCCGACCTGTCTCGCATCACCGAGGCGTGCAGCGATGCCGACTCCCAGCACTGGTTGAGCAACCTCCCACGGCCCTACACCGAGGTGACGGCACGCGCGTACGTCGCCGACTGCGTCTGGCAGGCCGCCAAGGGCTCCAAGGCGACCTGGGCGATCGCGGACCGTGCCACTGACCAGCTGCTCGGCAACGTCGCCGTCATGGACATGCTCCGGCCGGGCTCGGGCGAGATCGGCTACTGGATGCACCCCGACGCCCGCGGCAAGGGAGTGATGACCGAGGCGACCCGGCTCGTCGTGGCGCACGCGTGGTCAGGACTCGATCGACGCCGCCTCGTGCTCTACGCCGCCGACGGCAACATCGGCAGCAACAAGGTGGCCGAGGCCGCCGGCTTCACCCGGTACGGCACGCAGACCCTCGCCGAACGACTCGGCGACGGCACGTACGTCGACCTCCACGGGTACGAGCTGCTCCGTCTGTCCTAGGGCAGTTCTAGAGTGGCGTGCATGAGCACACAGACCGACCTGCCCGCCGACTACAAGCCCTGGCCGGCGCTGTGGGCCATGGTCATCGGCTTCTTCATGATCCTCGTCGACAACACGATCGTGTCCGTCGCGACACCGGCCATCGCGCGCGAGCTCCGGGCCGACGTCAGCACCGTCATCTGGGTGACGAGTGCCTACCTCCTCGCCTATGCCGTGCCACTGCTGGTGACGGGACGCCTGGGCGACCGGTTCGGCCCCAAGAACGTCTACCTGATCGGTCTCACCATCTTCACGCTCGCCTCCCTGTGGTGCGGCCTGACCAACGACATCGAGATGCTGATCGTGGCCCGGGTCGTGCAGGGCGTCGGTGCCTCCCTGATGACGCCGCAGACCATGGCGGTCATCACGCGTACGTTCGCACCGGCCAACCGCGGCAGCGCGATGGCGCTGTGGGGTGCCACGGCTGGAGTCGCCACCCTGGTCGGTCCGATCCTCGGCGGCGTGCTGGTCGACACCCTCGGCTGGGAGTGGATCTTCTTCATCAACGTCCCGGTGGGCATCGTCGGCTTCGTGCTCGCCTGGCGCCTGGTCCCCACGCTGGCGACCCACTCGCACAGCTTCGACTGGATCGGCGTCGCCCTGAGCGCGATCGGCATGTTCCTGCTGGTGTTCGGCATCCAGGAGGGAGAGAAGTACGACTGGGGCCAGATCGAGGGCATCATCTCGGTCCCGGCGCTGATCGTCGTCGGCCTGCTCGTGATCGCCGGGTTCCTCTGGTGGCAGAGCCGCATCAAGGCCGAGCCGCTCGTACCCCTCGGCCTGTTCCGCGACCGCAACTTCTCGCTCGGCAACGCCGGCATCGCGATGGTCTCGCTCGCCATCACGTCGATGTCGCTGCCGGTGTTCTTCTACGCCCAGGGCGTACGCGGCTGGAGCCCGACCGAGTCGGCCCTTCTGATGGCACCGATGGCCATCGTCCTCATGGTGCTCTCCCCGTTCGTCGGCAAGCTGGTCGACCGGGTCCATCCCCGCAACATCGTCGTCGTCGGATTCGGCACGGCCGCCATCGCGATGTTCTGGCTCTCCCGCCTGATCACGCCAGACGCGCCGGTGTGGCAGCTCGTCCTGCCGATGGCACTCTTCGGAGTCTCCAACGCCTGCCTCTGGGCCCCGCTGGGTGCCACGGCGACTCGCAATCTCCCGATGAGCTCGGCGGGAGCGGGCGCCGGCGTCTACAACACGACCCGCCAGGTTGGCGCCGTCCTCGGCAGCGCTGCGATCGCCGCGATCATCCAGGCACGCCTCACGGCCAACGGTCTGCCCGGATCGTCGGACACGATCCAGTCCACCGACAAGGCGATGCCCGCTGCCGTGCAGGGTCCGTTCTCGGACGCGATGGCCGAGTCGCTGTGGCTGCCGGTCATCGCATTCGTCATCGGCATCGTGCTGGTGCTGTTCTTCCAGCGTCCGTCGCACGCGGGCCACGGCGGCGCCAAGGCGGTCGAGCCGGCGGTTGCTGCATAGTCGCATAGCGTCGATCTCGTACTTTGGATGCACTGTCCACATTGCGGGCATGTGCAAAACCCGGTGCTTCTGGCCCTAACTTGATGCGCAGAGCACGCGCCGTGGCGTGCCTGATCCAGAGGCAGGAACATGAAGATCTTTACCCGCAAGCGCGTCGCCGCGTCGCTGGCCTTGGCCACGAGTGCAGCCCTGCTTGCCGCGTGCGGCTCCAGCGATTCCGCCGGCGGCTCCGGCTCGAACGAGACGATCAACATCGTCGGCTTCGCCGTGCCCGAGGCAGCCAACAAGGCCATCGCCACCGAGTTCAACAAGACCGATGAGGGCAAGGGCGTCAAGTTCAAGACGTCGTACGGCGCCTCCGGCGACCAGAGCCGCGCCGTCGAGGGCGGCCTCAAGGCCGACTACGTCCACTTCTCGGTGGGCACCGACGTCGATCGTCTGGTCAAGGCCGGTCTCGTCGACGCATCGTGGGACAAGGGCGAGAACAAGGGCATCGTCTCGCGCTCGATCGTCGTTCTCGGCGTGCGCAAGGGCAACCCCAAGAACATCAAGGGCTGGGACGACCTGGTCAAGCCCGGTGTGAAGATCGTGACGGCCAACCCTGCGTCCTCGGGTGCGGCGCGCTGGAACGCCCTCGCCGCCTGGGGCCACATCACCAAGAACGGTGGCAGCGAAGCCGACGCAACCACGTACATCGGCAAGCTGTTCAAGAACGTCGTCTCGCTGACCAACAGCGGCCGCGATGCGACGACCGCGTTCCTCGGTGGCACCGGTGACGTCCTGCTCGCGTACGAGAACGAGGCCATCCTCGCGGCGCAGAACGGTCAGGGATTCGACTACATCATCCCCGACACCACGGTCCTGATCGAGAACCCGGGTGCGCTGACCAAGACCGCGACCCCGGTCGCGAAGGACTGGCTGGACTTCGTCATCAGCGACGCGGGTCAGAAGCAGTTCGCGCTCAAGGGATTCCGTCCGATCCGCGACGACGTCGACTTCGGCGGCAAGGTCAAGGGCGCCAAGGACGAGAGCGACCCCTTCCCGAAGGTGAACCACCTGCTCACCCTCGAGAATGACTTCGGCGGTTGGGCCGGCGTCAAGGACTCGCTGTTCGGCGATGGCAAGGATGGCGCCCCCAAGGGCATCGTTACGATCGCCATTGAGAAGTCCGGCAAGGCATCCTCGTAGCAAGGACGATCGACAACCGTGAGTGAAAACTCGACGCAGAGCCGGCCGGGACGCTCCCGGCCGGCTCTGTCGAGCACCCTGACCACCGGATCCGGCATCGGGCTCGGCATCGCGATGCTGTGGTTCAGCCTGCTCGTGCTCATCCCCCTGACCGCAGTCATCGTCACTGCCTCCGAAGGTGGCTGGGCGAACTTCTGGCGCACCATCACGAACGAGCAGACGGCCCACGCGATCAACCTGACGCTGCTCGCCGCGGCTGTCGTCACCGTGATCAACGTCTTCGCCGGTACGGCCATCGCCTGGGTGCTGGTGCGCGACCGGTTCTTCGGCAAAGCCCTCCTCGAGCTCGTCATCGACATCCCGTTCGCGCTCCCGACGATCGTCGCCGGGCTCGTCCTGCTCTCGCTCTACGGCAACGAGAGCCCACTTGGCATCAACGTGGCCAACACGTCTGCGTCGGTCTACCTGGCGTTCCTGTTCGTCACGCTGCCGTTCGTCGTACGCATGGTGCAGCCCGTACTCGAGGAGCTCGACCTCGAGGTCGAGGAGGCCGCGGCGGCGCTCGGTGCGAGTCGATTCACCACGTTCAGACGCATCATCCTGCCGAGCCTCGCGCCCGCCATTGCCGCCGGTGCCGCCCTGTCATTCGCCCGCGGTGTCGGCGAGTACGGATCGCTCGTGCTGTTGTCGGGCAACCTCCCGTTCAAGTCGGAGGTCGCATCCGTGCGCATCCTCAGCGCGATCGAGAACGACAACCCCGCCGGCGCCGCCTCCGTCGCCACGCTCCTCCTGGTCATCTCCCTGGCCGTCATCGTGGTCCTCGACCTCCTCCAGCGAAGGATCGCCGACCGTGGCTAGCTCCCACGTGACACGTCAGTCGCGCGGGCCCGTGAAGTACGTCGTCCGCATCTTCGTGATCCTCTACCTCGTCCTGCTCGTGGCCTGGCCGGTGTCCCTGGTCGTCACAAACACGTTCGAGCACGGCTTCGACGCGCTCCAGGCGGTGTTCAGCGATCCCGACCTCGTCTCGGCGCTCAAGCTGAGCGCCGTCGCTGCGATCATCGCCACCGCCCTCAACACGCTGTTCGGCGTCGGTGTCTCGTTGCTGCTCGTACGCAACGAGTTCCCCGGCAAGCGGCTGTTCAGCGCCCTGCTCGACCTGCCGCTCTCGGTCTCCCCGATCGTCGTCGGTCTGGCCCTCGTCCTGGTCTACGGCGGCCGCGGCGGCTGGTTCGGCCCGACCCTTGAGAGCTGGGGACTGCGGATCATCTTCTCGACGCCGGGCATCATCCTCGCCACGGCCTTCGTCTCGCTGCCTCTCGTGATCCGCGAGGTGGTTCCCGTGCTCAAGGAGATCGGCACCGAGCAGGACCAGGCGGCCCGCAGCCTCGGCGCCAACTCGTGGCAGACGTTCTGGCGCGTGACGTTGCCCGGGATCAAGTGGGCAGTCGTGTACGGCGTCGTGCTCACGATGGCACGGTCACTCGGCGAGTTCGGCGCGGTCAAGGTCGTCTCCGGCAACGTGCTCGGCGAGACCCGTACGGCCACCCTCGCGGTCGAGGAGAAATACCTGAACTTCGATCAGGAGGGCGCGTACGCCATCGCGTTCCTGCTGGCCAGCGTCTCGGTGATCAGCATCGTCATCGTCTACACATTGCGTGCGCGCGGCAATCGGCGCGGATATCCGAAGGGTTCAGCATGAGCATCGTGGTTTCCGGGGTGACCAAGCGTTTCGGCGACTTCGTCGCGCTCGACGACATCAACCTCACCATCCCCACAGGTGGCCTCACAGCTCTGCTCGGGCCCAGCGGCGGCGGCAAGACGACGCTTCTGCGCATCATCGCGGGACTCGAGGAGGCGGACACCGGAACGATCGAGATCGAGGGCACGAATGCGACAGCCCTGCCGGTGCAAAAGCGGAACGTCGGGTTCGTGTTCCAGCACTACGCAGCCTTCAAGCACATGACGGTCGCCAAGAACGTCGCGTTCGGCCTCGAGATCCGCAAGCGCCCCAAGGACGAGGTGAAGCGCCGCGTACAGGAGCTCCTCGAGCTGGTACACCTCGAGCAGTGGTCCCAGCGCCTGCCGTCGCAGCTGTCGGGTGGCCAGCGTCAGCGCATGGCGCTCGCTCGTGCGCTCGCCATCGAGCCGACCGTCCTGCTGCTCGACGAGCCCTTCGGCGCCCTCGACGCCAAGGTTCGCAAGGAGCTCCGCGACTGGCTGCGTCGTCTGCACGACGAGATGCACGTGACGACGGTGTTCGTGACGCACGACCAGGAGGAAGCCCTCGAGGTTGCCGACAGCCTGGTCATCATCAACGAGGGGCGCATCGAGCAGATCGGCTCGCCGGACGACCTCTACGACCGCCCGGCCAGCGACTTCGTGCTCTCGTTCCTGGGTCCGGTCACGACGCTGGGCGACAAGCTCGTACGTCCGCACGACATCGAGATCTCCCGCTACGAGCAGGCGGCCACCGCGGTCGGCACGATCACTCGCTGGACGCGGGTCGGCTTCGAGATCCGCCTCGAGGTCACCCCCGAGGACGGCGACACGGCTCCCATCCAGGTCGCCGTGACCCGCTCCGAGGCGACAGCGCTCGGGCTCCACGAGGGCGATCGGGTGTGGCTACGTGTGAAGGTCGGCGCCGACAGCGTCGTGCACTGAGCGCGTACGACGACCCGCCCAGACGCCGATCGCGAAGATCAGCAGGCCGCCACCCGCCAGTGCGATTCCGACGAGGCTGGTGGCCCGGTAGCCGTGGCCTGCCGTGATCACGACGCCGCCCAACCACGCTCCGAGGCCGTTGGCGATGTTGAGTGCCGAGTGGTTGAGCGCCGCTCCGAGCATCTGCGCGTCCCCGGCAGCGTCCATCAGCCGCATCTGCAGCGTGATCGCGACGATCGATCCGAGGCTGCCGACGAAGAAGACGAGCACCAGGGCCGGCGCTGTGACGCCGGCCGAGACGTAGAACAGGGCCAGCACCAGCACGGTTGCCGCGAAGCCACCGAGCACGGATCTCTCGACGTCCCAGTCGGCGAGCAGGCCCGCGGCCCAGGAGCCGAACACCGAGCCGATGCCGAACACCAGGAGGAACACGTTGATCCAGCCGCGTGACAGGTCGGTCACGTCGGTGACGATCGGCGCGATGTAGCTGTACATCGCGAACAGCCCGCCGAAGCCGACGAGACCCGCGCCCACCGCGAACAGCACCTGTGGCCGCTTGAGCGCGGCGAGCTCACCGCGCAGCGTCGCGTCGCGGTTGGCCGGTGAATGCGGCACGAACGCGACGATCATCGCCGCGGCGAGCGCCGCGATCCCGAGGACGGCCCAGTAGGCGCTGCGCCAACCGAGCTGCTGGCCCAGCAGGTTGGAGACCGGCACGCCCGCGACGAGCGCGACGGAGAGGCCGAGCATGACGGAGCTGACAGCGCGCCCGCGGTACTCCGGCCGTACGAGCGACGCCGCGAGCAGGGACGCGACCCCGAAGTAGGCGCCGTGCGGGAGCCCCGCGACGAAGCGCGCCGCCATCACCGGCAGGTAGCCGCTCGAGACGGCGGTCAGCGCATTGCCGATGCCGAGCGCCAGGATCAGCCCGATCGCCAGCTCCTTCTTGGGCAGCCGCGCACCGAGCGACACGATGACCGGGGCTCCGATGACGACGCCGAACGCGTACGCCGTGATCAGGTGACCCGTCGTGGGGATCGACTCGTCGATGCCCTCCGCGATGTCGGGAAGCAGTCCCATCGTCACGAACTCGGTCGTGCCGATCGCGAATCCGCCCAGCGCCAGTGCCAGCAGCGCGAGTGACAGGTGCTTGGTGGAGACCGTGATCTCGGGAGTACTCACGTACCCATTCAAGCCGGTGGGCCTGTCGTCTGTTCCCCGTGGTGTCAGACCCTCGTGCAAGGCTGAAGCCGTGCGATCCTTCAGCGCTGCCGAGCGACGAACCCGGTTGGGCCAGCGCCATGCGCTCTCCCCCTCCTACCGTGTCGACGATCCCGTAGCCGCCGCTCGCGCCGTGGTCGCACTGCACGGCACGGACCCTGCAACGACGTTCCTTGCTGCGCTCGCCCGCATGGCCGACGGATCGATCGTCGACATCGAGAAGGCGTTGTACGACGACCGCTCGCTGATCAGGGTGCTGGCGATGCGCCGCACCGTGTTCGCAGTCCCCGTCGATCTGGTCGCCGCCTGCCTCGCAGGGGCGGCTGACACCGTGGCACGCGAGCAGCGTCGACTGCTCGAAAAGATGCTCGCCGAGGCCGAGGTCACAGAGGACCCTGCCGGGTGGCTCCGCGAGGTCGAGCGCGTGGCCGTAGAAGCGGTCGCCGAGGCCGGCGAGATCACCAGCACCGAGCTGGCCAAGCTCGACGAGCGACTGGCGACCCGCTTTGTCCTCGCTCCCGGCACCAAGTACGAGACGACGCAAGCGGTGGCCAGCCGCATCCTCACCCTGATGTCGGCCGAGGGCGAGCTCGTACGGGTGCGGCCGCGTGGCACCTGGACGTCGACGCAGTTCCGCTGGAGCACGCTCGAGACCTGGCAGCCCAACGCCGTCGCACCGCTTTCCGCCGGTGACGCCGCAGCCGAGCTGGCCCGGCGTTGGCTGGCGTCATACGGACCGGCGACCGAGGACGATCTGGCCTGGTGGGCCGGCTGGACCAAGACGCGTACGCGTGCCGCCCTGGCCCGCTGCAACGTCGTCGAGGTCGACCTCGACGGCCAGGTCGGCTACATCCTGCCCGGCGACGACGAGCCACCGGCTGCGGACGTCGATCCGTGGGTCGCACTGCTGCCGGCGCTCGATCCGACGATCATGGGCTGGAAGCATCGCGACTTCCACCTCGGACCGCACCGCTCGCTGCTGTTCGACGTCAACGGCAACGCCGGGCCCACCGTGTGGTCCGACGGCCAGGTCGTCGGCGGCTGGGCGCAGCTCGACTCCGGCGAGGTCGTGGTCAACCTCCTGACCGACATCGGCTCCGAGGCGACCCACGCCGTCGACGTCGTCGCCGAGTCACTCACGTCGATGCTCGGCGACGTACGCCTCAAGGCTCGCGCCCGGGGCTGGACCCCGTCAGAGAAGCAGCTGCGGGCCTAGCTGGTCACAGGATTCCCAGCAGCACCCCTGAACCTGGCACTCCACCCTCGTTGCAACAGGGGTGGAGTGCCAGGTTTCTGGCAGCGGGTGCCGATTCGAGGGACCTGCTGGGAATCTGGTGACGTCAGCCGAGCTTGTCGACGAGGTCCTCGAGGATCCCGGTGAACGTCGTCGACGGACGCATCACGGCGTTCGTCTTGGCTTCGTCGGGTCGGAAGTAGCCACCGATGTCGGCGGGCGATCCCTGCACGGACAGCAGCTCGTCAACGATCGTGCGCTCGTTCGACTCCAGCGCTGCCGCGATCTCCGCGAAGCCGGAGGCGAGCTCCGCGTCGTCGGCCTGCGCCGCGAGCTCCTGCGCCCAGTAGAGCGCGAGATAGAAGTGGCTGCCGCGGTTGTCGATCGTGCCCAGCTTGCGTCCGGGCGACTTGTTCTCGTTGAGGAACGTGCCGGTCGCCCGGTCGAGCGTGTCGGCGAGGATCTGCGCGCGCGCGTTGCCCGTCGTCGTGGCCATGTGCTCGAAGCTCGAGGCCAGCGCGAGGAACTCGCCGAGGCTGTCCCAGCGGAGGTAGTTCTCCTTGACGAGCTGCTGGACGTGCTTGGGCGCCGAACCGCCGGCACCGGTCTCGAACAGTCCACCACCGTTGATCAGCGGGACGATCGACAGCATCTTGGCGCTGGTGCCCAGCTCGAGG
This sequence comes from Aeromicrobium panaciterrae, assembly GCF_039537165.1. Lineage (GTDB taxonomy): Bacteria > Actinomycetota > Actinomycetes > Propionibacteriales > Nocardioidaceae > Aeromicrobium > Aeromicrobium panaciterrae. The sequence goes on along the minus strand of NZ_BAAAZZ010000002.1, from coordinate 2,421,509 downwards.
ATCGGGAACAGGTCGGTGTTGTAGTCGCGCAGCACGTTGCCGGTCACCGAGATGGTGTCTTCGCCCTTGCGGATGCGGTCGACCGAGAACTGCGTCGCCTCGACCGGCGACATGATCTCGATCTGAAGACCTTCTGTGTCGTGGTCGTGCAAGTAGGTCTCGACCTTCGCCCGGATGTTGTTGTCGTGTGCACGCGTCGGGTCGAGCCAGAACACCGCAGGGGTCGACGATGCCCGGGCACGCGTGACGGCGAGCTTGACCCAGTCGCGGATCGGCACGTCCTTGGTCTGGCAGGCTCGCCAGATGTCACCCGGCTCGACGGCGTGCTCGATCAGCACGTCACCGGCCTGGTTGACGACCTGCACCGTTCCAGCTGCAGCGATCTCGAACGTCTTGTCGTGGCTGCCGTACTCCTCGGCCGCCTGGGCCATGAGTCCGACGTTGGGAACCGAGCCCATCGTCGTGGGGTCGTAGGCACCGTTGGCCCGGCAGTCGTCGATCACGACCTGGTAGACGCCCGCGTACGAGCTGTCGGGGATCACCGCGAGCGTGTCGGCCTCCGCGCCATCGGGGCCCCACATGTGCCCTGAGGTGCGGATCATGGCCGGCATCGACGCGTCGACGATGACATCGCTCGGCACGTGGAGGTTGGTGATGCCCTTGTCGGAGTCGACCATCGCGAGCGGCGGACCGGCGGCGATGGCGGCGTCGATCGCTGCCTTGATCTCGGCACCGTTGGGCAGCGCGTCGAGTCCGGCGATGATCGAGCCGAGGCCGTTGCTCGGGCTGAGGCCTGCCGCGTCGAGGTCGGCGCCGTAGGTCGCGAACACGTCTGGCAGGAACGCCTTGACGACATGGCCGAAGATGATCGGGTCGGAGACCTTCATCATGGTGGCCTTGAGGTGGACCGAGAACAGCACGCCATCGGCCTTGGCCCGCTCGACCTGGGCGGCGAGGAATGCGTCGAGTGCCGCGGCGCGCATCACCGTGCCGTCGACGACCTCACCGGCGAGCACGGGGAACGCCGGCTTGAGCACGGTGGTCGAGCCGTCGGCACGTACGAGCTGGATCGTCAGGGCGTCGTCGGCCTCGATGACGACGGACTTCTCGTTGGCACGGAAGTCATCGGCTCCCATCGTGGCGACGTTGGTCTTGGAATCGGCCGTCCAGGCGCCCATCGAGTGCGGGTGCTTGCGCGCGTAGCTCTTGACCGATGCGGGTGCGCGACGGTCGGAGTTGCCCTCGCGCAGGACCGGGTTGACGGCGCTGCCCTTGACCTTGTCGTAGCGCGCTCGTACGTCCTTGTCCTCGTCGGTCTGCGGGTCGTCCGGGAAGTCGGGCAGTGCATAGCCCTGGCTCTGCAGCTCGGCGATCGCGGCCTTCAGCTGCGGCACCGAGGCGCTGATGTTGGGCAGCTTGATGATGTTGGCCTCGGGCGTCTTGGCAAGGTCACCGAGCTCTGAGAGGGCGTCGGGGATCTGCTGCTCGGCTGTCAGCCGGTCACCGAACTGGGCGATGATGCGGCCCGCCAGGGAGATGTCACGCGTCTCGACCTCGACGCCCGCCGTGGAGGCATACGCCTCGATGACGGGGAGGAACGAGTAGGTCGCCAGCAGGGGCGCCTCGTCGGTGTGGGTGTAGATGATCTTGGCCATGTGGCCAGCCTCCTCGGCGCGGAAAAATTCGTTCGACATCAAGATATCTCACGAATCGCGACACCCTGACGAGCCCTTGTCAGCCCTAGACTCAGGTGTGGTCGCAGGGGGCGGCCCACTATTGGAGGAGTCCTCACATGGCTACACCAACCCCGATGTCATCCCGGCTCGCAGCCGAAGGAGTCGGCACGTTCGTGCTCGTCCTCGGCGGAGTCGGCAGCGCCATCCTCGCCGGCAAGGCAATCGGCATCCCCGGCGTCGCACTCGCGTTCGGCCTCACGGTGCTCACGATGGCGTTCGCGGTCGGGCCCATCTCAGGCGGCCACTTCAATCCCGCCGTCACGGTCGGGCTCGCCGCGGGCAAGCGCTTCGAGTGGCGCGACGTCGGCCCGTACGTCAGCGCGCAGGTCGTCGGCGGCATCCTGGGCGGCCTCGTCATCTGGGCGATCGGCTCGGGCAACGCCGACTTCGATCGCAAGGCGTCGTTCGCGGGCGCATCCAACGGGTGGGGCGACACGATCGGCGGCTACTCGCTGCTGGCGGTCCTGCTGACCGAGATCATCTTCACGGCGTTGTTCGTGTTCATCATCGCCGGCGTGACATCCGGCAGGACCCCCGACGGGTTCGCACCCATCGCGATCGGCCTGGGGCTGACGCTGATCCACCTCGTGACGATCCCGATCGACAACACCTCGGTCAACCCGGCCCGCTCGATCGGCGCCGCCCTGCTCGCCGGCGGTGACAGCCTCGAGCAGCTGTGGGCGTTCATCGTCGCGCCGCTCGTCGGCGGCATCGTCGGCGGACTCGCCTACACCGCGATCACCGGAGGCGCCCGTTCCGGTGTCGACATCGAGGGCAAGGCCACTCGCTGATTCCAGACCTCGCTCGCCAATGAGGCCGCCCGCAGCCGACTGTGAGCGAAGCGAGGCGGGGTGAGTGGTGCTCCCAGCTTTGGGAACGCACCTCACCCCGCCTCGCAGTCTGACGCCTTCGGCGTGACGCGCTCACGCTTCGCTGGCGCGCCGTGGGGCACGGCCGCCAGCGGCCTTAGCCGACGTCGTACCGGTCGAGGTCCATGACCTTGGCCCACGCGGCCACGAAGTCGTTCACGAACTTGCCGGCCGCATCGTCGCTGGCGTACACCTCGGCGATCGCGCGCAGCTCGGAGTTGGAGCCGAACACCAGGTCAGCACGGCTGCCCGTCCACTTCACGGCACCCGAGGTATCTCGCGCCTCGTACGTCGAGGAGTCGGCTGATGTTGCCGTCCACGTCGTACCGAGGTCGAGCAGGTTGGCGAAGAAGTCGTTCGTCAACGCTCCCGGCCTGTCGGTCAGCACACCAACGTTCGAGTTGTCGTAGTTGGCCTGCAGTACGCGGAGTCCGCCGACCAGCACCGTCATCTCAGGTGCGCTGAGGTTGAGCAGGTTGGCCTTGTCGATCAGCAGGTACTCCGCGGGAAGGCGGTTGCCCTTGCCGTAGTAGTTGCGGAATCCGTCGGCCACCGGCTCGAGCGCCGCGAAGGACTCGACATCGGTCTGCTCCTGGGTGGCATCCGTGCGACCCGGGGTGAACGGCACGGTGACGTCGTGGTCGGCATCCTTGGCCGCCTTCTCGATCGCAGCTGCGCCGCCGGCGACGATCACGTCGGCGAGCGAGACGCCCTTGCCGAAGGCTTGCTGAACGCCCTCGAGCGTACGCAGCACCGTCGCGAGCTGGTCGGGGTTGTTGACCTCCCAGCCGTTCTGCGGCTCAAGACGGATGCGCGCACCGTTGGCGCCACCACGCTTGTCGCTGATGCGGAACGACGATGCCGCCGCCCACGCCGTTGACACGAGCTGCGAGACCGTCAGGCCCGAGGCGAGGATCTGCGCCTTGAGCTCGGTGACGTCAGCGGCCGAGAGCGCCACGCCGCCAGCGGGGAGCGGATCCTGCCAGAGCAGCTCCTCCTGCGGGACCAGGGGGCCGAGGTAGCGCTGGATCGGTCCCATGTCGCGGTGCGTCAGCTTGTACCAGGCACGCGCGAACGCGTCGGCGAGCTGATCGGGGTTCTCGAGGAAGCGACGCGAGATCGGCTCATAGATCGGGTCGAAGCGCAGCGCGAGGTCCGACGTCAGCATCGTCGGCGGACGCGACAGCGAACCGTCCTGCGGATCGGGCACCGTGTTGGCCGCGGCACCGTCCTTGGGCTGCCACTGATGCGCGCCGGCGGGGCTCTTGGTGAGCTCCCACTCGTGCGCGAACAGCGTCTCGAAGAAGCTGTTGTCCCAGGTCGTCGGGGTTGCAGTCCAGGTGACCTCGAGGCCGCTGGTGATGACGTCACGGCCCTTGCCGCTGCCGAACGACTGCTTCCAACCGAGCCCCTGCTCCTCGATCGGGGCGCCCTCGGGCTCCGGGCCGACGTACTGCTGGGGATCAGCCGCCCCGTGCGCCTTGCCGAACGTATGGCCACCGGCGATCAGCGCGACGGTCTCCTCGTCGTTCATCGCCATGCGCTTGAAGGTCTCGCGGATGTCGCGCGCGGAACCGAGCGGATCCGGGTTGCCTTCAGGACCCTCCGGGTTCACGTAGATCAAGCCCATCTGGACGGCGGCGAGGGGGTTCTCCAGCTCGCGGTCGCCGGTGTAGCGCTGCTCGCCGCCCTTGTCGCCGCCGAGCCACTCGTCCTCGGGTCCCCAGTAGACGTCCTCGTCCGGCTCCCACACGTCGGGACGACCGCCGGCGAAGCCGAACGTCTTGAAGCCCATGGTCTCCAGAGCGACGTTGCCCGTCAGGATCATCAGGTCAGCCCACGAGATGGCGGCGCCGTACTTCTTCTTGATGGGCCAGAGCAGGCGGCGTGCCTTGTCGAGGTTGCCGTTGTCGGGCCAGCTGTTGAGCGGGGCGAAGCGCTGCATACCGGCACCGGCACCGCCACGACCGTCGCGCACACGGTAGGTGCCCGCGCTGTGCCACGCCATGCGGATGAAGAACGGTCCGTAGTGGCCGAAGTCTGCCGGCCACCAGTCCTGCGAGTCGGTCATGAGGGCCGCAAGATCGGCGCGCACGGCGTCGAGGTCGAGGGTGTTGAACGCCGCGGCGTAGTCGAAGTCGGCGTCCATCGGGTTGGCGACGTCGGTGTGCTTGCGCAGGATCTTGAGGTTGAGCTGGTTGGGCCACCACTCCTGGTTGGCCGAGCCCTCGGTCGGGTGCACCCGTCCGCCGTGCGAGACGGGACACTGACCCTGGCCCTCGTTCGTCTCGTCATTCATGTCGCCTACGACGGCGTCGTGGTTCTCAGTCATGTGGCTTCCTTTCGGGGAAACAGAGGGTTCCGGATCAGCTGGATGGGTGAAGTGCAGTGGTGGCGCAGTCAGGGCAGATGCCCCAGTACGTCACCTCGGCCTCGTCGATCACGAATCCGTGATCGTCCGATGCCGTGAGACAGGGAGCGCTGCCGTGTGCGCAGTCGACGTCGGCAACCGCGCCGCACTGTCGGCACACGACGTGGTGGTGGTTGTCGCCGACGCGCATCTCGAACAGCGCGGCCGAGCCGGCAGGCTCGATCCGACGGGCGAGGCCGACCTCGGTCAGTGCACGCAGCACGTCATAGACGGCCTGTGTCGAGACGGCGCCGAGCTCGGCTCGTACGTCCGCGGCGATGCGGTCGACGTCGGAGTGCGGAGCCTTGGAGAGCGCCGTGATCACCGCGACGCGGGGGCGCGTGACGCGAAGACCTGCGTCGCGCAGCAGCGCGATGGGGTCCTCGGCAACGAGCATGCCCACATCGAACCATCCTTTCTGGAATCATTCAAGATTGGGGTACCGACCCGCACGAAGTCACCCTGCGACGGTGGGCTATTTTCGATTGAGTCCCCCATGCACCAAGGAGCACATTCGTGAGCACAACCCCCGTCAAGGTCGCCGTCACCGGAGCTGCCGGTCAGATCGGCTACAGCTTGCTTTTTCGACTCGCCAGCGGATCGCTGCTCGGGCCGGACACCCCGATCCAGCTCCAGCTGCTCGAGATCACGCCGGCCCTGAAGGCGCTCGAAGGTGTCGTCATGGAGCTCGACGACTGCGCGTTCCCGACGCTCGCCGGCGTCGAGATCGGCGATGACGCCGAAAAGATCTTCGACGGTGTCAACCTCGCCCTCCTCGTCGGCGCCCGCCCCCGCGGACCGGGCATGGAGCGCGGTGACCTCCTTGAGGCCAACGGCGCGATCTTCACGGCCCAGGGCAAGGCGCTCAACAAGGTCGCGGCAGACGACGTACGCATCGGTGTCACGGGCAACCCGGCCAACACCAACGCGCTGATCGCCATGAGCAACGCGCCCGACATCCCCAAGGAGCGCTTCAGCGCCCTGACCCGTCTCGACCACAACCGCGCCATCTCGCAGCTCGCTGCCAAGACCGGTGCCAGCGTCACCGACATCAAGAAGATGACGATCTGGGGCAACCACTCGGCGACCCAGTACCCCGACATCTTCCACGCCGAGGTCGGCGGCAAGAACGCCGCCGAGACGGTCAACGACCAGGCCTGGATCGAGAACGACTTCATCCCGACCGTCGCCAAGCGCGGCGCCGCGATCATCGAGGCACGCGGTTCGTCGTCGGCGGCGTCCGCTGCCTCGGCCACGATCGACGCCGCACATGACTGGCTGTTCGGCACGCCCGAGGGTGACTGGGCGTCGATGGCTGTCGTGTCGGACGGTTCGTACGACGTCCCCGAGGGCCTGATCTACTCGTTCCCCGTCACGACCAAGGACGGCGACTGGTCGATCGTCCAGGGCCTGGAGATCGACGAGTTCTCCCGCGCCCGCATGGACGCCACCGCCGCCGAGCTCATCGAGGAGCGCGACGCCGTCAAGGAGCTCGGCCTGATCTAAGGCTTGATCCAAGGGCTTACCTGCCCAGATTTGATCGAAAATGGCCCGTTCTCGTGATGAGAACGGGCCATTTTCGATCAAATCTGGGCGGTTGGGGGTTGGGGGTCAGCGGCCTGGTTGGTCGGGGATGACCAGAGCCAGCACGATGAGTGCGACGCCGAGCAGCGTCATCCAGAGCATGTCGAAGAACTTGCCTCGTACGCGGAGCATGCCCGTGTGGCTCACCGGCACGACCGAACGGGAGACCGCGCCGAGGATGAAAGCGCTGCCGACCACCGCAACACCTCCGCGCCACGGACCGGCCACGACCATCCCGAGCCCCACGAGCACGACGAGCAGCTGCACCAGATAGATCTGTGACCCGCGGCTGCGAGGACCCTTCACGGGGTGAGCCGCTCGACCGTGTCGACGACGTTCGACAGCAGCATTGCGCGGGTCATCGGGCCCACTCCGCCCGGGTTGGGTGAGATCCAGCCGGCCACCTCGTGGGCCGCAGGATCGACGTCACCGACGATGCCGGTCTCGTCGCGGCTCACGCCGACGTCGAGCAGCGCGGCGCCGGGCTTGACCATGTCGGCGGAGATGATGCCCGGTACGCCGGCCGCGGCGATGACGATGTCGGCTCGACGCACCTCGGCGCCGAGGTCACGGGTGCCGGTGTGGCAGAGCGTCACGGTGGCGTTCTCGCTGCGACGGGTCAGCAGCAGGCCCATCGGGCGTCCGACCGTGATGCCGCGGCCGACGACCACGACGTGCTGGCCGGCGATGGGTACGTCGTGGCGACGCAGGAGCTCGATGATGCCGCGCGGTGTGCACGGCAGCGGCGCCTCCTTGCCCAGCACGAGCCAGCCGAGATTGGTGGGGTGCAGGCCGTCGGCGTCCTTGGCCGGGTCGATGCGCCCGATCACGGCGTTCTCGTCAAGGCCCTTGGGCAGTGGCAGCTGCACGATGTAGCCCGTGCAGGCGGGATCGGCGTTGAGCTGGTCGACCGCCGCCTCGACATCGGCCTGGGTCGCGGTCTCGGGCAGGTCGATGCGGATCGAGTTGATGCCGACCTCGGCACAGTCCTTGTGCTTGCCGTTGACGTACCACTGGCTTCCCGGGTCGTCGCCGACCAGGATCGTGCCGAGTCCCGGTACGACACCCCGGGCCGCCAGTGCGCTCACCCGCTCGCGGAGCTCGGTCTTGATCGCGGCGGCGGCCGCCTTGCCGTCGAGGATCTGCGCAGTCACGACACGAGTCTTTCACGGCGCTCGTACCATTTCGTCATGACCGTCACCCTCGGCACGCTGGAGCTCGGGCCTGCCGACCTGTCATTGCTCGCGCCCCCGGTCGCGGATGCGCTCAGGGCCCTGCCCGGCGTTGCGGAGCACGCTCATACGGTCGCGATCGACCCTGCCCTCGCCGACACCGCGTCGCTCGCGGCCGAGCACGACATACCCCCGGAGGTCTCGGCCAACTGCGTCGTCGTGCTCGGCAAGCGCAGCGGCGAGCAGCGCGCAGCGGCCTGCGTCGTCCTCGCCAACTCCCGCGCCGACGTCAACGGCCTGGTCCGTCGCACGATCGACGTGCGCAAGATCTCGTTCGCACCCCAGGACTGGGCGGTGTCGGAGACCGGGATGGAGTACGGCGGCATCACGCCCGTCGGCGTACCGGCAGGCTGGCCGATCCTGGTGGACTCCGCCGTGATCGAGCAGCCGTGGGTGCTGCTGGGCAGCGGCATGCGTCGCTCCAAGCTCGCCCTGCCCGGCGCCTCACTCGCTGACCTCTCCGGCGCACTGGTGCTCGAAGGGCTCGGACTACCCGCCACCTAGACCGGTTCTGCAGAACAGCTGGATCGATCCGATCGGCTTGAAGCCGCCAGCCACGAGCGATCGCAGACTGGCGGCATTTCCCGGAGCACAGGCGGCGACGACGAGTCTCCCAGCAGGGACCTCGTCCAGCGCCTCGCGGATGATGCCTGCGCCAGCACCGCCACGCAGCTCGGCATCGACCTCAAAACTGAGCTCGGAAAGTCCTGCAATGCCTCGGCTCAGCAGCACGATCGTGGTTGGGGCACGATCCGCGTACCCGAGGACGACGACATCGTCGCGCAGCCTGGCTGCGAGCTGTGCGCGGGGATGAGACGCCAGATCGGGTCTGGACACGAGTCTGGATCCTTTCCCCGTTCCCTTTGCCACCATCAAGACGTCCAAGCTGTCGATCCAGCCGTCAGGTCCAGCAAGATCGATCAGGAGCCGGGGGTCATGGGCCCCACCGAAACCGTCGGCTCCCAGCTCGACCAGTCGTGTGTCGCTGACCCCCGGCTCCACCGCCATCACGGCGTGACCCGTGAAGGCGACAACCGCTTCCAGTCCCGCGCGCCATACCGGCACGCGATGCCATCCGCCGTCGACCGGCGGGAAGGAGCCGTCAGCGGCTGAGGCGATCAGCTCAGCCAGCGGATGACTCATACCGGCGGGACCTCGGCGGGAGCCGGGCGTTGGCTCAGGGCCAGCCAGATCACGGCGGCCAGTACGAGGGCAGCGCCGATCGCTTGCACGGCACCGAGCGACTCGCCCAACAGCGTCGTCGCGAGGCCGACCGTGACGACGGGCTCGAGGGTCGACAGCACCGAGGTCGAGGTCGGACCGAGCAGGCGCAGTCCCGCGAAGAACGCGAGGATCGCCACCGCCGTGCACACGACCGCGATGGCACCGAGCGACACCCAGCCGCGGGGCGACCCGGCAACCGACACGTCGTGACCCGTGAGGAGCAGGACCGCGACGATCAGCGCACTCGACCCGGCAGCCGCAATGCACACGACCGTCGACACGGCGATTGCGTCAAGACCGCGGGTGACCACCGCCCCCACCGTGATGTAGATCGAGTAGACGATCGCGGCACCGATCCCGAGGGCGATCCCGAGTGGCCGGCCAGATCCACCACCGACCACCAGCGCCGTCCCCGCCAGCGCAAGGACCAGGGCTGCGGCGGTGACCAGACCGATCCGTTCACGCAGGAAGATCGCCGCGAGGATCGCCACGAACGCCGGGTAGAGGTACAGCAGCAGGGCCACCAGGCTCGCGTCGGCATGCTCCAGCGCCAGGAAGTAGCAGTAGGCCTGGCCGACGTACCCAAAGCCACCCATCGCGGCGATCGGCACCCACTGACGAGTGGGAGGAAACGAGATGTCGCGCACCCGCATGAACCCGACGAGGATGACTGCCGCCAGGACGAATCTCACCAGGATCAGCCCGGGGGTCGTCGCCCCCGACTCCTGTGCCCACCTGCCGAACAGCGCCATCGATCCGAACGCAGCAGCGGATGCCGCGACCAGCAGCGCCCCCAGCATGCGTTCAGACATGGCTAGTGGAAGAAGTGCCGGGTGCCGGTGACGTACATCGTGACGCCCGCGGCGTTGGCGGCCTCGATGACCGAGTCGTCACGGATGGATCCGCCGGGCTGCACGATCGCGCGTACGCCGGCGGCCATCAGGATCTCGGGTCCGTCGGGGAACGGGAAGAACGCGTCCGATGCGGCGACCGAGCCGGTGGCCCGCTCGGCGCCCGCCCGCTCGACGGCCAGCTTGCACGAGTCGACGCGGTTGACCTGTCCCATGCCGACGCCGACCGAAGCGCCGTCCTTGGCGAGCAGGATCGCGTTGGACTTCACGGCGCGGCACGCCGTCCACGCGAAGGCCAGATCGGCGAGGGTCTCCTCGTCGGCCGGTGCGCCGGCGACCAGGGTCCAGGTCGTGGGGTCGTCGCCTTCCGCGTCGACGTGGTCGACGCGCTGCACGAGCACTCCCCCGCTGATGCCGCGGAACTCGATCGGGTCTGCATGCGCGTCCGCCGGGACACGGAGGATGCGGATGTTCTTCTTGCCCTGCAGCACCTCGACGGCGCCGGGCTCGTAGTCGGGGGCCACGATGACCTCGGTGAACACCTCGGCGACCTGCTCGGCCATGGCCACGCTGACCGGGCGGTTGGCGGCGATGACGCCACCGAACGCCGAGACCGGGTCGCAGTCGTGGGCGCGGGCGTGCGCCTCGGCGACATCCGCACCGACCGCGATGCCGCAGGGATTCGCGTGCTTGATGATCGCAACGGCCGGACGATCGAAGTCGTACGCGGCCCGGCGCGCGGCATCGGTGTCGACGTAGTTGTTGTAGGACATCTCCTTGCCGTGCAGCTGCTCGGCAGCGGCCAGGCCCCCGCGCCAGTGCTGGTAGAGCGCGGCCGGCTGGTGCGGGTTCTCGCCGTAGCGCAGCACGGCGGACTTGTCCCACGTCGCACCCGTGAACTCGGGCCATCCGTCCTCTGACGGCGCATAGGCGGAGGCGAACCAGGATGCGACGGCGACGTCGTATGCCGCGGTGTGGGCGAAGGCCTGGGCCGCGAGTCGCTTGCGCTGCTCCATCGTGAAGCCGCCGGCGGCCAGAGCCGCCCGCACCTCGTCGTACGCGGTCGGCGAGACGACAACTGCCACGCTGGGGTGGTTCTTGGCCGCGGCGCGAACCATCGACGGTCCGCCGATGTCGATCTGCTCGACGCACTCGTCGGGGGTCGCGCCGGAGAGCACGGTGTCACGGAACGGGTAGAGGTTGACGATGACCAGGTCGAACGGCTCGATGCCCAGGTCGGCGAGCTGCGCGACGTGGGAGTCGAGCCGGAGGTCGGCGAGGATGCCGGCGTGCACCCGGGGGTGCAGGGTCTTGACCCGTCCGTCGAGGCACTCGGGGAACTCTGTGAGCTGTTCGACAGGTGTCACCGGAACACCCGCCGCCTCGATGGTCTTGGCGGTCGATCCGGTCGACACGATCGAGACGCCGGCGGCGTGCAGGTCACGGGCAAGCTCGTCGAGTCCGGTCTTGTCATAGACCGAGATCAGGGCTCGCTTGAGGGGACGGGTTGTCATGTGGGGGCTCCTCCGAGGCGCACGGCCCGGTCGTCGATGTGGAAATTTTCGCGCGCCAGCTTGCCGACCCACTCGACCAGCATGGCGCGTTCGCTGGCCTTGATGCGTTCGTGCAGGGTGTCCTCGTCGTCGTCGTCGAGCACCGGTACGGCGACCTGCGCGACGATCGGTCCGGTGTCGACACCCTCGTCGACGACGAACAACGTTGCGCCGGTGATCTTGACGCCGTACGCCAGCGCATCTCTCGGCCCGTGCATCCCCGGGAACGACGGCGACAGAGCCGGGTGCGTGTTGAGAGTGCGGCCGCCGAAGAGGGCGAGGAACGCCGGTCCCGCGAGCTTCATGAAACCGGCCAGAACGACGAGGTCCGGGTCGAAGCCCTCGACCTTCGCGGCCAGGTCGATGTCCCAGGAGGCGCGGTCGGCGTACGACGACGTCTCGAGGACGAACGTCTCGACGCCGTGCTTCTCGGCACGCTCGAGCGCGAGGATGCCCGGCCGGTCGGAGCCGACCGCGACGATCTCGACGCCGTAGTCAGGACTCGTCGACGCGTCGATCAGGGCTTGGAGGTTGGTGCCGCTTCCAGAGACGAGGACCACGACTCGTGCTGGCGTCCTCGGGCTGTGTGGCACGGGCACCACGATAGTGGCCGAGCAACGCGCCGATGACTCCGCCCAGCGCCATCACGGGTACCGCGACCAGCAGCGGTGTCAGCATCGGCGGCCCCGCATCGGCCATACGTCCGGGGCCGACCGCGCCGCCCGACACGGCGATCAGCAGGCCCAGCACGAGACCGGCCAGTCCACCAGCCCCGGCGCCGAGTCCGACCCGGGTCAGCAGGTCCTCGCGTTCACCCGGATCAACCTTCCACCCGGCGAGCGCCCCGGCGGCCAGCGGGACAAGTCCGAGGACGAACACCCAGCCGGCGAACTGTCCGGGCGCGGGAAGTGCAGCCAGCACGGGAAGGCCCGGCACCTCGCCGAGATGAGCACCCGAGAGGTCGACGCTGGTGTCGGTGCCGAGCGCGAAGCCCGGCCCGATCAGCGCCGACGCAGTCCAGAGGACCAGTGTCGGGATCGCGAGCACGCAGCCCAGTGCGAGCGCGAATCCGCCTCCGAAGCCTGGATCGAGCACGGCCCAGAGGTCACCCGCCCGTGCGATGTGGACGATCAGGAGAGCCAGGACGATCACCGCCGACGCCGCCAGCACCGCCAGCACCCCGGGGACGGACGCCCGGACGACCGCGCGCACGTCGGCGTTCGGTGTCGGCCACAGGTCGGCGGTGGCCCGGTGCCGCAGCGCCGCACCGATCGCCGACCCGAGGCCGCCGACGACGAATGCGCCGACCGCTGCGCGTACGACGGAGGTGTGGATGTCGCCGGCGTTGGAGGCAGCCGAGCCGATGCCGGCAATCACCCCTGACGCGCCCGCAGCGGTCGCCGCAAAGGCCGGCAGCTCGACCGGGTCGACGACGATCCAGCTCGCGGTCAGCGCGACCACGGTGATGCAGATCAGCGTCGCGCCGATCGGCACCAGACCCAGCGAGATGTCACCCGCCTCCAGGCCGGATCCGAGCGAGACCAGCCACGTACGCGTGGCAGATCTGGCAAAACCGGCGAACGACTGATCCGCCGAGCCACGCGCAGCCAGCACGAACACCGCGGCGACCGCCAGCGAGCCGAGCGCCGCCAGGAGCGCCGTGAGAAACGCCGGCCTCAGGAACGACGGTGTGGACGGCTCAGGCACCACTTCATCCTCCCTGTAAAGTTGCGGCGTTGCAGACAGGCACGCCGGGACGCTGGATCGCATGGGAAATGGGAGGCTGACATGACTCGCGTCGACGAGTTCAACAGCTTCTACACCTCGACCTTCCGCCAAGCGCTGCAGGTCACCTACGCCGTCACGGGTGATCGACAGGTGGCGTTCGAGTCGACCGTCGACGCCTATCGCCGGGCCTGGCGTGACTGGTCCAAGATCCGCGACGGCAACGCGCTCGCGTACGTCCGCAACGAGGCCTGGAAGCTGACCGGCATCAGCCGAGGCACCCACCCCCTGCGCCGCAGGCACGAGGAGGACAGCGACACCCAGCTGCTCGATGCCCTCGCCGAGCTGTCGGTCACCGACCGCCGGCTGATCGTGCTCATGACACTGGGCAACACCGACCTCGAAGAGGCCTCCAACGAGGTCAACCTCCCCGCCGAGGAGGGCATCGAGAGCGTCACCAACGCGCTGGCGTCACTCGAGGGCAAGCTCGGCCAGACGATCGACCAGATCGAGCGACGCATGAACGGGCTCGGCCAGGCCACCGAGTCGTTCGCCGAGCCCTCACCGGCGACGATCCGCAAGGCGGCCAAGCGCGGACGCCAGCGCAACACCGTCATCCTGGTCGCGACCGCCATCGCGCTCGTGGTCGGTGGTGGGTTCGTCGTGACAGAGGGCGAAGCGCTCGACAGCCGGGCGTCACTGCCCTACCGCGAGAAGATCGGCGCCGAACGCTCCGACGTCGTGCTCGACGCCGAGAAGATCGACAGCGGCAACCTCCTCACGATCGCCCAGGTCAACGCGCTCGACGTCCAACGCAAGTGGTCGGTGGACAACACCGATGACGACATCGACAACACCACCCCGTACGCCACCTGTCCCACCAAGCGGTTCTCCGACACCGACCCGCTCAAGGTGCTGGTGCGCACCTATTCCGCCAGCGGCGCGGGCAAGGAGCGCGTCGCCCAGTCCATCGAGGTGTCGCGCAGCGCCAAGATCGCCGATGAGGCCTATCGCCGCCTCGTACGGTGGTACTCCGATTGCCAGCACCCGCGCGTGCAGCTCGTCGACTCGTTCACGGTCCAGCGCCCGGCCGGCGACTTCCGCATCCTGCTGCTGCGTTCGCAGTCCACCCCCGTGCGTACGTTCACGGTCGGCTTCAGCCACTCGGGCAACGTCACCAGCACACTGGTCCACGAGATCGACGGCGCGCAAGGACCCGAGATCGAAGCCTTCGCCCGTACGCTCAACGACTCCGTGTCACGCCTGTGCGCCGACACCGGCGGTCGCTGCACCGACCAGATCGCCGTGATGCGCGCGGAGCCACCCCGTACGACCAAGGATCCCTCGTTCCTCGGCATCGTCGACCTCCCGCCGATCGCCGAGATCGACCGCGTGTGGGTCGGGGTCCCGGCGTTCGCCTCCAAGACCAATCCCGCGGCGACCGAGTGCGACGCCGCCGACTTCACCGCGATCCCGACGGCGCGCTCGAAGGTGTTCGTGATCCCACAGGTCAAGGACCTGCCCAAGGAGTTCGGCGTCGCCGAGACGGTGGCCCGTTTCCCCAACGAGAAGCTCGCCAAGGAGTTCGTCAAGACGATCGCGCTCCGCGTGGAGGACTGCGCCGAGAAGAAGGTGTCGGCCACCGTCGACCAGCGCAGCTCGGTCAAGACCGCCGCCTACTCCGGCAAGACCTGGCGCATCGGCCTCGAGGTCTCCAACGGCAGGAACGCCTACTTCCGGGTCGCCATCCTGCGTCGCGGCCGCGACATCGCCCAGGTCACGTTCACGCCGACCGGCGCCTACGACGTTCCGCAGAAGACGTTCGACGCCCTCGCGATCCGCGCGGGCGCAAGGTTGCGCTTCATCGGGCAGTAGCAAGCCCCTCTCCCGCCAGGCGGAAGAGGGGCTTGGTACGCGAGCTGCTCGGAGGCTAGATGTCCTTCAAGATGGCTCGCATCAGCTCGGCGGTCTCGGACGGCGTCTTGCCGACCTTGACGCCTGCGGCCTCGAGGGCTTCCTTCTTGCCCTGGGCCGTGCCCGCACCGTCGGACACGATGGCGCCGGCGTGGCCCATCGTCTTGCCCTCGGGAGCGGTGAAGCCGGCAACGTAGCCGACGACCGGCTTCGTGACGTGCTCCTTGATGTAGGCGGCTGCCTTCTCCTCGGCGTCGCCACCGATCTCGCCGATCATGACGATCGCCAAGGTGTCGGGGTCAGCCTCGAACGCCTCGAGGGCGTCGATGTGCGTCGTACCGATGATGGGGTCACCACCGATGCCGATCGCGGTCGAGAAGCCGAAGTCGCGCAGCTCGAACATCATCTGGTAGGTCAGCGTGCCCGACTTGGAGACGAGGCCGATCGGACCGGTTCCGGCGATGTTGGCCGGCGTGATGCCTGCGAGTGCCTCACCCGGCGTGATGATGCCGGGGCAGTTGGGACCGATGATGCGCGTCTTCTTGCCCTGGGCGTAGGCCCAGAACTCGGCGCTGTCCTGCACCGGAACACCTTCGGTGATGATCACCAGGAGGCCGATCTCGGCATCGATGGCCTCGACGACGGCATCCTTGGTGAACGCCGGCGGCACGAACGCCACCGACACGTCGGCACCCGTCTTTTCGATGGCCTCGGCGACCGACCCGAACACGGGCAGCTCGATCTTGGTGCCGGACGCGTCGACGTGCTCGACGGTCGTGCCGGCCTTGCGGGCGTTGACGCCACCGACGACCTGGGTGCCGGCGGCGAGCATGCGGGCGGTGTGCTTGGAGCCCTCACCGCCGGTGATGCCCTGGACGATGACCTTGGAGTCCTTGTTGAGGAAAATCGACATGCTCAGACTCCTTCGTGTGCGAACTGGGCAGCCTTGTCGGCAGCACCGTCCATGGTCTCGACCTGGGTCACGAGCGGGTGGTTGAGCTCGTTGAGGATCGCGCGGCCCTCGTCGACGTTGTTGCCGTCGAGACGTACGACCAGCGGCTTCGTGGCGCTGTCACCGAGGAGCTCGAGAGCGCCCTTGATGCCGTTGGCCACGGCGTCACACGACGTGATGCCGCCGAAGACGTTGACGAACACCGACTTGACCTGCTCGTCACCGAGGATGACGTCGAGGCCGTCGGCCATGACCTGCGCCGAGGCGCCTCCACCGATGTCGAGGAAGTTGGCGGGCTTGACGCCACCGTGGTTCTCGCCGGCGTACGCGACGACGTCGAGCGTGCTCATGACGAGCCCCGCACCGTTGCCGATGATGCCGACCTCGCCGTCGAGCTTGACGTAGTTGAGGCCCTTCTCCTTGGCCTTGGCCTCGAGCGGGTCCGCCTCCTCGTGGATGACGAAGTCCTCGTGCTCGGGGTGACGCACCTCGGACGCGTTGTCGTCGAGCGACACCTTGCCGTCGAGCGCCTCGAGCTTGTCGCCCTCGAGACGGGCGAGCGGGTTGACCTCGACGAGCGTCGCGTCCTCCTCGACGAAGACCTTCCACAGTGCCTGGACCAGCGTCACGGCCTGCTCGGTGAGCTCGGCCGGGAACTTCGCCTCCTCGACGATCGCGCGGGCCTTGGCCTCGTCGACACCGACACCGGCGTCCACCGGGATCTGGCGCACGGCCTCGGGATTGGTCTTGGCGACCTCTTCGATCTCCACACCGCCCTCGACGCTCGCGATGCAGAGGTAGCTGCGGTTGGACCGGTCGAGCAGGAACGAGAAGTAGTACTCCTCGATCGGCGGCGTGGCCGGGGTGACCAGCACGCGGTTGACGGGAAGGCCCTTGATCTCGAGCGCGAGGATGTTGGTCGCGTGCTCGAACGCCTCGTCGGGCGTCTTGGCGATCTTGACGCCGCCGGCCTTGCCGCGGCCGCCGGCCTTGACCTGCGCCTTGACGACGGTCACGCCGCCGAGCTGCTCAGCGGCGGCCTTGGCCTCCTCGGGCGTCTGCACGACGATGCCGAGCGTCGTCGTGACGCCATGCTTGGCGAAGAGCTCCTTCGCCTGATATTCCATCAAATCCACGGTGTGTCCGTCCTTTGTTGACGTCCTGATTGGCTCAGATATCGGCCTATGGGCCACAAAAATTGAGCGTGGCGACTCTACCCGCTCACCGGGGGTCCTGACGTGTCAGGTCGGTCACACCACGGGCCGTCACCTGCAGCTCGTCGGCGCCCAGTCGCCGCCGTACGGACTCCAGCTCGACCAGGTCGACATCGTCGTCAGCGACGACGAGCTCGGCAGCGTCCTCGGCGAGCGCCGCGCGGACGAGCTGCTCGGCGGTCTGGCCTCCCCCGACGAGGACGACCTCATGACCTTCGTCGCGCAGCGTACGAGCGACCGTCAGCGCATTCTTGCCGTCTCCGTTGGCACCCACGACCGTGCGCTGCCTCGCCATACGCCCCATCGTCGCACGGAGCGCTCAGGGTGAAGGTCGTCACAGTTTGTCGACTTTTCCCGCGTGGCAAACAACAAATGTGTGGATTCGGTTTCGTCCGAACCCCCGTGTGGGCTAGGCTCGTCGGGTCCTGCTGTCCCCATTTCGGAGGTTTTTGCGTGTCTTCGTCTGCGCCTAAACGCCGACTGGATGTACGCCAGGAGACCCCGAAGCGCACCACGAGTGGCAAGCGGGTAGCCGAGAGGCGCCGCGCCAAGAAGCGCTCCTTCCGTCTGACCCCAGCCATGGCCGGCGCATTTGCGCTGATCATGGCTGGTTTTGGTTCTGCCGTCGTCGGTGGCCACGTCGACAGCTCCGCGCTGTCGGCCAGCAACTACCAGACGATCTCGGAGACCTACACCGGCGACGAGGTCGATGGTGTCGAGGTCAGCCGAGACTTCGACCGCAACCTCGACAAGCAGGGCAAGGCACAGGCGGAGCAATACCTCATCGCGATCACCGAGCTCAAGAACGACACCCAGAAGGTGTCAGCCGAGGCTCGCAAGAACCAGTGGGTGCTCCCGGTGACGGGCTATCACCTGTCGGCCCGCTTCGGGCAGCGCAGCGGACTCTGGTCACGCATGCACACCGGCCTCGACTTCGCCGGACCCTCGGGCTCGACGATCAGCTCGGTCGCCCGCGGCACGGTCAAGTCGACGGGCTACGAAGGCGCCTACGGCAACCGCACGATCATCACGCTCGAGGACGGCACCGACATCTGGTACTGCCACCAGAGCCGCATCATCGTCCACCCCGGCCAGAAGGTCGACGTGCGTGACGTGATCGGCTACACCGGCTCCACCGGCAACGTGACCGGTCCCCACCTGCACCTCGAGGTGCACCCCGGTGGCGGCGGCCCGGTCGACCCCTACACCGCCCTCGTGGCCCACGGCGTCCGCCCGTAACCCTCCCCCGCGATTTGTGACCCTCTAGGCGTCATTCGCGTCAGATGACGCCCACAAGGCAACACATCGCGTACGTCTGTCCACACCTTTCGGCGGACCGCGTGCGTCAGGGTGCCTGCTCGGTGACCGTGGGTGAATGTCGCGGCCACCTTCGATCCCTGCATCCCTGATCGGGACCGTCTTCACCTCCGCCCAGGCACGCGCAGCCGGCGTGAGCCCGTCGATGCTGCGCGGCAAGCATTTTCACTCGCTGCATCGCGGGGTCTGGTGCCTGCAGACGACAGAGCTCACGTTCGAGCTCCGCGTACGCGCTGCCGCGCTCGCCCTGCCCGCAGATGCGATCCTCAGCCATGTGTCGGCCCTGCAGTGGCACGGAGTGGATGTCGGCCGAACGGCGCCGGTGCACTTCTCGACGAACAAGGCCAGCCAGGTCAAGCACGACATCGTGCTACATCGCCGCGGCCACCGGCTCAGCTCATCTCAGATCCGCGGGATCGAGGTCCTGGGGCCCGACCGGTCGTTCGTGGACAGCGCCACCATCTTGAGTCTGCGCGACCTGGTGCGTGCTGGCGACGCACTGGTTCGTCTCGGCAGCACCACCGTCGAGACCCTGCTCGAGTACGTCGTCTCGAGCCACCTCGACGGCGTCGTACGCGCGCGACAGGCGGCGATGCTGATCCGTGAACGCGTCGACTCGTTCCGAGAGACCGACGTACGCCTTCTCCTCGTGACTGCGGGCTTGCCGGAGCCTGCCGTCAACGTCGATGTCCACGCGCCGGACGGCAGCTGGCTCGCACGCGGTGACCTGGTCATCGAGGATCTCCGCATCGTCGTCGAACATGACGGTTGGCACCACGAGAGGGACGCGTCGCAGCGACAGAAGGATCATCTTCGCCGTGAACGCATCGAAGCGGCCGGATGGATCCTCATCGTCGTCACGGCCGCGGACTTCCTCCACCCGACATCCATCGTCGCGCGCGTGTATGAAGCCATGGCTCGGCGGGGATACCGCGGCCATCCTCCGGACCTCGGCCGCGAATGGCACCAAATCGCCCGCAATTTGTGACCTTGGAGGCGCCATGCGCGACGAATGACGCCTTAAAGGTCACAAATCGCGGGGGGCGTTAGAGCTTTTCGACTGGGGCGTATCTCAGGAGGAGACGTTTGACGCCCTGGGAGCCGAAGTCGACCGATGCCTGGGCCTTGTCGCCCTGACCGTCGACCGCCACCACGGTGCCGAGGCCGAAGCTGTCGTGCGACACCCGGTCGCCGGGTGACAGCGACACGACCTCGCGGGTCGCGCGCTTGGACCTCGCGGCCACGTTGGTGGAACGGAACGACGACTGCGCCGTGACCGAGGGGCTGCTCGGAGTCCACTGCGTCGGTGACGAAGCAACCCGGCGCCAGTCGACCAGCGCCTCCGGCAGCTCGTCGAGGAAGCGTGATGGCGGGTTGTAGGAGGGCGCGCCCCACGCGGCACGGGTCTGGGCGCGGGTGACGTAGAGGCGGGTACGAGCCCGGGTGATGCCGACATAGGCGAGCCGGCGCTCCTCCTCGAGCTCGGTGGTGTCGGCGAGCGATCGCATGTGGGGGAAGACGCCGTCCTCGAGTCCGGTGAGGAACACGACGGGGAACTCCAGGCCCTTGGCGGTGTGCAGCGTCATCAGGGTGACGACGCCGTCGCCCTCGTCGGGGATCTGGTCGGCGTCGGCGACCAGTGCAACCTGTTCGAGGAACGCCGACAGCGACCCGGGTGCGAGATCGGCCGCGGCGTCGGCGACGGCCTCCGCCTCGGCGTCATCGGCGATCGTGCTGGCGCCCACGACGAACTCGCGCGCCACCGCGACGAGCTCGGCGAGGTTCTCGACGCGGGTCTCGTCCTGCGGGTCGGTGCTCTGCTCGAGGGCACCGAGGTAGCCACTGCGAGTCAGTGCTGCCTCGAGCACGGCGTCAGCAGGCGCACCGCTCTCGGCCATCGCCATCAGCTCCGACATCGTCTGGGTGAACGCCTGGATCGCGTTGAGGGAGCGCGTCGCCAGGTCATCGGCCTCGTCGGCGCGGGTCATCGCCTCCCAGAAGCTGATCTCGCGACGGTCGGCGAGACGCTGGATCGCCGCCTCGGCGCGATCGCCGATGCCTCGCTTGGGCTCGTTGAGAATGCGACGGAGGGACACGGCGTCGCGCGGGTTGACGAGGACGCGTACGTAGGCCAGCGCGTCCTTGATCTCCTTGCGTTCGTAGAACCTGACTCCGCCGACCACGCGATAGGGCAGGCCGACCCGGATGAAGACTTCTTCAAACACGCGGCTTTGGGCATTGGTGCGATAGAAGATCGCGACGTCCTTGGCGGCGACGTCGCCCTCGTCGGAGAGCTTGTCGATCTCCTCGGCGATGAACTGTGCCTCGTCTCGCTCGTCGTCTCCGACATAGCCGACGATCTTTTCGCCATCGCCCTCGGCGGACCACAGCTGCTTGTCCTTGCGGCCGGCGTTGCGGCTGATCACGGCATTGGCCGCCGACAGGATCGTCTGGGTCGAGCGGTAGTTCTGCTCCAGCAGGATCGCCTGTGCATTGGGGAAGTCGTCCTCGAACTCGAGGATGTTGCGGATGTTGGCGCCGCGGAACGCATAGATCGACTGATCGGAGTCGCCGACGACCAGCAGATCGGAGTCGGCGTCGGTGAGCTCCTTGATCAGCTGGTATTGCGCGTGGTTGGTGTCTTGATATTCGTCGACCAGGATGTGCCGGAATCGGCGCCGGTAGGTCTCGGCGACGTCGGGCCAGCCCTGGAACAGGTGCACCGTGTTCATGATCAGGTCGTCGAAGTCCATCGCGTTGGCGGCGCGGAGCCTCGCCTGATAGGTCGTGTAGGCCTCGGCGTAGAGCTCCTCGGTCGGGTTGGCCGCCTTGCCCGCAGCAGCCTCGTGATCGACGAGCTCGTTCTTGAGGTTGGAGATCCAGTTGAGCACCGCGCGGGGGTTGACCCGCTTGGGGTCGAGATCCATGTCGCGGCACACCTGCGTCATGAGGCGACGCTGGTCGGCGGAGTCGTAGATCGTGAACGTCGAGGTGAAGCCGAACTTCGTCGCCTCGCGGCGCAGGATGCGTACGCAGGCGGAGTGGAACGTCGACACCCACATCATCCGGGCGCGCGGGCCCACCAGCTCGGCGACGCGTTCGCGCATCTCGGCGGCGGCCTTGTTGGTGAACGTGATCGCCAGGATCGACCCCGGATGGGCTCCTCGGGCGGCAATCAACCAGGCGATGCGACGGGTCAGCACCCGCGTCTTGCCCGATCCGGCACCCGCCACGACCAGGAGCGGACCGCCGGGATGTGACACCGCTTCGCGCTGCGCGTCGTTGAGCCCGTCGAGCAGGATGTCGGAGCGCGCACGTTTCTTTTCTGCCTCCTGGGCAGACTTCTTCTCCGCGGTTTGGGGCACGGGGAATGGCGATGTCATCAGGCTCTCCAGCCTAGTTGCCGCCAACGACATCGGCGCCGTCGCATCGCGCGACAATGAACACATGGACCTCGTCACGATCGACGCCGACGCCGCGGAGCCGCCGTACGAGCAGGTACGTCGACAGATCGCCGAAGGCGCTGCCACGGGAACGCTCTCACCGGGGCACAAGCTGCCGCCCGTGCGACGGCTCGCGACCGATCTCGGCCTTGCCGTCAACACCGTCGCCAAGGCTTACCGCGCGCTCGAGGCCGACGGGATCATCGAGACGCATGGCCGCGGCGGCACGCTCATCGCCACGCGCAGGATCGGCGACGCCGAAGCAGACGCGGCCGCCGAGACGTACGTTCGCATCGCCCGCCGTCAGGGGCTCTCGGTCGACGAGGCGATCCGGCTGGTGGAGAAGAACTGGTAGCTACTCCGCCATCGTGTTGGGCTTGCGCCAGCTGCGCTCGAACGGCAGCCGCCACGCACGGGGCGCGATCAGCTGGTGCACCGCGTTGGGCCCCCAGGTCGCCGACGGATAGGGCCGTACGGGTGGCGCATCGGCGAGCAGGGGCTCGGAGATCTCCCACAACCGCTCGATGCCCTCGGCCGTCGTGAACAACGTGCGCTCGCCCCGCATAGCATCGTGGATCAGCCGCTCGTACGCCTCCAGCACGTCGCCCGCCCGCTCGGTCTCCTGCATCGCGAACTGCATGCTGAGCTTGTCGAGCCGCATGCCGGGACCTGGACGCTTGCCATAGAACGACAACGACATCTTCGAGGCGTCCGCGAGGTCGAACGTCAGGTGGTCGGGCCCGGACAGCCCGACACCCGAACCGGTCGGGAACATGCTCTTGGGCGGTTCACGGAACGCGATCGAGATGATGCGGGCACCTTCGGCCATCTTCTTGCCGGTGCGCAGGAAGAACGGCACGCCGGCCCAGCGCCAGTTGTCGATCTCGGCCCTGAGCGCGACGAACGTCTCGGTCTCGGAGTCGGCGGCCACTCCCGGTTCGTCGCGGTAGCCGTCGTACTGACCGCGTACGACGTGCTTGGGGTCGAGCGGCAGCATCGAGCGGAAGACCTTGTTCTTCTCCTCGCTGATCGAGTCGGAGTCGAGCGACGTCGGCGGCTCCATCGCCATGAACGCCAGCACCTGGAACAGATGCGTGACGACCATGTCCTTGAACGCGCCGGTGCCCTCGTAGAAGCCCGACCGTCCCTCCAGGGAGAGCGTCTCGGGTACGTCGATCTGCACGTGGTCGATGAAGTTGCGGTTCCAGATCGGTTCGAACAGCCCGTTGGCAAACCGGAACGCCAGGATGTTGAGGGCCGCCTCCTTGCCGAGGAAGTGGTCGATGCGGAAGATCTGCTCCTCGGCGAAGACCTCGTGGATCTGGGCGTTGAGCGACTTCGCGCTGGCGAGATCGGTGCCGAACGGCTTCTCCATGATGATGCGCGCGCGATCGACCAGGTGCGCGTCACGCAGCGTGTGCACCACGTCGAGCGCTGACTTCGGCGGGACGCTCAGGTAGTGGAGGCGGCGCGGCTCGCCGCCGAGCTCGGCCTCGTGCGCGGCTGCGGCCTTTGCCAGCGCCTCTGACCCGTCCTTGACGTTGACGTACGAGAGCTTGGGCGCGAAGGCAGCCCACTGCTCGTCCTTGACGGTACGCGGGCTGAACTCACGGCAGGCTTCCTCCGCGAACGCCCTGAACGACTCGTCGTCGAGCTCGTCGAGCGAGACGCCGATGATCCGCGAGTCGGGCACGAGACCCGACTGCAGCAGGTGCATCAGCCCGGGCAGCAGCTTGCGCCGGGCGAGATCGCCCGTGGCACCGAAGAGCACGATCAGATGTGGCTCGTTCACGGTCTCAGGCTAGACCCGCCAGGTTGCGCACAGGTGAAATCGAGAAGCTCATTCGATCTGGTTGAGCGACATCTCTGCGGCGTCGACGCGACTGAGGACGGCAGCCAGCACGGTGGAGTCGAAGCGCCCCGTCGACCTCGCCTCGAGCAGGGCGCCGCGCTGGTCGGCGAGGATCGCCAGCCGGAGCCGGCGGTATTCGCGCAGCCGTTCGGAGCGGGTCTCGTCATCCGTGCCAGCCCATGCAGTGAACTTGTCGGGCCGGCTCTGCTTGCGCGTCTCGGTCAGCACCAGCGGGTCGACGAGCGCTCCGTCCAGGCCCTCGGTCTCGGCGTCGTCGCACCGCGACGAGGCGACGTCGTTGAGGATCTCACCCAGGGCCAGCAGCTCCTCACGCCGTTGGCCTTCGCGGTCGGCCTCCACGCCCAGGCTGCGGACAACCCAGCTGAGGGTTCCGCCCTGGATCACCAGGGTCGCCACGGCGACCGAGAACGCGATCAGGATCAGCAGTGGCCGCTGCGGGGTGTCCGACGGCAGCGTCTGGGCCGCGGCGAGCGTGACGACGCCACGCATGCCCGCCCAGGTCAGGACTGCTCCGTCGCGGAAGCCGAGCCGTTCCTTCTTGTAGAACGCGAGGTCCGCGCGGCTTCGCTCCACCATCATCTCGATGCGCTTGCGCCGACGCTCCGGCATCTGTTGTCCCCGTGGCGTCCCGAGCGTCTCGGCGATGCGGTCAACGCGCGGGAGCCGCCGCTCGGTCTGCTCGATGTCCTGGCGCAGGCCGAAGATGAGCATCACGACGTACACGACTCGTACGGCGAGCAGGACCGCGACAGCGATCACCGTCGCGAGCGCGAGCGTCCCCCACTCGCCGTCACCGTCCTGGAAGTCCTCCACCAGCCCCGGCGCCTCGAGCCCGACCAGAAGGAAGACCCCGCCTTCAAGGAGGAACGCGATCGTCTTCCAGTTGACCGTCTCGGCGCCCCTGGCCTGCGCGGGCAGGACCTCCGGGCCGAGGTAGCCCGTGATCAGCCCGGTCGTCACGACCGCGACGAGCCCGG
Source organism: Aeromicrobium panaciterrae (assembly GCF_039537165.1). GTDB lineage: Bacteria > Actinomycetota > Actinomycetes > Propionibacteriales > Nocardioidaceae > Aeromicrobium > Aeromicrobium panaciterrae. The sequence goes on along the minus strand of NZ_BAAAZZ010000002.1, from coordinate 2,396,635 downwards.
ACACCCCGAAGTGCTCGGCCGGCGCGTACGCGGCAAACGGCACGACGAACGAGAGCGCGGTGTTGAGCGTCGCGTCGGACAACCGTGACCGTACGACGACGCTCACCAGGCCGATGACCCAACCGATCGCGACCGCGCCGACCACCGCGACGACGAAGTCCCAGGCCACGCCGCCCAGGGACACCGTGACGCCGGTCGCCGCGATCGCCGAGCGAAGCAGTACCAGGGCGGACGCGTCGTTGAGCATGCTCTCGCCCTCGAGCACCGTGACGAGGCGGGGCGCGACCCCGGTGCGCTTGACGATCGAGGTGGCCACGGCATCGGTCGGGCTCAGGACCGCTCCGAGCGCGATGCCCTCCGCCAGGCCGATGTCGGGGATGATGCGGTCGAAGATCAGCCCGAGCAGCACCGCCGAACCGGCCACGACGACGACTGACAGCCCGCCGATCGACTTCAGGTCGCGGCGGAAGTCCAGCATCGGCATGTTCACCGCGGACGCGTAGAGCAGGGGCGGCAGCACCCCGGCGAGGATGATCTCGGGTTCGACCTCGAACGTCGGTACGCCCGGCGCGTACGACAGCGCGACACCCGCGGCGACCAGGAGCAACGGCGCAGCGATGCCCAGCCGCGGCGACAAGCCGGACACGGCGACGACGACGAGCACACCGACGATGGCGAGGAGAGTCAGGTCCATACGAGCATCGTGGCACCGCCGGTCGTCGAGACCCTGTCAGCGGCGATCAGGGCTGTCAGCGGGATGACAGGGCGATGCCAGCGGGTCCGTCCATCGTGGAGACATGAACAACTACGCCATTCACGCCGAAGGGCTCGTCAAGCATTTCGGCGACACCAAAGCCCTCGACGGCATCGACATTGCCGTCCCCGAAGGATCCGTGCTCGGTGTCCTCGGCCCCAACGGAGCCGGCAAGACCACCGCCGTACGCATCCTCGCCACCCTGCTGCAGCCCGATGCGGGTCACGCGACCATCGCGGGCCACGACCTCGCCACGGACCCCGACGGGGTACGTCGCTCGATCGGCCTCACGGGGCAGTACGCCTCGGTCGACGAGCAGCTGACCGGCCGCGAGAACCTCGTCCTGGTCGCCCGTCTGCTCGACCTGACCCGCGCCTCGGCCGCCCAGCGCGCCGAGGAGCTCCTCGAGCAGTTCGGACTCACCGAGGCGGCGGATCGCCGTACGCGGACCTACTCCGGCGGCATGCGTCGCCGGCTCGACCTGGCCGCGAGCCTGGTCGGTCGGCCTCAGGTGATCTACCTCGACGAGCCGACGACCGGCCTCGACCCGAGCAAGCGCGACGACATGTGGAATGTCGTACGGTCGCTCACCGACCAGGGGACGACCGTCCTGATGACGACGCAGTACCTCGACGAGGCCGACGCCCTGGCCGACTCGATCGCGGTGATCGACAACGGACTGGTCATCGCGGAAGGCACGCCCGAGGAGCTCAAGCGCATCGTCGGCGGCCGCTCCCTGCAGGTCCGCCCGACGCATGAGCGTGACTTCGCCGACGTCACCGCCCTGCTGACGAACATCACCGGACGCCCGGTCGAACAGCCCGCCAAGGGACTCCTCGCCGTACCCGTCACGGACGGCAGCGCCCTTACCGAGGTCGTCGCGGGCCTCGGCCAGCGCGGCATCGCGGTCACCGAGCTCGCGCTCAAGCTGCCCGACCTCGACGAGGTCTTCTTCACCCTCACCGGCAAGCCCGCCCCGGCGGACGACGCCACCGACGAACTGGAGCTGGTTCCATGAGCACCGCCACCGCTGCCCCGCAGCTGACCCCGTCGGCGTCCGACTACGAGACCGCCAGCTGGTTCCCGTGGCTCCGCCACGCACTGGTCCTCGCCGGACGCTCGATCAAGAAGATGATGCGCCATCCCGAACAGTTCTTCGACGTGACGCTGCAGCCTGCGCTGTTCCTGCTGATCTTCGTGTACGTCCTGGGCGGCGCGATCGCCGGCAACACGCACGACTACCTGCAGTTCGTGCTCCCCGGCATCATGATCCAGACCGTGCTGTTCAGCACCATGAGCATCGGAGTCAATCTCAACACCGACATCAAGGAGGGCGTCTTCGACCGGTTCCGGGCTCTGCCCATCCCCCGGTCGGCGCCCCTCGTCGGCGCAACGATCGCCGAGTGCCTGCGCTACGCCATCACCATCACGGTGAGCCTGGTGTTCGGGTTCATCATCGGCTACCGCCCGACCACCTCGGTGCTGTCGGTCCTGACCGCGGCGCTGCTGGTCCTGGTGTTCGCCTGGTGCCTGTGCTGGATCGCGATCTGGCTCGGCATGATCGCCCGAGAGGCCGGATCGGTGCAGGGCTTCGCGTTCCTCGCGCTGTTCCCGCTGACGTTCGGCTCGAGCATGTTCGCGTCAGCGGACACCATGCCGGGCTGGCTGGAGGCGTTCGTGAAGGTCAATCCCGTCACGCACCTCACCGACGCCGTACGCGGTCTGCTGACCGGTGGACCCGTCGCCCACGACGCGTTCATCGCACTGGGCACTGCCGGAATCATCCTGGCGATCTTCGCGCCGCTGGCCGTGCGCGCCTACCGCCGCAAGGCCTAGGCCGGTCCCAGCGTCAGCCCGATGGCCTCGTCCTGCTCCAGGGCGAGGCCTTCGGCGTACGCGCGCTCGTAGGCCACATCGCCCATCTGCTCGCGCAGCATCACGATCAGCTCCCGGGCATCACGGTGCATCGCATCGACGACGCCGCGGATCGAGTCGGCCGCGCCCATGCGTCGCGCCGCCAGCTCGAGATCACCCGTGGCACCCGCCAGGACGGCGGACGCCACGGCAACGTGCGAGACGACCGGCATGTCGTCGCTGGCCCGGCCATGAACTGCTGCCTCAGCCAGGCTCGATGCCGCTCCCCCGAGATCACCTGCAGCAGTCTTCGCCAGGACGAGGGCCGCGATCACGGTCGCCTTCATCTGCCGGCTGCCGATGATCTGGTCATCAGGATCGTCCCACTCGCCGATCAACGACTCGATCGCCGCGACCGCCGCCTGGGGGTTGCCGTCAATCCGGTCGAGGTTGGCCATCGAGAGTCGCGCGATGTAGGTCGCCCGGTGCACACCTGCGGCCTCGGCCGAGGCCAGCTGCTCCTCGAGCATCGTCCTGAGCTCCGGCAGGTCATCGGGGGTGGCCGCCGAGAGCCGCAGCCCGACCATCTTCATCCGGGTGAACTCGAGATCTTCCGTCGCCCCGAGGGCTTCGAGCGACGGGACAGTCTCCTCAAGCGTCCTGAGCGCCGCCTCCGCATCGCCGCCATACGCCTCGAGGGTCGCCCGCTGCCCCAGCGACGTGGCAATTCCCCAGCGGTCGCCCACCGACCGAAAGCCCTCGATCGCCTCGTCGAGCGTGTCGGCCACACCTCCGAGGGTTCCGGCGTTGTCCATGAGGACCACGCGCATCAGCTTGATCGCCGCCGCAGTCCACGGGTCCTTCGGCGGCACCAGCTGGCGATCCCCGAGCTTGCCGAAGTAGTCGATCGTCGCCATCGCCATGTCGACGTAAGGGCCCTTGGCCTCACCGGTGTCCCACAGCTCAAGGATCTCGTCGACGTACTCGCCGACCAGGTCACGGTTCTCCGATGCCATTGCGGCGACGATCTGCAGGACGCGTACGCCGATCTCACTGGTCGGATCGGACCGGCCGGGAAGCGCGCCGACCGTGGCGGCCCAGGACAGCACCTCGGCGTCCTGGTTGCGCGTCGCCCAGTACCACCCGTGAGTCGCCAGCATCCGGGCCGCGCGATCACGGTCCTGCTGGTCGACTGCGAAGCGGAGGGCAGCGCTGATGTTGCCTCGTTCGGTGTCGAAGGCGGCGAACGCCTCGAGCTGGCGAGGTCCGCGCAGGTCGAGCTCGTGCTCCTGGGCGAACGCGAGGAAGTAGTCGACGTGAGCCGTACGTACCTTCTGCACGATGCCACGCTCGATCAGCTGCTCGATGCCGTACTCACGGAGCGTCTCGAGCATCCGAAAGCGCGGCGTCTCGGCCTTGATCGGCATCAGCAGCGACTTGTCGGCGAGCGACTCGAGCAGCTCGATCGTCCGTTCTGACTCGTCGAACACCGCCGCTGCGCTGGCCGCCGTGACGCCCCCGGGGAAGACCGCGATCCGCTCGGCGAGGTCACGCTCGTCGTCCTCGAGCAGGTCCCAGCTCCACTCGACGACGGCGCGCAGGGTGCGATGACGCGGCAGGGCCGTACGGCTTCCGCCCGTCAGGAGCCTGAACCGGTCGGAGAGCCGGTGCGCGATCTGCTCCACCGTCAACGAACGCAGCCGGGCCGCTGCCAGCTCGAGCGCCAGGGGCTGACCGTCGAGACGCGAGCAGATCTCGAGCACACCCGGCAGGGTCGTCGAGTCCAGCGTGAATGCCGGGTCAGCCGCCTGGGCTCGCTGCACGAACAGCTGCACCGCACTGAACTCCAGCGCCTCGGCAGGGGTCGCGGTCGACTCCGGATGCGTCAGGGGGTCGACCGGGTAGACGTATTCGCCGAGGATCCGCAGCGGTTCGCGACTCGTCGTGATCACGACCAGCTTGGCGGCGTGCGTGAGCAGGTCCTCGGTCACCGCCGCCACGTCGTCGATCAGGTGCTCGCAGTTGTCGAGGATCAGCAGCATCCGAAGCGAGGACAGCGCGTCGATCAGCCGCGTGCGCTCGTCGGTGGGCCCGCCCGAGGTGCGACGGTCGGTCACCGAGATCTCCAGCAGGCCGAGTGCCGACAGGATCGTCGAGACGATGTCGTCACCGCCGGTCACGGGTGCGAGCTCGACCAGGCAGATCTCGTCGAACGCGTCGGCCGCCCGACGGGCGGTCTCGATCGACAAGCGGGTCTTGCCCACTCCGCCGGGGCCCATGATCGTCACCAGGCGATGCGTGCCGAGTGCCGCGGTCAGATCGGCCATCGCCTTGTCGCGGCCCACGAAGGTCGTCACGCCGACCGGCAGCGACGAGGTCGTACGCCGTGGTCGCGCCGCCTCTCCTCGCAGGATCGACACGTGCAGGTCTTGCAGCTCCGCCGAAGGGTCGGCGCCGAGCTCATCGGCGAGCATGGCCCGGAGCTCCTCGTACGCCGTCAGCGCCTCGTTGGCGCGACCGTGGGATGCGAGTGCAGACAGGTAGAGTCGCCAGAACCCGTCGCGGTAGGGATGCGCCGCGGTCAGCTCGCCGAGCTCGGCGATGACGCCGGCGTCGGATCGGCCCTCGAGGCTCGCCTCGACGGCCGACAGGCGCAGCTCGTTGAGTCGTCCGGCGGCGCTCTGGGCGAACGGGAACGTGAGCACGTCGGCGAACGCCTCTCCACGCCACAGCGTGAGCGCCTGGCCGGCCTGACCTGCGGCGACGAGTCGTTCGAACTCCGCGGAGTCGACCGCGTCGCAGCGCAGCACGTAGCCGGCGGACGTCGACTCCAGTGACCCGTCGGGCAGCTTGCGCCGGGTGCGTGACACGACCGACTGGAGTGCGTTGACCGCGTCTGCGGGCACGTCGGCACCCCACAGGTCGTCGATCAGTGCTGACGCGCTCACGGGATGACCCGCGTCGATTGCGAGGCGGGCGACGAGGGCGCGGCTGCGCGGCCCGCCGAGATCGACCTCGCGATCTTCGACGAGCACCCTGACCGGCCCGAGGACGTCAACCTGCACGACGTTCATTGTGCCCCCTGCACCAGGCAGGGTCAGGCGGCGTGGCGAACGTACGCGCCGGGCGTCACGCCCAGGACCCGCCGGAAGTGCCGCGTCAGGTGTGCCTGGTCGTAGAACCCGACCGCCGCGGCGACGCCGGCCACCGGCGTGCCGTCGAGCAAGAGGTGGCGGGCCCGGTCGATGCGCCGCCCCGTGACGTACCGGTGCGGCGGCATGCCGTACTCGCGGCTGAACACGCGTACGGCGTGTGACGCGTGGACACCGAGGTCCGCCGCGATCGACGCCAACGTCGGCGTCGACTCCGGCGCGCAGTCGAGCCGGTCACGGATGAGCCGGGCAAGCCGCGACTCGCGGCGCGTCGACAACGGCTCCGCGGAGTGGTCGAGGTGTTGCGTGATGCGTTCGCTCAGGAACGCCAGTCGCGACTCCGCCTCGAGCTCGTCGCCGGGTGAGGTCAGCGCGTCGTGGAGTCGAGCCATCGCACGCGTCAACGAGTCGTCACGCAGGGACGGCTGACGTACGGCAGCGCCGACCAGCTCGCTCGAGAGCCAGCGGTCATCGACATAGACGACGCGCTTGTCGAATCCGCCAGCGATGGCGGCGCGACCGTCGTGCGGGACGTGCGGCGGGAGCACCGTGAGTGACCCGGGAGCAGCCTGATGGTGGTGATGTGCCAGGTCGTACTCAACCCCACCGGTGTCGACCAGCAGCAGGGTCCAGTGGTCGTGCGTGTGTGCCGGATAGGCGTGCTCGGTGAAGTGTGCGTGCAGCACCTCGTCGACGCCTGGCACGTCCGGACGCCAGGCGCGGACCCGCTCGCCGGTCGACATGTCAGAAACGTACAAGACCGGGCGCGGCCGCGCGGCCGATGCTTGACGCATGGACGACCTCGAACCCATCCGCTTCGACACCAAGATCGCCGTGCTGCTGCACGAGGACCTCGAGCCGTGGCAGGCGCTCAACGTCACCGCGTTCCTCATCAGCGGCATCGCTTCGGCCGACCCCGAGCTCATCGGTGAGCCGTACGAGGACGCCGACGGGCAGACGTACCTGCCGCTGATCCGTCAGCCCGTCGTCGTGCTCTCCGGCGACAGCGAGCGCCTCACGACGACGCACGGCAAGCTGCTCGCCCGGGGCATGGCGATCGCGGTCTACACCCGCGACATGTTCGCGACCGGCAACGACCGCGACAACCGGGCAGCGGTACGCAAGGTCGCGACCGCGGACCTCGACCTGGTCGGCATCGCCGTACGCGGTGCCAGGAATGCCGTCGACAAGTCGTTCAAGGGCGCAGCACTCCACCGCTGACTCCGCGATTTGTGACGTTCAAGGCGCTATCCGGGGCGCGAAGCGCCTAGAACGTCACAAATCGCGTCAGATGAGGCGGCGGTCGTTGGCCCAGCGGGTCAGTTCGTGACGGCTCGACAGCTGCAGCTTGCGCAGCACGCTCGAGACGTGGGTCTCGACGGTCTTGATCGAGATGAAGAGCTCCTTGGCGACTTCCTTGTAGGCATAGCCGCGGGCGATGAGCCGCATGACCTCGCGCTCGCGCTCGGTGAGCCGGTCGAAGTCCTCGTCGATCTGGGCGACCTCGATCGTCCCGGCGAACGCATCGAGGACGAACCCCGCAAGACGCGGCGAGAACACCGCATCACCCGCCGCGACCCGGTCGATCGCGTCGAGCAGCTCCGGACCCGAGATGTTCTTGGTGACATAGCCACGGGCGCCGGCACGGATGATGCCGATGACGTCCTCGGCGGCATCGCTGACGGACAGGGCCAGGAACTTCATGTCGGGATGACGCACATGCAGGCGACGGATGACCTCGAGGCCTCCCCCGCCGGGCATGTGCACGTCGAGCAGCACGACGTCGGGCTTGGACTCGACCAGCACCTCGACGGCACTCTCGACGTCCTCGGCCTCCGCGACGATCTCGACGGGTCCGTCGATCTCGGCGCGGACTCCGCGCCGGAACATCGCGTGGTCGTCGACGATCGCGACGCGCAGGGTGGTCATTGCTTGGTCTCCTCGGGTACGGGTTCGGCGTGGCGTACCGGCACGGACATGGCCACCTCGGTGCCCTGGCCGGGATTGCTGCGAATCGTCACGGTACCCCCGTGGCGTTCGACGCGATCGACGATCGAGCCGCGTACGCCCATCCGGTCCTCCGCGATCTTGTCGGCGTCGAACCCGACGCCACGGTCGCGGACGAACACCTGGACGGTCTCGGCGTTGGCCTCGGCGTAGACGTCGATGCGGTCGACCTTGGCGTGCTTGGCGGCATTGATCATGGCTTCGCGCGCTGCCTTGGCGACCGCGCTGACGTCGGGGTCGAGCGGTGCGTCACCGACCGCGATGACCTCGACGGGTACGCGATGCGCGTCCTCGACGTCGGCCGCCGAGGCCCGCAGTGCCGCGACGAGCGAGTCGCCGGCCTGCTCGTCGGTGCCGTAGAGCCAGGCCCGCAGCTCACGCTCCTGGCGCCGGGCGAGCGTCGCCACGGTGGCCTGGTCGCCGGCGTTCTTCTGCAGCAGCGCGAGGGTCTGGAGCACCGAGTCGTGCAGGTGGGCGGCGACGTCGGCACGCTCCTGCGAGCGTACGAGCGCGCGGCGTTCCTCCGTGAGGTCGCCGAGCAGCTTGCTGATCCACGGCCCGAGGATCAGTGCGAGGCCGATCAGCGCGACGCCGAGGGCGGACGCCAGGTCGAGCATCGCCCCCCAGCCGCGCTCCTGCGTGAGGAAGAAGATTCCGGCCAGCGCGATGAGCACACCACCGGCGGCGATGCGGACCGCGAAGCCCATGCCACTCGTCTGGCGCATCCAGCGCCGCCAGGCGACGTCGTCGAACTGGCGCCAGATGACGGTCAGGCCGACGACTGCGACCAGAGCGGGACCGACGAGCGCGTCACTGATGCCGCGACCGGTGACCTGCAGGAACAGCAGCACGCCGACCCCGACCGTGCCGATCGCCAGCGTCTGGAGGATCTCGGCAGATCCTGCCCGGTTGGGGCTGGTGCGCAGGCCCTGGCGGGTCGCGGCCTCGAGGCCCGGCGACAGCTCGGGCTGGCGCAGCGGCAGGAAGCGCCACAGCAGCAGGTAGGCGATGATGCCGATGCCGTTGAGCCAGGTGAGCACGACGAACGCGAGGCGCACGTAGAGCACCCCGACACCCAAATGGTCGGCGAGACCCATCGCCACGCCGCCCACCATGCGGCGGTCTGCCGGCCGGTAGGCGCGGCGATAGCGGGGCGCGCTGGTCTGGGTCACCCAAAGATCGTCACACGTACGCGCGCGCAGGCGCTACCAGGGACGACCCTTGTCCACCCTGATCGTCGTTCCAGCGGTTTCAGGGTCGTACCCGATGGTGAGGCAGTCCACGTTCAGCCACGATGGATGTATGAACGACACACAGGAAACGCCCCGCACCGCGGGCCCGGACGACGAGTTCGATCCACACAAGCTGCGCACCATCACCGATGTCGAGCGCTCCACCGACGACCGTTGGGTCGCTGGTGTGTGCTCCGGTGTCGCGAAGTACCTCAACATCGACCCCGTCATCGTGCGCATCGTCATCGTGGTGCTCGCGCTCGCCGGCTTCGCGGGCGCCATCCTGTATGCCGCGGCGTGGCTGCTCATGCCGTCCGAGGACGAGGACAAGAGCATCGCCGCCGAGTGGTTCAAGCTCGACGACAACGAGGAGCAGGTCCGCCGGATCGGCCTCATCGCGGCCGGCATCATCGCCGTCTTCGGACTCCTGGGCGACTGGGGCAACTGGTGGGGCATCGGCTGGATCGTGATCCCGCTGGCAGCGCTCTACTACGTCTTCGTCGTACGGCCCCGCAAGAGCGACAAGGAGGCCATCAAGGCGCAGGTCATGGCCGAGATGCCGACGAGTGAGTCGATCACCGCCGAGGTCCAGGCCAAGATCGACAAGAAGGTCGCCGAGAAGATCGCCCACGCCAAACAGCCGAAGTCGAAGGCGCTCCCGCTCCTGACCCTGTCGCTCATCGCGATCGGCGTCGCCGTCACCCGCATCTACGCCGACACGCATGACGGCATCGAGTGGACGTCGTACGTCGCGGTGGCCCTTGCCATCACCGGCGTCGGCCTGGTCATCGGCACCTTCTGGGGCTATGGCGGACCGCTGATCTTCCTGGGCCTCGTGCTCGGTCTCGTGCTGGCGGTCGGCTCGGCGCTCCCCAACGGACGTATCGGTGAGCAGAGCCCCACCCCCACGACGGCAGCGGGCGTCCACTCCTCGTACAACCATGGCGTCGGGCTCCTCGAGCTCGATCTCACCGAGGTCACGGATCCGACCGCGCTGCTGGGCCGCACGATCACGCTCGACAACGGCATCGGTCAGACCAAGGTCATCGTGCCCGAGGGACTCAACGTCGTGATCGACGGCGAGCTCAGGCTCGGCGAGCTCTCGGTGTTCGGCCGCAAGGAGCACGGCACCGACAACGAGATCCTGTTCCCGGCGACGGGAGCCGGCTCGGCCCTGACGATCGAGATCGACCAGAACATCGGCAATGTCGAGGTGATCCGGTCATGACACGTCATCCGTTCCGCTGGAGCAGCCTCGCCTTCGGCCTGATGTTCCTCGCCGGCGTCGGCCAGTGGGCCGTCTGGAAGCAGGACTGGCTCACCCCGCGCGAGCTCAGCCTGGCCTCCTCGGCCGTACTCATCGGACTTGGCCTCCTCGGCGTCATCGCGACGTTCTGGAAGCCCAAGCAGCTCACCACCCCACACATCGAGGACGACCCGTCCTCCTCAGAAAGAAGTGACCATGAAGAAGCTCACCCGCAATCCTGACGACAAGTGGCTGGGAGGCGTCTGCGGAGGCATCGCCGACTACACCGGCATCGACGCCAACCTGATCCGTCTCGTCGTCGCCGTGTGCACCCTGCTCGGCGCCGGGACGCTCATCCTGGCCTACATCGTCGCCTGGGTGCTCATGCCGGCTCGACCGGCGGCGGCCCAGACCGTGTGGGCCGAGGCTACTGACTCTGCAACCACTGGGAGCGAGCCTGCACCGCAGTCGACGTGAAGTCGGAGAAGGCGCCGTCAATGCCGGCGTCGAAGAACTGAAGGAGCTCGCTCACGGCATCGCCGTGGGCGAGCTTTTCTGTGCCCACCCGCATGGCGGGCGGAAGGAACGCGTTCTCGTTGCGCATCGTCCAGACATGCACGTCCAGCCCTGCCGCGTGCGCACGTTCGACGAGCCCGGTCGGGCCGGCGCCGGGCTTGACCACGAGCTCCTTGAACGGCCCGATCGCGTCGGCGTACTCCGCCACGAACGCGAGCCCTTCGTCGCTGCGCAAGTTGTCGTACGTCCGCGCGTCGCCGGCGACCGTGAAGTCCGCCGGCTGGCCCTCGACCGACATCAGCTGCACGAGCATTGCGGGGGTACGCGGCCGCAGCGCGCGCAGGTTGGCCGACTCGAACGACTGGATCACGACAGTCGAGTCCTCGTCGTTGAACCCGCGTCGCTCCAGCGTCTCGATCAGCATGTCGTTGAGGCTGATGCCGATGCTCTCGAAGTAGCTCGGGTGCTTGGTCTCGATGTAGACACCGACCGGTGCTTCGCCGCCCGCCGTCTCGGCGATGTCGAGCACCTCGTCGAGGGTGAGGATCTCCTCGGTGCCGGCCAGCGCCACGTTGCCGGGTCGCAGGTCGGGGATGCGTTCCTTGCAGCGCAGGGTCTTGAGCTCGGCGAGCGTGAAGTCCTCGGTGAACCAGCCGGTGTGCGAGACCCCGTCGACGATCTTGGTCGCCTTGCGGTCGGCGAACTCCGGCCGGTCGGCGACGTCGGTCGTGCCGTCGATCTCGTTCTCGTGGCGTACGACGAGGATCCCGTCGCTGGTGCTGACGACATCGGGCTCGATGAAGTCGGCGCCCTGCTCGATCGCGAGGAGGTAGGACGGGCGGGTGTGCTCGAGGCGTTCGCCCGGCACGCCCCGGTGGGCAATCACGAGTGGCAGCATCACGTGTCCATCACACACCATCGCGGCCATGGATGAGGCGTACGGCTCCGTCGCGTCGCGGATCGGCCGCGGCGACCAGTCGCCCGTCGGGCTTGCGGAGGGTCACACCGACACCGCCGAAGTACATCGTCGGCGTGCGCTCGACCTTGACGTCCTCGTCGGGCCGGCCGGCTCGGTGCACATGGACGCGCGGATGGTTGACGGCATCCTGCAGGCCGAGCCCGCCGTTGATGAAGCCCGCCAGCACCTGAACGATCGCCGTGGTGATGCGGTCGGCACCCGGCGACCCGATCGCGATCGACGAGCCGTCGGGGTGGTGGCCCACGGTCGGTGCCATGTTGGAGAGCAGCCGGGTGCCGGGTTCGAGCCCGTGAAGCCCCTTGGCGTTGAGCTCCTGCTCGCCGAGGCAGTTGTTGAGCCAGATGCCGGTGCCCTTGGCGATCATGCCGGAGCTGTAGCCCGACGAGACGGTCACGGCACAGGCGCCGCCGTCGCTGTCGGTCGCCGAGACATGTGCGGTCGAGCCTGACTCGAGCACGGCGAGGTGGTCGCGGTCGACGAGGTCGAGGAACGCTGCGGCGTCCCGTTCGAGGTCGTCGCTGTGGTCGAGGGTGTCAAGGCGGTGTCCGAGCACGGCGCGCTGCACGCGTACGAGGTGCTCGACGTCGGCGCTGGGGTGACCCTCGAGCAGCCGCAGCATCGCCGCGACGCAGACTCCGCCCACCGACGGCGGCGGATTGGTGCCGAGCTGCCACTCACCCACCGTCGACGTCAGCGATGGGCGGACACGTGGACGGTAGGCCGCGAGGTCGTCGGGGCCGAGGATGCCGCCGCGGTCGATCACGTCGTCGCTGATCAACCGCGCCAGGTCACCGGTATGGAGCGCCGACGGGCCTTCCTGGACGATCAGCTCGAGGGCGCCGACGAGGTCAGGCAGCTCGATGAGCCCCTCCGTGATCGCACCGTCGTCATCGTGCACGGCGGCTCGGCTCTGCTCGTCCCAGCCGAAGATGTCGTCGTGGACGTACTCGAGGTAGTAGCGCGACGCCGAGCCGAGCTGGAACCCGCCACGAGCAACCTCGATCGCCGGCGCCACGAGCTCTCGCCACGGCACGCTCCCCCACCGCGCGTGAGCCTCGCCGAAGGCTGCGACCGACCCGTGGCACGCGACTGATCCCGCACCGATCGTGACGGTCACCCCACCGCCGTAGTCGGTGTCGATGTCCCACGTGCCGCCGCCGAGCGTACGATCACGTCCCGGCATGTCCATCCAGCCGTCGACGGTGTGCGGGTCGCTGCCGTCTGCCGGCTGCACCGTGATGAAACCGCCGGAGCTCAGCGAGACGATGCCGACCTCGTTGACCATCGTCACCAAGGCGGCCGCGATCGCGGCGTCGGTCGCGTTGCCGCCCGCATGGGCGATCCGCTCACCGGCGTCTGCGGCTGCCTCGTTGGGCGCGGCGATCGCGACATCCGGCATGAGCGGAAGGCTATCGGTCAGGCGTTGATCGAGACACCGATCCCGCCGAGGGTCTGCCCGCCGAAGCGGGCGATCTCGGCCTCGAGGTCGAGCGGGTTCATGGTCGTGCGCGAGTCGAGCACGTCTTGGGTGAGCTGGTTGGCGGGCACCAGCCAGCTGACCTCGAACTCGATGCCATCGGGGTCCTTGGCATACAACGCCTTGGTCGTGCCGTGGTCCGTGGCACCGGCCAGGGCGCCCGCGTCCGCGAGGCGCTGGCGGGTGGCGGCGAGCTCGTCGAGCGTGTCGACCTCCCACGCCAGGTGGTAGAGCCCGACGGTCGTACGCCCGGCGCCTGACGGTCCGGCCTGCGCGCCGATCTGGAACAGCCCGAGGTCGTGGTCGTTGGTGCTTCCGCTGGCCTGGAGGAAGGCCGCACCGGGGAACGACATGACCGTCGTGAACCCGAGGGTCTTGGCGTAGAACGCGACGCTGGCGTCCACGTCACGGACGTAGAGGACCGCGTGGTTGAGGCGGGTGACGGGCATGATCGGTCTCCTATATAGTTGAATCTTCACCTATCTTAGCACGACGTTAGAGTGATCGCATGGTCTCTCGACTGTTCGGAAGGCGCTCGTGGCCTGAGGCTTCACGAATAGCTGAGATCCTGCGTCAGGAGACCCTCGGCGGGGTGCTGCTGCTGGTGGCCGCGGCGGCCGCGATCATCGCCGCCAATGTCGGAGACTCCTACGCCAACCTTCGTGACACGGCGTTCGGGCCGGAGTCGCTGCACCTCCACCTGACCGTCGGCGGGTGGGCCTCCGACGGCCTGCTGGCCATCTTCTTCTTCGTCGCGGGTCTCGAGCTCAAGCGCGAGTTCGTCGCCGGCGACCTCCGCGACCCGCAGCGTGCAGCGCTCCCCGTCGTCGCGGCGCTCGGCGGCATGGCGGTACCCGCAGTCGTCTTTGTCCTGTTCAACCTCGGGGAGTCGCTGCGGGGCTGGGCCATCCCGACCGCGACCGACATCGCCTTCGCACTGGCCGTCCTGGCGGTGATCAGCAGTCACCTGCCCAGCGGCCTGCGTACGTTCCTGCTCACGCTCGCCGTCGTCGACGACCTCATCGCGATCATCATCATCGCGGTCTTCTACACCTCGTCGTTGCACCTCGGCTACCTGCTGCTCGCACTGCTCCCCCTGGCCGCGTTCACCGTCCTGGTCCAACGCCGCGTCCGATCGTGGTGGATCCTGCTGCCACTCGCCGGGGTCACCTGGGCGCTGGTTCACGCCTCCGGCGTGCATGCGACGGTCGCGGGCGTCCTGCTGGCCTTCGCCGTACCGGTCCTGCGCAGCGACGGCGGCGACGGTGTCGGGCTCGCCGAGCACTTCGAGCACCAGTTCCGCCCGCTGTCAGCTGCCGTGGCCGTGCCAGTGTTCGCGTTCTTTGCCGCCGGCGTGCACGTCGAGGGCTGGCAGGGTTTCACGGACGCCATGACCGAGCCGATCACGCTGGGCATCATTGCGGGCCTGTTCATCGGCAAGACGGTTGGCATCTTCCTGGCCACCTGGTTGATGTCGACGTTCACCGGCGCACAGCTCGACGAGGACCTCGGCTGGCCTGATGTGTTCGGTGTCGCGATGCTCGGCGGCGTCGGGTTCACGGTGTCGCTGCTGATCGGCGAGCTGGCGTACGGCGTGGGCAACGTCGCCGATGAGCACGTCAAGATCGGCGTGCTGGTCGGCTCCGTGATCTCCGCGCTGGCCGCCGCGATCGTGCTGACCGCCCGCAACCGTCGCTATCGCGACATCGACGCGCGCGAGCACATCGACGCTGACGGCGACGGCGTCCCCGACTTGTTCCAGTGACCAGATGTGACTAGTCCGAAGGAAGTGTGCACACGTGTGAAAATCCCTGTGGGAACAGTCTGAACTACCGCCGCCGCAACGGCCGCGTGGCCGGGCCCTCGAGCACCTCGCCATCGGGTGAGAAACGCGAACCGTGGAGCGGGCAGTCCCACGTGCACTCGGCGTCGTTCCACTCGAGGATGCCCCCGAGGTGGGTGCAGATCGCGGCGACCTTGCGCGTACGGCCGTCCACGGTGGACGTGCCGGTGGGTACGAGTCCCCGCCTGCCGACCTCGCCATCTCCCTCGGCCGTCGAGTCGGGTGACCTGTGGAGCTCGGCGGACACCAAACCCTTCGTCCCCGCCACCGCGACTCCGACATTGATCGACGCGCCGTGCAGCACCCCAGCGGGTCGCGTGATCCGGCGCCGGAGAACCTTCGACCATGACGGAGTGCTGCCCAGGATCTGCCCGGAGATGCTGCGCGCGGCGGCGACTCCGTTCGTCATGCCCCACTTGCCGTAGCCGGTCGCGACATGGATGTTGCCCAGACCTCGCGGCAGCTTCCCGACGTACGGGATCGCGTCGTGCGACCCGTAGTCCTGCGCCGACCAGACATGGGTCTCCACGGCCTCCGGGAAATGACGCGCCGTCCAACCACGCAGCTCGTCGACGTGCGCCAGCTCGGAGCCACCCCGTCCCACCGTGTGACCGCTGCCTCCGACCAGCAGGAAGTCCCCTTCCAGCCCGGGAGCATCGCGGAGCGACCGGGTCGAGCTGCCGGCCGACAGATACATCGCGGTGGGCGGACTGGGATGCGTGAAGGCGAGCGCGTACGAGCGCTGCGGCTCGAGCTTGGCGAAGTAGAGGCCCCGATCGAGGATCGGTGTGCCCGTGGCCAGCACGACCGTCCCGGCCTGAAGGGACTCACCGCTGTCGAGCTCGACACGCGGGCTTCCGGTCTTCGAGACTGCGACCACACGACACTGCTGGTGGATCGTTCCGCCGTGCGACTTCACCTGCGCCGCGAGCGCAGAGAGGACGTCCATGGGATCGAGCTGCGCCTGGTTCGGCAGCACGGCGGCGCCATGCACGGGGAACGGTACGTCCAGGGAGTCGGCCCAACCGACGTCCAGGCCAAGCGAGCCCGCAGCCTCGTGCTCGGCACGAACCGCATCGACGTCGTCGGCCGTCCCGGCGTACGTGATGGCGTCGCGCACCTGGAAGGGCACGTCGTGGTCCTCGCAGAACCGCAGCAACCACTGCTGCCCCTCGAGGTTGGCATCGACGTACGCCTGGGCGACTTGCCTCGACTGTCGCTGCAGGATCGTGGACAGCCGGGTGCCCTGGAGCAGCGAGACCTTGGCGGTGGTGTTGCCCGTCGTGACCGCGCCGATCGTCCGTGCCTCCACCAGTGCGACGTGCTCACCCGAACGCGCGAGGAACAGGGCGGTCGTCAGCCCGGTGATGCCACCACCCACGACGAGCACGTCGACGCGGCCATCTGCCGGAAGGAGGTCATCGGCAACGGGTTGGGAACGGTCCAGCCACAGCGAGGTCATACGAGGAGACGTACCCGAGCGGGTCAGCCGCAAACCAGCCCTAAGGTGGCGTCATGGATCTCGGTTCGATCGCCCACGACCTCTACTCCGTGCCTCTGGGGGAGTTCGTCGCGGCACGCAAGGAGCGCGTCGCCGCCGCCCGGGCGGCGGGTGACCTGGCCCTGAGCAAGGCGATCGGCGAGCTGCGCAAGCCCAGCGCCGCGGCGGCGCTGGTCAACCTGCTGGCGCGCGAGGCCGACGAGCTCCTGCAGGAGGTCGTCGAGCTCGGCGAGGATCTCCGTGAGGCCCAGGAGCAGGGCGATGGCGGGCGGCTGAGGGAGCTCAACGCCGAGCGCAAGACGTTGTTGCGTCGCATCGCCGCCGAGACCGTCGAGCTCGCCGAGGAGCACGACCTGTCACATGCACCGGCAGTCATGAACGGCGTCGACGAGACGATCAAGGCAGCCCTGGCGGACCCCGACGCGGCGAGAGCCGTACAAGCAGGCCTGCTGGTCAGCGCACTGTCCGGCGCCGGTATGGGGTTCATCGACCTGTCCGACAGCGTCGCACTGCCCGACGTCGAGCTCGAGCCCCGTGACTCCCGGCCCCGGGAGCGCCGCCTGAAGTCCGTGCCGGACCTTCCCGATCCGCGTGCCGCCCGTACGGAGGAGGCCCGCGACCTGGTCGCCGAGGCAGCCGATGCCGCCAACCGGGCGGACGCCGAGCTCAAGGAGAGCGAGTCAGCGTACGAGGCCAACGAGCTCGCCCGAGCCGAGCTGCACCAGCGCATCCGCGATCTCAAGGAGGAGCTCAACGTCCTGCAAGACGACGTGGCGGAGGCGGATGCCGACTCACGCGGACTCCAGCGTGCCGTCACACAGGCGACGAAGGCCCGCGACACCGCTCACAAGGAGCTGGCCCGCGCCAAGGAACGCCTCGACCGGCTGAGCTGAGTCAGCGGCGGCCCTCGACGACGTAGGCGAGGCGTCTGAGTGTCTCGGTGTTGCGCCACTTCATCGCCGCCGACTCGACCGGCGGAGGGACGAGCCTTGCCGGCCCGTCGACGACCTTCTCGGTGATCGTCACGCGGGTCCGGGCGCCTTCAGCCGCCAACCGGATCTCCACCTCGGCGGCGCCGGCCGGGAAGGCGCGGGCCTTGAGCCTCAGCCGGCGTCCGACCGACGAGTCGAGGACTTCCGTGTTGTCGTCGAGCATGACCGGCCACATCCCGACCGAGTGGTGCAGCTTGGCGCCGACGCCGGGCCAGTCCTCGGTGACCTCGCGCATACGGGCGGCTCCGACGACCCAGACGGGGTAGAGCCAACCGTCGGACAGCACGTCCCAGACCTGGGCCGGCGTCGCATCCACGAGCCGACTGTTGGTCGTCATGAGTCGTCGTCATCATGGGCGTCATGATCGGTCGCCGGGCCGCGCTCGGTCGCACCGCCTTCGGACGACCAGTCGGAGTCGCCGTCGTCGAGCGCAGGATCTGAGCTCGTGTCAGGGTTGGTCGAACCGGGATCGTTCGTCATGCACGAGACGTACCCGCCGGGGCGACGCCGAAACCGTCACAGATCGTCACTCTCGTTGTCGAGCGAGATCCAGTCGTTGTCGGACGTCTGGGTCGTGGACTGACCGTTCTTGGTGACGACGAGCGACCCGTTGTAGGCCAGCACGGAGTATGACGTGCCGTCCTTGCGTGCGACGAAGGCATCGCGCTGCGAGTCGTAGCTGGCAGCCATGTCGAGGACCGGTCCGCCCCGTTCCTGGGTCACCATGCGGAACTTCTCGCCGGTGGCGTCGGTGCCGCAGATCGACGTCTTGGCGCCACTTGTCGTGGTCTTGTAGAGGATCACGGGGTAGGTGCCGCCGCAGCCCAGGCCGAGACCGGACTTCTTCTGTTCGTCATGCGTCACGACAGGCTCACCGCAGTCGGGGAGCAGGCTGGTCTCCGGAGCGTTCTGCAACGAGGTGTCGGGCCCCTCACAGCGCGGTGTTGCCGTCGGCGACGGGGCGGGCGACGGGTCCTCGGTCGGCAGCTGGGTCACCGAGCTCGTCTCAGGGGTGACCTTGTCGTCGTCGCCACTGTCGCCGCTGGTCAGCCGCCAGGCGGCGAACCCGCCCACGGCCAGGACGGCGACAGCAAGCAGCCCGATCAGCAGCTTTTTCTGCTGCGGCGAAGCCGTTCCACTCACGTTGTTGCCCTCCGATTGACTCCTTCGAGCCTAACAAGGCCTCGGATGGAGCGTGTCTTCCACTCGGCTCACGGACATCGGGAGACCATCGTGGGATGCCCAACGACTTCCTCATCCGCATCCACAGTCCCGAGTTCAAGGCCATGTCCGAGAGGGTTCTTGAGGTCACCGCGCTGACCTCTCGCCTGAACGTGCTCCCGTTTGAGGACGAGGCAGGCAAGTCGGCACTGTTCGAGCAGATCCTCGGGAGGCCACTGCCGGATCGCGTGACCATCTATCCGCCGTTCTTCACCGATCACGGCCGCAATCTCGATCTTGCGGAGCATGTGTTCATCAACCAGGGGTGCACATTCCTCGACTACGCCGGCATTCGCATCGCTTCGCGCACGATGATTGCTCCGAAGGTCACATTCATCACCGGCGGACACCCGGTCGACACCGACGATCGGCGCATCTGGCTGACGGGCGAGCCGATCGACGTCGAGGAGAACGTGTGGATTGGCGCCGGCGCAACGATCCTGCCCGGCGTCACGATCGGCCGCGACTCGGTGATCGCCGCTGGCGCAGTTGTCGCCGAGGACGTGCCGGCCCAGACCCTCGTGGCGGGCCCGAAGGGCGCCGTCATCCGGAGCTGGTGAGACCTACTCCCACTCGATCGTGCCGGGGGGCTTGCTGGTGATGTCGAGGACCACGCGGTTGACCTCGTCGACCTCGTTGGTGATGCGTGTGGAGATGCGCTCCAGCACGTCGTACGGCAGGCGGCTCCAGTCGGCCGTCATGGCGTCCTCGCTGGAGACCGGTCGCAGCACGATCGGGTGACCGTACGTACGCCCGTCGCCCTGGACGCCGACCGAGCGGACGTCGGCGAGCAGGACGACCGGGAACTGCCAGATGTCTCCGTCAAGGCCGGCCGCCGTGGTCTCCTCGCGGACGATCAGATCGGCCGCGCGGAGGATGCGCAGCCGATCGGCGTCGATGGCGCCGACGATGCGTATCGCGAGTCCCGGACCGGGGAACGGGTGACGGCCCACGATGGCCTCGGGGATGCCGAGCTGGCGGCCGACGTCGCGCACCTCGTCCTTGAACAGCGTGCGCAGCGGCTCGATCAGGCTGAACTCGAGATCCTCGGGCAGGCCACCGACATTGTGATGGCTCTTGATGTTGGAGGCACCCGCTCCCCCACCTGACTCGACGACATCGGGATAGAGCGTGCCCTGCACGAGGAACTTCACCGGCGGGCCGGGTGTCGCAAGAACCTCGCGCTCCGCGGCCTCGAACACCCGGATGAACTCGCGGCCGATGATCTTGCGCTTCTCCTCGGGGTCGGAGACACCGGCGAGGAAGCCGAGGAACTGGTCCTTGGCGTCGACGACCTTCAGGTCGACGCCGGTGGCCTTCACGTAGTCCTTCTCGACCTGCTCGGCCTCGCCCTCGCGGAGCAGTCCGTGGTCGACGAACACCGCGGTCAGCTGGTCGCCGATGGCGCGCTGCACCAGCGCAGTGGACACGGCGGAGTCGACGCCACCTGAGAGCGCGGAGATGACTCGCGAGTCGCCGACCTGCTGGCGGATGAGCTCGACCTGCTCCTCGACGATGTTGCTGCTGGTCCAGGTCTGCCGGCAGCCGGCGATCTCGACCAGGAACTGCTCGAGAATGCGCTGGCCGTGCTCGCTGTGCATGACCTCGGGGTGCCATTGCACGCCGGCGAGGCGGCGGCCGGTGTCCTCGAACGCGGCGACCGTGGCTCGCGGGGAGTTGGCGTTGACCGTGAACCCCTCGGGAGCGCCGATGACCTCGTCACCGTGCGACATCCAGGACGTCAGCGTCTCGGGCAGGCCGGCGAGGAGCGTGCCGGGCTCGAGGACCGAGACCGCCGTACGTCCGTACTCCCGCTGACCCGTCTTGGCGACGTTGCCGCCCAGTGCCTGGGCCATCGCCATGAAGCCGTAGCAGATGCCGAACACGGGAACGTCGCCCTTGAGCAACTCCGGATCCAGGCTCGGAGCGCCGGCTTCGTAGACCGAGGAAGGGCCGCCCGAAAGGATGATCGCGGCGGGCTTGCGGGCCAGGATCTCGGCCGCCGGCATGGTGTGCGGGACGATCTCGGAATAGACCCTCGCCTCACGTACGCGACGGGCGATCAGCTGCGCGTACTGCGCCCCGAAATCAACGACAAGGACAAGGTCATGTTCGGGGGTCACGCGCCCAGTCTATCGGCGGAAAAATAGTTGAGTAACGACGTAACCATGCGTGTATCGCCTCGTTTTACAGGGTGGATCTAACAAAACTCCCTCCCGTTAGATCATGTGCCGGTTTCTAGTTGGCACAACAGGGCCCGACCCGTGAGCTCCCTCCCGGTCGGGTTCTGTGCGTTACGGACACTTTCCCCTGCCATTGCAGGGGAAACGCCTGCTTCAGCTGACTCCGATGATCGGCAAGCGAAGCGCTGCTGGGGCGTCCGCGGGCACGACGGGGTTCTGGGGCGCGATCGGCGCGATCTTGCGGTACTTCTCGCCGACCGCGGGGCGCGGATCCGCCTCGCCCTTGTTGGGCCAGTAGGACATCGCCCGCTCCGCCTGCGCCGTGATCGTCAGTGACGGGTTGACGCCGAGGTTGGCGCTGATCGTGGAGCCGTCGGCGACGTGCAGGCCCTCGTGGCCGAAGAGTCGCTGGTAGGGGTCCACGACGCCGTTCTCTGGTGTCTCGCCAATCGCACAGCCACCCATGAAGTGCGCCGTCAGCGGGACGTTGAACGGCTCTCCGATCGTGCCGCCGGGCGTGCCACCCATCTCCTCGGCCATCATCTGCACCGCGCGGTGCCCTGGCTCGATGAACGCCGGGTTGGGGGCGCCGTGACCCTGCTTCGAGGTCAGCTTGCGCCGGCCGGTGATGCCGCGCTTGGTGTAGGTCGTGATCGAGTTGTCGTGCGTCTGCATGACGAGGGCGATCACCGTGCGCTCCGACCAGTGGCGCAGGTCGTACAGCTTGAACAGGTTGCGTTTCTGGGTCCACATCTCCTTGAGCCAGACGCGCCAGCGCGGCTTGTCGCTGCTGCCGTCGGTGAGCACGGTCTGCATCAGCGACATCGCGTTGGAGCCCTTGCCGTAGCGGGTGGGCTCGATGTGGGTGAACTCGTCGGGGTGGAACGACGAGGTGATCGCGACGCCCTCGCTGTAGTCGATGTCCTTGCCGTCCGCGATCGACCCGAGGAGTGCCTCGGAGTTGGTACGCGTCAGCAGTCCCAGCCGGTCGGAGATCCCGGACAGGTGGCCTGTGTCCTTCATCTTGTGTAGCAGCTTCTGGGTGCCCATCGTGCTGGCGGAGAACACGACCTGCTCGGCGGTGATCGTCTTGCGTCGGCGGAACCGCTTGTTGGTGCGGCGCGTCTCGATCTCGTAGCCGCCACCCGGCAGCGGACGTACGGCGGTGGCCGTCGTGAGCGGGTGCACCTCGGCTCCGGCGTTCTCGGCGAGGTGGAGGTAGTTCTTGACCAGGGTGTTCTTGGCGTTGTGGCGACAACCCGTCATGCACTCGCCGCAGTTGAGGCACGCGTTGCGCTCGGGCCCGGCGCCTCCGAAGAACGGATCGTCGACCCGCTCCCCCGGCTCGCCGAAGAACACGCCGACCGGCGTGTGGTGGAACGTGCCGCCGACGCCCATGCGCTCGGCGACCTTCTTGACGACCTCGTCGGCCGGGGACGTGTAGGGGTAGACCGTGACGCCCAGCATCCGCTTCGCCTGGTCGTAGTAGGGCGCGAGCTCGGTCTTCCAGTCGGTGATGTGACCCCACGCCGGATCCTTGTAGAACGGGTCGAGGGGTTCGTACAGGGTGTTGGCGTAGACCAGCGAGCCGCCGCCGACGCCGGCACCCGACAGGATCAGCACGTCCTTGAGCTTGTCGATGCGCTGGATGCCGTAGCAGCCGAGCTGCGGGAGCCACAGGAACTTGCGCAGGCGCCACGAGCTCTTGGCGAAGTCGTCATCGGAGTAGCGCTTGCCCGCCTCCAGCACGGCGACCTTGTAGCCCTTCTCAGTCAGCCGCAGCGCCGAGACGCTGCCACCGAACCCGGAGCCGATGACCAGGACGTCGTAGTCGTACGCCTTGCTCATGCGCGCGGCGTCCTGCGGAGGACCTTGAGGCCCAGCGTCAGCAGCTTGGCCCACGTACGGGCTTGCAGCGCGCTCGGACCGGTCATCGGCATCAGACGCTGGACGCCGATCGACTGCGGCTCTGTGTAGCGCAGGATGCCCTCGGCGCCCTGGCGACGGCCGAGACCGGACTGGCGCATGCCACCCATGGGCGCATCGACGCTGCCGAACGTCGCCGCGAAGCCCTCGTTGATGTTGACTGTGCCTGCCTTGATGCGAGTGGCGATCGCCTTGGCCTCGCGGGGCTTGCCCCACAGGCTGGCGTTGAGGCCGTACTCGCCCTGATTGGCGAGCGCGATGGCCTCCTCTGTCGTCTTGTAGGGGTAGAGCGACACCAGCGGCCCGAAGGTCTCTCCGGCAAAGCACTCCGCTGACTCGGTGACGCCTTCGAGAACTGTGGGCTCGTAGAAGTACGGACCGAGGTCCGGGCGAGCCTTGCCTCCGGCGAGCACCGTCGCTCCGTTGGCGACAGCGTCCTTGACGTGTGCCGTGACGGTCTCGAGCTGGGACTGCGACACCAGCGAGCCCAGGTCGGCATCCCAGTCGAGCGCGGCACCCAGCGCCAGGTGTTGCACCCGTGACACGAAGGCCGTCTTGAACTCCTCGAAACGGTCCTCGGGAACGTACAGGCGCTCGATCGAGACACACAGCTGACCGGCCGACGAGAAGCATGCCTCGACGGCACCGGCGGCGGCCTTGTCGATGTCGGCGCTGGACAGCACGATCATCGGGTTCTTGCCGCCGAGCTCGAGTGAACAGCTGACCAGGCGTGCCGCGGCCTGCTGGGCGATGAGCTTGCCGGTGGCGGTCGAACCGGTGAAGCAGATGTAGTCGGCGCGCTCGATGATGGCCGTGCCGACGACGGACCCGGCACCGCTGACGACCTGCCAGAGGTCGGCCGGGAATCCCGCCTTGCGCATCAGCTCGATGCCGGCCAGGGCGATCAGCGGACTCTGGCTGTCGGGCTTGTGCACGATCGCGTTGCCGGCGGCGATCGCCGGGATGCCGTCCGAGACCGCCATGGTCAGGGGGTAGTTCCAGGGGCTGATCAGCCCAACGACGCCCTTGGGCTGCGGCGTCACCGTGATGCTGGTGAGCAGCGGCAGTGCGCCGTTGCGGCGCTGCGGCTTGAGCTGCTTGTTGAGCCGGCGCGCGTAGTAGCGGGCCGTCAGGGCGACGTGCGCCACCTCGTCGAAGGCGTTCTTGCGACTCTTGCCCGACTCGATCTGGATCAGGTCGAGCAGCTCTTCCTGGTGCTCGAGCACGAGGTCGTGCAGGCGCAGCAGCGCCTTCTTGCGCTCGCGCAGCGACGTCTTGGACCATGCCTGCTGGGCCGTACGCGCGGCGGCGAAGGCCGCATCGACGTCGTCGATGCTCGAGACCGGGACCTCGGCGACCGGCTCGCCGTTGAGCGGCGAGAGGGTCGTGCGGGTCTCTCCGGTCGTGGTGCGGATCAGCGCGGTGAGCTCGGCGACTCGCTCGGCGGTGACGAGCGTCGACGTGGTCCTGGGTGCGGCTTCAGCAACAGACATAAGGACGAGCATACCGCTGGTATGGCCCCAGCGGTGAGGTTGCGGGTCTCCTCACGAGGTTTCACGGTGGCGGCTTCGCCGCGGGACGTTCAACCTGCCTTCGGCGCTCGGCCGCGGGCGGCCTCGACCTCAGGCAAACAGCTTCTCGCCCCAGTAGCCACTCTTGCCGACACCGGGAGGGCAGGCGAACAGGCCCGAGCCGACGTGCACGATGTATTCGTTGAGCGTGTCGTTCTGCAAACCCGCCAACGACCGCTGCACCTGGACGAACTGCTTCTCGGGATCACGCTGGTAGGCGATGAAGAACAGGCCCGCCGAGAGCTGGCCCAGGCCGTTCGAGCCGTCGACGAAGTTGTAACCGCGACGCAACAGCTTGGCGCCCTTGTTGAAGTCGGGGTGCGCCAGGCGTACGTGCGACTTCATGTCGATCAGCGGCTTGCCGTCCTCACGCTTCTTGGTGAAGTCGATCTCGGCGAACTCGTCGCCGCCCGAGAGTGGACCGCCCGAGCCCTTGGTGCGGCCGATGATCGCCTCCTGGCCCTCCAACGGCTCGCGGTCCCAGATCTCGATGCGCATGTCGATCTTGCGAGTCACGAGATAGGAGCCGCCGACCATCCAGTCGGGCCCGTCATCGGGGTGGACCCAGACGAAGTCCTCGACATCCTTCTTGTCCTCGACCTTGATGTTGGCCGTGCCGTCCTTGAAGCCCAGCAGGTTGCGGGCCGTGACCTGCGCCGACGAGGTCGACGACGTACGGCCGAAGCCCATCTGGGAGTAGCGCACCGAGGCGCGCCCGAATGCGATCCGTACGAGGTTGCGCACCGCGTGGACCGCGACCTGCGGGTCGTTGGCGCAGGCCTGGATGGCGAGGTCGCCGCCGCTGACCGCCGGATCGAGGCGGTCACCCGAGAATGCCGGGAGCGGCTTGAGCCGTTCGGGCAGCTTTCCGTCGAGGCCGAAGCGCGGCTTGCCCTGGTCGTCGACGAACATCCCGCGCCCGAAGCCGACCGTGATCGTGAGTCCCGACGGCGGAAGGCCGAGCGCCTCGCCGGTGTCCTCCGGCGGCGCGAACGGCGAACCGGCAACGGCACCGAACTCGCCGACGTCATTGCCCTGTGTCATCTTGCGCGCCGCATCGGTCCACTCCTTGAGGAGCAGGATCACGTCCCCGCGACTCTCCGTGGTGAGGTCAAGGGCCGCGAAGTAGAGACGGTCCTGGGCCGGCGTGACGATGCCCGCCTGGTGCTTGCCCTCGAACGGGACCGGTAGCGCATCGGGGTCGGGCTTGACCTCGACCGGCTTGTCACCGGCTGCGTAGCCCGCGCCGGCACCCACTGCACCAGCAGCCAACGCGCCGAGTCCGGCAGCTCCCAGCAGCTTCCTGCGGGAGACTCCGGACTCGGTGGACGTACCGTCTGAGCTCACTCGTCCAGTGTCTCAGGCAGAGGCGGCGACGACCGCCGCCACCTTGCTGATCGGCTCGCTCACGGCTGCCACGGCATCCGAGAGCGCCTTGACCTGGTCCTTCGACAGCTCGTCGTAGAACTTCCAGTCGCCGGTCGACGTGTCCTGGTACTGGTTGAGCTCGGCGTCGAGCGCCTTGAACTTGGTGTCCAGCTCCTTGACGAGCGCGGGGTCCTGGGCCTCGAGGACCGGGCGCAGCGACGCGATGGCGGCTTGCGAGCCCTCGATGTTGGCCTTGAAGTCCCACAGGTCGGTGTGGCTGAACTCGTCCTCCTCGCCGGTGATCTTGCCGGTCGCAACCTCGTCGAGCAGTCCCTTCGAGCCCTGGGCGAGCTCGAGCGCCGTCAGCGGGGCGTCCTGGCCCAGCTTGACGATCTCCTTGACGTTGGTCAGGAGCTGGTCGGCGTACTTGTCCATGCCCTCGGTGTTGTTGGAGACCCAGAGCTGCTTCTCGATGCGGTGCCAGCCGGTGAAGTCGACGCCCTCGGCGATCGCATCGGGCTCACGGCCGTCGGTGATCGGGTCGAGGTCACCGAACTTCTCGGCGACGGGCTCGATCCGCTCCCAGTAGGTACGAGCGATCGGGAAGAGCTTCTTGGCCTCGTCGACGTTGCCGGCCTTGACGGCCGTGACGAACTCCTCGGTCTTGACGATCAACGCGTCCGACTGCGACTTCACGTAGCGGGCGTAGCTGTCGGCGGCAGCCTTGAGCTCCTCGGAGTCCGACAGCTTCTTGGCGGGGTCACCGGAGACCGTGATGGTCTCGCGGATGCCGTCGCCGATCATGCCGGGCTTGCAGGCGCCCTCGTACGTGCCCTTGGGCAGGTCGACGACGAGGTTGCGCGACAGCCCGGGACCGATGTTCTCGACCTCGCCCATGATGCGGTCGCCGTCGGCGTACACATAGAACTCGGTGACCTTGCTGCCGCCGTTGGTGACCTTGAAGGTCGAAGGGCCGGCATCGAGCTTGGTCGACGAGATCTTGCACGACGAGTCGGACGCCTTGACCGTGAGGTCACCGGAGGCGGCGTCGTCCGACGCGCAGGCCGTGAGGCTCAGGGCGGCGAACGTCATGGCGCCGACCACGGGGAGGGAGAACTTCATGGAGCGGATTCCTTTTGGATCAGGGCTCGCTGACAGTAAGGCAAGCCTCACCATCGTAAGGGATGCCTGACCACGGCGGCCACGAGGTGGCGTGTGACGTTGTCGACTCGCTGGCGCTAGAGCGGGATCGTGGCCTCGACGAGTCCGCCGTCGCCTGCCGGACCGGCTGAAAGGGTTCCACCTACTTGCTCAGCTCGCTCCCGCATCGATTTCACACCGACTCCGGACGTCCACGATCCGGTCGAGTGTCCGTCGTCGCGTACCTCCACATGGAGGTGCTCGTCGCGATGGGTGATGTCGACCCACGCACGAGTGGCGTGGGCGTGCCTTGCGACGTTCGTGAGCGCCTCGACCACGATGCGGTAGGCAGCGACCTCGACAGCCGCCGACACCTCGGGGAGGTCGTCAGGCGTCGTCACCTCCACCTGCACCAGCGCTCCCCCGTCAGTGTGAAGTGCTGCCGCGTGCTGGCGTACGGCACCGACGAGGCCGAGCTCGTCGAGCGCAGGAGGACGGAGCCCTTCGACCAGCCGTCGGATCTCCAGGATGGCCCCGGCGGTGTCGGCCCGCAGATCGAGCAGTAGCTCCTCAGCGCGCTCTGGCGCACTGCGGACCTGGTTGCGAGCGGCATCCGCCGAGAACGCGACACCGCTCAAGGTCGGACCCAGACCATCGTGAATGTCACGTCGCAGGCGACGGCGTTCGTCCTCGATGGCAGTGATCGCGGCACCTCGCGACTCCTTGAGATCGCTTGCCAATGCCCGCGCCCGCAGTGTCTGCGCGAGCAGTGGCGCAACGATCCGCAGCACGTCCTCGTCGGCGGGCGACAATCCCAGGTCGCCGGGACGAAGACCGACGACGACCTCTCCCCACAGATCGTTGCCGAGGCGCAGTGGCAGGACGCGGGTGTGAGTGACCTCGGATCCAGAGGTGGCGAGCGACTTGCCCGCGACACGCAAGCTGGCGTACGGCAGGACCAGCGCTTCACGAATGGCGTCCAGCGCGAGCACGGGATCGTCCCCGATGCGGTCCGCCAGGCTCGTCGCAGCGGTGAGCGCGTCGGGGCGGTCCCCGAACAGCAGTTGGTCGACGACACCTCGCAGCAGGACCTCCAGCGGTCGCACGCCGAACGCCAACAGCGCACAGAGGACGACGACCGGCGGCGCCTCGAGTGGTCGCCCGCACAGGTCCTCGACGACGGAGATCGCGCCGACTGCCACGGCGAGGAAGGTGAACAGCACAGTCGCCGCCACGATCGCCCGCGTCACCAGTCCACGCACGTCGACCAGCTCAGGGCGGAGCACGCCGACCACCATGGCCGGCGGACCCAAGGCGGCGAGTGAGACGACGAGGGCCGCGATGTTGAACGCGTCACCCGCGCCCGCCGACTCTCGCACGAACCCGACGAGGAGGGCGAGCAGTCCGCCAACGATCCAGACCAGGGAGCTCCACGTCAGCGCCCGACGCTCGTGCTCGTCACCCCGTTCCAGACCCCACCACACGGCGAACAGCAGCGTCGTCACGATCACGAACCCCAGGGGGTAGATGGCGCCCGGCCACACGACGCCGATGCCACCGGAGGCCAGCACCACAATCGTCAGCACGAAGCCGACCGGCTCGTTCCATCGACGTCTCGGAAAGAGCACCAGCGCTGCCGGTATCAGCAAGCACCCGGCGGAGCGCAACAAGGTTGCACCGGTGTTGTCGAGCTCCAGCTCGATGGCGGCGGACCCGGCGAGTGTCGCGATCCCACCGAGTAGGAGCGCTGCGCCGGAGGTCCGCGCCATCGTGCCCTGGAGCACGAACCACCCGGCGCCCGCAGCGGAGACGCCGAACACGATCGCAGCCGCCAACTCGGGCGTCACGACCCACCGAGTCCACCCTGGCGGGCGCGCACGATCGCCTCGGACCGGTCGGCCACGGCCAGCTTCACGAAGATCGAGGAGATGTGGTTCGCGACGGTCTTCGGCGACAAGAACAGCTCCTCGGCGATCGCCTGGTTGCGTCGACCAGCGGCCACGAGATCCAGGACCTCCCGCTCACGCGTGGTGAGCTCCGGAAACGGCTCGGACCCGGCGGCCGGCGATGCTGCGAAGTAGCCAAGGACGCGCTGCGCCACGCCTGGGCTGAAGATCGCCTCGCCGGCCACCACCGCACGTATGCCCCGGTCGATCTCGACCTGTTCGGCGCCCTTCAGCAGGTATCCCTGCGCTCCGGCCCGCATCGCTGCGAACACCGTGTCGTCGTCGTCGAACATCGTCAGCACCAGGATCGCCGTCTCGGGCACGGCTGCTCGCAGTCGACGGGTGGCCTCGATGCCATCGATCCCCGGCATCCGGATGTCCATGAGCACGACATCGGGCCGAACCAGCTGAGCCTCGCGGATGGCGCTTTCACCGTCCGGGGACTCCGCCACGACTTCGTAGTCCGGCAGTGACTCGAGCAACGCGCGGAGCCCGCTGCGGACCACCGGGTGGTCGTCGGCGAGCAGCACGCGGATGGGAGCCATGGGTCGATTGTCCCGCTTCCAGGGTCCGATGACCCGGGATCAGACACCTATGCCTGTCGGGAGATCTCCCGGAGAATCGGGAGTATCGACCGATGCCGGGGAGTGCGTCCGCGGGCGACTGTGGTCTCACCACCCATTCAAGGAGCCACCATGAGCACACTCACCACACCGTGGAGCACCAAGAACAAGGTCGGCCTCGGCCTGGCCATCTTCTACGGCATCACCAACATCCCCAGCTTCCTGGTCCCGACCGGCGACGGCGAGGACGGACCCCCGCTGGCCATCTTGATTGTCTGCTCGGTGCTGGGAGTTGTCGCCGCCGTGGGCGGCATCGTTGCCTGGCGCCAACGCAGCCGTCCCGCGGCACGTCTGACAGCTGCAAGCATCATCGTCATCACCCTGACCTCGCTGCCGGCGTTCTTCGTGGACGTGCCGGCAGAGATCAAGGCGATCTCGGCCCTGGGGGTCGTGCTGACAGTCGTCATCGTCGTGCTGATGTTCTCGGCGTCGAAGCGTCCCGCCACCCAGACGGAGATCCGGTCATGATCGCCGTCGTCACGGTCCTGCTCGCGTTCCCGCTCGGCTTCTTCGTCCGCTCTCACCTCAACGCCAACGTGGCGTACGCGATCGCGTACCTCTGGGCCTTCACCTACCAAGGCGTCGCGCTCATCCGGGAGTGGGTCGGTGGTGACACCTCGGCATTCCCGAAGGATCCCGACACAGTCCCGGTCTCGTACGGACTCGTGGCCGCAGCGATCTTCGCAGTCGGATTCGGCCTGGTGGCGCTCGGTCGCCGGGTCGGAGCAAAGCGCCGCGAGCAGCGCCCCGTCGTCGCCTGACGCCGTGCACCTTTCAGGACCCGGCTCCTTGTGGAGTCGGGTCCTGGCACGTCATTCGACGATGACGGTGTCACCGACCGAGAGCGTGCCCGTGCTGAGCGGGATGATCCGGATGCCGAACCACGTCTTGCCGTCCCACTTGCGGTGCCGGGCCATCGAGCGGATCGGCTCCTTGCTGTGGTGCAGCGTCTGGGGGTCGATCGTCGTGACGACGCAGCGGTCGCAGTGCTCGGCGAACCGGTAGGCGACGTCGCCGATGCGGATGTTTCGCCAGTCGTCCTCGGCAAAGGCGATGTCACCGTCGACGACGACATTGGGCCGGAACTGGCGCATCACGACGGTCTCCGGCTCGTGGTCCTCGGCGATCCAGCGGTTGAGCTGGTCGAGCGATGCCGTGGTCGTCAGCAGCAGGGGTGCCACGTCGGCGAGGCTGACGCGGTCGTCGGGGTGGCCACCGTGCTTCTCCCCCACCTCACGCTTGGCGGGATCGTCCTGCCACACGAGACGTACGGGCTCCCCGACGATCGCACTGAACCATTCGGCCGCGGTATCTCCGGCGTCGACTGCCGTCTCCAACCTGGAGATCGCCACCGGTACCACGCGACCGGCCACGGGTTCGTCGACAGTGATCTCAGGCCGGCCTTCGGCGGTGAGCCGCAGGCGGCGGTCGCCGAGCTCAGCCGTGACGCCGAGCAGCGCGTCGGACCTGGAGGCAGTGACCCAGTCACCCGCCTCATCGATGACCATCCAGCGCCGGTCCCCCCGAAGTCCTCCGAACTCGACCTGCGCGGCAGCCAACGACGTGGGTGCCGTCGCCTTGACGGGATAGACGTGGACCGACTCGACCTTCATCCGAGCACCTTCTCGAAGCATTGGGAGTAGGCGAGCTGCTCGTACGGCGGGTAGACGTCGATCGGTGTGTAGCCGTGCCGGGAGTAGAACGCCAGTGCCGCGCGCTGCCGGTCTCCCGTGTGGAGGATGAGGCGCGGGGCGGCGAGCGTACGGGCCTCGTGCTCGACCGCGGCGAGCAGTTGGTCGGCGAGGTCCCCGCCCCGCCGTTCGGGCACGACGTACATCCGCTTGATCTCGAGGTCCTCCCCCATCCGGCGAAGGGCGACGTGCCCGACCGGCCGCTCGTCGTCTCGCAGCAGCACTGTCAGCACGATCGATACCGGGTCGATGTCGAGGCGGCCGTCCCGGTTCTGCGACGTCGGGTCGTCGGAGTACATCTCGCGGATCTCTGCGGTCATGGCGTCGCGCAGGCGTACGGCGTCCGCGTCGTCCCAGCCGACCCGGTCGATCGTGATCAACCGACGACGACCTCGACCCGCTGGAACTCCTTGAGATCGCTGTAGCCCGTCGTCGCCATGGCACGACGCAGCGCGCCGATGAGGTTCATGGTGCCGTCGGGCACCGATGACGGGCCGAACAGCACCGACTCCAGGTCGCCGACCGTGCCGATCTCGACCCGCTCGCCACGGGGCAGCTCAGGGTGCCAGGCCTCGGCGCCCCAGTGCACGCCACGACCCGGGGCCTCGACGGCACGGGCGAACGGCGAGCCGATCATGACGGCGTCGGCGCCGCAGGCGATGGCCTTGGCGATGTCGCCGCTGCGGCCGATCGAGCCGTCGGCGATGACGTGGACGTAGCGTCCGCCGGACTCGTCGAGGTAGTCGCGGCGAGCCGCTGCAACGTCGGCGACCGCCGACGCCATGGGGACGGCGACGCCGAGCACCTCGCGGGTCGTGTGCGCCGCACCGCCGCCAAAGCCGACGAGCACTCCCGCAGCACCGGTACGCATCAGGTGCAGCGCCGCCTGGTAGGTCGCACAGCCACCCACGATCACGGGGACGTCGAGCTCGTAGATGAACTCCTTGAGGTTGAGGGGTTCGGCGCTGCCGGAGACGTGCTCGGCCGAGACCGTGGTCCCGCGGATCACGAACAGGTCGACACCGGCGTCGACGACTGCGGAGGCGAACTGCTTGGTGCGCTGGGGCGAGAGAGCGCCGGCGACCGTCACACCCGCGTCGCGTACCTGCTGGAGGCGCGCGCTGATCAGCTCGGCCTTGATCGGCTCGGCGTAGATCTCCTGGAGACGCTTGGTGTCGGCCGGTCCGTTGGCAAGCTCGTCGAGGAGCTTCTCGGGGTCTTCGTACCGGGTCCACAGGCCCTCGAGGTCGAGCACGCCGAGCCCACCGTGCTTGCCGAGGGCGATCGCGGTGTCGGGGCTCATGACGGAGTCCATCGGCGCGGCGATCAGCGGCAGCTCGAAGCGGTAGGCGTCGATCTGCCAGGCGGTCGAGACTTCTTGCGGGTCACGCGTACGGCGGCTCGGCACGATCGCGATGTCGTCGAACGAATAGGCCCGCCGACCGCGCTTGGCGGTGCCGATCTCGATGTCCATGCGGCCTAGCCTAGTGGGCTACTGAACGCCTCGAGCGATGTCGTCGAGGGTGAGGTCGGGCAGCATGCCTGCCGGGTTGCTCTGGCGGCGGACGAGCACCGGTTGTACGTCGTCGCTCTCCCGGGCCAGCGCGTACTGCGTGTCGGCGAGGGCGAATCGCAGCGCGCGCGACAGCGAGCTGACCTTGGCGTCCGACGGGCTGAGTCTCGGCGCAGCAGCCTTGAGCGCCATCGCGAGGATCGGGAGCGTGCCGCCCTGGTTGGCGAGCTTGTCGCAGAAGCTGCGCACCTTCGAGTCGTTCAGCACCTTCTTGATGATCGCCTTGTAGTCCTCGGGCGATGTCGCGGGGCCCTTGTGGACGACGGCGATCTCGCGGGCCATGTCATGCCAGTTGGCCTTGGCGGCAGGTTGCTGCTTCGGGGCGGGTGGTTGCTGCTTCTTCTTGGCCGGCGGAGCTTCGACCTTCGGCTTCTCGGCAGGTGCCTTGTCGACAGCCTTCCTGGCCGGCGCTGCCTTCTTGGGAGCTGCCTTCTTGGCCGGTGCCTTCTTGGGCGCTGCTGCTGCCGGCTTGCCAGGGTCTGCAGAGAACACCGGCTTCAAGGCCGCGGCCGGCGGCACCGGCTTCACCTTGAGGGCGACGTACTGGTCGACTTCCTTCTCCAGCACCGAGTTGACCGGGTGGTTGGCGAGCGTCGCGCCGATGACGTACTTGTTGAGCTCGTGGAGACGACGGACCAGCGGCACGAAGTCTCCGTCAGCAGAGACGAGGATGAAGACCTCGAGCTGGTCGAGGTCAGCGGCTGCCCGCAGGCAGTCGACGACCAGGACGATGTCGGCGGCGTTCTTCTCGGCCTTGCCGACCGAGAACACCTGGACTGTCTCGACCCCGCTGCGGACCACGTCGCGGCGATAGTCCTCCAGGCCGATACGCCCCCAGTCGGCGTACGCCCGCGAGAGCGCGATGCTGCCGGAACCGGCTTCGCGCGACGCTGCCTTCTCGAGCTGGTCGAGGATGTCGTCCATCGACACATCGGGGATGTCGAGCTTGCCGTAGCCCTTGAACAGGTTCTCGGCGTCGATGAAGACGGCAACGTTGCGAGTGGCCACCGGATCGCTACCTCAGTCTTTCGGGTCGCCACGTTTCGCGGCTGACGCCTTCGGCGTGGGACGCTCGCGCTTCGCCAACGTTCATCCCGAGTGATTCGCTGGAGCGAGTCATCGGGACGAATAGTTGGGTGCTTCGGCGGTCATCTGGATGTCGTGGGGGTGGCTCTCCTTGAGCGACGCCGATGTGATGCGTACGAAGCGGCCCTTGTCCTGCAGCTCGGGGATCGTACGTGCGCCGACGTAGAACATCGACTGGTTGAGACCACCGATGAGCTGGTGCGCGACGGCGGAGAGCGGGCCGCGGAACGCGACCTGGCCCTCGACGCCCTCGGGCACGATCTTGTCGTCGCTGGTGACCTCGGCCTGGAAGTAGCGGTCCTTGGAGTAGGACTTCTTGCCGCGGCTGCTCATCGCGCCGAGTGACCCCATGCCGCGGTAGGCCTTGAACTGCTTGCCGTTGACGAACACGACCTCGCCGGGCGACTCCTCGACGCCAGCCAGCATCGAACCGATCATCACGGTGTCGGCGCCGGCGACCAGTGCCTTGGCGATGTCACCGGACTGCTGGAGGCCGCCGTCGGCGATGACGGGTACGCCGGCGGGCTTGCACGCCAGCGACGCCTCGTAGACCGCCGTGATCTGCGGAACGCCGCAACCCGTGACGACGCGGGTGGTGCAGATCGAGCCGGGACCGAAACCGACCTTGACGGCGTCGGCGCCGGCGTCGACGAATGCCTGAGCGCCCTCGCGGGTCGCGACGTTGCCGCCGATGACCTGGACGTGCTTGGTCGCAGGGTCGGTCTTGAGCCGCTCGACGATCTCGAGCAGCATGCGTACGTGGCCGTGGGCCGTGTCGGCGACGAGCACGTCGACGCCGGCCTCGATCAGCGTCGTCGCGCGCTGCCAGGCATCGCCGAAGTAACCGATCGCGGCGCCTACCATCAGCCGGCCGTCGGCGTCCTTGGACGCATCGGGGAACTGCTCGGACTTCACGAAGTCCTTGACCGTGATCAGGCCGGCGAGGCGACCGGAGTCGTCGACCAGGGGCAGGCGCTCACGCTTGTGCTTGCGCAACAGCAGCGTGGCGTCCTCGCGGGAGATGCCCTCGTGGCCGGTGATGAGGGGCATCGGGGTCATGACCTCGTCGACCTTGGTCGAGGCCCACTCGGCGACGGGCGTGAAGCGCAGGTCGCGGTTGGTGATGATGCCGAGCAGCCGGTTGTCGGTGTCGACGACCGGGAGTCCGGAGACGCGGTACTCGCCACACGTACGGTCGAGGTCCTCCAGCGTCGCGTCGGGGCCGATCGTCACGGGGTTGGAGATGATGCCGGTCTGGGTCCGCTTGACCAGGTCGACCTGGTAGGCCTGGTCCTCGAGCGAGAGGTTGCGGTGCAGCACCCCGATGCCGCCCTCGCGGGCCATCGCGATGGCCATGCGCGACTCGGTCACGGTGTCCATCGCCGCACTGATGAGCGGCACCTTCAGGTTGATGCCACGGGTCAGTCGCGCCGTGGTGTCGATCTCGGACGGGTTGAGGTCGGACAGTCCCGGCAGGAGGAGCACGTCGTCATAGGTCAGCCCGAGGGCCGCGAACTTGTCTGGGATGCCCGTCTGCTCCATGAACCAATTGTACGGGTCATGGAGCAGACGGTTTGTCCCCTCATCTGGTGAGTTCGAGCACCCCTGCCCTAGCTCACCTTGGCGAGGTCGTCGGCGAGACGGTTCATCAGGTCGGCGTACGCCTGGTAGCTCGGCGGGGCCACCGACGTCCACGGGATGTAAGCCTTGTTCTTGGCCGCTGCCAAGGTCTGGAAGACCGGCTGGTCGTCGAGCAGCTTCAGGCCGGCCTCGCCGGTGCGGTCGTCGTACAGGAAGATGTCGGCCGGGTACTTGTCGGCCTTCTCCCAGCTCAGGCTCTCGAAGTAGCCGCCCGGGTCGGGGTTGTCGGGTACGACGAGGGGCAGTCCGAGCTCCTTGCGCCAGTAGCTCAGGTCGGGGCTGATGTCAGGGTTGGAGGCGTAGAACAGCTCCTTGGACGGTGATCCGGCGAGGATCTTGCGGTCTCCGAGCTTGGTGCCCGCGTCCTTGACCCTCTTCGCCGCTGCGTCGAACGCGTCGTGCGCTTCCTTCACGTCATCGTCGCCCAGGTCGGCGCCCAGCGCCTTGGCTGCCCGTTCGGTGCCGTCGAGCAGCTCCGGCAGGGTCTTGCCGTCGAAGCTGACGACCGCGATCGGTGCGAGCTTCACGAGGTCCTTGGCGGTGGCGTCGTTGACGTACCAGAGATCGTCGTCGAGGTAGGCGCTCGTGACCACGAGGTCGGGCTTGAGCGTCGCAGCCTTCTCGAGGTCGATCGCACCGTACTCACCGGCGGCGGTGACGTCGGTGACGTCATCGACGTCGAGGCCGGCAACCTGGGAGTCGGGTTCGCCGGCGGCGTTCTTGAGCGGGCCGAACGTACCGACGATCTCGTCGCCGAGACCCAGATCGGTCAGCGCTGCGGCCATCGACGACTGCACGAGGAGTCGTTCGGGCGCAGCGTCGAGCTTGATCGAATTGCCAAGGTCGTCGGTGAAGGTCCAGGGTCCGGACGCGCTGTCGTCGTCGGACGAGCCACACGCGGCGAGGGTCAGGGCTAGCGCGGCGATGGCCGCGGGGAGTCGCATTTTCATAAGGCCAGCCTAACCTAAGTGACTGGAACGTCTGCGGCTACCCCTCGTACGTGAACGCGACCTCGCGTCGTCGTTCGTCGACCGTCGCGAGGCGGACCGCGATCTCCGCCCCTTCACGCATGCCCCTGCCCGTGCACCTGGCGATCACCGGCGGCTCGTACAGCACGACCTCTGCGCCAGATTGATCGACGTGGGTCACGACCGCCGTGAACGACTCGCCGACGCGCTTCGCCAACGACCAGACCTCCGCCTGGTCGATGCACGTGCGGTCCACCTTGTGTGCGAGCTGGTCCGTCGTACGCATGATCTCGGGCAGCGTCGGCAGGGCCTCGCGCACCCACTCGGGCACGGCTCGCCCCTCACAGATCGCCAGGCAGACCTCGGTGCCGAATCGGTCGGCCAACCGCCTCAAGGGCGCCGTCACGTGCGCGTACGGCCCGCCGACACCGGCATGGTCGACCAGCACCGGACGCGAACCGTCGAACGCTTCGTAGCCCGCGCCGCGCAGGAGCCGGGTGGCCTCTGTCATGAGCGCGAGGGATGCCGGACGTGAGGTGTCGAGCGCCAGCAGCACGTGCGCCGGGGTGGCACCCTCGGGAACCGTGACGCCCAGGGTCTTCGCAGTTGCCAGGAACGATCTCGTGGCTCTCTCGTCAGCGGGCGGAAGCGTACGGAGCAGGCCGACCTCCTCGCGGAGCATCAGCTGGGCGGCCGCCATGCCGGTCAACAGCGAGACCTCGGCGTTCCAGCCATCGACCTCGGTGCGGACGCGCATCGCGACCCGCCAGTCGTCGCCCGGGGGCACCTCCCGCTTGCGGGGGACTCTATAGACCTCCTGCTCCGGCAGCGCCAGCTCGATCGCGCCGCGGTCGACACGCACCTGCTGCCGCAACCGGCCCAGGTCGGCAAGCGGCTCGAGCGACGAGTGCGGAGAGCCGGCGTCGAACGACTTCTGTACGCCGTCGTAGTCGAGCTGGGCGACCGACTTCACGAGCGCGCGGCGTACGGACACCTCGCCCAGCTCGCCGTTGGCGCCGACCTCGATCGTCCACACGGCGGCGCCACGTACCTGATCGGCGAGCAGGCTCAGCGCACCCTCGGACAGGATCGGCGGGTGGAGCGGTACGCGTCCATCGGGCAGGTAGATCGTCTGGCCGCGGCGGCGAGCCTCGGTGTCGACCGCACCGTTGGGCGGGATGACTGCTCCGAGGTCGGCGATCGCGTAGTGCACCGTGAACCCGTCACCCGATCGCTCCAGGAACATCGCCTGGTCGAGGTCCTTGGCACCGGGCGGGTCGATCGTCACGAACGGGATCGCCGTCGCGTCCTCGAGATCGGCACGAGCCGCATCGGCGATCGTGGCGGCCTCGGCGAGTACGCCAGCTGGGAACCGGTCGGTGTCGGCGGCCGGAGGGAGCTCGAACTCCGCGCGTACGCCTTCAAAGTCGTGGTGGGGAGGGCTCACGCCGACGAATCTATCCGCACGCAAAAGCGGGCTCCGCTCGTGAGAGTGGAGCCCGCTTGAGTTG
Organism: Aeromicrobium panaciterrae; assembly: GCF_039537165.1. GTDB lineage: Bacteria > Actinomycetota > Actinomycetes > Propionibacteriales > Nocardioidaceae > Aeromicrobium > Aeromicrobium panaciterrae. Next base: position 2,358,634 of record NZ_BAAAZZ010000002.1, on the reverse strand, counting down.
CGGGTGTCAGTGGTTGTGACCGGCGTGCGCGTCCGGAGCCTCTTCGGCGGGCTTCTCGACGATCAGCGTCTCTGTCGTCAGCAGCATGGCCGTGATCGACGCGGCGTTGGCGAGCGCAGAACGCGTCACCTTGACCGGGTCGAGGACGCCCTGGGCCACCAGGTCGCCGTACTCACCGGTGGCGGCGTTGTAGCCCTCGCCGCTCTCGCGCACCTTGTTGACGACGACCTCACCGGAGACGCCGCCGTTGCGGGCGATCCACTCCAGCGGGGCGTCGGCACCGATGCGCACGATGCGGACACCGATCGCCTCGTCGCCGGTGAGACCGAGGTTGTCGGACAGCACTGAGACGGCATGGACGAGAGCAGAACCGCCGCCGGCGACGATGCCCTCCTCGATCGCTGCACGAGTCGCCGAGACGGCATCCTCGATGCGGTGCTTCTTCTCCTTGAGCTCGACCTCGGTGGCCGCGCCGACCTTGACGACGCAGACGCCGCCGGCCAGCTTGGCGAGACGCTCCTGGAGCTTCTCCTTGTCCCAGTCGGAGTCGGACAGCTCGATCTCGGCCTTGATCTGGTTGACGCGGCCCTCGACCTCGGCCTTGTCGCCGCCGCCGTCGATGATCGTGGTGGCGTCCTTGGTGACGACGACACGGCGAGCCGTGCCGAGCACCTCGAGGCCGACCTGGTCGAGCTTGAGCCCGACGTCAGGCGTCACGACGGTTGCGCCGGTCAGCGAGGCGATGTCCTGCAGCATGGCCTTGCGGCGGTCGCCGAACGCGGGAGCCTTGACGGCGACCGAGGTGAACGTGCCACGGATCTTGTTGACGACGATCGTCGAGAGCGCCTCACCGTCGACATCCTCGGCGATGATGAACAGCGTCTTGCCGGCCGCGACGACCTTCTCCAGCAGCGGGAGGATGTCGCTGACCGAGGAGATCTTGCCCTGGTTGACGAGGATGTAGGGATCGTCGAGCACGGCTTCCATGCGCTCGGTGTCGGTGACCATGTAGGGCGACAGGTAGCCCTTGTCGAACTGCATGCCCTCGGTGAACTCGAGCTCGGTGCCCATCGTGTTGGACTCCTCGACCGTGATGACACCGTCCTTGCCGACCTTGTCGAACGCCTCGGCGATGAGCTCACCGATGTGCGAGTCGCGCGACGAGACGGTGGCGACGTCGGTCATGTCCTTGACGTCGTCGACCGGGCGGGCGAGCTTGTGGAGCTGCTCGACGACGGCGGCGACCGCAGCCTCGATGCCCTTCTTGAGGCCCATCGGGTTGGAGCCGGCCGCGACGGCGCGGAGGCCCTCGTGGACCATCGCCTGGGCGAGCACGGTCGCGGTGGTCGTACCGTCACCGGCGACGTCGTTGGTCTTGGTGGCGACTTCCTTGGCGAGCTGGGCGCCGAGGTTCTCGAAGGGGTCGTCGAGCTCGACCTCACGGGCGACGGTCACGCCGTCGTTGGTGATCGTGGGAGCTCCCCACTTCTTGTCGAGCACGACGTAGCGACCCTTGGGGCCGAGCGTGACCTTGACGGTGTCAGCGAGCTTGTCGACGCCACGCTCGAGCGCGCGGCGGGCGTTCTCGTCAAATTCGAGGATCTTGGGCATGGAGGTGACTTCTTTCGAAAGTTGTGGGGTGACTCTGTTGCTCAGGGCGTGGGATGCCCCGGCACCCTGAGGGGTGCCGGGGCGTCACATCACGAAACGACGGCGAGGACGTCGCGAGCGGAGAGGATGAGGTACTCGTCTCCGTCGTACTTGACCTCGGTTCCGCCGTACTTGCTGAAAATGACCTTGTCGCCAACGGCGACGTCGATCGGAACGCGGTTGCCGTTGTCGTCGACCCGACCGGGGCCTACTGCGACGACAAGACCTTCCTGCGGCTTCTCTTTGGCGGTTTCTGGAATGACCAGTCCCGACTTGGTGGTCTGCTCGGCTTCGACAGCCTGGATGACCAGACGGTCTTCGAGCGGCTTGATGGTGACCGACACGTGTCGACCTCCCCTTTCAGGCGGTGGAACTCTGGACGCTGGTGGGCACGCCGTCGCGGGGGTCATGCACCACCGTTGCTGGCACTCTCAATACGAGAGCGCCAATACGAAACCTAGCACTCTCCCCTTCAGAGTGCTAAGGGTGTTCGCGCTCCGCTGAACTCGAAGCTCCGGTCACACGGCAGACTTCCGTCATGGACCTGGCCACGTTCGAGAAGCTGCTCTCTCCTGCGGGCCAGCTGCTGCTCGACGAGGTGTCCCAGAGCGCTGGTACGCAGAGCGATCTCGCGCTCGGCACCCGCCTCCGCAAGACGTACGCCTCGGGCCTCGTCGCCGCCGCCGTGACGCAGCACCACCTGCGCGGCAAGGCGGCCGCCAAGTTCGGTGACGACGCAGGGCGGATGTACTTCACGCACGACGCGCTGGAGCAGTCGACGAGGCAGCGCGTCGCGACGCACCGTGCCACGCGCATCGCGTCGACGGGCGCCTCCGCCGTCGTCGACCTCGGGTGCGGCATCGGCGGCGACCTGGTCGCGATGGCCCGCGCAGGGCTCCGCGTACGCGGTGTCGAGCTGGATCCCGTACGCGCCGCCATCGCGGCCGCCAACCTGCGGGCCCTCGAGCTCGACGGTGAGGTGGTCACCGGGGACGTACGCGGCGTCGAGGTGGCTCCGGACGAGGTTGCGTTCGTCGATCCTGCACGACGTGACGGCCGCGGTCGTACGTTCTCCACCGCCGACCTGCAGCCTCCGTGGGACTGGGTGCGCCACCTGCTGGAACGTCGAGCCGTCGCGAAGGTCATGCCGGGCCTGGCGCACGACGCCGTACCGGACGGCGTCGAGGCCGAATGGGTCAGCGACGGCGGCGACCTGGTCGAGGCGTGCCTGTGGGGTGCGCCGTTTGCGACCGCCACCCGCCGCGCCACGGTGCTCCCGTCCGGCCACGGTCTCGTCGCAGTCGGCGAGCTGGCTGCGTTGGGTCAGCCGGGTGCATACATCTACGAGCCCGACGACGCCGTCATCCGCTCGGGTCTGGTCGGCGAGCTCGCCGCCGACATCGGCGGCTGGCTGATGGACGCCAAGATCGCGTACGTGACCTCCGACCGGGCCGCGAGCACGCCGTTGGCGCGGGGCTTCCGGGTGATCGACGAGCTGCCGTACCGGGAGAAGCCACTCAAGGCGGCGCTCCAGGTGCGCCGTATCGGCACGCTGACGGTCAAGAAGCGCGGCGTCGACATCGTGCCCGAGGAGCTCGTGAAGCGGCTCAAGCTCAAGGGCCCCAACCCGGCGACCGTGATCATGACGCGGGTGCGCGGCGAGGGCAGGGCATTCCTCGTTGATCGACTCTGAGCGACCAGACACGGCCTACGCTCGCGGTATGCGGATCGACCTCAATGCCGACCTGGGCGAGTCGTGGCCCCGGTGGACGTCGGGCGAGGACATCGCCCTTCTCGACGTCGTCACGAGCGCCAACGTGTGCTGCGGGGCGTATGCCGGTGACGCGGATCTGATGCGCGCGACCTGCGACGCCGCCATCGACCGCGGGGTCGCCATCGGCGCGCAGGTCGGCTATCCGGACCGTGCGAACTTCGGCCGGATCCGCGTCGACATCCGTCCAGCCGAGCTCACCGACCAGCTGCTCGGCCAGATCGGGCTGCTCGACGAGATCGCCAGGGCGGCCGGCAGCTCGGTCTCGTACGTCAAGCCTCACGGCGCGCTCTACAACACGATCGTGGACGACGACGTCCAGGCGCAGGCCGTGGTGGATGCGCTCCTGGCCCTCGATGTGTCGCTGCCCCTGCTCGGGCTCCCCGGATCGACGTCACTGGCGATCGCGGAGAGCTCCGGCCTACCGGTCATCCGCGAAGGCTTCGCCGATCGCGCCTACACCTCCGACGGCAGGCTCGTACCCCGCAGCCAGGCGGGTGCCGTGCTCGACGACCCTGACGCCGTGGCAGCGCAGGCCGTGCGCCTGATGAGCACCGTCTCGTCGGTGTGCGTGCACAGCGACAGCCCCGGCGCGGTCGATCTGGCACGTTCGGTGCGGGCAGCCCTGGAGTCGGCGGGGACCGAGCTGATGAGCGTCACCGCGTGAACCTCAGGCCGTACGGCGACACCGCCCTGCTGCTCGACTGCGAGTCGCTCGACGAGGCGCAGAGCTGGTTTGCCGCGCTGCACGACCAGGCTGAGGCGGTGCTCGGGGCTCGTACCGTGCTGCTGCGCGGAGATCCCGGCACGCTGTGGTCCCTCGTCGACCAGACCAGGCCGGCGGACTCGGTGGCGTTGCCCGGCCAGCCGGAGATCGAGGTGCCGGTCACGTACGACGGTGCCGACCTGGGCGACGTGGCGCGCCTCACCGGACTGAGCGTCGACGAGGTCGTCGAAGCACACACGGGCACTCCGTGGACCGTCGCGTTCGGAGGATTCGCTCCCGGGTTCTCCTACCTCGTCGGCGGCGATCCTCGCCTCCACGTCCCGCGCCGCGAGTCACCGCGAGCCCGGGTGCCGGCCGGATCGGTGGGGGTGGCCGGTGAGTTCAGCGGTGTCTATCCCCGGCAGTCGCCGGGCGGCTGGCAGCTCGTCGGCCACACCGAGCTGGCGATGTGGGACACCGGCCGCGAGCCACCCGCGCTGCTGGTCGCCGGGATGGCTGTCAGGTTCGTCGCGCGATGACTCTCGTCGTCGAGTCCCCTGGCCTGCTCAGCCTCGTGCAGGACCTCGGGCGCCCGGGCCTGGGGCACCTCGGCGTGAGCCGGTCCGGCGCGTTCGACCGCACCGCGTTGCGCCAGGTGAACGCCCTGCTCGGCAACCATCCCGGCTGCGCGGCCATCGAGCTGCTGGGCGGAGGACTCGTCCTTCGTGCAGAGCGGTCCGTCAACGTTGCGGTGACCGGCGGAGCGGGCTCGATCACGATCGACGGCGACCCGGCGGCGTACGGGCGCGCGGTGCCCCTGCAGTCGGGTCAGCGACTCGCCGTGGGAGCGTCCCGGTCGGGCCTGCGGTCGTACGTCGGGGTGTCAGGTGGCCTCCTGATTGCCGAGGAGCTCGGCTCACGTTCGACCGACACCCTGGCAGGTCTCGGACCTGCGGCGTTGGCGGTCGGCGACCGTCTCGAGCTCGGACCGCCGAGCCCCCGGCCCGACCTGGAGGACGTGCCACCGCTGGGACGTACCGGCGACCTGACGCTCGAGGTGGCGATCGGCCCGCGCGACGACTGGTTCACCGTGGCAGCCGTACGCCTGCTGCTCGAGTCCTCGTGGCACGTCGACACCTCGTCCGACCGGGTGGGCGTACGACTGACCGGGCCGGCCCTGGAGCGATCACGCACCGACGAGCTGCCGAGCGAGCCCTGTGTCCGCGGCAGCATCCAGGTGACAGCAGAGGGCCGGCCGATCGTGCTCGGCCCGGATCACCCCGTCACCGGCGGCTACCCCGTGATCGCGGTCGTGCTCGACCGGCACACCGATCAGCTCGCGCAGGCGGTGCCGGGACGGACGGTCCGCTTCACCCGCGCCGTCGCGCGTTCTTGACACAAGTGGAGACATGCCCCGGCACCTTGCGCGAGGATGCAGCGCATGAAGGATCTGCGCAAGCTCGTCGTCTGGCTCGTCATCGGCTCGTTCTCCATCGCGGCGCTGATGGGGATCATCGCCCTGCTCGGCGGCGGTGACTTCGGCGAGACCGAAGGGCAGGTGCTGCTCACCACCGTGATCGTGGGCGCCGAGTCGATCGCCGTGCTGTGCTACCTCGCCGTCGCCGGCAAGCCGACCGCGATCGTCGGAATCGTCGGCGGGCTCGTGTCGCTGGTCCCGTTCGTCCTCGCCCTGGCCCTGACCTGGGGTGGCTACGACGGCGACCAACCCGTGTGGGACACGTTCGGTGTCGGCATCACGATCGCCGCCTCGATCGCCCAGTCATGTCTGATGCTGGCGATCGCCGAGCGCGGCCGGCTCAGCTGGCTGCTGGTGGCCACGCTCGTGTCGATCACCGTCGTCGCCGCCATGATCTCCCTCGCGATCGTGGACGGCGCAGATCTCGGCGACGGCTTTTGGCGGACCTTCGGCGTCGTCGGGATCCTCGACGTGCTCGGTACGGTCGTGATCGCCGCGATGAAGGTGTTCGACCGCGACCGGCCGACCGGAGAGCCGGCGCTCATGACGACGGCCCTCGAGTCGCGCATCACGACGGCGGCCAAGGAACGCGGTGTGAGCCCCGTGACCCTGATCAGCGAAGCGCTGGACAACTTCCTGAAGTAGCGATCAGCAGTCACAAGATTCCCAGCAGGAGCCAGAAAACTGGCACCTCACCCCTGTTGCAACGTGGCAGGAGTGACAGGAACCGAGGTCCTGCTGGGAATCTTGTGACTGCCCAGATCGCGCGACTGAGCTAGCTGGTCTGGAAGTCGACGACCAGGCGCGCGGGATTGCTCAGCTTGGTGACCTTGAACGGCACCTCGTGGCGCAGCCCGACGGCCCAGCTGAGCAGCGACTCGAAGTCTCCCGAGTCGACGACTCCGGTGATCTCAGCTGTCTTGTCGCTGGAGACGGTCTTGGGTCCCGTGTAGGTCGCCTTGCCGGCCTCCATGTCGAAGCCCGACGCGGGGGTCATGACGATCTGTACGGCGAAGTCCGCTCCGGGGAGGTCGACGGGCTCACCAGAGCCGTCCTCGGTGACGGGCAACTCGACGTACTTGATGGAGTAGCCGGGCACGTCCTTGGCGAACTCGAGCACGACCCGGTCGAAGCCCGGGTGGTCCCCCACCCTGACTCCCACGAGCTGGCCGAACAGGTCGGACGCCTCGTTGACCTCGTCGGTCGATGCGCCTGTCAGCGTCGCGGTCGAGGTCGGCGTGGGTGCTGACGTGACCTCCACCGGCGCGGCAGGTTCGTCGTCACCACAGGCGCTGAGTGCCGCCGCCATCACGATCGTCGCTGCGGCGAGTCGCAGGGAGCGCTTCATGGCCACCACCGTTTCTGCAGGAGGCTTCGATCGTAGCGAGGACCGACCTCGGAATCGCTCTTCGCGCGCCACCCTTCGTCACGCCCTAGCGTTTGGGCCAGGACCAGCTCGGACCGTCGAACCTGCCCTGGCCCGCCACCAGCGTCTCGCCGGTGTCCTTGACCAGCTCGATCGCACGTGCGCCCGCCTTGTCGGCAATCGCCGACAGGGCCGCCGCATGTGTCACGACGATGACCTGGCTGTGCTCGGACGCGTTGACGATCAGCTCACCCAGGGCCGGGAGCAGATCGGGGTGCAGGCTGGTCTCGGGCTCGTTGAGCACCATGAGCTCAGGCGCCCTCGGGGTGAGCAGCGCGGCCGCCCACAGCAGGAAGCGCAGCGTGCCGTCGGACAGCTCGGTGGTGCCGAGCGGCCGGAGCATGCCGGGCTGGCTGAGCCGGACCTCGAAGCGACCGTCCTCGGCGACCTCAACCCGGACCGAGCTGCCCGGGAACGCCCGGTCGACGATGGCGTCCAGGGCGCCGCGGTCGCCGACCTCGATGATGGTCTGCAGCGCGGCGGCGATGTCGGACCCGTCGGCGCTCATCACGGGCGTACGCGTGCCGAGCCGCGACTGCCTGGCGGGCGCATCGACGTCGGTGCGCACGTGGTCGTAGAACCGCCACCGGCGTACCTGTTCGCGCACCATCAGCACGTCGGGTGCAGCGACAGGATCGGCGACCTGCGACAGCATCGAGTCGCCGGGATCGAGGGGCTTGAGGAGCTGGCGCCACGATCCGTCCGGCTCCCGGAGGCGTACGGCGGCGTTCTTGCGCTCCGACAGCAGGGTCGACGGTCGAAGCTGCGGCGCATGCCAGATCGACTCGGCCTTGATCTCCGGGTCGCGGCCGAACGCTGTCCGCGCCGGGGGCGGATAGCCGAGATCGATCGAGTAGCCGAACTCGTCGGTCATGAACCCGAGTCGCAGGGCCACCGATTCGGTACGACGCGTGCCCTGCACGGGTACGTCGCCGCGCCGCATGGCATCGCTGATCATCTCCGGACCGGCCCACAGCGTCGATGCCAGCCCGCCCTCGGTCGCCAGGGCAGCCACGACCCCGCCGCTGGCGCAGGACGCGAGCAGCCGCAACGCGCGGTAGAGGCTCGACTTGCCGACACCGTTCGCACCTGTCACCACGTTGAGCGCGTCGAGCTCGAGCCGGAGGCTGCGGATCGATCGGTAGTTGTCGACCGCCAGCGTCGTCAGCACTCTTCGGCCTTCAGCCCGTCGACGGGGAGCTTGCCCCGTGCACCATGCATGGTCAGGCGGCCAGGACCTGCGTGACCGGCATGCTCGAGTCGACCAGGAGATCCAGCGACGACGGCGGGAGTCCACGGCGCACGATCTCGGCGCCCAGTGCCGCCACCATGGCGCCGTTGTCGGTGCACAGGCCGAGACGCGGCACGCGTACCGTGATGCCGGCCTTGGCGGCCCGCGCCTCAGCGAAGTGACGCAGACGCGCATTGGCGGCCACGCCGCCACCGATGATCAGGGTGTCGACGTCGTGGTCCTTGCAGGCCGCGATGGTCTTCTTAGTCAGCACGTCGCACACCGAGTCCTGGAACGCCGCCGCGACATCGGCGACGTTGAACGTACGACCCATGCGCTCCTCGTGCTGGACGAGTCGTGCGACGGCGCTCTTGAGCCCGGAGAACGAGAAGTCGTACTTGTACTTCTCGACGTCGCGGCCGGTGGTCAGCGCCCGCGGGAAGTCGTACGCGGTGCCGTCACCCTCACGGGCGACCCGGTCGATGTGGGGCCCGCCGGGATAGGGCAGTCCCAGGAGACGGGCGACCTTGTCGAATGCCTCCCCCGCGGCATCGTCGATCGTCTGGCCGAGCAGCGTGATGTCGGTGGCGATGTCGTCGACGAGCAGGATCTCGGTATGGCCGCCGCTGACCAGCATCGCCGCCATCCGGCCGTCGAAGCGACCGTGCTCGAGCTGGTCGACCGCAACATGCGCGGCGAGGTGGTTGACGCCGTAAAGGGGCTTGTCGTGGGCGAGTGCCAGAGCCTTGGCGGCGGCCACGCCGACCAGCAGCGCACCCGTGAGTCCCGGCCCGCTGGTGACGGCGATCGCGTCGACGTCCTGGATGCGTACGCCGGACTCCGCATAGGCCTGCTCCAACGTCGGGACCATCGCCTCGAGGTGGGCGCGGCTGGCCACCTCCGGCACGATGCCACCGAACCGTACGTGCTCCTCCATGCTCGACGAGAGCGCGTGCGCGAGCAGCTCCGTGCCACGGACGATGCCGACACCGGTCTCGTCACACGACGACTCGATTCCGAGTACCAGGGGCTCTGTGCTCACCGAGTCATTCTGACAGGCGGAGTGTGTCAGGGTGGACGGATGGTCCGCACCGACACTCCCCCCGCCGGCGATGAGCGCTCCGTCCTGATGCAGATGCTGGAGTACGTCCAGCAGACCGCGTTGTTCAAGGTGCGCGGCCTGTCGCAGGAGCTGGCCCGTACGGCCCCGGTCTCCACGTCGCCGCTGACCAACCCCGCGTCGCTGCTCAACCACCTGCGCTGGAACGAGCACTACTGGGTCGAGGTCGTGCTCCTTGGCCGTGACGATCGCGCACCCTGGAGCGAGGAGCACCCCGATGGAGAGCTCGAAGCCGGGCTCACGGTGCCGTTGCAGGAGGTCATCGACGGCTACTCCGAGCAGGTGCAGCTCACGCGTTCGCTGCTCGCCGATCTCGATCTCGACGCCGAGGCCGACAAGGTGCTCAAGGACTTCCACCCCAACGTGCGCTGGGTCGTCCTGCACCTCATCGAGGAGACTGCCCGGCACAACGGCCATCTCGACCTGCTGCGCGAGATGGCCGACGGCACAGTCGGCGACTAATCGGTCCTGGCGGCTCGCTTCGCTGCGCGAGCGATCTGTTCTTCCTCATCGAGCTTCTTGGCCTGCTCGGGCGTGGGAGCCGTCCCGCCATGACGCGCTGGCGCCCACCACTGCCCCTCGGGGCGGATCGGGTAGTCGGCGATGGCCTTGTCGAGCAGAGCGCTCATGGCCTGGCGCAGCATCTCGGTCTCGGCGACCGGATCCTCGCCCGTGACCTCGAGCGGCTCACCGACGTGCAGGCCGATCGTCTTGCCGCGACCCGTGAGGTCGGAGTCGTGGTCCTTGGTCTTGAGCAGCTGGGTGCCCCAGGTGACCATCGGGATCAGCGGTACGCCGGCCTCGGCGGCCATGCGTACGGCACCCGTCTTGAGCTCCTTGATCTCGAAGGAGCGGCTGATGGTGGCCTCGGGGAAGATGCCGACGATCTCACCGTTGCGGGCGTACTCGACGGCCTGGTTGTAGGACTCGACGCCGTGCTCACGGTCGACCGAGATGTGATGCAGCGATCGCATGATCGGGCCGGAGATCTTGTTGTCAAACGCGTCCTTCTTGGCCATGAAGCGCACCAGGCGCTTGTTGGGGTGCGCCGCGAAGCCGTCGAAGATGAAGTCGACATACCCGATGTGGTTGGCCGCGAGGATCGCGCCGCCCGTGCGCGGGATGTTTTCCGTCCCGGACATCTGGAACTTCATGCCCAGCACCTTGAACAATGCCTTGGCGGTGAGGATGACCGGCGGGTACGTGATGTCTCGCATCAGGTGAGCCTAATGGCTGTCGCGGCTTACTCGTCGTCCACGACATGTACGGCGGCCTCTTCGGCACTGGCACCCGCACCGTCGATGCCGACGTCCTCGCCCACCAGCTCGGAGTCGACGTCCTCGCCGAGTCCCTGGTCGGGATCGACGAGTCGGCCGGCGCGTTCGCTGCCGACTTCACCGTCGTCGAGATCTTCACCGTCGTCCTCGGCGTACGGGTCGACGTCGGGTTCCTCCTGGGCGAGGCGCTGGTCGAGGTTCTCGCCCTGGAGCGCCTCGTCGGCAGTGGAGCCGAAGCCCTCACCCGCTGACCACTTCTCCGACGGCGAATAGCCCTCGTCGAGCACGTCGTCGACGCCCCGGTCGATCAGGGTGTCGTCAGGCTGGAGCTGGTCAAGGTTGTCGGACTCGTCGGGCAGGCCTTCAGGTGTCTCGGTCATGCCTTCAGGGTGCCACGGGTGTCACGAGAGCGCTGGGCGTCTATCTCGATCTCGATCAGGTGCTCGGGCAGTGCGAGGCCCGAGACCTCGACCATCGTGGCGACAGGCCGCACGGAGTCGAAGAACTCGCTGTGCGCCCGGCCGACCTCGTCGAACAGTGCGATGTCGGTCACGAACATCCGAGTGCGGACGACGTCAGCCGCGGCGAATCCTGCGGCACGAAGGCCCTCGACGGCTATGCCGAACGCCACGCGCGCCTGCTCGTACACATCTCCGACGCCGACAACTTCTCCGTCGACCGTTGCCGTCGTGCCGGCGACCCATGCCGAGTCGCCGACCGTGACGACGCGTGAATAGCCCACCGCGTCCTCCCACGGCGAACCAGATGCAAAGTTCTCCCTCATGCGATCTCCCTCTCCATGACGAGCGCGTCGACGCCGCGCGGGTAGTAGCCCTTGCGGGTGTTGATCGTGGTGAATCCGAACGACTCGTACAGCCCGATCGCCGCGTCGTTGTCCGCCGCGACCTCGAGCAGCAGGCGCTCGGCCCCGTGCCCGCCCGCGGCCTCGATGAGCTGCTCGAGCAGCCCCCCGGCGACTCCACGACGGCGGGCGAACGGCAGCACGGCGATGCGGTCGAGGTCGGCGACATCACCCAGCACCGAGACGACGCCGTACGCGACGGGGTCGTCGACCAGGACGATGCGATGCTCTGCGGCGAGCTGCTCACGTACGAGCTGCTCGCTCCACGCATCCGACCCGAAGCACTCGGCCTCGATCGTGACGATCGCGGCGACATCCCGATCGGTGGCTCCGCGGATCATGCGCGGTTGTTGACGATCTGCGGCACCGCATCGGGGCGGCGCAGGTAGAGCGGCTCGAGCGGCAGCTCGATGACCCGTCCGGCGACGACCGCCTCGGCGAGCGCAGCAGCGCGCGGGTCCACGGCATCTCCTGCAGGCCGGAGCACGCCGTCGTACAGCTCTCCTCCGCGCCCGTACGTCGGCAGGTCGGGGTGCTGGTGCGCCAGGTCTGCCGGCAGTGACACGTGCGGACCGTCGAGTCGTGCACCGTCGGCGTCGTAGCGCGCCCAGTAGACCTCCTTGCGGCGCGCATCCGTGGCGACCAGGAACTCCGCCTCGGCCCGAACGTCCGCCGCGACGATGTCGAGCGAGCAGACTCCGTGCTGCGTGAGTCCCAGTGTCGAGCCGAGGGTGAGGGCGGTGACGACGCCGACCCGCAGTCCCGTGAACGGTCCTGGCCCGACGCCAACGGCGACGTCGGTGAGATCGGCCATCGCGGCACCGGCCTGCTTCATGGCATCGCGGATCGCGGGGGCCAGCAGCTCGCCGTGGGCCATCGCGCCGTGGCCGGATGCCTCACCGACGACGGCCGAGCCGTCGTGGACCGCCACCGTGATCGCGGGCGTGGCCGTGTCGAACGCAAGGAGAAGCACGAGTCGACCTTAGACGGTTGATGTCCCGAGCAACGTCGACCGGAGGGGTACACCGACCCAGCGGGGGCCGTGTGGCTTGACCGTGATGACCCGGGTCTCGTCGCTGTCGGCGTCGACCGCGGTGCCGAGCGGATCGTTCTCGTGGGCGCGGCGCACCTCGATGCGGACATGCAGCCAGCTGTCGCTGAGCTGCTCGGCGACGCCGTCGCCCCACTCCACGACCGTGACCGCGTCATCGGTCGTCGCATCGAGGTCGATGTCGTCGATCTCGGCAGCGTCGCCCAGTCGGTAGGCGTCCACGTGCACCAGGGGCGGGCCGTCGACCAGCGACGGGTGCGTACGGGCGATGACGAACGTCGGCGAGGTCACCGGACCGCGTACGCCGAGCCCGTCGCCAAGCCCCTGCGTGAACGTCGTCTTGCCGGCTCCGAGCTCCCCCGACAGCACCAACAGGTCGCCAGCGCTCAACAGCGTGGAGAGTCGACCGGCGAAGGCCTTCATGTCGTCGGCGGTCGGGATCTCCCGTGACAGCCACAGGGTCTTGCCGAACTCGATCGTCGAGCCCTCCTGCGTGCGCGGATGATAGAGGCGCCGGGTCCAGAACTGCACTGTCTCGGGGAGCTCTTCGCGCACGTGCAGCCAGATGCCGTCCTTGCCGCGTTCCTCCGCGGTGTCCTCGGCGACGCCGACCATCGCCGAGGCCACGCCTCGGGCTTGCAGGTCGGGGTCGACCGCGACCCGCTTCAGCCCCAGGAGTCCGGGCCGGGACTCGTCGAACAGCAGCGCCCCCATCGGCAGCCCTCGGCGTTCGACGAGCAGGCCGCCGGGACCTGCGAGCACGGCTGCCACCGACTCCTCGGTCTCGTCGAGGGCCGTCGACGGCGGGTCGAGCGTGGGGCGTGCGCCGAAGGAGCGGTGGATGATCTCGACGACCTGCTTGGCGTGCTCCGGGCCCGCCTCGATGACGTTGAGCGCTGTCATGTCGCCTCCTCCACCAGTGACTCGATCGCGTCGCTGACGGTCTCGTGGGCCTCGAACGGGATCATGTGGCCCGACTCCTCGACGGCGATCAGCTTGGCGTTGGGGATGTGGTCGGCGAGGTAGCGGCTGTGCTTGAGCGGGGTCAGCTGGTCGTGCGTGCCGCCGATCACGACGGTGTGCGCCTTGCCCACGGTCTTGAGTGCCCGACGGAGGTCGAGCTCGAGGAAGATCGGGTAGAAGTCCATGAGCACGTGCGTCGGCGCCTGCAGGATCATCTCGTTGGCCATGTCCACGTGCCGTTCGAGCGCGTTCGGGCCAAGGCCCCACCGGCGGATCACCGAGTAGGAGTTGAACGCGCGGCCCCAGTCGAGCACGGGTGACGCGACGCGTACGAGCGGGGCGACGCGGCGCAGGGCCGGGCTCGACCGCGCCAGCTTGCCGCTGCTGGTCGCCACCAGCGCGACCCCCTTGACCCGCGTGCCGAACAGCTCGGGGTGGTCTGCCGCGAGCTGCATGATCGCCATGCCGCCGAGCGAGTGCCCGACGAGCACCAACGGCCCCTTGGGCGCGAGCTGGTTGATGACGACGTGCAGGTCGTCGGCCAGCTGCTCGATCGATGAGCTGTTGGCGTGGGCGCGGCCCGAGAGCCCGTGGGAGCGCTGGTCGACGAACACCATGCGAACCTTGTCGCGCAGTGCGAGTCGTTGGTAGTGCCAGACGTCGAGCGTCTCGACCCAGCCGTGGACGAACACCACGGTCGGGGTCTTGCGTGGTCCTTCGTCGACCTCGGCATGGATGCGTACGCCGTCGGACGCCGTGACCGTGAGCTTGGCGCTGTGGACCGAGCCGAACTCGATCTCTTCTCCGCGTCGCAGCCGCCGCTTGTGACGCTGGCGGCCGTTGAGCAAGGTCGCGGTGACGCCGGCGATGACGAAAGCGCCGGCGGTCGTGGCGACCCGGGTGGACTTGTTCATCGCGAGCCCCGGTAGGTGCGCTCGATGCGGCCGCCGAGACGAGTGACGACCTCGTACGCGATCGTGCCGGCGGCGACGGCCCAGTCGTCGGCGCTGGGTCCGCCGGGGCCGAACACCGTGACCACGTCGCCGCGGCTGGCGTCGCTGTCGCCGAGGTCGACGACGAACTGGTCCATGCAGATGGTCCCCGCCACGGGTGCACGGCGGTCGCCGTGTGCGACCTCGCCGCGGTTGGAGGCGGTGCGGAGGATGCCCTCGCCGTAGCCGATCGGCACCAGTCCGAGCGTCGTGTCACGCTCGGCGGTCCACGTGTGCCCGTACGACACGCTGGTGCCGGCCGTGACCCGCTTGACCGCTGCGAGCCGTGCCTGCAGCGTCATCACCGGCACCAGCGTGGCGTCGTGCTCGAGGGCGCGATCGGGATTGATGCCGTAGGACGCGATGCCGACGCGCACCAGGTCGAGGTGCGCCGAGGGTCGCGTGAGGGTCGCTGCGGAGTTGCTGAGATGACGCAGCGCGGGCGTGACGCCTGCGGCCGCAAGCTCGTCGACCGCCTTGAGGAACACACTCTCCTGCTCGTCGTTGGCAGGATGCGCCGGCTCGTCGGCGCAGGCGAAGTGCGACCAGACGCCGGTGATCTCGGCCTTGCCAACGTCCTGGGCCTGCGCGGCGGCAGCAACGAGCGCGGTCCACTGCTCGCCGTGTGCGCCGTTGCGGGAGAGCCCGGTGTCGACCTTGAGCTGCACCTTCGGCCGCTCGGCGGCGGCAAGGATCTCGGCGAGCTGCTCGGCGGAGGACGCCGTGACCTCCACGTCGGCGGCGATCGCAGACGCGAAGTCTGCACCGGGGCTGGCGAGCCAGCACAGCAGGTTGCCGGTGTCGCCGCCCTTGCGCAGCGCCAGCGCCTCGGCGATCGTGGCGACGCCGAGCCAGTCGGCTCCGGCCTCACGTGCGGCGCGCCCGCACTGCAGCATCCCATGTCCGTACGCATCGGCCTTCACCACCGCCATCAGCGCGGAGCCTGGGGCACACGACGCCAGGGTCTCGATGTTGGAGCGGTAGGCGTCGAGGTCGACGATCGCTTCAGCCTGCGGGGCCACGTCAGTCCCTCCAGTCGAACAGGTCGTCATCCAACGTCTCGTTGTGGAACGCGGCAATGGTTCGGGGAAGCTCAGCGGCGACGTCAGACGCCGTGACGGGGCCACCGAAGTTGGCTCCGACGCTCGCGGCTCCGTGGAGGAACGCGGCGTACGATCCGGCATCGTGCGGGTCGGCGCCGGCAGCCACCATCGAGCCGGCGAGGCCGGCCAGGACATCGCCTGCGCCTGCGGTCGCCAACCAGGTCGACCCGGACATGTTCACGCGGGTGGGACGTCCGGGAGTGGCAATCAGCGTGCGCGGACCCTTGAGCAGAACGGTGGCGTTCCACCGTTCGGCCGCCTTGGTGACGTGGCCGAGAGGATCCGCCTCGACGTCCTCACGGTCCGTGTCGAGCAGCCGGGCCAGCTCACCGGCATGAGGCGTGAGGAGCGCGGGTACGTCGAACGACTCCGGCAGATGCTCGACCTCTAGAGCTGCCGCGTCGAGGACGACGGGCACACCGTCAGCGAGCGCAGCCGTGATGAGCGCACCGACGTCGTCGCCACCGCCCGGACCTACGACCCAGGCTTGTACACGCCCGGGCGCCGCAACGACCTCTGGTGCGCGGTCGACGACGCGCGCGGACAGCGCCTCCGAACCGGCGAAACGGACCATCCCCGCCATGCCCGCTTGCGCGCCCGCGACACAGAGGTGGGCTGCACCTGCGTACTGCTCCGAGCCGGCGGCGATCCCGACCACACCGCGCGAGTACTTGTGACTCGCCGGCTCAGCGATCCACTCGAAGATGTCCCGGAGCCGATGGCCATCACGTGCTTCGATCGCCTCGAGCGACGGAGCGCCGAGATGAGGTCCGAGGCCGATGTCGACCAGGTCGCTGACCAGGCTGTCGGTGTCTCCGGCCGCACGGGTCGCGGGTGTGACGAGCAGGCCGTTCTTGAAGGTGCCGAACGTGATCGTCAGATGAGCATCCACGTACGACTCGGGCAGCGTCCCACCGTCGACGTCGATGCCCGACGGCGTGTCGACGGCGATGACGAAGGGCCCTTCATCATCGATCCACCGCGCCCACTCGGCCGCCTTTCCCTCGAGCCCGGGACGAGCGCCGATGCCGAACATCGCGTCGAGGCACCACCGCTGGCCCCCCGGCTCGTCAACGATCTGCGCCCCAGCCGCCAGCGCAGCCGCGAGGCCGTCGGCGTGCACCGTGTGCTCGTCGAGCAGGCACAGGTCGACGCGAACGCCGCGATCCAGCAGGTGAACCGCGGCGTACAGGGCGTCACCGCCGTTGTTGCCGGGACCGATCAACATCACGACGAGCTCACCGGGTGGGATGAAGTCGATGCGCTCGGCAAGACCCTCCGATGCCCGGCGCATCAGCTCTCCGTCAGGGAGCGTCGCCGCAAGCGCTTCCTCGGCCGCGCGAATGTCAGCGACGAGGTGTGCCCTGAGCACGCTGCAGCCTCAGCGCTCTGTCACGACGAACGCAGTCGCGACGCTGGTGTCGTGCGAGATCGACAGGTGCACCGTCTCGATGCCCAGGGCGGCGAGGCGTTCGGGCGCCGCACCGTGAAGCTTGAACGAGGGTGCACCGTGCGAGTCGTTGACGATCTCGAAGTCCTGCCAGGACAGCCCGGACGGCGCTCCCATGGCCTTGGCGAGCGCCTCCTTGGCGGCGAAGCGGCCGGCCAGCGACTCGACCGGCAGGTCACGTTCGGCCTCGGTGAACAGTCGGGTGCGCAGCTCAGGGGTGCGCTCGATCGTCTCGTGGAACCGTTTCAGATCGACGACGTCGACTCCAATGCCCAGGATCGCCATCTACTCGACCGTGACCGACTTGGCGAGGTTGCGCGGCTGGTCGACATCGTGACCGAGCTGCGTGGCGAACTCGCAGGCGAAGATCTGCAGCGGCACCGTCGCGACGAGCGGCTGCAGCAGGGTGGGCACCTTGGGCAGGCGAATCAGGTGGTCGGCGTAGGGCACGACATCCTCGTCGCCGTCCTCAGCCAGCACGATGGTTCGGGCGCCGCGGGCGCGTACTTCCTGGATGCTGCTGACCGTCTTCTCCTGCAGCTGGTCGCGACCCTTGGGAGGCACGATGACGAACACCGGCAAGCCCTCCTCGACCACCGCGATCGGGCCGTGCTTGAGCTCGCCGGCCGCGAACCCCTCGGCGTGGATGTAGGCCAGCTCCTTGAGCTTGAGCGCACCCTCGAGGGCGACGGGATAGCCGACGTGGCGGCCGAGGAACAGGATCGAGCGCGAACCCGCGAGCTCGGTGGCGAGCTTGCGTACGGTGTCGCCCTCGTCGAGCATCCGCTGGATGCCGGCCGGGATCTTGTGGATCTCGTCGAGGATCGCAGCGATCTCGTCGCCGTACTTGGTGCCCTTGACCTGTGCGAAGTAGAGCGCGAAGAGATAGCACGCGACGACCTGCGCGAGGAATCCCTTGGTGGACGCGACCGCGATCTCCGGGCCGGCATGGGTGTAGAGCACGGCGTCGGACTCGCGCGGAATCGTCGAACCGTTGGTGTTGCAGATCGAGAGCACCCGCGCACGCTGCTGGCGGGCGTACCGGATCGCCATGAGCGTGTCCATCGTCTCGCCGGACTGGCTGATCGTGACGACCAGCGTGCTCTTGTCGAGGATCGGGTCGCGATATCGGAACTCCGAGGCGAGCTCGACCTCGCACGGCACCCGGGTCCAATGCTCGATGGCGTACTTCGCGACCATCGCGGCATAGAACGACGTGCCGCAGGCGATGACGATGATCTTGTCGACCTCGCGCAGCTCGTCGTCCGACAGGCGCATCTCGTCGAGCTGCAGGCGGCCGTCCGGTGAGTGGCGGCCCAGGAGGGTGTCGGCGACGGCCTGCGGCTGCTCGTCGATCTCCTTGAGCATGAACCACTCGAAGCCGCCCTTCTCGGCGGCCGACACGTCCCAGTCGACGTGGTAGTCCTTGGTCTCCGCCGGATTGCCGTCGAAGTCGGTGACGACGATGTCGTCGGGCGTGATCGTGACAACTTGGTCCTGCCCGAGCTCGATCGCGTCGCGGGTGTATTCGATGAACGCGGCGACGTCGGAGCCCAGGAAGTTCTCGCCCGTGCCACGGCCGACCACCAGCGGTGAGTTGCGGCGGGCGCCCACGACGACGTCGGGGTGGCGGGCATCGCAGATCACCAGGGTGAACGCACCCTCGAGCCGGCGACACACGGCGCGTACGGCGTCCGGCAGGTCGTCGGTGGTCGTGAGCTGCTCCTGGAGCAGGTGCGCCACGATCTCGGTGTCGGTCTCGGAGACCATCTCGTGGCCGAGGCCCTCGAGCTCGGTGCGCAGCGTCGCGAAGTTCTCGATGATCCCGTTGTGGACGACCGCGACCCGGCCGGACTCGTCAAGGTGGGGGTGGGCGTTGACGTCGTTGGGGGCACCGTGCGTGGCCCACCGGGTGTGGCCGATGCCGGTGGTGGCGACCGGCAACGGGCTGGCCTCGAGCACGGCATCGAGGTTGGTCAGCTTGCCGGCCTTCTTGGCCGAGACGATCGTGCCGTCGACCACGAGGGCGACGCCGGCGGAGTCATATCCGCGGTACTCGAGGCGACGCAATCCACCTATGACAACCTCTTCGGCGGAGCGCTCTCCGGCATACCCAACGATTCCGCACATGGGGTCAAGGATAGTGGCCAACCGTCAGACGGGAGAATGGCGGCATGACGCGCGACCTGTCCCCGTATGTCGAGCTCGAACGCGCCGCGTGGGCCGAGCTCGCGGGCGACGCCCCGCAACCCCTCGGCCACGAGGAGATCGAGCGCGTACGCGGACTCGGCGACGAGCTCGATCTCGAAGAGGTGCGCCAGGTCTACCTCCCCCTCACGCAGCTGATCAGCCTCCGCATCCGGGCCGCCGCCGGTCTGCACCGGGCCACTGACAAGTTCCTCGGTCGACCCCAGCCGAAGCGCACGCCGTTCGTCATCGGCATCGCCGGATCCGTCGCCGTGGGCAAGTCGACGACGGCGCGGCTGATCCGTGAGCTGCTGGCAAGCGCGCCAGATCGTCCCGAGGTCGCACTCGTGACGACCGACGGCTACCTGTTCCCCAACGCCGAGCTCGAGCGCCGCGGCATCCTCGACCGCAAGGGTTTCCCGGAGTCCTACGACCGCAAGGCGCTGCTCCGGTTCATCATCGACGTGAAGTCGGGCGTCGAGGTGGTCACCGCCCCGGTCTACTCGCACCTGACGTACGACCGTACGGATGACGTCGTCACCCTCAAGGCGCCGGACATCGTGATCGTCGAGGGCCTCAACGTCCTCGCACCCGCACGCACCCGCGGCGATGGCTCCCCCGGTCTCGCGATCAGCGACTTCTTCGACTTCTCGATCTATGTCGACGCGTCGAGCAAGGACATCCGGCGGTGGTACGTCGAACGGTTCCTGACGCTGCGCAAGACGGCCTTCGCCGACCCGGCGTCCTACTTCCACCGCTACAGCGCACTGACCGACGACGAAGCCGTCGACCGTGCCACCGAGCTGTGGAACACGATCAATTGGCCCAACCTCCGCGAGAACATCCAGACGACCCGCGGTCGCGCGTCACTGGTGTTGCGCAAGGGCCCCGACCACCAGGTCGACTGGGTGCGCCTCCGCAAGCTCTAAAGAGCCAGGACGTACTCAGCCAGCCAGGCGGTCTGCCTGAATCCCATCGCCTCGTTGACGCCGATCATCGGCGCATTGCTGGCGGCGTTGAACGTGTGGATGCGGCGGCGCCCGTCGAGCAGGTCGGCCGACTCGTGCATCGTGTACACCTTCAGCGCCATCCCGAGTCCGTGGCCGCGGTGTGACGGCAGGACGAGGGTGTCCCACTGGTAGACCTCCACACCCTCGCTCGGGAACACGAGCTGCGTGTGCCCCACCACCGAGCCGTCCCCGGCGATCGCGACGCTGACCTGCGGCACGCGGCCCGACTTCTCCCACTTGGCTTCCTCGGTGCGCACGCGGGCCGCGTCCCAGTGCTCGTTCTCGAGCCCGGAGTCGCCGCTGGGCGCCTCCTGCACCATGAGCCGGCGTACGTCGGCATAGCCGTCGACCAGCTCGTCGGGGCAGGCTCCCCGCCACGAACGCAGCTCGTACGCGGGGTCGATCACGAGGTCAGGAAGCTTCGCCGGCAGCATGAGCTCGCGCTGGGCATCGAGGATGTCGAGCTCGAAGCCGGCGTGCTCGGCGAACCGCTTCGGCCCCGATACCTCGTCGTCGACGGCCCAGGCGCCTTCGCACATCAGGGTGGAACGGCCGGCCGCGCGGCAGGCCGCGGCCAACGCATCCACGAGCGCCGTGCCGTGTCCCTCACGGCGACGCTCCGGCACCACGAACACCTCGCCGAAGCCGAAGTCTCGGTTGTCCTTCTGCGGCAGCTCAGCCCACGCACCGCCGACCACGGCACCCTCGCGATCGCGGCCCAGGAACGCGATGACGTCGTTGTAAGCGTCGGCCACCATGTCGACCGCCAGCTCGGCGGCGGAGTAGGGCAGGTCGAAGTCGCGGTTGAACGCGCGAGCGTACGCGTCGTGGAACGTCGCGAAGGTCGCCGCGTCGGTCGGGTCGAAGGGCTCCGCGCTGGTCACCCGCCGAGTTTAGTGCGGGCCGGGCGGCACCGAGCTGGGCGTGTGTGCTGCGGGTCAGAGCGCCAGGTTGACGCGGACGACCTCGGCGAGGTGCTCGGCAACGCTGGCCGCTTCGTCGTGCGTCGCGGCCTCGACCATCACGCGTACGAGCGGCTCCGTGCCGGACTGGCGCAGCAGCACCCGTCCGGTGTTGCCGAGCTTGGCCGACGCGATCGCGACCTCGCCGCGGAGCACGGGGTCGGTGTCGGCGCGGGCCTTGTCGACGTCGGGGACATTGATGAGCACCTGCGGGAGGCGCTTCATGACCGAGGCCAGCGACTCGAGCGACTCGCCGGTCTCGATCATCCGGGCGGCCACGTGGAGTGCCGCCAGCACGCCGTCACCCGTCGTTGCGAAGTCGCTCATGATGACGTGGCCCGACTGCTCGCCGCCGAGGTTGTAGGAGCCGCTGCGCATGGCCTCGAGGACGTAGCGGTCGCCGACCGACGTCTGGATGACGGTGATCTCGGCGGCGCTGAGCGCCTGGACGAAGCCGAGGTTGCTCATGACGGTCGCGACGACGGTGTTGTCGGTGAGCCGACCGGCGTCACGCGCGGCCAGCGCCAGGATCGCGAGGATCTGGTCGCCGTCGACGACGTCGCCGTTCGCGTCGACCGCGAGGCACCGATCGGCGTCTCCATCGAAGGCGAAGCCGGCGTCGGCGCCGTGCAGGACGACGGCCTTCTGCAGGTCCTGGATGTGGGTCGAGCCGCAGTTGTGGTTGATGTTGAGCCCGTCGGGCTCGGCATGGATCGCGATGACCGTGGCACCGAGCTGCTCGAACACCCTGGGCCCGGTCTCGTACGCGGCACCGTTGGCGCAGTCGAGCACGATGGTGAGCCCGTCGAGGCGTCCGGGCGATGACTCCACGAGGTGCTTGATGTAGGCGCCGAGTCCGGCGTGGCTGTCGCCGATGCGGCCGACGTCGGCGCCGATCGGGCGATCCCACGGCTCCTCGAGACGCTTCTCGATCTGGATCTCGAGGTCGTCGTCGAGCTTGAGGCCGCCGCGGGCGAGGAACTTGATGCCGTTGTCGGGCATCGCGTTGTGGCTCGCGGAGATCATGACGCCCATGTCGGCCTCGAGGAACGCCGTCAGGTAGGCCGCGCCGGGGGTCGGCACGACACCGAGGCGGTGGACGTCGACTCCGGCAGACGCGAGACCCGCGACCACCGCTGCCTCGAGGAACTCTCCTGAGGCGCGGGGATCGCGGGCCACGACTGCTGTGGGGCGCTGGTCGGCGAAGGCGCCGACCTCGCCGAGGATGTGGGCCGCTGCGACCGCGAGGTCGACGGCGAGCTCGGCAGTCAGATCACGATTCGCGAGTCCGCGAACGCCATCGGTGCCAAAGATGCGGCCCACCAGGGATCAGCGCTTGCTGTACTGCGGAGCCTTACGAGCCTTCTTGAGTCCGGCCTTCTTGCGCTCCTTGATGCGCGAGTCGCGCGTCAGGAGTCCAGCCTTCTTGAGCACGGGACGGTTGGCCTCTTCGTCGATCGCGTTGAGCGAACGAGCAACACCGAGACGCAGGGCGCCGGCCTGGCCGGTCATGCCACCACCGGTGACACGAGCGATGACGTCGAAGCGGTCCTGCAGACCGGTCTCGGCGAAGGCTTCCTTGGCAATCTGCTGGTGCAGCTTGTTGGGGAGGTACTCCTCGAGCGGCTTGCCGTTGACGGTCCAGACGCCGGTGCCGGGGACGATGCGTACGCGCGCGACGGCTTCCTTGCGGCGACCCGTGGCCGCACCCGGAGCGATCGTCGCGGGCTTGTCGGGCGTGGCCGACGAACCGGCGGTCTCGGAGGTGTAGGCGACGCCGTCCTCGTTGGGCACGAAGTCTACGGTGTCGTTCTCGGTCACTGCTGCGGTGGTCTCAGTCACGATGCGCCTTGGGTCTCTTCTTTACTGGGAGATCTGCGTGATCTCGAACGGCTGGGGCTTCTGGGCGCTGTGCGGGTGCTCGGGGCCGGAGTAGACCTTGAGCTTCGTGATCAGCTGATCACCCAGACGGTTCTTGGGGAGCATGCCGCGGACCGACTTCTCGATCGCCTTGCGGGCATCCTTCTCGAGCAGGTCACCGTAGGCGATGGACTTGAGTCCACCCGGGTAACCGCTGTGGCGGTAGGCGAGCTTGTCGGTGCGCTTGTTGCCCGACAGGGCCACCTTCTCGGCGTTGACGATGATGACGAAGTCGCCGCCGTCGACGTGAGGGGCGAAGGTCGGCTTGTGCTTGCCGCGGAGCAGCGTCGCAGCCTGGACGGCGAGACGACCCAGGACGATGTCCTCGGCGTCGATGACGTGCCACTGACGGGTGATGTCAGACGGCTTGGGGCTGAACGTGCGCACGGCGTGACCTTCTCGTTCTTGGATTGAGTCTTGATTCGGTGTTTCGACGGTCGTTCCCGCGGCGTGAACCTGCGGAGACACAACACCCAAGGTTAACTGCCGAGCCCTCCCCGGGTCAAAACGGGCGGCCTCTCGCACCCCACGGGAGGCTGATTTCACCAACGGCACTAAGTTGGTTAAGCGTTGCACTACCCCGCGACGCCGTAATTCTCTCTTGAAATACAGAGCACACGTCACAGGAGACCCATCGTGACCGAAAACCAGACGCTGACCGTACGCGACAACCGCACGGGCGAGGAGTACGAGCTCCCGCTCGTCGACGGCACCGTACGCGCAGCCGACTTCAACAAGATCGGCAAGGGCGAGGACACGCCGGGCCTGGCGGTCTACGACCCCGGCTTCCTCAACACCGCCTCCACGCGCAGTGCGGTCACCTTCATCGACGGCGACAAGGGCATCCTCGAATACCGCGGCTACCCCATCGAGCAGCTCGCCGAGAGCTCGACGTTCCTCGAGGTGGCCTACCTGCTGATCCACGGCGAGCTGCCCACCAAGGAGCAGCACGAGCAGTGGGTGCACGAGATCACGTTCCACACGTTCGTCCACGAGAACCTCAAGTCGCAGCTGCAGGGCTTCCGCTACGACGCGCACCCCATGGGCATGCTGCTGTCGAGCGTCGGCGCGCTGTCGACGTTCTACCCCGAGGCTCGCAACATCCACGACCCGCAGGTGCGCCATGACCAGGTCGTACGCCTCATCGCCAAGATGCCGACGCTGGGCGCCTGGTCGTTCCGTCACGCGCAGGGCAAGCCGTACGTCTATCCCGACAACGACCTCTCCTACACCGAGAACTTCCTGTCGATGCTGTTCAAGATGAGCGAGCAGAAGTACAACCCCGACCCGCGCCTGGCCAAGGCACTCGAGGTGCTCTTCATCCTGCATGCCGACCACGAGCAGAACTGCTCGACCAACGCCGTACGTTCGGTCGGCTCCTCGCAGGTCGACCCCTACTCCGCCGTCAGCGCCGGAGTTGCCGCCCTCTACGGCCCGCTGCACGGTGGCGCCAACGAGGCCGTCCTCAAGATGCTCAAGCGCATCGGCACCCCCGACAAGATCCCGGCGTTCATCGAGGGCGTCAAGAAGGGTGACGAGAAGCTCATGGGCTTCGGTCACCGGGTCTACAAGAACTTCGACCCGCGCGCCACGATCATCAAGAAGGCCGTCGACGACGTCTTCGAGGTCACCGGAGTCAACCCGCTGCTGGAGATCGCGCAGGAGCTGGAGCGCATTGCGCTCGAGGACGACTACTTCATCAGTCGCAAGCTCTACCCCAACGTCGACTTCTACTCCGGCCTGATCTACGAGGCGCTGCAGTTCCCGCCGGAGATGTTCACGGTCCTGTTCGCCATCCCGCGTACGGCCGGCTGGCTCGCCCAGTGGCTTGAGCTGGTGGACGACAAGGAGCAGAAGATCGCCCGGCCCAAGCAGATCTACACCGGCGACCGCCAGCTCAAGTTCGTGCCCGCCGAGCAGCGCTGGAGCTGAGCGTTGGGTTGGGCGGTGCAACGTCAACCGTATGACGGTCCATACGGTTGAATCGTCACCGATCCCGCCCGATAGCGTGGGTCGTATGCGTCTGCGGCTCGACCTCTCGTACGACGGCGCCAACTTCAGGGGCTGGGCCGTCCAACCCGGCCTCCGCACCGTCCAGGGGACCATCGAGACGGCGATCGCCACGATCCTGCGGCTCGGCGACAACCCGTCTCTGACCTGTGCCGGGCGCACCGACGCCGGAGTGCACGCCCGCGGCCAGGTCGCCCACGTCGACCTCGACAAGGTCGACCCTGTCGCCCTCGAACGTCGGCTCCGTCGCCTGCTGCCCGACGACATCAGCCTCCTGTCACTGACGGTTGCGCCCGATGGCTTCGATGCTCGGTTCGCGGCGCTGGAGCGGCGCTACATCTACCGGATGACCGACTCGACGACCGGACCCGACCCGCTCGAGCGCGGCTCGGTCGTACGGTGGCAGCGCCATCTCGACGTCGACGCCATGAACTCCGCCGCGACACACCTGCTGGGTCACCACGACTTCGCGTCGTTCTGCAAGAAGCGCAAGGGGGCGACGACGATCCGTACGCTGCTCGACCTCCACACCGTCCGCCGCGGATCGCTGGTCGAGACGACGGTGCGAGCCGACGCGTTCTGCCACTCGATGGTGCGCTCGCTGATGGGTGCGCTCGTGGCGGTCGGCGAGGGCCGGTTCGAGCCGTCCTGGGCCGGCGAGGTGCTGGCGCACCGCGAACGCAACGCGCGCGTCACGGTGCTGCCACCGCACGGGCTGGTGCTCGAGGAGGTCATCTACCCGGACGCCGAAGGACTCGCGACCAGGGCTGAGGAGGCCCGTCGGCGGAGGGACGAATGAACGTCCGTCTGGTCGACATCCCGCTTCATGTGTTCGAAGCCCTGCGCGACGGGGACGCGGAGACCGCGAGAGACCAGTTGGGCCTCGACATCCCGCCCGACTTCCTCGCGGCCCATGACGTGTGGACCTACATGAGCGGCCTGCGGAGCGATCCGGCCAACGTCGGGTGGACCATGAACGCGATCGTCCGTGACGGCGTCATCGTCGGCAACGCCGGATTCAAGGGCGCCCCAGCCGATGGTGAGGTCGAGCTCGGCTACACCGTGCTCGAGGCTCACCGGCGCCAGGGCATTGCCGTCGCAGCGACCCGGCTGCTCGTCGAGCGCGGCGAACGCGAGCCCACCGTGTCGCGCGTCATCGCCGCGATCAACCCGCTCAACACCGCCTCGATCGCCGTCGTCGCCGCAGCCGCGTTCGTCGCCGCCCCCGACCGCATCCACCCGCGTTGGGGCCGCCAGCTGATCTTCGCCAAGGACGTCGGTCACACCTCGGTGCCACACTGACGACATGGTGACCTGGGACGACGTGGTGGCTCTGGCGACGGCGCTGCCCGAGGTCGAGGTCACGACGTCATACGGCACACCTGCGCTCAAGGTCGCCGGCAAGTTGATGGGACGGCTGCGTAACGACTCTGACGGATCCCTCGCCCTCAAGACGTCGGAGAAGGAAGCACTCGTCGCGAGCGACGACCCGGCCTACTTCACGACCCCGCACTACGACGGCTACGCCTACGTCCTGGTGAACCTCGATCTCGTCGATCCCGCCCAATTGCCTGAGCTGCTGGACGATGCCTGGCACCTCGCGGCCCCGGCGAAGAGTCGAAAACAGCGCAACGCTTAGCCGTACGGCGAGCCGCAATCGCTCCTAGACTTGTCCGGTGCGCGCCCTACTCCCACGTGCCTCCGCGTTGCTGACGCTTGTCCTGTTGGCAGCCGTCATGTTCTGGCCAACCGCGGGCTCGGCTGAAGAGCCACCGCCGGCGCCGACTGTCGACGCGGTGGAGCCGGTGACATTCCACAACAGCGTCCCGATAACCGGCCACGGCCAATTCGGAGGCAGGATCCAGGTCGAAGCGACTGCGAGCGGCGATCCATTGCGCTGCGAGGGTGGCCCGATCATCATCCCGGTCTGGGACGGCGCCGACGTGGGTCCCTGGCAGTGCGTGATCAGCCCGATTGCCCTGCACAACCCCGACACGGACCGAGAGAACTCGGTCGAGGTGACGGTCTACGTGATCGACCCTCAAGGGGTCCAGTCTCCAGGCACCACGGTGGCTGTCCCGTTCTTGCCGTCCAAGTTCTCCCTTCCATCGATTCCCGACAGGCTGCCGCCCGGAGACATCATTGAGTTCGCTGGGACGCGCGAGCTGGGCGGCTCCATCAGCGTTGAGTGGGACCTCACGTACAACCAGGAGTCGTTGTTCGACGTCCCGCGCGTCTGCGGTGCCGTGGGCGATCCGAACGAGAGCGAACAGTTCGTCTGCACCTACGACTCGAACGAGACGAGCGACGGTGTGGCGCAAGGAATCTCGTCGGCGAGCAATGCGGGACTCGCGCTCCCTGCGGTGCTTCCGCTCGGGCAGTACACCGCGACGCTGAATGAGATGTTCGAGGACCAAGTGATCAACTCCATCTCGTTCAACTTCACCGTCGGCGGGGACGATCCAACGCCGCCGAACGCACCTCCAGGCGGCGGGGGCGGCGAGACGACCGACGAGCTGGTCACCACACCGTTCCAGACCATCCCGCTGGCACCGCTTCCCGACCTCGGTGAGCCAGAGGAAGCCATCCCCGATGGCCCCGTGGCCGAAGATCCGGAGACCACCACGGCTGCCCCGCCGAGCGCGCCAGTCGATGACGACGATGTGCTCCGCATCCTGATCCTCGCGATCGTCGCGCTCACGGTCATGGCGATGAACGGTGCCCGAGGGATGGGCTGGCCCCGACGACTGGTCGAGGCCCCGGTGGGCGCATCCGGATCGGCCCCGCAGCACCTCGCCGAACCAGCCACGCGCGACGCCACGGTGGCCGTCATCGCCGGCCTGGGCGCCGGGGGACTTGATGGCGCGGGGGACGACGCCGGTCGCGCTCGACCGTTCGGCGATGCCTGGGGCGACAGGTCGGTGACCTGGCGCTTCCCGGGTTGGCCACGACTGGATTCCCTGAGTCGCACGGTGCCGGTGCGTCTGGCGCCGCGGCTCCCGCTCGTCGCCCGTATCGCAGCTGATCCCACCTACCTGCGTGCTGCGCTCGGTGTGCTGTGGACGTTGTTGCCAGCGGCCGGATTGATCCTCGGACTGGTCGCGGCAACCAGCGGCGGGGCCGCTCCGCTCCCACCCGCACTTGGACTCGTTGCCGTCCTGCTCGTCCTCGCCGTGCTCGACGCGTTCGCGGGCATCGCCGCGGTCACGGCATTCACGGTGGTGACCCTGGCACGTGGCGGACTCACCGCCGAGGGACTGGACCTCGATGAAGGCGTACGCGGCTTGATGGGTCTGGCAGCGCTCTGGTTCGTCGCTCCTCTCGTGGCGGCCGCAGCCCGGCCGCTACGCCGTGTGGCCGAGCCCGAGCACGTCTACTCCTGGGACCGCTTCGGTGACACGGTCATCGCCGCACTGATCAGCGGCTGGGCGGTGCAGGGCATCGTCGGCGGACTCGGCGACCTGACCGGCCGCGACCTGGCAATCACGTCTCACGCAGACGGGCTCGCGCTGCTGACGATTGCCGCCGTGGTCGGCAGGTTCCTTCTCGAGGAAGCGACCGCCGTGCTCTACCCCCGGCGCCTGCACGCCGTACAAGAGGTCGACGAGCTCCCCGCGCCGACGACAGTCCAGCAGGTGCGAGGCCTGCTGCTCCGGGCCGGACTCCTTGCGTTCTTCGCGGGTGCGTTCCTGGGCAGCTGCTGGCAGCTCTGGGTCGGTGTCGCGATCTTCGCGATCCCCCAAGTCATGCAGCTCCTCGAGGGAAGCATCCCTGACATACGGGCGATCGCCTCGGCGGCTCCCCGTGGCGTGGTTCAGATCCTCGTGCTGGTGGGTGTCGGGGCGGCAATCGCCTATTTCGTCGACGCCCACGGCAGCGACGATGAGCTGACCGCCATCAGGCAAGGCTTCGTCCTCCTCACGATCCCGGCAGCAGCCCTGGAGATCCTTTCGGTGTTCGGCGGCGAGACCCCGAAACCCCAGTGGACCTGGCCCAAGCAGCTGGCCGGTGCGGCCGTCGTCGTGGTGACGGCCTGTCTGGTCCTGTTCCTGCTCTGACATGCTCATGGCGTGCTGGCAGCCCTGATCTCGAAGCTCATCGCGATGATCCTTGCCGCGGTGGGCGGCGGGGTTGCCCTTCCGCCGGCCGCCGGTGTCG
Organism: Aeromicrobium panaciterrae; assembly: GCF_039537165.1. Lineage (GTDB taxonomy): Bacteria > Actinomycetota > Actinomycetes > Propionibacteriales > Nocardioidaceae > Aeromicrobium > Aeromicrobium panaciterrae. The sequence continues at coordinate 2,329,308 of NZ_BAAAZZ010000002.1, read as the reverse complement.
CGGACTATCAGCTCGGTGGCGCGTACGAACCGGCGGCCAGCGTGCAGATCGTGACCCGGGACCGTACGGACGAGCCGGTTCCCGGGCGCTACAACATCTGCTACGTCAACGCGTTCCAGACCCAGCCCGGCGAGCTCGACTTCTGGCAGTCCAGGCACCCGTCGCTCCTGCTGCACCACGACGGTGAGCTGCTGGTCGACCACGGATGGCCCGACGAGGTGATCCTGGACCTCAGCACCGCCGCCAAGCGCAGCGAGGCAGCGGACGTGGTCGGCACGTGGTTCGACGGTTGCGTCAAGGACGGTTACGACGCCATCGAACCCGACAACCTCGACTCGTGGACGCGTTCGAAAGGCCTGATCACCGAGTCCGACGCGCTCGCCTTCGCCTCGCTGCTCGTCGACCGGGCGCACGCCTCCGGCCTGGCGATCGCCCAGAAGAACACCGCGGAGTGGGCGGGCAAGGACATCGGCTTCGACTTCGCGGTCGCCGAGGAGTGCGAGGTATTCGACGAGTGCGGGGCCTACACCGAGACGTACGGCAGCCACGTCATCGAGATCGAATACGCTGACGCGCCGTTCAGCCGCTCCTGCGCCGAACGCGGCGGCGAGCTCTCGATCGTGAGGCGCGACCGGGATGTCGTCCCGAGTGGCGAACCGGGCTACGTCTACCGAACCTGCTGAAAGCCGATGCCGCAGCCGACTTGTCCCTAGACTCCCCTCGTACTGCTCGGCTCGGCGATTGCCCACCTCGTCGATTCGCGCGGCAGCGACGACCAGCTCACGGCAATCCGCCAGGGCTTCGTCCTGCTGGCGATCCCTGGCGCAGCGCTCGAGATCCTCTCGGTGTTCGGCGGCGATGCGCCCACGCCGCGATGGACCTGGCCCAAGCAGCTGGCCGGAGCAGCCGTCGTCGCCGTCACAGCCGGCCTCGTCCTCTTCCTGCTCTGAACCCTGAAACACTGTGTGCATGGCGGACGAGGCGACCAACCACTACTTCGATGCCGTGCCGTCGACGCCCGATCGACGTCGCGAGATCACCACCCGCATCTGGGACCGCGAGATGATGTTCACGACGTCCAGCGGGGTGTTCGCCACCGACGGGCTCGACAAGGCCACTGCGGTGTTCCTGCAGCACAGCACGCCGCCCTCAGGCGGTACGATCCTCGACCTCGGCTGTGGTTGGGGGCCCATCGCCTGCGCCATCGCCACGATGGTGCCAGAAGCCGACGTATGGGCGGTCGACACCAACGAACGAGCCCTTGACCTGACCCGTACGAACGCGATCGCGCTGGGCGCTGACGTCCACGCGGTGCTGCCCGAGGACGTACCCGCAGATCTGGTGCTCGACGAGATCTGGTCCAACCCGCCGATCCGCATCGGCAAGGCCGCACTGCACGAGCTGCTGCTCCAGTGGCTCCCCCGGCTCGCCCCCGACGGCACCGCTCGCATGGTGGTCGCCAAGAACCTCGGCGCCGACTCCTTGCAGACGTGGCTGAATGCTCAAGGCTGGCCAACCGTTCGGTTGGCCAGCCTCAAGGGTTTCCGGATCCTGCAGGTCTCGCGGCCTAGTAGACCCTGATCGACTTGTACGCCGTGGTCACGCCGTTGAGCCCACCGTTGCCGCCGTAGACGACCTTGATCTTGTGCGTGCCCCTCGTCGAGAACTTCAGGCCCCAGGTGCGCTGCCCGTTGTGGTAGCCGTAGATCGGGAAGGTCAGGATCAACCTCGACCCGTCATAGACCTTGATCGTGCCGGTGGCGGCGCTGTCCGGGATGACCGGCGTGCTCGCCGGCGGCTTGACCCGAACCGTGATCTGCGTGGTCTTGCCCTTCGCGACCGCGCTCGGCAGGTACCACGGAATCGACGGGGTCACCTTGGCGATGTTGATCGTCTGGCTTGCCGAGAACGCCTTGCCGGCCGGCCCGACGTACGCCGCGCGAATGGCGTTCGCGCCGCCGGTCCATGCCGTACCTGGGATCAACAGGTTGAGCGGAGTGTCGGCGACGACATCACCGCTGGCAAGCACCGTTGTGCCGCGGCGAATCTCCACCCGGCCTGCCGCACTGTTGGAGAGCGTCACTGACGTAGACCCGACCTCGCCGAACTTGGACGCGCCAGTGACGGGCGCCAATGTGACAACCGGACCGTTGGGCACCACGTCGGTCGTGACCCGCGAGTCAAGGGCCGAGAACGCCGGGTTGGCCGGAGCGACCTTGAGAGTCAGCGCCGAGCCCTTGTCGGCTTCCTGGACGACGTAGGTCGTTCCGCTGCCGACAGGCGTTGTGCCGCGGATCCACGTGTAGGTGAACGTCGGGTTGGAGTTCCACGTGCCAGGTGTCGCCGTCAGGGTCTCGCCGGCGACGGCCTCGCCGGTGATCTTGGCGCCGCTGATCGGGGCCTGGATCTTGCCGAAGTCCAGGATTCCCGAGCCACACCAGTCCGTGCCAACGCAGTTGAGACCGCCGTAGTTGGCGACGTAGGACCTGAACGGCGACACGCTGTGAACGATCGCGTTCTCGAGTTGTGCCGGAGTGATATCGCCGTTGATGGATGCCATGAGTGCAGCCGCTGCAGAGACCTCGGCGGCCGACATGCTGGTGCCCTCCATCGCCTTGGTCGTCGGCCCCGTCGCAGTGGTAGTGCCCTGATTGGAGACCGAACGGATCACGTCAGTCGTGCCTTCTTTTCGCGAGTCACCGCCTGGTGCGACGAGATCCACGGACGACCCATAGTTGGAGTAGGTGGAGCCGAATCCGCGCATACTTGAGGCGCCAACAGACACGAATCCCGCACAGGACGCTGGGATCACCTCATTCGCAAACTCACCGAAGTCGCCGTCGTTGCCCGCAGCAGCGATGAGAACCGAACCGCGACCGTTGGCGTGTCCGGCCGCTTCGCTGTACATCGAGCAGGTGCCCGCGTAGTCGACATCGTCATAACCCGAGAGCGAAAGATTGATGATCTTGGCTGGCGTCGTGTTGACAGGGATGCTCCCGACTGTCCCGCCAGAGGCCCATTCGATACCAGCGATGATGTCAGAGTCCCACCCGCCGCAATGACCCAGGACACGGACCGGCTGGATCTTGACCTTCGGCGCGATTCCAGCGATTCCGGAGGCGTTGTTGGACTTCGCAGCAATGATGCCCGCGATGGACGTGCCGTGCCACGAACTAGGGGAAAAGCCCTCCTCCCAGCCAATCGGACTACAGACGGTGTCGCTGGTCCAGTCGCCGGGATCTGTCGGGTCGTCGTCCCGACCGTCGTTGTCGCCAGCCATCTTGAACGTTCCGAAGCTGGTCGTTTCATCAAGATTGCGGTCTTCGCCGATCATGTCGTAGCCGGCGACAGTCTGTCCCATCAGATCGGGGTGGGCAGCGGTGCCCTCGTCAAGGATGCCGGAGTCGAGGACGGCGACGACCACGCTCGGCTTGCCCTCCGTCGCACGCCACAGATAGGGAGCCTTGAGGCTGTAGCCACCCACCGGTGTCGTGTAGGACCGGTTCCAGAGGTTGTTCTGCTGCGTGTAGTAGGAGTCGTTCTTGTTGATCGGAGGGTTGCCCGCGGCACGGCGCAGCGAGTTGGGCGCTGCCCACACGACGTCAGAGCGCTTGGCGATCTCGGCGGCAGCCTCACTGGCCTCCTTGGTCGTGACGAGCTCGCTGAAGTCGATCGTCGAGACCTTCCCACTGATCGGGTCAGAGCCGACGACCTTGGCATCCGCGTCGAGCGCGGCGTCCGCTGCCTTCAGCACCGCGGCGCCGGGCTCGGCCGTCGTGGTCTTGACGATCAGGCCGCGAGAGACGCTGAAACTTTTCGGTTTCGACGCTACATCGCCGCCTCTAGTGTGGTCTGCGGCTGAGGCGCTGAGCGAGAGACCGCCCAGGACCACAGAGGTGGTGACCACAAGGGTCAAAGTACGGCTGACGAATGACATGAGATTTCCCCCGCTGGGTTAAGAGAACCACCTGTGCACGAACGCACGTGGTTGCAGAACGCTACCAACAGGGAGGGTCATCTGACCGGCGTTTGCAAGACTTTCACCATTCGGCAACGCAGCAAGGCCCGTCACCGTGCGGTGACGGGCCTGCTGAACGTGCGATGCCTACTTGGTGTCGTCCTCGGCGGCTTCCTCAACGGGAGCCTCCTCGGCGACAACCTCGTCAGCAGCAGCCTCGACCTCGGCCGGAGCCTCAGCGGCGACCTCTTCGACAGGTGCCTCGTCGACGACGTCAGCCTCGACGACCTCAGCCTCTTCGGCCGGAGCCTCAACCTTGGGCTCAGGCTTCGGCCGCTTGGGAGCCTGGTTCTGAGCGGCGAACGTCTTGGCCTCGACGATCTCGATGACGGCCATGGGGGCGTTGTCGCCCTTGCGCGGCGCGACCTTCGTGATGCGCGTGTAGCCGCCGGGACGGGTCGCCATGGCGGGACCGATCTCGGTGAACAGCGTGTGCAGGATGCTCTTGTCGCGGATGACCTTCACGACCTGGCGGCGGTTGGCCACCGTGTCGTTCTTGGCCTTCGAGATGAGCTGCTCGGCGTACGGACGCAGACGACGCGCCTTGGCCTCCGTCGTGGTGATCTTGCCGTGCTCGAACAGGTTCTGGGCAAGGTTGGCAAGGATCAGCCGCTGGTGGGCCGGGCTGCCGCCGAGGCGGGGTCCCTTGGTGGGCGTAGGCATGATTTCTCCAGTTTCAGATCAGTCAGGCGAGCAGTTAGTACTGCTCGTCCTCGGCGAAGCTTGCGTCGTCGTCATAGGCGTCGATGACGGCCGTCGGGTCGAAACCAGCCGGGCTGTCCTTGAGTGCAAGACCCATCTCGGCGAGCTTGGCCTTGACCTCGTCGATCGACTTCGAACCGAAGTTGCGGATGTCGAGCAGGTCCTGCTCCGAGCGCGTGATGAGCTCGCCCACGGTGTGGACGCCCTCGCGCTTGAGGCAGTTGTAGGACCGGACCGTGAAGTTGAGGTCCTCGATCGGCAGGGCCAGGTCGGCAGCGAGCTGCTCGTCGACCGGGCTCGGGCCGATGTCGATGCCCTCGGCCTCGACGTTGAGCTCGCGGGCCAGGCCGAAGAGCTCGACCAGGGTCGAACCGGCCGACGCGATCGCGTCGCGCGGCAGGATCGACTTCTTGGTCTCGACGTCGATCACGAGCTTGTCGAAGTCCGTACGCTGCTCGACTCGGGTCGCCTCGACCTTGTAGGTCACCTTGAGGACCGGCGAGTAGATCGAGTCGACCGGCATACGGCCGATCTCTTCGTCACCGGACTTGTTCTGCACGGCCGAGACGTAGCCGCGGCCACGCTCGACGACGAGCTCGATCTCGATCTTGCCCTTGGCGTTGAGCGTCGCGATGTGCAGCTCCGGGTTGTGGACCTCGACGCCGGCCGGCGGCTGGATGTCGGCGGCCGTGACCGCGCCTGCGCCGTCCTTGCGGACATACATCACGACAGGCTCGTCGATCGTCGAGGAGACCACGAGCTCCTTGAGGTTCAGGATGATCTCGGTGACGTCCTCGGTGACACCGGGGATCGTCGAGAACTCGTGCAGGACACCGTCGATCTTGATCGAGGTGACTGCCGCGCCCGGGATGGACGAGAGCAGCGTACGGCGGATCGAGTTGCCGAGGGTGTAGCCGAAGCCGGGCTCGAGAGGCTCGATGACGAACCGCGAACGGAACTCGTCGACAACCTCTTCTGACAGGGCGGGGCGCTGAGCAATGAGCATTGTTTCTTCCTTTCCGAACCAACCGTTATTTGAAGGTCCGGGTTGTTCTCTGGGTCCAGAGACGAATGGGGGATCAGATCTTGGAGTAGAACTCCACGATCAGCTGTTCCTGGATCGGAACGGTGATCTGCTCGCGAACGGGCTGTGAGTGGACGAGGATGCGACCGCGATCGGGCGCAACGTCGAGCCAGCCGGGAACCGTGTCCTGGTCGTGGGTCTCACGCGCAACGATGAACGGCGTGGTCTCCAGCGACTTCGGCTTGACGTCGATGATGTCGTGCTTGCTCACCTGGAACGACGGGATGTCGGTCTTGACGCCATTGACGATGAAGTGCCCGTGGTTGACAAGCTGACGGGCGTGACGACGCGTACGGGCGAAGCCTGCACGGTAGACGACGTTGTCGAGGCGGGACTCGAGGATCTGCAGCAGGTTGTCACCGGTCTTGCCGGGACGACGCGATGCGAGCTCGTAGTACTTGCGGAACTGCTTCTCGAGCACTCCGTAGGTGTAACGCGCCTTCTGCTTCTCGAGCAGCTGGTTGCGGTACTCCGACTCCTTGACCCGGGCGCGGCCGTGCTGGCCGGGAGGGTAAGGACGCTTTTCGAATGCAGCGTCACCACCGACGAGGTCGATGCCGAGGCGGCGCGACTTCTTGGTGAGAGGTCCGGTGTAACGGGCCATGATTGATAACTCCTAGGAAGGTAACGGCGTCAGAGACGACGGTGCTTGGGGGGACGGCAGCCGTTGTGCGGGCTGGGTGTCACGTCGGAGATGGTGCCGACCTCGAGGCCGACTCCGCTCAGCGACCGGATCGCCGTCTCGCGGCCCGAACCGGGGCCCTTCACGAAGACGTCGACCTTCTTCATCCCATGCTCCATCGCCTGGCGTCCGGCCGACTCTGCGGCCATACCTGCGGCGAAGGGGGTGGACTTGCGCGAGCCCTTGAATCCGACGGTCCCGCCGGAGGCCCACGAGATGACGGCACCCGAGGGGTCCGTGATCGTCACGTGTGTGTTGTTGAACGTGCTCTTGATGTGGGCTTCGCCCGCAGCAACGTTCTTCTTCTCCTTGCGGCGAGTCTTCTTGCCGGCTGTCTTAGGAGGCATGCGCTATCACTTCTTCTTTCCGGCAACGGTGCGCTTGGGGCCCTTGCGGGTACGCGCGTTGGTCTTGGTCCGCTGGCCACGCACGGGCAGGTGCGCACGGTGGCGACGGCCCTGGTAGCTGCCGATCTCCATCTTGCGACGAATGTCTGCCGTGACCTCGCGACGCAGGTCGCCCTCGGTCTGGTAGTTCGCTTCGATGTGATCGCGGAGTGCGACGAGATCAGTGTCGTCGAGCTCGTGGACGCGCTTGTCCGGGCTGATGCCGGTGGCTGCGAGTGTCTGGGCGGCGCGGGTGCGACCGATCCCGAATACGTACGTGAGTGCGATCTCGATGCGCTTTTCGCGCGGGAGATCTACTCCAACGAGGCGTGCCATGTAGGCAGTTCCTTCCGTTCGGCGAGGTATGGCCACCTGATGCATCCCGACTGCCTCCAGAACCTTCGGCGGTTCTGAGTCGGGCCCCGGCCTACGCTTCCGGGGGTGACCCGCCACGATCGTGCTGTGACGGGAGCGATCAGATGTTGCGTGTTGCGTGTGCTGTGAAGAAGTTGCTCAGCCCTGGCGTTGCTTGTGACGCGGGTTTTCGCAGATCACCATGACGCGGCCGTGGCGACGAATCACCTTGCACTTGTCACAGATCTTCTTCACGCTCGGGTTGACCTTCATCGAGATTCTCTCTTTGGGATCTGAACGTGTGTAGGTGTTGCTGTTTACTTGTAGCGGTAGACGATGCGGCCGCGGGAGAGGTCGTACGGCGAGAGCTCCACCACGACCCGGTCCTCGGGGAGGATTCGGATGTAGTGCTGGCGCATCTTGCCGCTGATGTGGGCGAGAACCTTGTGCCCGTTGGCGAGCTCGACGCGGAACATCGCGTTGGGCAGCGCCTCGACAACAGCGCCTTCCATCTCGATGACGCCTTCTTTTTTCGCCATAACCTCTTCTTTGGTCTGCTTGACTACCGGTGCCGGTCTCGTCGGGCGCACCCCAACCACACCGCCGAAACGGTTGCCGTGGCATGGGAATTGCGGACCCGAAAAGGCCGACTCCCAATTCTACGCCCACACGGCCGCCAGACTCAAATTCGCGAGACCGAGGAGCCCTGGCGACTGGGGGTCCCCCCACGATGCGGAGCGAGTAGGGGGCGCGTCGAGGCAGGTTGAGCGTGCCGCGGCGAAGCCGCCACTGTGAAACCTCGTGAGCGCACTCGACTACGTAACCGCATCCACCGCCACCCGCGCCACCTCGTTCACCAGCTCGACTCCGGCGTCGTACGAAGGGTTGCCCTCCGACAGCACTGCCACGAGGTACGTCGAGCCGCCCGCCTCGATCTCTCCGATGCTGGTGACGTCCCACAGCCCGGTTGCGGAGCGCTGCAGGTAACCCACCTTGAGCGCCGCGGCCGCGGCGTCATCGGCGGCCGCAGAGACGCCGAAGCGTTGAGTGTCGATGACGTCCGCCATCAATGACTGCTCGTACGCCTGCGACTCACTCGTCAGCACCGAGTCGCCGCCGAACACGACCTGCAGCAGGCGGATCTGGTCGACCGCCGTGGTCTGCGTCAGGCCCCAGTTGCCGTTCGAGCCGACGTCAGTGTCCGTGAGGCCGATCAGCCGGTTGAACTCCTCGAGCCCGGCCTCTCCCCCGATGAGCTGGAACAACGCCGTCGCTGAAGCGTTGTCACTGCGCTCGATCGCGGCCTCAGCGAGCGTTCGTTCGCGTGTCGTGAGGGTCCGCCCCTGCTCCTGCGCCTGGTGGAGCAGCGCCGCGACGATGTCGACCTTGACGATGCTCGCGGTGTCGTACGAACCGGTCCCGTACGAAACGCTCTCCCCCGTTGCAACGTCGCGGACAGCGACCGAGAAGGTCCCGTCGATGTCGGCGAGCGACGAGAGATCGAGAGTGTTGGACGTCGACGTGGTGGCTGGCGCCGTCGACGTGGCCGTGACCGGCGCCGCAGCCTGTGAGTCCTGGGTATCCGCCGCGATGGCTGACGATGCGACGGCGCCACTCATCACGAGGCCGACCACCCAGAACGTCCATGACGTCACCATGCACGTGACGTTATGAATCCAGCTTGTGGCCGGCCTCCGTGCTTGCTGTGCGGTGGATGTGAGCTTCGTACGAGCCTGTGAACCGTCTCAGGATTGAGCGTCGAGCTCGCCGCGCGCCGAGAGACCGTGACGTTCGATCAGCCTCGAAAGCACGATCGAGGTCTCGGTGTGGTCGACCTGGGACGTCTCGGTACGTACGCGCTCCAGCGCGCGCTCCAGATCGCGCACGTCCTTGGCGACGATGCGCAGCATGGCGTCGGCCTGGCCGGAGATCGTCGCCGCCGAGTGGACCTCGGGAACGCGCGAGAACGCCTTGCGGAGCTCTTCGGGCGAGATCGCACCCTTGCAGTGCACCGCGACGTACGCCTCCGTGCTCCAGCCGACCAGGTCGGGATCGAGTACTGCGGTGAACCCGCTGATCACGCCGTCGGCGAGCAGACGATCCGTACGCCGCTTGACCGCCGGCGCCGACAATCCGATCTTGTCGCCGATCGCGGCGTAGCTGGCGCGGCCATCCTCGAGCAGGCAACCGATGAGCTGACGGTCGATGTTGTCCATGCACTCCATCTTTGCAAGAAAACGTCGCAAGATCATGAATGACACAACAAATCGCCGGGCTGGTGCACAGTTTCGACTTCGCCAGTGGCCCAGTCGCCCGACTAACATTGATTCATTGCAGGAGATCGCACCCCTCGGAGGCCACGTTGACCGTTATCGACACTCGGACCCGTCCCGCAGCGGAGCGGACCGCGCGCACACGGCACTACCTCATGTGCCCACCGCAGCATTTCGAGGTCACCTACGCGATCAATCCGTGGATGAACACCCAGGTCCCCGTCGATGTCGAACGTGCCCACGTCCAGTGGGAAGTCCTGCGCAACACCTACCTCAGCCTCGGCCACAAGGTCGAGCTGATCGAGCCGCTGGCAGGCCAGCCCGACATGGTCTTCGCAGCCAACGGCGGTCTCGTCGTGGGCGAGCGGGCCTACGGTGCGAAGTTCCGCTTCCCCGAGCGTGCTGCCGAGGGTGTCGCGTACGCCGAGTGGCTCCGTGAGCTCGGCATCGACGTCGTCGAGCCGGCGCAGGTCAACGAGGGCGAGGGGGACTTCCTGGCGCTCAAGAAGATGATCCTTGCCGGGACCGGTTTCCGTACGTCGCTCGAGGCGCACATCGAGGCCGCCAACGCGCTCGACCGGCCCGTCGTCTCGCTCGAGCTCGTCGACCCGCGGTTCTACCACCTCGACACCGCCATCGCGATCCTCGACGACGGCCACGGCGACGCGCCGGCCGAGATCGCCTACTTCCCCGGTGCGTTCAGCCGGCACAGCCAGCGCACCCTGCGCGACCTGTTCCCGGCAGCGATCATCTGCTCAGAGGCCGACGCCCTGGTGCTCGGCCTCAACTCGGTCAGCGACGGACACAACGTCATCGTCCCGTCTGCGGCGACCCATTTCTCCTCGCAGCTTCGCGAACGCGGCTACAACCCCGTGCCGGTCGACCTCAGCGAGTTCCTGAAGTCAGGCGGCAGCGTGAAGTGCTGCACCATGGAGATGCACCGCTAGGTCGTGTCTGGCAAGTCCGCGCAGTCGACCGGGCGTCATCCGCGCCCGGATACCAAGGCCGAGGGCCGAAGCCATACCGGGGTTGTCTCGCGAGGACCGAGAACGCAGGTAGCCGGGATGCGGGGGCGTCCGGGCGGCGCGGGGGTTTGCCAGACACGGCCTAGACCCTAAGGGCTCGAGTCGAACACGACGAGCCATGTGCCGTCGACGCGCTGCACGTCCATCGACTCCTTCGGCAGGGTGTCGTTCCAGGTGATCGTCACGGTGGCGCTGTCCCCGGCCATCTCGCCGTCCTCGTAGCGCGCCTTCTCCAGGTCGATTCCCTCCGCGACGAACATCCCGGCCGCTTCGTTGAGCTGCGCGCAGTCGATCGCCGAAGGTGTGACGACGACCTGCTTCACGGCGTCGCAGTCGCCACGCTCAACCGCCTGCCACAGTGTCCGGACGACCTGCTCGGTCTCGGAGAGCTTGAGTGATGGGGGCTTGGCAGTCTCGGAGGGCGTCGGTGACGCGGGTTTGGCCGTCGGCTCCTCCGATCCCCCGCACCCGGCCAGCAGGAGCAGGAGGCACGTCGCAGCGGCGACCCGCACCGTCAGTCGCCGCCGTAGGGGACGCCGAGCGCCTCGAGGCGGGCCTTGCCGCCGTCGGCAGCAGTGAGAACCCACGCGCCGGTGTCGGTGAGCGTGAACGTGTGCTCGTAGTGCGCAGCCCACGAGCCGTCGGTCGTCACGACGGTCCAGTCGTCCTCGAGCGTGAGGGTGTTGGGCGAGTCGAGGGTGACCATCGGCTCGACCGCGAGCGCGAGTCCCGTGACGAGCTTTGCCCCCCGTCCCGCCCGCCCGACGTTGGGCACGTTGGGCGGCTGGTGCATCGCCGAGCCGATGCCGTGACCCGTGAAACCCTCGACGATGCCGTAGGGGCCGGCAGCACGTACGGAGGTCTCGACGGCGTGACTGATGTCGGAGACCCGCCCGCCGAGCCGGGCCGCGGCGATGCCTGACCACAACGATTCCTCGGTGACTCGCATCAGCTCGGCGACCTCGTCGGGCACATCGCCGATCGCGACCGTGATCGCCGCGTCACCGTGCCAGCCGTCGACGATCGCCCCGCAGTCGATCGAGATGATGTCGCCGTCCTGCAGCACGCGGGTGCCCGGGATGCCGTGGACGACCTCGTCGTTGACCGAGGTGCAGATGACGCCCGTGAACCCGTGGTAGCCGAGGAAGTTGGACGTCGCACCCCGCGACCGGATGTGGTCGTGGGCGATCACGTCGAGCTCGGCGGTGGTCATACCGGCCTTGACCGTCTCGCGGAGCAGCTCGAGGGTCGAGGCGACGACGAGACCGGCGGCCCTCATCGACTCGATCTGAGCCGGGGTCTTGATCTCGACGCCGCGATCGAACATCAGCCGGGGAGTGAGTCGACGATCCGTCGGCCGACCTCATCGGCGTCGCCCATGCCGTCGACCTCGATCAGGAGGCCGCGGCTTCCGTAGACCTCGAGCAGCGGTGCCGTCTCGTGGGTGTAGACCTCCTGGCGGTGCCGGATGACCTCTTCGGTGTCATCGGCGCGGCCACTCGTCTCGGCACGCTTGAGGAGGCGCTGGATGAGCTCCTCGGGATCGACGACGAGCTCGATGACGCCGTCGAGCTTGGTGCCGAGCGAATCGAGGATCCCGTCGAGGGTCGACACCTGGTCGACCGTACGCGGGTAGCCATCGAGGATGAACGCGTCGCGCGCGTCGTCCTGTGCCAGACGGTCCTTGACCATGGCGTTGGTGATCTCGTCGGGAACGTACTCACCGGCATCCATGTAGCGCTGCGCCGCCTGGCCCAGCTCAGTCTGCTGCGAGACGTTGGCACGGAAGATGTCACCCGTCGAGATGTGGGCACCACCGAGCCGCTCCGCGAGCCCGACCGCCTGGGTGCCCTTGCCCGCGCCGGGGGGTCCCATGATCAGCAGCCGCATTACTTCAGGAAGCCTTCGTAGTTGCGCTGCTGCAGCTGGCTCTCGATCTGCTTGACGGTGTCGAGACCGACACCGACGATGATCAGGATCGTCGTGCCACCGAACGGGAAGTTCTGGTTGGCGTTGAGCAGCGCGATCGCGATCGACGGGATGAGCGCGATCAGGCCGAGGTAGAGAGCACCCGGCAGCGTGATGCGGCTCAGCACGTACGCGAGGTAGTCGCGGGTCGGACGCCCGGCGCGGATGCCCGGGATGAAGCCGCCGTACTTCTTCATGTTGTCGGCGACCTCGTCGGGGTTGAACGTGATCGACACGTAGAAGTACGTGAAGAAGACGATCAGCAGGAAGAACGTCGCCATGTAGATCGGGTGGTCACCCTTGACGAAGTGCGCCTGGACCCATGAGGCCCACGGCGCGTCCTGGTTGAACTGCGACAGCAGAGCGGGGAGGTACATCAGGCTCGAGGCGAAGATGACCGGGATGATGCCGGCCTGGTTGACCTTGAGCGGGATGTAGGTCGACGAGCCACCGAACATCCGGCGGCCTACCATCCGCTTGGCGTACTGCACCGGGATGCGGCGCTGCGCCTGCTCGATGAAGATGACGGCGGCCACGACCACCAGGCCGACCAGGATGACGAGTCCGAAGACGCCCCAGCCCTTCTGCTGCTGGATGCCCCACATCGCGCCGGGGAATGTCGCCGTGACCTGGGTGAAGATGAGGATCGACATGCCGTTGCCGATGCCGCGGTCGGTGATCAGCTCGCCCAGCCACATGATGACGGCGGTGCCGGCGACCATGGTGAGCACGATGAGCAGGAACGACCAGATGCTGTCGTTGTTGTAGAGCAGGGGCTTGCCGCTGTCGGCGCCGCCGAACAGGTTGCCGCTGCGGGCCAGCGCCACGATGCCGGTCGCCTGCAGGATCGCGAGGCCCAGCGTGAGGTAGCGGGTGTATTGCGTGATCTTGGTCTGCCCGGACTGACCCTCCTTCTTGAGGGCCTCCAGACGCGGGATCACCACGACGAGCAGCTGCAGGATGATGCTCGCGGTGATGTAGGGCATGATGCCCAGCGCGAAGACCGTCAGCTGCAGCAGTGCGCCGCCGGAGAAGACGTTGATGAGGGAGAACAGCCCGCTGTTGGACCCTTCGGATGCGGCGTTGACGGCATCCTGCACGTTCTGGACGTTGATGCCCGGAGCCGGAGTGGTCGAGCCCAGACGGAACAGGACGATGATGAAGAGGACGAAGAGAATCTTCTTCCTCAGGTCGGGCGTCCTGAACGCGTGGACGAAGGCGCTGAGCACCGCGTGCCTCCTCGTGCACCAGAAGTGCATATGTCACGGACAAAAGCGGGCTTTCGCCCGCGGTAAGACTCTAACAGTGAAGAAGTTCGCCGGAGCAGGACAGGTGTCCTGCCCCGGCGAGCATCAGCCGAGTACGGTGACGGACCCGCCGGCTGCCTCGATCTTGGTCTTGGCCGATCCGGAGAACTTGTTGGCCGTGACCTGCACCTTGACGGTGATCTCGCCCTGTCCGAGCACCTTGACGGGGCGGCCCTTGCGGACTGCGCCGTTGGCAACCAGAGCCTCGACGTCGATGGAGCCACCCTTGGGGAAGAGCTCCTCGATGCGGTCGAGGTTGACGACCTGGTACTCCTCGCGGAACGGGTTCTTGAACCCCTTCAGCTTGGGGAGGCGCATGTGGATCGGGACCTGGCCACCCTCGAAGCCCACGGGAACCTGGTAACGAGCCTTGGTTCCCTTGGTGCCTCGACCGGCGGTCTTGCCCTTGGAGCCCTCACCGCGACCCACACGGGTCTTGGCGGTCTTGGCTCCGGGAGCCGGGCGCAAGTGATGGAGCTTGAGCGCCATGTCAGTCAACCTCCTTGAGGTCCACGAGGTGCGGGATGGACTCAGCCATGCCACGGATCTCGGGACGGTCTTCCTTGACGACGACGTCGCCGATGCGCTTGAGACCCAGCGAACGCAAGGTCTCACGCTGCTTGGGCTTGCGGCCGATGGCCGAACGGAGCTGGGTCACCTGAAGCTTCTTGGCCATCAGACACCCACTCCGGCTTCAGCCTTGGCCTTCGCCTCGGCGATGCCTTCCTTGCCGGCACGCAGCAGGGCCGCCGGGGCGACCTGCTCGACCGTGAGGCCACGACGCGAGGCAACCATCTCCGGCGACTCGAGAAGCTTGAGGGCCTCGACGGTCGCGTGGACGATGTTGATCGCGTTGGACGAACCCAGCGACTTCGACAGGACGTCGTGGATGCCAGCAGCCTCGAGCACTGCACGCACCGGGCCACCGGCGATGACGCCGGTACCGGGCGATGCGGGACGCAGGAAGACGACGCCAGCCGCCTTCTCGCCCTGCACCGGGTGCGGGATGGTGCCCTGGATGCGCGGGACGCGGAAGAAGGACTTCTTGGCCTCTTCGACGCCCTTGGCGATCGCGGTGGGAACTTCCTTGGCCTTGCCGTAGCCGACGCCGACCTGTCCGTCGCCGTCGCCGACGATCACCAGGGCGGTGAAGCTGAAGCGACGACCACCCTTGACGACCTTGGCGACACGGTTGATCGTGACGACCTTTTCGATGTACTGGGACTTCTCGGCGCCGCGATCATTGCCGCGACCCCGTCCGCCCGCTCCGCCTCCGCGGCGCTGTTGGGTGCTCATCAGAACTCCAGTCCTGCTTCACGGGCGCCGTCGGCGAGTGCCGCGACGCGTCCTGCGTACTTGTTGCCGGCCCGGTCGAAGACGACGGTCGAGATGCCGGCCTTCTTGGCGCGGTCAGCCACGAGCTCACCGACGCGCTTGGCCTTGGCGGACTTGTCGCCGTCGAGACCACGCAGGTCGGCCTCCATCGTCGACGCGGAGACCAGCGTGCGGCCCTCGAGATCGTTGACGACCTGGGCGACGATGTGCTTGCTCGAGCGCGTGACGACCAGACGCGGCCGATCGGCCGAGCCTTCGATCTTCTTGCGTCCGCGCACCTGGCGACGCAGACGCGACGCGGTGCGAGGCGCTGTGTGCTTGGCGTGCTTGATCGAGATTGCCATTTACTTACCGGCCTTTCCGACCTTGCGACGAACGTGCTCGCCGGCGTAGCGCACACCCTTGCCCTTGTAGGGCTCGGGCTTGCGGATCTTGCGGATGTTGGCTGCGACTTCACCGACGGCCTGCTTGTCGATGCCGTGCACGGCGAACTTGGTGGGTGACTCGACCGAGAACGTGATGCCCTCGGGAGCCTTGACCGGGACCGGGTGGCTGAACCCGAGCGCGAACTCGAGGTCCGAGGGGCCCTTGGCCTGGACACGGTAGCCGACGCCGACGATCTCGAGCTTCTTCTCGTAGCCCTCGGTGACACCGACGACCATGTTGCTGATCAGCGTGCGTGAGAGACCGTGGAGAGCCTTGCTGCGGCGCTCGTCGTTGGGGCGCTCGACGGCGAGCGTGCCATCTTCAGCCTTGGTGACCGTGATGGGCTCGGCGACGGTGTGCGTCAGCTCGCCCTTGGGACCCTTGACGCGAACGTCCTGGCCATCGATCGTCACCTCGACACCGGACGGTACGGCGACGGGCATCTTGCCGATGCGTGACATGTCGTACCTCCCTTACCAGACGTAGGCGAGGACTTCTCCGCCTACGCCCTTCTGGTTGGCCTGGCGATCCGTGAGGAGGCCCTGGCTGGTGGAAATGATGGCGACGCCGAGTCCGCCGAGCACCTTGGGCAGGCCGGTGGACTTCGCGTAGACGCGGAGGCCGGGCTTGCTGATGCGGCGGATGCCGGCGATCGAGCGCTCGCGGTGCGGGCCGTACTTGAGCGTGATCGTGAGCGTCTTGCTCACCTCACCCTCCTTGGGCTCGGTCACCTCGATCGAGGTGATGTAGCCCTCCTGCTTCAGGATCTCGGCGACGCCGGCCTTCAGCTTGGAGTAGGGCATCGTCACGCTGTCGTGGTATGCCTGATTGCCGTTGCGGACACGCGTCAGCATGTCGGCGATCGGATCGGTCATTGTCATAGTTCGTGTGTTCCATTCCTGCCGTGGTTTCCGTCATCCGGCGGATGAGGACCTGCGGCTTTCAGTGGTTTGAGTGTTACCAGGAGCTCTTGGTGATGCCGGGCAGCTCGCCGCGGTGTGCCATCTCGCGAAGGCAGATGCGGCAGAGGCCGAACTTCTTGTAGACCGAGCGCGGGCGTCCACAACGCTGGCAGCGGGTGTAGCCGCGGACAGCGAACTTGGGCTTGCGAGCGGCCTTGACCTTCAGTCCAGTCTTCGCCATGTCAGTTCTCCTTGTAAGGGAACCCGAGCAGCTTGAGCAGCGCGCGTCCCTCGTCGTCGTTGGTCGCCGTGGTGACGATCGTGATGTCCATGCCGCGCGAGCGGTCGATCTTGTCCTGATCGATCTCGTGGAACATGACCTGCTCGGTCAGACCGAACGTGTAGTTGCCACGACCGTCGAACTGCTTGGGCGAGAGCCCACGGAAGTCGCGGATGCGAGGAAGCGCGAGCGTCAGCAGACGATCGAGGAACTCCCACATACGGTCGCCGCGCAGTGTGACGTGCGCACCGATCGGCATGCCCTCACGCAGCTTGAACTGCGCGATGGACTTGCGAGCCTTGGTGACCTGGGGCTTCTGGCCCGTGATGGCAGTGAGGTCCTTGATGGCACCCTCGATCAGCTTGCCATCGCGAGCAGCCTCGCCGACGCCCATGTTGACGACGATCTTGGTGAGGCCTGGAACCTGCATGACGTTGGCGTAGTTGAACTCCTCGCGGAGGGCCGGAAGGATCTCTTCGCGGTAACGCGCCTTGAGGCGGGGTGCCGTAGATGTGTCAGCCATGTCAGATCTCCTTTCCGGTCTTCTTGGCGATGCGCACGCTGCGGTGCGCGGAGTAGGTGGAACCGTCGGGACGGGACTTGGTGACCTCGTCACGGCGGAAGCCGATACGCGTGGTGGTCTTGCCACCCTTGCCGTCGACGAGCAGCATCACGTTGGAGATGTGGATCGGCGCCTCGCTGGTGATGATGCCTCCCGTGCTACCGCCACCGGCCTGGCCGGCCTTGGTGTGACGCTTCACGCGGTTGACGCCTTCGACGATGATGCGGTTCTGCTCGCTGATCACTTCGATCACCGAACCAGTCACACCCTTGTCCTTGCCAGCGATGACCTTGACCTGGTCACCCTTCTTGATGCTGATGGAACCTGCGTTGCGGGCCATCTCAGAGCACCTCCGGTGCGAGAGAAATGATGCGCATGAACTTCTTGTCGCGAAGCTCGCGCCCAACGGGACCGAAGATGCGCGTACCGCGCGGGTCGCCATCGGCCTTGAGAATGACGGCTGCGTTCTCGTCGAACTTGATGTAGGAACCATCCGGACGACGGCGCTCCTTGACGGTACGCACGACGACAGCCTTGACGACTTCACCCTTCTTGACGTTTCCGCCGGGGATCGCGTCCTTGACAGTGGCGACGATGGTGTCACCGATGCCGGCATAGCGCCGACCCGAGCCACCGAGGACACGGATGCAAAGGATCTCCTTGGCACCGGTGTTGTCGGCGACCTTGAGTCGCGACTCTTGCTGAATCATCTGTCGTCTCCTACTTGGCCTTCTCGAGGATCTCGACGATGCGCCAACGCTTGGTGGCGGACAGCGGACGGGTCTCCATGATGAGAACCCGGTCGCCGATGCCAGCGTCGTTCGCTTCGTCGTGAGCCTTGAGCTTGATGTTGCGACGCAGCACCTTGCCGTAGAGCGCGTGCTTGACACGCTCTTCGACGTTGACCACGACGGTCTTGTCCATCTTGTCGCTGACGACAAGTCCCTCGCGGGTCTTGCGCGTGGTGCGCTCGGTCACTGCTTCGTCCTTCGTCTTCTTGTCGGTCATGCCTGAACCTCCTCGACGATGCCGAGCTCGCGCTCACGCATGACGGTGTAGATCCGGGCGATGTCCTTGCGCACTGCCCGAAGTCGGGCGGTGTTGTCGAGCTGTCCGGTGGCGTTCTGGAAACGCAGGTTGAAGAGCTCTTCCTTGGCTTCTGCAAGCTTGAGCGCCAGGTCGTCGGCGCCAACCGTACGCAGCTCTGCGGCTGTCGACTGCGGCATCACAGCTCACCTGTCTCTCGGGTGATGAAGCGTGCCTTCATGGGCAGCTTGTGGATCGCGCGGCGCATGGCCTCGCGGGCGGTGTGCTCGTCGACGCCGGAGAGCTCGAACATGACGCGTCCGGGCTTGACGTTGGCGACCCACCACTCGGGCGAGCCCTTGCCTGAACCCATGCGGGTCTCGGCAGGCTTCTTGGTCAGCGGACGGTCCGGGTAGATGTTGATCCAGACCTTGCCGCCACGCTTGATGTGACGCGTCATGGCGATACGAGCGGACTCGATCTGACGGTTGGTGACATAGGCAGGCGTGAGGGCCTGGATGCCGTAGTCACCGAACGCCAGCGTCGTGCCGCCCTTGGCGGCACCGCGACGGGTGGGGTGGTGCTGCTTGCGGTACTTGACCCTACGTGGCATCAGCATCAGCTCTGCCCTCCTTCGGGTGCGGCAGCGGCGACAGCCTCGGCTGCAGGAGCCTCGGTGGCGGGAGCTGCAGCGGTCTCGGCCGCAGGAGCGGCGTCATCACGTGCGGGGCGACGCGGGGCGCCAGCGCCACCACGTGCCGGGGGACGGCGGTTGGAGCCGGGTGCAGCCGCACGCTTGGCCGCCTCGGCCTCGCGCTCGGCGCGGGTGCCGGCGACCTCGCCCTTGTAGATCCAGACCTTGACGCCGATGCGACCGAACGTCGTCTTGGCCTCGTAGAAGCCGTAGTCGACGTCAGCGCGGAGCGTGTGCAGGGGCACGCGGCCCTCGCGGTAGAACTCCGAGCGGCTCATCTCCGCACCGCCGAGGCGGCCCGAGCACTGGATACGAATGCCCTTGGCACCGCTGCGCATCGTGGTCTGCATCGCCTTGCGCATGGCACGGCGGAACTGGACTCGACCCGACAGCTGCTCGGCAACGCCCTGGGCGACAAGCTGAGCGTCCATCTCGGGGTTCTTGACCTCGAGGATGTTGAGCTGAACCTGCTTGCCCGTGAGCTTCTCGAGGTCACCGCGGATGCGGTCAGCCTCGGCGCCACGGCGGCCGATGACGATGCCGGGACGCGCGGTGTGGATGTCGACGCGTACGCGGTCACGCGTGCGCTCGATCTCCACGCGGCTGATGCCGGCGCGGTCCATGCCCTTGGTGAGCATCTTGCGGATCTGCACGTCTTCACCGACGTAGCTCTTGTAGAGCTTGTCGGCGTACCAACGGCTCTTGTGATCCGTCGAGATGCCCAGTCGGAACCCGTGCGGGTTGATCTTCTGTCCCACTATCGGTTCCCGCCCTTCTTCTTGGAGTTCTTGGTGTTGGCCGCGTCCAGCTTGGCCTGAACGACCTCGCGGGGCTGTACGACCACGGTCAGGTGGCTGCTGCGCTTGAGGATGCGGTTGGCCGCACCCTTGGCGCGCGGACGCCAACGCTTCATCGTCGGGCCCTCGTCGACGTGGACGGTGGTGATGACGAGCTGCGAACGGTCAAGACCCTCAACGGTCTCGGCGTTGGCGGCAGCGCTGTCGACGAGCTTGTAGAAGTTCTGTGCGACGGCCTGCGGTGCGAACTGCAGGATCGCCAGGGCGTTGTCCACGGACTCGCCGCGGATCAGGTCGCCCACACGGCGCGACTTCTGCGCCGTGACACGCACGAAGCGTGCGACGGCGAAGGCGCCGGGCTCGTCACCGAGCAGGCGCTCGCGGCGCGCGCTCACGTTTTCGCGGGTAGCTGCACTCATCGCCTCTTCGCCTTCCGGTCGTCCTTCTCGTGACCGCGGAACGTACGGGTCGGGGCGAACTCGCCCAGCTTGTGACCCACCATCGAGTCCGTGACGAACACGGGTACGTGCTTGCGGCCGTCGTGCACGGCGATCGTGTGTCCGATGAAGGACGGCAGGATCATCGAGCGGCGCGACCAGGTCTTGATCACGTTGTGGGTCTCGGCAGCGTTCTGCGCGTCGACCTTCTTCTCGAGGTGCCCGTCAACGAACGGGCCCTTCTTCAAACTGCGTGGCATGTGTGAACCAATCCTTCTCAGCGGCCGGACTTGCGGCGGCGGACGATTTGCGAGTCGCTGGCCTTGCGCTTGCGCGTACGGCCTTCCGGCTTGCCCCACGGGGAGACGGGGTGACGTCCACCGGACGTCTTGCCCTCACCACCACCGTGCGGGTGATCGACCGGGTTCATCGCGACACCGCGGACGGTCGGGCGCTTGCCCTTCCAGCGGTTGCGTCCGGCCTTGCCCCAGTTGATGTTGGACTGCTCGGCGTTGCCGACCTCGCCGATCGTGGCGCGGCAGCGTACGTCGACGTAGCGCATCTCGCCGGAAGGCAGACGCAGCTGAGCCTTGGCGCCTTCCTTGGCGACGAGCTGGACCTTGACGCCGGCAGAGCGACCCATCTTGGCGCCACCACCCGGACGGAGCTCGATGCAGTGGAGCAGCGTGCCGACCGGGATGTTGCGCAGCGGGAGGTTGTTGCCGACCTTGATGTCGGAGCCGACACCGGCCTCGACGGCCATGCCCTGCTTGAGGCCTTCGGGAGCGATGATGTAGCGCTTCTCGCCATCGGCGTAGTGGAGCAGCGCGATGCGAGCGGTGCGGTTGGGGTCGTACTCGATGTGAGCGACCTTGGCCGGCACGCCGTCCTTGTCATAGCGACGGAAGTCGATGATGCGGTAGGCACGCTTGTGGCCGCCACCCTGGTGACGCGTGGTGATGCGTCCCTGGTTGTTGCGGCCGCCCTTCTTGGGCAGCGGCTCCGTCAGCGACTTCTCGGAAGTCGTACGCGTGATCTCGGCGAAGTCGGCGACGCTGGAGCCACGACGGCCCGGCGTTGTCGGCTTGTACTTGCGAATAGCCATATGTCCTCAGTCCTCAGGCGCTCGGCGTCGAGAAGATGTCGATGCTCTGACCGGCGGCCACGCTCACGATTGCTCGCTTGGTGTCCTTGCGCTTGCCAAGGCCCGTCTTGGTGCGACGGGTCTTGCCCTTGCGGTTGAGCGTGTTAACAGCGGTGACCTTGACGCCGAAGATCTTCTCGACGGCAATCTTGATCTCGGTCTTGTTGGCGTCCGGGTGCACCACGAAGGTGTACTTGTTGTCGTCGAGCAGGCCGTAGCTCTTCTCGCTGACAACCGGAGCGATCAAGACGTCGCGGTGGTCCTTGTGGATCGTGCTCATGCGTCTCCTCCAGCCTGCTTGAAGCCAGCGGCTTCAGCGGACTCAGCGGTGTCGAACCAGACCTCGGCGACGGTGGCTTCGTACCACTGCCCGTCCTCGAGGTGGTAGAGGCCCGAGTCTGCGTTGCCCTTGACCGGGAAGCCCTTGGGAGCGTTGCCGCTCTTGAGGGGCGCCTTGGATCCGGGACCGTACGGCTGGGTGGCCGTCGCGTTGTCGGGAACTGTCGGGCCGTCGGCCTTGGCAGCGGCCTTCTTGGCGGGGGCCTTCTTGGCCGCGGGCGCCTTCTTGGCCGGAGCGTCGACCACCGTCGCTGCCTTGGCCGCCGGAGCGGCCTCCTCAGCGGCGGCCTTCTTGGCCGGAGCCTTCTTGGCCGCGGCCTTCTTGGCGGGAGCCTTGGCCGGCTTCTCGTCCG
Organism: Aeromicrobium panaciterrae; assembly: GCF_039537165.1. Taxonomy (GTDB): domain Bacteria; phylum Actinomycetota; class Actinomycetes; order Propionibacteriales; family Nocardioidaceae; genus Aeromicrobium; species Aeromicrobium panaciterrae. Next base: position 2,307,214 of record NZ_BAAAZZ010000002.1, on the reverse strand, counting down.
GGTCGGTGGCGGCCTTGCTGATCGCGATCGTCTTGGCGCCCTCGGCGGAGCGAGCCGACACGAACGCGTCGAACGCAGCCTGGGTGAAGACGACGTCGTCGCTCAGCAGCACGTCGTAGGTGTTGAGCTGGTCGAACGTCAGGACGACGAGGCCCGGGACGTTGCGCAGGCTCAGGCCCGTGACGGTGTCGTTGTGGTCGACGACCACGAGCACGCGTGCGCGGGTCGTGAGACCGGCGAGCGTCGCGATGGCGGTCTTGGTCGACGGCTTGTCACCGTCGACGAAGCTGTCGACGACGTGCAGACGACCAGTGCGAGCCCGGTCGGACAGGGCACCGCGCAGGGCGGCGGCCTTCATCTTCTTGGGGGTGCGCTGTTCGTAGTCACGCGGCTTGGGGCCGTGGACGATGCCACCACCGTTGTACTGAGGTGCGCGGATCGAGCCCTGACGAGCGCGACCGGTGCCCTTCTGGCGGTAAGGCTTCTTGCCACCGCCGGACACCTCGCCACGCGACTTGGTGCTGTGCGTGCCCTGGCGAGCCGCGGCCAGCTGGGCCACGACGACCTGGTGGATCAGGGGGATGTTGGTCTGGACGTCGAAGATGTCGACGGGCAGCTGAGCATCGATGGTCTTGGCCATGAGTTCAGGCTCCCTTCGCTGCGGAGCGGAGGACGACGAGTGCGCCCTTGGGGCCGGGTACGGCGCCCTTGACGAGGATGACGCCCTTGGCAGTGTCGACCGCGTGAACCTTGAGGTTCTGCGTGGTGACCTGCTCGGCGCCCATGTGACCGGCCATGCGCAGACCCTTGAAGACGCGACCCGGGGTGGCGCAGGCGCCGATCGATCCGGGCTTGCGGTGGTTGCGGTGTGCACCGTGCGAGGCGCTCACGCCGTGGAAGCCGTGACGCTTCATGACGCCGGCGAAGCCCTTGCCCTTGCTGGTCGCGGTGACGTCGATGACGTCGCCGGCGGCGAAGATCTCCGGGGAGATCTCCTGGCCCAACGTGTAGTCGGCGACGAGCTCGGTGCGGATCTCGACCATGTGGCGGCGCGGGGTCACACCTGCCTTGGCGAAGTGACCTGCGACGGGCTTGTTGACCTTGCGTCCGTCGATCTCGCCGAAGCCGATCTGGACGGCGGAGTAGCCGTCGGTCTCGCGCGTACGGATCTGCGTGACGACGTTGGTGTCAGCAGCGATCACGGTGACGGGGATGATCTTGTTGTCGGCATCCCAGACCTGGGTCATGCCGAGCTTGCGGCCAAGAAGGCCGCGTGCGGTTGCTGTGCTGTTGGTGCTCATGGTCGCTGGCCTCCTCAGAGCTTGATCTCGATGTCGACGCCGGCCGGCAGGTCGAGGCGCATGAGCGAGTCGACTGTCTTGGGCGTCGGGTCAATGATGTCGATGAGCCGCTTGTGCGTACGCATCTCGAAGTGCTCGCGGCTGTCTTTGTACTTGTGAGGCGAACGGATCACACAGAACACGTTCTTTTCGGTCGGCAGCGGCACCGGTCCTGCGACCTTGGCGCCCGTGCGCGTCACCGTGTCGACGATCTTGCGCGCCGAGGAGTCAATGACCTCGTGATCGTAGGCCTTGAGCCGGATACGGATTTTTTGTCCCGCCATGCTCTCGCTCGTCCTTCTCTTCGTTCCGCTTCGCTTGGTCTCGCCCCGGGTTCGAGGGAGAAACTCATCCTCCCCCCGACCCCCGAGGTCGGGCGTGTCGCGAGCGCATCAGGCGCGTACGTCACACACTTCTCGAGTTAGGTGGTTGGACCCGCAGATACTGTTGAAACAACACCGCGCGGGACAAGCCCGATCTCAGGTTCGGCGCCGGCGTCATGATCGGCGTGAGAGGCCGGACGTTCGGCGCCCCAGCGATCGAGCCGGAGCAACCGAACTATTCTGACAGACCTGCCCCGCCTAATACAAATCGAGGCCGCTGAGTGCTAGGTGCACTTCAGTGATGCAGGTGCTGCTCGGAGTCGGCGTGGCCAGCAGGCTCGATCTGGAACGTGGAATGCTCGACGTCGAAGTGCTCAGACAGGCAGCCACGGAGCTTGTCGAGGACGCTGTGGGCGTCGTCCATGGCGGTCACCGAGTCCTCCACGACGATGTGAGCACTCATGACCGGCATGCCAGAGGTGATCGTCCAGACGTGCAGGTCGTGAACCTCGCGTACGCCGTGGACGCCGAGTATGTGTGAGCGCAGCTCGTCGAGGTCGACGTCGCGTGGTGTCGACTCCAGGAGCACCTCGCCCACCTCACGCAGCAGCGAGATCGCTCGCGGCACGATCATCACCGCGATGACGAGCGAGGCCACAGCGTCGGCCGCATCCCATCCGGTCGCCAGGATGACCACGGCAGAGACGAGTACGGCGACCGATCCGAGTGCGTCGCCGAGCACCTCGAGATAGGCGCCTCGTACGTTGAGGCTCTCCTGCGCTCCCCCGCGCAACAACATCAAGCCGATGACGTTGACGACCAGGCCGATCGCGCCGGCAACCAGGATCGGAGTCGCCTCGAGCTCGGGTGAGTCACCGAGCCGTCGAACAGCGCTGTAGACGACCCAGCCTGCAAGCCCGAGGAGGATCAGGCCGTTGAGGCCGGCCGCGATGACCTCAGTACGCAGGTAGCCGAAGGTTCGACGAGATCCGGGACCGCCACCGTGCTGCGCGACCGTGATCGCGGCCAGCGCCATCGCGATGCCGAAGGAGTCACCCAGCAGGTGACCGGCGTCGGCGAGAAGCGCCAGGCTTCCGGTGATCCACGCGACGATCGCCTCGACCGCCAGAACACCGACCGTCAACGCCAGGACGAGCGCAAGGCGTCCGCGATGGCGTACGCCGGTCCCGTGCGCATGGTCATGTCCCATGGATTAAGGCTACGGCTCCGTTGCGAAAACCTCGACCCGTCGTCCAGCAAAAGGACGCCAATGGGAACCAGTGTCAGGTGGGCGGTGACCTGGCGTCCACATCGATCTGTCACAGCTCGGTGGGCGGTGTCTGAGCGTCCACTTCGGTGTCGACTCTGGACGCTGTCGCACCGCCGCCTTGCTCATGTGGACGCAGACTCACCGCTTCCACCACGGGAACGACAAAGCCCCGCCTGCCGAAGCAGACGGGGCTCGTCAGAGAGCTCAGAGGTGCAAGCTCACTTGTTGATCTTGGTGACGCGACCGGCGCCAACCGTACGTCCACCCTCACGGATGGCGAACCGCTGGCCCTCTTCGAGAGCGATCGGCTGGATCAGCTGGACGCTCATCTCGGTGTTGTCGCCGGGCATGACCATCTCGGTGCCCTCAGGCAGCGTGACGACGCCGGTGACGTCCGTGGTGCGCACGTAGAACTGCGGGCGGTAGTTGTTGAAGAACGGCGTGTGACGGCCACCCTCCTCCTTGGACAGGATGTATGCCTGGCCCTCGAACTCCGTGTGAGGAGTCGTGGTGCCGGGAGCGATGACGACCTGGCCGCGCTCGACGTCTTCGCGCTTGGTGCCACGAAGCAGCAGGCCGACGTTCTCGCCAGCCTCACCCGAGTCGAGGAACTTGCGGAACATCTCGATACCGGTGACGGTCGTGGTCTGCTTCTCCTCGCGGATGCCGACGATGTCAACCGTCTCGTTGACCTTGATGATGCCGCGCTCGATCTTGCCGGTGACGACGGTGCCGCGTCCGGTGATCGTGAAGACATCCTCGATGGCCATGAGGAACGGCTTGTCGGTGTCACGCTGCGGCATGGGGATGTAGTCATCCACAGCCTGCATGAGCTCGAGGATCGACTCGCCCCACTTGGCGTCGCCCTGGAGAGCCGGGTGAGCGGCAACCTTGACGACGGGAACGTTGTCGCCGTCGAACTCCTGATCGCTCAGGAGCTCGCGGACCTCGAGCTCGACGAGCTCGAGGATCTCTTCGTCGTCGACCATGTCGCACTTGTTGAGCGCGACGACCATCGCGGGCACGCCGACCTGGCGAGCGAGCAGGACGTGCTCACGCGTCTGGGGCATGGGGCCGTCGGTGGCGGCGACCACGAGGATCGCGCCGTCCATCTGAGCCGCACCGGTGATCATGTTCTTGACGTAGTCCGCGTGTCCCGGGCAGTCGACGTGGGCGTAGTGACGGTTTTCCGTCTGGTACTCCACGTGCGAGATCGAGATCGTGATACCGCGCTGCTTCTCTTCCGGCGCCTTGTCGATCTGATCGAAGGCCGAGGCCTCGTTGAGGTCGGGGTACTTGTCGTGCAGCACCTTGGTGATCGCCGCGGTAAGAGTCGTCTTGCCGTGGTCGATGTGACCGATGGTGCCGATGTTCATGTGCGGCTTGGTCCGCTCGAACTTCGCCTTAGCCACTTGGGGCTCCTTCTTAGAATTGGTTGCTGATTGAACGCCGTTGGCCTCGAACTCGCGAGAACCTCAGGCCATCTTATAGATGGTCCGGTGGCTACTCGCCGCGGGCCTTTTTGATGATCTCTTCCGCGACGTTCTTGGGAACCTCCGCGTAGGAGTCGAACTGCATCGAGTATGACGCACGGCCCGAGGTCTTGGACCTCAGGTCGCCGACGTACCCGAACATCTCGGACAGGGGGACGATCGCCTTGACGATCTTGACGCCCCCCATGCCCTCTTCCATGGCGTTTACCTGGCCACGGCGAGAGTTGAGGTCACCGATCACGTCGCCCATGTAGTCCTCGGGCGTGGTGACCTCGACCGCGAAAACGGGCTCGAGAATCACCGGATCGGCCTTGCGCGCGGCTTCCTTGAAAGCCATCGAGCCGGCCAGCTTGAACGCGAGCTCCGAGGAGTCGACGTCGTGGTAGGCGCCGTCCTCCAGAGTCACCTTGACGTCGACCATCTGGTAGCCGGCGAGCACACCGAACTGCATGGCGTCCTGCGCACCGGCGTCGACCGAGGGGATGTATTCGCGAGGAACACGACCACCCGAGACGGCGTTCTCGAACTCGTAGCCACCCTCGCCGCCGACGGAGACGCCGGTGGGCTCGATGCTGATGATGACCTTGGCGAACTGGCCCGAGCCACCCGTCTGCTTCTTGTGGGTGTAGCTGACGTTCTCGACCTTGCGCTTGATCGTCTCGCGGTAGGCGACCTGCGGCTTGCCGACGTTGGCCTCGACGTTGAACTCGCGCTTCATGCGGTCGACCAGGATGTCGAGGTGCAGCTCGCCCATGCCGGCGATGATCGTCTGACCGGTCTCCTCGTCCGTGTGGACCTGGAACGTCGGGTCTTCCTCGGCGAGGCGCTGGATCGCGGTGCCGAGCTTCTCCTGGTCGCTCTTGGTCTTGGGCTCGATCGCGACCTGGATCACCGGAGCCGGGAACGTCATCGACTCGAGGACGATCTGGTTGTTGGGATCGGCCAGCGTCTCACCGGTCGTGGTGTCCTTGAGACCCATGACGGCGACGATCTGGCCGGCGCCGACGGCGGCGATCTCGGCACGCTTGTTGGCGTGCATCTGGTAGATCTTGCCGATGCGCTCCTTGCGGCCCTTGGTCACGTTGATGACCGTGGAGCCGGCCTCGAGGCGACCCGAGTAGATGCGGAGGTAGGTCAGCTTGCCGAGGTGCGGGTCCGAGGCGATCTTGAACGCGAGCGCGGCGAACGGCTCGGTCTCCTTGGGCTCACGCGTGTCGGTCTTGCTCTCGTCACGCGGGTCGAGGCCCGTGATGGCTCCGACGTCGATCGGCGAGGGCAGGAAGTCGATGACGGCGTCGAGCAGGGGCTGGACGCCCTTGTTCTTGAACGCCGTGCCACACAGGACCGGGTTGAGCTTGGCGGCCAGCGTCGCGCGACGGATGGCCGGCTTGAGCAGCTCAGGGGTGATCTCGGCGCCGTCGAGGTAGGCCTCGGCGAACTCGTCGTCGTGGTCGGCGAGCGTCTCGATCATCTCGGTGCGGGCCTCGGCGGCCTTGTCGACGAGGTCGGCGGGGATCTCCTCGACCTCGTAGTCCTCACCGATCACGGTCTCGCCGCGCCACACGAGCGCGCGGTTGCCGACCAGGTCGACGACGCCGATGAAGTCGCCCTCGGCGCCGATCGGGACCTGCAGCACGAGGGCCGTCGCTCCGAGACGCTCACGGATCGTCTTGACGCAGTAGTCGAAGCTCGCGCCCGTACGGTCGAGCTTGTTGACGAAGCACATGCGCGGGACGCCGTACTTGTCGGCCTGGCGCCAGACGGTCTCGGACTGCGGCTCGACACCGGCAACGCCGTCGAACACGGCAACGGCACCGTCGAGGACGCGCAGGTTGCGCTCGACCTCGACCGTGAAGTCGACGTGACCCGGCGTGTCGATGATGTTGATCTGGTTGTCTTTCCACCAGCAGGTCGTCGCGGCCGACGTGATCGTGATGCCGCGCTCCTGCTCCTGCTCCATCCAGTCCATCGTGGCGCCGCCGTCGTGGACTTCACCGATCTTGTAGTTGATGCCGGTGTAGAACAGAATGCGCTCGGTCGTCGTGGTCTTGCCGGCGTCGATGTGCGCCATGATGCCGATGTTGCGGACCCGCTTGAGGTCGGTGGTGATTTCTGTAGCCACGAGTAGCTTTCCTAAATGAGTCTTGGAGTGAGTCTTGGAAGTCTCGCCCGCCTCGGACTAACCGAGACGGAGGCGAGACCTCGTCACCAGCGGTAGTGGGCGAACGCCTTGTTGGCGTCGGCCATCTTGTGGGTGTCTTCGCGCTTCTTGACAGCGCCACCGAGACCGTTGGATGCGTCGAGGACCTCGTTCATGAGGCGCTCGGCCATGGTCTTCTCGCGACGCTGGCTGGCGTAGCTCACGAGCCAGCGCAGGGCGAGGGTGTTTTGACGCGAGGCACGAACCTCGATCGGGACCTGGTAGGTCGCGCCACCGACGCGACGGCTCTTGACCTCGATGGACGGCTTGACGTTGTCGAGCGCGCGCTTGAGGGTGATGACCGGATCGGTGCCGGACTTCTCACGAGTGCCTTCGAGGGCGGTGTAGACGATGCGCTGGGCGACCTGCTTCTTGCCGTCGACGAGCACCTTGTTGATCAGTGAGGTGACGAGCTGGCTGCCGTATACGGGGTCAGTCTCGACGACGCGCTTGGGCGCGGGACCCTTGCGAGGCATTAGCTCTTCTCCTTCTTCGCGCCATAAAGGCTGCGAGCCTGCTTGCGACCCTTGACAGCTTGCGTGTCGAGGGCGCCGCGAACGATCTTGTAACGGACACCGGGAAGGTCCTTGACGCGACCACCACGCACGAGCACGATCGAGTGCTCCTGCAGGTTGTGGCCCTCGCCGGGGATGTAAGCAGTGACTTCAGTGCCGCTGGACAGCTTCACACGTGCCACCTTGCGGAGCGCCGAGTTGGGCTTCTTGGGGGTGGTCGTGTAGACGCGGGTGCAGACACCGCGGCGCTGAGGCGAACCCTTGAGCGCGGGGGTCGTCGTCTTGGCGACCTTGCGCTGGCGGCCCTTGCGGACCAGCTGGTTGATCGTGGGCACTACAAACATCCTTCTTCTGACTGGTGTGAGCCATGAGTCGTGATGCACTCGCCACCAAGATTCAGGCAGGATGCGTGCATCGGCCTGAAGAGTTCAGGCACAGCCCTAAATACTACCGGGCAGTCCACGCAACTTCCAAACCGAGTTGGTGCGGTCAGGGAGTGGTCGGGCCGGCGAACAGCGCACGGCCGTCGTCGTTGTCGAACGTGAGTCGTTCGGACGGTACGCGGTGCCACAGTGCGAGGTAGAGATCGGACGCCGTTCCCTCGACGTGACTCTCGGCGTCGAGCGACGAGTGGACGAGCACCGGCGGGAGTCCTTCGCCGCCGGGCGGGGCGATGATCCAGCTCTGGCCCGTGTCGGTCGCGGTGAGCCGTACGCGCGAGCGTACGTCGGGCACCTGGCCCCGTGCCGTCATCCGCGGGAAGAAGATGTGCAGCACCTCCTCCACGCCGTCAGCGGCAAGGGCACTCTCGACCTGCCACTCCGCCTCCGGGAGTCCGAGCGCCTGGGCGGCATCGACGACATGCACCGAGACCTCGTGCATCTGACGGCGATGGAAGAACCCGGCAGTCTCGTTGATGCGCGAGAAGTTGGGTACCGGCTCGTCCACGTCGACCGCCTGCAGGGCAGCCAGCAGGGCGGTGGCCGTGCCGGCGTACCACTCGACCAGCGAGTCGCCGAATGTCGGCGAGGGCATGTCGAGGCGCTGACCGCTCAGCACGATGGCCGCCGCCCAGCGATGGATCGAGCCGAGGTGATGGGTCAGGTCGCGGGTCGTCCAGTCAGGACAACCAGGCACGGGTTCGTCACCTGTCGCCTTGGCGGCGAGGTCGGCGAACCTCGACATTCCGGCGCCGAGCTCGAGCAGGTGATCCATCGTGCCCCTTTCGGCGATTGTGACCGGGCTAGTGATCGAGGAGTTGTGCGAGGTGCAGTGCGGAATGGTCCGCCAGGTCCTTCAGCTGGGTCCTGCACGAGAACCCATCAGCGAGAACGATCGTGTCGGCCCTCGCGTTACGAAGCGCAGGCAGCAGCTGGAGCTCGGCGACCGCGACGGAGACCTCGTGGTGGCCCTTCTCGACGCCGAAGTTGCCGGCGAGGCCGCAGCAGCCCGACAGCCGCTGGATCGTCGCACCGGTCGACTCGAGCAGCGCCATGTCGGCGTCGAAGCCCATCACCGACGCCTGGTGGCAGTGCGGTTGTACGACGACGTGGGTGCCGGTCAGGTCTGGCGCGGCCCACCCCGGCGTACGTTGCAGGAGCTCCGCCAGCGTGAACACTCCCCCGGCGACCTCGACGGCGCGGGGGTCGTCGGTCAGCTCGACGGCGTCGGACCGAAGGACCGCGAGGCACGACGGCTCGAGCCCGACGATGGGGGTCCCGGCGGCGACGTACGGGTGCAGCGTCGCGACGGTCTCGGCGATCAGCTCGCGGGCATGGTCGAGCTGGCCGGTCGTGATCCAGGTGAGACCACAGCAGGCCCGGCGGCCGAGCACCTCGACGCGGTAGCCGGCCGACTCGAGGACCGACAACGCTGCCTTGCCGCCGGCCGTGGTGAAGTAGTCGGTGAACGAGTCGACCCAGATGAGCACCGGCGGACGGTCGTCGCGTGGTGCCACGGGACGCTTGCCGGCCCAGCGCCGGAAGCTGCCACGCGCGAACATCGGCAGGCTGCGCCGTTGGTCGACGCCGGCCGCCCAGCGGATCACCGAGCGGACCCCCGGCGTACGGAGTGCGAGGTTGGCGAGGAGCGCGAACGGCGAGGTGAGCCGTGCCCAGCGCGGCAGCTGGCCGAGGAGGTAGTGGCTGCGCGGGCGGAGCCGGCCCTTGTATGCCTGGTGCAGGACCTCGGACTTGTAGGTCGCCATGTCGGTGCCGGTCGGGCAGTCGCTGGTGCACCCCTTGCAGGACAGACAGAGATCGAGTGCCTCGTGCACCTCAGGCGAGCGCCACCCGCCGGTGACGAGCCGGCCGTCGACCATCTCCTGCAGCACGCGGGCACGGCCGCGGGTCGAGTCCTTCTCGTTGCGGGTCGCCTGGAACGACGGGCACATGACGCCGTGGGAGCTGCTGTTGTCGGCGAGGCACTTGCCGACACCCGTGCAGCGGTGCACCGCCTTGCCGAAGTCGCCCTCGTCGTGCAGGAGCCGCAACCCGAGGCGTGCGTGCATCGACTCGGGGCCGCGCAGGTCGGCGTCGAGCGCGCTGGGGCGTACGAGCACTCCGGGGTTGAGCAGGTCGTCGGGGTCGAAGACGGACTTGACCTTGCCGAACAGGCCGATCGCGGTGTCGGAGTACATCAGCGGGAGGAGCTCGGAGCGCGCGCGTCCGTCGCCGTGCTCGCCCGACAGCGAGCCGCCGAGCGACGAGACCAGCGTCGCCGCCTCCACGAGGAAGCCGCGGAACAGGTCGTGTCCGCCCGGGTCGTCGAGCGGGAAGTCGATGCGGATGTGTACGCAGCCGTCGCCGAAATGACCGTAGGGAACGCCATCGAGCCCGTACTCGGCGAGCAACACGTCCTGCTCGCGGAGATAGGTGCCGAGTCGCTCCGGCGGGACGGCGGCGTCCTCCCACCCCGACAACGCCTTGCGGGGCAGGGTGCGGGTCGCGAGCCCGGCACCTTCCTCGCGGATGCGCCACAGCACGGCCTGCTCGCGCGGATCGGTCACGATGCGGCTGTCGACGGCCGACGCCGCTGCCGCTGCCTTTCGCACGGTGTCGGCGATCTCTCCCGCGTCGGCGCCGGAGATCTCGACGAACAGCCAGCCCTGCCCACGCGGCAGCTCGGGCACCGTGCCGCCGTGGTCGCGTACGACGTTGACGATCCGCGAGTCGAGCCCCTCGCACGCCGTCGGCGAGAACTCGAGGATCGCGGGCACGTCGTCGGCCGCCTCGGCCATCGACCCGTAGCCCAGCACGAGCATCAGCCGGTGGGACGGGTCCTCGACCAGCCGTACGGTCGCCGACGTCAGCGTCGCCAGCGTGCCCTCGGTGCCCGCCATGAACGTGGCGACGTCGAAACCGTTCTCGGGCAGGAGGTGCTCGAGGCTGTAGCCGGAGACCTGCCGGCCGAACGTGCCGAACTCGGTACGGATCACGGCGAGCTCGTCGGCCACGATGCTCTTGAGCTGGTCGAGCGTCGACGATGCAGCCTGCTCGCCGCCGAGGGAGAGCCGCTCCCCCGCCATCGTCACGGCGTCGAGTCGTACGACGTTGTCAGACGTACGACCGTAGGCCAGCGCGCGGGAGCCGCAGGCGTTGTTGCCGATCATCCCGCCGACGGTGCACCGCGTGTGGGTCGACGGGTCGGGCCCGAAGCGCAGGCCCCGCGCCATGGCGGCCTTCTGCAGCACGGCGTGCACCGTGCCCGGATCGACGGTCGCCGTACGGGCCTCGGCGTCGATCTCGTGCACGCGGTTGAGGTGGCGGGAGAAGTCGAGCACGACACCCGTGCCGACCGCGTTGCCCGCGATCGAGGTGCCGGCGCCACGGGAGGTCAGCGGCGTGCCGGTCGTCCGGCAGGCCTCGATCGTCGCCAGCACCTCGTCGACCGAGCGCGGACGTACGACGACCTGCGGCACGACGCGATAGAGCGACGCGTCGGTGCTGTAGAGCGCGCGGGTCAGCGTCGAGTCGTCGAGGTCCCCGATCCCGCGCCGCCGCAGCTCGGCCACGACGTCACGGGTCGCGGTGTCGACCGCCGTCACCAGAGCTCGATCGAGTCGTCGAGGATCCGTGCGACATCGTCCTCGGTGACCTCGACCGGCGCCGTTGCCAGGAGCCGCTGCTGCTTCATGGTGCCTTCGACCAGCGAGCCGATGTCGCCCTCACCGAACCCGACAGCGCCGATGCCGGCGGGGATGCCGACGTCACGCATCAGCTCGGTGAGCACCTGCGGCAGGAACTCGGCAGCGTTGTCGGGGCGCGTGGCACCCGGAGCGAGCAGCTCGGCCGCGCGGACGTGGCGATCCGGTGCGGCGTCGAACGTGAACCGGAACGCCGCCGGCGCTGTCAGCGACACCGCCATGCCGTGCGGGACCATCGCGTGGTCTGCGTCGTAGTCGTCAGGTCGGAAGTCGCGCACCTGGCCGGCGATCGGGTAGGCATTGGCGTGCGGGATGTGCACGCCGGCGTTGCCGAAGCCCAGCCCGGCGAACGTCGCGGCCATCGCCACCTCGGTGCGCGCCGCCAGGTTGCTGCCGTCGTGCACCGCCGTACGGAACGACGACGCCATCAGGCTGAGAGCCTTCTCGGACCACATGTCGGCGATCGGGTTGGATCCGCAGTAGGGCACCCGCTGGGCGGCGGTCTTGTGCTCGTATGACTCGTAGGGCCGAGCCGTGTAGCTCTCGAGGGCGTGGCACAGGATGTCGAGCCCGGCGGCGGCGGTGACTCCGGACGGCTGGCTCAGCGTGAGCTCGGGGTCGACGACCGCGAGGGTGGGGCGGAGTCGCGCATGCGAGATGCCGGTCTTGACGTGCTGGCTGACGACGTCGAGCACGCAGATCGTGGTGCTCTCGCTGCCGGTGCCGGTCGTGGTGGGCACGGCGATCAGGGGCAGGAGCGGCGCCGTCGGCGGCTTGGCCTTGCCGACCGGTGCGTTGATGTAGTCCATCAGCTCGCCCTCGTTGGTCGTGAGGAGGTTGACGGCCTTGGCGGTGTCGATGCTGCTGCCGCCGCCGACCGCGACGATCGCGTCGAACGGCCCCTCGGAGCGGCCGAACTCAATGGCCTCGATCATGCTGCCGTCCGTGGGCTCCACCCGGGACCGGTCGAACACGACCGACTCGATGCCGGCCGCCTCGAGGGTCTCGGCGATCTCCGCCGGCGCACCTGTCGCGGCGACTCCCGGATCGGTCACGATGAGCACGCGCCGCGCGCCGAGCTGGGTGAGGTCGAAGCCGATCTCGTGGCGGGCGCCCACCCCGAACTTGAGGCCGGGTGCGCCGTACGTGAAGACGGTCTCGGGCTGATCGGGGCGGAACGACATCTCGTGACTCTCCTTGATCGACAGTGGAGAGAATACGGCGTACGTCTCCCGCGGCTGAGCCTTGGGAGGGGTGTTCTAGGCTGGGCGGGCGACTTGAAGGGGCCCCATGAGCAGAACAGCAACACTGACGGCGGTGACGTGCGCTGTTCTCGTCGTCCTCGCCGGCTGCGACAAGGACACGTCCGACACTCCCACGACGCCGGTCTCGTCATCCTCGACGACACCGCCGCCCGACGTGTCGGAGCACGAAGCCGGTCCCGACAGTCCCATCACGTACGGCTTCAAGGTGCCCAAGGGCGCGACGCAGATCGGTCCGCTCGCGCGCTTTCGCAGCGCAGCCCTGATCGCTGCCTACAAGCCGGAGCTCGACGCCGCGATCGCCCAGCGCGAGGCGGAGGACAAGGACAAGGCCGACCAGGCCGAGCGTGAGGGCACTCCCCTCCCGTCCGAGGTGCCCAAGATCGACACCCCGCCGAGCGACGACACGTTCAAGCCGATCGAGGACCCGCCGAAGCCGGACACGACGATCTCGCTGATGCGCATCGACGGCAAGCCGACCGATGTCGTACGCCGGATGCTCGCGCAGATCTCCGCCGCGATCCCCGCCTCGGAGGTCTCCACGACCAACCTGGCGAAGTACTGCACCGCCATCAACCGGCGCATCACCGGATGCCACCTGCAGGTGCGTGGACTCACCACCGACGAACGTGACATCCAGGTGACGATGACGGTCGACCCGGGCAACGTCACGACCCGCACCTCGCCGCCTGCTGCACAGACCCGGCCGATCATGACGTTGATGGTCGAGTACGTCGGCAACCCGCGTACGGGTCAGCTGACGCGCGAGTCCAACGAGATCAAGAACGTCCCCGACGTGAAGTCTGGTGGCGACACCTCGGGGCTGATCTTCCCGCGCATGGACGAGGACGCGCCCAGCAACACCCCGCTGGTTCGCAAGTGGGTCGCGCCCAAGGCGGCGACGATCATCCTCAGCGGCTACAACCCCGGATTCGTCATGCTGACGACCGAGCGTGCCACCGAGGGCGACCAGATCGCCCAGCAGTTCGTGATCGACGCCGGCGTCAAGGGCCAGTTCACCAAGGACGTGTCGGAGGACCTCAACGAGGTCAACACGACTTACTCGGCGATCGCTGCGGACGGCTCCACCGTGCGGGCGACCAACGTGCTCTCGGCACGGGGCAGCTACACGATGCTGTTCTCCTATCCCGCGCCCGTGAAGAAGTGAAGGTTCTCGACCGCGTAGGCCACGACCGGCAGGATCGGCTGCACGGCTGATCCGACGTCCGCGAGGTCGACCCATCTGACCTCGCTGGTCGTGCCGCCGACCTCGACGACGTGCGGCTCGGTGCCGGGCTCGATGTCGACGGCATAGAGCAGGTGAACGCCGTGGTAGTCCTCATACATGTCTCCGCGACCGACCTCGACGATGTGCACGTCGTGCACGTCGACCAGTGCCGCGGTCCTGGCGGTCAGCCCGGTCTCCTCGTACAGCTCACGTCGCACCGCAGCATGCGGTGACTCGCCGTGGTCGACGCCGCCTCCGGGGAGCGCCCACCAGCCGGACGGGTGGCCCACGTCGGAGATGCGGGTCAGCAGGATCTGCGCGCCATCGGTGACCACGGCGTACGCCCCAAGTCGTTGCGTACGCGTCGGGTCGGGCACTCAATCCTCCACAGGTGAAGTTCAGCAGCGGCTATTAGAGTCAATCACAATGAACGAGCGCAGCGAGAGCATCAAAAAGCACAGCATCAATGCCGGCGCCTCCCAACCGTTGAGACTTCCGGAGGCGGCGGCATGAACGAGCGCAGCGAAAGCATCAAAAAGCACAGCATCAATGCCGGCGCCTCCCAACCGTTGAGACTTCCGGAGGCGGCGGCATGAACGAGCGCAGCGAGAGCATCAAAAAGCACAGCATCAATGCCGGCGCCTCCCAACCGTTGAGACTTCCGGAGGCGGCGGCATGAACGAGCGCAGCGAGAGCATCAAAAGGCATGGGTGTCAGGCTGGCACCTCCCCAGCGTGCACCCTCCCTGAAGTGGTGCCGGCATGACGTCGCTCGAACCGTTGCCCCTGACCACCGCGCCTCCCAAGGAGCGGGTGGCCTACCTCGACAACGCCCGCTACTGGGTCATGCTGCTCGTCGTCATCGGCCACGTCCTCACCCAGTTCACCGAGATGGACTCGGCACGGGGGGTGTACGTGTGGATCTATTCGTTCCACATGCCGTTCTTCGTGCTGATCTCCGGCTACACCGCCCGCAACTATGTCGGCGATGCCCGTCAGGTCCGGCGCATCGTCAGCACGCTGGTGGTGCCGTACCTCATCACCGAGACCGCGCTGCAGCTGATCACCCGCCACTACACCGGCGAGCCCGACCCGCTGATGATCCTGTCGCCGCAGTGGCTCGCGTGGTTCATGGCTGCCCTGTTCATCTGGCGGCTGACGACGCCGATCTGGCGGGCCCTGCGCTATCCGATCACGACGTCGATCATCATCTCGCTGGCTGTCGGCCTGATCGAGGTGCCCAATGTGCTGGCCCTGCCCAAGGTGCTCGGCTTCCTGCCGTTCTACGTCGTCGGCATGCACATGAACCGTCAGATCTTCGAACGCCTCGGTGCGACGTCGGTCCGCATCGCGTCCGCAACTCTGCTCGGCGCGGCGCTCGTCGTCTGCTACATCTATTCCAAGAGCTGGACCACCGACTGGCTGCTGTGGAAGCAGCGCTACGACGAGGACCCGCTCAGCGCCACGGCCCTCGAGGGCATCACCCAGCGCGCCGAGCTCCTCGTGATCGGCTTCGTCCTGACGTTCGCCGCGCTGTCGCTGGTGCCGAGGGCCAAGTCCTGGACCACGGCGCTGGGCGGACGTACGTTCTACGCCTACTTGCTGCACGGCTACTTCATCCTGGTCCTCGACCTGCAGTTCGACTTGTTCGACAAGATCGACCAGTACGGTGTCAACGCCGTCATCGCCTGCATCCTCGGCGCGTTCATCCTGGCCAACCTGCTGATGACCAAGCCCGTGTCGCGGATCTTCCGGCCGATCTTCGAGCCGAGGCTCAAGGGACTGTTCCGTGAGGCGGAGGAGAAGAAGGCCGCCGCAGAGGCCGACAAGGCGTGATCCGGCGCCTGGTGGCCTGCGGCGCGCTCGTGCTGCTGGCAGCGTGCTCGGCCTCCCCCACTCCCGCCGCTCCCACGGCAACCGTCACCCCCAAGGACCAGCCGGCGCTGACCTCCGAGAAATGCGCCGACCTGATCGTCCTTGGCGCCCGTGGCTCCGACCAGTCGGCCACCAAGAACTTCGGCTCCGGAACAGAGGTACGCCGCTCGGTGACCGCGATGGCTCAGAAGCTGCATCAACGCAGCGACACCACCGTGCGGTTGGTCGGCATTCCCTATCCAGCAGCGAGCGGCCCGGCCTACACCGCCAATGTCCTGACCGGTGTCGCCTCTGCCCGCAAGCTGCTGACCAGCCTCGGCAAGCAGTGCCGCTCCAGCCGGTTCGCCCTGGTCGGCTTCAGCCAGGGTGCGCAGATCGTGCACGGCACCGCCCTCGAGCTGACACCTCGCCAGATCGAACGCGTCGTGCTGGTGGCGATGATCTCCGACCCGCGGCGCAACCCAGACGACAAGATCGCCTACTGGTTGTATGACGAATCCACGCCCGGGCCGGGCAAGCTCGGCGCCGGCACGCCGATCCCGAAGGCGCTCCGCCCCAAGGCGATCACGTTCTGCGCCAGGACCGACGAGATCTGCAACTGGCCACCCGGCGGCTACTCAGGGCATCTCTCCGACACCCACCGCCACTTCTACGAGACACCGGAGCACGCGGCTCAGACCGGCGAGCAGCTCGACGAGATCCTCCGCGCCAACGACTTCTAGGCAGGGACGAACTAGGAAAGTGTGACGAGGGCTGCGAGCCCCCATAGCAACAAGAATGCGACCGGGATCAGCGCCAGTCGTCGATACTTTTCGCGCTCCTCCGCCGTCCTGTGCCGCTTGGCGATCCGGTCGTCCAGGTCGATGAGCCGATCGCGGAAGATCACGAGCATGGCCGCCCCGACGAAGGAGAAGATCGCAAGAGGAATCCCAGAGGAATCGAACCTCATGCCGGATCATCCGGCTTGCCACGCAACGCCCTACGCGTTGCGAATGCACGTCGTATCGCCGCAGGAGCCATTAAGGCAACGCCAATCAAGGCGACCACGGTCACAATCCATCCGACGTCCATCCCTGATCCCTCCCGTAAGCCAAGACGGTGCGCACGCGCAGCCTACGGGTTCACTGGCGCACAGAAGAAGGGCCCCACCGTGAGGTGGGGCCCTTCTTTCGTGTCTTGGCTCAGTTGTCGTAGGACGTGAAGTCGAAGTCATCGAGCTGCACGGGTGCGGCGTCAGCGGCGCCGAATCCGTAGTCGTAGTCGCCGTAGCCGGTGACGGCGTAGGCGGCCTGACGTGCGGCCTCGGTGGGCTCCACCCGGATGTTCTTGTAACGGTCGAGACCGGTACCAGCCGGGATGAGCTTTCCGATGATGATGTTTTCCTTCAGGCCGCGCAGCGAGTCCGACTTGCCGTGGATGGCAGCGTCAGTGAGGACGCGGGTCGTCTCCTGGAAGGAGGCGGCCGACAGCCACGACTCGACGGCCAGCGAGGCCTTCGTGATGCCCATCAGCACCGGACGACCGGAGGCGGGGGTGCCACCCTCGGCGACGACGCGACGGTTCTCTTCCTCGAACTTGGCACGGTCGACCAAGTCACCCGGGATCAGGTTGGACGCACCCTGCTCGATGACGGTGACTCTCCGCAACATTTGCCGCACGATGATCTCGATGTGCTTGTCGTGGATGGCCACACCCTGCGAGCGGTAGACCTCCTGGACCTCGTCCACGAGGTGCTCCTGCGCGCGGCGGACACCGAGGATGCGCAGGACTTCCTGCGGATCCGGGGTGCCGTGTGTGAGCTGCTGCCCGACCTCGACATGGTCGCCGTCCTCGATCAGCAGGCGCGAACGCTTCGTGACGGGGTACTCGAGGACCTCGGAGCCGTCGTCGGGGGTGACGACGAGCTTGCGCGTCTTGTCGGAGTCGTCGATCGCGACGCGACCTGCGGACTCGGTGATCGGCGCACGACCCTTGGGCTGGCGTGCCTCGAAGAGCTCCACGACGCGCGGAAGGCCGTGCGTGATGTCGTCTCCGGCCACACCACCGGTGTGGAAGGTACGCATGGTCAGCTGCGTGCCGGGCTCACCGATCGACTGGGCCGCGATGGTACCGACGGCCTCGCCGATGTCGACGAGCTTGCCGGTCGCGAGCGAACGGCCGTAGCACTTGGCGCAGGTGCCCGCCTTGGCCTCACAGGTCAAGACGGTGCGGACCTTGATCTCCTCGACACCCGCAGCGATGAGCTGCTCGATCTCGACGTCGCCGAGGTCGCTGCCGCTGGGCAGGAGCGTCTTGCCCTTGGCGTCGGTGATGTCACCAGCCGCCGTACGCGAGTAGGCCGACGTCTCGACGTTCTCGGCGGCGACCACACGGCCGTCGTCGAGCTTGGTCGCGATGACCTGACGCAGACCGCGCTCGGTTCCGCAGTCGTCCTCACGGATGATGACGTCCTGGCTCACGTCGACGAGACGACGCGTCAGATAACCGGAGTCAGCCGTACGCAGCGCGGTGTCGGCGAGTCCCTTGCGGGCACCGTGGGTCGCGATGAAGTATTCGACGACCGACAGACCCTCACGGAAGTTGGCCTTGATGGGACGAGGAATGATCTCGCCCTTCGGGTTGGCCACAAGACCACGCATGGCGGCGATCTGGCGAACCTGCATCATGTTGCCTCGGGCGCCGGAGTCGACCATCATCCAGATGGGGTTGTCCGGGTTGGCCCGGAACAGGCTCTCCATCTCTCCCGAGACCTCGGCAGTCGCCTGGGTCCAGATCTCGATGAGCTCCTGACGACGCTCGTCCTCGGTGATGAGACCGCGGTCGAACTGCGTCTGCACCTTGGCGGCCAGGGTCTCGTGCTTGTCGAGGACGGCCTGCTTGCCGGGAGGCGTGATGACGTCCTCGATCGACACGGTGACGCCGGAGCGGGTGCCCCAGTGGAAACCGGTGTCCTTGAGGTTGTCGAGGGCGTTGGCGACGTCGACCTTGGAGTAGCGCTCGGCGAGATCGTTGACGATCACACCCAGCTCCTTCTTGCCCACCTGGTGGTTGACGTACGGGTAGTCGGCCGGAAGCGCCTCGTTGAAGATCGCACGACCGAGGGTCGTCTCCCGGATCTCGCCGTCGATGCGGACCTTGACGTGGCTCTGGAGCGAGATCTCGTCGCGCTCGAACGCCATGATCGCCTCGGGAACCGTGCTGAACGCACGGCCCTCACCCACGTGCCCCTCACGCTCGAGCGTGAGGAAGTACAGGCCGATGATCATGTCCTGGGTCGGCATGGTGACCGGGCGCCCATCAGACGGCTTCAGGATGTTGTTGGTCGACAGCATCAGCACGCGAGCCTCGGCCTGGGCCTCGGCGCTCAGCGGCAGGTGCACCGCCATCTGGTCACCGTCGAAGTCGGCGTTGAACGCCGAGCAGACGAGCGGGTGGATCTGGATGGCCTTGCCCTCGATGAGCTGCGGCTCGAACGCCTGGATGCCCAGTCGGTGCAGCGTGGGTGCGCGGTTGAGCAGCACCGGGTGCTCCGTGATGACCTCTTCGAGGACATCCCAGACGACGGGACGGGCCCGCTCGACCATGCGCTTGGCGCTCTTGATGTTCTGCGCGTGGTTGAGGTCAACCAGACGCTTCATCACGAACGGCTTGAACAGCTCGAGCGCCATCTGCTTGGGCAGACCACACTGGTGCAGCTTGAGCTGCGGGCCGACGATGATGACCGAACGGCCGGAGTAGTCGACGCGCTTGCCGAGGAGGTTCTGACGGAAACGACCCTGCTTGCCCTTGAGCATGTCGGAGATCGACTTCAGCGGACGGTTGCCCGGTCCGGTGACCGGACGGCCACGACGGCCGTTGTCGAACAGCGAGTCGACGGCCTCCTGGAGCATCCGCTTCTCGTTGTTGACGATGATCTCCGGAGCACCCAGGTCAAGCAGGCGCTTGAGGCGGTTGTTGCGGTTGATCACGCGACGATAGAGGTCGTTGAGGTCCGACGTGGCGAAGCGGCCACCGTCGAGCTGGACCATCGGACGAAGCTCCGGCGGGATCACCGGAACCGCGTCGAGGACCATGCCTGACGGGTGGTTGCTGCTGCCGAGGAACGCGGAGACGACCTTGAGGCGCTTGAGCGCGCGGGTCTTCTTCTGTCCCTTGCCGGTGGCGATGATCTCGCGCAGCGACTCGGCCTCGGCGTCGAGGTCGAAGTCCTGGAGGCGCTTCTGGATCGCCATGGCGCCCATGTAGCCCTCGAAGTACTTGCCGAAGCGGTAGGTCATCTCGCGGTAGAGCAGCTCGTCACCCTCGAGGTCCTGGACCTTGAGTGCCTTGAAGCGGTTCCACACCTCGTCGAGACGGTCGATCTCACGCTGGGTGCGGTCGCGACGCTGCTTGGCCTCACGCTCGGCGGCGTCCTTGACCTTGCGCTTGGCGTCAGCCTTGGCGCCCTCGTCCTCGAGTGCCTTGAGGTCCTCCTCGAGCTTCTGCATGCGCTCGTTGACCTCGTTGTCACGACGGTTCTCGAGCTGCTTGCGCTCGAGGTCGATCTTGGTCTCGAGGCTCGAGAGGTCCTTGTGACGAGCATCCTCGTCGACCTTGGTGATCATGTAGGCCGCGAAGTAGATGACCTTCTCGAGGTCCTTCGGTGCCAGGTCGAGCAGGTAGCCCAGACGGCTCGGAACACCCTTGAAGTACCAGATGTGCGTGACGGGAGCGGCGAGCTCGATGTGGCCCATGCGCTCACGACGCACCTTGGAACGAGTCACCTCGACGCCGCAGCGCTCACAGATGATGCCCTTGAAGCGCACCCGCTTGTACTTGCCGCAGTAGCACTCCCAGTCCCGGGTGGGACCGAAGATCTTCTCGCAGAAGAGGCCGTCACGCTCGGGCTTGAGCGTGCGGTAGTTGATCGTCTCGGGCTTCTTGACCTCGCCGAACGACCATCCGCGGATGTCGTCGGCGGTCGCGAGACCGATCCGGATTTGATCGAAGAAGTTCACGTCAAGCACGTTGGTCTTCTTTCCCTTTCAGAGTTTCAAGCTGGGTGGTGGATGAGGCTGAGCGTCGAACGCTCAGACCTCCTCCACGCTGGAGGGCTCGCGCCGGGACAGGTCGATGCCGAGCTCTTCGGCGGCGCGGAAGAGATCCTCTTCGGCGTCGCGCATCTCGACAGGCGATCCGTCGCTGGAGAGCACCTCGACGTTGAGACACAGGGACTGCATCTCCTTGACGAGAACCTTGAACGACTCCGGGATGCCCGGCTCGGGTACGTTCTCGCCCTTGACGATCGCTTCGTACACCTTGACGCGGCCGAGGATGTCGTCTGACTTGATCGTCAGAAGCTCCTGCAACGCGTATGCGGCGCCGTACGCCTCGAGTGCCCACACTTCCATCTCACCGAAGCGCTGGCCACCGAACTGGGCCTTACCGCCGAGCGGCTGCTGGGTGATCATCGAGTAGGGACCCGTGGAGCGTGCGTGGATCTTGTCGTCGACCAGGTGGTGCAGCTTCAGCAGGTACATGTAGCCGACCGAGACGGGATCGGGGAACTGCTCGCCGGTACGACCGTCGAACAGCATCGCCTTGCCGTCGCGCTTGACCATGCGCGCGCCGTCGCGGTTCTCGAGGGTCGAGGCCAGGAGTCCCTGGATCTCGTCCTCACGAGCGCCGTCGAAGACCGGGGTGGCGATGTTGGTCGCCGGCTCGGCCTTGTCAGCACCGATCTTGCGCAGGCGCTCGGCCCACTCGTCCTTCTCATCGTCCGGAATCTGCCAACCGGTCTTGGCGACCCAACCGAGGTGGGTCTCCAGCACCTGACCGACGTTCATTCGGCCGGGGACACCGAGCGGGTTGAGCACGATGTCGACGGGGGTGCCGTCCTCGAGGAACGGCATGTCCTCGACGGGCAGGATCTTGGAGATGACGCCCTTGTTGCCGTGACGGCCGGCAAGCTTGTCACCGTTGGAGATCTTGCGCTTCTGCGCGACGTAGACACGTACGAGCTGGTTGACGCCGGGCGACAGCTCGTCGCCCTCCTCGGCGTCGAACACGCGGACGCCGATGACGGTGCCGGACTCGCCGTGCGGAACCTTCAGCGAGGTGTCGCGCACTTCGCGCGCCTTCTCACCGAAGATCGCGCGGAGCAGGCGCTCCTCGGGGGTCAGCTCGGTCTCGCCCTTGGGCGTGACCTTGCCGACGAGGATGTCGCCGTTGCCGACCTCGGCACCGATGCGGATGATGCCGCGCTCGTCGAGATCGGCGAGCATCTCCTCGGAGACGTTGGGAATGTCCCGGGTGATCTCCTCGGGGCCGAGCTTGGTGTCACGGGCATCGACCTCGTGCTCCTCGATGTGGATCGAGGTGAGCAGGTCGTCCTGGACCACACGCTGCGACAGGATGATCGCGTCTTCGTAGTTGTGCCCCTGCCACGGCATGAACGCCACCAGCAGGTTGGTGCCGAGCGCCATCTCGCCCTCGTCGGTGCAGGGACCGTCGGCGAGCGGAGTGCCCACGACGACCTTCTGACCTTCGACGACCAGCGGACGCTGGTTGGTGCACGTGCCTTGGTTGGAGCGCTTGAACTTCGACAGGCGGTAGGTGAAGTCCGAGCCGTCGTCCTGGGTGATCTCGATCGCGTCGGCCGAGACCTCCTTGACGACACCCGAGGCCTTGGCCACCGTGACGTCGCCGGCGTCGACGGCGGCACGGAACTCCATGCCGGTGCCGACCAGTGGCGCGTCGTTGCGGATCAGCGGGACTGCCTGACGCTGCATGTTGGAGCCCATGAGGGCGCGGTTGGCATCGTCGTGCTCGAGGAACGGGATCAGCGCGGTCGCGACCGACACCATCTGGCGAGGCGACACGTCCATGTAGTCGACGTCAGCGGCGGGACGAAGCTCGGCCTCGCCACCCTTCTGACGCACGAGCACCATGTCCTCGGCGAACGTGGACTTGTCCGTCAGCGCCGAGTTTGCCTGGGCGATGATGAAACGGTCCTCGTCAGTTGCCGTGAGGTAGTCGACCTCGTCGGAGACCTTGCCCTTGACGACCTTGCGGTAAGGCGTCTCGACGAATCCGAACGAGTTGATGCGACCGTAGGACGCGAGCGAGCCGATCAAACCGATGTTGGGGCCTTCAGGCGTCTCGATCGGGCACATACGACCGTAGTGCGACGGGTGGACGTCACGGACTTCGTAGCCGGCACGCTCACGCGACAGACCACCCGGTCCGAGGGCCGACAGACGACGCTTGTGTGTCAGGCCCGCGAGCGGGTTGTTCTGGTCCATGAACTGCGACAGCTGCGACGTTCCGAAGAACTCCTTGAGTGCAGCGACCACGGGACGGATGTTGATCAGGGTCTGCGGCGTGATGGCCTCGACGTCCTGGGTCGTCATCCGCTCGCGTACGACGCGCTCCATGCGCGCGAGACCCGTGCGGAGCTGGTTCTGGATCAGCTCGCCCACGGTGCGCATACGACGGTTGCCGAAGTGGTCGATGTCGTCAGCCTCGACGATGGTCTTGCCGGCCGGGGTGTCCAGCTCGGTGTCGCCGTTGTGGAGGGCAACGATGTACTTGATCGTCGACACGATGTCGTCGATCGTCAGCGTCTGCTGGTCGAATGCTTCGTCAGCGCCGAGCTTCTTGTTGATCTTGTAGCGACCGACCTTGGCCGTGTCGTACCGCTTGGCGTTGAAGTAGTAGTTGTCGAGCAGCGTCTGCGCAGCCTCGCGGCTCGGCGGTTCGCCCGGACGCAGCTTGCGGTAGATGTCGAGGAGCGCCTCGTCCTGCGTGGTGGTGTTGTCCTTCTCCAGCGTCAGGCGGATCGACTCGTACTGGCCGAACTCCTCGAGGATCTGCGCCTCGGACCAGCCGAGTGCCTTGAGCAGGACGGTGACGCTCTGCTTGCGCTTGCGGTCGAGGCGGACACCGACCATGTCACGCTTGTCGATCTCGAACTCGAGCCACGCACCGCGCGAAGGGATGACCTTGGCGGTGTAGATGTCCTTGTCGGACGTCTTGTCGGGCGTGCGCTCGAAGTAGACGCCCGGCGAGCGGACGAGCTGGGAGACGACGACACGCTCGGTGCCGTTGATGATGAACGTGCCCTTGTCGGTCATCAGCGGGAAGTCGCCCATGAACACGGTCTGGCTCTTGATCTCGCCAGTCTCGTTGTTCATGAACTCCGCGGTGACGAACAGCGGAGCGGCGTACGTGACGTCGCGATCCTTGCAGTCCTCGACGGAGTACTTGGGCGGCTCGAACCGGTGATCACGGAACGAGAGGCTCATGGTCTCGGAGAAGTCCTCGATCGGCGAGATCTCCTCGAAGATCTCCTCGAGTCCGGACTTGGTCGAGACATCGGTGCGACCGGCGGCGAGCGCTTGCTCGACTCCGGCCTTCCATGAGTCGTCGCCGATCAGCCATGCAAAGCTGTCGGTCTGCAGAGCCAGGAGCTCTGGGACCTCGAGAGGTTCTGCAATTTTGGCGAACGAGATACGGCGGGGCTGAACAGGTGCTGTGGTGCGCGAGGCGGCCAAGAGGGGTCCTTCCAAGGGCTCGCAGGCGGGTGGCTCAGTGAGAGTGCTCCGCGCACGCCAATCGACCCCGGTCAAGGGGCGCCTTCCAACCAGCATTTGAAGGAGGGCATAGCGAGGCGGACGCGAAAGTTAATAGTAACCCGCTCGACACCCCGAAAGCAAGGGCGGGTCTTGACAATCGCCAATCGGTAGGGGACGCTATTTGGCTTTTCGTTCTGGAAGTTTTGCTTTTTCGTTGCATTTGGAGCCCGTACGTGCTCCGTCGGAACGTTCTAGACAGCGCGAATGTCGTCGACGAGCCATTGACCGTCGCGGTGAACCATCTTCATCGTGATGCGGTTGCCGATGACGTCGGGCTGCTTTGATCCGTCGACGAGCCGAGCCTGGTCGAGGAACACCAGGACGTTGACGGTGCCGGGCGAGCACTCGTCGCCGCAGCTGAGAGCTGCTGCGTTGCGTCCGACGGCCTGGACCTGGACCTGGCGCTGGGGTGCGACCTCGTCGAGCGCGGGGGCGATCTTCTCGAAGTCCTTGGCGAACGACGTCGTCATGAGCTTCTTGGAGGCCGTGAGATGCTCGTCCAGCTTGTTGAACTGGTAGGAGAAGATCGTCTCCGCCGCAGCGGAGGCCGCCGCCGAGGCCGCCTTCTCGTTCGAGGCCCGTTCGCCGTCGTCCTGCGTGATGTCCTTGAGACCCTGGAACGCGAGGAACGCCCCAATCACGAGCGATGCCATCGCCAGCAGCGACGCCGGGATCAGCCAGCCGAGATCTCGTCGCGAGGGACCGTCTCCTCGGGTCGATGCCGAGCCTGACGCCTCCGGCTGACGTGACTTCGCAATGACCGACGCGCCGCTCGCGACCGACGGGGTCGGCGGTGCGGCCTTCTTGACCGGAGTCGCGACCTTCCTGGGTGGCACGGCCTTCGCGACGGGCGCCGCCTTGGCCGCGCTCGTCTTGGCCGGCGCCTTCTTGGCTGCCGCCTTCTTGACCGTGGTCTTCTTGGCCGGCGCCTTCTTGGCCGTGGCCTTCTTGACGGCGGGCGTGCTCTCGCCGGCGATTCGGCGACGGTTGACGGGGCCGTTGGGCTCGCTCATTCGGCAGCCCCCTCGGTCGTCGTGGGCGTCGGGGACGGCGCCGTCGTGCTCGGGTCCCCCGCGGTCGCCGTCACGGCGGCGACGCTCTCGAAGTTGTTGACGCGCCAGTCGTCGCCGCTCTTGGTGAACGACACCTTCCAGCGGAAATGGCGCACGATCGCAGCCTTGTTGTCGGTGTTGGTGATCGTCGCGTCGACTGCCACGATCGCCTCGGCCGAGTCGTCGTCGATGCTCTCGATCGCGACGCCGCGCACCTTCGCCTCGCCACTCTTCTGCTTCTTGTCCTTCAGCGCGGCGAACACGGCATCTGTCACCTTGACGAACTCCTTGTCGTACGTGGGAGTCAGCACACCCTTGAGGCGCTCTTGGTAGTCGGCCAGGTTGGCGATGTCGTAGGTGTTGTAGGCCGTGGCGAAGTCCTTGGCCCGCGAGATGACCTTCTCTCGCTCCGCGCCACCGTAGGTGTCATCGTCACTGAACGCCTTCGGGAGGAACGCGCCGAGGAGCCCGAGCACGAGCCCGGTCGCTGTGAGGACGGCAAGTACTCGTATGACTCGCGGGCGGCTCGACCAGGTGGTCGCATTGTCAGAGGTCAGCGTGTCGCCGGACCGAGCAGAAGCCACTTCCAGGAGTCCTTTCCAGATGCCGTCGGGCCCTCAGCCGCGTACGACCCGGAGTCGCTGATGACGGCTGAGCGCTTGAGGACAGTCTTGGACGGCTGTCGCACAATGTGGTTGTTCTCGACCTTACAGTCCAAGTTGGTATCGAAAGCCCGGTCGCTGATGACCGCTTCCTCACGCTGTTGACGGTAGCCCGAGGCCGGTCCCCCGTTTGCTGCGTAGCTGCAGACCGGGGTGGGGTCAGTGGCGACCAGTCCGAAGGTGGCGTTGTAGACGGTCTTGCCGCCCTCCGTCTTCGGGTCGAGCACGCCGAACGAGCCCTCGACGAGGTAGGGGTAGAGGATGAAGATCGCCTGCAGGCCGAGCACGTTCTGCGACAGCGGCCGGTTGGCCGTGACGAGATCGTTGACGGCCTTGCCCAGTGTCGCGGAGTTCTCGTCGACGACCTCGCGCAGGGCCGTTGCAGCAACACTGCCGTCATCGAGCAACCGGCGCAGGTCGGGATCCGCCGCAGCAAAGCTGTCGGAGAACAGGCGCAGGTTCTTGGAGAAGGTCTGGACTGAATCCTGCTTGTCGATCTGTGTCTGCAGCACGGTGCCCGAGCCGCGGATGAGGGCCCTGGTCACGTCGATGTTGTCGTCGGCCTCCTTGATGAAGGCCGATGAGGTGTCGAGGATCGTGGCGAGATCGGGGCCGGTGCTCTCGAACGCCTGGCCCAGCTCGTCGACAACCGTGCGCAGGTCATCGGTGTTGACAGACTTCACCAGGTCGTTGGTGTCGACGAGCAACGTCGTGGTGTCGATCGGAATGCGCGTGTTCTTGACGGTGATCGCCGTGCCCTTGGCGAGGTAGGGCCCCGAGTTGCTGCGAGGCTGCAGGTCGACGAACTGCTCACCGATCGCCGACTTGTTGGCGACGACGGCCAGGACGTCTGCCGGGATCTTGGGGGCGCTGTCCTCGATCTCGAGCGTCGCGCGTACGCCATTGTCCTTGAACTGCAGCTTGCTGACCTTGCCGACCGGGATGCCGCGGTAGGTCACCTGGGCGCCGGCGAAGATGCCGCCGGAGTCAGTGAACTGGGCTGACACGGGAAAGCTGCGTTCGACGAAGAGTCGGTCGATCTGCGCGTAGCGCCCGCCGACGAACGCTCCACCGAGCACCGTCACGATGGCGAAGATGATGAGCTGGATCTTGGTCAGCCTGGAGATCATGAGGTCACCTCTGTTGCCACCATCAGCTGGACGAGATCGTTGTCCCGGTCGCTGACGACCGGGGCGCGGCACTTCCCCAGCAGCGAGCAGAAGCTCGGCAGGCCGAGGCCGCCCGACGTCGTGTCGGTCCCGGAAGTCGACGTGGGTGACGGCTGGCTGCCGGGGAGACCAGGGATGGTCGGGATCTGTACGCCGCCGGGCACCAGTCCGGTGACGAGGTCGACGACGTCCTGCAGTGGCTGCGTCGGCGAGGGAATCGGGGCCTCCGGTGCGTAGCCGTTGAGGATGTTGGTCAGCTGGACGGCACTGATGTCGAGGCCCAGCGAGAGGTTGGCGAAGTCACCGAAGCACGCGCCTTCCTTGACGCCGCCGTCGACGCATCGTCCGGTGGCCGTCGCGTACGTGTTGCCGACGAAGCCGTCCGAGAACGGGTAGCTCAGCAGCGCCTTGGTGGCCGTCGCAAGGTCGTCGCCGGCCTTCGCAAGGTTGGTCAGTGACGGCACCAGCGCCTTGAAATCGGCCACCGCGTCGTCCTTGGAGCGGCGAATCACGTCGGTCGCGACGTCGCCGAGCTTCGACAGCGAGTCGAGGAGCTTGACGAGGTCGTCTCGCTGGTTGTTGATGACCGTCAGCGCCTCAGGGAGGTCGTCGAGTGCCCCGGTGATCGCAGCCTTCTGCTTGTTGGTCTCGACTGCGAGGTTGTTGACCTTCTCGAGCGACGTCAGCAGTGCCGCTTTGTTCCGGTCGAGCTGGCCGATGAACTGTGACGTGGAGTTGATGAGCTCCTTGACCTCGGGCTCGTTGCCATCGAGAGCGTTGTTGAGCTCCTTGACGATCGTGTTGGTCTTCTCGAGGCCACCGCCGTTGAACAGCAACGATGCAGCGCCGAGCACCTCTTCGATCTCGGGGTTGCGACCGGCGCGGTCGAGCGGGATGACGTCACCGTCGCTCAGCGTGCCCGATGCGCCGGTCTTGGGAGCAGCGAGCGAGACGAACTTCTCGCCCAGGAGGCTGGTCTGGCGGATCGTGGCCTCGGCGTTGTCCGGCAGCTTGGTGTCCTTGTTGACCTTGACGGTCACCAGCGCGGTCCAGCCGTTGAGCTTGATGTCGGTCACCTTGCCGACGGCGATGTCATTGACACGTACGGCGCTCTGCGGCACCAGGTCGAGGACGTCACGGAACTCGACCTTGACGGTGTAGGGCTTGTCGCCGAGGTCAGCGCCACCCGGGAGCGGGAGCTTGTAGGGCGAGAAGCCACAGCCGCTGAGCACGAGAGCTGACACCGAGGCGAGCACGCCGATGCGCATGAGCTTCACCATGTCAGTTCACCGCCAACATCTCTGCGACGGTCGAGTTGTAGTTGTCGGTCGATGACGCCGCTGCGGCACGAGGCAGGGCCGGCAGGTCGACATCAGGCAGGAGCCCGGCCAGCGACGAGCACAATCCGTCGCCGTTGATGGTTTCGCCCAACAGGTTGCACACGAGACCGGCCGGGTTGCGGATCGAGCCGAACAGCAGCTCGGTGAGGTTGGCGCGGGTGTCGAGCGTTCCGGACGGGCCGTTGTAGGCCAGCGACACGTTGGTCAGCGCGGTCGGGGCGTTGATCGTGATCTCCTCGAGCTCGTCCTTGTGCTTGGCGAGCAGTGCGGCGAGCGATCCGATGTTGTCGATGTTGCCCTTGAGTGCGGTGCGGTTTTCCTTGATCAAGGAGTTGACGTCGACCAGGGCGAGGCTGAGAGCCTTGAGGGTCCCGGCGAGGTCTTCACGCTCGCCTTCGAGGACGGTCGAGACGCGGGCCGTGCTGTCGTTGAACGCCCGGACCGTTGAGTCGTTGGTGCGCAGCAGCGTCACGAAGTCCTCGACCTCGCGGAGGCTGCCGAACAGCTCGTCCTTGTTGTTGGAGAGCGTCGTGCTGAGCTTGCCGAAGTTGCGGATCGTCTGGTTGAGCTGGGCGCCCTGACCGTCGAGCTGCTTGGCGGAGTCGCCCAGGAACGTGCTCAGCGCACCCTCCTTGTTGGCGCCCTTGGGGCCGAGTGCCACCGCGAGGTCGTCGAGCGACTGGTAGATCGCGTCGAGCTCGACCGGCACCGCCGTGCGATCGACCGAGAGGAACGCGTCGTCCTTGAGCACGGCACCGCCGTCGTACGCGGGTGCCAGCTGGATGAAACGGTCGCCGACGATCGACGGCGACACCACGACCGCCTTGACGTCTTTGGGCAGCTTGACGTCGCCGTCGTAGGAGATCTTGGCGCGTACGACGTCACCGCGGGGAGTGAGCTTCTCGACCCGGCCGACGGGGACGCCCAGGATCTTGACGTCGGAGCCCTTGTAGACCGAGTTGGTCTGCTCGAAGTCGACCGTGAGGTAGTGCTTGCCATCACCCTTGTTGAGCAGCAGCGCGGCCGCGGCCAGGAGCACCAGCACGACGAACGCCGTCAGCAGCTTGGAGATGCCGGCGAACTTCTGGGCGATTCCGGTGATCATGCTCATTTGCCTGCACCTGCAATCGCGTCCTCGAGCTGCTTGCGGATGCCCGCAGCCGATGCGGTGCCACCGAGGTAGGTGTCGAACCAGGGACCCGTACCGAGCGAGTTGGAGAACAGCCGCAGGAAGGTGGGGAACTGGCGCAGGGCCTCATCGAGGCTGGCTTCGTTCTTGCGCAACATGTCGGTCACGACCTTGAGCTGGTCGAGCGCCGGCTTCAGGTCGGCCTTGGTGCCCTTGACGAGAGCACTGAGCTCAGCCGAGATCCCCTGCGTCGAGACCAGGAGGCGGTGGATCGACTCACGACGATCGCTGATCGCGTTGAACAGGACGTCGGAGTCCTTGAACAGTGTCACGAGCTGGTCGTTGCGGGAGTTGAGCACACCCGTGACCTTCTTGAGGCTGACCAGCAGCGTGTTGATCTGGGTGTCGCGGGCCGCGAGATTGACCGACAGGTCGGAGACACCCTTGATGGCTCCACGGAACTCCTCGGGAGTCTCGGCGGCGATGTCGCCCAGCGTCTGCAGCGCTTGGGCGAGCTGCGGCACGTCGAGCGCATCGGTCGTCTTGCTGAGGTCGGAGAAGGCCTGGACCACGTCGTACGGGGCGATCGTGCGCGCCAAGGGGATCGTGGCGCCCTTGGGGAGCTGACCCTTGCCCTTGGGAGTAAGGGCAAGGTACTCGGCGCCCAGCAGGGTGCGTACGCGGATGTCGGCACCCGTCTCGAGGCCGAAGTCGGTGCCTTTGTCGATCTTGAAGGTGACGAGCACCTTGTTGCCCTCGAGCTTGATGCCCTTGACCTTGCCGATCGAGACACCGGCGACGCGTACCTCGTTGCCCGCCTTGAGCGCGCCGATCTCGGCGAACTCGGCGTGGTAGGTGTCGCCGCTGCCGATGATCGGCAGTCGGTCGGCGCGGAAGGCGGCCAGCATCATCAACGCGATGACGGCGATGCCGACGACCCCGATGATCACGGGGTTGCGCTCACGGAATGGAGTGATCATTTGGGATACCCCGGCTGGTTGCATCGTTCGCCACCGACGGCGAGACCGCTGTCACCCGTGAGGTCGAGGTGAGTCTCCGGCAGCAGCACGTTGTTGCCGACCTTGACCTCCGGGAGCGTGATGCTTCCCTGGACCTCGCACAGGAAGAAGTTGAACTCAGCACCCGACGACGCGGCGTTGCCGATCTTGGAGATCTTGATCGGGAAGATCTTGATCGAGTTCTCGATCGTGCTGAGATTCTTGCTGCTGCTGAGGTTCTTGGTCAGCGCATTGAGCTGCTTGATGTCCTCGACGATCGCCGGGCGGCCCTGGACCAACAGGTCGGACGTCTCGTCGGTGAGATCTGAGATCGAGTCGATCGAGCTGAGGATCGAGTCGCGGTCGTCCTTGAGACCCGTCACGAACTGCTGCAGCGTGTCGATCGTGTCGGTGAGCTCCTGGTCGCGGCTGCCGACAGTGTCGAGCACCTCGCTCAGGTTGGTGATGACGTCGCCGATGAGCTGGTCACGGCCGGCGAGCGTGTTGGTCAACGACGACGTGCGCTCGAGCAGGTTGCTGACGTTGCCGGCCTCGCCCTGGAACGTCTGGACGATCTCGTAGGCGAACTTGTTGGTGTCACCCGGCGACAGCGCCTGGAACACCGGCTTGAACCCGTTGAGCAGGACGTTGAGGTCGAGGGCTTCCTGGGTGCGCTCCTCCGGGATGGTGCTTCCCGGCTTGAGCGTCGTCTTGGCGCCGTCAGCCCCCTGGCTGAGCGCGATGTAGCGCTGGCCGACGAGGTTGCGGAACTTGATCGTCGCGTTGGTGTTGGCCGTCAGCGGCACCTTGGAGTCGACGCCGAACGTGACGAGTGCCTTGTCGCGATCGACGATCTCGACCTTCTTGACCGAGCCCACGGCGACGCCCGCGATGCGCACGTCGTCGCCCTTGGCCATGCCCGTCACGTCGCTGAACATCGCCTTGTACTCCTTGCGGTCACCGAACGACCCGTTGCTCAGGGTCAAGGCGAGGATCAGCGTGGAGATACCAGTGAACGCGAAGAAGAACCCGAGCTTGACGAGGGCGCCCATGGACTCGCGATCGATCTGCTTCATGAGAGCGACACCCCCGATCCGCGGAGCATGGGTCCCACGAGGAGGGAACCGATGTCGGGAACGTCGGAGGGGTCCATGCCAAGGGTCGCGCCGAGCAGGACGTTGAGCTCGGACCGCTCACTGGCCGAGTCGATGCCGACGACGCTGGGCTGCACGAGCTCCTGCAGTGACATCGGTGCGGGACGGTTGAACTCCGATGGAGCACCGAACTTGGCGTGTGCCGACTTCACGCCGACCAGCTTGTAGACCGACGCCGGAACCTGGAACGGGTGTTCTTGCGAGGAGAACGGCTTCTCGTTGCCCGCGTTGATCTCGTTGAGGTCGAGGCAGGTCGGTACGGCCGCGTTGTCGGCTCGCACGTCCTTGCCGTTCTTGGCTGCGCTACCGGTCGACGCGGCGTCGAACTTCTCCTTGGAACCAACCAGCTCTTCGCCCGGCTTGTAGGCATCGGGCTGGGCGATGACTTCGACGTTGATGTGCAGCATGCCTTCGCGGTAGGCGCTGTCAAGGCGCGGGATCAGCTTGCTCATACCCTTCAGGAAGCAGGGGAACGTCGTGGAGTAGGTGCCAACGGTCTCAAGGATCGGTCGACCCTCCTTGGCCAGCGTGGCGAGGTTTTCGCCATTGGCCTTGGTGAAGGTCGTCAGGCTGTTGGAGAGCTTGGTGCCCTCGTCGAAGAACGCCGTCAGCTGCGACTTCTTGGCGACGATCGTGTTGCCGGTCGTGACGGTGTTCTTGAGGAACTCGCCGAGCTCGGGGATCGCCTCGGCGTAGACGTCGGAGACGCTGCCGAGCTTGACCAGGTCGTCGACCAGCTGCGGCACGTCGGGATTGGTCTTCTGCAGGAGGCTGTTGGCCTGTACGAGCGTGTCGCCGAGCTGGGTGCCCCTCCCCTGGAGCGCCGACGAGACCGCCGACAGCGTGTAGGAGAGGTTGGCCGGGTCGACCGCGTCGAGCAGCGGGTAGAGGTCGTTGAGCAGCGTCTCGACCTCGATCGGCACGTCGGCCTTCGTGATCGTGTCACCGGCCTTGAGCGACTGACCGCTGAGCTTGGCGTCGGGGATCAGCGCGACGTACTTCTCACCGAACAACGTCTTGGGGATCAGCTGGGCCGAGACTTCCTTGGGGATGTCCTTGATCAGCTTGGGGTTCAGACCGAGCTCGAGCTTGACCCCACCACCGTCGGACTCAACCTTGCGCACCTCGCCGACGATCACGCCACGCAGCTTGATGTCGGCGTTCTGCGGCAGGTTGACTCCGGTGGTGTCGGTCTTGAGCGTCACGGTGTCGTAGTCGACGAACGCCTTGGTGAAGAACGCGTAGGTGATCCACAGGAAGAACACGAGCATCGCGATGAACGCGGCGCCGAGCACCTTGAGCGACAGCGAGCGTTCGAGAACGGGTGTGCGAGCCATGGGTCAGCCCGCCAATCTGACGGTCACGTTGGTGCCCCAGATCGCCATGGAGGCGAGGAGGTCGACGACGTTGATCGCCACGATCGAGGTACGTACGGCAAGGCCCACGGCCACACCCACGCCGGCCGGCCCGCCGCTGGCGTAGTAGCCGTAGTAGCAGTGGATCATGATCACGACGATCGCGAAGATCAGGACCTTGGCGAATGACCACAGCACGTCTTGCGGTGGCAAGAACGTCGTGAAGTAGTGGTCATAGGTGCCCGCACTTTGCCCGTTGATCTTGGTGATCGTCAGCCTCGTCGCGAAATAAGACGAGAGCAGGCCGACGATGTAGAGGGGCACGACGGCGATGAGACCGGCGATGACGCGCGTCGTCACCAGGAACGGCAGCGACGGGATCGCCATGACCTCAAGGGCATCGACCTCCTCGCTGATGCGCATGGCGCCGAGCTGCGCGGTGAAGCCGCAGCCGACGGTTGCGGCGAGTGCGATGCCGGCGACGATGGGGGCGATCTCGCGGGTGTTGAAGTAGGCGGAGACGAATCCGGTGAGCGCAGCCGTACCGAGCTGGTCGAGCGCGGCATAGCCCTGGATGCCGACCTCGGTTCCGGTGAAGAAGCACATCGCTGCGATGACGCCGACCGTGCCGCCGATGACGGCGAGCGACCCGGATCCGAGCGCGACCTCGGCGAGGAGTCGGATGATCTCCTTGCCGTAGTTGGCGATCGTACGAGGCACCGACTTGACGACGCGGATGTAGAAGAGCATCTGGCGACCGAGGTCGTCGATGGCTCCGTTGAGCTTGCCCGGGACTGCCGCGATTGCGGACAGAGTTGTCCTGTCAGACATCGGCTACATCCCCTTCGGTGGGACGAGCTGGATGTAGATCGCCGAGATGAAGAAGTTGACGATGAACAGCAGGGTGAACGTGATGACGACGGCCTCGTTGACCGCGTCGCCGACACCCTTCGGGCCGCCTTTGGCGTTCATGCCCTTGTAGGACGCGACGATCGCGGCGATGAAGCCGAAGATGAGGGCCTTGACCATGCCTTGATACATGTCGGGCAGCTGTGCGAGCGCCGTGAAGGACGCCAGATAGGCGCCCGGCGTGCCGTCCTGCAGGACGACGTTGAAGACATATCCGCCGGCGACGCCGACCACCGTGACCAGGCCGTTGAGGAACACCGCAACCAGCATGCAGGCGAGGACGCGCGGGACGACGAGGCGCTGGATCGGGTCGATGCCGAGCACCATCATGGCGTCGAGCTCTTCACGGATGCGGCGGGCTCCGAAGTCTGCGGCGATGGCGGAGCCGGCGGCACCTGCGATGAGCAGGGCACACGCGATGGGGCCGGCCTCGCGCACGACCGCGAGGACCGCGGCGGAGCCGGTGAAGGACTGCGCGCCGAACTGCTTGATCAGTCCGCCGACCTGCAGCGCGATGACGGCACCGAACGGGATCGACACGAACGCCGTGGGGATGATCGTGACCTTGACGATGAACCACGCCTGGAGGAGGAACTCCTTCAGCTGGAACGGCCGTCGGAACAACGCGACGATCACGTCGAGCATGAAGGCGAAAAGGTTGCCGGCGACTCTCGCAGGTCCGGCGATGACGGCGGTACTCATGCCGTCACCTCAGCTTTCGATCGCGGGCTTGCTGTCACGCAGCACCGCCGGCCGCCATCGGCATCTTCTCACCGAAGGAGCCAGCGGGGGCGATGACACCGTTCTCGCGGCACCACGCGCCTGCCTCGCGCTGGGCGCGTCGCGGACGACCGTCCGACGGCTCGAGCTGCAGCGGCACTGGCGGGAGCGGGGGCATCTCGATGCCAACCTCGGAAGCCAGCTCGTCGGCGTCCTTCTCCTCCGACATCCCGATGGGACCAACCGTCTGGGCGTTGAGGAACTGGGCGACGACCGGCTCGTCGGACGTCAGCAGCATCTCGCGCGGTCCGAACATCGCCAGGTGACGGTGGTAGAGCAGGCCGATGTTGTCGGGCACCGTACGAGCCGTGTTGACGTCGTGGGTCACGATCAGGAACGTCGCGTCGATCTGCGCGTTGAGGTCGATGAAGAGCTGGTTGATGTAGGACGTACGGACCGGGTCGAGGCCCGAGTCGGGCTCGTCGATCAGCAGGATCTCAGGGTCGAGGACCAGGGCACGGGCCAGACCGGCGCGCTTGCGCATACCGCCGGAGATCTCACCGGGCAGCTTGTTCTCCGCGCCGACCAGACCCGTGAGCTCCATCTTGTCCATCACGATGGTGCGGATCTCGGACTCGGACTTGCGGGTGTGCTCGCGCAGCGGGAAGGCGACGTTGTCGTAGAGGTCCATCGAGCCGAACATCGCGCCGTCCTGGAACAGCACGCCGAACAGCTTGCGGATCTCGTAGAGATCCTTCTCGGAGCAGTTGGCGATGTCGGTGCCCTCGATGAACACGTGACCCGAATTGGGCTTGAGCAGCCCGATCAGGGTCTTGAGGAAGACCGACTTGCCGGTTCCGGACGGGCCGAGCATCACGGAGATCTCACCTGCTGGGAGGGTCAGTGAGACATCTGCCCAGATGGTCTGGCTGCCGAACTTCTTGGTCAAGCCTTCGACGACGACTTCAACGCCCACGGACGGCCCTCCTCGTTCCCGTGGTTCGCCGGGATGTTCCGGCGAAAACTGATTCATCTTAGATCGGTGATCTGAGACACACTGCCTAACGAGATATTGCAGCCGAGGTTACGTGCGGGCGACCCCAGATGAACGTCTCGTTACTGCCCAGTAGTCAGGGCAACCGGTCCAAGGTAACTCAGAGTGACAGCGAGACCAACAGATAGCGACGATCATCTTGGGTCCCGGTCGCCCAGACATGGCACAAGGCGCCCCCTCCGAAGAGGGGACGCCTTGTGACAGGGTTCAGCTGAGCGTCACTTGACCGTGACGGTGGCGCCGGCGGCCTCGAGGGCCTCCTTGGCCTTGTCAGCCGCTTCCTTGTTGGCCTTCTCGACGACAGGCTTCGGTGCGCCCTCGACGAGGTCCTTGGCCTCCTTGAGACCCAGGCCGGTGATCGTACGAACTTCCTTGATGACCTGGATCTTCTTGTCACCAGCGGCTTCGAGGATGACATCGAACTCATCCTGGTCGCCCGCAGCGTCGCCACCGGCGGCAGCGCCACCGGCAGCAGCCGGTGCAGCAGCCACGGCAGCCGGAGCGGCCGCGGTGACGTCGAAGGTGTCTTCGAATTCCTTCACGAACTCAGAGAGCTCGATGAGGGTCATTTCCTTGAATGCATCCAGCAGGTCGCCGGTGCTGAGCTTCGCCATGGTGGCGTCCTTTCGTTGGAGACCCCGAGGGGGTCCCGATGTGAATCGGGCTTTCAGCCCTCGGTTGCCTCGGCGTCGGCAGACGCCTCGACTGCGGCCTCAGCGGGTGCCTCGGCTTCGGGTGCCGCGTCGGCCACGGGGGCCTCGACGGCAGGTGCTTCCTCGGCCACAGGGGCCTCGGCAGCGGGGGCGGCAACAGGCTCGGGGCCCGCAGCCAGGATCGACGGATCGCTGGCGGCCTTCGCCTGCAGGGCGCCGAGAACTCGGGCGGCCTGCGACAGCGGGGCGTTGAACAGCGATGCGGCGTTCGACAGGCTGGCCTTCATGCCACCTGCGAGCTTGGCGAGGAGGACCTCGCGCGACTCGAGGTCGGCCAGCTTGTTGATCTCAGCAGCAGTGATGGACTTCCCGTCAAGGAAGCCACCCTTGATGATGAGGGGCTTGTTGTCCTTCGCAAAGTCGCGCAGACCCTTGGCCGCCAGCACCGGATCACCGGTGATGAAGGCGATCGCCGTGGGGCCGGTGAGCAGACTCGTGTCGAGGTCAACTCCCGCGTCCTTGGCGGCAATCTTGGTCAGCGTGTTCTTGGCGACGGCATAGCTCACGTTCTCACCGAGTGTGCGCCGCAGTTCCTGCAGCTGCTTCACGGTGAGACCGCGGTACTCGGTCAGGACGGCGCCGTTGGACTCGCGAAAACTTGTCGCAAGCTCGGCAACCGCAGCTGTCTTCTCCGCGTTGGCCATGTGTCTCCTTCCAGCACCAGTGGTCGTACGAGGACTGCGACCCCATGACTGACATGGAACCGACACGAAAAAACGTCCCGGCGCAGGGCACGGGACGCTGAGTTAACTGCGATTCGCAACCTGCGCGGGCCGCCCGTTCGGGCACTTCGGGCGACTCTCTCGAGCCACCAACCTGCGGTCTTCGGTACGTCAAGGATAGGGCACTCCCCCCGTCCGGCAAAATCCGCCGAGATCAGAGGCCGCCAGCGGCCGGGAGTCGGGCACGTCGGTCAGACTGAGGGCACGGACCCCATGAGAGCGCCGAGGTCCTTGTCGGAGACCTCGTCGGCGGACGGTGCCTTGATGTCAACCGGCTCCCCCCACTTGGAGTAGTCGATCGTCGACGTGGACCCGGCGATCTCGAACTCCATGCGGCGCATCAGCTTGTCGGATCCGACATACAGCGTGTAGACCAAGGTCTTGGGAAACTGTGCGGTCGCCTCGGCAGGCAGGTCGCTGAAGGCCTTGATCTTGCTGGTGTCGACCTTCACCTCGTAGGGCTGCGCCTCGACGCCGTCGATCGTCTGCGGGGCGCCCTTCTTCTCGAACGATGTCACCGCATCCTTGAGGTCAGCCATCTGCTTGGCCGGATCCATCTGGTCGAGGATCTGCCCGTACTGCTTGGCGAACGGGTTGTCCGCATCGGTCAGGTCGATCTTGAGGTACTTGCCCTGTGTCATCTGGCCCATGTTCATGTAGAGCACCTTGTCCACCAGCCGCATGTCGAGCTTGATCGACGAGCCCATGTCCATCGTCATCGTCAACGAGCTGTCGGCGGGAGTCTCACCCACCGCGACATCACCAGTCGCCTTGATGGACTGTCCGGCCACCCCGATCGCCATCGTGACGTGTGCGGACCTGGCCTTGGCCTGCGAGTCGGTCAGCGCCTGGGCGAAGTTGGCAGCGGTGAGGGTGGTGGCACCGCCCACGGCCGAGCTGGGCGCGTCGCCGGCAGAGTCCTTGTCGCCACACGCCGACAGGGACAGCACGGCCAGCAGGACGACGGAAACGACGGAGAAGAGCTTGCGCGTGATCGCCATGCCTGCAGAATACGCGGCCGAGCGCACCGCCACACCAGCCAGGCGCCCGCTACGCAGGCACGAGAGTACGCAGGCTTTCCCGGACGAGACTGGCCCCACATCGATGTCGATGTGGGGCCAGCTCGATGTCGACTGAGGCTCAGGCCTCTTCGTCGACCGAGTAGTTCTTGGTGCGCGCCGGGTCGACCGGGATGCCAGGACCGTTGGTGGTCGAGACGGTGATCTTCTTGACGTAGCGACCCTTGGAGCTGGCCGGCTTGAGACGCAACACCTCGTCGAGCGCTGCGCCATAGTTCTCGGCGAGCTGCTCGGCGCTGAACGACGCCTTGCCGATCACGAACTGCAGGTTGGCGTGACGATCGACGCGGAACTCGATCTTGCCGCCCTTGATGTCACCAACGGCCTTCGCGACATCCGTCGTGACGGTGCCGGTCTTGGGGTTGGGCATCAGGTTGCGCGGACCGAGGACGCGGCCGAGACGACCGACCTTGCCCATCATGTCGGGTGTCGCGACGACGGCGTCGAAGTCGAGCCATCCTTCGTTGACCTTGTCGACCAGCTCGTCGGCTCCGACGTGGTCGGCTCCGGCCTCACGGGCAGCGTCGGCGTTCGCGCCGGTGGCAAAGACCAGGACCCTGGAGGTCTTGCCGGTGCCGTGCGGGAGGTTGACGGTGCCGCGCACCATCTGGTCGGCCTTGCGGGGATCGACGCCGAGGCCGATCGCCACGTCGACGGTCGAGTCGTACTTCTTGCTGCCCGACTCCTTGGCCAGCGTGGTGGCCTCGAGGGGTGTGTGGAGCTTGTTCTTGTCGATCTTGTCGGCAACCGCGCGGTATGCCTTGGAGTGCTGTGCCATCTTCTGGTACTTCCTTCTTGTGTTGACCAGTCGTGGTCTGAACGGGCCCAGCCGGCCCTGCCACTACTTCTGGGGTTGGTTGTTGCTAGTCCGTCGTGACGCCCATCGAGCGCGCAGTGCCCTCGACGATCTTCATGGCGGCGTCGATGTCGGTGGCATTGAGGTCAGGCATCTTGGTCGTGGCGATCTCGCGGATCTGGTCCTTGGAGATCTTGCCGACCTTGTCCTTGTGCGGGACGGACGAGCCCTTCTGCAGGCCGGCGGCCTTCTTGATCAGCTCAGCCGCCGGAGGCGTCTTGGTGATGAAGCTGAAGGTGCGGTCCTCGTAGATCGTGATCTCGACCGGTACGACGTTGCCGCGCATGGACTCCGTGGCCGAGTTGTAGGCCTTGCAGAATTCCATGATGTTGACGCCGTGGGGGCCGAGCGCGGTGCCGACGGGCGGCGCCGGGTTGGCCATACCGGCCTGCAGCTGCACCTTGACGATGGCTGCAACTTTTTTCTTGGGAGGCATTTCTTGGGTCCTTGTGTGAATGGTTGTTGCGTGGTGGGTGCCGGTTGGCTCAGACCTTCTGGATCTGGGTGAAGCTGAGCTCGACCGGAGTCTCGCGACCGAAGATCTCGACCAGGGCCTTGACCCGCTGTGCGTCGATGTTGATCTCGGTGATGGTCGCGTGCAGCGTGGCGAACGGTCCATCGACGACCATGACCGAGTCGCCGACGACGAAGTCGGTGAACTCGACCTTGGAGGCCTTGGCCTGCTGCTTCTCGGGGGCGTCGGCTGCCGTGGCAACCTCTGCCTCCACTGCCGGGGCGAGCATGCTCTCGACCTCGGCAAGACTGAGGGGCACCGGCTGGTGGGAGTTGCCCACGAATCCGGTGACGGACGGCGTGTGGCGCACGACGCCCCACGACTCATCGGTGAGGTCCATGCGGACCAGGACGTAGCCGGGGAGGACGGTGCGCTTGACGAGCTTGCGCTGGCCGTTCTTGATCTCGGCGACCTCTTCGGTCGGCACGACGACCTCGAAGATGAAGTCCTCGGCGTTGAGCGACGTGGTGCGGTTCTCGAGGTTGGCCTTCACACGCTTCTCCATGCCGGAGTAGGTGTGCACGACGTACCAGTCGCCGATCTGGTTGTGGAGGCGCTCGCGGAACTCGGCGAGAGCGTCGGCTACCGGCTCGTCTCCCTCGACGACCTCGGCTGCCTCGTCGGTGGAGCCCTCGGCCGGAGCCTCGTCGGTCGCGTCAGCAGCGTCCTCGGTGGAAGCGTCCTCAGCGACGACGTCCTCGGCGGAAGCACCGTCGACCTCGGCGACGGCATCCTCTGACGGGGCGATGTCGTCTGCGGGAGCGTCCTCGACCGGGGCGTCCTCGACGACGTCCTCGACCTCGGGGGTCACGGAGTCCAGCTCGGAGACCTCGTCGGTCTCTGAGCTGGTCTGCGGGTTGGTGCCTTGAGTCACAAAAAGTCCTTTACGCGAAAATCCAGAACATGGCCTTGCCGAACCCGAAGTCGAGTCCGGCAACGATCGCCATCATGATGAGCACGAACACGAGCACGACCCAGAAGTAGTTGACGACCTGCGGACGGGTCGGCCACACCACCTTCTTGAGCTCGGCAATGACCTGCCGGTAGAACGTGGTCGGCGACGTACGGCCTGACTTGCCGGTCACCTCATGCCGTTCGCTCACGGTTCTCCTTCGTCATTCGTTGGTGTTGCTTCTTGCAGGGCACGAGGGACTTGAACCCCCAACCTTCGGTTTTGGAGACCGATGCTCTGCCAGTTGAGCTAGTGCCCTAGGTCGATCTCACGCGTCGGCCACACCGAGTTGAGGGCATGACGATCTAGCGTGAAATTTCACCGGTGGGTCAAGTGTACGGGGTGGTCCGGGCACTAGTCGAACTGAGTCGGCCGCGCATGCTGGCATCATGCGGATATGGGCTTTCGCGCTGTCTCGTCGTTGCCCAAGGCCCATCTCCACCTCCACTTCACCGGGTCGATGCGGCACTCGACGCTGCTCGAGCTCGCCGAGCGCGACGGCATACGGCTGCCGGCGTCGCTGGTCGAGGAGTGGCCACCAGAGCTCGTCGCGACCGACGAAAAGGGATGGTTCCGCTTCCAGCGCCTCTACGACCTCGCCCGCTCGGTGCTGCGCACGGAGAACGACGTACGCCGACTGCTCCTCGAGGCTGCTCTCGACGATGCCGCCGACGGCTCGGTGTGGACCGAGATCCAGGTCGATCCGTCGGGCTACGGCGCGAAGTTCGGCGGCGTCACCGCCTTCACCGATCTGGTGATCGACGCGGTGCGGGACGCCTCACAGCAGGCCGGCATCGGCATGGGGCTCGTCGTGGCGGCCAACCGTACCCGCCACCCGCTCGACGCGCGTACGCTCGCCCGACTCTCAGCGCAGTACGCCGGCCGGGGCGTGCTCGGATTCGGCCTGTCCAACGACGAGCGCCGCGGCAACACCGCGGACTTCGCCCGAGCGTTCGCGATCGCAGAACGCGCGGGACTCGCCCTGCTCCCCCACGCGGGTGAGCTGCGCGGACCCCAGCACGTCATCGAGTGCCTCGACCACCTGCACCCCAACCGCCTCGGTCATGGCGTTCGCGCAGCCGAGGACGACGCGCTGCTCGGTCGGCTCGCCGAGTCCGGGGTCGCCCTCGAGGTGTGCCCGACGTCCAACGTGTCACTCGGCGTGTTCAGCACGCTGGAGGAGGTGCCCGTACGCAGGCTCGTCGCGGCGGGGATCGACGTCGCCCTCGGCGCCGACGACCCCTTGCTGTTCGGCTCACGCCTGGCGGGTCAGTACGCCGTGCTGCGCGCGGCCCAGGACTTTGACGACGCGGAGCTCGCCGAGCTGGCGCGGATGTCGATCCGTGCCTCGTACGCGCCGCCCGAGATCGCCGAGCCGGCGCTCGCCGCGATCGACACCTGGCTCGCGACGGAACCCCCATGACCCGGCACCCACTGGCCAAGAGGTCGATGACGCTTGGCCTGATCGGGCTGGTGGGGCTCTTCTGCCTGGTCGTCCCCGTGCTGCTGTGCCCGTTCGCCTGGTACTACGGAGCCGTGGCCCGCCGCGAGATCGACCGCGCTCCGGGACGGTGGGACGGCCGCAACGACGCGACGACCGGGATGGTGTGCGGGATCGTCGGCTCCGCCCTGCTCGGGGTCATCGTGATCGTCGGCGCCTTCGCGCTCGGCTCGATGGCGCTGCTGCTCGGCTTCGAGGGTGGCTATTCCAAGTGACCCCGATTGTGGGAGTGTGTGCGCCATGAGTGACGAGTCGCAGGAGACACCGCCGCAGGGTGAGCAGCCCAACTACGGACAGGTTCCCGGCGCCTATCCGCCGCCCGGCGCCACCCCGCCGCCTCCGCCGCAGTACCCGCCGGGCCAGTACCCGCCGCCCGGCTACCAGCCCGCCGGCCAGTACCCGCCCGGCCAGTACGGCTACCAGCCCGTCTACGCCGCCCCGAAGCACCCACAAGCGACCCTCGCGATGGTGCTCGGCATCATCGGCCTGACGAGCCTGATGTGTTACATCACCGCGGTCGTCGCGCCGTTCGCCTGGTGGATCGGTGCCAAGGCGCAGAAAGAGATCGACGCCAACCCGGGCCAGTACGACGGACGCGGCGAGGCACAGGCCGGCAAGATCATGGGCATCATCGGGACGGTCCTGCTGATCCTCGGGATCATCGTCATCGCCGGATTCGTGACCCTTTTCATCGCGTCGTCGGAC
Source organism: Aeromicrobium panaciterrae (assembly GCF_039537165.1). Classification (GTDB taxonomy): domain Bacteria; phylum Actinomycetota; class Actinomycetes; order Propionibacteriales; family Nocardioidaceae; genus Aeromicrobium; species Aeromicrobium panaciterrae. The sequence continues at coordinate 2,264,366 of NZ_BAAAZZ010000002.1, read as the reverse complement.
TTCCGCGAGGGCTTCGACGAGGGTTATGACGACTACAGCATCCTCGGGGCCTTCTAGAGCTCGCAGCCGACGAGCACGGGCTCGTTGACCAGGGTGACGCCGTAGGTGTCGCGCACGCCATCGCGGATCTCGCGCGCCAGCGCGAGCAGCTCTTGCGTCGTGGCCCCGCCGCGGTTGGTGAGCGCCAGCGCGTGCTTGGTCGACAGCGTCGCGTTGCCGGTGCCGTAGCCCTTGGCGAAGCCGGCGCGGTCGATCAGCCACGCCGCGCTGGTCTTGACCGTGCCATCGGGCTGCGCGAACTGCGGAGCACCGTCGGGCAACGACGCGGCCTCCGATGCGGTCAGGACCGGGTTGGTGAAGAACGACCCCGCGCTCCACGTGTCGTGATCGGCCTCGTCGAGCACCATGCCCTTGGCGCGCCGCAGCTCCAGCACGGCTTCACGTACGTCCCTCGCCGGCGCGCGTCGGCCGATCTCCACGCCGAGAGATCGGGCCAGCTCGGCGTACGCGATGGGCTCACTCAGGTCGCCGAGTGCGAGCTGGAAGGAGACCGAGAGGACGACGTGGCGCTGCGGCTCGCGCTTGAACCGGGACGACCGGTAGGTGAACCCACAGTCGGCCGCGGCGAAGGTACGCACGGCTCGGTCGAACCTGTCGTAGGCGCGCACCGACGCGATGGTCTGCGAGACCTCTTGGCCGTAGGCGCCGACGTTCTGGATCGGGGTGGCACCGGTCGAGCCGGGGATTCCGGACAGCGCCTCGACGCCGACCCACCCCTCGTCGACGGCACGCGAGACGACGCCGTCCCAGGGCTCGCCCGCCGCGATCGTGACCATGGCGCCGCTGCACGCATCGGCATCGACCGTGATGCCACGGGTGAGGACACGTACGACCGTGCCGTTGAACCCCTCGTCGGCGACCACGAGGTTGGAGCCTCCGGCGACGAGGAGAAGTGGATCGGCGGCCTCGTCGGTGATGCGTACGACGTCGATCAGCTCGGCCTCGGTCGTCGCGTCGAGGACCGCCTTGGCGGGCCCGCCGAGACGCAGAGTCGTCAGGTCGGCCAGGTCCATGGGCGCGACGCTAGCAGCCACGAGTGCCCCGAGAACGACGAAGGCTCCCTCCGGCCGGAGCCGTGGGAGCCTGCGTACGTGCGCGGAGGATCAGCGCGTCTCGCGGTGCAGCCGGTGCGTCTTGCAACGCGGGCAGAACTTGTTGAGGTCGAGACGATCGGGATCGTTGCGACGGTTCTTCTTGGTGATGTAGTTGCGTTCCTTGCACTCGGTGCAGGCCAAGGTGATCTTGGGACGAACGTCTGAGCTCTTGCTGGCCACGAGGGTGCCTCTTCTTGATCGATGATGCTGCGGGTCTTGCGTGTCGTGCGGTAGCTGGGGCGGGACTCGAACCCGCGACCCCACGATTATGAGTCGTGTGCTCTGACCGACTGAGCTACCCAGCCGCGGGCACGAGTTGCCCCGTGTCCACAGGACTCCGTGGTGCCAGAGTCCCAGAGCCCCTTTACGGAATCGAACCGTAGACCTTTTCCTTACCATGGAAACGCTCTACCGACTGAGCTAAAGGGGCAAGCCGACGTCCCAAGATACACGGTGAGGTGCCCTATTTCGAAATCGGGTCCACGCCTGCCTCAGGCGGGTTTGGACGCCGCTGCGAGACGGGATGCCCAGAGCGGTCCTTCGTAGATGAAACCGGTGTATCCCTGCACCAGATCGGCCCCCGCATCGAGGCGTGCACGTACGTCGTCGGGCGTCGTCACGCCGCCGACCGAGATGATCGCGAGCCGGTCACCGACTCGTCGCCGCAGACGTACGAGGACCTCGGTCGCGCGGTCGTTGAGCACCGGACCCGAGAGCCCACCGGCCCCTGCGGCCTCGATCGTCCGGCGCGATGTCTTGAGGGAGTCGGGGCGGCTGATCGTCGTGTTGGTCGCACTGATGCCGTCGAGCCCGAGCTCGAGCGCCAGGTCGGCCACGGCATCGATGTCGGCGTCGGCGAGGTCGGGCGCGATCTTGACCACGAGGGGTACGCGGCCCCCGTGGGCGCGATCGCTCACCTCCTTGACCGCGGCGAGGAGCGGCCGGAGCTCGTCTGTGGCCTGCAGGTCACGAAGTCCCGGGGTGTTGGGCGATGACACGTTGACCACGAGATAGCTGGCGTACGGGGCGAGCAGCCGAGCGCTCTCGACGTAGTCGGCGATCGCGTCGGCTGGCTCGGTGGCCTTGGTCTTGCCGATGTTGACGCCGATCACGGCGCCCCGGCCGGCCTTCCTGCGGCGCAGCCGGTGCAGTCGTGCGGCAACGGCTGCGGCCCCGTCGTTGTTGAAGCCCATGCGGTTGACGATCGCTCGGTCGTCGACGAGCCGGAAGAGCCGCGGCCTGGGGTTGCCGGGTTGGGCGCGGGCGGTCACCGTGCCGATCTCGACGTGACCGAAGCCCAGCGCCAGGAGACCGGGCACGGCCTTCGCGTTCTTGTCGAAACCAGCCGCCAGGCCGAACGCATGGGGGAACTCAATGCCCATCACGGTCCGCGGCGCATGCGTCTTGCGGATGCCGGCTGACGACGCGAATCGGCCCGCCCTGATCGCGGCGAATCCGCGCTCGTGGGCCTTCTCGGGATCCATGCGGCTGAAGACGGCGTCGAAGAAGGCGCGATAGACCACGGGCGTCAGCCTATAGGCAGGTGCCGATGTCGGACCGGGCGCTTAGCGTGGTGCCATGAGCACACTGAACGGCCGTGACAACACCGCACTCGTCGTGATCGACGTGCAGGTCGGCGTCGTCGCCGAGGCACACGAGCGCGACGCGGTGGTCGCCAACATCGGCACCCTGGTCGACAAGGCACGCGACGAGGGCGTGCCGGTCGTGTGGGTGCAGCACTCCGACGAGGACATGCCGAAGGGCACCCCTGAGTGGCAGTACGTCCCCGAGCTCACGATCAACGAGTCCGAACCGGTGGTGCACAAGTCATATGGCGACTCGTTCGAGGGCACCGACTTCGAGGACGTGCTGGCGGCAGCCGGCATCAGCCACCTCGTCGTCGCCGGCGCGCAGACCGACGCCTGCATCCGCTCGACGATCCACGGCGCGTTCACCCGCGGCTACGACGTGACGCTGGTCGGCGACGCGCACACGACCGAGGACCAGAGCTCACGAGGCGCGCCCACCCCGGACCTGGTCATTGCCCACACCAACCGCTATTGGCAGTTCCAGGAGGCGCCCGGGCGCTCGGCTGCAGTCACCTCGACCCAGGACGTCTCGTTCACCGGGTGACAGACTCTGCTCCATGACTGAGCTGCTCAGCGAGCTGGAACGACAAGAACGCCAACTCGTCTTCGACACGTTCGACGAGAGCACCGCGTGGACGGTGGGCGTCGCCCTCCGGGACGCAGGCCTGGCGGCGGGCCTGCCGATCGCCATCTCGATCCGGCGCAACGGCCAGGAGCTGTTCCACGCCGCCCTGCCCGGAGCCTCCGCCGACAACGACGGGTGGCTCGCCCGCAAGGCGGCCGTGGTCGACCGCTACGGCCAGTCATCCCTGCGAGTCGGCGAGACGTTCCGGTCACGCGGCCAATCGTTCGACACCGACTCGCGCCTCGACACCGCGACGTACGCCGCTCACGGTGGCGCGTTCCCGATCCTGATCAGGAGCACCGGCTGCATCGGCTCGATCGCGGTCTCGGGCCTCCCCCAGCTCGACGACCACCAGCTGGTCATCGACACGTTGGAGAAGCTCCTCGGTCAGCGATCGGTCTGACCCGGGCAGTCCTGCCGGTAGGTCCAGTTGTCGCCGTCCTTGTCGACGATCGCGGTGGCGCGGGCTCGGCCGAGGTTCCACTCCAGCCAGTCGTCGTCGCTCGTGCCGTCATACCGGGTCAGCGCGCAGCCGACCTCGTCAGCCGGCAGCTTCGAGAGCGTCGGTACGGCGTCGTCCGACAGGGTCTGCAGATAGGTCCAGTCGATCTTGCCGGTGGTCTCGTACCGGTCGATGTTCTGCCTGGCCACCCAAGCCTCCGGGTTGATCAGCGCGAAGGCGAGCAGCAGCGCGACTCCACTGAAGAGGCCGAAACGCGGCAGCCATGAAGCCTTGAGCGCGACACCGCCGACCATGGTGGCGACGACCAGGAGGCCCAGCCAGCCCTCGAAGATGTCGACGAGCACACGAAGCACCGTGAATCCGTACGCATCCTGGTAGACGTCCATCCGGTGGAGCGCGGACGCGACGACGACGAGCGTCAGCGCACAGAGCACGCCGAGCGAGATGCGGACCCACATCCGGTCCTCGGCGGTCTCCCGCGGCGCCTTGCGTGACGCAGCCCAGACCACGAGGAGGGTGAGGGCCGTGGCGACCGTGAGCTGGCCGAAGCCCTGGTGGACGTACTCGGCATAGGTCAGCCCGGTGGTGCGCTCGAGGTAGTCGTGGCCGCCGAAGATCACGGCCGCCTGCGCCACGAGGAACACGGCGAACACGGCGTCGACGACCAGGACGGGTGCCAGCCACTCGAAGCGGTTGGCAACCGGGCGGGCGGGGAGCTCGATGCGACCCGGCTCCGGCGGATTCTGGGCGAGGTAGGTGCCGGCGAGGACGACACCACCAACCGCGAAGGTGAGGAAGAGGCGCAGGGCCAGGTCGTCGGAACCGAAGTCTGGTACGAGGGCTCCGACCCACTCGGCGAACAGCGCGTCGGCCGAGCCGAGGAGCAGGGCGAACACCGTGAGCGCGACGACGGACAGGACGATCGTGCGTACGAGCGCCAGCTTGTTGCCCTGTCCCGAGAGGCTGCGCAGCGTCCGGCCGAGCCACGGCATGCCACGCAGCGCCGAGAGCGGCCAGGCGATCACACTGAGGGCAAACGCACCTACATTCCTGCCGCCGACCAGGCCGACGGCGCTCACCACGGCGCCGGTCAGGATGCAGAGCACCGAGATCCATTCGGCGTCACGCAGAACCGTCATCGACGCCAGTGCCACGCAAACCGCGGCGCAGGCCATCGTGAAACGCTCCTTGCGCCGGCGGCTCGCGGCGAAGAGCACACCACCGGCGGCCAGGAGCACGAGGAAGTACGCCAGCCCGATGTCGCGGAACGGCAGGATCAGCCCGGCGAGCACGCCGACGCCGACGGCGCCGAACAGGAGCGGAGGGTTGGCGGGCAGCGTGCGCTCGGGCCACACGTCGCCGAACAGCCACTCCGCCGTCGAGGTGGGCTTGTCCTGGGACGGCTCGGCGACCGTCGTCGCCCTCGGTGGTGTCGGTGCGCTCATGGGGATCTCCTTGGGGGTGACGGGTGCCGGGTCGAGGGGGAGGTCGGCCCGAACGTGGGCACCTCGCTCGTCGGGTTCGGTGAAGCGGATCGTGCCGCCGTGCAGGTCGGTGACCCAGCGGGCGATTGCCAGCCCGAGGCCGGTGCCTCCCCCACCGCTCGAGGCGCTGAGCGTGCCGAATCGTTCGAACGCGCGTTCACGATCGCCCGGTGCGACGCCCGGGCCCTCGTCGGTGACGTCGAGGTGCCAATGGTCGTCGCCGAGCTGCGCGCCGAGCCGGACCACTCCACCGGGCGGGCTGTGGCGCGAGGCATTGTCGAGGAGGTTGGCGACGAGCTGGCGCAGCCGGGCGAGATCACCCTGCACGTGGAGGTCGGCAGGACTGACCTCGACCTCGTACGTCACGTCGCGGCCGCCGACCCGGATCTCGGAGACTGCGGAGTGGAGCAGCACTGTGACGTCGACGTCCTCGCGCTCCAGCGGCGTCTTGCCCGCGTCGACGCGAGAGAGGTCGAGCAGGTCGGTCACGAGGGCCGTCATGCGTTCGCCCTGCGCGACGGCTGCGCGCAGCGTCGCGGGATCCGGCTGGGTCACGCCGTCGGCGAGGTTCTCGAGCACGGCGGACAGCGCGGCCAGCGGCGTACGGAGCTCGTGGCTGACGTTGGCGACGAGCTCGCGGCGGTGACGGTCGACCTCGGCGAGGTCCTCCGCCATCGAGTTGAAGGCACGCGCAAGCTCGCCGACCTCGTCTCGCGAGGTGGCGGTGACCCGTACCGAGTGGTCGCCTGTCGCCATCCGGCTCGCGGCATGTGTCATCTCGCGCAGCGGCGAGGTCATGCCGACCGCAAGGAGCTGGGTGACGGCGAGGGCGAGCACGATCGTGACCGGGATGCTGAGGAGGACGGGTACGCCGCCGGCGGAGCCGATGCTGGCCACGACGATCGCCACGACGACGCTGGCCACCACCAGCAGGCCCAGCTTGACCTTGACCGAGCGGACGACGTCGAGCGGCCGGACGGTCATGATCCGACTTCGAAGGCGTAGCCGACGCCATGCACGGTGCGCACGCGGTCGGCGCCGATCTTGGCGCGCAGGGCCTTGACGTGGCTGTCGACCGTACGTGTGCCGGAGGCGTCGGCCCAGCCCCACACCTCGTCCAGCAGACGTTCGCGAGTGAGGACGACACCGGGGTTCATGGCGAGGCAGAGCAACAGGTCGAACTCGGTCGGTGTCAGGTGCACCTCGACGTCGGCCACCCAGACGCGTCGCGCGGCGGCATCGACGCGGACGTCGCCGAGATCGGTGGCACCGCGTACGGCCAGCTCCGCGGCGCGGTCGACCCGGCGCAGGAGCGCAGCGACGCGGGCAACCAGCTCGCGCATGCGGAACGGCTTGGTGAGGTAGTCGTCAGCACCCACGGCCAGGCCGACCAGGATGTCTGCCTCGTCGTCGCGTGCCGTGAGCATGAGCACGGGCACGGGGCGCACGGCCTGGATGCGCCGGCACACCTCATGGCCGTCGAAGCCCGGGAGCATGACATCGAGAAGCACCAGGTCGGGATCGCTCGCGGTGAACGCCTCCACGGCGCCGGGCCCGTCGTACGCCCGGACCACGTCATAGCCCTCGGCGACCAGCCGATCGGTGACGGCTGCGTTGATGACGGGCTCGTCCTCGACCAGCAGGATCCGACGCGTGGGGCTCATGTCCCTCAGCGTAGGAGCCTGACTGGTCGGGATTCGGGGACGACGTGTGAAGGTTGTGTGCAGATCAGCGCAGCTGGCGGACGAGCTCCTCGTAGGCGGGGGTCAGCTCGGTCCAGCGCAGCGACCAGGTGCCGCACTCCCCGTTCGCGAGATGCGTGGCGAGATCCTCGAGGTGCGCCTGCCAGCCGGCTCCGTGGCCCGCGATCGCGCGCAGCGGGATGCCGCGCTCCTCGATGACGAGCCGGGTCTTGTCGCCCTCGGCGGTCAGCACCGCCTCGATGACGGTCTCGTCGTCGGTGCCGGGTGTCATGGTCACGAGCAGCCGTTGACCCTGCTCGCACACCTCGATGCGGCCGGGTCCGTCCCAGCTGCTGGTGAACGTCGCATGGAACTCCCCACCGAGGCGCAGGTCACCGGTGACGGTGACGAGCCATCGGGCGAGCCGGGCCGGATCGGTGATGGCGTTCCACAGGTCGGCAAGGTCAGTGTCGAACACGTCCTCGACGCGTACGGTCCCGGTGTCCGCGCGGTGGGGGTGCAAGCTGGCCAGCAGTGGCGTCTGCGTCGTCATGTCGTCCCCTTCCTCGCCCGCTTGCCGCGGGCAATCTCGGTGTGAAGTGCATCGAGCCGCTGCTCCCACAGCTCGCGGTAGCGACCGAGCCATGCATCGACGTCAGCCAGCGGTTCGGGGCGCAGCGAGTAGATGCGCCACTGAGCCTCCTGGCGTACGTCGACCAGCCCCGCCTCGCGCAGCACTCGAAGGTGGCGCGAGACCCCGGGCCGAGCGATGGGGAGACCCGCCGCTAGCTCGCCCACCGTCGCGGGGCTGTCGCGGAGCATCTCGAGCATCGTGCGTCGGCTCTCGTCCGACAGCGCGTTGAGCACAGCATCCATCGTCTGAATGTACCCATATGGTTATGTACCCGTCAAGATACATTCGGGAGGCGATGCGCAGGCCCAGACGACGGGTTGCGGCGCGTAGGCCTGCTGATCCAGCGCGGCACGCAGGACCGGGACGGGTCAGGACAGTCCGAGCCCTGACCTGAGCGTGGCGTGGTCGTAGTACTCGCGCCACACGTGGACGAGGCCGTCCTCGATCTCCAGCACGCCGACCACGGGCATCGCGCCGGTGTGGCCGCCGATCACGAAGTTGTCGACGCGCTCGAGGAACACCGATCCGTTCACGACACCGGCGTTGCGGATCACGATGTTGATCTCGGAGGCGGCGTCACAGAGCTTGCCGATGCGCTTGCGCAGCGCGGGACGGCCTGTCGTCGGCTCGGCCTCCATCATCAGGTGCATCTGGCCGTCCTCGGCGAACATCTCGATGACCTTGTCGATGTCGATGTCGTTCCACGCCTGGATCATCTCGAGTGCGGTGGCGAGCCGTGCGTCGTCGTCCATGATGTCCTTCTCCGGAGTCGCTTGCTTAGTTGAAGCAATGGAACCACACGCGACGGCGAGCTCCGCCACCCCTTCGCCTCAGCCCGCTTGCTGGCGGGTACGACCGTGGCGACGACTACTTGTCCTCGACCGGGTCCGGCGCAGCAATGTCGTCACGCGACTCGCTGGGCGGCACGATCTCGGGCTCCTGCTGGTCTGGGTCCAGCGGGACCTCCGGGTCGTCTCCGGGTACGGCGTCCGGCTCGAGATCCGGATCCTGTGGCTCGATCGGAATGCTGGTCATCGGCTCGTCCTTTCTGTGAGGCCACCGACGTACCCCACCGCTGGAGTGACATTCGTCCCGGTTCGGACGCGGCGGCACGGGGTACTCCCTCCACATCCGTGACGCAAAGGCGGACGCAGCACCACGCAGAGGAACTCCCATGACGGACCAGCTCGTACTCGATCCTCCACCCCCACCACTCGACGACTCATCCCCCGGATTCCTCGACTGCCGCGGCGAATGGCAGTCGCTCCAAGACCGGGACCGCGCATGCTGACTCCCAAAGGACGAGGCTCCCTGAGCGAGGTCGTCTTCGAGTCCATGCGCGAGCCGTCGGGCTGGGACGCCGTCCTCCGCACCATCGCAGACGACGATGACGACCTCCAGATCACCCTGTGGGCGCTGTACGAGCTCCACTACCGCGGCTTCGACGACGTCGACGACGACCTCGAGTGGCAGCCGGAGCTGATCGAGCTGCGCCGATCGCTCGAGTCGGCCTTCGAGGCCTCTCTGCGTGACCGGTTCACGACCCCCGTGCCGCAGGGCGATCTCGCGGAAAGCCTGTTCGCGTACGTCGAGGAGCACGACGGTCCCTCGCTCGCTCGACACGTCCAGCGCGACGCCGACCACGAGCAGGTGCTGGAGCTGCTCCGCATGCGCTCGATCTATCACCTCAAGGAGTCCGACCCCACGGCCTGGGTCGTCCCCCGCCTGCCCGTCCGTACCCAGGCAGCGCTGATGGAGCTGCAGTTCGACGAGTACGGGTGCGGCGATCCCCACCGCCTCCACGCCGAGCTGTTCGCCCGCGGAATGGACGCGTGCGGGCTTCGTCCTGAGTACGGCGCCTACATCGATGATGCGCCCATCGAGATCCTCGAGCAGAACAACGCGATGTCGCTCTTCGGTCTGCATCGGCGGCTTCGCGGTGCGGCGCTGGGTCACCTCGCGGCCTTCGAGATGACGAGCAGCATCCCGTCACGACAGATCGCCCAAGGCCTCAGCCGGCTCGAGCTGCCCGCGGCGATGGCCGACTACTACCTCGAGCACGTGGAGGCCGACGCGGTGCACGAGCAGCTCGCCGCCCGTACGATCTGCGGGTCACTGATTGAGGACGAACCCGAGCTGCGTGAGGACGTCTTCTTCGGCGCCTTCACATGCCTCGACCTTGAAGCGAGATTCGCCCACCGGATGCTGCACGAATGGGCCGCATGACCCACGAGCACCCCGACGTGATCCTGTGCCCCGACGGACCACTGCTGCTGCGCGGGGACCACGTCGTCGAGGACCCCGACGGAGTGGCGCACCCAACGACGCGACCGGTCAGCGCGGTGTGCCGGTGCGGCAAGTCGGCATCACAGCCGTGGTGCGACGGGACGCACAAGCTGCTGCCCGGCAGATGACTCACGCGAGAGGCGAGCCAGCACCCCACGCTCGTACGTCCTGACCTCGCGCACCCGCAGCGTCGAACTCTCTTCGAGGTGGGCTGCGATGACGTCCGCCTGGGCGGTCGTGCCGAGCTGCAGTATCGCGGCTCCACCCTCCGCGAGGTGCGTGTCCACGACACGACAGCAGGCCCGGGCGAGGTCGAGTCCGTCGTTGCCGCCGTCGATCGCGATCACCGGGTCTTCCGGATAGCTGGTCACGTACGGCGACGCGACCCATGGCGGGTCGGCGATGATCAAGGCGTACGTCTCGTCGTCCGCGACGACCGCCTCCATACTCCCCTGCCGGATCTCGACGCGATGTCCCATCAGGGCCGCATCGGCGTTGCGCCGCGCCATCTCGCACGCAGCTGGGTTGAGGTCCACCATCACCAGCTCGCGTCGGCCGTCCGCGACGGCGCACAGGCCGATGTGCCCGACACCCGAGCACAGCTCGAGCACCGGCCCGTCTGGCAGTTGCCGGAGCAGCTCAGCGGACCAGATCGACTGCGCGAGCGTCCAGGGCCGTGGAGTCAGCACCCGATCGTCGTAGATGACCGTCAGGCCGCCGAAGTCCATCAACGCATCCTGCTTGTCATCCCACATCGTCAGGCTCATGCCTTGACCGCCCCTGCTGACTCGGCAACCCGTTCATGCGCAACTACCCCGGCTGCACCCGCCCCAAACCCGGTTCCGCGCTTCTCCCGCGTGAGGCTGACGGCTGCCGAAATGTCACGTCGTCGACGCCTCCCACGGGTTGCCGATACTGCTCTCGCAAGAGTGCGAGCGTGCGGTCGTGCTGGTCGGGGTCGACGGACGCGATGGCTTCCTCGACCAGCACCACCCCGAAGTCGTAGGCGTACGCGTCCGATGCCGTCACGGCGATGCACGACTCGGTGGAGACACCGCACAGGGCAAACGTGCTGACACCCAGCTCCTTGAGGAGATCCTCGAGGACAGTGCCGTGAAAGGCACTGTCGCGAGTCTTGGGAACGACCGCGGTGACGGAGCACTCGAGCTCGGGCAGCCGCTCCGCCCCGGGCGTTCCGTCGATCACCATGCCGCGGCCGTCCTCGAGCATGTTGCGCGTCCAGGTGGAGCGGTCCGGCGCGTGCACGGTGCGGATCTCGATCACCGGCACCTCCAGTGCCGTTGCTCGCGCACACAGGCCGTTGCACGCCGCGACCACTCGCTCGCGATGCCTGGCAAGCTCTGCGTCAGCGAAGAAGTCGCGCTGCAGGTCGACCAGGACCACCGCCTCCACCTCGTACGCCATGATGTTCCCTCCTTACAGGTCGTCGAGCCGGGTGAGCTCAGAGGTGCTCAGGGTGATCACGTTGTCGTCCCAGTCGATCGACCTGATGTCGGACCACGCGACATGGCCGGTGCTGCGATGAAGGAGCCGAAGGATCTTCTGGATCAGCCACGGCCCCTGCTGGCGGCGGCGGTCGTACCCGAACAACGTGCCAGCCGTGTGTCGTCCCACGACGAGCCCCTCGGTCACCAGCCTGGGCAGATGTCCTCGTGGTTCGCCCCTGCCGAACCGGACGTCAGTCACCTGGTCGCCCACCCTGCCGTCGGAGAAGACGACGCGCATGCCCGCCAGCTGACTGAACCGGTGCCGGTCGCCTGCCTGCGCGGGCCCCGTGCCGAGCCGGCTCGGCTCCGTGCTCGGGGTCGACGTCTCCCGGTCGTCGCGGGCGCCCGGCAGTGCCTCGATCACCCGTACGCGCGCCCAAGTCTCGAGGCCGTCGATGTCGATCACCTCACGGCTCTCATCGACCGTCAGGACCGTGGCGATGTCGGAGACATGGGCGTAGTCGATCCGTTGTGGATCATCCGGGTCGCGACCCGTGAGCCGGCTCCACGTGTTGACGATGATGAAGTCGAGCGCACCACCGAGGCGTCGACCCAGAGCGCCCGGGCCCACCAGCACGCCCGAGACGATGAGAGTGCCATCGGCGCGTTCCTCGAGCTCGAGGTCGTCGACGTTCGCGATCAACAGCCCGTCGCTGCTCACGATCTGCCGGTCCAGCAGGTCGAGCTGGCCGTCGAGCGTTCCTCGGATGTGGATCTCACTCATGAGGTGCCCATCTTGGTCCAGATCATCAGCGGTACGGCGGCGATCGATGCCACCAGGACGATCACCATGTAGATGGTGCCCAGGGTGTTCGACAGCCGGCCGTTCGTCAGCGGTCCCATGTAGCCGCGATCGTTGGCCACCATGAGAATCGGCAGGTAGGTCAGCGGCAGTGCCACCGCCGAGAAGACGACCGAGAACTCCGTCACCAGGATCGGGTCGATCGTCGTCAACAGCACGACCGCTGCGAGGATCGTCGCGAGAAGTATCACGAGGTGGAAACGTGCGGCCTCTCGCGGGCGGACGAACTTGCCCCACTGCCAGCCGAAGTACTGCGCGATGCTGTAGCCGAGCGAGAGGCCGGTCTCGCACGCAGCGCCGAACGTGGCGGCGAAGAACCCGAGGATCGCAATGGCGAATCCGATCTTGCCGAGGGCGATCGCCACCGGGAGACCGACCTGGCCCAGCGTCTCGACCTCAATGCCCTCGGGCATCAGTGTCACCGTCGCCACCCCGGCGATGGCGAGGGAGAGCAGTCCGCCAAGGGGGAACCCGATGAAGACGTTGGAGCGCATCGTCGCCACGGAGGATCGGTCCCATTTCTCCTCGACGCCGCCGGACGAGAAGAAGAACACCTCGTACGGAGTCATGGCCGCGCCGAAGAGTGCGACGGCGAAGTAGGCGTACGTCGACCACTCCTCGGATGCGGGCTTGTCCATCGTCGCCGCAGACGTCGCCAGCTCAGACCAGTCCGGGCCGAGCTGCCACAGCGCCACCGCGAACACGATCAACGCGAGACCCAGCAGCCCGAAGACGTTCTCCAGCAGCGCGAACTTGGCGCGCCACAAGACGATCCACACCGCGGCGGCCGTCACCGGGATCCAGAGCAGCTCGTGAACACTGGTCGCCAGCTCCAACGACAGCGCGATGCCACCGATCTCCGCGATGTATGTCAGGAGCGTGACCGCCATCGACCCGCCAAGGTTCAACAGCCCGACCTTGGGACCGAACCGCTCACGGACGATGTCGAACGTCGGGCGTCCGCTCGCGGCCACCACTCGTCCCGACATCTCCGCGAAGACCACGATGCCCAGCACACCGACCAGCACCACCCACGCGAGCGACATTCCGAAGCGAGACCCGACCAGCGCGTTGGTGACGAGGTCGCCGATGTCGACGAACCCGCCGATGGCGGACAGGACACCCAGAGCGACCGCAAAAAGCTTCTTCATGAGGCACTCGCCTCAAGCTTCTCGAGCCTGGCGCCCAAGTCGTCGAGGTCCTTCACGATCGTGCGGTACTCCGCCTTCTCACCGCGGTGAACGGCAATGCGCGCCTCCTGGAGCAACGACCCAGCCTCGTCGAGCAGTCGGCCCGACTCGTCGCTCAGGGCATCCTGCTCAGGTGGCGGGTTGAGCGAGCCGAGACCCTGGCTCGCCTTCGTCAGGGCGTCCTCGCTGTAGCGAAGCTGCGCCACGACCGCGGGCCGTGGGATGTCTCCCGAGTCCAGGAGCTCCAGCAACGTCCGCACGGTGGCGACCTCGCTCACGGCAGTGCCGAGGGAGGATGCGGCAGCGTCGCCGTACGTGTCGGCATCGGGGCTTGCCGCCACGCAGCTGGAGGTGATGAAGAGCGCCCCGACCAGCGCGGCCAGCCTGAGCCTCACCTGTTGTGCCTTGCCAACAGCCAGACCAGCACGCCCAGCTCCAGCAGTACGCCAGCCCAACCGAGGAGCAGCGCGAGCACGGGAGTCACGAGTGGCGGTTACCCCGCAACGGTTGAGTCATTCGCGATTCAGGCATCGAGCTGCACGGCATTCATGCGTTTCGTCGCATCGTTCCCAGGGCACTTCACGTGCGATGAAGGGGGCCTGATGCCAGACTCGGCCACGACCCAATCGAAGCGGCTCGACCGCAACTGGGCGGAGCTGCTGCAAGAGCTGCGAGTCGCCCAGACCGGCGTGCAGATCCTCACGGGGTTCATGCTCACGCTGCCGTTCACCGAGCGGTTTCACGCCTTGCCCGAATCGCGGCACAACGCGTACGCGGCGATCCTCACCGGCGCGGTCGCGTCGACCCTCCTGCTCATGACCCTGTCGCGCTGCACCGCGCGCTGTTCCATCGCGGCCAGCGACCATGGCTCGTCGAGGCTGCAGACCGGCTCGCGCGCTGGGGCCTGGCAACCATGGCGCTCACGATCGTGGGGGTCGTGTGGTTCATCCTCGACATCGTGACCGCGCGCTGGACAGCGGTCTCGGTCGCCGCCGTGATCGCTTCGTACATCGTCGGGATGTGGGTGGTCGTCCTGCCCACGAGCGTCGGCGCCAGGCCCGAGGAAGCGGGCGGACCAACACGTCTGCGTAAGCCGGTGGTCCGCCACGCGCCCTGTCGGACTGAGCTGGACCGGTCGCGGTTGTCTCAGTCAACGCGTCCGGTTCAGCACCAGTGACATACCCGCGAACGGGTCGCGTAAACGAGGCGCCTACGCGGAGATGGACTCCCTGACCTCGGGAGCCGCGATCTGGATCTTGCGCGGCTTCGCCTTCTCGCTGATCGGGATCATCACCGACAGCACGCCGTGCTCGTACGACGCCGAGATCGACTCCCTGTCGATGCCGTCGCCGAGCGTGAACTGCCGGTAGTAGCTGCCGCCCCGGCGTTCCTGGGCGATCCACTTGGCGCCGTCGTGCACCGCCTGGGTGCGTTCGGCCCGGATCGTCAGGAGGTTGCCGTCGAGGTCGATGTCGATCGATCCGGGGTCGACTCCCGGGAGGTCGGCGTTGAGGAGGTAGCGGTCGCCCTCGCGTACCAAGTCAACCGGTACGGCACGGGCACCCGTACGGAATGCGTCCCGCAGGCGATCGAGGTCGCCGAAAGGATCAAAGGTCATAGCGTTCATGGTCAGATCTCCTTTCACGAGGTTGAGTCCGGCCGACTCAACTTTTACGAGACTGTTATAGATCCAACCCACCCCGACTGCAAGCCCCAAAACCTTAAAAAATGCTGAAACCTGACGGATTTCCGTCACGCGACGTCGCGACTCGTCAGCTGCACGGGATACCTCTCGTCACCTCACGAACATGTCATCCTCCGGCCGGTTCGGGGGTCGGGGAGATGTTGTGGTTGAGGTGGAAGACGTTGTCGGGATCATAGGTGCGCTTGACGGCCGAGAGCCGGGTCAGCTTCGCGGGCGAGTAGGCGCGACTCACGCCAGCCAGTCCCTCGTCGCTGATCACGTTGACGTACATGCCGCTGGCGAACGGCTCGAGCCGGGCCGCCGACTCGCGGGCCCGCCGGATGCGCTGCTCGTCCTCGTCCGGGTCGGTCCAACGCGTCGCCGCGACGTACTCGAAGGCGACGTCTCGTTGGCTGAACGCGGTGTCGTCGTCGGCAACCTCGGCGATGGCACCGCCGTACGCCTGGAGGCTCGCACCGACCTCGGGATCGTGCAGCAGGAGCGCCTCGATCGCCGCGTCCGACAGCTCACGGAAGTAGTGACCTTTCCAGTAGCGGCGGATCAGGTGGCCCTCGACGGTGTCCTCGCGCGTCTGGAGCTCGACGTACGACAGCTCGACGATCCGTTCGGCGATCGGGGTGCCGAGGCTCTCCAGATCGCGGGCGTACGTGCGGCCGGCCTCCGGGTCGCCGATCCACACGAATCCGAGGCTCACGACTCCACCGGCGACGGTGGCGGCAAACGTGGCCTGCCGCGGAGCCGTGGCGCTGAGGTCACGCCACGCCGCAACCACCCCGGCCGCTCCGTCGACCGGGAAGTCCAGCTCCACGCTCAGCGTCCGGGTGCCGATGTCGTGCAGCTGGAACTCGAACTCGGTCACGACGCCGAAGTTGCCACCTCCGCCGCGCAGGCCCCAGAACAGGTCGGGGTGCTCGTCCCGGCTGGCCGTGATCACGTCCCCCGCGGCCGTCACCACCTGACAGGAAATGACGTTGTCGCAGCTCAACCCGTACTGGCGAGCCAGCCAGCCCATCCCGCCGCCGAGGGTCAAGCCACCCACGCCGGTGTGGGAGACGTTGCCGGCCGTGGTGGCGAGACCGTGCTCCTGCGTCGCCGTGTCGAGCGCCCCGAGCAGCGC
This sequence comes from Aeromicrobium panaciterrae, assembly GCF_039537165.1. Classification (GTDB taxonomy): domain Bacteria; phylum Actinomycetota; class Actinomycetes; order Propionibacteriales; family Nocardioidaceae; genus Aeromicrobium; species Aeromicrobium panaciterrae. Next base: position 2,248,127 of record NZ_BAAAZZ010000002.1, on the reverse strand, counting down.
CCCACCCTGGATCCAGGCCCGCTTGCGCTCGGGATCGACGCGTACGGCAGCCATCGGCGTGAGGTCGATCGTGATGCCGTCCTCAGGCAGCGACAGGCCGAGCACGCTGTGGCCTCCGCACTTCACCCCGATCTCGAGATCGAGGGCGCGGGCATTGCGTACGGCCAGCACCACGTCTTCGACGCTGGTGCACTGCACGATCAGGCGTGGGCGACGATCGACCATGGCGTTCCACACCTGGCGTGCCGCGTCGTAGCCCTTGCCACCCGGCAGCAGCACCTTCCCGCCGAAGCCCTGCCACATCGCGGTGTCGCCCATGTCGTCCTCCGAATTGCCCTGAGCGATCCACCTTGCCCTGACGAGGTGAATGCCGACAAGACCTGGACCGGGGCATCGGACTGCCAACGGAAGCGGAATCCTCAGTGCACGATCCTGGGCGAAGCCGGGCACTGCACCTTCTCCAAAGTCACTACGCCGCTCATCCGGCCGGTGCCTCACTCACGAAGCACGTCAACCGCGTCTCCGCGCAGCCAGTCTTCGACGCCGGGTTGGTCAAGCCGCCGGGTCTCTCCCCGGAATAGAGAGCAGTTCTCGGCATGCCAGCTCGTGGCAGTGAGCTCCGACCGTTGCGGCAAGGCTGCCAACGCCGTCATGATCTTGCTTGAGTAGGGCGCGGCAACCGGGTCGGGTGTTCCGAGCTCGAGCTCGGCAGATCCCCGCCACATCGCGACATACGGAATGTCCATCCGGATCGCGACGGGATAGTCCACGTCAACTGTCCCCTGAGTGCCAGGAATGTACTTCCAGTAGTAGCTGCGGGACGCTCGCATGCGCCCGAGAGCCAGGGAACGCTCGGCATCGGAGAGCTCTGACATACCGTGCAACCTGCCCCGCACCAAGAGGGCGTCGTACTCGTGGCAGGTGAATTCATGATCGTCAGCTCCGACCGCCGCGATCGGTATCCGCGCGAAGAGTTTCGGTGAACCCATGAGCTCTCGCCCAGCGAGGATGGGTGCGCAGTCCGATTCCCAGATCACCCACGAGTACGGGTGCACAGGGGCGCCTTCGACAGAATCACAGTGGGCCGTCACACGAACCGTCACGAGCTGGTAATCGCGGCCGCCCATCCAACCCATGTTGATCATGTGTCGGTAGCAGACCGAGACCACGGGCCGCTCGGTCGCTCGGTACCACGCCGGCAGAAGTGCGTCGACTGCCGCCGGATCTGTCTCGAAGACGATCTCCGATCCGCGCAGATCGAAGCCCGTCTCCAAGTCTGGTGCGACAGATGCGCCAAAAGTTGCCGGCATGTCATAGCGGATGCCGGGAGAAAGCGATGTTTTACCCATGGAATCAACCTTTCGCGAGCGATGAAGCCATCACGTCGGAATACGGGATGGCTCGTGGATCGGTGCTACCGAACGTCTTGATGGTTGGGAGAACCTCCTCGGCGAACAGCTTCATGCTGGCCTCGACCATGGGGGTCGGCATGTCCCCAAAACTGTGCAGAGTGATGAGATGTCCAACGTCAGCCACTCGCTGGAGCTCGCGAATCTGATCGATGACGGATTCAGGTGTGCCGAAGATTCCAGCCGACGCCTGGTCCTCGTATCCGGCACGAACGAGACGTTCGCGTTCCTCATCCGTGGCGTTCGGCATGAAATGATCCGACCCCATGCGGTCGTAGTGCCACATCGTCATGGCACTCGTCCTACGCCAGTACTCCTCACCCATCTCGCGGGCAGTCTCTTCGTCTGGGTGCACGTGCACTGTCGTGGCAATCGCCGACGAAGACCTCGACCAGCCCTGGTTCGCCCGAAGGGCATTGAAGCTCCGAAGGTTGTCCTCAAGCGTCGACCATCCTCGGTAGTTCGTGAACAGCGGCGCCGCGCCTGAGAGGGCGGCGAGCTCGAGCGACTCGGTCGAAGCCCACGTCATCAGGAGATTTTCAGTCAGGTCTGGGCTGAGCGGCCTCGGCCGGATCGTGGTGCGTGGAATGTTGAAGAACTCCCCCTCGAACGAGAAGAACTCTTCCGTCAATGCACGCCTGACGATCTCGAGGCACTCGATCATCCGCCCACGCGACTCCTCGTACGGGACTCGGAAGGCGTTGAACTCTCTGGCGGCAAATCCGCGTCCAACCCCGATGTTGAGCCTTCGACCGTCGAGAAGGACATCGAGAATTGCGAGGTTCTCGGCCAGCTTCAGCGGATCGTGCCACGGCAGCACGAGCACCATCGTCCCGAGCTCGACACGCGATGTCCGGCCGGCGACATAGGACAGGATTTGAGTCGGATTGTCCGTCATCCCGTACGGCGTGAAGTGATGCTCAATGGTCCAGAAGGAGTCGAAGCCCAGCGGTTCGACCAGATCGACCAACGCCAGTTCCTTCTTGATCTGCTCGGAGTCAGTGACCCGCGGCGCTCGCTCGAAACGACCCTCTCTCGTCCTGCGCTCGAACTCGCCCAGGTTGGCGAACCAGGATGAAACGCCGACCTTCACGCGAGCTCCCCCACAGACGATGCTGGCTCGGCGATACCGGGAAGCCGGTCTCCTGGGATGACACCTCGGCGGGCGAGCTCGGCCAGCTGGTCGGCGAACATGTCGCGCGAGTCGATGCAGTCGGCGAACCCGGCCCGGCGGATCTTGACCGTGCTAGTCAGCATGTCGAATCCACAGGTGAAGGCGAAGTCGATCGTCGGCCAGTCGATGACTCGCAGTGGGTCGAGAGCTAGAAGGCCATGCTCGGCCGTCAGAGCAGCCCACCGTTCGGCGTGCTGAGCCATGAAGTCAGTCAATGAGGGACCCCCCTCGGCGACCTCCAGCCCGAACATTGCCGCGACTTCGCCCCACATGCACTGCCAGCGATAGGCGTCGCCATTGGTCAGATTGAAGATCTCGTCACGGGCCTCGGGGGCATCGCACGCCCATTCACTGGCGGCACCGATGATCCGCGCGTCCGTCGACTGGATGAGCGAGGCACCCTGCGCGAGTGATCCGGGATACCGCAATGGCAAGCCCAGGTCCCTGCACAGCACGGCATAGATCGCAGTGCCAAGTACGAGGTTGATCGGACTCCCAGTCGTGGCGCCTCCGACCCAGTCGGGCCGAAACACGGTCCATCCGAATCGGTCAACCTGCCCGCGTTCACGGACGATGTCCTCTTGGTCGTGGTACAGCAGGGGCCCGCCGATTCGGGGGGCATTCTCCTTCGCCGGTGTACGGAAGGGCCCGAGGTGCGCGCCGTAGGCCTTGCCCCCGTGGTACAGAACCACGTGCTGGAGCTTGGCGCCAGCCGAGCGCAGCGCGTCAAGGGTGTTGACCAAGATGGCCGCGTTCGCATCTGCTTCAGCTGCCAGGTCCCCAGCGCGCGCTGCATACGCTCCGAAGAATAGGTGGGTGATGTCTTCTCGCTGGGCCAAGGCAGCCGTCGTACCGGCTCGGTCGAGGAGGTCGACCGCCACAATCTGGTCGGCGGGCAGAGCATCCGGTCGGCGCGAGCATCCGAGCACAGTCCAGTCCGGGCTGGACGAGAGCCGTTCGAACACGGCTCCGCCGGACAGTCCTTGAGGCCCTGTCACCAGGGCGACACGATGATCCATGTCAATCCGAGGGCTTCACGAGGGTGAGCGCCGGAAGGAATCCTCCAAAGCGCCCGCGGTAGTACGTCAGCGGCCTCCCGGCAGACGCCATCTCCACCGCCGTCACCGTAGCCATGAGGATGATGTGCGAACCGCCCCGAACCATGCTGTCGACTTCACATGCGATGGCTCCAAGGACCCCGGGAATCCCCGGCAGCTTTCCGGGCTCGGTAGGAGCAAGCTTGGCACCATCTCGAGTGGCGAAGTGCGCCGCGATATCCGCCTGGTCCTCCGCCAACAGGTTCACGAGGAAGCGCCCGCTCTGCTTGACTGCGGTCAACGTCCGGCTGGTGTCCTTGAGGCACACGATCAGCATCGGCGGTTCGAGGGAAAGCGAACTCAGTGCGCTGACTGTTGCGCCGTGTGCCTCCCCGTTCACGGTTGTCGTGATGACGGCAACCCCAGTCGGGAAGTGCCCGATGGCATGGCGAAAGTCGTCAGGGTTCACAGCTGAGTCCTGTACGGAGGGGATGGCGTTCATGCGGTTCCAATCAGTGGGCGCTGGTCCCGGGATCGTGGGTGGATCCCGGGACCAGCGAGGATCTGTCGGTCAGGGTGTCTCGACAGCCGAGCAGATGGCCTCGTCACACGGCTTGGTCGGGTCGTAGACCGTCGTGTTCTCGAGGCTGATTCCAATACGCGCGGCGGCCTTGTCGCCGAACTTCAGGAGGCCTTGTGAGCCCTGAATCTCGGTTCCACCGATCAGCCAGTCACGAACCTTGGCCGAATCAGTAGACCCGGCACCGTCAATCGCGGCCTGGAGTGAGACGACCCAGTCGAAGGTGTAGTTGGCGACCGTGTCCAGACCCGTAAAGGTCTTCCCGCCGCTGATCTTGGTGTACCGCTTGAAGAATTCAGCGATGAGCGGGCTCGGCTCGACCCCAGACCCGTCGACCTGTGCTGCGGCAATACCGCCAGCGGCGATCTTGCCCTTGAGCTTCTCAGGAGTCGCTTCGACGACCGATGGGTCGCCCGCTCCGAGCGGCGCACCGATGTACGGGTACCAGCCGATGCGATCCAGGTTCTGCATCACCATGACGAGCGGTGCGCCGTACGTCCAGAGCAGCAGCGACTCGGCGCCCTGGGCACGAAGCTTCTCGAGCTGCGCGGTGACGCTTGAAGCCGTTGCCGGGAACGTCTGCTTGATGAGTTCGACATCAGGGAACTGCTCTTTGACGATTGTGTCGGTCAAAGCGGTTGTGCCGGCTCCGAACGGGCCCGTGTCAGCCAGCTCTCCGATCTTGTTGCCGCTGACTTCCTGAAGGAATCTGACCTGCGGGACGATCGTATTGTTGCCAGCCGCAGTCGTGGGTGAGAACGTCCACGGGAACTCATTGTCCTTGCCCAGCTTCGACAGGAGGGCTGTGACTCCACCTGAGTCCGCGCCGAGGATCTTGTACTGGTTGAGCACTGGCTGGATCGCCGCAATGTCGGTGGATCCCGCGAAGATCGCATCGACGCCGGACTGAGCGAGCTCTCGCGCCAAGTTGGCGCCTGCGCTCGGGTCACCCTTGCTGTCGCGCGAAACAACCTTGAAGGTCGGCCCGTCCAAGGTGTTGGCGTACTCGGCGCCAGCCTTGAGACCGTTCAGTGCGATGACGCCGGAAGCTCCCACAGGACCAGTGAGAGCTCCGATGTATCCCACTGTGTAGGTCTCGTCATCGCTCGAACCTTCATCACCACCGCCACACGCGGCGAGGACCGAGCCCATCAGGAGGGCAGCGGACACTGCCGCGATACCCCGCCTTGCAGATGTAAAGGAAATGTTCATGTGTCTCTCCAGTTGCTGATTGGTCCCCGAAGACCTTTGAAATGTGATGTGTCAGGCCAGATATGCGGCGTGAATGCGCTCCTCCAAGTCCTCCTCGGTTCCGTTGGCTTTTCCGACGACTGATCCGCGCTGCAAGATGAGCACGTCGCTGTTCAGCGCCTGCGCGATCTCGAGGCGTTGCTCGACGAGCAACACGGCGACACCCATCGAGGTGACTGCCCGGATGACCTCGATGGTCCGCTGGACGAGTATTGGAGCGAGTCCGTTGCTCGGTTCGTCAAGCAGCAGGACGTCCGGCGTACCGCTGAGCGCACGAGCGATCGCGAGCATCTGTTGCTGTCCGCCGCTGAGTCGACCGGCCTTGCGATCGGCCATCTCCCGCAATTCCGGCAGCAGCTCCAACGCAGAGTCAATTCCCCCCCGAGGCTCTTTGGACAACAGTGAGCCGAGGTGAAGGTTCTCGTTGACGGTGAGGTCCGGAAACACGTGCCGCCCCTCGAGGACATGACCAATCCCCGCACGCGCCCGCTGGGCAGCACCGGACCCGCCTAGTTCTGTCCCGCGCAGCTGCACACTTCCACCGGCGGATTCGAGGCCGCCGATCCCGCGCAGCATCGAGGTCTTGCCAGCACCGTTCGCGCCGAGGATCGTCAGCAGCTGACCCTCGTCGAGAGTCAACGAGACATCAGACAGGGCTGTCACCCCGCCGTACCGGACCGAGAGGCCATCGACACGCAACACGCTCATTTGGCAACCCCCAGGTAGGCGATCTTGACGGCCTCGGCTTCGAGAAGATCCTGGGGTCGGCCTTCCCAAAGAACTTTGCCAAGCTCAAGGACTGTCACGCGGTCCGCTAGGCGGGTCACCAGGTCGAGATGATGCTCGACGATGATCACGGCGATGCCGAGGTCCGCGAGCTCTCGAGTCACGTCCTCAAGTCCCTGCATTTCGACCTGCGACAAACCTGCCGCCGGCTCATCGAGCATGAGAAGTCTGGGTGAGTGTCGAATGGCCATCGCTATCTCGAGGAATCGCAGCTGACCGTGACCGAGTTGACGGGTCTCGCGAGACATCATGCGGGGGTCGTCCGCGTCGATCCCGCCCAGTGCGAGCAGCTTGCGGACCCAGGGATCGAAGTTGACCGTGTCACGATGCTCGGCGCTCTGCAGTTGCTTGGCGAGGGCCAAGTGCTCGGCGACGCTCATGGCGGGGAACGTCTTGGGAGTCTGGAACGTGCGTGCGATTCCCGACTCCGCCAGACGTCGCGCCTTGACCCGAGTGATGTCCTGGCCGTCGAGAAGAATCGTCCCGCTGTCAGCCGGATACATACCCGTGACGACGTTGATCAAGGTCGTCTTGCCTGACCCGTTCGGGCCAATGAGTGCGAGCACTTCACCGGGCTTGACCGTCAGTGACACCTCATCGAGCGCTTTGATGCCTCCGAAGGCGCGCGAGACGCCTCGAACTTCAAGTCCCGTTCCACGGGGCATCTGTGGCCGAGCCACCTCATCTGACGTCACAACCCCAGCGCCTGCAATGGCATCCACAACCGGCGCAGCAGTCCTCGACACGATCCCGGCAGGTCTCAGCAACACGACGGCGATGAGCACGCCGCCGTAGATGAAGCTGTTGACGTGCGGGTAGGCAGCAAGCTCCTGCGGCAGCACCACGAGCAGCGCTGCACCCAGGACCGGGCCATACATCGAGCCGGCACCGCCTAGAACAACCATCGCCAGCAAGATGATGCTGAGGTGACTCGTGAATGCGTCCGGCGAAATGTACTGAGCCATGAATGCAAAGAGCCCGCCGGCGTAAGCGCCGAGAGCCGAACCGAGGGCGAACGTGGTCACCTTGGTGCGGTAGGCCGAAATACCAAGAGCGGTGGCACCGATCGGCTCGTCCCGAGTTGCGAGCGCGGAACGGCCGATCCGTGAGATTCGTACGGCGTAGTGAAGCAGGTAGACCGCCAGGGCGCTGAATGTCACCAGCAACGGCAACAGCCACTCTGAATAGGTCGGGTCGGCCCCGAAGTTGGGGATCAGCGAAATCGGCGACAATCCGGTGACACCCCCCGTGACGTCGTCGAGAGCAACAATCAGGTCCAGGCTGACGAGTACCGCGCCAAGTGAAATGAGGGCCAGGCCAATGTCGCCCAGTCGACCGGCCGGCGCTCCCAAAAGTAGGCCGAACGCCAGCCCTGCGATGGAGGCAATGGGAAGCGTCGCCCAAAACGGCCATTGCTGGTTGATCGTGAGTGCGCCCACCGTGTACGCGCCCAGCGCGAAGCTCGCTCCCTGTCCCAGGGAGAGCGCTCCGCTGAACCCCGCTGGAATGTTCAAGCCGAGCGCCGCGATGGAGTAGATCAGCACGGTGAAAACCGTGTATGAGGCAAACGATGCAGCGCCCTGGATCGCGATATATCCCAAGAGGAGTGCGATCACGATCGGAGCGTGGACGACAGGGCGACCGAAAGGAGAGCTGCCGATGCGTTCACCCACGGCGCGCACAGGTGCAAAGGCCCGACTCAGCGCTGACGAAGTGCTACTCCAGTTCATACCGCACGCACACTTTCCTTGCCGAAAACACCCTGAGGCCATGTCAGGTACACCAGGAGAAGTACGGAGAACAGCACCAGCTGCACGTACGCTCCACCGATGTACACCGAGGCCATCTGACCGACAATTCCCACGATGAGACCGCCAACGAGGACTCCGTGGATGCTGTCGAGCCCGCCCACGGCGGCAGCGACGAATCCGTTGAACAGGAACGTCAGCCCAAGCTCAGGGGAGACCAGTTGGGTCGACACGATCAACAGGCCTGTCGTGGCGGCGATGGCGCCCGCGATCAGTGCGCTGATGCGGGACGCCGTCGCTGGCGCAATTCCGATAGCCGCCGCGCCATCCTTGTCCTGCGCGACAGCCCGCAAACGCATGCCGGTCGTGGTTCGTCGATCAAACAACGTCATCGCGACGACCAGAAGAATCACCGAGCTCACGAGAGTCACTTCAGCCAGCGAGACCTTCAATCCCATCACCTCGTGGGCTTTTGCGGAAATGCCCCAGGGGTACCGCACAGGCTGGCCCCGGTATGGAATCGCCATCAACTCTGCGAGAATCACCGAAAAGCCGAGCGTCGAGAGAATCCATGGAAGGGCGTGCCCACTCTGGATGAATGGGCGAATCGCCACTCGCTCCTCGAGCAGCACGACTGCGAAGAGGACGACCGTGCTGACAGCGATGCCGACCAGTACGGGCATCCCCCACAGATCACTGACGACAAGCACGCCCAGCGGCATCAGCATGACAAGCTGGCCGTGCGCAAAGTTCAAGACGCGCGTGGTCCGATGCATCACCACGAACGCGAGGGCGAACAGGCTTGCCGTGGCACCTCCGGCGAGGCCGGGGACCACCACCTGATTCACGAATTCCTTCACTGCGCTTGCTTCCCTTCGCTAGGCCCCAGAGGGGGTCTTGGCCGCCCGTTCCTAAGCAGTTGATCGGATCCTATGTGTGACTCAGGTCTCAAGTCAATAAGTACTTGCTTATTTAGCGGAATCCCTTGCAACGGCCGCTGAAACCTTCGGCATCAGAGCCGAGGTCCACCCGCCGTCAACCGCGATATCGACACCACTGACGAAGCCAGCGTCCGGGCCGAGGAGGAAGGACACGACAGCGGCGATGTCCTCTGGCTGACCAATGCGTCCAAGCGGCACCTGCGCGGCACGCTGATCCATGACGCCAGGATGTTCGAGTCCCGTCCTGGTCATCTCCGTGAGTGTCGACCCCGGTGAAACGACATTGCACCGGATCCCGTCGGGGCCCCATTCGCGAGCCATCTGACGTGTCAACATCGTCACAGCCGCCTTGTTGGCGCCGTAGGCCCCGACATCGGCCGTCGGGTACCGACCCGAGACCGACGAAGTCACCACCATGGACCCGCGAGCTGTGCTCAGCGCAGGATGACACAGCTGCCCCAGACGGAACGTCGCACGAGTGTTGACCGCGAAGTCCCGGTCCCACAGTGCAGGATCGAGCTCCTTGAGCGGCGCCGCCGAGATGACGCCGGCGTTGCTCACCAGACCGTCCAATCGGTGCTCTACGTGTGCCAGCGCGGCCTCAACAGCAGCACACAGGGACGCATCATCGGCAAGGTCAGCCGAATGCGCGGAAGCCCCCTCCCCCACCTCAGCCACGACGGCATCCAGCCCCACCTCGTCGCGGTCTATGAGTGCCATGCGCAGCGCCGTGCCGCGGGCTCGCGCATCCTCGGCGAGACGGCGGGCAACGGCGCGGCCGATACCGGAAGCAGCGCCGGTGATGAGGACATGCATTGGTGGTCTCCGATCAAGGGTGGGGTCAGCGTGGTCAGGAAGTGACGAACGAGGTCTGCTTCAGTTCGCGTTTGAGGATCTTGCCAGTTGAAGTGAGTGGCATGTCATCGACGAACCGAACGATGCGTGGGTACTTGTATGCCGCCAGGCGCTGCTTGGCCCAGGCGATGAGTTCATCCTCAGATATGGCGAACCCATCCACCTTCACCACCACTGCAGCGACCTCTTCACCGAGGGCTTCGTGGGGGTACCCGATGACCGCGACGAGAGACACGGCGGGATGCTCCATGAGGACCTCCTCAATCTCACGGGGGTAGACGTTGTACCCACCGCGGATGATCAAGTCCTTGGAACGGTCGACGATGTAGTAGAAGCCATCTTCGTCCTTGCGGGCCAAGTCTCCTGATCGGAACCATCCATCTCGGATCGCCTCGTCTGTGGCCTCTGGTCGCCCGAGATAGCCCTTCATGACGTTCGGGCCACGGATGGCAATCTCGCCGATCACTTCCGGGTCGTCCGGCACTTCGGACCAGTCGTCGTTGACGAGCTTCATGTCCACGCCGGGGATCGGGATCCCAATCGACCCGACCCTGGGCTCGTCGCCAAGCCTGTTGAACGAGGCGACGGGTGATGTCTCCGACAGTCCGTAGCCCTCGAGGATCGTCACGCCGAATCTGTCGAGGAAGCGACGGTGCATTTCCACCGGAAGTGCCGCGCCGCCGCAGTTCGCTACTCGGAGAGACCTGGCAACCCGCGTGACATCACGGTCCTGTCCGGCAGCCTCCAACAAGCTCCAATACATCGTGGGAACACCGGAGAAGAAGGTGACCGCGTGCTGCTCCATGAGCCTCAACGCCTCCTCGGCATCAAAGCGCGGCAGCATCACGATTGTCCCGCCGAACGACAGCGCACCATTCTGTACGACGGTCTGTCCGTAGCAGTGATAGAGCGGCAAGGCCGCCAAGTAGACGTCCGGGCGTGCTGTATTGCAATCGAAGACCTCGCACACCGACGCGACGTTCGCTCGCATGTTGCTGTGCCGCAGTTCTGCGCCCTTTGGCCGACCAGTCGTGCCGGAGGTGTAGAGCACGACAGCGACCGCGTCATCGTCAACCGGGACCGAGTGCGTCAGACCGTCGACCTGCTTCATCGCGTTCTCGAGGCTCGACCTGCTCGTCGAGGAGTCTTCTTGGCCACCCACAGTGAAGAAGTGCTCACAGGAAGCGCTCGCGGCGAATCCCGCGGCCGCGACCTCACCGATCGGCAGTGCCGGAGTGCCAACATGCGCGATGTAGACCTTGGTCGAGGAGTCGTCTAGGTGATAGGTGATCTCGTGGTCGCGGAGCAGGACATTCAGCGGAACGACTGCGGCGCCCACCATGAGGATGCCGAAGTAGACGATGGGAAACTCGGCGACGTTCGGGCACGAGAATGCGACGCGGTCGCCCTCCACGACTCCGGTCGATCTGAGGACTTGGGCAACTTCTCTGGCGCGAGCATCCAGCTCGCGATAGGTGAGCGTCCTGCCATCGTCGATCACTGCCAGACGATCAGGATGCGCCTCGACGCTTTCCTCAAGGATCTTCACAAGACTCGTCATCGATACCTCCTGTGTCGAGCGCGTCAGCGCGTTACCCCAGCACTGTGACGCAAACCATGCCGAAAGTAAATAAGCGCCCGCTTACTAATTGCTGTTGCCTCGCGCAGCCGCAACAGCAAGCTGGCGATAGTGCTCCCCTACCGCCTCGGGAGACCACGGGCCGTCCTCGCGGTACCAGCGCGCAATGTCGACTCCCAGCGAAAGCAGCGCGAGCGATGTGATCGCCGGATCCGGCACCGAAAACTCCCCAGCGGCGACACCGTCCACGAGAATCTCTCGCATGGTCGCCTCAAGACGCCGCCGGAACGTCGCGATTTCCTTGCGATGCTCACCGGTCAACCCGCCCAGTTCATAGTTGATGACTCGAGCACGCGTATGTGAGCGGGCGTGCCATACGGCAAAGTCATGTACGACCTCGCCGAGGCGATCACTGGGCGTCCCAGGCCGACCGGCCGCGGCGCTGACGACATCCTCAATCTCTTGGTGCCCGTCGAGCGAGAGCTGGAAGAGCAGATCCTCCTTGGTCGGATAGTGGACGTACATCGCCGCCTGACTCATGCCAGCAGCCTCAGCAATGTCGCGCGTCCCCGCGCCGTGAAAACTTCGCATCGAGAAGATCTCAATCGCGGCGTCGATCAACCGCGCACGCGTGAGTTCACCCCTCGCGTTGCTGCGCCGGACTGCGGACACAGGCGAACTCCTCACACGTGATCGACTTGCCAAACACCGTCGGCAGCGACATCCTACGTCAAAGAATGTAATCACTTGCTTACTAAGCGGGACATCGAAAGGGCAGGCCACACGTGGCCGGGTAGCTATGAAGATCGGACAAATTCACACCGCGGCCGGGGTCGTGGCAGTCGCCCACACGCCTGAAGGAACCCGCCACCTGAAGGGGCGCGCCGACATGCGGACGATCCTCGAGAGTGACCAGGACCTGCAAGAGTTGATCCTTGAGGACTTCGTCGACGAGGCCGACGCGGCCCGACAAGCTCCCCCTGTGCTGCCCGGCGCGATCATTGCCGTCGGCCTCAACTACCGAGACCACATTCGCGAGACGGGGTTGGAAACGCCCAGCACGCCACTACTCTTCGCCAAGCTGCCCAACACCGTGATTGGCCCGGGGGCCGGCATCAGATTCGATCCGGCCGTGACCGGTCAGGTGGACTGGGAGGGCGAACTTGCGGTTGTCATCGGCAAACGCTGCTGGCAGGTGGATCAAGCCGACGCCCTCAGCCACATCGCCGGGTACACCGTGGCCAATGACGTGTCGGCACGTGATCTTCAGTTCGCTGATGGCCAATGGTTGCGCGGGAAGAGCCTCGCTACATTCTGTCCGCTGGGGCCAATCCTCGTGACACCCGACGAAGTGCCCGACCCACAGGCCCTTGCCTTGACGACCAGAGTCAACGGGGAGACAGTTCAGTCCTCATCGACCAGCGAGATGATCTTCGCCGTCGATGAGCTGATCGCCTTCTGCTCGCGCCATTTTGTGCTGGAACCGGGATACGTCCTGCTCACGGGAACACCGTGGGGATGTGGCGGTTTTGCCTCCCCACCGCGGTTCCTGAGTCCGGGCGATGTGGTCGAGGTCGAAGTGAGCTCAATCGGCACGCTCGTCAATCCCGTGGTCGGCGTCGACCAGTGAAGGTCGGCCAACCGCGAATGAAGCGCTCAGCGCCGACGATCCAGCAGCTGCGCGATGCGCTGCCACGGCGATCAGGCGGCCGGCTGGCGCGTGCCGCATCCGTCGAGGACATCCGCCTACTGGCACGCCGGCGGGTTCCGCGAGCCGTATTCGACTACGTCGATGGAGGTGCGGAGCGCGAGACTTCTCTTGCCCGGTCCCGCGAAGCGTACGGTCGCGTCGAGTTCACACCAACAGCGATGGCTGGCGCCTCGACAATTGATCTAGGCACCGACATCTTGGGCCGCTCGAGCGCACTTCCGGTCGTGCTCGCACCGACCGGATTCACCCGAATGATGCACCACAGCGGGGAAGCGTCAGTCGCTTTGGCAGCTGCCCAAGCCGGATTGCCCTACGCCCTGTCGACGATGGGGACCACCTCCATCGAGGCCCTCGCGGCGGCGGCCCCCGACGCCCGTCGATGGTTCCAGCTCTACATCTGGCGCGACCGCCAAGCCAGCGCCGACTTCATCAACCGCGCTGCCATCGCCGGTTTCGACGCCCTCATCGTCACAGTTGACACCCCGGTTGGCGGGTCCCGGCTCCGCGACGTCCGCAACGGAATGACGATCCCGCCCGCTCCGACGACCCGTACGGTGCTCGATGCAGCTCGCCACCCACGATGGTGGGTCAACTTGCTCACCACCGATCCACTCGAGTTCGCCGCGCTGTCATCTTTCGACGGGCAGGTCGCAGATCTGGCCTCGCAAGTCTTCGATCCATCCGTGACATGGAGCGACCTCGCCGCGATCCGCGCGCAATGGAAAGGGCACTTGATCGTCAAGGGCATCTTGTCCGTCGAGGATGCCGTCCGAGCAGTCGACAACGGAGCCGATGCGGTTGTCGTCTCCAACCACGGTGGCCGACAGTTGGACCGAGCACCCGTACCGCTGGAGATCCTGCCCGACGTGGTCAACCAGGTAGGAGGCCGAGCCGAGGTCCACGTGGACGGCGGCGTTCTCTCTGGTGCCGACGTGGCCGCCGCCGTAGGTATGGGCGCGCATGCGGTCTGGATCGGACGGGCCTACCTGTACGGGCTGATGGCCGCAGGACCCGCCGGCGTGGCGCGCGTCCTTGAACTACTCACGACCGAGATGAGAACGACACTTGCGCTGATCGGAGCATCGTCAACCGACGAATTGGCCGGGCGGGCGCGTGTCCGCCCCTGACCTGGAAACCTTGCGACATTCGTTGTCGCGAGGGGCGCTCGTCACCGACCGAGACAAGATCGAGCCCTATCGACGCGACTCGACGATGGCGAAAGATCTCGGTCATCCGATTGCTGTCGTACGAGCCAGATCGACCCAAGATGTCCAGCGCACGATGCAATGGTGCGGGTCGCATCGGGTCCCGATCGTGCCGCGCGGCGCGGGAACGGGCCTTGCTGGCGGCGCCGTGGCCGTCGACGGCGGGGTTGTGCTCTCCCTGGAGAACCTGGACTCGATCCGCGTCGACACCACCACCCAGACTGCGACTGTCGGACCTGGCGTACTCAACGGTGACCTGAAGGCGGCCGTTCGGGAGCACGGGCTCTGGTATCCCCCGGACCCCTCGTCGTTCCGGATCAGCACGATTGGCGGCAACATCGCCACGAACGCTGGCGGGCTGTGCTGCGTGCAGGACGGCGTGACGCGGGACTACGTGCTGGGACTGGAGGTGGTGCTGGCTGACGGCGAGGTCATCACACTCGGCGGCGAGCTTCGCAAGGACGTCGCCGGGCTGGCGTTGCTCCAACTGTTCATCGGCAGTGAGGGAATTCTCGGCATCGTGACCGGAGCGACACTTCGGCTGACTCGCCCGCCGGCTCCTACAACGACCTTCGCCGCGACATTTCACGACATGGAGAGTGCGGCCCACGCCGTGATCGACGTTCGTCGTGAGAGCCGACCGTCTCTTCTTGAGCTCATGGACGATGTGGCGATTGGTGCCGTCGAGGACCATCGTCAATCCGGACTCGACCGCTCGGCCCGCTGCCTCCTGCTTGTTCAGGTTGAGCAGGCGACAGGCGCCCTTGAGCACGTCGAGTCGATCTTGATCTCGGCTGGGGCGAAGGACGTCTACGCCACCCAGGATCGCGATGAGGGTGAGCAGTTCATCGAGGCGAGGCGCTTGGTCCTGCCGGCGGCTGAATGCCTCGGGTCGCTGCTCCTGGAAGACATCGCAGTCCCCTTGTCCAAACTTCCGCACATGTGCCGGACGATCGATGAGATTCGTGAGCGAACACAGATGATGATCCCGGTCGTCGCACATGCTGGTGACGGAAACCTCCATCCGATGATCGTCCACGATCGCACGGACCCGGACAGCTGTCGTCGCGCACAGCAGGCATTCGACGAGATCCTTGCGGCCGCGATCGCATTGGGCGGCACGATCACCGGCGAGCACGGTGTCGGGCGTACCAAACGCGCCGCCCTGCCCACCCAGCTGGGTGAGCGGGTCATGCAGCTCACTGCGGACGTGAAGAGGACATTCGATCCGGACGGCATCCTCAATCCCGGTGCCGTCATCGATACTGACTGGTCCCCGCACAAGCGACGCTGAGTTCGATCAGAGCTTGAGCAGCTCCTGCACGGCCGTCGCCAAATGTGCAGCACACGCGGGTACGACCGGGGCGTACCCCACGACCGGATGCACCTGGCCCTCCGCATGAAGCAGGACTGTCTCGACCCCTTGCGCCTCCATCCGGCGCGTGAGCGCGATCCCTTCATCCCGCAGCGGGTCGTACTCGGCAACCAGCACCACTGTCCGCGGCATGCCGCTCAGGTCGGCAGTGGCCGGGTCCGGCGCTCCCCCCGCATGCTCATCAGCCTGCCCTCGATAGAGGCGCCACATCCATTCCATCTGAGATCTGCGCGGGATGTGGTCGTCCCCCAGCTTCGTCCACGAGTCCGAGCTCATCGCCGGGTCCACGGGTGGACAGAACAGCAAGACTCCCGAGATGCCTTCCGACTGGCGTGCGAGCACGGCGCTCAGAGCCACGTGCGCTCCCGAGCTCTCCCCCGCGAGGAACACCCGATCCGGATCGATTCCGTATTCGTCCTGCACACCTGGCAGCCAACGAAGAACCTCTTCGACGTCGAGAACTGCTGCAGGATGAGGGTCCTCCGGGGCCAGCCGATAATCCACCGACAGCACGGCACAACCGCCGGCAACCGCGATACGGCGACACGTTTCGTCGGCGGATTCCACGCTGCCAAGGATCCATCCTCCACCGTGAGCGAACACGATCAGCGGTACGGCCGCCAACCCCGCCGGACGGTAGAGCCGCACTGCGACACCTCCCGAAATCCGCGTAACCAGGTCGACGACCACGTCAACCTCCGTGAAGGTGGCACGTGGGCGCCCGGTGACCGACTCACGAGATGCGGCGAGCCCGAGCTGGTCCATCGGTGGGGTCGCATTGACCGCGTCGAGGATGGCTTGCGCGGCTGGGTCGATCATCGCGCTGCGGCTCGCGTCGCCTCGCGATCTTTCAGAACCTCCGCAAACGGCACCGCGAACGGCTCCGTGGCCGACCCGAATGTCTTGATGGTAGGCAGCACCTCGTTCGCAAACAGGCGCATGCTCGTCTCAATCATCTCAAGCGGCATGTCGCCGAAGCTGTGCAGTGTGATCAAGTGGCCGACATTCGCCACCTCCTGCAGCTCCCGGATCTGGGCGATGACAGCTTCCGGCGAACCGAAGATGCCTGCGGAAGCCTGACCCTCGTAGTTGTCGGCGACAACCTTGGCTCGCTCTTCATCGCTCGCATCCGGCATGAAGTACTCCGAGCCCACCCGGTCGTAGTGCCACGTGGTCATCGCACTGGTCTTGCGCCAATACTGGTCGCCGACCTCCTTGGCATACGCATCATCTTCATGTACGTACACCGTGACGGCGATCGCTGTGGGTGAAGGCTCCCAACCATGCGAGGAACGAACCTCATCGAACTGACCGAGCTGTTCGCGAAGCGCATCCCAACCGCGGTAGTTGGTGAACAGCGGCCCGGACCCGCTGTCCGCTGCCATTTCGAGGGACTCTGGGGACGCCCAGGTCATGAGGAAGTTCTCGGTGAGGTCCGCGCTGAGGGGACGGGGGCGGATGGTTGTCCGAGGAATCTGAAAATGCTCGCCATCGAAGGAGAAGAATTCCTCCGTCAACGCCATCCGTACGATCTCGAGGCATTCGGCCATGCGCTCACGCGACGTCTCGTAGGGGATGCCAAACGCATTGAACTCCCGGGCTGCGAATCCACGACCGATGCCGATGTTGAGCTTGCGTCCGTCGAGCATGATGTCGAGGATTGCGAGATTCTCGGCCAGCTTCAGCGGCTCGTGCCACGGCAGCACCAGCACCATCGTCCCGAGGTCGATGTTCTTCGATCGGCCAGCGACGTGAGAGAGGATCTGGGTCGGGTTCGCCGTCATCCCGTACGGCGAGAAGTGGTGCTCGATTGTCCAGAATGAATCGAAGCCGAGCGGCTCGACCAAATCGGCCACTGCGAGCTCCTTGCGGAACTGATCTGCGTCCGAATAGGGATATGGCTCATCGAAACGACCCTCACGGGTTCGCTCCTCGAATTCCGTCACGTTGCCGAACCAAGAAGAAACTCCGACCTTCACCATGCACCTCGTCGCGTCTAGAACCTATGTGACGACCGCCACTCTAAGACGGAATGCGAGACAAAGCAAGTGATTACTTACAACGTTAGTCGGCCCCGTACGCGAACACGCCGTCGTACATCATCCGAGCGAGCTCGGCGCACTGCTCTCGCTCTCGCTTCAGGTCCTGTTCGCTTTGGGGCCCTCCATGGCGCTTGCTCATGGCCATTGCCAAGCAGGTGCCGATGACTGCCTGCGCGCTCAGGTATGTGTCGTTGTAATGCTTGAGGCCCACGTCGTCAAAGATCTTTTTCCAACCGGCCGCAAGGTCCCTCAAGGCGGGTTCCCACGCAGTTTGGTAGAACTCTCCAGCCGTGGCGGGATTGCCAAAAATGACGAGGCCTAGAGCAGCCAGGCGGTCGGAGAACTCCACGACGATCCCGTGCATGACAGTGCTCATGAACTCGAGCCGCTCGTCGCGCGTCATGCGTCGAGTGGGCGGGTTCATCTGACTGGCGAACTTCGCCATGGGCAGCCTCAGCGGTTCAACGACGGCAGCGTAGAAGATCTCATCCTTGCTGTCGAAGTAGCGATAGAGCATCGCCTCGTTGACGCCGGCCTCGTGAGCGATCATCTTGGTCGTCGTCGAGCCGAGATCCCCGGTCCGCTCGAACACACGCGCCGCGGCTTCCAAGATGCTCGCCCTGCGTGCGGGACCACTGAGCCGACGGCGTCGCATATCCGGGCCGGATGCATCAGTTTCGTCAGGCGGCTCTGGGCGTGTCATTGTCGCAATCTAGCACTCGAGAACCGTCGGGAATGGCATCGCATCGCCCATAAGTAAGGGACTACTTAAGGGTTTGTGATGCCTGGTGCTCGGCGCGCTGGAGCCGTTCCTTGGCGTGTTTGTCGTTCGCTCGCACGTCCGTAGCGGGCTCAGTTGCGGTCCTTCACGCCGCCCACGCGGCTGCTTCGTTCGGGGGGAGGTCCTCCGAGTCGGCCGTCCCGCGTACAGGGACATCTGGCCCGGTCATGCGGGAATTGTGGTGCAGGCATCGACACCTGTCAGGCGTTTCGTTGGATGCACGAATCGTCAAGCGGGACACAACCAGAGCTGCAGGGCCCCGGTCGAGGAAGCCGGGACCCTGCAGCGGTCGATTGAGCTATCTCACACGGATGTACGCGGTCGTGACCGTCTTGCCGTACACGCTGCTCGAGCCGGAGTAGATGATCGTGTAGCGCGTTTTGCCCTTCTTCTGCTTGGTCAGGTTGATCGTGACCCGGCCACCGACCAGCCACCGATCGCGTACGACCACCGTGGAGCCACGTTTGATCGTCACCTTGCCGGTCGGGGTGAGGCCCGGCGCCGTCACAGCGATCGTGATGCGCACCCGCCTGTTGCCCCTGGCATACGCTCTCGCAGCGACACTCGGCAGCGCCTTGGCCACAGTTGCGGTCGAGGCGGAATCGGACACCGCCGCGGCGTAGCCCTCATGGCTGGCCACGGTACGGAACGTGACCTTCTTGCCAACGTCGGAGGCGGTCAGCTTGTAGGTCGCCGCGGTCGCGCCTGCGATCGGCAAGCCGTTGCGGAGCCAGCGGTACGTCGTCCCGTACGGTTCGGGGCTGAACGTCGCGGGTGTCCCCCGCAGCGTCTGACCGGCACGTGCAGTGCCCGTGAGCTGCGAGCCTGCCGTCGTGGTGAGTGTGCCGGGCACCACGACTGCAGTGGCCTCCGAGACTGCAACGCCCGGCTCGTACCCAGCTTTCTGTGAATAGACCTGAGCCACGATCTGGTGGCCGACCGCGCTCGCCGGCACATTGAGAGTCGGGCCGGTACCGACCAGGACTTGGAGGTCGTCGGCGAGTCGCCACCTGTAGCTCACGTCGTCGGGAGTCGGGTTGGATGTGGCGTGAGCCTGGAGCTCACCACCGACCTGGGCTGTTCCGGTGACCTGCACTGACACGTCGAGCGACCCCGTCTGCACGGCCGCGGTTGCCTCCGACGAAAGCGTGCGTGGAGCGTAGCCTTCCTTGGTTCCCACGGCATTGATCCAGATCACTCGACCCAGCGTGTTCGCGGGAACAACGAGCGTGGGTCCTGTCGAGATGAGCCCGAGGTCCGTGGCGAACCAGCGATAGGTCACCGTGTCCGCCTCTGGGATGAATGAGGGCGCCTGGGCCTGCAGCACCTCGCCTACTTTGGCCGTGCCAGTGATGAACGGCTCACCAGCCCAGTCGAGCTGGGGCAAGACGACCCGGTAGGCGACGGTCCGGGTCTTGCTGTTTCCCACCTTGTCCGTCGCGGTGAAGGTCATCGTGCAATCGCCGACGGCAGATGTGTCGATCTTGGCTCCAGATGCGAGCGGAGCTGAGCAGGTGTCGACGGGAGCGAAGTCGTCGTCACAGGAGTACGTCAGCGTGACGTCGCTGCCCTTCTTCAGCTCGGCACCGTCGGCCAGGTTCGCGATGATGGTGGGCCCGGTCTTGTCAATGCCGACGTCAAGCGACCGAGTCGCTGTGTTGCCGTCGACGTCACGCGCTACCACGGTGAGTGTCGACTGGCCCTCTGCTGCGACGGTGACGGTCTCGGCCGACGAGCCGCTACCGGTCTGCGCGCCGGTGAGCTGCCACTCGATGCTCTCGAGACCGGAGCCGCCCAGGTCGTCGGTGGCTGAGACCTTGATTGCGACGTCGCTCGGATACCAGATTTCGTATGTCGGCGTGGGTGCGCGGAGGGTGATCGTCGGCGGGGTGGTGTCCGGCACCACCGCGTCGGCCGGGCTGCCGGACGTGGACAGCAGAACCGCGATCGACGCGATCAGAGCCGTGCCTAGTCGGTCCACCGGTCGCCGGGAGAGTGGGTGCTTCACGAGGAGAACCTCCATAGGTACGAGAAACGGTGTCAGGCTGCTTGTCGTACGGAAGGTCCTGATCGGTTCACATGGGGAGGTTGTGGCGGGGTCAGGGCCGCCAAGACCCACATCGCGGCGACCAACATGCAGGCGTAGATCGCGAGGACCGCGATCAAGGTCGTCATGCGAAGGCCTGACCAACCCGTGAACGAGGTTGCCTGGATCGTCGACATGCCGTTCAGCAGGTGCGGGACGACCAGGACTGCGACCGTCGGCAGGGCCAGAACACGTCGTCGACCGTGCAGTGCGGCCAGCGCGAGTCCACCGGGCAGGCTGGCAGCCACGCAGACGAGGAGGATTCCGGCGGTCCCGGGCAGGCTGAAGCCGGGATGATCTCCGACTGTGAGCGCCACGAGTCTCATCAGGCCTCGGGCGAGCAGTCCGGTCGCGAGACCTACCAGGAGTCCCGCGCGGAGGCCTCTGCCGATGATCCTCGCGGTCGTTCTGAGGCGACTGCCGACACGAGGCCGCAGATCGGGGGAGATCGACATGTGGCTCACCTCGCCAGAGGGTCACGCCAGGCGGCCGCGATCGTGGCGAGAGCAAGCAGGACCAGGGCGCCCCATCGGATCAGCACGGCCTCCCACGGTGGACCCCACGGCTGGATGCTGACGACGGCCAACGTGTGGGGGATCGCCCACAGGCCCAGGCACACGGACAGCACTGCGACTGTTGCCACATGCGTCGCCTGGTTGACATCGCTCCACGCCCACACACCGAACCCGACGGCCGGTCCGACGGCCACGAACGCTGCCATCTGCAGCGCAGTCCCGGCGAGCCGGATCTCGACTGCCTGGTGGTCGGCGATCACAAGTGCGAACACCGCGATCGGTAACGCGAGCGCGAGTCCGACGAGCAGGCGAGCCGCACAGCGCGTCGCGCGTGGATGAGGTGACGCCGCAGCGACTTCGTGAGCAGGGTCGTCGGCGGTCGCAGCCAAGGCGCACGCCAGGATGACGGCGACGCCGAGCACGACCTGAGTCGCATACCCGTCGTTGAGCGCGCGGTACGCCATGACGGGCAGGACAGCCGCGAGTGCAGCCGGAACGAGCAGGGGTGGGCGCGCGAGGGCGTACCAGGAGCCCGTCAGAAGCGTGCGGCTCATGATCCGACCGGACCGACCCCGTCGTGGGCGACGGCGGAGCTGCGCGTCGCCATCCGTTGCGATCGTCGCTGCAGACGCGGCGAAGAGCGTACGGGTCACGGCAGCTGCGCCCATCCGCCGACCGCGGCGATGGCAATGGCGACAGTGCCGAGCGCGACGGACA
The DNA here is from genome assembly GCF_039537165.1 of Aeromicrobium panaciterrae. Taxonomy (GTDB): domain Bacteria; phylum Actinomycetota; class Actinomycetes; order Propionibacteriales; family Nocardioidaceae; genus Aeromicrobium; species Aeromicrobium panaciterrae. Next base: position 2,226,335 of record NZ_BAAAZZ010000002.1, on the reverse strand, counting down.
CGGCGCGATGCCGCGCCGACAGACGGAACCACGTGGCGGCCGCCGCCATCGCGCACAGCCCGAGCAGGTATGCCACGTGAGCCCCGGGATGGCCTGGGATCAGGGCGTACCACTGCTCACCATTGCCCGGCCCCCAGTCGGCCCAGCTCTGCGCCGGACTGAACAACGCCCTCCCGCCCGAACCGCCGTCGAGCACAAGGCAAAAAGAGATCAGAGCCGTCATCGCCACGATCGGCGTCACGCGCGCGGGCGCCCACACGCCGAGCATGATCCCCAGAAGCGTGCCGCCGAGCACAGCAACGGGCGCTTGGACGATGTGCGCCGGGCCGGGGGCCTGGACATACGAATCCGTCAACAGGAACATCGTGTGTGCCGCCAGATTGATGGCCAATGCGACGAGCGCGGGCGCCCACGCCGCAATCAGCAACGCGAGCCCGCGCTGGCGACGAGTGGCCGGGGCGACGTCGGTCATGTCGCTCGTGCCGGCGCGCGCGTCGCGGGTCACGAGCATGTGGGCCGCCAGGATGCAGAAGACACCAGGGTTCGCAACAGCGCCGGTCGTGATGGTCCCAAACGTGGTCACCGGATTGCCGCTGATCAGCCCGATGAAGATGACGACTGCGAGCAACGCCCAGCCCACGAGCATCGCCGGATGCAAGAGGAGCCGACGCGCCTCGCCGATCGCGAGGACAGAAGCGACGTGTCGCCGCGTCGGAGCGACGATGGTGAAGGTCATACGACGGCGCTCGCATCGCTACCAGGTCCCGCAAGCAGCAGGTAGGCGTCCTCAATGGTCGGCTTGACGAGCTGAACACCGGCCGGCGGATCGCCGATGTGGTGATAGCTGCCGTCGCCGAGCCGATAGACCGCGTTGGCGCGATCGTCACGCTGATCGTCGACCCAGACCCGATCCCTTGCTTGGGCGACCAGCTCGGGCACCGTGCCCGCAAAGACGGACCTGCCGTGGTCCATGACGACAACGTGCGAGCAGAGGGCGGCGACATCTTCGGTCTGATGGGTCGAGAGCACGACGGTGCGCCCGACGCCTGCCTCGGAGATGATCTCGCGGAACCGGATCCGCTGTTCGGGGTCGAGACCGACGGTCGGCTCGTCGAGCACGAGCAGGTCGGGGTGTCCGAGCAGCGTCTGCGCGAGTGCAAGTCTGCGCCGCATCCCGCCCGACAAGGTCCGTACCTTCTTGGTCGAAACGTCCTGCAGCCCGACGAGAGCCAGCACACGTCGCACTTCGTCGTGGCGGGCCGACGCGCGGATGTGTTCCTTGAGAATCGCCAGGTAGTCAATGGCCTCGAACGCGGAGAACCCACGAGGGAACCCGGCATCCTGCGGCAGGTAGCCGAGAGTGCGACGGATCGCGAGGCGCCCGTCAATGTCAGCCGGGTCGTGGCCGAGGATCCTCACGTGCCCAGAGTTGGGGGATGACACCGTGGCCAGGGCGCGCAGCAGGGTGGTCTTGCCGGCACCATTGGGGCCGAGCAGCCCCGTGACACCGACATCGGTGACGAGGTTCAGCCCGTCCAAGGCGCGGACGCGTCCGTAGGTGTGGACTACGTCCCGTGCGTCGATGGTGGTCATACGATTCTCCGTTGCGGGTGGGTGGTGCGCACGAGGAGGACGACGAGCGCGAAGGTCAGAGCGACCAGGCTGACGAACTGGATCGCGGGCGTGACAGCCGCGTACGGATCAGAGTGCCGCAGCCATCCGGTCGAGACCATCCCCATCCACGCCGCAGACAACGTGCCCGCGGCCGGGACGGCCAGCTGATCCGGGAGCGTGATGATGAACGCGGCCAGCGCGAGTGATGGCAGCAGCCAGCCCAACGAGAGCCAGGTTGAGCCCGGCAGCAACAGGGCAAGTGCCATTGCAGGTAGCACCGTGGCACCGACGACGGCCACCGTGCGCAGGATCAGCAGCTGCAGCATCGGGTACGGCGACGCCGACGCCATCTCGCGGGTGGGATCGGCCCGGCCACCGAATGCCGCCGCAACCGAGATCGCGGGCAGTACCGGGGCGAGCGCCAGGTAGAGCGCGACGCCAACGGGTTCACTGTGGGCGACGATCTGCGCCAGCACGAGGACCAGCAGTACGCCGCCGATCCAGCTGCTGCGCAGGGAAGGCGTCACGGCGACGAGGCGCGCGGTCGAGTCGGCGACGCCCATCGATCGCAGCAGACGTTCGACCGGGCCCCGCCGAGGCGCCTGGATGCGTTCGATCACGCCGGTGAACACCTGATCGTGACGTCGAGCGTCAACGTACCGGCCAAGGAGACCCTGGCACGCGCGGCACCCGATGAGGTGCTGCTCCACTGACGCGGCGAGCGTCTGACCGGTCTGACCGGTGGCATACCGTTCGGCGAGTGACTCGTCGAGATGCCACGGCTGAGTATTCATGTCAGTTCCTCTCGGAGAGCTTGTCGCGCCCGCATCATCCGGGTCTTCACCGTTCCTTGTCTCAGTCCGAGCAGGCGCCCGGCTTCCCTGGTGGTGAGCCCGTCGAGAATCGTGGCTTGCACGACTGCGCGGAGGTCGGGCGACAGTGTCTCCAGCGCTCCGCCGAGTGCGCCGTGCTCGATGCCGAGCAGCACACGTTCCTCCGCGGACTCCACCACCGAGAGATCGGACTCCTGCACGAGCACGCTGGACGGCGGTCGTCTACGGAAGGCGTCCACGAGACGGCGTACCGCGATACCCCACATCCAGGCGGCGGGCTCTCCCTTTCCGGTGAATCCCTTCGCGTTGCGCCAGATCGCCATGAAGGTGTCCTGCAGGACTTCGTCGACGATCTGCGGATCGGCACATCGGCGAGACAGGCGAATCGTGAGCCAGGGGGCGTGGCGGTGATACAGCGTCTCGAGCGCGGTCGTGCTGCTGTCAGCCACGAGCGCCAGGAGATCGGCGTCGCTGGATTCATCCATGACGGACCTGTCTGCCATCCCCTGCTCCCACTCTAGAAGCCGACGGTCAAGCAGGCCAGACGCGGGCCCGCGGTGCCGGAGTCGCCGGTTCCTGTATGCGTGTGCTCGGCATGGATGATCACCGAGTGCGCCCGGCGAGCGGGGTTGAACTGCCATGCCACCTGGGTCTGGGCAACGCCACTACCGAACTCGTCGGTCTCGAAGTCGAGCCAGATCTCGTTCTGCGGGTTCGCGTAGTACGGGTTCGTCGACGGTGTCACCGGATCGACCACGTTCTGGAAATGCGGGCCGGCGGCGGCGCCAGTGGCACCACATGCGTCCCGGTGCGCATGTGCGCCGTACTCGGTGTTCGGCTTGAGGCCCCAGGCGTGAAGAGTCACGATCGACTTGCCCGACGCCGTGTATACCGCTTGCACCCGGGCCTTGGCTCCGGCCGGGATCTCTGCCGAGTAGCTCAGCAACGGCCCTTCGCTTCGGATCTGGTCGGTGCCGGCGATCGCCGGAGAAGTCAGGAACAGTCCCAGCGCCGCGACGGCGGCGACCGGGGGAGCAAGTCGGGAGAGGGTGTGCCTCATGTGATGCCTCCAGGGTGGGGATGGTTTCACCCTGCTTGTCGCACGAGAAGGCAGATTCGGTTCACGCGCCCTGACTCGTGACGTACTCCTGGTGGACCGTCGGTCGTCTGGCGTGCCCGGATTGAGCCTGTCGCCGGTGCCGGCCAGCTGACCGTGCCGGTGGAGGCCGTTGTCGGCGACGTAGTCGGTCGAGCCGCCCGGTGTGAAGCCGAGAGGGTTGGTGAGCTGACTCGCGCCACGGACTACGTTCGCACTGGGTGGACTGTTGACGATGCCGGCAGAGGCGAGCGCCGCGCCGCCGGGCCGCCGTCACGAGGCCGAGGCCGACAAGAATCGCAGCCACGCTGTCACGAGTCTGCCGGAACCCACTGGTGAGCCGGTGTCGGGCAGTGCCGCGTCGGCGGATCCTTCGTCGGAGTCCTCGCCGGGGGTGACCGCTAGGTCCCCCTGACCTACGTTTCCGCAGGTCAGGGGCACTATGTGTTGCCTGTGGCGGGTGCAGGGTTCGAACCTACGTAGGCTGAGCCGTCTGATTTACGGCCTGCACCCACACGAGGCACCGATACCCCAACCAAGTCTTAGCCTCGGTCCTTGGACCCGGAGTCAGCGAAATCGTCAAGCCGCGTCTCCACGCGATCGATCCGCTCGACGAGGTGGTCCAGCAGCGCCAGCGCTCGATCCTCGAATTCACGTTCTGTGGCCTCGCCCGTCGACTCCTCCTCCCGCACGAACAGCGACGCGATCGAGGCAGTCACCAGTGCCATCAGAGCAAACCCCGAAATCATCAGGATCGAGGACACCAGTCGGCCAGCCGTCGATTCCGGCGCTTCCCCGACGAACCCGACTGTGCTCATCAGTGAGAGCGCCCACCACACCCCCTCGCCGTAGCTGGACACCTGTTCGCTCTCGAATGCGGCAAAGCCACCACCCGCCAGTAGCACCACCACAGCAGCGACGGAGACGAACATGATCGGGCGCGGCCGAAACGACCCCAGAAACGACCTCATCGCTCAGCCAAATGCTTCTTGGTATTGGTGCGTGCTGCCGCTGAAGACGTACTTCTTGTAGGACCAGTACCGGAAAGCCGTGCCGAGTGCGAGGCCGATCACATTCGCCGAGATGTTGTCCGCGAACCGGCTCGTCAGACCGAGCACGTCGTGCGAGATCGCAAGCGTAAGCACAGAGAAACCAAGCCCGATGACGTTGAACACCACGAATAGCGCCACCTCGCGGCGGCGACCGCGCGCGCTCTCACCGCACCAGGTGAACGCCCGGTTGCCGATGTAGGTCACGATCATCGCGAGCCCGACCGCCAACGACTTGGCGACTGACGGGTCCATGCCGATCAGGACCGGCGCCGACCGCAGGTAGTTGAACGCGGTGATGTCGACGATGTAGCCGACGCCGCCGACCGCAACGAAGCTGGCGACCTCAGGGGTCGTCAGCCGCGCGATCAAGCGGCTAAGCACCGACATCGCGCAGGCGTCCTACCGGTACCGCGGCGCGGCGCTGCCAGTGGCGGATCTCGTCCCAGCGCCAGAGGAGCACGCGGATGACGGCTTCCCGGATGATGGCTGTCGACATCTTGGACTCCCCCAGGGTGCGATCGGTGAAGGTGATAGGCACCTCGGTCGTGGTGAGTCCGAGCCGACTAGCCCGCCAAGTGTTCTCGATCTGGAACGAGTAGCCGTTGGACTGTGATTCGAGTGCCCCGAGCATCAGCAGGGAATCTCGGCGGAAGGCCCGGAACCCAGCGGTGGCATCGTGGACCCGCAGGCCCAGCACGGCACGGACGTACGTGTTTCCGGCCCACGATATGAGCCGGCGGCTCAGACTCCAGTTGCGGACTCCCCCACCCGCGACATACCGCGAACCGATCGCGATGTCCACCGTGTCGAGGGCGGCGACGAGTTCGGGGATCTTGGCCGGCGGGTGGGACAGGTCGGCGTCCATCTGCACGATGACGTCATACATCCGTGCTTCGGCCCAGGTGAAGCCGGCGCGGTAGGCCGCGCCCAGCCCGTCTTTGTCGCCCCGACTCAGCAGGAACACCCGATGGAGGTATTGCGGGTGAGCTTCGACGAGCACTCCCGTTCCGTCGGGGCTGTTGTCGTCGACGACCAAGATCTCGGCGTCAGGCGCGGCGCGGAGGACGGCGTCGAGCACTGTCTCGATTCCGAGGGCCTCGTTGTAGGTCGGGATGACCACGATCGTTTTCATGGTGTGAGCTCCTTCATCGTGCTGAGTGGGGTGGTACTGCCGTGGCATGTGCCGCTGACGCTCGGGGGCGTTCGGTCGAGGCCGTCGTGCAGATAGATCGTGCGGCCGCAGAGTCGCCCGACCGGGCGGTAGTCCTGCGAGAGGATCGCGGCAGTCTGCGCAGTGTCGAGGCCCCACGAGCGGATCGTGGGCCCGGACACGAGCCAGGTCGGTGCCGACGGACCCGTGAGGACACTGTTGAGCGCGGTCAGCTGAGGGTCGATCGTCTTGACCGGCAGGCTCCACAGCTGGGCATACGGGGAAGGAAGGCCTGAGGAGTACGTGACGTTGGCGCGACCCCACGCCGTGACAATCGTGTCGCCCGGCTGCGAAGACGCGGCAACGGCCCGGCCCACCGAGCTGGCGTCGTTGCCTTGTGGCATCGACAGGCTCACGGCCCAGCCAACCGATGCGGCCACGACGACGTACGCGATCAATGACCGGGCCACCAAACCGTGGCGCGCGGCGAGGACACCAGTCGCAACCGAGAGCGGCGCGATCAGCTCGACCAGGTAGTGGTGCCAGTAGTTGCCACCCAGGAGGACCGAGACCACGGCGAAGACAGTCGTCGCGACGAGCGCGCACCAGAGGGTGTCCTGGCGCCGACGTACGACCAGATCGCGGGCAAACCCGAGCATGAGGAGGCCGAGACCGCTGCCCGCCGCAACCCCGATCAGGCGGTAGAGCCTTGCAGTCGAATGACCCGCTCCGACCGCGGCCTGCACCTGGTCGGCCTGGATGCGGAACGGATACATCGCGTCGAACACGCCAGCCAGCGATGTCCCGTGGAGGACGGTCCACCCGGCAAGCACGAGTCCTACCGCCAAGGCGCCGGCAATCGCGCCGAGGGCCAACGTGCCGAAACGCTGACGCGTGATGTTCCGGTGCCACAACGCGAGCACGAAGGCCACCACGCCGAACACCGCAGCATCCGCGAGGTTCTGCTTGATCATGAGCGATGACACCGCGCACGCGCCCGCAACCGCGGATGCGACGAAGGCGCGACGCTGGTCGATCGAGCGCACGGCGATGATCACCAGGGCGATCCCGCCGAGGGTGAATGGTGCGGCGAGCAGCTCGCCGTTGACCTCATATCCGCCGAGTAGCGGGCTGAGGGTCAGGCCTGCAGCCGTCACGGCGGCCCACCTAGCGGCGTGATCGCCGCCGAGCAGGCCCGCGACCCGGGCCGATCCGATCACGACGAGAGCCACCGCGACGCAGCCGATCAGACGCAGTGCAGCGAGCCCGCCGAGCGAGGAGGCGAAGCGGAAGATCGTGATCAGCAATGGCGGCCGATCGACCCAGTAGTTGCCGTACAACGAGGACCCGGCGCCATTCCACTGCCCACCCACCAGCAGGAAGCCGGCTTCGTCGGGTCCAGGTGCGTGGCCCAGGAACGGGAGCCGGCCCACCACCGCCACGGTCGTGGCCGCCGCGACAGTCCAGCTCGGAAGGCCCCAGACACGCTCGACGAGCGCCCGATGGGGTCGAACCAACAGTGCTGTCATGAAGCCAGAGTCATGCGATCAACCTGCACGCGACCTGACTGCGTTCGCGTACGACCGTGGATCTCGGGTGGTCATGGTGCACGATTGCGAGATGACAGTGGTCGGCATTTGTGAGGACGATCCTGACGTTCGTCGGGTGCTCACGGATGCACTCAAGATGAACGGGCACCAGGTCGTTCTCGCCCGCAACGGCCGGGAGGCAGTCGACAATCTCGGCGCCCAGAGCGGGGTCGAAGTCCTGATCCTGGACGTTGGGTTGCCCGACGCCGATGGCCGTGACGTATGCCAGGCGTTGCGTGCGGGCGGCCAGCATGCCCCCGTCCTCTTCCTGACTGCGCTCGACGCCGTCCACGACCGGGTCTCTGGGTTCCATGCCGGCGGCGACGACTATGTCGTCAAGCCGTTCGCGATCTCCGAGGTCCTGGTGCGCGTCGATGCGTTGCACCGGAGAACGCGCTCCGAGAACGTGACAATCAGCGGATTGACGCTCAACCCGGACCGGCTCTCGGTCCACATCGATGACCGTGAGGTGAGGCTGACGCCGACCGAGTTCCGGCTGCTCGCAGCAATCGCCGCGGACTCCGGGACAGTCGTACGTCGGCGCGCGGCCGTCGCCGCGGCCTGGCCGGACGGGGCGATCGTCAACGAGAACACGATCGACTCGTACGTGCGACGCCTGCGGGTCAAGCTTGCTTCGATCGACTCCCCTGTCGAGCTCACGACGGTGCGCGGCGTCGGGTTCACACTGCGATGAGAGCTCCCGGCCGTACGCTCATCTCTCGCATCGTGTGGACGACGCTGATCGTGTCCGGACTGGCGATGGCGGCCATGATCAGCACCGTCGTGCTGGTACTCAACGCCGCCGCCACCAACAGCGTCGACGCAACACTTCGCGATCGCCTCGACGTGGTGTCGGCGAAGTTGTCGACGAGCTCATCTGGGGTGCTGACCGAGCTGGAGACGCCCGACGACGACATCGACGACACGACCTGGATCTTCGACGCCAAAGGCCATCAGGTCGACGCTCCGAGGGCCGGCGCACGAGTGAAAGCCAAGGCCACGTCGCTCGCAAAGGTTCGGGAGCGCACCAGCGTCGAGAGCCACGACCGTGTCTACCTCGCGGCGCCGGTCCGCGACCGATCTGGAGACGTCACGGCCGTCGTCGTGGTGACCGAGTCGATGGCTCCCTACGAGACCACCCGCATCACGGTCCTCGCCGTGTTGGCGACCCTTGGGCTCGTGGTCACGGGCGGATCGGCCGCGATCGCGGCGTGGACCATACGGCGCACCTTGGCGCCGGTCGAATCCATGGCCGTCAGAGCCGAGGATTGGAGCGAGCACGACCTCGAGTCGCGATTTGAGGCAAGCGGCACCGACGACGAGTTCGGCCGACTCGGTCGCACGCTGAACGTCCTGCTGGACCGCGTCGCCGGCGCGCTGCGCAGCGAGCAACAGCTCACGTCTGAGCTCGCGCACGAGCTGCGGACACCCATGACCGCGATCCGTGGAGAGGCTGAGCTCGCAATGATGACCTCATCGAGTCCCGAGGTGACGGAGCGTCTCGGACGTGTCGTCGACCTCGTGGATCGGATGAGCACGACGATCACTTCACTGGTTGCGATTGCGCGCGACGACGCCCGATCCGACTCGCGTACGACAGCGGCGGCTCTCGTGTCAGCGGCGCTGGAGCATCTCGACACCTCACGCATCTCGGTATCGGGCGACGACGTTGGTGTCTTCGAGATCTCAGCGCCGACCGAGCTGGCCGTACGCGCCCTCTCGCCCATCGTCGAGAACGCCTTGCGGCATGCGCGCTCGTCCGTGACGTTCACGGCCGAGGCCGACGACCGTGCCGTCAACATCACGGTCAGCGACGACGGTGAAGGAATCACGACGGACGATCTCGAGTCCGTCTTCCTGTCTGGCAAGCGAGGGACCGGGAGCGACGGAGCAGGGCTTGGCCTGGCGCTTTCGCGACGCATCGCTCGTACGCTCGGGGGCGACGTCCACGTCACCTCGACCTCCCAACCGACGAGCTTCACGCTGACTCTGCCGCGCAACTGACGCAGTCAGGTGGCCGTCAGGTTGACGCCTCCAAGGTGGCTACATGAGCCAATCACCTGACATCGCCGCTGACCATCGGACAACCCACGCCGGCCACGGCGCATGGACTCGCATCCTGCTCAACAAAGTCCCAGAAGTCACAATCCTGTTCTGGGTCGTCAAGATCCTGTCCACGACGGTCGGCGAGACCGCCGCTGACTTCCTCAACAGCAACGTCGGGTTGGGGCTGTCCGCCACGACCGCGCTCATGGCGCTTCTGCTGGCTGGGGTTCTCGTGGTGCAGTTCTCGGTCCGCCGCTACGTCCCGGCGATCTACTGGCTCGCAGTCGTGCTGGTCAGCGTCGTCGGCACACTGTTCTCAGACAACCTGGTCGACAACTTCGGTGTCAGCCTCTGGACGACCTCCGCGATCTTAGGCGCAGGCCTCATCGCCTCGTTCGTCGCCTGGTACCGATCCGAGCACACCTTGTCGATCCATTCGATCGTCACCCGTCGACGCGAGGCGTACTACTGGCTCGCGATCCTGTTCACCTTCGCGCTTGGTACGTCCGCCGGTGACCTCGTCGCCGAGAAGCTCTCGGTCGGCTATTTCCCGTCGGCGCTCATCTTCGGCGGCGTCATCACGTTGATCACGGCTGCGTACTACGGGCTCAAGGCCAATGCCGTGCTCGCGTTCTGGGCGGCCTACATCGTCACCCGGCCATTCGGCGCCTCGATGGGCGACTTCCTGACCGCGTCCCCCAAGGACGGCGGGCTTGGCCTGGGCACCAACGGGACCAGTGCACTGTTTCTCGCGATCATCCTCGCGTGTGTCGGCTGGTTCACGATCCAGGACCGGCGTGAGGACAGGGAGCTCGTCACCGTCGCCGCCTGATCCACCCTGTACTGCCCCGTCCAGGCCCCACCCCGAGGGCCCGGGCGGGGCTCACTATCTCCGAAGGTGCACATGAGCCCATACACACGCTTCCTCCAGGTGGCACTGCCCAGCACTCTGATTGCCGTCCCAGTAGCCAGTGTGCTCATGCTGGCCGACTCGGTCCGAGAGCACGACGGCATCTCGGCGAGCATCGACCCGCACATCGCGGCCGATGCCCTCGATGTCCGCACGGGCGTGCTGACACATGTCGCACAGCTGCTCACGCTGATCGGAAGCGAGGTTGTCGTCGGCTCGCTGGCACTGATGCTGGTGATCGCCCTGCTCGAACGTCGAGGACCCTTCCTCGCAGGGTGCGCGGCGGCGGCCATGGCGGTCTCCGCGGCTATGACCGTCGGCGTCAAGCTTGCGGTCGAACGCGCGCGCCCCGGCGAGGCAAACCGGCTCGGACCAGTCGATTCGTCCTACTCGTTCCCCTCTGGGCACACCCTCAACTCGGCGGTCCTTCTTGGCCTCGTCGTGATCTTGCTCGTACCGCTGATCGCGGCCCGACGGAAGCGGATCGCTGCAGTCTTGGGTGCTGGTTTGCTGGCGCTCGGGATCGGCCTGAGCCGCATCTACCTGGGCTATCACTGGGCCAGCGACGTCGCCGCGTCGTGGCTGATCGCCACCGCGCTGCTCACGCTTGTCTGCGTCGTGATCCGGGTACGTCGTCGGCGATTCGAGGGGCGGCAGCGATCAGGCGGCAGTCAGGTTCGCGCGCCTAGCGTGACATCATGATCGCCACCCTGACACCGCTGCTCTACTCGCTCGGCCCGGCCGCGCTGCTGCTCGTGATGGCCATCGTCTTCGCCGAAAGTGGTCTGCTCGTCGGGTTCTTCCTTCCCGGCGACTCCCTCCTTTTTCTGGCGGGGGCTCTCGTCGCTTCGAGCGTCATAGGTCTGTCGATCTGGATCCTGGCACTCGGAGTCTTCATCGCCGCGGTCGCCGGCGACCAGGTCGGCTACCTGATCGGGCGGCACTTCGGGCCGCGCCTGTTCTCACGGCCAGACTCTCGGCTCTTTTCGCAGGACAACGCTGACCGCGCACATCGATTCTTCGACCACCATGGTGCCAAGGCGGTCATCCTCGCTCGCTTCGCACCTGTCATCCGTACGTTTGTGCCTGCCGTGGCAGGGATCGGTCACATGCAACGTCGGCGTTTCACCACCTACAACCTCGTCGGCGCTGCCGTCTGGTCTGTCCTCATCGTGACGGCCGGCTACCTGTTCGGAGGCATCCCGTTCGTTGTCCAGCACATCGAGCTCATCACGATCGGCCTCGCCGCATTCTCAATCCTCCCCGCCGCAATCGCGTACCGACGCAATCGGCGCCTGGGTTCTCCGCACCCCGCAGATGTCGACACGACGTACGCGACGACTCGCTAGAAGTCAGTGTGCAGGTCATACGCGGACCTGGCCCAAGCTGCGCTCATGTCGAAATCACATACCCGAAAGGCCCGCTATGCCGAACGACTTCTATGGATTGCCGTTGCACCCCTTGATCGTCCACGCCACGGTGGTGATGATCCCGTTGGCCGCCATGACAGTCCTCTTGGCGGTCCTCTGGCCGGGCTTCGCGACTTGGGCCGGACCCATGCCTGCAATACTCAGCCTGATCGGGCTGGTCCTCGTCCCGCTCTCCACTTCGACGGGCGAGACACTCGAAAGGCACGTTGCACATTCAGCCTTGCTCGACAAGCACACTCGTCTGGCAGACGGACTGCTGCCTTGGATGATCGCGCTCCTTGTCGTCTCGCTCATCAGCTACGTCATCCATCGGAAAGGCGCCAGCGGCCGCATGATGCGACGCTCAATTCGCGCTGCGGTCGCAGTCCTCGCAGTCGCCGCGGTGGCCGGGACGACCGTGCAGGTAGCACTCATTGGGCACAGCGGTGCCAAAGCTGCGTGGCAGAACACCAACATGAGCTCATCGGCGAGACGCTGAGCCAGCGCATCTGCGAACGCCTGCTGACTGGTTCTCAGTTCTCACCGACACCCCACTCCCACGAATCGCCCTGCAATTGCAGGCACCTCGGCTCGATCCCACAAGAGAAGCGGCTAACTTGCCCCAGCATTACCCCCACGCAATCGCTTGACCCGCCGCGTTCGGCCCATCGCCGCAGGTCAGAGCACTTTCGCCGAAATGTCCGAATCCCGCTTGCCGGCGCCAAATGAGAAGTGCCTCTGACCTGCGCTTCCGCAGGTCAGGGGCACTTTTCGTTCCCGTGGCAGGTGTAGGGTTCGAACCTACGTAGGCTGAGCCGTCTGATTTACAGGCTGCACCCACCACTCTTATGACCTGCAGCGATACCGCACCTGGCCGAACTTGCCCCGGGATTCCCCCCAGACACTCGAAGCCAGTCGGGCATGGTCGACGCCAGTCATACATCTGTTCAGCAACCTTGCCAGCGCTGATCGCCAGTCGGTTCCAGAACTAGAAGCACCCATCTGCAGATTCGGGGCTCAGCCCCAAGGACACCGCCGACCATCTACTTGGGAAGGTCTCCTCGCCAATTGGCGCCGGCCTTCCGGGGCTAAGCCGGGGGTCCGAGCAATCTTGAAGAACCTGTGACCTCTGGGTCATATGCCCAGCGAACGGCACGCACTGCGGAAGCGGGGGGACTTGCGTGTCCCGGTAAGCGAGGCGAGCCCTGCCGTCAGAAATCCGAACCTCTACGGTAAAGTCCTATCTTATATAAGATAGGACTTAGGAGCGAGCTGATGGATTCTTCCGACTTTGAACATGTCCTCAGCACGGTGCGTGCTTTCGTCCGCAAGACGGTGGTTGCCGCTGAAGACGACATCGAGAGCAGCGACGAGATCCCCGAGAGCATCCGGCGCACCGCGGCCGAGATCGGGTTGTTCGGGTACATGCTCCCGGAGGAATACGGTGGCCTCGGTTGCACATCACAGGAGGACGTGCGCATCGCGATGGAGATCGGCTACACCACGCCGGCATTCCGTTCGATGTTCGGCACTGGGAACGGAATCGCTGGCCAGGTTCTCGTGAATGCGGGCTCGGACGAGCAGCGCCACGAGTTCCTACCGCGGATCGCCAATGGCGATGCGATCGCCTCGTTTGCCCTGACTGAGTCGGAAGCCGGATCAGACCCCAGCGGCCTACGGACACGCGCCGAGCGCACCGATGACGGCTACTTGATCAACGGCCAGAAGCGGTTCATCACCAACGCTGACAAGTCGGACCTTCTGATGGTGTTCGCGCGGACTGGTGACGGCGCCAGTGACATTTCCGTCTTCGTCGTTGACACCGACACACCAGGCGTGACAGTCGGTCCCAAGGACAAGAAGATGGGACAGCGCGGAGCGACGACTGCTGAGATCTTCCTTGATGATGTCTTAGTGCCGTCGACCCGCTTGGTTGGTGCGGAAGGTGACGGTTTTGGTACAGCGATGAGGTCGCTGGCCAAGGGGCGACTGCACATCGCAGCCTGCTGTGTGGGCATGGCGTCCCGTCTGGTCGACGAAAGCATCTCTTACGCGTCAACAGCTCGGCAGGGTGGACAGATCATCGGCGAGTTCCAGCAGGTTCAGGCGCTCCTGGCCGATTCCGAGACCGACTACCTTGCGGGTCGGGCACTCGCCCTGGCGACTGCGGCGACCTTCGACGACGGGTCGGACCGTTATCTGGCTCCGTCCAGCGCAAAGTTGTTCTGCAGCGAAATGGTCGGGCGCGTGGCCGATCGAGCAGTCCAGATCCACGGTGGTTCGGGTTACATGCACGGAGTGGCCGTCGAGCGGTTTTATCGCGACGCGCGGCTCTACCGGATCTACGAGGGCACAAGTGAGGTGCAGCGAGTCATCATCGCCCGCCAGCTCCTGAACGGTCGTAGCCCTCACCCAGCCGACTCTGTCTGGAAAGAGCGCGCCGATGCGTGACGTCGTCATCTGTGAACCCGTCCGGACACCAATTGGGCGATACGGGGGCCGTCTGGCAGGGCTTTCCGCGACCGAGCTTGGGGCGCAATGTCTGCTCGGCTTGATGAAGCGCACTGGATTGCGCGGAGAAACGATAGATGATGTCATTCTTGGGCACTGCTACCCGAGCATGGCTGCACCAGCCATCGGCCGAGTGGTGGCCCTCGATGCCGGCCTTCCCGTTTCGGTTCCCGGGCTACAGGTCGATCGCAGGTGTGGTTCAGGGCTCCAGTCTGTCCTCTACGCATCACGACAGGTTGCCTTCGGCGACAGCGAGCTCGTGGTCGCTGGCGGCGTCGAGAGCATGAGCAACGCCGCTCATTTCAGTCACGAGGTACGTCGCGGAACCGGTCAATCCGCAGCCGTCCTGCACGACAGCCTCGAACGTGGTCGTGTCACGGCCGGAGGTCGCCTTCACCCCGTATCGGGTGGAATGCTCGAGACCGCAGAGACACTTCGGCGCGAGTACTCGATCACGAGGCAGGAGCAGGACGAGCTGGCCGTACGATCTCACCACAGCGCGATAGCTGCTCAGGACAGCGGAGCATCGGCGACTGAGATTGTTGCGGTCACTGTCAGCAATGGTCGCGACGGGGATGTGACGGTCGACCAGGACGAGCATCCACGACGCGACACATCACTCGAAGCCTTGGCTCGGTTGCGGCCGCTGCGACTGAACGAGGATCCCGACGCCACCGTCACTGCTGGCAATGCCAGCGGCCAGAACGACGCCGCCGCCCTGTGCATCGTCACAACTCCAGAGATGGCCGACCGACTCGGACTGCGTCCACTGATACGGATCGTGTCTGCTGCCGTCGCCGGCGTCGAGCCGGGTCGAATGGGAATCGGGCCCGTTCCCGCGACCACCGCAGCCCTCGAGCGCGCCGGGCTTCGATGGGAGGACCTGGATCTCATCGAGCTCAATGAGGCCTTCGCCGCACAGGCACTGGCGGTGATGCGCGAGTGGCAGATCGGCGACCAGGACCTCGATCGAATCAACGTCCGCGGTTCGGGAATCTCGCTGGGACATCCCGTCGGTGCCACCGGGACCCGGATGATCGGCGCCCTGGCACGCGAGCTCGCGCTTCGAGAGCAACGATTCGGCCTGGCGACCATGTGCGTCGGAGGCGGCCAGGGTCTCGCCGTCATCGTGGAACGTGTCGCATGACCGAGCTGCTCGTCGACTGCACCGATGCCGTCCTTCGCCTGACGATTGATGCGCCGGAACGGTTGAACGCAGTCGACACCCCTCTGGTCGACGCCCTTGCCGAAGCGTTGCTTGACCACCCCGACGTACGCGCAGCCGTGCTGTCAGGCTCCGGACGCGCCTTCTCTTCGGGAGCGAAGATCTCAGCCACGCCGAACGAGGGTTTCCTCGACGCCGCCACGCGCCTGGTCGGCGCCATGACAAGCGCGCGCTACCCCGTCGTGGCGGCGGTCGACGGACCCGCTGCTGGATTCGGGTGCTCGATCGCCTTGGCTGCAGACCTGACTGTTGCCTCCCAGCGTTCATACTTCATGCTCGCGTTCGTCAAGATAGGTCTGATGCCGGACGGCGGAGCAACAGCGTTGGTCGCTGCCTCCGTGGGCCGGGCACGCGCCATGCGACTCGCCATGCTCGGCGAGAAGCTGTCCGCACAACAGGCTCAGCTGGAAGGGCTCATCGCGATGTGTGTCCCGGACGATCGATTCACGGACGAGGTCGAGGCGCTGGTCACGGCATTGTCGCAAGGCCCGACCGGCGCCCTCGGCCGCATCAAGACCGCCGTCAATCATGCAAGCGTGCCAACGTTGACCTCATCTCTGCAGCTGGAGCACGAGTTCCAGGACGAGCTCCAGAAGACCCAGGACTACCGCGAGGGAACCTCAGCGTTCAAGGCAAAACGCCAACCAGAGTTTCGGGGGCGATGACTCAGTGCTCACGTGCGGGAGGACTCTTTGAACCAGCGACGGCGACCCAAGCTGGCCGACATCGTCGCCGGCAAGCTGCGTTCGGACATTCTCACCGGCCGTCTCAAAGACGGCGATCTGCTTCCGACCCAGGATGCCCTGTTCCACGAGTACAAGGTCAGCCTGCCGGCGCTACGTGAGTCTCTGCGCATCCTCGAGAGCGAAGGGCTGATCACTGTCAGGCGAGGCAATGTCGGTGGTGCCGTCGTGCATGCGCCTTCGCCACAGCATGCGGCCGACATGATCGCCATGGTGCTGCAGACTCGCAACGCCTCACCCAACGACGTCAGTGGAGCGCTCAGACAACTCGAGCCCATGTGCGCCCAGATGTGCGCCGCCCGAGCTGATCGAGCCGAGGTCGTTGTTCCAGCCCTCATGGAGAGCATTGAGCAACAACGCGTGCTGGTTGCCGAGCACCACGAGTTCCTGGACGCGTCAGCACAGTTCCACGATCGGGTGGTCAGTTCGTGCGGAAATGAGCCTCTGATCGTGGTGACCAGGGCATTGGAGACCATCTGGGAGGCCCACGCCAGTGCAGTGTGGTCTGTCGTGGTGGACGGGTTCCATCCCGGGGTCGAACCTGCGTCGCCGCTCGCACAGAAGACCCGACTCAGTGCAGTTCGTGCACACGCTGCGTTGGTCGATGCGATCTCATCGGGCGACGGCCAGCGCGCCGCCCGCCTGTCGCGGGCGCACCTGGACAAGGCGCACGACGTCGCACTGCGAGCAGACCTTGACGCGCCGGTGAATGCCGGTCTGGTTTCCGACCGGTAGTCGACATCCTCGGCGAGCTCAATAGCTCTTGGGCATCCCCAGCACGTGGGTGCCCAGGAAGTTCAGGACCATCTCTTGGCTGATCGGCGCGATACGCATCAGACGGGCCTCTCGGAAGTACCTCGCCACGTCGTACTCCTCGGCGTAGCCCATCCCTCCGTGCGTCTGCAATGCTCGATCGGCGGCGGTGAAGGCGGCGTCCGCGCACAGGTATTTGGCCGTGTTGGCCTCACGTCCGCAAGCCCGCTTCTTGTCGTAGAGCCACGTCGCCTTCCGAAGCATCAGTTCGGCCGCATCGAGTTGTGCCAATGAATCAGCGAGTGGGAACTGGATTCCTTGGTTCATGCCGATCTGCCGTCCGAAGACCTCACGCTCATTGCCGTACTTGACCGCCCGTGCCAGCGCTACCCGTCCCAGTCCGAGAGCCTCAGCCGCAATGAGCATCCGCTCAGGGTTCAGCCCGTCAAGGATGTACTCAAATCCTTTGCCCTCCTCACCAACGCGATCTTCCACCGGAACTCGAAGATCATCGATGAAGAGTTCGTTCGACGTCACGGCGTTGCGTCCCATCTTCAGGATCGGGCGAATGTCGACGTGGTTGCGATCAAGATCTGTCAGGAACAGTGTCAACCCGTCAGTCTTGCGATCCACGTCCCCAAACTTCGTCGTTCGCGTCAACAGCAAGATCTTCTCGGACTCCATGGCCTTTGAGATCCAGACCTTGTGTCCGTTGACGACGTAGCTGTCACCGTCACGACGAGCGAACGTTGTGATCCGCGTGGTGTCCAGACCCGCCCCCGGCTCGGTCACGCCGAAGCAGACATGAAGGTCACCATTCGTGATCCGAGGCAAGGTGCGTGACTTCAGGTCGTCGGATCCGTGCACGACTACCGGGTGCATGCCGAAGATCGACATGTGGATCGAGCTTGCGGCGTTCATGCCGCCTCCGCTGGCGGAGATCTCCTCCAAGAGAATCGACGCCTCGGTGATTCCGAGACCGTGTCCCCCGTGCTCCTGTGGAATCGTCATTCCCAGCCAGCCGCTCTCGGCAACGGCCTGGTAGAACTCCGCCGGGAACTCGTGCTGTTGATCCTTTTCGCGCCAGTACTGATTCTCGAATCGAGAGCCGAGATCTCTGGCTGCAGCGCGTATGGCTTCTTGGTCAGCTGTCAGCTCGAAGTTCATTCCGGGGTCCCCGCCCCGCTGCCAGCGGCCAGCCGAGCTATCGAGGCGCGCGTTGCCGCGGGTGTGCCGAAGAGTGCCCGATTGAGCTTGGCGCGCTTGAGCCACCGATGCAGTGGGAACTCCCACGTCATGCCGATTCCTCCATGGATCTGAAGGCTGTCCCCGGCCGCACGGGCGTATGCCTCTCCGGCCCGGAACTTGGCAACGGCGCTCCAATAGGAACGCCGGGAACCGTCGTGGGTCTCCGCCATGACAGCCGCATCTGTGGCGATCCGCCCCTTCTCGACCTCGACGTATGCGTCGACACACATGTGCTTGAGCGCTTGGAACGATCCGATCGGTCGGCCGAACTGGACCCGTTGCTTGGCGTAGTCGACCGCCATCGCGTTGACCCGCTCGCCGCCGCCGACCGAGTCGAGGGCAATGCCGATGGCTGCTCGACGAGACAGGGCACCGACGATCTCCTCAGCCTGCTCACCGTGCGCGAGCTGCCATTCGACCGGGACCTCAAATCCTGTGACGTCGATGTCGTAGAGACGGCGGGTCTGGTCGTGAGTCGGCCGAGATTCGGTAGGCCACTCGGCCTCCGCGGCCGGGATTGCTGCGATCACCGGACCCGATTCGGTCATGGTAGCGAGCACGATGACATTCGCTTCGCCAATGTCCGGGAGTCGCATAGCCGCACCGTTGAGCCGCAACGTCCCTCGCTTGTCGATTGATCGCGCCGTCACTGGCCACGAGCGGCGGCCGCCGGGACCGATGGTCGGGATCACGACCGCGCCGATGACCTCGCCGGTCATGGCCGGTTCGATCCATGCGGCGGACTGGCTGTCGCCACCCGCGGCCACGAGCCCCGTCAGAGCCAGGCTGTGCGAGAGATATGGGCCCGGGGTGACGAAGCGTCCGAGCTCACGGAGCACGATGGCGGTCTCCAGGTACGTTCCCCCGGATCCGCCGAGGTCGGGCGGGACCTCCAAGCCCAGCCAACCGAGGTCGGCAGCCTTTCGCCATAACCCGAGACTGAATCCTTGCGGGGCAGCGACATCTCGACTGACGCATTCGGGTGAGCTGTCGGTGGCGAGCACGTCGTGGACGACCTCTCGCAGCATCTGTTGCTCGCTCGTGACCGAGACGATTTGCATCTTCCTTCAGCTCCTCAGTTGACCATGGGGTCTCGTGGCAGTCCGAGCACGCGCTCGCCGATGATGTTGCGCTGAATCTGATCGGTCCCACCGGCGATCGTCCACACCCAAGACTCGAGGTGTTCGTTGAGCCAGTCCCCGTTGTCCACGCCGCGTACGACCGATCCCGCCGCGTCATGGCCGGGCGCACCTGCCACGTCCAGGGCGAATCCGGAAGCCCTCTGCATGAGCCGGCTCAGCACGAGCTTCACCAACGACGACTCGACCGAGGGACTCCCTGTCTCGATGAGCTTGGCCAGCGTCCCGTAGATCAGCTCGGCGAGGATCTCGACTTCGGAGTGGAGCTCTGCGAACTCCTGACCGATCGCTGACGTCGGGAAGTCGCCTCCTTCTTCATCGACCGCAGCCAGGGCCAGTGGGAGCACGTGCTCCAGGGTTCGACGTAGTCTCAGTGCGATCGGTACGGCAAGTGGCCCGCGCTCCGACGACAAAGTGGTGTGGGCGACCTTCCATCCTTCCCCCTCCTCGCCGACCATGTTGGCCGCCGGGATCCGCACGTCGGTGAAGTAGATTTCGGCGAAGTCATCCTCGACACCGGTGATCTGTTTGATGGGCCTGATCTCGATCCCCGGTGTGCGCAGGTCCACGACGAAGTACGAGAGTCCTTGCCGCTTCGGCACGGTCCGGTCCGTCCGCGCCAGAAGTATCGCCCAGTCTGCGTGTGGCGCACGTGTGGACCAGATCTTCTGCCCATTGACGACGTACTCATCTTTGTCCCGGGTGGCCGTGGTCCGCAAGGACGCAAGATCCGATCCGGCCTCCGGCTCCGAGAAGGCTTGGGCCCACACCACCTCGTGCGCCAGGATCGGCGGCAGGTGGGTCGCGATCTGCTCCGCAGACCCGTGTGCCGTCAGCGTTGAATAGACGTGGTTGTAGGCGCAGGCGAACAGGCCGGGATAATCGGGACAGTCACCCAGGGCGATCTCCTCGAAGACGACCAACTGCTGCGCCAGGCTCAGCCCAGGACCACCATGGGCGACGTCCCAGCTCGGTGGTCCATAGCCCGCTTCTCGCAAAGCGTTGGCCCACCAGGCGTACAGGGCCCGCAGGTCACGATTCAGCTGGTCCTTCCAATCCGGCGGAACGTTGCCGGTCAGCCAGCTGCGGAACTGATCACGGAACTCGTCGAGTCCTGGTTCGTCAATCACGACCGATCACCCCGTTGCCAGCACTGTTCCGGTCCCAGGTCGAGTCCGTCACGCCTGCTGAACGCAGCTCGGACTTGCGGATCTTGGTCGTTGCGGTGCGCGGCAGCTCCTCCAGGATGTCGACGTATCGCGGGACTGCGAACGGTGGAAGTCGCTCATCCAGAAACGCGACGAGCTCGGCTGGGTCCAAGGTCTCACCCTTGCGAGGCTGCACACAGGCCTTGATGTCGTGATCGCCCAGGACCTCGTCATCGGGCACCCCCACCACTGCGCACGAGTAGACGGCAGGATGACGAAGAATCACTTCCTCGAGCTCGAATGCGGAGATGTTCTCGCCGCGACGCCTGATCGCGTCTGCCAGCCGATCGACGTGTTGATAGGTGTTCTCTCCGGTCTGAACGAAAAGATCGCCGGACCTGAACCACCCATCAGTCCATGCGGCAGACGTCGCGGTGTAGTCACCGAGATATCCGAGGAACATCTCCCATGGTCGTGAGGAACGAACGATCAGCTCGCCCACTGTTCCTCGCTCGACGGACTTGCCCTCGCTGTCGATCACGTCGACGGCAACGCCGGGCCGGACGTGGCCCGTGGAGGCACTCTCCTCAGGATCCAGACCCGTCATCAACGGCGCACACAACTCCGTCGAGTTGTAGAAGCGGTACCTGTTCTTCACGCCGAAACGCTTGCACCACTGGTCAAGCCCACGCGAGAACGACCCAGTCATGATAATCCGCAGCGGGTTGACAGCATCGTCCGGCCGCTCGGGTTGTTTTTGCAGGAAGGTCGCGACCTGCGGCAGCAGTGTCGCGTGAGTCACTCCGTGGTTTCGCACGATCTCCCAGTAGGTGCCAATCCGGATCCGTGGCGTCACGACCCACGTCGCCCCGAGCTGCAGGACGGCCATCATCGCCAACAACCCACCGACATGGAACAGCGGCATGTCCCCCAAGAACGTGTCGTCTGCCGTTACGACGGGCAGCATCGGATGCTCGACCTGAGCGAAGAGCTGCCCATAGGGGCACAGCACGCCCTTGGAACGGCCCGTCGTTCCCGAGGTGAAGATCACGGCATACGGGTCCCACACGTCGAGGTATGGATCCGGTGGAGGCTCGGGCGATGACGAGTCCGCCCGCGCGACCAGGTCGTCGAGGTCTGGACCGGCAGTATCGCAGTCGATGACCACCGTGGGGGCGCTTGCCCCCACGGCGGCCATGCTCTCGAGGTACTGCACCTGACAGACGATGACGTGGGGATGGACGATCCCCAGACCGTGCTCCAGCTGCTCACCCCTCCAGCTGGTGTGCAGCGGTACATAGATCGCCCCGAGCTTCGTCGTCCCAAGGATCACCTGCACCATGGCCGAGCTGTTCTCACTCAGCACTGCTACGCGGCTTCCCCGACCGACCCCGAGCTCGGCCAAGGCATTCGCCATGCGATTCGCAGCAGCATCGGCCTCTGCCCAGGTCCACGTCCTTCCCTCTGCAGGAAAGGTCGCGAACGTGCGCTCGGGGGCCTGCCGTGCATGTCGCTCGAGCACGTATCGGAACACGATGTTCTCAGCGGACTGAGTCACTCGTACCACTTCTTCCACTCAGCTTCATCGCACCCGGTCCGCACTACTTGACTTCGATACCCGAGAAGTCAACCGCACTATCGGTGAGAATCGGGACGTCCATGTCCTTGTTCCTCGCGAAGTTGCTGCCAATCTGTGCGAGCGCCGGCATGTAGGGGACCTTTTCCCAGACGGAGGCCTGGACGTCACTGAGCGCTTCGCCCATCGCCTCAGGGTCAAGCGAACGCGAGTAACGGAGCAGCGCATCGTCGAGGGCTGGATCAGAAATTCCCGTGACATTGGTTGCCTTCTCGGTGGAGCGCAAGCGATCAACCAGCGCCCTGGGAGTTCCGCCGCCGAAGGCAGAGAAGATGAGATCGAAGTCGCGGGAACCCAAGCGATCCAGGAGCGACTGTTCGACCTCGATCTTGACATCGAGACCCTTGATCTTGTCCCAGTCCTGCTTGAGCGCTTGCGCGACGCCCGAGTACTGCTGGTTGGTCACGAAGACGATGGACACCGACGACTTTCCGGTTCCTGCCAAGTACTGATCGACTAGGTCCTGCGCCTTCGCCGGATCACCGAACAGCCCGTCGGCTTCCTCGTTGTACGGCGAGCTCTTCGGGTAGAGGCTCGTGATCGCCTCGGCCCCCGGCGCCGACCGCTTCAGGGCGGCGTCGATGTCGACTGCTGCAGCCAATGCCTGTCGGAGCTCTGTGCTGCTGGTGGGGTGTCCTTCACGCGTGTTGACGGCGACAGCCAACGCACCGATCAGGCTGGCGTCGAACTCGGTGTAGTTCTTTCGGGCTTCGACCAGCTCGTCTCCGGGCGCCGTCAGGGCCATAATGTCACCCTCACCTGCCGAAAAGGTCTTTGCCCGCAACGACGGGTCGGTGACATACCGGAATACCACCTGTTTCGGGCCGACCTCCTTGGAGTTCCAGTACGTCTTGCTGCGAGCGAGGGTCACTCGGTCGTCGCGCCTCCAGGCCGTGACCGTGAACGGGCCCGCTCCCACTGTGGTCTCCGGGGACGTGCCGAACTTGTCGCCGTACTTCTCGACTGCTGTCGGAGACGGGACCAGCGCAAGCGCGGTTGACGCCAGCACGTCGGGCCAGTGTGCATCGGGTTCGTCCAGCGTGACCTCGATGGTCGCCGCGTCCACCGCCGTGATGCTCTTCAACGCTCCTGCCTGCCCCTGGTCCTTCGAACCAGTCTTCGGGTCCGCAAGTCGCGTCCAGTGCTGAACAACAGCCTCGGCGTCGAACGGCGTCCCGTCGGAGAAGGTCAGTCCTGAGCGAAGCGTCACCGTCCACGTCACAAAATCGTCGCTCCCTTCAACCTTGCTCGCCAGTCGTGGTTCGACCGCGCCATCCGGCGCGATGTTGACGAGTGTGTCGAAGACGCCGATCCACAGTGCTCCCGTTCCCACCATTCCGCTGGTGGACCCGAGCGCAGGATCCAGCTTCGCCACGTCTGCTGCAGCAGCGCTGAAGTACTCAATGTTGCTGGTTGATCCTGTGTCTTCTCCGTCACCTGACGAACATGCGGATAGCGGGACGAACAGCGCCATCGCGAGTCCGAGCGAAACGAGGGCTCGTCTATTCGGTAGTCGGTTGAACTTCATAGTTTGCTGCCTTCCTTGGGGGATTGGTCGGGGGAAGCATCGGTGGCAAGCGGATCCACCCAGTTGGGTGAGCGCTTCTCGGCGAAGGCCAGCGGTCCTTCGACATTGTCGGGGTGTCCGTAGTGGTCCTGGACGGCGTGCCAGCCGCGATCCAGCGCCTCGTCAATCCCGAGATTGAGGCTCTCCCAAATGGCGCGAAGCGAGCGTTGAAGGGTTGTCGGTGACGCCTCCGCCACATGCTCAGCCAGCTCGCGGGCCCGGGCCCCGAGCTCGTCAGCTGGAACGACTTCGCTGATCATTCCCAACTGCAGGGCACGGGCAGCCGTCATGCGCTCGGCGCGCCCAAGAGCCACCATGCGCAGCACCGATTCCAATGGCATCTTGCGAGCAAGCCCGATCGGCTCGAGAGCTGAGATCTGACCAACGTTGACGTGGGTGTCGACAAACGTGGCATTCTCGCTCGCGATCACGATGTCGGAGTCCACTACGAAGTGGAGACCCGCGCTCGCGCACACACCGTTGACTGCCGTGATGACCGGTTTGAAGACTCCCATCTGACGGGCGGTGAACAGCGGAAGGGGAACATGCGCTCGCTCGGCAGTTTGCTGATCGCGGTTCGTCACCGACGGCGCGACCATGTCAGCGCCGGCACAGAATCCCTTTCCTTCTCCGGTCACGATGATGACGCGGATCTTCGGATCTGCGTCCAAGCTCCTCCAGGCGTCGGCGAGGCCCTCGAACAACTCACGGTTCAGAGCGTTTAGACGATCGGGACGATTTAGTGTGATCGTGCCGACGTGGCCCTCCCGCGACACCAAGAGTGGGCTCGACCCGCTTGCCCGAAGTCGCTCAGTCATGGCTCTCCGATCCGGCCGACAATTCATCGGCACGAGGGGACTCAGTGGTGGTTTCGTAGGTTGCAAGATTCTCCGGACTGAGGTCCGCTGCGCGATTTGCGCGGAAGGCGGCCACCGACTCGCGGTACATCGGCGCGTCCTGCAGTCGCATCACTGCTGCGTTCTCCGCTCGGATGCTCGCGATCAACGGGTCGCGATGAGGTCCGTTCATCAACTGCTTCGTCTCGATCAGCGCGTCCGGGGATTGCCTGGCGAGCGCAATCGCCATCTCAGTCGCCCTCGCGACGAGCTGGCGATCGGGAACTCGCTCCAGTGCGAGGCCGGCTTCGACGCATTCCGCCGAGTCCACCCACACGCCTGACGTGAGGTACCAGAAAGCTCGCTGGCGACCGATCTGACGGGGAAGCTGGTACGTGCTTCCCGCCTCGGGGGGTAAGCCCATCCCCACGAATGGGTACCTCAGTCGAGCGCTGTGAGCGACAACAGTGATATCGGCCAGGGACGTCATCGAGGCTCCCAGGCCGACGGCGATTCCGTTCACCGCGAGAATCAGCGGCTTGCGGAAGGCTGCCAACCTCTTGATCAGGGCCGCACTTCCAAACTCTCGGTCGCGGTCGGGCGGCGCCGCGAGGTCGTAGCCCGATGAGAACGCGCGACCCGCACCGGTGATGACCAGGACGGAAATGTCGTCATCTTCCTCGGCCCCGGCGACAACACGCGTCAATCGGTCGGTTGCCGCGCCGTTGAAGGCATTGAGGACGTGCGGGCGATTCAGCGTCGCTGTCATCACTCCGTCAGCCGTGCGAGTCAGGACGGTCTCCACGTCACGATCGTCACCAGCGGATTTGTCGTGTCGATGCGGCATTGTCATGTCGAGCTCCCTACGTGTTTCTCCTGGTCCTGCATCGCATCAGCCAGGATCTTCCGAAGTGCTGAGCGGTTGACCTTGTGGGTCGCACCCATGGGCAATTCCGCGAGTACCGCGATCTTGGGCACCTGATAGCGGACAACGCGTTCGATCGCCCACTCGCGCAGCTGATCCGGCGTCACCGCCGCACCCGTACGGAGAACCACCCCGACAGCCGGAACTTGGCCAAGTCGCTCGTCGTCAAGCCCAACCGCCCCGACGTCTCGGACCGCAGGA
Organism: Aeromicrobium panaciterrae; assembly: GCF_039537165.1. Lineage (GTDB taxonomy): Bacteria > Actinomycetota > Actinomycetes > Propionibacteriales > Nocardioidaceae > Aeromicrobium > Aeromicrobium panaciterrae. Next base: position 2,200,704 of record NZ_BAAAZZ010000002.1, on the reverse strand, counting down.
TGCTGTCGGAACAGGGCCTCGACATCTCCAAGCGAGACCTTGAATCCTCCGCGAATGACGACGTCGTCGGCACGACCCAGCACGAACAGGAAGTCGTCCGCATCCAAGAGGGCACGATCACTCGTACGCACCCAGGTCGAGGATCCGGCGGGTCGAGCCATCAGGATGCCCGGCTCGCCGGACGAAACGGGACGGTCCGTGGACTCGTCGCGGATCTCCAGAGTGACCCCGGGGTTGGCGCGTCCTACCGACCCAAGCTTGCTGTCCCGCCAATCGCGATGGAGCTCCAACGTCCACGACGCGACCGCTCCGCCGGTCTCGGTAGATCCGTAGGCCACCAGGACTGGGACGCCGAAATATTCCTCGAACTCTGCTTGGAGCGAGGGGTCGAGCGGGGCTGAGCCAGTGATCCACGCTCGCATCGACCGCAGCCGATCTGGGGGAATCTTTGTGTCCAGCATGCTGCGCATGGCAGCGGGTGGCAGTCCACCGACACGGATCCCATAGTGCTCGACCAGCTTCGTCCATTGATCGACATCAACTCGATCGAGCAGCAAGAGCGACCGGCCACCTCCAACCGCTCCCAGCACGCTTCGCACCCCAGTGATGCTCGCCATGGTCATTGCCTGGATGACCGGGGGCCTCTCCTCCGGCCCCGCGGCAGGACGGGTCGCGCTCTCACGTCCCAGTGGAAGACGGTCCCACGGGAGCGACACGTGTTTTGGAGTGCCGGTCGTTCCACTTGTAGGAACGAACATCGCAACCTGGGAAGAGTCCACAGACCGACCTTCAGTGATCCGTATACCGTCATCCGGGACTGGCGGAACAACGACAGCAACTTCAGAACCAGATGACACTAGAACCACCGGGAGGGCCATTCTCTCCAACATCTGCGGAAGGTCTCCCTTGTAGTCCTCGCGATCAAGGATCACGGCAGTTACATCCAAGGCGCCGGCAGTTGCAACCAGCTGACCTTGAGGCTGCTGGTACGACATCAAAACCGGCGGAATCCGGCGCATGAGGCACGACAACAGGGCGGCGACTGCTGACGGCCTGTTGCGGAGTACGAGCAGAACGGGGTCTCCTGGGCCGATGCCGAGTGCAACAAGCTGTTGTGCCGCTGATGCCGCACAGTGCGCAACATCGCCCCACGTGGTCCATCGACCATCCGACCAGAGTGCCTGCACGTCCGACGTGGCATCGAGCAAACCCCGCAGACGAGATCGATACGCCTCACCGGCCGTCACGGCCGCGTCTTCGCTATCAGGCATCCGCGACGTCCATGCGGTCGAGCTGTCGGCGGAGGTGGTCGATCGGATCAGTGTCCAGAGGCCGTGTAAGAGTCAAGCTCGTGCCCCCTTGACGTGTCGGAAGAGCAACGACCGCAGTGCCCGTCGACGATCGTTCGCCGCGTTGGTTCTCGCAGTACATGTCGAGCTCGACCACTGCTTGATCGCCCCGCATCGACTTCTGAGCAACCTCACCCTTCAACCACGTGGTGTCGCCGACGTAGTTGAATCGCCGGTGCTCGGCGTCCAATGACAGGATCCACGAGTCATCTCCGGCCCAGTCCGTTGCCAGCTGGGCCAACCAGGTCTCACGCAATGCCCCATAGTCGTATCGCTCGGCTGCGCCGACCTTTCTGGCCCACTCGGCATCCCAGTGCATCCGCTGGACGATGTCCGGCACGTTGTACTCATTGGGCGAGTACAGGCCAGGGCTGAGCATCCTGCGCTCGTAGCTCAGGCGGAACGCATACGTGTGGAATGCCTGGCCGAACCCGGCATGCCACAAGATCACGTCGGTGACCCGCAGGGGCCCCTTGACCCGCAGAGGCAGTTCCTCACCGATCTCGACGTCTTCCCAGAACCGCGGCTCGGCGCCCCGGCGGCGCTCTGACGCGTAGGCGGCGTCGATCTCGGCCAGCTGCTCTTCCGTGTAGGGATCGGCCGCGGGTTGGACAACGCGATCACTCTCGCCTCGTCCCGCTTCGAGCGGGCGGCGCTCGGCGCGGATCCAGGTGCCACGTTGGAAGTGCACGAGTTCGCGCCGCTGGTTCCATGTCACCACACCGAACGTGACATGGACTGTGCGACCGCCCCACGAGCTTTCCTTCTCCGAGACACCCAGAAGGGTCCGCTTGGCGAACAGCCGATCACCGATTCGCAGCGGACGATAGAACTCATAGCCCACGTGAGATTGCAGCATTCCAGTCCCACGGAGAGGATCTCCCTTGATCCGTTCGCCCAGCGCGGGGACAAGTCGGCGCGGAGGTTCGTCGGCGCCGCCGAATGTCGTCTCGTCGTGCTGAGGGCTCAGGTACATGCTCCACACGAAGGTTGGAGGTGCGACCAGACCATCCCAGTTGCTGCCGAGTGCGTAGCTCTCATCGCAATAGAGCGGATTGTCGTCGCCATAGCCATGGACGAAATGGCGGATCCCGTCAGCGGTGACTTCGTGATTGAACCCAGTAGGCCGCGCGCTCCAGATGGCCGGATCCACGTCCGGCTCCTCGAAATTCTCCGAATGGAGGTTGATGCCGATCCGTTCACGCAGCCGGCTCACCTTTTCATCGGTGATGCGTCCAAACTCTGAGTCGGACAACTGCGTACTCCCTCTAAAACTGTGATCTACGACAAATAGGACACTAGTATCCTGGACTCCAAAGTTTCGCCCGGTCAACCCCTGAGATTCTATGTCTATTGAAATCCTCTGCAAATTCAGGGAAAATTGATCCATAGACGCCAAACCGGGGCGAGGGTACGACACCCGCTGCTTGACACAACCGCAGGACAGGCCGAAGGATATGGGGCTATGAGTACCCTGGATGTTCGCAAGGCATGCCTTTACGACTCTCCGCGGCCCGTATGACCGAGGTCAAGCACGAGAGATCGTTCGACGGTCGCCAACAGGAGACGTTTCCCACGCGGGACGGTGCCAAGGCTGCTCCTGCCCGAAAGCGGGCGGAAAGGCTTGCATCCGAGATCGAGCGGGAGATCATGCGAGCTGGCTGGCCGATCGGTCAGGTGATCGGCACCGAACGCGACCTTCTGGATCGCTACGGTGTCAGTCGAGCTGTCTTCCGTGAAGCTGTTCGCCTCCTGGAGCACCATCGCGTCGCCACCATGCGAGCGGGCTCAAGCGGCGGACTGATAGTGACGGCCCCTGACGTCACAGCACTGACGCGGGCCGCCACGCTCTATCTCGACTTCCAAGGTGTCTCCCTCGGCGACCTCTACGAGGCTCGCCTCAGTTTGGAGTTGCAGTCCGTCGAGCGCACCGTGCAGAACCTCAACGAAGCAGGGATTCGCCGGCTACGTGAAACTCTCGAGCGTGAGGAATCAAACGACCGCCCGGGGCACCACACCCACGAGCTCCACGGCGTTCTCGCTGAGCTGTCCGGCAATCCGGCTCTGAAGCTCTTCGTCGACGTGCTCGTCAGCCTGACCGAGTGGCACATCAGCGCCGCAACAGTCCCCGCAGATGTGCTCTTCCCCAAGGATCGCATCGCCGAGTCCCAACGCGCCCATCGCGCCATCGTCGAGGCGATCATCGCAGGTGACCTCGCGTTGGCAGTCCATCGGACCCGGGCCCATGTCAACGCCATCCACGACGCGCTCCCGCTACGCCCTGAACCACGTTCAGGGGGCGCAAAGGTTGAGCTCGAGACTCCGGACCAAGTGCCGGAGAAGCTCGAAGGGTAGGCGGCGCCATGGCGACACTCACGCAATCTCGAGCCGGCACGTACCGAACCACACGCACGTGGTCCCTACGACTGCTTCGCCTGCTGCTGGTCCTCTTCATCGTGACTTTTGGTACCACTGCTCTGATTGCGTTGTCGCCCGGCGATCCCGCCGTGACCATCGCGGGCGACTCCGCACCCCCTGAGGTCCTCCAGGCTGTCCGCGACAAGTACGGTTTCGACGATCCGATGATCCAGAACTGGTGGGATTGGACCTCCTCAGCTGTCCGCGGTGACCTCGGTGAATCGGACTTCCTTCAGCGTCCCGTCATTGAGGTGATCGGTGAACGCCTGCCGATCACTGCCGAGCTCACCATCTTGTCGATGCTCATGACTGTCATCGTCGCGGTGCCGGCAGGGCTTTATGCCGCTTACCGCAGAGGATCGTGGGTCGATCGATTGATCAACGCGATGACATCGGCTCTCATCGCGGTCCCGAGCTTTGTGATCGGCCTGGTCCTGGTCCTGGCACTCGCCATCGGAACCGGATGGTTCCCCACGAGCAACTGGTCATACATCGAGGAAGGACTCGGTGCGAACCTGACGTCCGCCTTCCTTCCCGCGTTGTCATTGGCACTCGTGGAGATAGCCATCCTGACGCCGATCCTACGAGCCGACGCTGTTTCGTCTCTCACGCACGACTACATCGCCTTGGCTCGCGCCAAGGGCATCAGCACGACCCGACTGCTCTTCCGACATGTCCTGCGACCGTCCTCGATATCTCTGGTGACCCTGCTCGGTCTCGCACTCGGACGCCTGTTCGGAGGAGCGATCGTCATTGAGGTTGTCTTCAACCTCCCGGGACTCGGTACGCAACTCGTCTCGGCAGTACGCGATAAGGATCTGATCCTGATCCAGGGACTGGTGGCCTTCATCGCTGTGCTGTACGTCGTCGCAAATCTCGTCGTCGACTTGCTGATTCCCAAACTCTATCCAGGGACGAACGCATCATGACTCTGACTGCCCGAACCGACGATCCACCCATCCTGGTGGTCCCCACCGAGAGCACTGACAGCCCTCGGGTTGTGCGCCGTCGGCGCCTCGGCCTTTGGCTCGCCGTTGCGTGGTTAGGCGTCGTCGCTGCGGCCGCCCTCCTGGCGGACTTCCTTCCGATCGCAGACCCCACGGCGAATGTTGCGGTCGGCCATTCCGCCCCATTCACGTCTTGGCCAGAAGTCCTCGGTACTGACCGACTCGGACGAAGTGTCACCGCTCGCTTGGCTCATGGCGCACAAATCTCACTGATCGTCGGCGTCCTGGCGACCGTGTTTGGAATGGTCGTTGGGGTAGCGGCCGGAATGTTCGCCGCGATCTGGAAGCCGGTCGACTTCTTTGTGGGCGCATTGCTGGACAGCCTCTTAGCCGTTCCCGGGGTCGTGCTCCTGCTGGCCTTGGCCGCGACGATGGGAGCTGGCGTACCGCAGCTGGTTCTCGGGCTGGCGCTGTACGCCCTACCGACCTTTGCGCGGCTCGCGCGTGGAACCGCACGAGTCGTTCGACACCAGCCATATGTCGATGCGGCCCGGATGATCGGCACACGCCCACTCAGACTCCTCACTCGCGAGCTGCTGCCGGCCGTCATGCGTCCGGTCGTCGCCTACGCGGTGGTGGTTCTCGCAAGTCTGATGGTCGCTGAAGCCGCGGTGAGCTACCTGGGCCTGGGTGTGCCGCCGCCGACTCCCACATGGGGAGGAATGATCTCCGACGGCCAGTCCTCGCTGAGCTCTGCGCCCTACCTAGTACTTGTGCCCGCCATGGTCCTGTTCGGGACGGTCCTGTCGATCGGCGTCATCGGCCGTTGGTGGCAAAGCAAGGAGGCGACCGCCTGATGTCGAACTCAAACCTCGCCCCGCTGTTGGTGGTGGACGACCTCACAACCGAGTTCATTTCGGGCGGCAACGCGCTTCCCGCCGTACGGAACGCCAGCTTCTCAGTCGACCGTGGGCGGACGCTCGGTGTGGTCGGTGAGTCAGGCTCTGGCAAATCGGTGCTCATCCGGTCAATCATGCGCCTGCTAAGAGCAAGCGATGTTCGCCATCGCGGCCGGATCGTTTTGGATGGTGAAGACCTGCTCACGATGTCTGGCCCACGGCTTCGGGCGACGTGGGGCTCGTGCATGGCCATGGTCTTCCAGGATCCGATGACAACACTTCACCCGAACCACCGCATCGGTTTCCAAGTCTCCGAAGCACTCCGCCAACACTTCAAGATCTCCCGCAACGAAGCAGACACCCGAACCTTGGAGCTTCTTCGCAGCGTCGGAATTCCAGAGCCGACGCGACGGATGCGCCAATATCCGTACGAGCTGTCAGGCGGGATGCGGCAGCGAGTCGTCATCGCGATCGCAATCGCATGTGACCCCGAGCTGCTCTTGGCAGATGAGCCGACTACGGCTCTCGATGTTACGGTCCAGGCACAGGTGCTCGGCCTGCTCAAGACCCACCAGTCTCAGCGTGGAATGGCCATGATCTTGGTCAGTCACGATCTCGCGGTGGTGTCGAGCAGGACCGATGACCTGATGGTCATGTACAGCGGCCAGATAGTCGAATACGGCAAGACGGCGACCGTCCTCAATCAACCTCTGATGCCGTACACCGCGGCTCTGCTGCGATCAACTCCAAGCATCGACAAACCGGTCAAGTCCGATCTGTTCACGATCCCCGGTGAGCCGTTGCCCACCGAGCGCTTTCAGACAGGGTGCCGATTCGCGTCCCGGTGCCAGTTCGCAAGTGAGATTTGCATTTCCGACCAGCCGGGGCTCACCGAGCGTCCGGATGGCCGCAGATATCGCTGCCACCTGCCCCTCGGATCGGTCGAATCGTCAGAAGCGCTCAAGGTGAACCTCGCACGAGGGAAGACAGCCGCGGGCCTGCCCGTAAGTGAATACTCCGTGGCGAAGGGAGCCTGACCGTGGCCGGCACTGGTACTGCACACCTTCGACATTCACCTGCCTTGCTCCGCACAGAAGGCCTGGAGGTCGAGTTTCCTCTCGCCGGAGGAGGCAAGGTCCACGCCGTCTCAGGTGTGAGCTTCGACTTGCTGCCTGGAGAGACTCTGGCGGTCGTCGGTGAGTCCGGATCGGGAAAGTCCACCGTGGCGAAGGCAGTCGTACAGCTGATCCGACCCACCGCTGGCGTGGTCGAGTTCGAGGGCGCTGACCTCACAACGCTGAGGGAAGCAGCCCTTCGCGAGTTGCGGGCGCGACTGCAAATGGTGTTCCAAGACCCGCTGGCGTCCCTCAACCCCTGGCGCAAAGTGATCGACGTGGTGGCCGAGCCGCTGAACGTGGCCAAGCGCGGCGAGCGCAAGGATCGCCGCGAGGCTGCACGATCGATGCTTCGGTCCGTGGGCCTGGACCCAGACGTCGTGGGCCATCGTCTCGCCTCACAGTTGTCAGGCGGCCAGTGCCAACGCGTATCCATCGCGCGTGCGCTCATGTTGGAGCCCCAGGTGATCATCTGTGACGAGCCAGTTGCGGCACTCGATGTTTCCGTGCAGGCACAAATTCTCAACCTGTTGAACGACCTGAAGTCGCGACTCGGCCTATCGCTGGTGTTCATCAGTCACGATCTGGCCGTCGTCCGAGTCGTCAGCGACCGGATTTTGGTGATGTATCTCGGCAAGGTTTGCGAGGTCGCCTCAGCGGAGCAGCTCTTCAGCCACCCTCAGCATCCCTATACCAAGCTGCTCTTGGACTCAGTCCCGCGTCTCGGCGACGAACCCAACGCAGATTCCACCAACCCTGCGGTAGAGATGCCTTCCCCGATCGATCCACCAACAGGTTGTCGATTCCGGACTCGGTGCCCGTTGGCGACGCAACGGTGCGCTGACGAAGAGCCCGTGCTGCGACAGCTGGAGGGCGACCAGTTCGTTGCATGCCACTACGCCGGGACATGACGATGATCACCACCGAGCGTATAGAAGTAGTGCACGGATTCGGAGCGTACGTCGCCGAAGCGCTCGAAGGCTCCCACGATGCGTTGGGTGGCCGCCGAGTCGTGGTCTGGGAGAACGACGACCAGTTCATCGCCGGCCTGCCCGACGCCAAGGTCATTCTCGGCGTTCGATTTCCCGACTGTGACTGGTCCGCCGCCAAGCATCTTCGCCTCATCCAGCTCGCCGGGTCAGGAGTCGACGGGCTCGCACCAACCCAGCCTCTGCCAGCCAACATTGAGGTGGCGAACTCTCATGGGCTCTCTGCGCCGGCGATGGCCGAATACGCACTCGCCCAAGTATTGGCCCTGGCCAAGCGATTTCCCGAGGCGTGGGAGAACCAAGCAGCACGGAAGTGGCGGCACACGCGTCCGATTCGACTCGCTGATGCGCAGGCGGTGGTCGTCGGTGCCGGCCCGGTCGGTCAATTGACAGCGGCTCATCTGCGGGCTATCGGCATGACAGTAACCGGCGTGCGCCGGTCAGGTCGCACAAGTACGTCATTCGATCAGACCTTCGGAGTCGAGCAGCTCGATGAGGCGTTGGCCGCGGCCGACGTGATCGTCATCGCTGTTCCACTGACCAAGGAGACAAGGAATTTGGTCACTGGCGACCGCCTGGCCAAGCTCAAACCGGGGGCGTTGCTCGTCAACGTCTCTCGAGGCGGCGTGATCGACCAGTCAGCGGTGGGTGAAGCCCTTCGATCCGGTCGTCTCGGCGGCGCAGCCCTGGATGTCTTCGAAGTCGAACCGCTGCCAACCGACGACCCCCTGTGGGACTCGCCTCGATCGCTGCTCACCCCGCACATGTCCTGGTACTCCGAGGACTACCGTCGATCGGTCCTGGACATGTTCGTCATTAACATCGCGCGCATCGAATGCGGCGAATCACCGCTGAATCGGGTGGACGTCACCCGTGGCTATTGACATCCGCTCACTCGCCCGTTCGATCAGGAGGCCAGCCTTGTCCACATCATCCCCGAGCTCACAGCCCAGGCGGTTCTCGAGGCGCTGGGTCGAGTGCGTGGCTGACATCGACCCGGACCGCTACGAGCGTATGGTGCGCATGACCGAAGCGCGGCGCACCCTGAAGATCTCACCACGTCTGCAGGAGCTCATCTACGTTGCCGTCGACCTCCAGGTTGCGCACCTGTACCCCGATGGAGCCGAGGTTCACATCGTTGCGGCCATTGACCGGGGTGCGACGGTGGTCGAGGTGGTCGAGGCGATGGAGATCTCTGCCGGCCTGACCTACCGGTCCCTCAGCACATCGCTTGCCATTGTTGCCTCCACCTATGGAGTCACGGCGGCCGATGCCGCGACGACGGATCACCAGGATCTTGACCTCCTGAGGATCTGGCCCGATCTGGGCACGGCCGGGGAGCGACTGCTGCCGGAAGTGCTCCCCAGCCTGATCGCATACGTGTCAGCTCCTGATCGAGAGAAAACCCTCTCGGACGAATGGCGGGCCCTGATCACAGTGGCAGTGCTGGCTTCGCCTGCGATCTCTGACGACGCAGCGGTCGGCCGAGCGACGGCTTGGTGCCGCGAGCTGGGCATAGAGGTCGAAGACGTGGCACAGGCGATCTTCTGCGGCTCGTTGATCGGAACACATTCGTTCACCCGCGGATATCCGAGCCTCGTGGCAGCGTCCCGACTCGATCGAGATCGCTATTCCCTAGGGATCGTCGACTAGATGACGCGACGAGGTGCGGCCCAGTGAGCGCAGAGGAAGTCATGACTGAACACCAGAACTCAAGACGCCTGGACGGCCAGGTGATCGTCATGTCAGGCGGTAGCCGAGGAATAGGACTCTCGATCCTGTGCGCTGCTGCTGCCCGTGGAGCCAATGCGGTCATCCTGGCGAAGACCGATCAACCCGATCACCGGCTCCCGGGCACTGTGCACACCGCAGTGCAGCAGGTCCGCGAAGCTGGCGGGGAGGCCGTTGCCGTTGTCGGAGACGTTCGCCGAGACGAGGATGTGCAACGGGCGGCGGCGACGGCGATCGAGACGTTCGGCCAGATCGACATCGTGGTGAACAATGCGAGCGCAATTTCGAAGGCGGACACGTCTGAGATCTCGATGAAGCAGTTCGACTTGATGCAGGACATCAACGTGCGAGGCACGTTTGCCCTGACCCAAGCCTGTCTGCCGGCGCTCACCGCCTCACCTCACGGCCGGATTCTCACATTGTCCCCGCCCCTCAACCTCGCCGATCACTGGATGGGCAGGCATCCGGCCTACACCATGACGAAGTACGCCATGACGCTCCTGACGCTCGGATGGGCGGCCGAGCTCAAGGACCGTGGCATCGACGCGTACTGCCTCTGGCCGCAGACCCGAATCGCGACAGCGGTGATCCAGAATCTGCTCGGTGGCGAAGAGGCACTGGCCCGGTCCCGCGATCCGCAGATCATGGCCGATGCGGCCGTGCAGTTGTTCACGGCACTGCCGGGCGAGCTGTCCGGCAGGACCTTGATCGACGCCGAGGTGTTGGCCGCGACGGGCGAGATAGACCTGAGCAAGTACGGCGGGGGCGACGATCCGGTGCTCGACTTGTACGTGGACCCAGCATGACGCCGCCGTCCACATCCGCTCTGTCCGATGGCGGGGCCATGGTTCTGCAACGAATCCACTGACGATTCTGCGAAAGCGAGATTTCGGCGATGCGTCGATCACTTTTCAATCAAGAGCACGAAGACTTCCGATCCATGATCCGCACGTTCCTCAACGACGAGGTCGTACCCGTCTACGCCAGTTGGGAAGAGCAGGGGCTCGTACCCAGATCGTTCTTCGAACGCTTGGGAGAACTCGGTGTCATGGGACTGACAGTGCCTCCAGAACACGGCGGTTCAGGAGAATCCAGTTATCGCTTCGGGGCCATCGTCAGCGAGGAGGTGGCCTCCGCCACGGTGGCTACTGGCCCACTGCGATGCCATCTCGATGTCGTTCTGCCCTACTTCCTGAAGTATGCGACCGCTGAACAAAGGGATCGATGGTTCCCCCAGTTCACCTCTGGTCATTTGCTCACTGCAATCGCAATGACCGAGCCCGGCGCCGGCTCGGACCTGGCCGGCATCCGTGCCCGCGCTCGACGAGACGGTGACCACTTCATCCTGAATGGGTCCAAGACCTTCATCACCGGGGGCCTCCTCGCGGATCTGACCATCGTGGTGGCCCGCACCTCAGACGAAGAGGACCGGCGCCAAGGTCTGTCGCTCCTCGTCGTCGAGTCCGACATGGCTGGGTTCACCCGCAGTGGCCCGATGAGAAAACTTGGAATGCACGTGCAGGACACCGCCGAACTCTTCTTCGAGGATGTCCGTATACCGGTGCTCAACCTGCTGGGCGAAGAGGGGCGAGCCTTCCAGTACTTGGGGAGCAACCTTCCCAAGGAGCGTCTCGGCATAGCGGTCACGGCCGTCGCGAATGCGAAAGCGGCCGTCGAGCTGACGAAAGCGTATGTACGCGAACGCAAGGTGTTCGGCACGCCGGTAGCTGAGTTTCAGAACACCCGCTTCGAGTTGGCAAGCATGACGACCGAGCTCGACGCCTCACAGTTGATGGTCGACCACGGCATCGAGGAGCTCGACATGCAACGGCTCTCGCCGGTCGACGCGGCGAAGATCAAGTTGTTCGCCACCGAGACTCAGGGTCGAGTTGTCGATCGTTGCCTACAGCTCTTCGGTGGCTACGGCTACATGCTCGAGTACCCGATCGCGCGACTCTATGCCGACGCGCGAGTCACACGGATCTACGGCGGGACGAGCGAAGTCATGCGCACGATCATCGCCAAGTCCCTCAACCTGTGACGCGACGACCGCCGCGCACGTTCAAACTGACTAACCGAAAGAGGAAGAATGACGTACGAGAACCGAGTGGCAGTCGTCACAGGAGCAGCGCGTGGGCTGGGTGCGCAGATCGCGCGAGACCTGGCCGCCGGCGGCGCCCGGGTTGCGGTACTTGATCTCGACAAGGACAAGACCGAACCAGTCGTCGAGGAGATTCGAGCAGCCGGCGGCCAGGCGATCGGAATCGCCGCCGATGTGGGCGACACAGAGCAGTCGAAGGCCGCCGTCGCTCAGGTGGTCGAATCGTTCGGCGCTGTACACGTTCTGGTCAACAACGCGGGCATCACGCGCGACAACCTGCTGTTCAAGATGGCCGACGACGACTGGGACGATGTCATCCGGGTCCACCTCCGCGGCGCCTTCACCATGACGCGCGCTGCGCAACGTTCGATGGTCGAGCAGAAGTATGGACGAATCATCAACCTTTCGTCCACAGCCGCGTTGGGCAACCGGGGTCAGGCGAACTACTCGGCAGCCAAGATGGGCCTGCAGGGATTCACCAAGACCATCGCCTTGGAGCTCGGCCCTATGGGAATCACCGCGAACTGTGTCGCCCCGGGCTACATCGACACCGAAATGACCCGCGCCGTCGCCGAACGCGTCGGTGTGCCGCTCGAGGAACGACTTGCCGAATACGCCGAACGGATGCCAATGCGTCGCGTGGGTCAGCCTGAGGACATCGCCAACGCAGTGCTCTTCTTCGCCAGCGAGCGGTCCAGCTTCATCACTGGCCAAGTGCTGTATGTCGATGGCGGCCGGTGGTTGGTATGAACGCGGGCCATCCGCCGGAGACCGCCCCCCGCTCGGGCAGGAAGCCTGCACCGTTGCAGGACATCACGGTGGTGTCGTTCGAGCAGGCGGTCGCTGCGCCGTACTGCACGCGAATCCTGGGTGACCTAGGCGCGAGAGTCGTCAAGGTGGAACGTCCGGGCACTGGCGATTTCACCCGCGATTTCGACGATGTCGCCAACGGAATGTCCTCCTACTTCGCCTGGGTGAATCGCGGGAAACAATCGCTATCGCTCGATATCAAGGACGTCTCGTCGCAGCCCGCCATCGATCGACTGTTGGCAAGCGCCGACGTCGTTGTTCAGAACCTCGCGCCCGGCTCGGCGGCCAGGGTTGGTCTCAATGCAGCAAATCTCGTCGAGCGGTTTCCGTCACTGATCGCGGTCGACCTCGCTGGATACGGCCAAGATGGACCCAACGCGAACCGTCGCGCTTACGACCTGCTGATCCAAACTGAATCCGGATCATGTGCGGCGACCGGATGGGAGGGCCAGCCCGCCAAGCCCGGACCCCCAATGGCCGACTTGGGTGCGGGTCTTACTGCCGCGGTTCAGATCCTTTCAGCGATTCACCAACGTCACAGCGATGGACGCGGTGCAGCGATCGAGGTCTCGATGTTCGATGTCGCAGCTGACTTCTTGGGCTCAGCACTACTCCATGCCTCCTTGACCGGCGCCGAACGGCCGCCGAACGGGATGGGATCCCCAGTGGTGGCACCGTACGGGGACTATCCCACTCGCGACGGTCAGACCGTCGTGATCGGCACGACAAACGACACCGAGTGGCAGCGTCTGACCCACACGTTGCTGCATCGTCCAGACTTAGCTGATGACCCTGCACTGGCAACAAACGATCAACGCTGCAGGTGGCGCGATCGCATCGACGAGGAGATCGGGGCTTGGACGAGAACTCTGGATGCAGCCGAGATCTGTGAGCTAGCCGAAGCAGCCGGCATCGGGAACGCGATCTACCGGACTGTGCTCGACGCTGTCGACCATCCTGAACTCACCGAGCGAGGACGCTGGGTTGAGAGTGAGTCTCCGGTCGGCAAGCTACGAATGCTTGCTCCACCTCTCTCACGGTCGACCTGGGATCTGCCAGTTGGCGAGATCCCATCGTTGGGTCAACATACGGACGCCATCCTCGCTGAACTGGGGATCGCGCCCCGGATTTGATTCTGGTGCCACCGGATCCTCATGGTCGGCTTTCTGACAGTGCTGTCCACCTCCGCGACGGCGCGCCTAGTAGACCGCTGGAGCCAGGCTTGCTGCGTGCAAGGCTGCAGACCTGTGAGCCGAGTCTGCGCATCTCGTTTCAGCATCCATGGGGACGTCCAAGTGCCTATCGAAGTAGCTGGCCAGAAAGGGGTTGGACTCCTAGAAGCGAGACGAAACAGTATGCTCCCGCTACATGTGAGCGAGGTCGAGGTCCCGTCCTTAGCGTTCGCTGGGGTCGAGCCCTTCGGCAACGCCGCAGAGCCGGACGAAGGTTCTCCCGAGACGTGTCGCTGACCGTTCAGGCTCAAGAGCGTCTGACTGGTTCTCAGCTCTCACCGACACCCCCTGCCCGAGAATCGCCCTGCAATTGCAGGCACCCCGGCGAGATCCCACAAAAGAAGCACCAAACTTCCCCCAGCATTCCCCCCGCGCAATCGCTTGACACACCTCGTTCGCTGCATCGCCGCAGGTCAGAGCGTTTTCGCCGAAATGTCTGAATCCCGCGAGTACAGACCCCAATGAGAAGTGCCCCTGACCTGCATCGATGCAGGTCAGGGGCACTTTTCGTTCCCGTGGCAGGTGTAGGGTTCGAACCTACGTAGGCTGAGCCGTCTGATTTACAGCCTGCGCCCACCACTCCTCTGACCTGCAGCGATACCGCATCGGGCAGGACTTACCCCTGGATTCCCCCAAGACTCTCGACGCCCGTAGGGCATGGTCGACACCAGCCGCACATTCAAACACTTCGAGGAATTCTCGGCAGGCGAACGTTGACGCCGCTCGGTCATCAACATTCAGCCTCGCTGACGGCATCGGGATACGTGAGAATCGCGACGAGAATGCCGGCAGATGTCACGACGACTGCGGTGAGCCCGATGACTCCGAAGCTCACCGTCGCTCTGTCGTCAACATTTCGAATGGCGAGAGTGACCAACCACCCCGCCCCGGTCGCGAGCCACCCCAATACGATGATCGGCGAGGCAGTCGCCCAGAAATGAACCGGGAGCAGGTGGGCGTGCCCGGCACCGATCAGACGTAGGGTACGCATCCGACTGCGCCGTTCACGTGACGCACCTATCGCGGTTGCAGTGAGAGCTAGCAGGCCGAATGCGAGCCCGACACTCGAGCCGACTGTGAGCCAGCGGACCTGCTCTGGGAACTGCTGATTGTTCGGATTGTGGCGGTCCAGGTCTCCGAGGTCGAACTGCGCGACCGGTCCAGCAGCGCTCAGACTCGCCATCGTGGTTGAGACGGTCGCGCTCGGCACCAATGAGTAGAACGACGATCCGGCCCCTGTCGAACGGGTCGGTGCGAGCTGCGCTGGAAGAACAAGTGCACCGTCAAACTCTGCTGGCAACCTCTCGGCCGTCGCTATGTCATCGGCCAAGGGAACACGTATTGACCGCCCGTTCGACAGAGGTACTTCTCCCGACGAACGCGGCAAATTGTCGTCCTGGGAGTCCACTCCGATGACGTCGAGCCATTGAGGTTTTCCATCACACCCGGTGAGATCGACACCGCTGAGTTTTCGCAGGTCGCTGCAATCAGCGAAAACGGTCTTCAACGGCCGACCGTTTTGACGCAGGGCCACTACCTGTGCCGATCCGGATGTGCCGACGACATCTCGAACCTCATGAAGCTGAAGCTCGCCGAGGAGGTCGCTGACAACGACCGGAACCACGTCGCGACGGGCTACTCTCGCGTCCCAATCCTGACTGTTGCCTCCGTTCAAGATGGATATGAACGACAGGCCGCCGAGCATCAGGATGATGACCACCCCGAGCGCACTTCCCAACCGCAGAGATGTCGAGTTGCCGCCAATCAGTCGCGTCCCGACGAACGCGGTAGATGATGACACGCGTTCCCCGAACCTTCGCAAGAGACCGGTCGCGAATCTGGGACCCGCCAGGGCCACACCTACCGCCACCAAGCCGCATGCAAGCCACAGCAGCCCCACCAGGGCATCGCCTCCGACGGCAATCGCAATCGGCATCATCACCAACATGATGGATCCGACCGCCAAGGAGACCATGCCGATCAGGGACGAGCGGACGCCCCTGGGGGTGTTCGAGGCCAACTGGCCTGCGTTCAACGTCCCGCGCAGCGCCATGGCGCTCGTCAACGCGATGACACTGACGAGGACTGTCATCCACACAACGCATGTCGCCAAGCTGGCAGGCGCCTCGGAGTTGAAGAAACTGATGCTGGTGCCAGGGATGCGATCGACGTGACGAGCTGCGAACCCGTATGCCAGGCAGCCCACCAATGAGAAAGGGACGCAGATGAGAACGAGCTCAGTGGCGTGAACGGCCAATGTGCCAGGCATCGAGACACCGAGCAGACGAAGTGACCGCGCTCGCCCGACGTGCCGTTGGGAGAAGAGCCGCATGACGATCACCAGGAATGCGATTGCCGGGAGCCAGGCGAGGATTGTGCCGAACGCACCGACCACGTGATTGAGACGCGAGTTGTCGGACTGCAGACTCGGACGGCCAGTCGAAGCGGATCCGAAACCGTCGACATTGAGTAGCAGGGGCACGTCAGGAGAGATGCCTTCGATGGCCCGGAGTTCGTCAGGCTCCGACAATCCGGACTCAGCGATTCGACCAGTCATGGTACGTCCCTCGAACAACGCTGAGACCGTCTCGTCCGACCTGATGAGATCAACAAGTGCCGGAGATGCGAAGAACTCGTTGGCGGCCGGCATCCGGGGTATTCCGGGAGCGACGAGGTCCGACGATCCTCGTGCGTAGTACTGCTGAACCACCTTGTGTCCGTCCCAGCGACGCTGAGAAGCGACGACCGGATCGACCATGCGCAGATGCCGGTTGCTGGTCGCCGGAGAATTGACATCCACCTTGGGCGCAATCGCATCGATGCGGGACGCCTGATCGGCAGCGACGTGTGGAATCGACGCGGTGGCTAGCGCCAGCATGGTGACGCAGGTTGTCCCAAGCCCCAAGACGATCAGAAGGAGCCCCCTGACGCCGTCCCGTTTTGCCAGATGGACGGCGAGGCCTACGATGACGCGCATCTAGCGCCCGACCTGCCGCTCAACCGATGTCAACGCTCCCCCGTGCAGCTCCACGAGTCGGTCGCACCTCCGGGCGATTTCCGGATCGTGCGTGACCACCACCGCTGCCGCGTTGCGTTCACGGACTGTCTCGACCAAGAGCTGGATGGCAGAACGCGCGGCACCGGAGTCCAGTGACGCTGTGGGCTCATCTGCGAGGACCACCTGTGGGTTGTTGACCATCGCACGGGCAATCGCGGCTCGCTGGAGCTGACCACCGGAGATCTGAGACGGAAGCCGATCGTGCAACTCAGCTATCTTCAGGGCCTCCAGCAATGCCCCCACCCGCGCGGCCGTCTCTTGTGGCGAGCGACGAAGAATTCGGGAGGGAAGGCCGACGTTCTCACCAATCGTTAGTTCAGGAAGGAGTTCGTCGCGCTGAAAGACGAGACCCATGGACTGGAGCCGGATCTTCGACCTCGCCCGATCCGACCTGTCATTCATCTGATGGCCGGCCACAACGATGGTTCCTTCGTCGGACGGCACAAGCCCCGCCAGCGCGGCGAGCAAGCTCGACTTGCCACTTCCACTAGCGCCCCGGACGGCAACGACCTCTCCCGCGGCGATGTCGAGGTTAAGGCCGCTCAAAACTGTCGACGGCCCTCGAAGCACTGAAAGTTGCCCAACGAGGACCGCCGACGTCATGTCCGCTCCAGTCATCTCGTCAAGATGGCAGAGTTGAGAGTCAGTCTCAGATCGAACACTCAGGACACACCGGTCTTGGTGCCGCTGCAGTCGTCCGGAAGACCGCTCTTCTCTTCGCACACCTTCAAGGTCACGCTCTTGCCCTCGGGAAAGTCCAGGTTAAGCGTGTGCTCCGCTCCCGAGCCGGTGCCGGGGATGTACCAGCGTCCGCTCCCGCTTCCGGTGGCAGACCAGTTGACGTACGCGCTGTGCGAGTACTCAATGCCGTGATACACCTCTCCTTCGGCGACGAATTTCGCTCGTCCGTCGTGGTCCCCCGAATTCCAAGTCCAAGGAATGTCCTGCTGCGCGATGCTGGGTCCGGCCACGGACATGGCAGCGACGAATGCGCCGATGACTGCGGCGACTCTCGTTGAAGTTTGCATGAAGCGATCCAATCTCAATAGTTGCTTTCAAGGGCCGAGTGGCCCTTCCTTATTTGCCCATCACGTTTGAACCGCCAAAATCACAAACCAAGACCAACTTCTTTTCATAGGCCGACAACCCGCCCGCGCATGAGCGCAAAGACATCACCGAATTCGAAGTGGAAGCGCCCCGGGCGAGGCCGCATCTTGCGCAGCCGTAGGAGTGCCACCATCAACCCGCGAGGGTCCTGTGGATCCCCACTTTGAGGCACTAAGTGAAGCTGAGGCGCATGCACGTTTGATAGTCCGGCAATGGGCTCACGGGGCGTAGGTCGCAACTTTGTCGCCCCGAGTGCACTTGTCGACGACGGAAACAGGGAAGCCGTATTGCCTGAAGGCCTCGCATGTCGGGTAGACCTGCCCTCCAAGCACTTCCCGCCACTGGCCGTCTACCTTGGCCCAATACAGTTGAGCGCCCGTGCACGCTGCGAACTCAATACCGCCAGCTGCGTATCCAGCAGTGTCAATCACGTCGACGATGTACTGATCCTTTGGATGGCAATCCGTCATCGTCGGATCCTCCTCGGCTTGTTGTTTCAGTAGCGCCGCAACAATGAACGCTTTGAAATCGTCGGGTACGCCGACGAGCTTCGCAGCGTCGCCTTCGTCCTCGAGCACAACTCCGCCGTCGTCCTCGTCGTCTGCGAACCGGATCACATTGTGCTCGGCTTGGGCGCTCGACGCCGGCGTCGAGGCACTCGCAGGCGTCTCGGGTTTGCCCGGGGAGTCCGAACCGCATCCGGCCACGAATGCCGACACCATGCTGAGTGCGGCCAGTGATTTCACGAGATTGGGATTCATCTGCCAAATGCTGGCACAAGACCGTGAATCCCCCGAGAACCGTCCGATACCTCATCCCACAAGTCCGCTCATTTTCACTGAATTTCAAGAACCTTCTTCGCCCCACGGCTAGAAAAGTTTGACGCCACGAAACGCGGTGGTTGAGGTGTGAATTTCGACGGGTTGTCGCGATGAACCGGCATGACAAACCCCCAGAAACATCGGCGTCCGCGCCGCTTAGCATTCGCCGTTGCCGCTGCGTTGGCCGTTGCTCTCCCCTGGCCTGCAGAGGGTGATGAAGTGACGATTCAAACAATCGGCCAGTGTCCGAGCGGATACTTCTGTGTCTGGAGCGGCACGAACTTTACCGGCACCATTTGGAAAACCAACACGACAAGTTCGTACAAGAGCATCGGTCCGAGCACGATTCATTCGCTGTACAACAACCGGACCAAGCGATCAACTCTCTACGAGTTGTCAGGTGGCGGCGGACTCAGCGACTGCTACAACGCAGGAGAGCAATACAGTTCGCTGTCCGGTTGGAGAATTACAGCAAATTCCGTCTATCTGTCGACAACAACGTTGTGCTGAGTTCGGCAACAAAATGACCTAGGCTCTGCCTGTGGGCGACGACGAGTTCAAAGAACTCTATGTCCGCCTCAGCACGCTCGTTTTCTCCTACGCTGCCCGCGTCTTGTCCCCGGAACAGGCGAAGGATGTCGTGAGTGAGACGTTCATGGCTGTCTGGCGCAAGCGAGACAATTGCCCCGAGGATCCCTCCGACTGGACACGATGGATCATCGGAATCGGCAAGTTTCAAGTGCTCCAAGAACTCCAAAGGGTCAAGCGCAAACATCACGACAACAGGTTTGTCGATGACCGTGGCCTTGAACTCTTGAAGCTCGCTTCGCCAGACAGCGCAGAGTCGGTGGTCGACTCTGCGCAGGCTCGTTGGGTCTGGCATCAGCTCAAGCCAAAGGAACGAGAGCTTGTTAACTTGGTATTCGTTCGCGGTCTGAGCGACGCAGATGTCGCAGGTTTGCTTGACGTGACCGTCACCGCGGTGACAACACGCGCGAGCAGGGTTCGCCAAAGGATCGCAACGTTGCTGGATGCAAGCGTTGGCACACCCGCCGATGCGCCAACAAGTCGAGGAGAGTCATGAGCAATCACGACAACCTCAAGCCAACAGACGAGATCGAGGCACTGCGCGACGCCGCGCGTGAAGCGGGGTTCACAGACCTGATTTCCCCAGAGTCAGTCGGCATCCAGCTCGAAGGTGCCGATGCGATCCTGGCGAAAGCCAAGGCTTCAGAGGCGGCCGACCCAGTTCCGATTCACCGTCGACGTCGAACTCGACTCGCACTCCTTGCAGTTGGCGCGGTCGCTGCAACAACAGTACTCGTACTCGGCATCGTGCCCCTATGGCCTGACTCCACCGCTGAGGCATCGACCCCTCCGGTACTGGGATTCGAGTTTGCGGCTGCTGCCGACATAGCGACCGCACCAGGAATGTCAGCGAGTGACGAGCTCACACGTCTGTCGCGCGTCGCAGCAACGAGTCCCCCTCCGACCGGGACCGGCACCGCGCAAAAAGTAGTTACCGACACCTGGTCCGCCAGTATCGAAGCCACCAGAGACAGTGTCTCGACAGTTCTCATCCCACGAATAGTTGAGACGTACCTTCGTGCCGATGGCTCATTCCGAACCGTTGAGCGAACCGGCAAACCCCTCTCACCGGATGGTCGGGGCCTCCCAAAGCAGGGCAAATGGGACGACGACCCTAAGAGTGCCGACGAAACCCTGCCTGCGGGCACCAGCGATCCCAACTTTGCTGCCAAACTCCCGCTGGACACTGACGGCCTAGCCATCGGGATCCTGAAAGGATCCGGTTGCAGGGCAGAGAACGTAGACACGGTTAGGACGAACTGCCTGTTTCGCCAGGTCAACGCCCTCTACTCGCAATATGTCGTCACACCGAAACTCACTTCAGCCATTTGGGCCATGATGGCCGAACAGCCTGGGATACGACTGCTCGGCGCGGTCGATGACCGAGCCGGGCGGAGCGGGATTGGTTTCTCACTCATCCCCGAGGATGAGCCACAGACTCGATTCGTTCTGATCGTCAGCCCCACAACCGGGCAGCTCCTCGGGAGCGAGAACATCCTGATCAAACCCGACCCAAACTCTGATGTGAAGCCACCAGCGATCACAAGCTTCACCGCATTCCTGGACTCCAGCTACACCACTGAGTAGCCCTCGCCAGGTGTGTGCCCCCTGCCGACGCAGAATAGTTCGCCACCGAGTGTGAATTTCGCGCCGCTTCTGTGATGAGTCAGTGGGGGATGCCTCTCAGGAGCTTTCCAAGTGACTACTCGAACCATCACGCACATCCGCCTGTCCGGCGGGACTGACCACAAACACGTCGTTCGCTATGTATGGGTTGACGCCTCCGGGGGGGTCGGAGACGACGACAAGCCGACGATGGTGGATTGGATCGACAACCAGAAGGGTCTGGCCTTCGTTGGGACAGGAAGCAACCGTGTCCCAGTTGTCGTCCTGCACCCGATATCGGGCCAGCCCTTTCTGCGCACACGTCCAGACGGGCAATGGACCAACAACCTTCTGGCGCTCCCCCACTTTTGATGCAAATCCGGCCCGCTAGGGCTCCGCTCGGTGCACGTCATCTCCAACAAGGAGGATCCAAATGCGAAACATTCTGACGTTCGGCACGATCGCAATCGCCGCTCTCTTCGTACTTCAGGGCATCCGGCTCGTGAAGGGCAACCCGATCTCGGCCAACTTCACTCGAGCTTTCGGACTCATCGTGATCGCAACGCTCGGCACGGCGCTCGCACTTGCCTCGATTCCCGACACGGGTGACAAGTCGGCAGCATTCACGCTCCTCGGCACAGTCGCCGGCTATTTGGTTGGCGCCAAGGCAGGGAGCACAACCGAAACGGGCGGAAAGCCCGGAGAAGAAGGACAAACACTTCTGTAGGTCGGGAGATCCCGGCCGTACGACCGCACAGAAAAACAACAATCGAAATGGAGATCTCATGCCCAGCTTCTGCGTGAATAAGGACGTACAGCCCAACGGGGACCACGAAGTTCATGACCTTTCGGCCGACTGTCCCACCTACCCGAGCCCGGAAAACCGTCTGGCCCTCGGGGAGCACTCGTCGTGCCATACCGCTGTCCAGGCTGCAGGGGACTACTACAACCAGGTCAATGGCTGCTTCCACTGCGCACGCCCCTGCCACACCGGCTAGGCAGGAAATCCGTCGCGAGTTCGCCCACAAGGATCGTGGACGAGCAGTGCGTAATCAATCAACCGTTAAGGAGCACGCGTGACGCTCGTAAGCGACTACTACAACCTGCCAAAGGGCTCCAACTTGCCGTTCTTGGACGTGAACGTCACCTCGACAGTGCACTTTTTGTCGACGCGTTCGCAATACGCATGGGTCTTGGACCTGCAAAGTTCGTAGCCGCTGCGAACCATTGCACCCAGACCTTTTTCGACGAGGTGACGCAATGCGCTGTATCAAGCAACGGGCACAAGCAACTCCTGGGGCTCCAGCTCTTGCAGCGATTCGAGGAGCCACGCGAAACTCGCCTCGGCATGTCTGCAAAGGGTTTCAACGGACACGGAGGCGCTGAAGGCGTCGGCCAGGAGATCTGGGATGTCCTTACCGGAGACGCAGAAGCACTGGTCCGCATCGGCGTCCTGAAACAGATCGAGGACATCCCTTTGTTCGTCGAAGGTGTCGGCAATGACATAACGTCAGACTTGACAACCCGTGTCATATTCCAGCCTCTTGTCGACTTCACGAACGAGATGCTGACGCAATTCCCAGGACTCACCGGAAAGACAGGCGTCAAAGTCTTTTCGAGGCAGGTCTGGGAACCAAAGGCAATCGCCTGGACAGTTCGCCAGGTCAAACTGCCAACCGTCGACGGCGTGCCGCTCTTGCTCGTCCCACGCGAGTGGACACGACATGATCTGACGCTCAATGGCGGGCGCTTCTACGACACTTCGGTGCTCTCTCACGTTCAGGACCAGCGGTCAACCAAGACCAAAGACGGCAAGGTCCTCAAGACATCGAAGGACCGGCTCCGCGAGGAGGAATCACTCCGCCGCGGATACGACACGATCATGCGGATTGTCGAAGACGCGTACGGAAAGAACACCAACGTGGTCGAGGACTTCAAGCGGTTCGCCCGCGAGCGATACAAGCCAACCACTGACTCTCAGGTCAAACGGCGCACTACCTAACGGCTGCAAATCAACCCAGGAGTTTGTGAGATCCGATCGGGAACCGCAGAGTCCGACGACGCCGTCTGACTGGTTCTCAGCTCTCACCGGCACCCACTGCCCGCGAATCGCCCTGCAATTGCAGGCAACGGGGACGCGATCCCAAATGAGACCCCAAACTTCCCCCAGCATTCCCCCCGCGCCATCGCTTGACACACCACAAATACCGCATCGCCGCAGGTCAGAGCGTTATGGCCAAAATGTCTGAAACCCGCGAGTTCAGGTACCCCAGCCGGCATGCGAGAAGTGCCCCTGACCTGCGTTTCCGCAGGTCAGGGGCACTTTCTGTTCCCGTGGCAGGTGCAGGGTTCGAACCTGCGTAGGCTGAGCCGTCTGATTTACAGCCTGCACTCACCAACCCTCTGACCTGCAGCGATACCGCAGCGGGCGGAACTTACCCCGGGATTCCCCCAAGACTCTCGACGCCAGTCGGACGCAGACGACCCCAGTCGTACATTTGCTTTCGTTCGAGTCGACATCCCAGGTACCACTCGAAACTGTCCGAAAATACTCGTTACGCCAACTAACAGTTGACGGGTTGCTACTGGAACTCAGGTTCTTGCGCTTCCGTGAGGTCGTCGTCGGATTGTGCCAACACCCATTCCGACCCATCCGGCTCTTGCTCGCCGGTCCTTTTGTACGTGCCGTGGGCGCCGATGAAGTCGATGGCGGTCTGAACCAGATCCGCGGTATTCCATGAGCTGGCTGCCTGGCCGCGGTGAACAGCGTCATTGCGACTCTTGGTGAGGTAGCGCAGCCGCTCGAAGGGCACATCGAACTCGATACCAGAGGCTTGCGCGATACTCACGAACATTCCCAGCGTCGGGCGCTCGTTCAGCCGTGCCCGCTGCCTCTCCGGGAGCTGATCCGACGCGGCTGTCAGCAGGCGGGACAGCACCACCTCAATGGCTGTCGCGGCGTCGATGGTCGCGCGGCGGTTGAAGCCTCGCCTGTGTGCGGCCGGGCGTCCCGGCTGAGCAGTTCCTCGAGCGGCGGCTCGGTGTCGTCGCGCACTAGCTCCAAGATTCGTTGCCACTCTTCAGGGCGCACCGGCCTGATGCTCGGCGCGGTGAGGGTCATTCCCAGGCTACCTTCGTGCGGCGGAACGATGAAGGTGAGTCCCGTGCCGGAGATCTCCGCGTCGTATACGCGGTGGCTGGGGTCCAGATCCTGTCCAGTGAGGATCTCCGCCCAGGTGCGAACACGATCGAACCAGTCGTTGATGACCTCCGCGAGCTGCAGGTCAGCGGTGTTCCATGATCTGGTGACATCGTCGGGCGCCTCGACGTTGGTGACGACGACGCGCTGCAGTGTTGTCGCCGGCTTGAGCGACTCCGGGATGAATGCTCCGTACTTGCACGTCCACTGGCTCAGCTCGCCATCGCGCGGATCGGGGATTTCCACACCGCTGACGATCGGGGCAGCACCTGTAGGCGGGGCGTCTTGCGGCATTACGATGTCGAAACGAACCTTCCCGTAGCCGGTCGGATACGTCCCGCCCAGAGTCTCGCAGGTGACCCATACGGGCACTGGCAGCGCGTAAATCGTCGTCACATCCATAGCGCTCCTTCTCGAGCAGTGCTGTCCGTCGAACTTCGTAGGACTAGGAAGGTGTACACCGATCGACCTCAGACCGCAGCGATGCTGCGGCACAAGCGCTCTGCAAATGGATTCGCCGGACATTAGGAGCCTGCGCACCGGACATCCTGAACAGTATCAATCCGTCGCGTCTAACTCCCGGATCTGCTGCGTAGCAGGGCGTCCGCTGAGAGATACCGGCGTCTACGGACGTCGCCGGCTGATCGGTCACCTGAAGCCTTCGCGCCCCATCGCAGGGAGCACGGAGTCGCCTAGGATGGGCACTGATTGAGCTACTTCTTGTCGCGTGGTGGGTTGGGATCGTTGCCTGGCGGAATGGTGTCCGAGTCCCGAATCGTGCCGTCGGGTCGATGGATGCGAACCTCTCCCCCACCCTTGTTCTTAACAATTTCGCGGGCGCGGTCGACTGCTTCCTTCTGAGTGTTGGTGTGATGACTTGCCCTGCCGCTGCCTGGCTTCTTGACGTCCCATCCACCCTTGGGATTCGGGACTACGTGGCGATTGTTGTTGCCCATGACTCTCCTCAGTTCGTCCTACTACTCCAGTGTAGACTCAAATGCGGGACTTAATGAGACCTATAATGCTGGACTATTCCGGTCTGGGTGGAGGCACAAATGCCAGCTACGAACATCGAGCGCATACAGGAAATCCTGGAGCGCGCGCACAAGGAATCGATCACGGTCCCCCTGGCCGATCAGGCGGCATTCGTCCAGCGACTCTTGGGTAGCCGCTTGGCCGCCGCCTGCCTCGGACTGAAAGACACACGTACGCTCACAAGTTGGGCCACCGGCGGTCCAATTCGTTCGGAGGACGCGCGGCACCGTATCCAGGTTCTCTTTCGCGTCACCACCGCGATCGATCAAACCTTCGGGCCGTCAGTTGCGGCTGCATTTCTCCGTGGAAGCAACCCAGTGCTGGGCGGTCATTCCCCAATGACCCTCTTGGCGGACTCAGCACCGCGTGACTCTGAGCCGCGGATCATCGAGGCAGTCGAGGCGTTGCTGACCGCATGAACGCGGCCAATTTCGCGCCATGGCCACGCGATGGCGTTGTACGGGTCCACCCCGCTCCGATGGAATTGCCTGCCGAGAGCGATGATCCTGGCCCCTACCGTTTCGATGACCCCCGCCGCCGTACTCAAGACCGCTTCCTCATGCGATACACGGCATCGACAGTGCGCGGTTGCCTGCTGGAGCTCTTGGACTGGATGCGGGACGATGAGGCCGCCCACGCCCGAGAGGCTTCGGTTGAAGTCGATGACGATCCCGGGTTTGTCGATCCACCCTCGGCGGCAGGTAACAACCCGCTCGAGGCGTACCTGCTCGAACGGCGAGTGGCGACCATGACGGCCGGCAGTCCTACTGTCGTGTCGATCGATGATCCCGCTGTACAGGCGAAGCTTGACCGCGAGAACGGAGTGCGAGCGGTTCTCGATGCTAAGCCGGCACGGGATGCCTTGCTCGAGGAGCGTGGTCACGAAGTTCACCTAGACAACGCCGCGGTGCGGTTAGCGAGCAAGACTGGTCGGGATCTCACTCAGGCGTGCGCCTTGGCTCTGTACGACTGGCCCCACAAGCCGGATGTGATTCACTACCGGAGCCGCCACAACGACACCGAAGACTGCTGGGCCATCTACAGTCATGTCTCCGTCTACTGCGTGCACGAGGTCCCCCTCTCCCCCGATATTCCTGCTCATCGTGAGGCGCTGGAGAGCGTGGCGAAGATATGGGACCTAGAGATCCCCACAGATTGGGTCGCCGGGCACTAACTGCCGCGAACGTTCTCCCTGCCGTCGCCGGCCTCCGACGTGCTTGCCTAAGACCTCCTACTGGAGTCTGCTAGGTCAGGTGGGCAACTGCCAGGAGAATCGCGCCGAGTACGAGGGCAAGGACACAGTCCCGCAGGACAGTCACGAGCGTTGCGATGGTTCGTGCACCCACGAGCCGGGTGGTGGCGTACCCTTCAGCGACTTTCTGATGAATCTCGCCCTTCTCGTAGTGCGTGAGCGCGATGACGCTGACGGTGCCGATCGGCGACCTCGCCGAGATGATTCCTCCCGATGCCAGCACCGAGGAGGCCAGGGCAAGGCCTGCGAGTCCGTAGAGAACCATTCCCCGTCCGCACAGGTCGTTCCTGGCAGACAGCGAGTTAACCCAGGTGCCGCCAAGGACGATCGCGGTAGTGAGTGTGATTTGCGCCCGCGCTCGGATGTCCCGCTTGTCGGCTTGCTGAGCTGCGACGTCTAGTCGGCTCTCTTCGATGAAGATGCTCCTTTCGTCATCGGTCCAGTCGGCCGGTACGGGCTTGGGTTGGGGAGTGTTACCTGCCGGCAGCAGGGGCGGCGTGGCGCCTGGGCGAAAGGTGATGAAGGCATAGGCGAGGAAGAGGTGTGCCTCGACGCCCAGCACCGACTTTGTCGCGTTGCTGGACCACTGCTTGAACTTGCTCATCAGAACCCGTCCAAGTGGCGTGCGATGGCGTGGGTGATGGGGCTTGCGACGTCTTCTGGCAGGAAGAGCCACTGCCCTGCGGGGTTGAGGTCGATGAACCACCACTGGCCCTCGGAGTCTTCGATCCAGTCTTGCGACGAGTAATTCACGTTCGTGCTGGCCGCCGCGGCTTGGGCGAGCTCGTGAACGTGGTCGGGTGCGGAGTCGGCGATGAAGCCATAGTGGCCGGCCGACGACGTGCGCCAATCGAGCGGGAGGCTTGCCGCCGGGAGCTTGGCTGATCGAACGGTCGATCCTATGGTGACGACTCGAGCGTGGGTGCGACTGTCGACAAGGCGCTGGAGAATGAACGGGACTTGCGCGATCACTGTTCTGTCAGTGGTGTCGACGAGTTTGGTAGGGACGACTCGACCGTTGCCTTGCTCGTCCACAAAGGCTCCAGGGCCCAAGGGCTTGGCCACCCAATCACCCTCTTGAGGGACAGCGCCGGTGTCGGTTGTGACGATCCACTCGGGTACCGGCACGCCCGCCGCGGCGGCTCGGCGGTACTGGTATGGCTTGTTCTCCGCACCGCCGAGAGCATCGAGTTCGGTGAGCCAGGTGAACCGATCGTCGCGCGCAATTGAGGCGAGTGCGGAGACGGCAGCAGAGCGACTGACCCCCTCCGTACCGGCAGCACTGATCCGCTGCGTCCATCCTTCCGGGGCGAGCCGCCGCAGCCAACCTCGACCCGGTGCGATCGTCTTGCCTTCAATCTCGACGCTCTCGGCGGTGATGGTGATCGGGCTGCGGAGGAACGTGGCCGCGTCAATGATGACTGGTTCGGCAGCCATGGCGTCCGCAACGGCCCGCACGTGGGGATCGGTGGAGTCACCGACGATGAGTGGCGTATTTATCGGATCACGCCAGCATCGATGAGAAGTGTGGCGCGGTCGTTGTCGATCGTCTCGACGGCATTCGTCTCGATCGTCCCCGGAGCGGGTCGAGGTCCGGGCTCACTGACGGGTTGGGCGTTGGCGTTGTACAACGAAGGTGCGCCGATTTCGGTGGTCATTGCTGGCGCACGACGCCAGCCGAGAAGTTGAGCCCGTCGGCTCGGTCGTTGTCGATCGTCTCGACCGCTGCAGTGTGGGCGGTGCCGGGGTCGGGCTTCGGCTCGACGGTGACGTCGTCGGGTTCGGCTGCGTCGTAGAGGGACGGCTCTTGCACAAGTGACTCCTTGCTGGTCGCGGGTGAGATTCTCAGTGTCGCGCATGCCGGCTCGACGTTCGAAACAAATGAGGATCTGAATTCGACCGGTCCGCCGGATCGCCTGCTCCCCCAGCCAGACGTCTGGGCTCAACTGGCGTGGTGAAGTAGCGCTCCCAGCGCAAGTTGCTGCCGGGCGCTAGACCGCCGCCCGTCATCGTCATACCATTCTGGCACTGCGGCCCCGCACCCTCTTCCCCGAAGACGAGCGGGGCCGCGCCACGTCCAAGATTCCTGTTCGCTGCCTCTCTGACACAGACCAGCCAAGGGCGAGATTGAGTTTCGCGTCGCGAACAACTAGCCCCGAATAGCATGAAGTCCGCAATGCTGACTGTATGACCGGAGGGCTCGTGGCTAACGCAACATCCGATGCGTCTATGTTCGTTGACACCAACCTGTTCGAAGCGGTCCCCTTCATCTTCGGTTCTGACCAACCGGCCTACCTAACTTGGCGCCGTGAGGCAGCCAGGCTGCTCGAGGTCGATCCACGGAACCTGCTAATCGTTGGAAGTGGCGCACGCGGATTCAGCATCAAGAATGGCCGGGACTTCCGAGCGAGCTCGGACGTCGACCTCGCGGTTGTCTCCTCAACCCACTTCGACGCGGCGTGGTGGTTCCTGAGGACCACCAGTATCGGGACCCTGAAATGCACGTCAGCACAACGAGCGCACATCCGCGATTTCGCACCAAAATACGTCTACCGCGGATGCATCGCGACCGACCATGTCTTGCCACTTCTGCCGTTCGGAGCGTCATGGCAAAAAGCCGCGGCCCGACTTGGCAATGAACTACCCGCAAGCATCGGTTCGAGAGTCGTGAATTTCCGTTTGTATCGAGACATAGAAGCTCTTCGCGGCTACCAGGAATACTCTCACACGAAGTTTCCCGAGAACTGGAGTTCATGATGGGCCAGAACTATCTCGAGACCACTCACCAGTCGGTGAACTGGTTCAAAAACGCCCGAGATCTCGACCAGCTTGATATTGCGCCTTCGTTCCAAAGACGGCCCGTCTGGTCGCACAAACAGAAGAGTGACCTCATCGGAACCATTCTGCTCGGTTACCCAGTGCCAGAGCTGTACGTCCACGAGGTGATCTCTGGTGATGGCGACGAGCGTCACCGACTTGTCGATGGCCAACAACGAATACGCGCAGTCCTTGAGTACCTGGACGGAGAATTTGAACTCGTCGAGTCAGATAGCGTCCCGCAGGGCTATCACTACAAGGCGTTCGAGGACCTGGATAGCGACGCCCAAAAGACCGTCCGCTCATACAAGTTCGTCATCCGCACACTTAAAGACGTCGACGAAGTCGTCATCAAGGACATGTTCAAGCGGCTGAACCAGGGTGTGGTTTCCCTGAATGAGCAGGAGTTGCGTCACGCCACGTACGACGGAGAGTTCCTCAAGTTGATGGAGCAGGTTGCGGACCTTCCAATCTGGGCTGAATTCGGGATCTTCTCCGCCGACGACATCCGTCGGATGCGCGACGTCGAGACTGTGAGCGAACTTGCGGTCGCCTCACTAAACGGACCCCAGAACAAGAAGCTTTCTCTCGACAAGTGGTATCAAACGTACGAAGAGGACTTTCCTGAACGGGCGTCTTTAGAGACAACATTCGACACAGTCTTGACGCAGCTCCGCCAAGTGCTACCCGCGCTGAAGAAGACCCGTTGGCGCAAACGGAGTGACTTCTACACACTCTTTTGCGCTCTCTCGCGAATCGAGGGCCAGCTCCCGCTAGAACCGGAGCCCGCAGCGCGCGTGTTCAAAGCACTCCTCGAATTCGGTGTGCAGGTCGACGACGCCGTCCGCCAGTCGAACACGACAACACTCGGTCAAAACGAAACAGATCCGAGCGTCGAGGACGACGATCTTGATGTCGAGATCGATGAGGATGCTCCGGCTGAAGAGGCCGTGGCTGAGTTGCCCGAGCACGTTGTTCGGTACGCAGACGCGGTGGAACGCGCTGCTACTGACCTGGCCCGACGACGCGTGCGCGAGCAAATACTGCTCGGAGTGCTTACTACCGCGATTGGCTAGGAGCCTGAGTCTGTCGGCGATGCTTCAATCTCGCGCCATGACAGCTCGCGACCTGGCTCGGCAAGGAACCAGGCGTACGTACCGGCCGCCAGGTCTTTCAACCGACGTCGAGCCGAAGAACTGATTCGAGAACGAAATGCCGTCAGGTATTCGCAATCCTCGACGGGGATTCTGTTATCCGCTGCCCAAGCCTGCAATCGTTGCAAGCGATCTTCGCTAACGACTCCGTCGGAAGCAGAGACTTCAACGATCCAGAAGGTCACCGGTTGCGACCCGATGTCAGCAATGACCGCGTCCGGAAGCAGCGTTTGCGGATCGATCGTCACACCGAGTGACTTAAGACGAGCCGCATCCTGCAGATAGACCTTGTCACCGGGCTCGGAGATAGTCAGCACAACTGGGTCCGCCAATCGAGCTGGCGCCCATTCTTCGAGAACGCCCCGAAGGATCTGCGATGCTTCACCCGGCTCGAGCGAGCGCGTACCACCACCGGGCAGGCGTACCTCAATCTGATGCTCCTGCTGGCCGCGACCCGCTTCGGTCGCAATTCGCAACCGCTCACCAGGAGACATGTGACCGTCTCGCCAGGCCGTAACCGCATCATCAAACAGATCCTCGGTCAGATCAGGGTCGAACAGATCAGCAAAGGAATCGAGCAAAGCCCAAGCAGGCTTGCTGCTCGTTGACGGGATGTTGACGCGGCGGGCAACTGCGCCGAATGACTGCCATGCAGGAAATGTCTCGTCACGCACAGTTTCACGTGAGTTGTCGCGATACCACCTAGCGTCTCTCGCAATCCCCCAGGATTCATGGAGGTCTTCAACCGCGCTGCGCCCCTTGCCGCCAAGCGCCGCAGCTCGCCAGCTGACACGACTCGCTTCATCTTCGCGCGCATAGACCTCGTCAGAAAGCCACAGCACGGTGGTCGGCCTAAGCCAACCCGTGTTGTCAGCCGAGTCAGCATCGTCCGTCCGGATCGCATCCGTATACAGCATGGCCGCGATCGCAGCAGCCGCAAGGGGGCTGGAAAGCACCGGGTCGAAGGCGTCGCGCGGAAAGAGAACCGACAGACGCTTGGAAATTTCGTCACGAGCTAGGAGCGGTCTCATCGATTCGGCCCGTAGGCATCGGCGACTGCCCGTTCGAGATCAACGCCCCGCAGGCTCTTCCATTCAGCAAGCACGTCGGCCGGCGGGAATGGAACCGCGCCAATCTCGTACGCGGATACTGCAACTGAACCAGACAATGAACGCACCACACGGTCGACCGTCTCGGTCGCAAGCACAGCCGCCAGAGTGTCCAAATCAAGTAGCGGGTTCTCAACAACCGGATGCAAGACATTGACGTGATTCTCAACCACCACACGCCCGCCCCAAGCCGTCAACGTTGTGTCGTCGAGCCGAGCTGTCACAAGGCGACGAGTTTGTTCCGGTGCCGTCGTCCTCTGTACCAAAACGGCGGGCGCAGTCCGGACCATGAAGGCATCCGCTTCGTTAGGTCGTAATTTCAGATATCGCATGGCATTGCGCGACTTATCCTGGTGCAGTTTCCCATCCTCGATATCGCCCGCCCAGACAACCTTGACGCTATCTCTGTGTGGTCGGGCCTTGAGGTCAGCGGCTCTACGATTCCAAACGAGAGGACCAGTCGAGCAGGCATAGCCCAGGTCAACCAGCCGCAGGGGCAGCGTCGCGGCTGCGGCAGCTACGACAGCATCGTCGGCGCGCCGAGGAAGCAGCCAAGGCAGTTTTGTAGTCGGCACTTTTACTCTCGCCACAGACTGTGCGTGTCCGTTGACCGCCATTACGCCTGTGAACTGTTTCTTGCGTCGACCAAATGTGACCAAGCATGTCTCTTGCAGCACAGACTCGAACGCATCGCGCTCGACCACGAATGCGACGTTGAGAGGTCGAGCATTCGTTGCGAGATAGCTACGCAAGTTCTCGAAATAGCGTCCTGAGGTAAAGCTTGTCGGCACTAGAGCGGCGAGCACGCCGTACTGGTCCAGATCCTCAACGGCGGCTGCCATGAAAAGGCTGTACAGATTTGCGTGGCCATACAACACATGAGCCCAGCGCTCACGATCTTCGACTGAGAGGCGCACTCGTCCGTACGGGGGGTTCTGCAATTCGACTCGTGCGGCGCGTTCGCCAGTAACAAGCCCATCCCCACAAGTCACAAGGGCAGGTATCGGCTTCTTCTGTCGATCCGACACGGCCGCGAGTAGCGGCAGCGCTTCGGAGGCCAAGATGACGTTAGCGAGCCATGCGGCGTTCGGGTCGAGCTCAATTCCCGCGATCGTCTCAGGCAACGCGGCAAGCGCCAGAGCAGCATGCGTTCGAACTGATGCCTGCACGTGTTCACGCATCGGCGGAACTAGCAGCGCCCCAGCACCGCAAGCTCGATCTCGCACGAGGAACGTAAGGCGGCTGCCTTGCGGCGGCAGACCCACGTCCTTGCGCGTCAGCTTCCAAAGGTGCTGAGCGAGGCCTGTTGGCGTGTAGTGACGACCATGGCGAGCGCGCACGCCAGCATCAAGGCTCTGCACGTACCTCTGTCCAAGCTGCTCCGAGGAGAGTGCATCTAAGTCTGGCGCGTCGTCGCTCGACTCCAAAATAGACCTTGGGATCGCCGCATCAACGGCGAACTCGACATCGAGCCAGGCACCAGCGAGTCCTACTTCTCTAGCTCTCGCGGTCCACCATGCCGGGACCGCCGAGAGGACAAGCCGTGTCGCCTCAGAGATTGCTCCGGCCGGATCATCTGAGGCCAGTTCCCGGCGGCTGCCACGAGGCCCGAGATCTCGCACTGAGTGTAGGAGAGTCACCACTTCATCATGCCGTAGCGATCCGACATGAACCGTCGCAAATCACGTACGTAGACAGACAAGTTGTTCGAAGTCTATGAACCAGTTCTTCGGTGAAGTGCACACTCAGGAATGGCCTCAGACTACGTCCCGGCCGTGCAGCTTGGCGTCTGTTCGTAGTACGCAGAGGCCGAGCCGCGTCGGTGAGGCGACCGCCACTACCGTCGGACCGACGGCGGGTGTTCGCCGGCTGCGGAACGTGGTGGCGGCCCCTGGGTTCGAGTCGTTGGCGTAGCCGGTCGCGAATCAGCGGGTGAAGTGCGTCGGAGAGCATCCAGTCCGGCTGTGCGGCTGAAGGCCTCATCGGCGCTGGAAAGACAGCGGTCTGCCGGATCCTCAAGGAGGTGGCGTGCCTGTGACGGAAGGGTCACGATGCGCCCCTTTCGGATCGCCTCAGCGGGCACGACCGTCTCCGTTTGGAGCGGAAAGTGCTCGCTGACGACTCTCGCGATCGCTCTGGCGGGACCGGAGATCGCTTCGTCACGCAACAGGTCGCGCGCTGTCGCGGCAACCGTGACTGACGACGCCAGGTGGTCGCTGATGGTGCCGAGGATCCCGCGGGCATCTCCTGGATCAGGGACATGTGCGAATTGCTCGAACTGGGTGCGCAGGTCGACCGCTGCGACAAATAGTGACTGAGGCACCGGTGTCCGGGCCTGCCAGAACTCTGCGGCCACCCCTTGAAGGGCTGTCCATGCCTCAGCGGAGTCCGTCAGGACCGGGGCGAGACGTTGGTGGGTCACGAAGTCGATCACTCCCAGTTTCGCTGCCCCGTCAACGAACTGTTTGAAGGCGTGCACTGATTGAGCTTGCTGGTGAGCAACTACGTGAAGGACCCCGGTAGAGCGGTCTCCGAGTAGGGCTCGGTGTGCCTCGACATCCCACGTGGCGACCGCTTGTCTCAGTGCGCCGGCCGGTGTGTTCGGCGCGCCGATCGGCAGGTGGAGTCCACCGGCAGCGAGTTGTTCAACAGCGTTGAAGCGCTTCGCTGTCGCAGACGAGACCTCGCCCCAGGCGTGGTGGGACTCCCAGGAGGTTTGGGGACTGAAGCGTAGGTCGTAGTTCACGTCCCGGGCCGATTCGCCAACCATTCGCGACATCAACCAGAGTGTTTGCAGGACGAGCAATCTGGCCTGGGTGGCGTCCTCAGGTGTCATCGTGGTGAGTTTCCGTGATCCCGCTGCTTTGTCGAATCTGGTTGCCAGGTCTGCGAGAACCGGGTCGCTTCGTCCAGCACCTGGCCACACCAAGGGATCGGCTGACACCGAGATGGAGCGTGCGTCCAAGGCGATGCGCTCGACCACGGTGTCGTGCAACGCGTCGGATGCCGGCATTGCTGTCATGAGACGGTGGGCCGCGGTTGCTGTGATCGGCCAGGTCCTGACCAGGGCCCGAGCATCACGCGGATGACCGTACTTGGCGCGGCGTGCGGTCAAATGTGCCTCGCCTAGTTGCTCGACGACGCTACTCATGACGCCTCAGCACAGCGCAGATCGTCCCGACCCAATCCAGCAACCTCAACACACCGAGGTCCTCAAGGCCGACAATCTGTTCATTCATCAACTCGTAGGCCTTCGTGGCCAACGTGAGAGGCGGAGTCTCGAGGTCAAAAGCGGGATCCGTGCCGCGATGTTCAAGGGCCACGAAGTGCGCCGCCTCGGCCGTCCCCCACAACGCCATCGACGAGGCGTCGCTCAAGTCGTGTGCATGCCGTATGTCCATGCCCGACATGTCCATGAGGCGTGTCTGCTCGTACAGCGACGCGAGCAGGTCACCCGCTCTCATGATCGCGTCCTCCAGTTCGGGACTGATCGCTGAGCCGATGTTCGTCATGGGAATCTCCTCTTGATAGGTGCAGCACTCACCTTCGGCTGACCTGCACCTTCGCGCCTAGAACATCTGGCATTTCTGTGGACAACGCTGCAGCGGTCATGGACATGTGGACAAAATCCCCTTCCCTACCTTTTGTCGGCAGGTCGGATCAGACTCTGATCAACAAAGGTCACGAGATGAGCTTCGAGACGACATACGTACTCGAGAACGATCCAAAACAGGAAGGTGATTCGTCGTGAGCAAATGGCTGCTGAAAGCGGCGTGTGTCAGTCCGGCATTGGTCGCGAGTACAGCACTCGTAACGTTCGTGGTCGGTCCGGCCCTCCCAGTGTGGGCTGGCAACACCCTGTTCTGCGCGGGCCTTCTCATCCTCGGTACGCTGCTTGTCGGAGTTGGGGAGCCGACTGCCGTGCGGTTGCTCTTCGCTGCAAGAAAGCTCGACGGAGTCGAGCAGACCGCTCTTTCGCCGGTTCTGACAGAGCTCTGCCACCTCGAGCTGGGCCCTCCGCTGGTGACGCTTCTGGTGTCGAGGCAGCATGGGTTGTCGTCGGCTGCGATTGCACAAGGTCGGCGAACGATCGTGCTTTCACCTGAGCTGGTCCACGCGATCGTCACCAGGCGGATGCCACCAGCCGAGGCGACTGCCGTTGTCGCTCATGCTTGCCTGGTCGCCCGTTCCGGCTTGAACCGTCAGAACCCGGCGATCGCGTTCTGGTCTACTCCGTGGAGCATGCTGTCGTGGCTCGTTCGACCACTGGGACCGTTGTTGAGGTTCGCTTGGAGGATCCGATTCGTCGTTGCTGGCGTCGCGATCTGGCAGAGCGCGACAAGCGGGCCGCCTATCCGCGGCGCCATGACCGGTGGTGCGGTTGCAATTCTCTTGGTGCTCACTTACCTGATGCCTCGGTGGTCGGCTTCATGGGAGAGGCAGGTCGCGGGCACCGGCGATCGAGAGCTCAAATCTTTGGGGCTTGCGTTCGGCATGGTTTCATTCCTACGCCGGTGCCCGCAGACAATGGCGGTGATCGAACGCCTGCAGCTTCTCGACCCTCCCACGATCGAGACACCTCGACTGCGGCTCGTCGGATCCTGAAATCGTCAAAAACCTCCATGGCGTGCACCCAGTTGGCCACCCTGCATGCCATGGGTAGAGGCGCCGGGTCAACGAGCCCAAGAGTCGCCCTGCTGGTGGGTCATAGGACCAGGCTGACGCGGATCCATCTGTGACCCGGCAGGCGATCCTGGTGCCACTCTGGATTGGCCTGCTGCCTCGAGTTCAACAGCCTCCGACTCAACTTGCTCGATGCCTTCAACCCCGCTGGTGATCGTTGGCAAATCCTCTACCACCCGGAACACTGAGCGGCGTGCGTTCTCCAGACGGACTGCTGCCTGGTCGATGCCTTCTTGCGCGAAATCGGGCAGGTACGGATTGCCCGGTAACGAGCCGGAGATACGCGCCAACGCTTGGCCGACATCATGCAGAGCCATCCCGGTGCGGCGAGTCTCCTCATCGGCGACGTCGACAGCGTGCGAGAGAGTGCGCGCAGTTTCCGGAGCCATGCATCCATCGATCGCTGCGCGTGCGATCGCCAAATCCGCCTGAATGAGAGCCGCCTGTACATCCGCCAGCTGATCGGTCGTATGAATGCCGATCGCGCGACGAATGTCCTCGGCCTGGTCAGTGACAACTCGGCCGCTCGATCGGCTGTCTGCCATCAGGTGCACCGCCTTCTCGAGGTCGAGCAGATCGCCCTGGCGTCGACCTAAACCGGCCTGCAGCGCCTCGGCCTGATCTGTTGCCAACCGTAAACGAGCCAATACAAGATCTGTGTCCACCATGGCCTTTCCTCCTTTGATGCGTTGCACACCAAAGGTCAGGAAACGCACCGTGAGTGGACACACAATTCAAAGAAGTTGGGACAAGTTCGATGCCGTTCACGAGCGCGGACCACAACTGCGTCGTCCTACGGGTCGTCGGCTCGAGACTCCCCAGATAGTCGCCTAGGAGCACCCCTTTGTTGAGGTCTCGGACTGCAGGCCTGTTAGTGTCGGCGACCCTTTCATCGCGAGTGACTGACTAGAGCATTTTTCCCTGCGATTCCAGTTCCACTGGTGCCGCAGATTGCATCGATTCTCACCGCGGGGGTGCGCCGGGGGTGCGCGTCGTGAGGATCGAAATTGACCTAGGACTGCTGCTCTGCCAAATCCATCAGGTCCAAAGAAGCCAAGACCGTCGTCAGCGTCATGCGCGCGAACAGCTCTCCTACTTGGTCTGGTCCGGAGTCGATCAGGCGATCGATCTCTTCCCACATCCCCCTGAAGCTGGCCTGTACAGACAATCGAGCGGCAGAGTCGTAGGCGACTCCCCAGATGTGCACCTGTCTGCGGAGGGCACCCGCGTCCTGGTGCAACAGACGCGAGACGACTTCGCCTATGGCTTGTCTAGAACTCATATCAGGCGGGCCGGCAACAACTGACGAACGGAGCAACGCCACCATGTCGTCCGTGTGCTGAGCGATGACCGAATTGAGCAGTCCGGATTTCGAGCCGAACAAAGTGTGTACGTACGCCGCAGAGACATCCGCCCGCCGAGCGATATCGGCAACCGAAATGGCATCCCAGCCGGCGTCACCAAGCTGCTCTAGCGCCGCCGCTACGACGCTCGCGCGCCTCTCTGCCGCCGACTTCCTTGAGTGGGACATCCCAGCGCGCCAGAACTAGGAGCCAACTAGCACAGAATGCAGTGACTTCTTGTCTAGCTTTCCGACTGCGTTCTTCGGCAGAGCCTCGAGCACGTGAATCGCCGTGGGCCTCTTGTAGCCGCTCAACGATTCCTTGCACCGCCCATTTAGAGCGGCAATGTCGACCGACATTCCGGGTCGTGGCTGGACGAAGGCGACAACAACTTCGCCCCAGGTCTCGTCGGGAATGCCGATCACTGCTGCCTCAAGGACTGTCGAATCAGCGGCCAAGACATCTTCGATCTCCTTGGGGTAGATGTTCTCGCCGCCCCGGATGATCATTTCCTTGGAGCGTCCGACCAACGTGAGGTAGCCATCGGCATCGAGATATCCGACGTCGCCGGTGTGGAGCCAGCCGTCAATGAGCACGTCAGCTGTCTCCTCGGGACGGCCGAGGTAACCCCGCATGACGTTGGGTCCGCGCACGACAACTTCTCCTGTTTCGCCATCAGCCACGCAGCGGCCGTCAGCGCCGCGGATCTGAAGTTCCTGCCCCGGAAACGGCGACCCAACCGTGCCAGCTTTGCGAGGTCCGGCGAGTGGATTGATCGTGGAGCCGCAGGTCGCCTCCGACAACCCGTAGCCCTCGATCAGCGGGAATCCGTACCTGGCTTCAAACCTGGTGAGCAATTCCTCCGAAGCGGGAGCTGCGCCGCATACGGCGTAGCGGACCGAAGAGGTGTCTGGTCGTACCGCGTCGGGGAGGGCAGCGAGCATCGAGTAGATCGTAGGGACCGCGCTGAAGAAGGTCGGACGGTGTTCCTCAAGCGTGCCGAAGAACGTCTCGGGGTTGAAACGCTCTGCGATCACGACGCTGGCGTCGGCTCGCAATGAGGTGAGGATGCTGAGCACGATGCCGTTGACATGGAACAGGGGCAGGATCAGGAGGCACCGGTCGTCTGACGTCACCTCGAGTGCCTGCTACCCATCTCCGTCATTGCGTCGAGATTGGCGTGGTCGAGCATGACGCCCTTGGGTGTGCCCGTCGTGCCTGATGTGTAAATGAGTAGTGCAAGCGCTTCAGCGTCGGCGTGCGGGGCACCATCGGGGACCGAGTCGCCTTGCCCGAGCCTGCCCACTTCTAGTCGTGGGACCGTGCCAATTGCAGGTATGCCGTCCTCGACCACCATCAGGCGTGCTCGCGAATCGTCTAGCTGTCGCGCAACTTCGAGGTCGGTCAAGGCTGGGTTGACTGGTGTGATGGTTGCACCGATACGCCATGCCGCAAACAGCAAGATCACGAACTCGACGCGGTTGGTGAGTTTCAGCGCCACGACATCACCCGCGTTGATCCCCAGATCGCTGAGCTGACTTGCGGCCATCTGGACGTGGACGAAGAAGTCCCCATTCGTGAGGGTTCGCCTGCTGTCCGCCAGGGCCGGGTCATCGGGGTGAGTCGCGGCCCGCCGATCCGGGAGGGTCGAAAAGGTCATGACTCAGCCCTTCAGATGACGGATCAGAAACTCCAGCTGATGAGCGACTGCCGTTTCGAACGCCTCACCGAGGTAGATGTCGAAGTGTCCAAAGTCGTAGGTCTTGATTTCACCCTTCGGCGCCGTTCGCGCGTACTCGAGCGTCTGTTTTGGAGGAGCGACCGAGTCATGGTCACAGACGCAAAAGAGGATCGGCATGGCGACCTTCTTGGCGTAGCGTCCAGGCCGGTAGGCCGTGATGGTCGGCACCACGCGAGCAGCCACCTCGTTGATCAAAGTGCCGCCCTTCGGCACCAGGGCGAAATACCCTGACTTGGCGTCCGGGGCAGTCATGAGCGCCTTGTCACCAGGATCGCCGGCCAGAGCAATTCGCACGGGTTCGGCTCGGCGAACGCCGGCGAACAGGTCTCGCGCCACAATCGGCAGCATTCCCATCGACCGTCGAGGACCGAGCACCCGTGCAGCGGCGATGCCGTCCGTGAACGGGCACTGTGAAACAGCGGCCGCAAGCTCAGGATGGCGGGCCGCAACGGTTATGGCGTGCCCACCCCCGAAGGAACTGCCCCAAACGGCGATCTTGGAGGTGTCCACGTCCGAGCGGGATTTCACATGAGCGATCGCCGCATCCCAGTCCGCGAGCTGTCGCTTGATGGAGAGCAACTGGCGTGGCTCACCGCTTGAGTCGCCGAAGTGGCGGTACGTGAAGGCGAGAGATGCGATTCCCGCCGCGGCAAACCGCTCGGCGAAAGCGCCGAGACGCATCTCTCGAGTTGCTCCGAGCCCGTGACCCAAGATGACAATCGGTGGGGCTTCGACGCCATCGGGCAGGTACAGCCATGCAGCGCATGTGTCCTCCCCCGACGAGAACGAGACGTCGTGGCGGGTGAACGTGTGAAGGTTGCTCATTTCCTACCCCCCCGCTCCAACAGAGTTGGCGCTGCCCACCCCGCGAGTCGTGCCGGACTCCAAGATTTCCTCGTAGCCACCCGGGAGGTAGAACGGCAATTCGCCAGCTTCCTCGGTGTTGGCCATGTAGTCGAGCATCAATTCTTGGCCAATCTTGGACAGCGCGGTGGTGAGGAACTCTGTACTTTCGACATGGAGCCCGTCGGTCAGCGACATCGAGCCACCGAAGTAGACCGCGCGCTTAATCGATGCCCGTGACTCCTTCGCTCGCGAGCCAAAATGTTCGCCGAGTTCAATCGCGCGCGACAGCACCTGATCAGGGGCAACTACGTCGTCGACTGCGCCGTTTGCCAACGCCTCGGCTGGCGTAAACGGCTTGCCTTCGAGAATGGCAACGAGCGAACGATGTGTGCCGACGAGTCGGGTCAATCGCTGGGTTCCACCGCCACCAGGCATGATTCCCAGCAAGACTTCGGGTTGGCCGATAAATATGTCATCACGGTCAGCCATGACTCGCATGTCATTGGCCCAACTGAACTCGGCACCCAGACCCAGCGCGGATCCGTTGAGCGCCGCGATGAAGATGACTCCGCTGCGATTCATTTTCAGGAATGTCCGGTGAAGTCGTTCCAGTTGCACAGCTGGCCACAGTGGCGTTTTTCCGAGCAGCGGCTTCATTCCTCCCGTGCGGTTGACGCCCTTGGCGGTACGCGAGAGTGCCGA
Organism: Aeromicrobium panaciterrae; assembly: GCF_039537165.1. Taxonomy (GTDB): domain Bacteria; phylum Actinomycetota; class Actinomycetes; order Propionibacteriales; family Nocardioidaceae; genus Aeromicrobium; species Aeromicrobium panaciterrae. The sequence continues at coordinate 2,160,053 of NZ_BAAAZZ010000002.1, read as the reverse complement.
CGCGCCTTTGCGACCAACCGATGGCACCTTGGCGCCACCTTCTTGTAGCCAACGAACTTCCGCGTGGCTGACAAACCGGTCCGGATGAGTGCCGGTGAATACGACGGCATGGATATCTGGGTCAGCGTCGGCCCGATCAACCAACGCATCCAGCTGCTCAGCGATCTGGTTGCCGAACAAGCCGAGCGGGCCTCCGTCGATACGCGCGACCAGCACGGACCCGTGGTTCTCGACGTCGAGATTGCCTCTGACTTCTGTTGCCATGACTGAATCCTTGGTGGGTGGAATGTGCTAACGTCGCCAGAATAACGAGGTTATCCTCAAAGAGCAAGCATTTTCAGGTGGCGATGCATGACCCGGCCACGACCGATGCAAATATGAGATCCATGGCGGAGGAACCGATGCCGAGCGGCATTCCAGAGCGCTTGATAGAAGCGACCATCAGCTTGCTGGCGTCCGAGGGCCCCTCTGCCATCAAGGCCCGGACGGTCGCCGCGGAGGCAGGCATGTCGACGATGGTTGTCTACAGCCATTTCGGAGGCATTCCCGAGCTCCTCCGCGCCACGGTCGACTACGGCTTCGACGAGATGCGGCGGGGCTTCGAAGAAGCAGAGAACACCAACGATCCGATCGCCGACCTCTTTGGCATGGCTCTCGCGGCTCGTGCCATGGCGCGAGCCAACCCCCACCTTTACGACGCCATGTTCGGACTGTCCAACCGAGCTACCTACAGGCCAACTCGCGGCAAGCCTGAAGTCCTGAGCGGCCACTCCCCAGCGTTTCAGTCGGCGTACGCGCACCTCACCGGCGCATGCGAACGGCTCGCAGCCTCGGGCCGAGTTGCTGACATCGATCCGGTGGCGGTGGCCGCAGCATTGTGGAGCTTCGTCCATGGATACATCACGTTGGAGCTGGCCAACCACTTCACTGAGTTCGACGACCCCGTGAAAGAAGTCTTCCTCCAAATGGGTGTGACATTCTGCGTCGGGCTCGGAGACGACCGCGCATCCTCTTTGGCATCCCACGAGAAGGCGCTAAACCTTAGTCTTGCGCGTTGATACTGGGCGTCACTTGATCGTTGCGGCCCAGTTCGGCAATTTCACGCTCGAGCGTGGGCACCCACTTCGCGGCGAAGCGCCGTGACCAAGGCCATGCCGCAGGAGAGCTCAGAAGAGCCTTGCCCCAACCTGCAGCGCCCACGGCTTTCGGCACGTAGACCCTGGAGCGTCGACGGATGAGCCCACTCACGATCGCATCGGCCGCCTCGCCGACTCGAGTCGTGACGTTGCCCGGGTAAGGGAGATCTTTGCGCATGTCTGGAAACGACGGCAGATCCAACTCGGCACCCTTGACCAGGTCTGTCTCTATCCAGGATGGGTGTACCAAGCCAACGGTGATGCCCAGATGCGCGACTTCTTGGCGATAGGCAAGTGCGAGCATCTCGACGCCAGCCTTGCTTGAGGAATATGAGGACATCGCCGGCAGTGCAAGGAATGACAGTGCCGACGCGATAACGACCGCATGCCCCTTGCTTCGTTCAAGATGTGGCGTCGCGTACTTGAGAGTACGAAAGGTGCCATTCAGATTGATGTCGATGACGCGCTCGAAGACCGCTTCATCCGCGTGGCGCACGGTTCCATACGACACGATTCCTGCGTTGGCGACGATCACATCGATACCCCCAAGGGTCGCCGCACAACCGTCGATCGCCGCTCGGAGTGAGGCGCCGTCGCGTACGTCGGCTTCCTGCCAGGTCGCCATCGGGCCCAGGTCTCTGGCCAGCGCCGCAAGGCGTTCGGGCTCCAGTCCAATGAGACCGACTGACGCCCCGCGTGCGGCCGCCTGACGAGCTACTTGCTCGCCAATGCCGCGTGCCGCGCCCGTGATGACAAGTCGCTTTCCGGCCAAGTTCTGATTCACCATTCGGCGACAATAACTTGGTTATAGTAGAGTTTGCAACACAATCAATGAAAGTAGGAAGACATGAAAGCGTTCATCGTGAGCAAGTACGGCGAAGACACGCTGCAGGCAGCCGAAGTTCCGACTCCCACTATCGGTCCTCGCGACGTACTGGTGGCAATCCGGGCGGCAAGCATTAACCCTTTGGACAAGATGGTGCGCAACGGAGAATTCAAGCAGCTCCTCAAATACAAGCGGCCCTTCGTACTCGGCCATGACGTTTCTGGCGTCATCACCGAGGTGGGCGCAGGAGTCCAAAACTTCAAGATCGGCGACGAGATCTACTCTCGCCCCCGCGACCTTCGCATCGGAACCTTCGCTGAATTCATCGCGATCCACGAAGACGACGTCGCACTCAAGCCAAACACCCTGTCATTTGAAGAGGCCGCGGCCGTACCGCTAGTAGCTCTGGCCGCTTGGCAGACCTTGGTCGAACTTGCCCAGCTGCAACCGGGACAAAAGATCCTGGTCCACGCTGGTGCAGGCGGCCTCGGCTCGACCGTGGTCCAGCTTGCAAAGCACCTCGGCGCCTACGTCGCGACGACGGCGCACACGACCGAAATGGATCGAGCCCACGATCTGGGTGCAGACGAGGTCATTGACTTCACCAGCAAGGACTTCTCGGACGTCATCGCTGGATATGACGTCGTGCTCGACTCGCTCGGCGGGGCCAACCTCAGGAAGTCCCTAACCGTGCTCAAGCGTGGGGGTCTGGCGATCAGCGTCGTAGGCCCGCCAGACCCGTCGTTCGCAAAACAGCTCGGCCAGCCGTTCTTGGCGCCGGTCATGGGACTGCTGAGTCGCAAGATCCGTCGCAAGGCCAAAGGCCTTGGAGTGCGCTACTCGTTCTTCTTCATGAGAGCCAGCGGCAAGCAGTTGACCGAACTCGCCGCACTGTATGAAGTCGGCGCTCTTCGGCCAGTAGTCGACCGAACCTTCGATTTCGACGAGACCGCCGAAGCATTGACCTACGTCGAGCAGGGCAGGGCCAAGGGCAAAGTCGTGGTCACGCAATGACCGACGTCACGGATACAGTCACCGCCAGGACTGCACCGACTCTGAAGATGCGAGCCAGTGGGACCCAGTTCACCTACCGCGACCTCGGTCCGCGAGCCGGGATTCCACTAGTACTCCTTCACCATTTCACCGCGACAATCGACGACTGGGACCCCGACTTCATAGACGGGATTGCTGCGGAGCGCCGCGTCATCCTGTTCGACAATCGCGGTGTCGGAGGCGCTCCTGGTCGGGTACCCACCACAGTTGAGGCCATGGCTTCGGACGCAATCTCGTTCATCCGTGGTCTGCACATCCAACAAGCCGACATTCTTGGATTCTCACTCGGCGGCTTTGTCGCGCAGGTCATCGTTGAGCGCGAGCCCAACCTCGTCCGAAAGGTCATTTTGGCCGGTACCGGACCAGCGGGCGGCGACGGCGTCGGGCAGTCCAACCGCCGTATGGCGGGTGATTCCATACGCGGACTGCTCACGCTCAAAAACCCCAAACCGCTGCTCTTCTTCACCCGAACCAACGCCGGGAAAGTGGCAGCGGCGGACTACATGCGGCGGCTTCAACTTCGAACGGCCGACCGGGTCAAGCCGACGTCCGTACGCAGCGCGGTGCGCCAGCTTCTCGCCATCAGGCGCTGGGGATCGCAGGAGCCGATGAGACTCGAGCAGATCGCCCATCAAGCCTTGGTCGCCAACGGTGAGGACGACCGGATGCTCGCGACTCGTGCTTCGTTCGAGCTGGCCCATCGACTGCCCAACGCGAGCCTGGTGATTTACCCCGATGCTGGCCACGGCGGAGTTTTCCAGCATCGCGATCGCTTCATTCCGGCCGTGCTGGACTTTCTGGACTGATCACCACCCCGCGCTTCGCCTACGCGTGCGCGAAATTCCGGGCCAAGTCGTCGGCCGCAAATTCGCTCACGACCCGATCGGCAGTGGTCGACGCCTTGAGCCGATCAAGCACCTCCTGCAGATCGCTGGCGGGGATAGCACAGGTCATCGCATCGGCGGGCAGGTTGGTCCGCGTCCGACTGACAGCGCAACCCGGGCTAACCGAAATCGTGCCAGCCTGCGCTAGAGGAACAATTGCGCACTGTGGCTTGCCAGTAAGGGCGAGCCCTGGGACAGCGCCCATGAGCGTCATCAAGGATGTCGACGAGAGTCTGACCAAAACGACGTCGGGGCTGATCGACTCGGTCAATGGCTCGTATGTGATCGACGTCGGCACGAACGGGACGGCCGGAGCCGCCAGCAAGTCGGCCTCGCCTACCCAGCCACTCGAGACAAGAGCTGCCGTGTCCTCGCCGCTAGCAGCGGTCGCCAGCGGAATGAACCCATGGGTGTAGCTCCCGACGCTGCAATGTGCATGGTCAACAGCTTGCGTGGTGATTCGAGTCTGTTGCGCAGGCTCCCAGAAGCAGCAGCCGGCAGGTTGCGGCGACGGACGTGAGTCGACCGCGCGTTCCGTTGCGTCGAATGTGATGGCGACAGGTGCTTCGGTCAGGTCGAGAAGGTCTGTCAGGCGGGCGGAGATTTCGGAGAGGTTCATGTTCGTTGTCCTTAACTCGATGATGGATTCACTTGTAGGTCACTTCGATGTGGAGATCGTCGATCAGGACGTCGACCACAATCGAGCTGTCATCGACGCGTTGCCAGGAGTCGTGATCGCGGCCATCAACCACGACCGCAACGATGGCGCCTGCAGGGAGTCGATCGACTTTGAAGGCTGTGGGTGTCCCGCGTAGTGAAGGCGTCGCCGCAAAAGTGTCAATTTCGAGCACACGCCGCGCAACGTCGTGGTGGGTGCGTCTCACACCGACATTGGGATAGTCCAAGTCGCGGATCGTCGGCTCGTTGTGAACCGAGAGCCTTGGCTGGGTGAAGACCCGTGACCAGGCTCCCGGCTCGGCGCACTCGATCATCATCATCGTTGCGTTGATCTGACCTCTGGGGAATTCCTCGTCAAGTCCGAGCCAATAGGCGAAGCGGGATTGGTCTGCCCCAAAGAACCGGGGCTCGAACTGAGATTCAGATATCTCGCGGAGGCGGCTCCAGGTCGACATGTCCCCCACTTCTCGCGCCATCCACATTGCGGTCGAGAGAAGTTGCGGATCGTCGGCCAACTGCACGACGGGAACGTCGGGGTTGCTCCATCCCAGCTGACGCATCGCGGACTCGTACAGCTCCGTACCGAGTTCGGGGTCCTGTGGGTATAGGTAGTGAAGCAAGACCAGCGCGCTATACCCGTTGACGGCGCCGGGAAACGTCATCGTCACGTCCTCGATCGGGTCGTAGTAGAACGCCACCCAATCGATGCGCCCTCCTTTATCGCGGCCCATGTAGTGCTTCTTGGCGAACCCAATCCAGTCAACGAACGAGTTGTTCACGTCAGACCCAAGCACCGAGTCATACAGCTGAAGCCCAAGGCCCGCGGCGCTCATGCAGAACGGCCAGATCTTGGTGTTCTCGCAGTGCGCACCCTGCGGTCGGGCCGTCAGTTGGTCGGATATGAAATGAGCGATGCGCTCGTGCGTCCAGGTGAACTGGCGGTTCTGGTAACCCGACACTTCAAACGAAGACGACTCCGACGACTCGCCTGATATGTAGCGACGCATGCTGAGAAGGAGGTTGAGCCACCCGCGATAGAAGAGGTTGCCATCGCATCCGACGGGGTCTGGTTGTAGACCCCAGGGCTCGATGCCATTGCCGGTCCAACCTGGGAGCGCGTACCTGCCGCGCAGTTGCTCGGGAACAACCCCGAGCCACTCAGGCGGATAGCGGTCGACATTGGGGTCTGGGCCGATCAACGTGTTCCAGTCAATGCCTCCCCAGAAGGCCACGTACCTATTGATGAGCTCATCGAGAATGCGCTCATAACCCTCACGCCATGCGGGCGTGGCCTCGAGCATCATCGGGAGGACATATCCCATCTCAGCCAGATCGAACCGCGGGAACGCGCACATCGGCGGCTCGCTGTAGCGGTCCCACCAGCGATGCGGCTCGCCCTGATCGGACCAGTCGTCCGGGGTGGTCGCCTTGTCCCACATGAATCGGAGCCAGCCGAGAGATCGATCGTTGAGCCCACGCGCTGCAGTGGTGGTCTCCATGGACAATGGCGTCGTCATCTCACGGCTCCGGCATCGGTTCGTCAGTGGCGGCGCGAACTTGATACAGCGTCGATCGAGCACGCCACCCTGCGGTCCAAGCCGGGTCAAGGCGCGAAACAGCTGGCTCGCGAATGATGGTCTCGCGACCCGATGCGGCAGGATCGTGGGCAAGGTACGCATCCGGCAAACGGTGCCGCGGACCGCTCGGCCTGCCGAGTTTGACGAATTTGCGAGTCAGCCCGTGGAACCACAACACGACGAAGGTGCTGCCTTGAATCTTGACGGTTCCTCGCTGCATACCCTCGACGACTCGGTCCACAGTGTGTCGCGATACCAAGGCGCGCAGTGCGAACTGGCTCGATTCGAAATGCAGCGAACAATCGGCGTCCACAGCTCGCCCACTCTTGGTGACCGCTCGTCGACGAGGAGCGTCGAATTTCCAGTGCCGGGCCACATTTTCGCCAGCGCTGACCTCGAGGGTCATAGTCTTGGTGATCTGCGAACGAAGCGACGGCATGAACCTCGATCCCACCGCGATGCACGTGCCAAGCAGCCACAGCAGAAGGCGCAATCCGAGGTCCGCCATTGAACACACCTCCGACAGGTGGCGAAGCAGACGTCCAGCCGCTTCTACCATTCACCAACTCGCATCAGCATAACCTTGTTATTGTCGCTGTCAAGGGACACGCCCCTCTGGCGGAGAGCTTGACTGCCGTTTGTGCCGCGGCACAGTTGCAACCGTGAATCTCGGTGGCCTGAGATCTACGGCTGGGGGGCGCGGGTGAATAGCGTTACGCGTGCCACCGCTTCTGTATGGCAGTTGAACGAGAATGAGCCATCGACATGGGTAAATCCTGGGCGCTCCACGCGCGCACGATCACCCATCTCCGAAACCGGCGTCGGCCAGCACCGACGTCCACAGAGAGATCTCAGTGAACCAGATCGAAGTACATACCTGCCTGGTGCAGGACGACGACGCGGTCACGAGCGACCTCAACAGCGATCGACGCATCGGGTTCAATCCTCCCGATCACGCTCTGTGAGCGACCTCACCGGCAAGCCGACCGGCGCCGGGAGTCGACAGCGGCGTGCCATCGACGCCAGTGCGGGCGCCGATCGGTCGCACTGGGCAGCCGTTATAGCGGTCACTGCAGCAAGCTTCGCTCTTGTACTGTCCGAATTCGTACCTTTGGGGATGCTGGACGTGCTGAGCGAGGACCTCGACGTGTCCGAGGGGACCGCCGGCCTATTGATCGCGCTCCCCGGACTCGCCGCCTGCGTCGGCGCGCCGGTTGTGACGGTGCTGGCGGGTCGGATGGATCGGCGGCGACTGCTGCTGTTGCTGTGCACGGCGGTCCTGCTCTCGAATGTATGGGTTGCGCTGTCTCCGTCGTTCGAGGTTGCCCTCATCGGTCGCGCGGTGCTGGGAGCTGCCGTGGGCGGTTTCTGGACCATGGGTCCCCCGACGGCGGGCCGCATGGTGCTGCCCGAGTTCTCAACCCGAGCCACGTCATTAGTCGTCGGCGGGATCGCCATGGCGACGGTGGCGAGTCTGCCGGTCGGCAACTGGATCGTCTCGTTCGCGAACTGGCGCTGGGCTTTCGTGCTGACCGCTGCCTTCGCACTGATCGCTCTTCTGGCCGAGTTCGTCACGCTCCCTTCGATGCCGACACTGTCACCCGTGACGATCGCTGATCTGGGTCAGGTCTTCTCCAACCCACAATCACGTCGTTGTGTCGCCATCACGTGTGCGGTCTTCACTGCGCACTTCGCCACATACTCGTACATCACGCCATACCTAAATCAGAGCGGTATCTCCGACCAGGCTGTCCCGACTGTGTTGCTCGGATTCGGGCTGGTCGGCGTCGCCAGCAACTTCGTCGGAGGTTGGATCCTCGACCGTCGGCTTCGGCTGGTCGTATCTGTCGTAATGTTGCTCGTTGGCGGTGCCCTGATGGCTCTCGCGCTACCGAGTCGACCTGACGCCGTCACGGTCCTGTTGATGGCTGCGTGGGGTATCGCTTGGGGTGTGCTCCCGCTGAGTCTGCAGGTCTGGATTCTGGCGACTGCGCCGCGGGCTCGCGATGGAGGGCAAGCCATGTTTGTCTCGGTGCTTCAGCTTTCACTCGCCGCGGGCTCGGCAGTCGGCGGTCTGATCGTCGATGGCCCGGGAATCCGGGCGGATTTCGCTCTGAGCGGTGCCATCCTGGTGATCGCTGGTGCGGCCGCGACTGTGTGGCTCAAGGGCGTCCAGACGCGATCGCCCGCTGATTCGGCCGTTTCCGCGGCCTGATAGGACGACGACGCGACTTGTTGCGACAGCAGCGGGGTTGTGTCATCGAGCCTCAAGCAACGCTGCGATGTTGCTGTTCCGATGCCGACGAGACAGCACCGCAACGTAACTGATGTGTTGACTAGTGTGCGGCCACACATCTAGGACGAAATCACTGGAGCCCGGCATATGGAGCGGCCGGTGTGACCGGTGCCACACTCATCGAGGTCGAGCGGCGTGCTGCTGCCGACCCGCACCGTCTGCTCGCCACCGAGCACCGACCAGATGAGGTTCGTCAATGAATCGTCCACCCGGTAACCCCGACCACCACACGGCAGCCCCTGACACCCGGGGCAGCATTGCCTCTACGGCGGCTGTTCGTCAGCGCCGATCACGGCGCCGTGTGCTCACCGTAGCCTTCGCCCTCGCGTCGCTGCTCATGGCCGCCGCGTGCGGCGGTGGCTCCGACGACAACAACGCATCCAGCGGCGGGAAGAACCGTGCGACGGGCGCACCGATCAAGATCGGGCTGCTGAACCCCGTTAACGGTGGCGCGAGCGCTCCGGGCGCCACGCAGGGCGTGAACGCCGGAGTGGAGTTCGTGAACGCCGACCTCGGCGGCGTCGACGGGCACCCGATCGAGATCATCAGCTGCGATGTCGACGCCCTGTCCCCCGAGACCAACATCAATTGCGCCAATCAGCTGGCGAAGTCTGGCGTCGTGGCCGTGATCGACGCGTACAACCCGGCAGCCGGGGCGACTTTGCCGATCCTGCAGTCCGCCAAGATCCCGATCATCGGACCGCTGGCCTTCAACCCGGCCCTCGGCGCAGAGCCAGACGGCAGGGTTTACTTCGGACCGCCAGCGGCGGCCTTCCTGCTGGGTGCGATGGAGTCGATGAAGGCTCAGGGCTACTCCTCCATCACCCTTGCCAACCTCGATGATCCCTCTGGGCACGAGACGATCGATAAGATGCTGGTACCGCTCGGTAAGCAGATCGGCCTGACCGTCAAGGGTGTCTACTTCCAGGCCACGAACCCCAACTTCAACGTCCTGGCGTCGACCATCAAGTCGACCGACGCCGACGTCGCCGGTCTCCTGGTCACACTCAACGAGGCCATGTGCACCAACTTGTTCGAGTCCCTGCTCAAAGTGGGCTTCAAGGGTGTGCCGTTCATGGCGTCGTGCAGCGAGTTCCTCGAGCGTGTCGGCGCCAAGGCCGTCGGGGCTCAGACCTACTCCTCGATCTGGCTCCCGCAGGCGAAGGACTCGGCGCCGGCTGACGTCAAGAAGAACCTGGACATCGCACAGAAGTACGTCGATGCCCAGAAGGGACCGAGCGACTGGAACGCGTATGCCGCCTTCTCCACGATCGTCGACTTCACCCGGACTGTGTCGGCCGCTAAGCCGGCCGAACTCACTGGCCCGACCGTGCTCACGGCGCTCAAAGCGGTGAAGGGCTACCAGTCGTTCTTGGGACCGGTTCTGGACTGCGGTGGCGCGACTAGCCCCAACTGCACCACGGAGATCTTCAACTTCAA
>NZ_BAAAZZ010000002.1:1856441-2150021 GCF_039537165.1 Aeromicrobium panaciterrae | reverse complement strand
TGACGAGCTCTTGCACTCGGATGCGGGAGCTCGTCAGCCTCCTCGGGTGCCCGGTGGCCCGTCCCACCGGTTCGAGAACGGCGCGAAGTCGCCCGCCCCATCCCCATATCTTTCGTGAAGTGAGCACAGCATGAGTGAGTTCTTCCAGTTCGTCGTCCTGGGCCTGACGCTCGGCGCGGTCTACTCGGTGTTCGCGTCCTCTCTGATCGGCATCTACGCCGCCACCGGGGTCATCAACTTTGCGCAGGGCTCGGTCGCACTGTGGTCGGTGTACACCGTGGCGGCACTCCGCACTGACGGCACACTGGTGCTGCCGGTCGGCAGCATCGCGCTCGGCGACGAGAGCAACCCGATGTCAATGCTTCCAGCGGTGGTCATCGGCGTCGCGATGGCGGCCGCGTGGGCACTGGCCGCGCATCTGGTGGTCTTCCGGCCACTGCGAGGCGCCCCGGCCCTCGCGAACGTGGCCGCCTCCGTCGGCCTGATGCTGTTCTTGCAGGCGCTCGTGCTGTTGCGCTTCGATACCCAGGAGCTGTTCGCGCAGTCGGTCCTTCCGGGATCGACGTTCGAGGTCGGGGAGGTAGTCATCAACGTCAGCGACCTGATGATGGCCGGAGCAGCGATCGCTGTGGCCGTTTTGCTTTGGGCCTACTTCGGCCTGACGAGCCGAGGCGTGGCGACCCGAGCCGCGTCGGAGGACGAGCTCGCCGCCAGACTCGCCGGCCACTCGCCCGACCGACTCGCCGCCACCGTATGGGTGCTCGCAGCGATGGCCTCGGGCCTGATCGTGATTCTGGGCGCCTACACAATCGGCCTCGATCCGGCGAGCTACACGTACTACGTCGTACCTGCGCTCGCGGTGGCGCTGGTGGGCCGACTGTCCTCCTTCGGCGTGGCGTGCGCCGCCGGTCTCGTACTCGGTGCGATCCAGGCCGTGCTGCTCTGGGCGAACACGCTGTCGTGGTGGCCGGGATGGGCCCAAGCCGGCCTCGGCGACGCCATCCCGTTCGTGGTCGTGGTGGTGGCGCTGTACCTCCTCGGCGGCCGCATCCCGTCGCGCGGATCGCTCGACGAGGTCAAGATGCCGCTGGTGATCGTGCCTCGGATCCGCCTGGTCCCGGTCACGACCATGATCGTGCTGGCGGGACTGGCGATCCTGCTGACGGCCGACAGCTGGCGGTTCGGGATCGTCACGTCGATGATCCTCTCGCTGATCGCGTTGTCGCTGGTGCTGCTGACGGGTTACCTCGGCCAGATCTCGCTGGCGAGCATCGCCTTCGCAGGAACCGCCGGCTTCGCGTTGTCGAAGCTGACGATCGGACTCGGGGTCCCGTTCCCTTTGAGCATTGTGCTGTCGGCGCTGGTGGCGACGGCGCTCGGCGTGGTGGTCGGCCTCCCGGCCTTGCGCATCCGTGGCGCCCAGCTGGCGGTGGTCACGCTCGCTGCCGCGTTGGCAATCCAGAGTTTTGTCTTCAACAACCCAGTGCTCACGCCCTACGAGGGGCTGAAGGTCTCGGACCCGTCGGTGCTGGGACTCGACCTGTCCGTGCGGCAGGGTCAGAACCTGATCACATGGCAGTTCTCACTCATGGTGCTGCTGATCGTTTCGGTCACAACATTGGTGGTCATGCGGTGGATGGGCGGCGCCACCGGACGGATCTTTCTCGCCGTGCGCTCCAACGAGCGGGCTGCGGCATCGGTGGGCATCAACGTCGCAGCCACGAAGCTGCTCGGATTCGCCCTGTCGGCCTTCCTGGCCGGGGTCGGAGGATGTCTGATCGGCTACAGCCGCGGCCAGCTCTCGGCCGCGTCCTTCACCGTGGTGGTCGGTCTGACGATGCTGGCGATCGCCTACTGCGGTGGCATCACGTCGGTCTCGGGTGCCTTCGTCGCCGGCTTCATCGGCCCGCTCGGCGTGTTCTACGTGTTCTTGAGCCAGACCCTGGATCTCGGCCGCTACTACGAGGTCATCGCCGCAGGTGGTCTGCTGCTGATGGCGGTCACTAATCCCATCGGCGCGGCGGGCGCCTTCGCCGAGTCCGCGGCTGCGGTCCGCGCCAGGCTGACCGGCCACCGAGCAGCAGCGATGGACACGGAGCCGGAAGCCGTTCCCTCTACGAAGGTGGATTCTCATGTCGGTTGACGTGTCCGTGCCACTGCTGCAAACCACGGGTCTGTCGGTCCGCTACGGCGGGGTGGTGGCCAACGACGACATCACTCTCCGGGTCGGGGCCAGCGAGATCGTCGGACTGATCGGACCGAACGGGGCCGGCAAGACCACGTTCGTCGACGCCGTGACCGGGTTTACTCGCTCGACCGGCGGGATCCTCCTCGATGGCGAGACCGTGGAACAGCACCCGCCACATCGCCGTCGCCACGAGGGCCTGGCCCGTACCTGGCAGGCCGGCGAGCTGTTCAGCGACCTGACCGTGACGCAGAACCTGGCCGTCGCGGTGCAGCGCCCGGGGATCCGGACCCTGATCGCCGACACCCTCGGCAGGTCGACGCCACCGCACGAAACGATCGCCGCGGCCCTCACGATGGTCGGTCTCGACAACGTCGCCGACCGGCGCCCCACCGAGCTGTCACTGGGCCAGCAGAAGCTGGTGGGCGTCGCGCGGGCTCTGGTCGGTGGGACCCAGGTCGTGTTGCTGGACGAGCCCGCGGCCGGACTGGACACCCACGAGAGTCGGCATTTCGGCACCGAGCTGCGACGCATCGCCGACACCGGAGTGGGTGTGCTGCTCATCGACCACGACATGTCGCTGGTGCTCGAAGTGTGCGACCGGCTGTACGTCCTGGACTTCGGTCAGATGATCGCTGAGGGCACGCCCGAGGAGATCCGCAACGACCCGCGCGTGATCGCCGCCTATCTGGGCGGCCCCGACGTCCCGCCCACGCCCGACGACGAGAGGACTCTGTCATGACCACGGCCATTCGATCCGAGGTCGCGCTCGAGCTGTCGGCTGCGACCATCGGGTACGGCGGTGTACCCGCGGTCCGCGATCTCGACCTGAGCGTGCGATCGGGCGAGATACTGGCCCTGCTCGGTCCCAACGGTGCCGGCAAGACCACGACCATGCTGGCGGCCGTGGGCGCGATCCCCCTGCTCTCCGGCTCGGTCACCGCGCTGGGTGCACCTGTCGTCGAGCAGGTGGAGCGCAATGCTCGCCGTGGGATCACGCTGGTGCCCGACAACCGGGGCGTCTTCCACTCACTGAGCGTCGCGGACAACCTGCGCGTCGCTCAGCGCAAGAGCGGCTCGGACGCCGGCTTCGTGCTCGAGTACTTCCCCAAGCTGAAGGGCATGCTGCGCCAGCGATGCGGGAGTCTGTCTGGAGGAGAGCAGCAGATGCTCGCGTTGGCGAAAGCCATGCTGCCCGAGCCCCGAGTGCTGCTGATCGACGAGCTGAGCATGGGGCTGTCGCCCATCGCGGTCCAGAACATTCTGCCGCGGCTCAGGGCGGTGGCCGACGAGCAGCAGATGGCCATCGTGCTGGTCGAGCAGCACATCGATCTGGCCCTGTCGATCGCCGACAGCGGAATCGTGCTGCACCACGGCCGCGCGGCTCTGACGGGGTCCGCCGACCGTCTGCGCCGTGACCGCGACGCCGTCGAGTCCGCCTACTTCGGGGTGGAGGCGTCCTGACCACCCACCAGTGTTCAGCCGACCCACCTTCCGATTCACCTACACATCCACGTCACATCAACATCCGAGGAGACATCCCATGAAAGCCGCTCGATTCTTTGCCCCCCACGACGTGCGCGTTGTCGACGTGCCGATCCCCGAGCCCCGGACGGGCGAGGTGATTCTGCGCGTCGCGTACAACGGTATCTGCGGAAGCGACCTGCACGCCTATCTCAACGGAGCGGGTACACCGCAGGAAGCGCCTCACCCGCTCACCGGCCACCAGAACCCCACCACCCTCGGGCACGAGTTCTCGGGCACCGTTCACAAGGTCGGTCACGGCGCCGAATCCCTAAGCGTCGGGCAGCGAGTCGTGGTGGAGCCGGTGCTCAGCTGCGGCGCGTGCGAACAGTGCTACTTGGCGAACTACTCGTACTGCTTGAAGGGTGTCGGCCCGGGGCTTTCGGTAGCAGCAGTCGGTCTGGGTGCCGACGGCGGGTTGGGTGAGTATGTAGCAGTGCCGGCCAGTCTGGTTCATCCGATCCCTGACACCCTTCCTCTCGACCTCGCGGCGCTCGCCGAACCGACAGCCGTCGTGAATGGCGCCCTGAAGCGAGCGGGTTTCACGATCGGAGACGACATCGCTGTTCTCGGGGCAGGGCCGATCGGTCTCTTGCTCGCCACTTTGGCCCGTGTCTCCGGCGCGGGTCGAATCTTCATCTCCGACGTCGTGCCAGAGCGTCGGGCCAAGGCGAGAGAGCTTGGATTCGTCGATGTGGTGGATCCAACCGAGGGCGACCCGGTAGCTGCGATCCTGGGGGCAGTCCCGAACGGAGTTGACAAGGTGTTCGACTGCGCCGGCGTGCAGGCTTCGATCGACATGTCCCTGGCGATCGTGAAGAACAGCGGAACGGTGATGGCCGTCGCGATCTTCGAATCGCCTGTGACCATCCCGTTGGTCGTCGTCACGATCAAGGGCATCTCGCTCCTCAGTACTCTCAGCTACGCCAACTCGTTCTCGAGGGTGATTGGTTTGCTTGATGCACACCAGGACAAGTTCTCTCCGCTGATCACGCACGTAGCATCCCTCGACGACGTCGTCGAGGACGGATTCGAACGACTGATCAACGGCCGTGCCGACACCAAGGTGCTCGTTTCGGTCGCCGGGGGTCGGTAGAGATGGTGCGAGAGCTGACCAGATTGTTCGACGGCGGGCACTTCTTTGAGTCGCCCCGCTGGCACGACGATCGCTGGTGGATGTCGGACTTCTTCGGCGGTGCCGTCATCTCCCTGACCTCGTCGGAAGACGCTCGGGTCGAGCTCAAGGTGCCGAACGGCCCGTCGGGGCTGGGCTGGCTGCCCGACGGATCGCTCCTCGCCGTGTCGATGGCGGACCGCACAGTGCTGCGTCGCGATACCGCCGGAGCAGTGAGCACCCACGCCGACCTTGCGCCCCACTCCGAGGGGATCGCCAACGATATGATCGTCACTCCGTCGGGCCATGCCTACGTCGGCAACATGGGCTACGAGTGGGCGGAGGGGCATCCACACGACGCGACCATCGTGCACGTCGCCCCGGACGGGCGGGCGAGTGTTGGTACCCGGGAGGTCAGCTTCCCAAACGGGTCGGTGCTGCTGTCCGACGGCGTCACCCTAGTGGTGGCCGACACGTTCGCGGCGCAACTCGTCGCCTGGACCATCCGGCCCGACGGCAACCTGGCCGATCGACGCGTGTGGGCTGATCTAGGCACCCCTGTCGAGTTCAATGACGACGGGGAGTTCATCACCCCGCCGTCCGCGACGCCAGACGGCTGCGCTGTCGACGCGCACGACAGGATCTGGGTCGCGGACGCGGCCAACGGGAGGGCCGCGCTGGTCGTCGAGGGCGGCGAGGTCGTCGACGAGATCGCATCTCCGGAGGGTCTGCCGTTCTTCGCATGTGCTCTGGGCGGATCGGACGGGAGCACGTTGCTGCTGTGCGCCTCGCCCGATCACCTGCCGGTCCATCGACAGGCCGCGCAGGAGTCGGTGATCTTCACGGTGGATCTGTGAAGCGCGTCGATGCGAGTTGGCGCAGCGCGGCTTGTGGCACGAGTCGTTCCGATCCACCCACGGAGACGGTCACGAGTTCGTCGAGGTCGGCGGCGCAAAAGGAGTGAGGACAGGTGCAACTGCCCCGTTGTTCGTGTCCTTCGAGTCGCCGACCGTGCGCGCACGGGGCATCAGTAGAGCCAGAGCCGCTGCCAGCGCGACTGCACCTGAGCCCAGCCACAGCGCGGGAACCAGCCCATCGACGAACCGATTGGCAGACTGACTCGTAACCACCCTGTGCCGAGAACACCGCTGCCAGCGAAGCGACACCAATGGCGCCACCAACCTCACGAATGGCGTTGTTGGCACCCGAGGCGATGCCCTCCTCCTCCGGCCGCACAGTGCTCATGACCAGGCTGGCGCTCGGGGCAAAGAACATGCCCATACCTATCCCGCACACGACCAGCGCCGGGAGCAATGCTGTATACGAAACGTCAGGCTCAACGGCAATCGCCCATAGGCCGAGACCCACCGCATTGAAGGCCATCCCCACGGTCACGACGGGTGCGCCGCCGATCCGGTCGGACAGCAATCCCGCCAGAGGCCCGACGACCATCGGCATCGCCGTCCACGGCAGCATTCGCACGCCAGCCTCCATCGGCGAATAGCCGCCCACGGTCTGGAGGTACTGGCTGAGCAGGAAGATCGCTCCGAACATGCCGAGGAACATCAAGAGGCTGGCCGCATTGATGGCGCTGAAGGCTCGACTACGGAACAGCCGCATCGGCAGCATCGGGTTCTTGGCACGGAGCTCGTACAGGACGAAGGCAGGCAGAAGTACCGCACCCGCCGCGAAACCGGCGAGGATCGACGGGTCGGTCCAACCGTCGGCGTTGCCGCGCACGAGCGCGTACACGACGCCGAACAGGCCGCCACTCGCCAGCACTGTGCCCGGTAGGTCTAGGCGAGAGTTCGAGCCATAGCTCTCGTCCAACAGAAGCCTGGACAGTGGGATCAGCGCAAGACCAATCGGGACATTCACCCAGAAGATGGCCTGCCACGAGATGTGCTCAGTCAGCGTGCCACCTATCAGTGGACCGGTTGCGACGGCGACACCGCTGGCCGCTCCCCAGATGCCGAAGGCCGCGCCGCGGCGCTCCGGCGGGACCGCGGCGGAGAGTAGCGTGAGCGTCAACGGCGTTACGATCGCGGCGCCCAACCCCTGTCCCGCTCGCGCGGCGATGAGCTCATTCATTCCGGGCGCGAGCGCCGCCGCGGCGGAGGCGATTGTGAAAATTCCGAGACCGATGAGGAACATCCGCCTACGACCGAAGCGGTCACCGAGCGAGGCACCGAACATCAGCAGTACCGCGAACGTCAGGGTGTAGGCGCTGACCGTCCACTCCAGATCTTCGAGACCGCCACCGAGGTCATCGCGAATGGAGGGAAGAGCGGTGGTGACGATCAGATTGTCCAGCGCAGCGATGAACCCGGCCACACTGGTGATGATCACTGCCCACACGGCGGTACCCCGTCGAGCTACTGGTTGATTCGTTGCCATGAGGTGCTCCCACATTTGAATGATGATCATAATATTACGATCACTAGACAATAGACTACGATGAGAGGCCAAGGCAACCTTTCCAGAAGAAGCGAATCGAGGATCCGGTGGCGAGGTACGGCAAAGAGCACAAGGAAGCGACGCGGCAGCGGATCATCGAGACGGCCGGCCGTCGACTAAAGCAGGACGGCATCGACGGGTCAGGCATCGCGACGTTGATGGCCGACGCCCAGTTGACCAACGGCGCCTTCTACGCACATTTCACATCCAAGGAAGACCTTGTCGCCTCCGTGGTTTCGCATGAGCTGGAGGCGCAGGCCGCCAGTTTCACCGCGCTGGCGCCCGGCCGTGCTGGGCTCGAGGACTTCGTCCGCGAGTACCTTTCCCCCCAACACCGCGACAGCCGCAACCTCGGCTGCCCATCAGCAGCCTTGCTCGATGAGCTCGGTCGCTGCACGAACACAACCAAGCACGCCTACACATCAGGAGCGCGAGTCATCCTGGACGAGATTGCGAGCCGACTGGTGCCCGAGGATCCCACGTCGGCACGCGGAACGACGCTTGGCCTCTACACCATGATGATCGGTACGCTCCAACTCGCGCGAGCGCTGGATGATCCGAAGCTCGCCGACCAGGTGCTCAAGCAGGGAATCGAGAACGCCCTCGAGCTTCTCCGGTCCAACCAGCGCGCCTGACACCCTCAGGCGTTGACGTCGACCACGGTTCTTCCTCGCACCTCCCCGGCCAGGACTCGTCGTGCCACGGTCGCCGCCTGATCGAGCGGGACCGTCGTCGTCATCTTCTCCAGTAGCTCTTCGTCTAGATGATCGGCGAGAACCTCCCATGCAGCCAATCGGCTACTCGCGGGCGCGTTGACCGAGTCGATACCCGCGAGAGTCACACCCCGCAGGATGAATGGCGCGACCGTGCCCGGGAAATCAAGACCCTGAGCAAGTCCGCAATTGGCCACCACCCCGCCATAGCGGATCTGGCTCAACACATTCACGAGCGTGTGACTGCCGACGCTGTCGACGCCGCCGGCCCACCGCTCAGCCCCGAGGGCCCCCTGCGCTGACTCTGACAGTTCCGACCGCGCAATGATCTCCGCGGCCCCCAAGGACCGAAGATAGGCTTCCTCAGCTGGGCGACCGGTCGACGCATGAACCTCATACCCCAATGCGGCCAGCACCGCGATCGCGACCGAACCAACACCACCCGCCGCACCGGCAACGACGATGGGACCGCCCTTCGGAGTCAGTCCGTGACGTTGCAGAGCCACAACACTGAGTCCGGCGGTGTAACCCGCTGTGCCGATCGCCATCGCCTGCCAGGTCGAGAACCGCAGAGGGATCCTCGTAATCCACTCCGCCGGCACCCTCGCCCGCGTGGCGAACCCGCCGTTGTGGGTGGCCGCGAGCCCCCACCCGTTGACTGCCACCGGATCACCCGGCACAAAGCCTGACTCCGCCGCCGCCTCGACCACCGTGCCAGCCAAGTCGATACCGGCGACGATCGGGAAACGCTGAACGACGCCCGGAGCACCCGACACACCCAGACCATCCTTGAAGTTCACTGCCGAGTAATCGACTGCGATCGTCACGTTGCCCTCACCGATCTCGTCGTCGGGTACTTCAGCGATCTCCGTACGATGCCCGGAGCCGTCCTTCACGATCTGCACTGCTCTCATCTTTCGTCTCCTTCTCAGGCCACGGGCACGATGGGGCCATCGACCTGTGCTGCCAGCCCGCCTTGGACCCCGTTCAGCGATGCCGCATTTGCCTCATGCGGTACGCCGAGTGAGGTCGTGCTGATCGCGGTCAGGTGCTCGAACTGCTCTGCGGTGAGCTCAAGATCGAGCGCGCCGAGGTAGTCGTCCAGCTGGGCAAGGTTGCGCGGACCGATGATAGGGATCGAAGAGGTCGCGAGGCGGCGCGAGCGTTCGTTGACCCACGCCGTCGCCACTTGTGCAGGAGTTCGACCGACGTCCTTCGCGATCGAGATCACCGCGTCGACAACAGCCGACTTCTGTGCAGTTGACTCGGTGTGCACCAACATCTTCAGATCCGACAGTCGACCCTGCTCACTGCTGCGGTACTTGCCCGTCAGAAGGCCACCGCCCAGCGGAGACCACATCGTCACACCCAGACCGAGCGCCTCAGCCATGGGTAGGAGCTCACGATCGGCTGACCGCTCGACGAGGCTGTACTCGACCTGGATGCCAGCCACTGGTGCCCAGCCAGCTACGTCAGATAGTGCCGCGGCACGAGAAAGACGCCATGCCGGGAAGTTGGAGAACGCCGCATACAGGACCTTGCCTTGGCTTACGAGGTCGTCAACGCCACGTAATATCTCCTCGATCGGCGTGAGCGCATCCGGGTAGTGAACCCACAGCACGTCGACGTAGTCAGTGTTGAGCCTCGTCAGGCTTTCCTCGACCGATGTACGCATATTCTTGCGCCCGTTACCGGTACGTGAGAGACCTCCACCGGGCTGCGCTCCCATCGAGAACTTCGTGCCGAGGATCAAATCGTCGCGATCGGCATGGACGAACTCGCCGACGAGCTGCTCCGACTGACCGAACTGATAGATGTCAGCTGTGTCGATGAAATTGCCGCCGGCCTCGATATACCGCTCGAAGATCACCTTGGCCTCATCTCGCTCCGCACCGGCTCCCCACCCAGTCCCGAAATTGCCGGTCCCCAATGCGTACTGGGATACCCGCAGTCCCGTGTGGCGGCCAAATGTGGTGTAGCGCATGAGGTGTCTCCAAAACTAATCGCGAAAGGCTGAGTGGTTATCGCCAAGTTAGCACTTCTGACTTGGATGAACGAAGTCAGAGTACTGTGATGACATGCCTCCCCGCTCCAAAGCTCTTGCCGATGCCGCGACTGACTCCTGCGCCATCACGAGGAGCCTCGGCGTTCTCAGCGACTCATGGAGCTTCCTGCTGCTTCGCGAAGCATTGTTCGGCCGCCGTACGTTTGCGGAGTTCGTCGACGCCCTCGGCATTGCCACCGATGTACTAAGTGTGCGTCTGGCCAGCTTGGTCGAGCATGGCGTCATGGAGAAGATCCCCTACCGCGAACCCGGCCAACGGACTCGCTTCGCCTACGAGCTCACACCAACCGGCGAGAAGTTGAATCTCGTGCTCGCAGCTCTTCAGCAGTGGGGGGACGAACACCTCCCCTCCTCAGACCCGCTAGCCGCCCTCCCGCTTGATCGCCATACCCACGATCGCCTCCGCGTCGCGTTTGTCGACCCAAAGGGCCGCACGATCAACCAGCGTGACGCGCAGTTCCTACCCGCAGCGTCCTCGACAGACCGCGCCCACCGAAACGTTTCCAGCCTCCGAGGGAACGTAACGGGTCGACCGATGCGAGGCCCGGATCACTAATTCGACCCGGGCCCTTCGGCCGCGCTGAATCACTTGGCCAAAAACTCCAGCGCCTGCGCGACGAACCGATCGTGGTACTGGAAGACACCACCATGGCCGGCGTCCGGGTAGATCGCGAGCTCGCTGTCGGGGAAGCGCTCAGCCATGTCGTACGAGTTGGACGTCGGCACCATGCGGTCGTCATCACCGTTGGCAACAAACACGGGGACCGTGACCCGCGACAGGTCGGCCGGCTTCTGAGTTCCCCAGGTGTGAATCGCCTTGAGTTGGGCGCGGAATGCAGACACAGCGATGGCCTTGTCGCGGTCGTCCTTGCGTTCCTTGAGCCGCCTGAGGAACGCCGCCGCTTCACGCTTGCCGTTGTCGGTGCGAGTGAAGAACAAGTAGGTCTTGGGATCCTTCAACGTCAACAGGCCACGCACGCTGTCGAGATACGAGAGTCGGGTGACCTTGTCGATGCCGACGCCACCCGCAGGGCCGGTGCCCGTCAGAATCAGCTTGCGGACGAGCTGGGGATCGAGTTGAGCGATCGCCTGGGAGACCATGCCGCCGAGCGAGAATCCGTGCAGGTCGACCTTGTCGTGACCGAGTGCCCGAATGACCGAACTGGCATCACGCGCCATGTCCTCGACGGTCGTGCGGGTCTTTCCAGTGGACGAGCCGACTCCGCGGTAGTCGATCGCGACCACGTGGTGCTTCGTCGCGAAACCGTCGACCACGCGCGGGTCCCAGTTGTCCAATGTGGCGGCCAGGTGGTTGAGGAATACAACGGGGACGCCACCATCCGGGCCAAGCTCGCGGTACGCATAGGTGACACCTCCCACGTCGATCGTTTTGCCAGGTGCGGTGCGGTACGTACTCGTAGTCATGGTCTCTCCGAAAGATTGCCCGGCGGGTGCCGAGTGGGGATACAGGTTATATTATGACCATAATCTTATGTGGCTAGGATTGTCAATTGCCACCTTCATCGGGGCCTCATGATAGTCTTACGGTCATACTTCTATTGAAGGAATCCCCCGTGCGATACGACATCGAACACAAGCCTGCGACCCGCCAGCGCATCCTCGCCAGCGCCGGACGGCGCCTCAAGGAGGACGGGATCGACCGGTCAGGCATCGCGACCCTGATGGCAGATGCTGGCTTGACGAACGGCGCCTTCTACTCGCACTTCTCGTCCAAACAGGAGCTGGTCGCCGCCGCCGTGGCGGAGCAGTTGAGCGGCCAGGCGGCGGCGTTCCGGGCATATGGTTCAACTCCCGTAGCACTGGAGCACTTCATCCGCAGCTACCTCACCGAGTGGCACCTCGGGCATCGCGCCGACGGCTGTCCGTCCGCGGCACTGCTGGACGAGATCGGCCGATGCAACGAGTCGACACGAGCGACCTACACCGACGCCCTGATGAGTCTCGTCGACGACATGGCTGTCGCCGTTGGCTCTGGGGACGTTGCCGCGGAACGTGCCAAGACGCTAAGCATCTACGCGATGCTCGTCGGCACGATGCAGCTCGCGCGAGCCGTGACGGATCCGAATCTCGCTACAGCCCTCCTCGATCGCGGGGTCGAGAACGCCATGAACGCACTGCGCTCTTCCTGAGCCCAGCAACCACACGATGCGTACGGCCACTCCGGCCGCGCCAAACAAGGAAGCCAAACAGTATGAAGTCATTCATCGTCGAGCGCTACGCCAAGACTGGCGCAGTGCGCGCAGCAGAACGCCCTGACCCAGAGATCAACGCCGACGAAGTACTCGTCCACGTGGAGGCGGCGGGGGTCAACCCTCTAGACTCCAAGATCGCGGCTGGCGAGTTCAAACTCATCCTGCCCTACCGGCCCCCATTCGTCCTCGGCCACGATCTCGCCGGTGTGGTCGCGCGCGTCGGGCCAGCCGTGACCCAGTTCGCCCCTGGCGACACGGTGTACGCGCGACCCGGCGATTTCCGGGTCGGCACCTTTGCCGAACTCATATCCGTTAGGGAGAAAGACCTCGCCCTCAAGCCGACGACAATCTCGTACGAGCAGGCGGCATCGCTTCCTTTGGTGGCGCTGACGGCGTGGCAGGCCCTGGTCGAGAAAGGCAGGATCTCTCCCGGGCAGAAAGTCTTCATCCATGCAGGATCCGGTGGCGTCGGCACAATCGCCATTCAGCTCGCCAAACACCTTGGCGCATCCGTCGCCACCACGACGAGCACTGCGAACGTTGAGTGGGTTAGGGACCTCGGCGCCGACATCGTTATCGACTACACGGTCGAAGACTTCGAAAAGGTCCTCAGCGGATACGACCTCGTGCTCGACTCCCTTGGCCCTGAGAGCCTCTTGAAGTCGTTGAACATCCTCAAGCCAGGGGGCATCGCCATCGGAATCGGCGGGCCGCCCGACCCCAGCTTCGCCAAGGACATCGGAGCAAATCCTGTAGTAAAGCTGGCAACCCGCATTCTCAGTCGCAAGGTGCGCAAGGCAGCCCGGCGCCTCGGCGTCCGCTACTCCTTCTTGTTCATGACGGCCAACGGCGACCAGCTTCGCGAGATCGCGAAGCTGGTCGACGCAAAGGCGATTCGCCCTGTCGTGGACCGAGTCTTCCCCTTCGACAAGACTCTCGATGCGCTGGACTACGTCGATACCGGTCGCGTCAAAGGCAAGGTTGTGCTCTCAATGGGCTGAGACCTGTTCAACCGACTGAGGGAAGAACCATGATCTTGGCATCTCGCTCCGGATCCGCGAGGCGCTCGAATGCTTCGGGGACCCCCGCCAAACCGATGCGATCGGTGATGAGGGGCGCGACCTGTAGCGCCCCTGAAGCCAAGTGGCCGAGCACTTCGGCGTACTCCTCGGCGGAGAATGCGATACTGAACACAAAGTCGTATTCCTTGAGCATCGCGTGCGTCGGGTAGAACTCATCCTTCTGCATGCACACCCCGGCCACGACGATCTTCGTGCAGGCCGCGGCACCG
The DNA here is from genome assembly GCF_039537165.1 of Aeromicrobium panaciterrae. Lineage (GTDB taxonomy): Bacteria > Actinomycetota > Actinomycetes > Propionibacteriales > Nocardioidaceae > Aeromicrobium > Aeromicrobium panaciterrae. The sequence goes on along the minus strand of NZ_BAAAZZ010000002.1, from coordinate 2,136,459 downwards.
TCGAGGATCTCCTGGATGATGCCAGGCACACCGACGCACTCGAACACGACCGACGGTCTCACGTCATTCGGGAACAACAGGTTGGGACGAGCCAACTTCGCAGGATCCGTGGTCCCGGCGACCGAACGCCAGGCCTCATAGGGCGACGTGACACGTGGATCGACCACGAGGTCGGCGCCCAAGTCTTTCGCCATCGCGCGCCGTGAGGGCGAGAAGTCTGCTGCGACAATCGGTCCCACACCGCGCATCTTCAGGATCGAGATGATCGCGAGGCCGATCGGGCCGCACCCAATCACCAAGGGCACGTCGTCGGGACCCAGGTCGCCGCGGTTGACCGCATGCAGCCCGACTGCGAGCGGTTCGGTCAACGCCGCGATCTCGTCAGGCACGTTGTCCGGAACCGGGATCATCAAAGCTTCGTTGAGAAGCATGTACTCCGCGTACCCGCCCGGCATGTCCACCCCGGCATAGCCCAAGAGAATCAAGCGTTCGCGGATCAGGATGCCCGGCGAGGCGACTCGAGTTCCCACGGGGATGTCGCCTCGGGTTTCAGGGCCATACTCCACTACTTCGGCGCACAGTTCATGGCCCATGACGACGTCGTCATCGATGTCGAATAGGTCGACGCCCGTCGCGGCCTTCGTGCTCGAGAGGAGCTCGGCGGTATGCGACAGACAATGCAGGTCGCTGCCACAGATTCCCGTTGCGAGAACCTTGACCAAGACTTCGCCGGGACCTGGAGTCGGTATGGGAGCCGTGATCATCTCCAATGTCCCTTTGCGCATGACGATGACATTCATGCTCTTCGAATCAGTCGTTTCCATAGTTGTTTCTCCTATTCGTACCAATTGGTTGATGTGGCGTAGTCCCGGTGTCGACGTCAACCTGGGGACGTACGCGACTCGCCAAATGCGGACGGCATCAGGGCTGAGATCCCTGAGACAGGGCGGGCTGGCGGTGACCGACGTGAGCGAGTGTGGCACCCATCACAGCGGGAACTCCACGTGCGCAGAACTAGTCGTTCCTGCAACAACTTGTGTCGTGCTACAACTTGTGCGGCATCGCGAAACGCCACCAAGCGCTGGCCTCACATGCGAGCATCGCTCACAAGTCAGCCTTCCGGTGTCCCGAGATCGCCGCCTCAGACGCCGCTTGAGCGAGTAGCGTCGAGCCGCTTTAGCGCCGGGAGCATCGTGAGCGCGACGCCAAGTTCGAGCGAGTTCTCGTCAATACTTCGACCAAGGAGCTCCTCGGCCTGACGCACTCGGTAGTTCACCGTGTTCGGATGAACCGACAGCACAGCTGCGGCACGCGCACGGCTCCGGTTCTCTCGAAGGTAGATCTGCAAAGTCTTCGCCAGTCGAAACGTCGCCTCATCATCGGCTGCCAGGGACCCGAGCTCTTGCCTGACGAATCGAGTAGCGTGCTCGGGATCTGCGGCGCATAGCGCAATCACCGCAACATCCTGGTATCGCGTGACATCAACGTCTTCGGGCGGAAGCAGGGCCGCCACACTGCGTGCGTGCCCGGCCTGGGTGTGCGTCAGTCTGAACCCGTCAATGCCATGACCCGACACTCCCGCTGCCACCTTGACTCCCTCGGGAAGAACCGGGCTGCCCTTCTTGTCGAGACTGAACTCCAGGTCTGGCCCAAAGTCGCGACGACTGCTGAACCACCCGGCAACCGCCAGCGAGCCCAACGGATGGGTGATGCTGGACTCCGCTCCATTTGCCCGAGCAATCTCAGCGACCGCTTCGCTGAGCGCCGGCAGGGAGGTCGACGCATGTGACCAATTGTCCGACCACACGATAACCCCGACGTGGTGTCGGGTCAGGTCATATCTGAGTCTCGTCGACAAGGAGGTCACATCTTGATCACGATCGGCCAACACATCGTCGATGGCAGCCCCACGCGACGCGGCAGCGCCCTGCAACCATTTCTCCCGCTCGATCTCATATGCCTCGTCAGCAAGCGTCATCGCCCGATCAACGAACTGAAGGAGCATCGTGGTGGCTAGGTCCACCGCGAGCGCTCGATCCGATCCATCCGGTGTCTGGTCGACAATGTGGCTGTGCAGCCATCGCCACACGTGCTGTTGCGCAAGTCGATAGAACCGCGAGTGCCACGACAACGGGATTTGTCTCCAAACTGCCGAACGCATGATGGCCAGAGTCGAGGGGGGCAAGTCGCTTTGGGCAGGATTCCCGCCAACCTCGAGAAGCTGGGCGAAGAGCCGAACGCTCTCCTCCGTGCTCGACATCGCCTCATCCACCGTCTGTGCATCAACGAACAACTCCGGGACTTCGCCGCGGACCAAGGTGACTAGGTCCGCAGCCACCGCTGCGGAAGACTGCCGGAGTATTCCAGCGATCGGTTGAAGTACGTCGCGCCAGACACGTTCGGGCGTCGCCCCGTGCAACGGTGGCCACTCCAGTTCTGCGCCTTCAATCGCTCTTTTCATCGCCACCACCTCACGCTGGACCGGATCGCATTCCGGCATTCTGGCGCGCGCTGTTCCATACGATCCTCCCTCATTGTGGCTGGGCTCACACTGCCACACACCAATTTCCCGCACACACTCGTTAGCTCCGTCCCGTTCAACATGTCGTTCGACAACAGTTCGCAGCACACTTCTTGGGATCCGGGCACAAGACGTTGCCCACGAGTTCGATCTACGTTTTTGTGAGCGGCTTCACACCGCCCTGCTGATGCCTTCAGCACATGATCCCCTCGTCCAACTGGGCGCCGCGGACCGTCAACAGGACCGTCGTCAGATGCGTCCGCTCAAGAAGGAGAGTCGCCCACATGCCGAGCTCAGATTGGCAAGAACGAACTGTCACGTCGAACGGCCGAAGAATCCACCTGCGTGTTTCGGGCGATTCCGGGCCATTGGTATTGCTGTGCCACGGGTTTCCAGAGTCTTCCTACACCTGGCATCACCAGCTCGACGCGCTCGGCGCCGCAGGCTATCGCGCGGTGGCAATGGACATGCCTGGCTACGGACGCTCAGCAAAACCTGAGCAGCCGTCCGACTACCGGATCACCGAGCTTGTCGCCTACTGCGTTGGTGTCGTCGAGGCTCTCGGAGAGAGCACTGCGGTCATCGTCGGGCACGACTTCGGCGCGCCGGTCGCGTGGGCATCGGCCTGGACAAGGCCGGACGTGTTTCGAGCCGTGGTCGGCCTGAGCGTACCTTTCGGTGCCCGGGGGCTCGCAGCCCTTCCGGGCGACCCATTCGGCGAGGTTCGGCCGACGGTCACCCACCGGGAGATCGCAGGGCCCGGGCTGACGTTCTACCAAGACTATTTTGCCGATCGCTCGGGCAAGGCAGAAAAGGAGATCGAACAAGATCTGCGTACCTTCATCACGAGCGGCTTCTATGGGTTGTCGGCTGACAGCCCTTTGCCCCCCGAGCTGGACGGGGTCGATCTGACCTCGTTGCCGCCAGAGCATCTGATCGGATTCGTACGAGCCGCGATGTGCGTGCCCGACGGCGAGGGTTTCGCCGTCAACCTCCAGTCTCCCGAGACGCTGCCCGCCTGGCTCGATCAGGAGACCCTCGACATCTTCATCGACGAGCTCGAGGCTGGAGGCATGAGGGCACCTTTGGCGTGGTACACGAACGCCGACCTCAACTGGGAGGTGCTCGGCCAGTACCAGGGCCAGCCATTGACGGTGCCAGCGATGTTCATTGGAGGTGACCGGGACGTCGCGACGATCTGGAGCCAGGAAGCCCGCCTGCGAGCGGCTGATCACGTCTCTGATCTGCGCAGATCGGTCATCATTCCGGACTGCGGGCACTGGATCCAGCAAGAGCACCCCGACGTCGTCAATCATGAGCTGCTGACCTTCCTCAAGGACCTCTGAAGGGGCCGCGGCGGGGTCGGGATGGGCGATTCTCGGAGTCCACCCGACCCCATCATCGTGTTGCCTCCGCTCCCCGCCACCCCTTGTGCCAGGCACACCGCTTTGTCACGGGGTCACAATCGGGCTCAAAAAGTTTGGCGCAACGTGACGAGCGCCACACCGCAACCTCGCCATAGATTGTGTCCCCAGTCACACTCCGAACAACTGCAATTGCAGCCAACGGGCCATCCGAATGAGCGAGTCCCTCCCCAGTTCCACAAGGGTTGCGACTCGCGCCGAATCGTGAAAGAAGCCTGCATTATGTCTCGACTGAACAACGTCACTCTCCTCGGATCTGGCGTCCTTGGCGGCCAGATCGCTTGGCACAGCGCATACAAAGGCAAGACCGTGATTGTCTACGACATCGCCGAGGACGCGCTGAAGCATTGCCGTGACATGCACGACCAATATGCCGCGATCTATCTCGCCGACGTCGGCGCAACTAACGCAGAGATTGTCGCGACGCGCGATCGACTGACGTACACGACAGTCCTCGCTGACGCAGTCGCGCAGACCGATCTGGTGATCGAGGCCGTCCCAGAGATACCTGACGTCAAGACGGCCGTATACGAAGAAATGGCCAGCTTCCTCCCGGAGCACACCCTGGTCGCGACGAACTCCTCCACATTTCTACCGAGCACCTTCGCCGAGGCGACCGGCCGACCCGAGAAGTTCTGTGCCTTGCACTTCGGCAACGGCATCTGGGCAATGAATTTCGCAGAGATCATGGCTCACGCCAGCACGACGCGCACCACCCTGACGGAGATCACTGAATTTGCGATCGAGATCGGAATGATGCCTATCCCCGTGCGTAAGGAACAGAACGGATATGTCGTCAACACCTGGACGGTTGCCCTCTCCAATGCGGCGCAAACACTCGTGACCAACGGAATCAGCACACCCGAGGATGTCGACCGCTCGTTCATGAAGTTCGGCTTCCCCATCGGTCCATTCGGAATGTTGGACCAGGTCGGCATGAAGACTGCCTACGACGTCCTGTCGTACTGGGGCGTCGAGAACAGCGACGAGCAGATGACGGCCAACGCAAACTACATCAAGGAAAACCTGCTCGACAAAGGCCTGCTTGGGGCTCAAACCGGACAGGGCTACTACACCTGGCCCAGCCCATCTTTCCTGGAGCCCGATTTCCTGGCAGTCCCCGACATCTCGAAGGTGTCTGAAATCGTCTCTCTCCTCATGCCGCACTGAATCCCCACTCCGGCACATCTCAGCACGCAATCACCCAGAGAGAAGAACGAACATGACCGCATCCTCTGCGACTACCTCAGTCCCACCTCACGTTGACGTGCTCGTAGTCGGTGCTGGGCTGACCGGCATCGGCATGGGCTACCACCTCACAACCCTGCAACCCGGCCGGACGTTCGCGATCATCGAGTCGCGCGACGCGATCGGTGGTACCTGGGACCTGTTCCGATACCCCGGGATCCGCTCAGACGCCGATCTGTACGCGTTCGGTTTCGGTTTCAAACCGTGGAACAAGGACAATGCCATCGCCGACGCCGACGAGATCCTGGAGTACCTGCACGAGACAATCGACGAGAACGACCTGGGATCGAAGATCCATCTGGGCCACAGGGTTGTTTCGGCCGACTTTTCCACGACGGACGCGCAGTGGACCGTCATCGTTGAGCGCACCAGTGATGGCGAGCACTTCGAGATCACCGCCGGTTTCCTGTCATCCGCGGCGGGCTACTACGACGTCGACGAGGGCTACACCCCACATTTCGATGGTCGCGACGACTTCCTCGGCGAGATCGTTCACCCGCAGCACTGGCCCGCCGATCTCGACTACGCCGACAAAAAGGTCGTTGTCATCGGAAGCGGCGCGACAGCTGTGACGGTGGTGCCCGTGATGGCCGAGACAGCCGGGCACGTCACGATGCTTCAACGGTCACCGTCCTACGTCATGCCCGCTCCGCGCAAGGATCCCTTGCCGATTCTCCTCCGCAAGGTGCTGCGGGACTCCACCGCGCACAAGATCACGCGTAGCGTCAATATCAACAAGCAAACGCTGCTCTACAACGCGAGCCGCAAGTTCCCCAAGCAGATGCGGGCGCTGGTGAGAAAAGTCAACGTCAAGTCTTTGCCCGAGGGCTACGACGTCGACACCCACTTCAATCCGGACTACGCGCCGTGGGACCAGCGCATGTGCGTGATCACCGACGGCGACATGTTCAAGTCCATTTCGGCGGGCAAGGCCTCCGTAGTGACTGATCGAATCGTCCGATTCACCAAGACCGGCATCCTGCTGGAATCTGGAGATGAGCTCGAGGCGGACGTGATCGTGACTGCCACGGGCCTCAACATGGTGCCGTTCGGCAAGATCCCACTTCACGTCGACGGCGACAAGGTGAACCTGCCTGACCACTTGTTCTACAAGACGCTCATGGTGAGCGGCATCCCGAACTTCACCTTCACCGTCGGCTACGTCAACCACGCCTGGACCCTGAAGGCGGACCTCGTCGCGCAATGGACGTGTCGACTTCTGGCCCACATGGACCGCCATGGCTATTCGACGGCAACTCCGACGATTGACGATCAGACCATGATTCGCAGTCCGTATATCGACATGGGCACCGGCTACGTCAACAGAGCAATGCACTTGTTCCCCCAGCAGGGATCGAAAGGACCCTGGGTGGTCCAACAGAACTACAAGGGTGACCGTCAACTGCTCGGTAAGGACCCCATCGAGGATCCCGCCCTGTCGTTCTCGTCCGCGACGGCCAAGACACTTGCCGGCGCCCGATGACCAGCTCAACAGCCGTCATCAACGTCGAAGGGCGACGAACGCGAGTTCGCGTCGACGGCGATCCGACCAACTCACCGGTGCTGCTCCTCCACGGTATCGGCCGCAGCCTCGAAGACTGGGCTCCCCAGTTCTCGAGGCTGTCGGGACGGCACCGACTTATCTCCCTCGACCTCCCGGGATCGGGTTTCAGCCAGCGGTCATCTGCGCCGACCACACTCGCGGAATTGGCTGGAGGCGTTCTCGCGACGCTCGACCAGTTGGGTGAGGATCGTCCGCTCCACGTCGTCGGAAACTCGCTCGGCGGCGCCGTCGCACAGCAGTTCACGACTCTCGCACCCGATCGCGTAGCAAGTCTGGTGCTCGCGAACAGTGCGGGGTTCGGCAAAGAAGTCGCGATCCCGATTCGACTCATGACACTCCCGTTGCTCGGTCGATTCCTAGCGACCCACACGACCCCATCGAGCGCACGAATGGCTGAGCGCATGACGTTCGCAAATCCCGCGCTCGTGACCCAGTCCCGGCTCGACCACGCCATGGCCATCGCCCGGCAGCCCGAGACAGGTGCGGTCGTGTGGGAGACGGCAAAATCATTGGTCACGCTGCGGGGAGTGAAGATTGAGTGGCGAGAGATGCTCACCCAACGCATCGCCGCTGGAGGCAAACCCATCCTGGTCCTGTGGGGTGACCGCGACCGTATCCTGCCGGCCCGGCATCTTGATGAGGCGCGCCGTGTGCTCCCTCACGCGACGACCCACCTATTCACCGGTGTCGGGCATATGCCGCAGATCGAATGCCCCGACGAGTTCGCATCGTTGGTTCTGGAATTCCTGTCAACGGTCGATCGCACGTTGGATCTAGGTGGTGTTCCGGACGGGTATCGAGCGATGGCGAATCGCGAGGCGCTCAATGTGCTGGTCACCCATGAACTGGATCGGCCGTCTCATCCCTTCCAGACGGCCGATCCGTCACGCCACTGAGGAGGCGAACCAACAGTGACGATCTATGCGACACCGCACGTGTCCATCGGCAACGACGCACCCGACCCCTTCATGCCAGGCGGGTCTGGAAACGTCGTGGTTGATGCTTGTCACCAACTCGCGAACGACGTCGACCGATTGGCACGTGTCATATCGGAGCAGATCGCTGCGAAGGAGCCCTACTACTCCGAGACGCTCGGCTTCGGCCCGCTCATGGAGAGCGTGCGACCCAACATCCTCGCAATTCTCAGCGCAATCTCCGGCGATCATGACGACGGTGTCACGGCTCCGCCTCGCGAGACTGGCCGTAGGAGAGCAGAGCAGGGTGCGCCACTGGAGGTTGTACAGCGCGCATATCGCTTAGGCATGTCATCCATATGGGACGAACTCGTCAAGATGCTTGGCTCGGACCCGAGCACCGTCCAACACCTGTTGCAATCAGCGGCGATCTTCTGGAACACGCTCGACGAGTACCTAGAGATATTGAGCACCGCTTACCGGGAATTCGAGGTCGAGCAGACCCGACATGACACCCGCTTGCGGGAGGTCGCGTTGACCGCCCTGTTCCACGGCACTCATTCGACCGGATTGACGATCTCGGGAGTGGCAACCGCGCTACGACTGCCCTCAAGAGGCACCTTCGTAGTGGTGGCAACTGATCCCCTGCCGGCCGGCAAGGACGGCGTTTTGGTGTCGACCGACCGTGCTTTGGCCGCGTGCGGGGTCCACACCGCCTGGCGGTCCGATATCGATGGAGAGGTCGGACTGATCGCCTTGAGCCGCCGGTATCCGGTCGAGCGTCTCACCGACCACCTAGCTGGCCTCCAGCTCGGCCGCGTCGGTGTTAGTGAGGTCTTCACCTCGGTGTCGGAGACCAGCGCCGCTGCGGCCGATGCCCGCGCAGCGAGAGGTGCGGCTGCCCCAGGGAACAGCACTGTCCTGCGCTACGAGCAGGCCCGAGTGGCTGTCTTGCTTTCGTCAGAGCAGGAGGTGTCCGCCGAACTGGTTCTCGACGTCCTCGGCGAACTGACCATGCTGCCAGTCGAAGAACAGAACCTGCTGATGAGCACCCTCCGCGCCTGGTTCGATGCCAAAGGATCGACTGCACAGGCGGCCAAACTGCTGCATTGCCACCCCAATACTGTTCGGTACCGCATGGCCAAACTCTGTCAGGCAACAGGCCGCACCCCCACAGAGCCGATCGACGCCGCTCACCTCTACCTGGCTATGGAGGCGCGGCGCCTCCTGACACCGGCGACGCCTGCCTAGTACCTCGTGGGCCAGATCAGCTGAGCTGTCGCTTGAGTATCTTGCCGGTACTCGTCATCGGGAGCTCATCCACGAACTCGACGACCCTCGGATACTTGTACGCAGCGAGCTGCTCCTTCGCCCATGCCACCACATCGCTCTCTGTCACGCCGTCGTGATCCTTGTTCTTGACGACGACTGCCTTGATCTCCTCACCGTGCCTATCGTTCGGGACACCGATCACTGCCACCAAAGAGATTGCTGGGTGCTGCATCAGCACTTCCTCGATCTCACGCGGGTACACGTTGAAACCACCGCGGATAATCATGTCCTTTGAACGGTCGACGATGAAGTAGTAGCCATCGGCGTCCTTCTTTGCCAGGTCCCCCGAACGGAACCAACCGTCCTTGATGGACTCGGCTGTCGCGTCGGGGCGTTGGTAGTAGCCCTTCATGACATTGTGACCTTTGATCGCGATCTCGCCAACTGCGTTCGGGTTGTCGGGCACATCCGTCCAGTCGTCGTCGATGAGCTTCATCTCTACCCCGGGGATCGGCTTGCCGATCGACCCGACCCGTGGGTCCTCGCCATACACGCTGAAAGCCGCCACCGGCGATGTTTCTGACAATCCGTAGCCTTCCAGGATCGTCACACCCACGCGCTCCTTGAAGTTCTTGTGCACCTCACCGGGAAGGGCCGACCCACCTGCGATAGCCACACGGAGGTTCGCGGCCAGCGTCGCCACGTCGATCTGCGCTCCATCGGGTGCGGCCTCGAGTGCACCCAGCAAACCCCAGTACATCGTCGGTACGCCGGCGAACAATGTCACACGATTCGCCAACATCAGCTCGAGCGCCGCGTTTGCTTCGAACCGGGGCAGCATCACGATTGTTCCACCGAATGCCAAGCCGCCGTTCTGAATGACGGTTTGCCCGAAAGAGTGGAACAGGGGAAGCACGCACAAGTACGTGTCGGGATGCAATGGGTCGACGCCGAACATTGCCGGGCCAGCGAGCGCGTTGTCGCGCATGTTGCGGTGGCGTAGTTCCGCGCCCTTGGGTTGCCCAGTCGTGCCTGACGTGTAAAGAATGACGGCCGTGTCCTCATCATCAACCGCAACAGTTGCGAAGTTCGAGGACTGATTGGCCACCTCCTCTGCGTAGTCCAGCGCACCTCCTGTCGAAAGCTGATCGGCCAGTGTCGCGTTCGGCGTCGAGTGAGGCGCCGACACGAGGAAAAAGTCCGTGCAACTCTCCGTCTCACTGAATCCGAGCCAGCCGGCCTCACCAATCGGCAGGTCCGCCGATCCTTCAAAGGCGAAGTAGGCCTTCGCCTCTGAATCTGCCAGGTGGTACGCGACTTCGCGCGGCTTGAGCAGGATGTTGAGGGGTACAACTGTCGCGCCCGCCTTCAGGATGCCGAAGTAGATGATCGTGAAGTAGGGAACATTGGGCGATGACAGCGCAACTTTGTCCCCCGGCTCAATGCCCCTTGACGCCAAGAGGTTCGCGACACGATTGGCTGCAGCATCGACCTCGGCATAGGTCAGCTCAGACCCCCCAAAGACAATCGCCGGTCGATCAGGATGGCGCCCTGCCGAGTCACTCAGCAGGCACGACAGGTTGCGATTGGAGTTCTTGACCATCTACTTCTCCTGAGTTGTACAAGGGTGGCGGTCGTCCGCCGATGTGCGGGTCGCCCCTCGCGTCAAACATGAGGGGTAAAGAACAATCGTTACGGATGGGCCCGGCGCCAGCATCGGGTCGCGGGCTGATCATCGTGCCCGCCTTTCGTGCCGCAACACAAAGACCCTCTGCTGCCCAACCGGTGCGAGTTCGTGTCCGAAGCTGGCCCAACAGTTGTGCCGGCCACGTGGTCGATGTCCCGATTGGGCCTGAGCAGCAATCGCACGAGATCGGAATCCATATCCATGCACATCCCCGCCCCTTCCAGTCAGCCGGCGAGGTGTTGCAGGGCGTCCTTGACGAACTCCTCGTGGTGCTGGAAGACGCCACCATGGCCGGAGTCCGGGTAGATCTTGAAGTGAGCATTCGGCATCCGTTTAGCCATACCGATCGAGTGGCTGCTGGCCACCATGATGTCGTGGTCTCCGTTCGCGACGAAGACTGGCTGGCTGATGACCGACAGATCGTCGGGCTGGGACATTCCGGCCGCGCGGATCGCCTTCAGCTGGGCGCGACGCGCCTGCAAGGAGATCGACTTGTCCTTCCCGGACGTGCGCTCGTCGAGCCGAGCGAAGTAGTCCTTCGCAGCATGCTTGCCCGCCGGCGTACGCGGGAAGAACAGGAAGTTCCGCGCGTCGCTGAAGGTCAGCGCCGCCTTGGCGTACGCGGTGACGGCGACCTTCGTGATCTCCTCGATGCCGCCTCCGCCACGGGGTCCCGTGCCAGCCAGGATTGCGCGCCGAACCAGGCCTGGCTCCTGGAGGAGGACCATCTGCGCGACGCCGCCACCGAGCGAGAACCCGAGAAGGTCGACCTGCTTCAGACCCAGCGCATGGATGAACGCAATGGCGTCGCGACCCATGTCTTCGACATCGTTCGGCACCGAACCACCGGTGCCACCGACACCTCGGTTGTCGAACGCGATGACGCGGCGATGTGCCGCGAGGCCGTCGATGACCCTCGGGTCCCAGTCATCCAGCACCGCCATCAAGTGGTGCAGGAGAACCACCGGCACGTCGCCTTCCGGCCCGAGTGCGCGATAGGTGAACGACACCCCGTCAACGTCGACTGTCTGGTTGGGTACGTCTTTCCACTTCATGGCAGTGCTCCTCAGATTGATATTACGACCATAATGGCTAGTGGATCCGCTCTCGTCAATAGATTCGCTATACATTTCGTATAGACATGGTCTATGGTCTCCGACATGAGACTCAATCCGCGTCCTCACACGGCATATCCGCTCTCCGGCAAGGTCGCCTTCATCACGGGAGGAGGCCGCGGTCTTGGAGCGGCAACCGCGATGGAGCTTGCAAAGCGTGGCGCCTACGTCGTCATCGCCGACCGCGATCTGGCGATCGCCGAGCGGACCGCTGCGTCACTACCGGACGGCCTCGGGCTGGCAGTCGAGTGCGATGTCACCGATCTCTCCTCCGTGCGTGGCGCGGTGGATTTGGCGCGTTCGACACGCGGTCGCATCGACCTCGTCATCGCCAACGCCGGCATCCTGGGCGTCGGCGGCACGATGCGCGCGTCACGACCCGAGAACACCGCCGCTGTCATGGCGGTCAACGTCGACGGCGTGACAAACACCGTCACGGCCACGATCGAGGACGTCATCGCGAATCAGGGACAGATGGTGCTGATCAGCTCCGTCTTCGCGTATATGAACGGCGCCGGCGCCATCCCGTACGCGATGAGCAAGGCCGCGGTCGAGCAGCTGGGCCGCGGACTCAACACCGAGTTGGCGATGCATGGCGTGTCGGTCATGACGGCGTACTTCTCGCTCATCGAGACAGACATGATCCGCGATGGCATCGACGCAGATCCTCATCTGCTCGCCCTCTTGTCGGCGAGCCCGAAGTTCATGCTCAAGCGCATCAAGCCCGAGACCGCTGCGGCGGCGATCGTCAGTGGCGTTGAGGAACGGCGCCGCAGGCTCACGGTGCCGGGTCGGTGGCGCCCGGTGTCGACTCTGCGCGGCATTGCCGCCCCAGTCCTCGACGCCAAGTACCTGACTGACGATGCTGTGCAAGGCGCCCTCGACGAGCTCGAGAAGAACGGGATTGCGCGTTCCACGGTGAGCCGATGAGCACCCCGACTCCGACCGACGAAGCCCGCCGCCTCTACGGACAAGGGTGCCCTCTGGCGTGCGCGCTCGACGTACTCGGCGAACGCTGGACGCTGCTGGTCGTGCGGGAGCTGCTGCTGGGACCGAAGCGATTCACCGAGCTCGGCAACGCGCTACCGACCGCCGGCCCCAACCGCCTCACAACACGACTCCGTCGCCTCCAGGATGCGGGCGTGGCCGAGAAGAGCCTGGAGGGGGCGTACGCCCTGACGGCGTACGGCGAGGTGCTCCGCGAGCCGGTCCTCGGTCTGGGCCTGTGGGGGCTCGGCCTGATGCCGGACCTCGACACTGTCGAATCCCGGTCCGACATGGTTGCCTTGGTGATGTCAGCCGCGATCTCACCCGCGCTACTGGGCAACCTCGAGCTCGACCTCGAGGTGAGTGCTCCCGACCTCTTCAACATCTCCGTGCGCGACGGCCGTATGACCGTGCGATCAGGTCCCAGTGGGACCACCGGCGGCTCACATCTGCAGTGCGCGCCAACTGCCTTCTTCGCCCTGTCTCTCGGAACCATGAGCCTCAGCGACGAGATCGGATCCGGCGGCGCCAGCGTCGAGGGCGACATCGAGACCGTGAGTCAGCTCTTCGACCGCTTCGCTGCCACCGCCCACGAACGCCTCTCCCACGTCTGACCAGTCCACCCGAACGAGGAACTCCCATGCCAACTCTCCACGATCCGCTGACACTGCCCAACGGTCAGGTCCTGCCCAACCGCATCATGAAGGCGGCCCTGAGCGAGGCGCTCGGTGACCGCAACAACTCGCCCGACCACCGGCTTTCACAGCTCTATCAGCGCTGGAGCACCGGCGGATACGGCCTGATCATCACGGGCAACGTCATGGTCGACCGCCGCCAGCTCGGCGAACCCGGCAACGTCGTCATCGAGGACGAACGCGACCTCGACGCACTGTCCCGCTGGGCCAAGACCACCCAGGACGCCGGCGTCCCAATCTGGGCACAGCTCAACCATCCGGGACGTCAGTCGAACATCATGTCGCTGCGGAACACTCCCGTTGCACCGAGTGCGGTAGCCCTGAAGATGCCCGGCGCCACTACTCCCCGGGAGCTGACCGGCCATGAGATCGAGGAAATCATCGATCGCTTCGCGACGGCAGCAGCCGTGTGCGAGACCGCCGGATTCAACGGCGTCCAGGTCCACGGCGCCCATGGCTACCTGGTCAACCAGTTCCTCTCACCACTGTCAAACCTGAGGACCGACGAATGGGGCGGCGACCCCGAGCGCCGCATGCGATTCCCGCTGGAGGTTGTCCGACGCATCCGATCTCAGGTCTCCCCCGGATTCGCCGTCGCCATCAAGCTCAACTCCGCTGACTTCCAACGAGGCGGATTCACCGAGGACGAGTCCCGCGACGTCCTCGCCGCCCTGGCCGGCGAGGGCTTGGACCTGATCGAGATCAGCGGCGGCAGTTACGAGTCACCGGCCATGATGGGCACCTCCGCAGCATCGACACGCGAGAGGGAAGCGTACTTCCTCGAGTACGCCCGTACCGTCCGGGAGGTGGTGGGAGATGTTCCCCTTGCCGTCACCGGCGGATTCAGATCACGCACCGGCATGGATTCGGCTGTCGCGGCAGGCGAGTGCGATGTCGTAGGCATCGGTCGCCCCACGGTCGTCACCACTGACTCGGCGTCGGTGATCCTCGGCGGTCGTGCCGAGTCCATCGAGGCTCACCAGATGCAGTTCGGCATGCGCCGCGCTCTGAGACGAGTCGCCGACCTCAAGCAGCTCGACGGCCTCCTGGACCTCAGCTGGCACACCGATCAGCTTCACCGCCTCGGCGCCGGCCAGGAGCCTGACCCAAATCGCGGGCGCGTGGCCACGGTTGTCGCCTTGGTGCGCCGCAACGGTCGCGGCGCCTTCCGCCGCCCACGGGGTTGAGGCGGGGCTCAGTCCACGCTGGGTTCATCTCTCCGAGATCTCTTGGCTCGCCACATCCAAGAAGTTGCGAAGGATGACGGCGGTCTCGTCCGGAAACTCGTCCACAAAGAAGTGTCCGCTTTGGAGGCTGGCAGTGCGCATGTTGGAGAGGCGAGCCGCCCATATCTCATCCATGTCGAACAACCGAGCGATCCCCCGCTCTCCCCAGACCACAAGCGCCGGGCAGTCGATCTTTCGGTCGAGATCAGCCTCGTCAATACGAACGTCTACGTCGGCCGCGGCGCGATAGTCGGCGCAGCCCCCGAAGATCGATTCGCGCTGGCGCCACGTGCGCCGGTAGGCGTCGAGCTGCTCGGGATCGAAGTCCGAAAGGCGCATGGCTCCCCATCCGGTAAGACACCCCTCGAAGAACTGGTCTGGGTTAGCCGCGATGATCTCCTCAGGAAACGGAGCCGGCTGCTGTAGGAAGTACCAATGCCAATAGGCACGCGCCGTGACGGCGTCGACACGATCGAACATGTCATAGGTGGGCACGATGTCCAGTACCGCGAGCGAGCGCACAACGCTCGGATGATCTAACGCCATCCGGTGCGCCGTGCGCGCCCCACGATCGTGCCCAATGACATGAAAACGGTCGAAGCCAAGCATGCGCATGACATCGACCTGGTCCTGAGCCATCCGGCGGAAGCTGTAGTTGGCGAGGTCCGCGTCCTGTGCTGGCTTGTCCGAATCACCATACCCACGAAGATCGGTGCACACGACAGTATGGTCCGACGCGAGCAAGGGCGCGATCCGCGCCCACATCGCTAAGTTTTGTGGATAGCCATGCAACATGAGTACGGGGTCACCGCTCCCGCCAATGAGCGCGTTGATCCCGACCTCAACATTCACCTTCCGCTGACGAAACGATTCGAACATGGGAGATCAGGCCTCAGCCGCCGAGCGAACCGATAGCCACCGCGCTCGTCTGCACTCGGCCAGCGCCAATCACCGGACGGCAACCCGCTCGATCGTCGTAATACGGTCGGGATGATACATCAGCTGATTGCCGCGACTATTGCTTCGTAGCGCTCCCGTACCGGAAGATGGAGACCAGCGCGCACCTGACGAGCGGCATCGTCGACGAGAACCTCGCTGACGCCGGATTCCACCCCGTCGAGCACCAGCCTGACGACGTCTTCAACTGATGTCTTCGGTGCCTCGACACCCGCTGTCATGTCAGTGTCGACATATCCCATGTAGACGCCCACGACCTGGACTCCCCGGGGCGCGAGTTCGACCCGCATCGAGTCGGTCGCTGACCACAGAGCGGCCTTCGAGGCGCTGTAGCTGCCGCCGAGTGCCACCCAGGACATCACCGAGGCAATATTGACGACGGCGCCCAAGCGTTCGACCACACCATCCACGAATGCTGTTGTGACCGCCAGCGGGCCGAAGAAGTTGACCTCAAGCTCTTGCCGCAGAGCTGAGTTGTCGTCGTCGAGTATCGGAGACACCAACGAGATTCCCGCATTGTTGACCACGATGCCGACATCGCACGCAATCTCAGCCGCCCGGGTCACAGAGCCGGCATCGGTCACGTCGAGCTGCAGAGGGTGCATCCGCGGATCAGTCAGCGCAATGGCGTCTGGATCGCGGGCCGCTGCGTAGACCTTCGCGGCATCCCGATCCAGGAGCTGTCGGACAAACTCTTGTCCGATGCCTCTGTTGGCTCCCGTCACAAGCACGGTTTGGTCGGTCAGGCTGGTCACACACACTCCCAATGGAACTGGACACTTGAACTCGGGTGGAGGTCTTTTACCTTACGTTCATACTATCAACTTCATCCTGATGAGAGCCACCATCTGAACTCAGCTGAGTGCGAGACCGACGTGGTCGCCGTCGGCGCGCCAGGCCCGAAGTAGCTCAGTGAACTCGGGGACTCCACCGAAGCCGCCGTATGTGTTGGCGGCCCAGCTGCGCTCGAGGTCCCCTTCGCTGTTGAAGTAGCCGGGGGTGCAGGTGGCCATGATCGCGCGGACCTCCTGCGTCTTTTCCCTGATCGTCTCGCGCCACCTCTCCTCAGCCTCGGCGCTCGTCTCGATCCTGGTGGCTCCAAACTCCTGGGCATCGGCGATCACACCTGCGATGTGCTCGGCCTGCTCGTCCAGCATGTCAGTGAAGTTTCCCTTCACCGCGTTGTTTCCCGAACCGAGCAAGAACAGGTTGGGAAACCCGTGTACGTAGAACCCGTGGAATGTACGCGGCCCTTCGGCAAAGTGGTCGGCCAGCGACTCTCCGCCGCGACCAGTGATGTTCGCGCCAGAAGTGCGGTTGGCCGATGTCGCGACTTCGAATCCGGTCGCGAAGATGATGCAGTCGACCGGGTATGAGATCCCGTTCGACACGATCGAGTCCTCGGTGATGGCCTCCAGACCTGCGCCCTGGGTGTCGATCAAAGTGACGTTGTCGCGATTGAACGACGGAATGTACTCGTCGTTGAAAGCGGGCCGCTTGCAGAGTACGCCGTACCACGGCTTCAAGCCCTCAGCAGTCTCGGGATCATCGACCTGCCGCGCGATCCACTCACGCATCTGCTCGCCCATGTAATAGTCGGTGAGCTCAAGGACCGTCATCATCACATCGGGTGTCACATCTAGTCCTTCCTGCGGAGTCCACCCGAATCCCGTGTAGAGGTCGTGGAACATGGCCGTCCAGCCATCCTCGACCAGATCGCCCTCGCCGAGGATTCCAGCGCTGATGCGGCTGAAATTATCCATCCGCTCACGCTGCCACCCGGGTGTCAGCGCATCGACCCACGACTGGTCGGTTGGCCTGTTCCCCCGCCGACTGACGTTCGACGGGGTGCGCTGCACTACATAGAGGTGCTCAGCGTCCTTCGCCAGGTACGGAACCGCCTGGATTGCCGTGGCGCCGGTCCCGACGATCGCGACCTTCTTGTCCGCCAAGCCCATCATGCCGCCGGTGCGGTCGCCACCGGTGTAGTCGTAGTCCCATCGGCTGGTGTGGAAGATCTTTCCTGCGAACTTGTCGATACCCGGGATGTCGGGAAGCTTCGGCCGATTGAGGGGACCGCTGGCCGTGTAGACGTAGCGCGCGCGGATCACGTCGCCGCGGTCGGTTCGCACGTCCCAACGACTGGACGAGTCGTCCCAGGTCATGCTGGCGACCTCTGTCTGAAACAGCGCCTTGTCGTAGAGCCCGAAGTGTTTTCCGATTCGCTGCGCGTGGGCGAGGATGTCTGCCGCGTACGCGTACTTCTCGGTCGGCATGTAGCCGGTCTCTTCCAGAAGCGGCAGATAGATGTACGACTCGATGTCGCACTGGCATCCGGGATAGCGGTTCCAGTACCAGGTCCCACCGAAGTCTCCGGCTTTGTCGAGAATGCGGATATCCTCGATGCCTCGCTTCTGCAGGTGTACGGCCGCGAGCTGGCCACCGAATCCGGCTCCGACGATCAGAACATCGACGGTCTCCGTCAGCGCGTCACGAACCAGCGGTTCGTTGATGTAAGGGTCTTCGCCCAGCTGCTCCAGGTCATCCTCCACAGCGATGAACTGGCCTAGCTGCGATGGATTTTCGCGACGCAGACGCTCGTTCGTGTAGCGCTCGCGCAAGGATTCCACGTCAAGGCCGTCGAAAGGCGAACCTATTGCAATGCTGTCCATCTGTACGTACTTCCTCACACTCGTCGATCCCCAGACAGCGGTTGTACGGCTGGAGACTCGTCCTCGTTGCCTGGGTGCTCACAGACGCAATGCCGCGCCTGTCAGCATGACGCTAGTCACATTTCCGACACGGATGTACGGAGCCAGACACCGAAAATCGGGCGGACAACTGTGCCAAGTCACAACAGGCGCTCGACCACGTTGGGGTCATCACGGAAGACGACAGCCCGACTTGGATCCAGCGCTATTACGCGGCGAAATTCCAAATGGAGTCACGGCGAGTTTCATTTTTGGCTGAGAAATGACATGGCCCCTGACCGGCAAGTGCTGGTCATGGGCCTTCATTGGTAGCGCGGACGGTGTGCTGGGACAGGATCTTAACCTGTGACCTCTGGGTTATGGGCCCGGCGAGCATGATTTTTGGGAACCCGGCGACCTCTACGTTTCGGGCGTCGGTGGGTTGATCCCAGGACACGCCTCCACGGGCACGACCGCCGCGCATTTCTCCAGAACCGCGTTCACCAGTTCGGATACCGCTCTGGCGAGAATTCGCCCGTCGAATGTATTCACGACCCCGTGGGCGCTAACAATGTCGGCGAGGTGCTCAACCACGAAAGCCATCAGCAAGTAGTCCGACCGTACGGTTTGCAGGCACTCGGACGAGTCGTGCGTCGCCTCTCGACCACGACCGAACTGGCGACTCCTCACCTCCCGTCGTGCTGCACGATCCTGCGCCACCTCGACCACGTCGGACAGACTGCTGACGCGGGGCTGCTTGTCCTTCCAGCTCTCCAGACCGTGACGTTCCTCGTATGCCGATTGCCGGCATTTCTGGGAACACCAACGCCGGGGTCTGCCCCGCTTCTGTGGAGGCATCCTCTTCTCGCACCGCTCACACAACCGAGGTTTGCTCGGCTCCTTCGATTCCTTGTCATCGCTCATCAGGAGACCTCCTGAACAACAAAGGTCGAGATCCCCTATCTGAGACGACACCTCCTCCAAAGAATTTCGTCACACACCTCTTGCATTCCCGGTAGTTTAATCGTGAACTAGTGGCGTCTGAGCGCACCCTGTCTGACCTTTGTTTTACGTGACGATGTCGCTGCACAAGCTGACTGCCGGGTCAGGCTATGACTACCTGACCCGGCAGGTCGCCCGGCAAGATGCCACCGAGAAGGGGCACACGTCGCTGGCGTCGTACTACACCGACAAGGGTGAGACTCCAGGCCAGTGGATCGGGTCCGGGCTGGTCGGGATTGACGGCATCGCCGAAGGTGATGCAGTAACGGACGAACAGATGAAAGCTCTGTTCGCCTCGGGATTTCACCCGCTAGCTGCCGAGAGGATCGCGGCGCTGGAAGGCTCCCCCACTGAGGCGGAGGTCGCTGCAGTACGCAATCTCGGCCAGCCGTTCAAGGTCTATCAGGCCGATGTTCCTACGTACCAGATCGAGGTCGCCAGAAGGATCGAGGAGCTCAATGTCGATGCCGGCCTACCCCGCGAGGCGCCGGTCACCATTGAGGACCGTGCGCGAATCCGGACACAGGTTGCTCGCGAATACTTCGCGACCGAGTACGGGCGCGAGCCCGCTGATGCGCGGGAGTTGGCCGCTACCGTGGCCAAGCATTCGCGACCGCGAACCACTGCGGTAGCGGGGTTTGATCTGACTTTCTCGCCGGTCAAAAGCGTCTCAAGTTTGTGGGCGGTGGCCGATCGCCAGACAGCGACCAAGATTGAGCTGGCCCATGAAGCCGCCGTCAAAGACGCGTTGGCCTTTCTTGAGCGTGAAGCTCTGTTCACGAGAATGGGCACGAACGGAACCCAGCAGGTCGACGTCAAAGGGCTGGTGGCCACCGCGTTCACTCACCGCGATTCCCGAGCTGGCGACCCCGACCTTCACACACATGTTGCGGTCGCGAACAAGGTTCAAACGCTCGAGGGGAAGTGGCGATCGATCGATGGACGCGTGCTGTTCAAGGCAACTGTTTCAGCATCGGAGACCTACAACACCGCGCTCGAGCGGCATTTGAATGAGTCCTTGGGGATTCGGTTTGCCGAACGGGCCGGCTCCGATCCACGCAAGCGTCCGATCCGAGAAGTCGTTGGTGTTGACCCAGGATTGAACGATCTTTGGTCTTCGCGGCGCGCCAGCATTGAAGTGCGGCGTGCGCAGTTGGTGTCGAAATTTCAAGACGCCCACGGCCGGCCACCGACTCCAGTGGAGGCGATTCAGCTGGCCCAGCAGGCGACGTTGGAAACTCGCGAAGCCAAGCACGAGCCGCGAAGCTTGGCGGAGCAGCGTGAGACGTGGCGTGAACAGGCCAGTCGCGCGCTCGGAACTCCCGAGTCCGTTGACCGTATGGTTCAGGTCGCTCTCACATCGACCGGACCACCCCCCGAGCGCGTCACGTCTGACTGGGTCAAAAAGACCGCTGCAACGGCGTTGGCACAGATCCAGCAGCGACGCTCCACGTGGCAGGTTTGGCATCTGCTCGCCGAGGCCCAACGCCAAGTCAGGGTCGGGGATGTCCCCGCGAATCGGATCAATGATGTGGTGACTCTGATCGTCGATGCGGCGGTCGAAATGTCGATCTCCCTGGCGTCCGATCGCGACGCGATCGTTGACCCGGAGCAGTTGCGGAGAGTTGACGGTTCTAGCGTCTACCACGTCGCAGGCAGTGATCTGTTCACGAGCAAGGCGGTCCTCGACGCCGAACGGCGGATAGTCTCTGCAGCCGGCCAAACTGACGGTCGTCGAATCCCGAACCTCGCTGTCGATGTCGCGTTGCTAGAGAGCGCCGCGCACGGTGTGGAGCTCAACCGCGGCCAAGCCGAGATGGCTCGAGCCATGGCCACAAGCGGCGCACGAGTCCAACTCGGCATTGCTGCAGCTGGTACGGGCAAGACGACGGCGATGAGCGTCCTGACGCGAGCCTGGGAGGAGTCGGGCGGCAACGTTGTGGGTTTGGCGCCCTCAGCGGCCGCGGCCGCGGCGCTCCGTGAGCAGACCGGGACCACCACCGACACATTGGCAAAGCTGGTCCACGCGATCGAATCGGGCACCACCTCACAACTGCCGGGCCGAATCGACCCGACCACACTCGTGCTCGTCGACGAAGCCGGAATGGCCGACACGATCTCGTTGGATAAGGCCATCTCGTTCGTGCTCGAGAAGGGCGCCTCGGTACGGCTCATCGGTGACTATCAGCAGCTGGCAGCGATCGGTGCAGGCGGCGTGTTGCGAGACCTCGACAACCAGCATGGCGCGATCCGACTGAGCGAACTGATGCGCTTTTCCGACCCGGCTGAGGGCGCGGCAACCCTGGCTCTACGCGAAGGTCTGCCCGAGTCCCTTGGCTACCACCTCGACAATCACCGTGCACATATTGGCGATCTGGCCACACTGACCGATGGTGTATTCACCAACTGGCAAGCAGACATTTCCGCCGGCCACGACTCCATCATGCTCGCGCCCACCCGAGACCTGGTGCATGACCTCAATGCCAGGGCTCGAGCCGCCCGCCTCGCGGACACTGCACCCGAGGCAGGGCCGCCAATACGGTTGTCCGACGGTAACGAGGCGTCCGTCGGCGATGTGGTCATCACTCGAAACAACGACCGGCGGCTGCGAATCGCAAGCAACGACTGGGTTAAGAATGGCGACCGCTGGCATGTTCTGCGAGTGATGGACGGCCGCCTCTCTGTCAAGCACGTCACTACCGGTATGCACACAGTGCTCCCGGCCGCGTACGTCGCTGAACACACCGAACTTGGCTACGCGTCGACGGTTCATACCGCCCAAGGTGTCTCCGTTGACACCATGCACGGGCTGGCCACTGGCGACGAATCGCGTCAACAGCTCTACACAATGATGACTCGCGGGCGTCATGCAAACCACGTCTATCTGGTTACCGCTAGCGACGGTGACGCGCACAACCTCATCCGTCCCGAGGCCATCCACCCCAGAACAGCAACCGACGTGCTTGAGGGAATCCTCGCTCGCGATGGATCGGCCAAGTCCGCAACCACCCTGGCGGCCGAAGCTCAGTCCCCGGTCACCCAGCTCGGCCAGGCAGCAGCACGATACGTCGACGCCCTCTACGAAGGTGCGGAAGTCTTGATCGGGGCCCCCCGGGTGGCTGCAATCGAGATCGCCGCCGAGGGCCTGGTTGTTGGCATCGCCTCCGAACCTGCGTGGCCGGTGCTTCGCGCCCACCTGATACTCGTCGAGGCGCAAGGCCGCGACAGCACGCGTGAACTTGCGCACGCGGTGGCCGAGCGAGATCTCGACGGGGTCGAGGATCGAGCCGCCATTCTGGACTGGAGGCTCGACCCGACAGGGCTTCGCGGGACGCAAGCCGGCCCGCTTCCGTGGCTGCCGGCAGTGCCATCGTCTCTGAGGTCCGACCCCATGTGGGGTCCCTACCTGCTACAGCGTGCTGGCGACGTTGAACGATTCGCTGAAGAGGTCAGGACGGACGTTGCAAGTACGGACGTCCCCGCGTGGGCCCGCCAAGGCGGAGCTCGTCCAGGCGACCAGGTATTGGCTGACGTCGCCGTCTGGCGCGCCGCCAACTGTGTCGAGGAGACCGATCGAAGGCCCACCGGCAACCCGCAATTGCAGAAGGCGCCCGCCGCGTATCAGCGCCAGCTCAACGAGCGGGTGAACGCAGGTAAGGCGCCCGCTCTGACCGAGTGGGGTCCAGTTATCGATGCACTCCACCCTCGGCGCGACGCGTTTACCGCGTTGCTTGCAGAACGTCTGGCGGCGATCAGTCGCTCTGGTGTTGACGCTTCCAAGCTATTCCGCATGGCCGCCGCCGAGGGTCCGTTGCCCGATGACCACATCGCCGCGGCCATGTGGTGGAGGATCAGTCGCCACCTCTCCCCCGCCGTCGCCACCGAAGCTTCCGGACATGACGGGCGCATCACGGCCGCCTGGTCTGACCTGCTGATCGACACCCTTGGCACAGAGGATGCCAGCCGGGTTATCGAGAGCCGGTGGTGGCCAACGCTCGTGGCGTCTGTCGACAACGCGACTGCCCGAGGATGGTCAGTATCCGACCTGCTCGACGTCGCCAAGACCGCCGATATCGACGACGTCGACATCGCTCAAGCAATGGTCTGGCGTATTGCGATCGTCACCGATCCGCCGCCCGAGGACGACCCATACGACTACGACGCGCCGCCGGAGGATCTCGAAGAGGCACTCACGTTCGACGACGTCTCCGCGCAGCCGGACATGAATGACATTGCCAGCGAATTCGACCGGGTTGCCTTCGCCCGGACCCTGCTCGACCCGCTGGAACCCACCGATAGCGAGATCGCCCGTTTGCTTGACCGCACCGACCAGTGGGAACACTCACCCGTGAGCGGCTCACGGATCCTGCAGATCAATGAGCTCGCCGCCAGGTACTACCAATCCCAGCTCGGCGGGTCGTGGGCTCAAAGCCATCTACAAATGCGGCTCGGTCAGGACTTGGCCGACGACGACCGGTTCCGTCCCGGCTATGCGCCGTCGGGTTGGACCAACCTCGTCGACCACCTGCGCAGGCAAGACGTAACGGATGTCGAAATGATCGCCGCCGGCGTGGCAAAGATTGCCTCCACCGGTCGCCTTATTGACCGTTTCCGCGATCGCGCCATGCTTCCGGTCATCGAAGACCACAAGGTGCTTGGTTTCGTCGGCCGACGCCACCCCGATGCCGGGGACGGGGACACGGTCGGTCCGAAGTACCTCAATACGGCAGACACCATCGTGTTCCACAAGGGTGCGCAGCTGTACGGACTCGCTGACGAGCACATGGCCCTTGGCGCCGTTCCAGTGCTGGTCGAGGGGCCCATGGATGCGATCGCGGTAACGCTCGCTACGGCAGGAGCCTTCGTCGGCGTCGCACCTCTCGGTACCTCACTCACTGACGAGCAGGCCGCTCAGCTGGGTCGTCTGGGTGTCGGTCCCATCGTGGCCACTGACGGTGACTTGGCCGGCCGAATGGCAGCCGAGCGCGACTATTGGCTCCTGACACCCCACGGTCTCGAACCGCGGGTCGCAACCTTTGATGCCGGTGAGGATCCTGCCAGCGTCATGGCCGAAGGTGGGCCGACTGCTTTGGTGGTCACGTTGCAGCAGTCCACACAGTTGTGCGACACACTGCTGGCCGAGCGCACCTTCAATATCGAGGATGCTGGCGGCCAAGTTGTTGAGTCGGCCGACGTCATTGCCGCCCAACCCAGTCTGCGCTGGAACGAGATGATCGTCTCAGCCGCGCAGCGGATCGGAGTGGCACCGGACGACCTTCGTCAGGCGGTCACCGGGTCGGCTAAGCGATTCAACGTCGACCGGCGACGTTTCAGCTCGGACAATCTGGCCAAGGTCTCCCAGGTTCGGGCGCGCATCGAACAAGCCGATGCAGCAGCACCCGCCGACAGGTGGGCACGGCTGGCGCGCAGTCTCGACAAGCAGCTGGTTGGACAGCGTGACTGGCCAGCGACGGCGGCGATGCTCCAGGAGCTCCACGATGCCGGTCGCAACGTTGAAACCCTCGCTCGAGATCTCGTCACAGCGACTCCGCTGGGTGAGGCTCCCGGCCAGGACCTTCGATATCGATTGGTCGCCTACCTCCCAGAAGGGCAAGAAGGCGCCGCGAGCGTGTCAGCTGATCCAGGCTCAAGGAGTTCGGAAGAGCAGCGCCGTACGTTGGCCGCAGCCCCTCGGCGTCCTCGACAGGGCCCTCAGCGCTGAGTCAACACGGCTCAGAACCGCTCTCTGAGTCGTGTCGACTGCCAACCGGCGGGCGAGGCAGCGAATTGGCCCCACGAAATTCTCTGAGCGCGATTCTGAGCGAGGTTGATGATGAACTTCTCCCACATTCAGTCGAGAAGTTCGCCGGTCGCCTCGTTCACCAACCGCAGGTGCACTCGGTCCGTTTCGGCGATCGTTGGCGACATGTTGTCGGTGATCGACCTCAAGTCTTGAGCGAAAGCCTGGTGCCGTGGTTTTGTCCGGCTGTCGTCGAGGTGGCGATTGAATCGACCCGCCGCTGGCCACACCTTCGGATGATTTTCATCGCAGTGGGCGGCCACTCGGTGCCGCATGCGTTCGAGGAAGGCCGGAAGCGCGTACCGATGCCACTCTTCGAGCGCGTCGCTGGTGAGCGCGCGGTCCGCGCGGCGACGAAGGTCGGCCAAGACGGCGAGCTCGTGAACGAGGTGGGCGTGCTGTGGCCAGCACGATGGGATGATGTCGACCGGATCAAACACGAGTTCGTGATTGATCCAGACCACGACCGCGTCAAGCCAGCTCCACAGCTCAACACGCAGCTGTGGTTTGGTGCATGTCGCTGGCGCCCACGGCCGCGGGAGGTCGGCGATTCTGCCGAGCGACTTCTTTTGTTCATCCGTCCCGTTTTCGGCGAGGTCGAGCTCGCGGTAGGCAAGGGTGAGGCTCGGCCCTGGTCGCGGGAAGGGTTGGACCAGCGAGAGTTCGGCAGGATAGCGGGTGGCGGTCATTTGGCTCCCCATCCGGTGAGTCCGCGTCGCTGTGACTCCACAAGCGCCGCCGTGGCGCGGGCTTGGGGGTCGACCGCGCCACGTTGGGCACGCCCAATCCGTTGCCGAGCGGTTTGCTGGGCGGCGAGCAGCTCGCGGCCCGGTCTGCCGTCGATCGCGCGTGTCAGCTTTGCGATCATGGGTTTGCCGTTCTCGGCGACCACCAGCGCGTGGCGTTCATCAAGTTGGCGGACTTCTGCTCCGGTGAGGATAGGAATGTCGTCCGCGCTTGCGGTGCGGCCGGCCATGGCGCCTGACTGCCACGTGTGGCGGCTGACACGCACCGGGCCAAGGAGGTCTGAGATCTCCTGGTTGAATGACACGTCTTTGGAGCCGCCAAACATGCACAGAACGTTGGTGAGACCAAACAGGGCTCGGGCTTCTTGCTCGCCGAAGATCGCAGCGAGCTGGCGCCACGTTTGCACGGCGTAGATGAACGACAGGCCGAGGGCTCGCTCGTTGGCCATTCGCGTTCGCAAAGTCGGGAGTGGCGCTGTGGATGGAAGCTCATCAAGACACGCAAGCATCGGCGGGCAGAGCCGACCATAGGGTGACCGGTTCGCGGCAGCGAGTGCCGTATCGAGCACATGCTCGGCCACGGCGGTCATCAGCGGTGACGCGCTGGCGTAGGGGTCTTCGCGACCAAGCAGGTAGATCGTGCCGCCTCGTGCGATCACATCGGCCAAGTCTGTCGCCTTTCGACCCGCCGACGGGATGCACCGCCTGCGAATGTCGGCCTGGAAGAACAGGCTCATCGCCTGTTGCACCGTAGTGACGGTGTTGCCGGCTGTGCGGTCGTCGCCGCGCAGTGCGCCGTGGAGCAGGCCGGGCCAGAACGGGGCGGCGTGAGGGTGTTCGCGCAAGATCTCAGTCGGTTCGGTGGCCGAGCGTGGGTTCGCCACCCATTGCAGGACCTCGTCGAGTCCGTGTCCTGCCAAAGCGGCGGCGTGGAAGAAGGCTTGAACGACTTTGGCAGCTTCGGCGGCGTAGAAGCGCGCCGCATCATCGCCGTGGCCGCCAGCCACTGCGCCCTTGACGGTGCCGGCGGTGAATGCCTTTGCCCGGCGTTCGGCAACCATCGGGTCGACGCATCCCCCGATTGGATCCCACACCAGTTCCGGCAAACCTGGTGCAAGGCCGAATGGGTCGAGCACCACGCAGGGCCGGTCGTCAGTCGACCTCGCGTCGATGGTGAGCAGGAGGTCGTCGACCTTGGTCAACGTCACAAGAGCAGCGCCCGGCACACCAAGCAGTGCCGGAACCAGCAGATCGAGCGTCTTACCCGATCCCTGCGGCCCAATGACACCCGTCGTGCGATCCCACGGAACCCAAAGGTCGCGCTTGGTGTGCGGCTCAGCGGCGGCTCCGATCCGCCAGCCAACCTGGGTCGGGTCAATGGTCTTCATGCGTTGGCGCCCTTTTCGTACAAATCGGGTCGGATGATCGCGGCGTTTCTGCGCAGGCGTGAGATCCCGAGCAGCTGGTCGGCCTCCGATGGTGAGGCCATGCCCTGGATGCGACCGGGTCCCCATTGCCTCATCCCCCATCGCAGGATCAATCCAAGGATCGTGAAGACTGCGAGCTCCGTGACGACGATCCAGAACCAGAGTTCCCTACTGCTGGCATGTCCAGCTTGGTACTCAGGTAGTCCTGCTGTGGCGTCGCCGTTCAGAAGATCTCCCAAGGAGGAGAACAGAGCAGCTCGAGCTGGAAACGAGAATGTCCCGCCAGCGAAGACGTTGGCGATGGCGCGGGCCACGTGCAGGGCCAAAGCCATGACCAGTAGAGCACCAGCGGTGATCGCTGCCGGGATTTCCCACGTCCAGGGATACGGGTTGGTGCGTCGCGCCTGCTGCAGCTTCATATCTTTCCTCGCTCCTAGGTGGCGTTGGGTGTCGCAGCGAACGCGAACTCGACCCAGATCATGTTGTGATCTGACTCCCCCTCGTCGGCGAGAACCTGAGTCCACTGGGGCACGCCGATCTTGTCCGGGTCTATGACGATGTGGTCGATTCGAGCCCCGCGGTTTGACGGGTGTCCCCCGTTGTAGGACTCGTACTCCTGACCCTTTCGAGCATTGGCTACTTGCTCGGCCGAGCGGTATCCGCGGTCTGCGAAGAACCGGGCGACCTTGGTCTTGTTGCCCTTGCCCGGGATGTAGGAGTTGAGGTCGCCGGCATGGATGACGACGCTTCCAGGTTGTGTCTTTTGCAGGTCGTTCACCAGCTGGTGTGCCCGCGTGATGTAGCGGAGCCTGCGTGCGTCGTTGGCTCCGTCGACGGGGTGGACGCTGGAGACCACGACCGTCTTGTTGGTCCGTATGTCCCGCAGCACCTGGGCGACTCCGCCTTTGCCTTCGACGGCAAACTCTTTCGACGCGAGTGGTTTGCCCTTCGCTGTCTCGATCGAGACGCGGGACGGGTCGTAGAGCACCATCTTGGACTTGTTGTAGACCGCCAGCTTGTACGTCGGCGCCAGGGCGTTGATGATCGCCTTGCCTTGGGTGGCGCGTACGCCGGTCTCCTGCAGGCTGATGATGTCGGGGTGGGCTTGCTTGATCGTTGCGGCGATCAAGGGGATGCGCTGAGCCCATGGTTGGAGTTTGCCTCCGCCGCAGAACTCCAGGCAGATGTTCCAGGTCGCGACGCGGAGGTGGCCGTAGGTTGACCCGCTGGAGCAAACGGCCGGTGAAGTTGCGGAGGCGGGTTGCGCCGAAGTGACTCCGGTGATCGGTGCACCCTGGGCGGCCATGAACGGCCGCGGGTTGATGGGTTGTCCATCATTGATGACCTCAAAGTGCAGGTGAGCTCCGGTCACATATCCGGTCGCGCCCTGGGCACCGAGGTTTGTGCCGGCCCCGACTTGTTGGCCGACAGATACGCGTCCTGGGGCGGCCATGTGGGCATATCTCGTCTGCACGCCGTGACCGTGGTCGATCACAACCTGATTGCCGTACGCCGCGTTGTAGCCCCGTGTTTTCACGACGCCGTCGCCGGCGGCGACGACGGTCCTGTCGCCGCGCGCAACCAAGTCGATACCGGTGTGGAGCTTGGTGGTGTGCAGGATCGGGTGGTAGCGGATTCCAAACTCGCTGGTGACCGTGTATTGGCTGAGCAATGGTGGTCGCCACGTTCCCGACATCGCCACCACGGAGTCGTTGCAGGAGGCACCGATTGCGGCGGGGATGACGGCGCCAACGATGGCGCCGATTGCAAGCATGGGAAGCAGCAGAACGATCGCCACGCCGCCGATGACCAGCCCCCAGATCTTCACGTCACCCGCCGCCCGCGATGTTCTCGTTGGTGTAGGTCAAGCGCATCTCGTCGGGGTGCAGCATCGTTTGGACCTTGTACTGCTGGTCGCCCACGCACCACAGTGCGCGGCCCTTGCCCTGCATGGCCCAGTTGGTGACGATGTCGCGGGCGATCGGCCCCAGGCCAAGCATTTCCTCGAGTTCGCGTGCAATCCCGAGGTCTTGGCCGTGCAGGATCTTGATGTCGGCCAGGTGGAGAAGGTCTTTGGCGATCGCGACGGCCTGGCTGCCGGTGTCGCCGGCAGACAACATGTCTGACGGCTTGTGCGCGACCGCAAACTGCACGTCGCCGTCACGCCTGGACAGTCGCAGATCCGCGTCAAAACTCTTGACGGCTTCTGGTCCGAGGCGGAGCTGCTTCCATGACTCGTCGCGGACGACGATGCGCAGGTCCCCTGCTGGTGCCATTTCCCGCATCCCTCGGCCCCACGAGTTCAGGCAGGTCAAGGCGATGCCGACGGCCTCGTCGCCGAGTGGTTCGAGGCGAGACAGGCTGAGCGACTGGATCGGCGCCTTCCAGTCGACTTCGATGGTGGTGTGGTCATCGAACAGGCCTGCCAGTGCGCCGGTGACCAGTTGGCCCAGCGCGTCGCGCAGTAGGCGTGTTTCGTCGAGGAAGTGGCGCTCGGACGCGTAGCGGGTTTCATTGATCAGCTCGTTGGTGGGTGAGTCGAGAAGGTGCCACAGCTGGGGGATGGTGGTTTCGCGCAGGTGTGTACTTCCGGCCGAGTAGCCGGTGAGCATCTTCAGTGCTTGCTTGACGACGGCTTCATCGGTGGGACCGAACGGCACACGCTTGTCGCCGATGCGTTGGCTGCCGACGAGCCCCCGAACCAACGTCAACCAGCGGGAGAAGACGATTGCGGCACGGCCCTGCGCCTGTTCGGGTGACAGATCGGCCCAGCCTTGGCCCAGTGGCCCGATCGCCAGCGGGTTGATGCGGGTGGCCAGGCCGTGTCCCACGGCGAAAGGTTCCACGCCGAACGCGCGGCACAACAGTTCGTATTCGTCCTTGGTGTCTCCCAGGATGAGGCTGCGGTAGCCGAAATCCATCATCCGCAGGATGAACGCCTTGGTGGTGGCTGACTTGCCTCGGCCGGGTTTACCGAACGAGAAGATGTTGGGATTGGTGACCGGGATTTCGTCGTCGAGAACCCAGCCGATGGGATCTGCGTAGAACGCTCCACCGGAGAGGTGGTCGACTCCCATCTGTGCACCCGTTGGCGGCAACCCGGGAGTGGAGATGAACGGCCACAGCACGGGAACCTGGTCGCTTGTCATCCGCCACACAGCAACGGGGGCTTTGGCCGGTGACCAGCCTCGGCCCACGCGGAACTCACCATGGGTGGAGCCGTAGTGGAACAGTCGAGGGTCTTTGCTGGCTGGCGTTGCAATTGGGGCGGCTGGCAGCTCGTGGCCAAAGTCGAGCATCAGCCTGTTGACGTCGCGGCCCGCACCGTTGGTCGTGGCGCGCATCAGTTCGTGCCTCGGGTCAAGCTCACTCCGAGCGGGACTGTGGAAGCGGCGAATCCGACATCTTGAGACAGGTCCAGCCGCAGGGGGGCAAATCCGGCGCGGCGGATGGAGGCGTCGAGGCGACGGCCGTATTCGGCGATGCGCTGTGTTTTGGGGACGGTCACGGTGCACACGGCATACGGGTGGGTCATGGAGTTGCCGCGGGCGAGTTTGCGATCGAGGGCGCGGACCTTGTCGGCCTCGTCGCGCGCCTTGGTGCGCTGTTTGACCTTCGCCTTGTCCCGCAGTGCTTCGCCAAGGTCGGCTGCCCACTCTCCCGACGCCGACTGCCGGTCTGCGGTCGATTGGCGCAGGATCGGGAACGATGCCACGAAGCTGCGGCGCTCCCCCATCTCGGTCGGTGTCAGGATGGGTGCAAGCGCACCCATCAGCGCGCCCTTGACTGGCAGTTTGAGAGTTGCGCTCACTGAGTTCCATGCATCATGCGAGTAGTGGCGCACAAGTTGGTCCGCCCCGGATGGGCCGGCCATGGCCCAAGGCACGTCGGCGTTGACGGCACTGTCACTGGCTTGGGCTGCGAGCGCCTCGATGATTCCAGCGCGTTCGGCGGGTGCGAAGCCTGTTCGGCACGCGGCTGCGAGCTCTGGGGAGCTGAGCCAGGTGACGCTCGTCATCCCGACTCCCCCGCGCAGCTGCGACTCCAGTTCGCCCATCAGCAGGTACAGAACGCGTGCGCGGCCCTCGAGACCTCCGCCTGCTTCCTTGGCTTCCTTGGCGATTCGTGTCTCGGGGACAACCATCGTCACGTAGGCCTCGGTGCGCACCGAAGCGCGAGCGAGGGCGGTGTGCATGTCGTTGTTCACGCGTCGGGAAAGTTCAGGCCCCTGTGGTCGGCGGTGGGTTGTCATCCATTGGCCTCGCTCGGCGCCGTCGTCAGGCACGGTGCGGACAATGAACAGCAGTTCGTCGATGAGTTCTGTGCGTGAGCACAGGTCGAGCACGTCGCTCAGTCCGGTGCCGAGTCGGCGTCGTTCGTCGACTCCTGCCAGCCCGATTCCTGGGTGGACCACTGCGGCGGTCACGGCCCAGGTCTTCGTTGCGTGGTTCTGAATGATGGCGATGCGTGTTTGGGCTGGGCCGGTCGGTGGGCCGTCGTGGATCTCGACGGCGTTGAGCGCACCGGGGAGGTCCGCTTGGGCGAGGTCGGTTGCTTGCCCGCGGGCTGCGCGGGCGCGAAAGCGTGTCCGACCGGAGAGCCCTCCCACGGTGTAGCGGGTCATCGCTGTGAACCAGCCGGTTGCAGAGCGACCCCTGACCGGTACGACGACGATCGCGCTGATCACCGCCCACACCATCATGAATATGACGGCCGAGCCCCAGGACTGGCGTTGGATCGACCAGAAGACCGGAAGCAACGTCAGCGCGACGGTGCCCAGTTGCCAGCCCGACATGCCAAAGAAGAATCCGACCTTGGCGCGCGAGTAGTCGTTGTAGATGGTCACGATGTGTCCTTTCGGTTAGACGATCGGGGGAATCTCGGCGGCCGCGGCGGCCCCTCCTCCCGAGGCACCCCCACCCCCACTCGCACCACCAGGTGGTTTCGGCATTCCGCCAGCGCCACCGCCACCCCCGCCGGGACCGCCACCCGCTGTGGGCGCTCCGGCCGGTATGGATGGCATCGGAACGGACGGCGTCGAGCCGTCAGATCCAGAGGATGCTGCGTCTGGGTTTTGGTCGTCGTCGGTTGAGCCGGGATCGCGTTGGTCGGGGTTGAAGCGTTGGCTACCGCGTTGATAGTCGGGGAAGTACGACGAGTCGCCCACCGCTGTTTGATTCATGTCGTCGATGCCGACCGAGGCTGCTGTCGAGCCCGCCTTGGTGACCATGCCCAGGCCGGCGGCATACGCGGCACCAGCTGGTCCGGCGATGCCTGCAAGTGCTTGGCCGAACCGGCCGGAGGTGGCGGCGTTGCTTTGGGCTTCGCCCTGGGATTGGCCCCCTCCGGTGCTTTGTGAAGCGGCAGACGTCGTTCCACCTTGTCCTCCACCTGCGCCTCCTGTGAGGAGTCCCTGGAGTCCGCCGGCAGACGACATACCCGCGCGCATCGCTGCTCCCGAGCTGGTGCCAGGGTCGACGAACGCGAGGAGCCGGAACAGTGAAACCGGTGCCACGACTGACACCAGGATGAGCATGACGCCGGGAAAGGCTGTCCCGATCGCCGCCTCTGCGGTTTGCGTTCCGCCTTGGGCCACACCGCTGGTGAGCTTTACCCCAAGACCCATGACGAGCACGGTCAGCACCGGGGTGAACGCTGCGGCGTGGAACCAGCGCAGCGATTTCCAGAACCACGATCTACCCGCTTCGGAGACGAGCCCGGCCGCGGCCAGTGGGGTCATAGCTGTCAGGATCAGGAGCGCGGCCGCCCGCGTGAGCATGATGACGAAGTGGCCGAACGCGGCGACCCACAGGAAGAGACCGAGGATGCCCAGAACCGTCGCCAGCCCGATCTCGATGCCCGATTTGGCGAAGTCGAATTCTGGTATGGGCTTCCATTCAGACCAGTTGTTGATCTTCAGCAGGCTGTTCATCAGTGCCCGCGACAGGCCACCGCATGCAGCGATGACCGCGATGCCGTAGGTGATCCATGCGCCCCAGACCATGGCGAACTGCGCGGCCCCGATCAGCACCCGCGCAAGGCTTTTGCCGTCTCGGCGGAAGGCGGCGACGCCTAGCTGGACCAGCGACATGATCAGTACTAGTGCGCCGGCACCCCAGAAGGTCGTCTTGTAGATCTCGGCTGCGGGACCGCCCGATGAGATGTCGGGGGTCAACCATTTGTCCATCAGCCCCAGGGCCATGCGCAGCACCCATAGGCCGGCTGACCAGAGGGCAACCATGATGCCCGTCCAGCCTTCGGCGACAGCTTTGCCGGCGATATCTCCTGCGACCCCGAATGGGTTGAATGGTCCAAGGAATCCGAGCGGTCCTCCGTCCTGGTACATCAGTCGACCTCCTCGGAAATCCACAGCTTCCATCCGGCGTCGAGGCTTCTCTGCGATGCTGGCCAGGTCGACGGTGCTGGTGCCGGCGGCGTGCCGGCAGCGATAATCCATCCGTTGCCGGACCAAGCCATGCGCTCGCAGTGGCCGTATCCGAATCGGACGTGTTCGACGACGACGGCGGTGACGTCTAGCTGCACACACGCCAGCACCCAGTCAGGTCCGTCGTTGCCTTTGATTTGAGCGCCCACCGGGGTGGTTGACACGCTCACGGAGGTGTCGCCGTCGACCGTGCCGGCATTGGTGTGGAATGCCTGGATGGATTGCGCGAGCTCCCACGTGGCGAAGTCGGCACCTGGCGCTGCCCAGGCGTCGTAGACGTCGCGGGCGTACTCCAGGGACATCGAGTTGAGTGTGGCTACGGTGATGGCCCCTAGCTGGCCGACGGCTCCTTCTGGTGTGTGCGGGAACCCGGTCGGCACATCGACCGGTCCGACTGCGGCCGGAGAGTCAATCTGGATCCGGTCGGGCCGCACGAGGGCGGGAGCCGCCGGCTTCATGTCTTCGGCCGTCGATTCGAGCATCGCCTGGGCGGCGATGTCATCACGGTAGTCCTGGCCGCGAACTCCAGCCGTGTCAGCGGGCCACACCTTCTCAGGAGTGCTCGAGGAAGCCGACCCGTTGGTGGAGTCCGCGGTCAAAGCGTGCGCCACCGCGTAGCCGAGACCAACGATAATGAACACGGCAAATCCCGCGACTCCGGCCAGTGCCGTCAGCAGTTGCCGACGGCTCCACTCGGTGGATGGCTCCTTCTTGGACATCAGATGCAGCCGCTGCCGGTGACCCCGTCGATCATGGCGGGCACGACCATGTAGCCGATCGCTGAGAAGAAGACGACAACGGCCGAGATGATGCCCACTTTCGAGGCGTGTGGCATTCCGAACATGCGACCTGCGGCGATCGCGCCGATGGCGACGATGACACCAGCGGCGAAGAGGGCGAGCACACCCCACTGGATATAGCCGGTGATGTCGTTGACGTAGGTCTGCGCGCCAGGCGGCGCCTTGGGGCAGACCGTCGCTAGCCGCGAGACCAATTCCGTTGTGAGTGCTGTGTCAGATCGAAACATGGTTTTCGGTTCCTTTCGTGTCTTCGACCACGCGATCGAAGATGGTTTGGCATGCCGCCACAAGGTGTGTGGGCAATGGATCAGGGTTGAGTCCCGAAAGTCCGAGCGATGCATCCAGCGGGACAGTGAAGAGCCGCTCGGCGACGTCGACCGCGCGGACAGCCGGTGGTGTCGCGTTGTGCAGCGACTTGGGCCACTTCTTCGTCGACGGTCCGAGCAGCACACAGATGGCTGTCGTGGCTCGGCCCGTCACATGGAGGGCATGATCGAGCGCCCATAGTCCAGGAACTGTTGCGACGCTGACGACAATCATCGGCGCAGACCTGAGCAGTGGCGTCATCCAGCACTCAGCGGCATCGATGAGGGCGAGATCCCAATTGAGATCGAGCACAGTGAGCTCGGAGTCGCATGATTCCGGTGCAGGGACTTCGTCGACCGTTTGGAAGGTCGAGGTAGTGCGATCGATGAAAACCCGTCCTCGACTTCCTCGGCGCCATCCGCTCGCAGTGATGCCCAGCTCCGCGGTGGATGCGCGCGCTAGGCCAGAGGTATGCATGGATCCGCATTCGACGACGCGCGTCCTTCGCCTGCTGGCTGTCGCGAGGCCGAGCGCCACAGTGGTTGCGCCGACGCGACCCGTTGCGCCGGCTACGACGATGCACGGTTCGTCTGGCGACCATGGGTCAGCGCGTGGCCGACGACGCGAGGTTCCCTTGCTGCGGAAGTCCCCAGCTGCAACTGCAGCCCAAGCGCGCTGCAGCTCGCCTACTGAAACCGGAGTGGTCATGCCGAGTCACAGTCGGGGGTCTCGATGGATTCGGCCTCATTGCCAAGTGCCTCGAGATACACGTCTGCCTCGTCATTGGCATGCATCTCTATCACGCCACCCACCTGAGATCAGGAGCCGTGCCTCGAACGGTCAGAACCTGAGTGAGGTTGTCGAACCCGTTTGAGTAAGTGGCTAAGCGATCAATGGCTCGGGAGGCGCGCCGCGCCACGGTCCTGGTGATTTGGCCTCGCCGCTGAGCAACCACTTGGGTTGCAGCGGAGCCGGTCAGGCCGGCTCTGCCGCGTCCTGCGGGAACACATCCGATGTCGGCGGCGATGGCCAGATCAATCAGAAGGGAGCGGTCCGGGACTGAGATAACACCCGCCAAAATCGCATTGTCTAGCAAATCAACCACGAACTCAGCGTCGTCAATCCTCTCGTCGGTCTGATCCGCCCAAATCGGCACGTCTGGTTCGACGCAGATGGTCCGAGCCCACGTGCGGTCTTTGCGTCTTACACGGTCACCCAGACCGAGTTCGCCGAGCACACCGTGCCGGGTGTCGTGCAGGATTGCTGACGCCGCGGAGGTCCGGTGTTCCCATTTGAAGGTCTTTGCAGAGGTCCAAAGGTGGCTTGCAATGAGTGCGTTGACGTTGGCCGAGACGTTGAGGTCGGCCAGTCGACGAGCCAGATTTGTTGCGCCCGGTACGAGCGCCCAGGTGAGCGCTGTGGTGGCGGCTTGCTCGTTACCTCCGGTTGGCGAACCGAGTTTGGCTAGCGCGCGGATGGCTGCGTCTCTAGGGATCAGATCGGCTTGACGTGTCCACCCGCGCAGTTCGAGTAGGTCAGCGATGTCGGCCAGGGCTGGTTCTTCAGAGGCCCATCGTGACCAGCTGACGCGGGCTTCCATCATTGCTGGTGCGTCAACGTCGTCGACTCCAAGCATCGTTGCAACGCTCATGGCGGCTTCCTTCCTGGATGCGTTGTGCATGGCAGGAAGATCGCCGTCAGGTGTTACCTGATTCGTTCCCCAATTGCGCGTTTCGTGTGGGAAACGCAGGGGGAACGTCACGTTTGCGCAGGTCAGCGCACGTTCCCCCGAAAGTTGAAAGTGGTTGCGTCCATGGGTTGACCGGATGGTCGAAACAGCGCTGGCGGCGACCGGAATTTGGTCGCCGCCAGGCAGGTTTTCGGGCTGGTGTTTACATCGCGTCGTGATTCAGCCAACGTCGCGCGTCGATGATCCGCTCGGTGCGCTCGGTCAGTTCCTCAGGGGCTTCTCCGTCGTCAGATCGGTTGAACACCTCGTCGCGGACGATCCGTTCTGCTTCGGCTTTGTGTCCTTGAGCTTCCAACACGGTCGCCAGGTCGAGTCGCGCGACTTCCTCATCCGGCGCGGCCGTGACCGCTATTGCCGCCACCCTGCCGGCACGGTCGAGGTCGCCGATGTGCAGGCTGTGGGCGACCACCACGTGCGCGACGTCGGCAATTGCGCAAATTAGATGTTGATCGGCTCGGTCACCTTCCAAGAGCCAACCCCACCCACCGGGCCTGAGCTTTTCGTAGGGACGCCCGGTGACCAGTTGGAGAGCATGGACGAGATCCTCGATGCCGTCTGGGCCACTACTTTCGCCGCGGATCCGCAGTCTCCGGAAGAGGTCGGCGTCGACGAGCGCGTCCACTACCTGGTAGACGCCGACGCCACGCTCTTGTGCGGCTGGTGCATGGCGGGCGTCGGGAAGGAACTTCTCGCCCGTGGTCGGGTTGACGCCTAGCCAGTCACGCAGCGAGTTGATGTCGATCCTGACCCGCGATGTGGTGAGGTCAAACGCGGTCGCGACTTCGTCGGTGGTTGCTCCGTACGGACGCGACACGAGGTAGGCCAGGAGCTCGGTGTAAAAAGGCTTCCGCCGAGCGAGCGCTATTCCGCCTGTGCGCGCACCGACAGGGCCCAGGAGGGATAAGCGCGGCCGTGAGCAGTCGTCGGCGACCCAGGCGGCGAGGTCGTCGTCAAGATCAGGGTCCGCGGCGTGGACTTGCTGGCGCGTACGTTCGGTGACTTTCGGAGCGAGAGCTTCGAGGTCGGCGACAGTAGTCGCGGCAACGGATGTGTAGGCCAGGTCTGGCTCGTCTAGAAGGGACGCGGACGGCTCGAGCGTGCTCACTGCACGACCGACGCGGTACTGGTCGCGGAGTGATCCAGTCGAGGTGGCCATCGTCTGCCAGGGCAAGTCACCGGGTAGGTCGAGAGCGGGACTATCGGATCGTTCGTCGGCTTGGGTGAGTAGCGCGGCGCAGCCGTGAGCTTCGTCGGCGGTGAGCCCAACGACCGTGACTGTCAGGTTGACCGATGGAATGTTCAACTGGCGTCGCTCGTCGATGTGGACGGCGAATGCAGTGCCGCTGTCAGGACCACTGAGGACGACCGAGGTGGCCGTACGGCCACCATGGTTCGCGATCAACTCTGTGAGTTGGGTCAAGGCGGCGACGTCCGTGTCGTGGCCGGCGATAAGAACACGAGAGGGCCATGGGTCGGGATCCTTTTGTTGGGCTCGGGCTGTCGGCGTGTCGACGTCGTGTTCGGCGAGCCGGTCGATCACGTTGACTGCTTCGGTCACCGCTTGGGCTGCTGTCGTATTCACATCTTTGTGGATGTGGATTCGGTCTGGGCTGATCGGCTCGATTTCGGTTGCGACGTCGACGAGGTCCAGAGCCGTGTGCCGCGACCACGGGTTGCAGGCGATCTCCGCAGCGATGAATCGTGCGAAGTCGGTGACGGCCAGACTGTCGCCCGTCACTACGACGTTTAGGTCCTCGATGTTGAGCAACCATGTGCTTGATGCATCGTCGTGGCCAATGGTCACGAGTAGCGGCCATGGTGCGGGGCTGTCTGAGGCAGCTGTACCGATGGTGTCGAGGTTGATATCGCGGTCGATGACCCACAGGAGTCCATCGTCGGAAACAGCCCAGGGTGTCGTTGGCGGCTCGTTCGCCTTGACCTTCAGGTGGATGGCAATCGCTGCGGTCGTGACCTCCACTGCGGCTACGTCTGGCAGATCCTGCTGCGCTTCGATTCGAGCAACCGCCAGACGCTTCAGCAGTTCGTCGATCACTTCGACGGTATTGGTTGCAGTCGCTCCGACCACGCTGACAGATTTTTCGACCTGCGATGACTGCGGGTCGGGGGATGTGAGCGTTCGCCCCGGGCGTCGTACCCTGTGTTGCGATGCGCGGCGGGACCGAAGCATGAGCAGCATGGACCCGGCTAGGAGCGCCCCCGCGCCCAGCAATCCCGACATGGCCCACCCAGGCAGCTGCGAACCGTCATCTTCGGTTGCATCGGCAACCTCTATTCCCTCCAGCAGTTGGGGCTCAGCGTCCTGCGTTTCGACACCGCCCTCGACCGACCTTGGCGACGCCATTGAAGGTGGTTCGCCAACGCCCGCTTGGACCTGCCTGGGTTTATCGGATTCAGAAGCAATATCTGGCGTGGCCGAGGTGTTAGGCGGCAAAGTCTGCGCCGGCGAGACAGCGGGTCCAACGCTGGGAAGGTCGAGCCTTTGACCTGGGTAGATCAGGTCTGGGTCAGTCAACGGGGCAGGTTGGTCGAGCATTTTCGACTTCTCGAATATCTCCGGCCACTTCCCGGCGTCACCTTCGTGATCCAGCGCTATTTGCGACAGCGTGTCGCCTCGCTTGACCGTGTAGTCGAATCCATCGGCTCGCTCGTTAGCCGCGTAGGTGGAGTGCGCCGGCATGCGCAGTTCCCACCCGGTGATGATCGGGTCGGTCGCGCGAAACACCCTGCCGTCGGTCATGGTGTGTCCCTCGTTGAGTTGCACTATCTGGACGAACTTCGCACCATCACCGAGGTGTTTCTCGGCCAACGCCCACAATGTGTCGCCTCGGTGGACCGTGAGGGTTTCCTCGGCCGCTTCGACTTGGTCGACCACCTCCGGTTCAGGGTCAGCCTGAACGGTGGTCTCGGTGAAGATGATTTCAGAGGTCGGCGCGAAGGCGGGTGCCGCCGACGTCGTGGCTGCGACTGTGTCTGTGTGCAGGTTGATCATCGTGGATGATCCGATCGCGAAGACGACTGAGGAGATCAGGACCCGAGCGATCTGTTGCTGAAATCCGAAGGTGCCGACGGTCTGATGATCTACACCGCCGTCCTTGATGGCGAACCTGATTTCGACGCCAATGCACCACAGGAGTTGCGCCCACAGGACCCAGAGCGTGGCCGCGAGGATCCCGATGATCGCTTCGTCGCTGAATGGTTGGTCGAGTCTGATCCCGGTCTCTGGCCACGGGTTGCCGACAAACATGATCAGCATGGCTGGTATGCCGATCACGAGCGCAGCTAGAACCACCAATGCACCGACCGCTCGTATGAACCGCATTGTCGTCTCCCTTGCCTTTGGGTTGCCTTTGCCTAGAGAAAGTGCTGGCCATCTGCCGTTCAGCGACACTCGGCGGCCAACTATTTT
The DNA here is from genome assembly GCF_039537165.1 of Aeromicrobium panaciterrae. Taxonomy (GTDB): domain Bacteria; phylum Actinomycetota; class Actinomycetes; order Propionibacteriales; family Nocardioidaceae; genus Aeromicrobium; species Aeromicrobium panaciterrae. Next base: position 2,096,456 of record NZ_BAAAZZ010000002.1, on the reverse strand, counting down.
CGCAGGCGACTTCTAGGGGCCGTCTTCGTCGATTGATTTGGCCGACGCTGACCCGCCGGTTGCGAGCTGGGTGACCCCGACGGCCGAGAGGATCGCGGTCTTGGAATGGCTGGCGAGCGTGACCGTCACCGTGTCTTCGTTGATAGAGATTTGGCCGCGCGGAGCTCCGACGCTGGAGAGGTAGTTCTGCGCCGCGGCGATCGCCCGATCGCGTGCGACTTTCGGTGTTCCTCCGTCGCGAAGACTGTCTTGGTCCAGGGCGTCGGCGCCGATGCGCGCCGCCTGTTCGGCCTGGCCGGTGAGGCGACGGTTGGAGGCCATCGCGTAGCCGCCGTCGATCACGAGCCCGGCCATGGACAGCAGAGCAACCGCGATCAGCACGACGAAAAGCGCTGTGACACCGTCTTCGCGGTTGCGGTCCTGCATGGCTTGCCCCTCCCCTGCTCAGCTGGCTCGGTAGTTCTCGATCGGCACCGTGGCGTTTGCGGTGAACACGCGCTGCCCGGGCAAGCCGGACAGGGCGACGTCGCCCAGACTGGCGGTGCATCGCACGGTGACTCTCACGGTGCCGCCGGGTCGGTAGTTCGACACGTTCACGTCCAAGGCGAGCCCTTGGCAGGACAACCCTGCGGAGCCGAGCGCCTCGATGGCCGTTGATCTGGCTGCGGCAGCTGAACGGTCGGTGTTCCGTTCGAGCGATGCGGCCCGGGCTGCGTCGGCAGCGACTCCCTCGACCTGTTGGCGTGCATGTGCCATCCGGCCCAGACCTACGACGAGTAGGAACGCGCAGATAATCACCGGGACGATGAGGACCATTTCGACGGCGGCCGTGCCGCGTTCGTCGCGCCGATCCATCATGGTCCTTCCTCGATCGGGGCGACGAACCGCTCGACCGGACCGGAGGCCGTCTCGCTGATCTTCGGGTGGATGCCAGGCACGAGCGAGATCACGCGCCCGGTCACCGTGACCGTCGCTGATTCGGGAGTTCGGTTCACCGTGACTGAGCGTTCTGACAGCATCTTGGGTCCGAGCGAGTCCAGGTATTTCGCCGTTCGCTCCTGGGCGTCTCCCTCACTGCCGTCGGCCTTGCGCGCAGCCGCGGCGCCTTCACCGGCGGCAGCTTCTGCAACTGATTGGGCGTGGGCGACGAGCGCATACTGCACGATGAACATCAAGATCAGCAGCAGCGTGGGCGCGATCAGAACCACCTGGACGACCGAAGTCGCTCCACGCTCGTCTCGGACCCGCCGGTTGCTTGTCATGGTCAGCCAGTGGGGATGGTGTTGGCCTTGTTGGTGAACTTGGTGATGATGATCGCTGCGATCGCGATCGCCGCGGCGGCGAACAGTGCTGTCAGGATGACCGTCTGCACGATGTCACCGCGTTCGTCGTGCTTGGGGTTGCGCAGCTCGCTGGCAACCTTGGCGGTGAGCCACGACCTCCACACTTGGATCTCGTTCATCTCATTTCCCTCTTCTCAATCGGTTGTGCGCTCTCAAAGGACCAGAACGTTGATGACCGCCGGGTACGCCAGGAAGAGCAGGAACCCGATCGCCAGGACGACCTGGGCAATCCCGATCGACTGGTCGCCCTTCTCAGCTTCGCCTTCCGCCTCAGCCAACTGACGTCGACGCTGGGTTGCTGCACGGGCCGACAACGAGTCACGCACCTTGGCGCCGTCGTCGGCGACCAAGGTCAATGCCCCGCCGAGGTCGCGCAGCTCGGGCAGGTCGACGCGTTCCCCGAGGTTGGCGAATGCCTCCCAAGGAGTCGTGCCTTCATAGCGTGCGCGTGAGATCGTCTCGGCGATGAGCTCGAACGCCCAACCCCGCCCAATCTGCGCCGCCGTCGGCAGGGCCTCGGGGATACCGCGACCGCCGGCCAGGCTCATGGAGACCAGGTCGAGATAGCACGAGAGTGCCCGGCGCAGTTCGTCACGTCGACGTCGTGCCGCCTGGGCCACGGCAACGTCGGGAAGGACGAAGAACACGGCGGCCAGGCACAGCCCGAAGAGACCCGACACTGACCACGGCAATGTGATGCCGGCCAGAATCAACACGGCACTCAAAAGCGAAGGAAGGATGAGACCAAACGCTGCCAGCAGCACTTTGCCGGCGAGGTGCTCCTCGAGCGTCTTGCCTACGAGCTCGAGGTCCATGCGCATCTTGGTCATGGTGATGTCGAGCTGGCGCAGCTCGGACACCAGGAACCCGCCGAGACGGACGCGAGGGTCGGAGCGCGCCGCCCCAGCAGCCAAGGTCGGCCGGTAGTGGCGCTGTGACTCCCAGCGGCCGACTGCGGCCGCGAGATCGGTCCGTGCGGGAGCAACGGCGAGCCCCAGCAACAGCAGTGCCAGACCCATGCCGGCACCACACAAAAGGGCGAGAGTCAACGTCGGTCACCCGCCGTCGATGCCAGTTGATCAGCAGTGGCCAGGAACCGCTCCGGCGGAATGCCAACGGATGCCTTCTTGATCCAGATGAATCCGAACGCAAAGACTCCGATGATGATCGCCAGCATGACCTGACCTCCCGGCGTCGAATACGGAGCAACGTACTCGCGGGAGAACAGCACCATGCCCGCGGCGAAGATGGCAGTGACACCGACGATGATGGAAGCCGCCCGGCGCAGGTTCTTGCGGCCTTCCTCGATCTTGCGGCGCATCTCGAGTTCTTCTCGTGCAGACTCCGCCAGTGCACTCAAGGTCTGCACGAGACCAGATCCGCGGAGCCGCGAGTTCAGAATCAGGGCAGCTGCAACCAAGTCGACCGAGGCGTCATCGAACTCGTCGGCGAACGCACCCAAGGCCTGTTGCAGCGGGACGTGGGAGCGAAGGCGACCGACCATTCGGGTCAACGGGGCTTGGACGGTTGCCGGCGCCGCACCCAACGAATGAGTGATCGCCTGCTCAAGTCCGATGCTGCCGGCAATGGTGTCGCGCAATGACTCGGTCCAGGTGGCAATGCCCTCCAGGCGTTCAAGCTGCAGGGCGCTGGCCTTGGCGCCACCAAACATCGAGGGCCACAACCAGATCAATGCCGTTGCGGCGACCGCCGCGATCGGCCAGCTGGTCACCAAGGCGACCAGGATGCCGGCGACTACGGCCGTGGCGGCTCGTCGACGAGCTTCATGGCTCCACTGTGCGAGGTAGGAGCGTGAACGCGAGGTGGTCCCTTTGGCGGGCCACCCGTTCCACGCAGCAGCCAGCAGGACGAGCCCGCCGGCCATGCCCAGACCGAGCACCAGCCCCACCAGAGGATTGGTCATGCGCCCCACCCCTCGACTGATCGAAGCGGCTTCCACCCTCCTGCGGCGAGCTCGGCGGCTCGGGTGATGGCGATGTCCTCGGCACGTACGGCGTTGCCCTTGGCGTCAGCTGCGAAGATCTCCGATGCCCCGACACCAGCGGCCGCGTCGAACCCGTTGACCTCAAGGATCGTCTGCACCGTGCGGTGCCCGGTGACGCGGTCCTGGGACACGTAGACGACGAAGTCGACGGCACCGGCGATCATCTCGTGCACCACATCTCGCGGCAGGCTGTGAGCCTGTTGCGCGTAGGTGGCAATACGTCCGAACACGTCACGAGCCGACCGGCTGTGGATCGTCGACAACGAGCCGTCGTTGCCCTGAGTCATTGCGTTCAGCATGGTCACGATCTCTGGACCGAGGACCTCGCCGACGATGACGCGTGTGGCGTTCATACGAAGGGACCTGCGTAGCAGCTGCTCCAGGGCGATCTCGCCGTGCCCTTCGGAGTTCGGTGGCCGGGTCTCTAGTTCGACACAGTTGGGGTGACGCTTGACGTCGGCCTTCAAGCCGAGCTCGAGCGCATTCTCCACGGTCACGAGCCGCTCGTCGGGGCCGATCTCGGCTGCCAGCGCGCGCAGCAAGGTGGTTTTGCCGGCGTTCATCGAACCGGCCACCACGATATTGAACCGCGCTTTGACTGCTGCGGTCAGAAAGTCAGCGACCTCCTCGCTGAGGGTGTCGTTCGCTATCAGATCAGAGAATTCGACCTGCTTGAATCGGTGGCGACGTACCGAGACGGCCGGCCTGTCAGTGACAGACATCAACGCCGACAAGCGAGAACCGTCAGGCAACCGCAGGTCGAGTTCAGGGTTGGCCGAGTCAAAGGGGCGCGACGACAACCCGGCGTAGGAGCCGAGGGTCTGCACGAGCTCGATCAGTTCCTCGTCGCTGTCGGCGACCGGCTCGACGAGCATGCTCTTGCCGTCGGTGCGGGTAACCCAGACCTGGTCGCAGCCGTTGATGTCGATGTTCTCGATGCTGTCGTCATCGAGGAGCTTTTGCAGGCGGCCTGCCCCGAACATGCGGGCGTAGATCGCTTCGGAGATCTCCGCGTCCTGCGAGGCGTCAAGTGGCTGCTGTCCTTTGGTAAGACGTTCCTCGGCGTGGGCTCTGATGACGTCGGCAATGACAGCTCGAGCGAACTGCTGCTCATCGAGCCCGACCAGGAGGGACATACCATCGCTACGGCGGCGCCTGTTCTGCTCTCGCTGGACCCGGTCACCCACAGCCTGGTGCAAGGAGCGGACGAGATCCATGTCGACGTCGATCATGACGGCACCGCCGCCCTGGCCGTACGTGGCTCCGCGAGATCCGCCGCGACAAGCCGCGCCTCCCGGATCAGCGTCGCCCGACCCAGTCGACCGCTGGCCGAGTCGCCACCCTCCAGCCGCATCAAGGCGGGCCGATCGAGAGGCAAATGAATGCACGGCGTCGCCAAAGCTCCGGCCGCCACCAGCACCCGGTCGACGTCGTCACGATCACCGTTCGCATGGCGGGCCAGACCCACCAGTGTGGGAACGAGGCGAACACCGGACACATCCGGACCGACCTCGCCACCAAGGTCAAGCAATGTCTCGCGCATATGGATGACCGACTCAAGCGAAGCGATCCCGACCACGAGCACCCGATCAGAGGCTGCGGCTAGCGGAAGCGTCGGTGAGGTTCGGTCGAGGCGACCAAGATCGGCGATGACATCGACACCTGCCGTTCGACAAGCCTGAGCAATCGAGGGCCACAAGTCCTTGAGCGCACGTCCCTGCGCACTCGACGGCACACCTTGGACAACGGGCACACCGCACGCGAGGTCCTGGGCGAAATCAACCAACGTGCCGGGCTTGTCGTCCCGGACCGCTGCAGCAAGGCTCAACAAGCTGGGCGACGTCGACAACGGTCCACCGTTCGCCGATCGGCAACGGAACGCGAGATCCCCTCCCGTTGGATCTGCCTCAACCATCACCACGGGCCGTGGCCACACCGCGGCGACCACAAGCGCGGTAGAGGTGACGCCAGGCGCGCCCTTGCTTGAGCAGACCGAGATCAGCATCTACTTGCCCCCGTCACTCGCGGACGTCTCTACGATCGCCACCCGGTCACTGGTGGAGTAGGCAGCCAGGCGAGCCGAATCGGAGGCGTTCACGATCAGCGTCACCAGCACTCCCCCACCTTCGGTGGCAGCGCCGTCGACGGAGAACACCTGCGCGTCCTTCGCCAATATCCGCGGCGACTCAAGCTCCTCATCCGTTCCGCCGCCTTCGCCACCGGGCACCGCGATCACGTCAACGATGCTCCCCGCCTTGAGGCCAGCCGATGGGACACGTGACGGTGTTAGGGACAATCCCACGGTTGCCATGCCGGCGCCGGGGATCGGGTCGCTGGTCACCATGTTGTATGTCAGGATCTGGCCGGCAACGAGATCAACCGCCGCCACCTTCCCAATCGCCTGCGCCGAGTTCGCGGTCTCGATCGCACCATCCGCTCCAGCGACCTTCTTCGACACCAGATCAGTGCGCTCGACCACGTGACCCTTCGCCACCGGTCCCGCGACCACCAGTACTGAGGTCGTCTCGCCGGCCTGCGACAGCAGCAGAGCGAAGCCCAAACCGCAGGCGACCATCAACGCGGCCGCGACGGTTACCAGCCCCGTGCGCCGGGACTTCGTTCGCAGACCTCGATCATCGGTCCTTCGTCCCGAGAGGATCGATGACACATCGCTCCTGGCCTTCTTTGCTTCGACCTTTGTTGCCATTAGTCATCTCCTCCCACCACTACTGACTGGCGTTCGCCGACGACGATCGCTGCAACACCTGGTAGACCATTGACCCGGCCGAGGGTTCCGCTATTACCCAGACACGCTCCTGCACAGGTCCAGTCGACCTGGTACGAGATCGTCGATGTCACCCGGAATTTCTTGTCTGGCTGAAAGTCCGAGACCTTCGTGTACTTGTACGAGCAGCCCGTCGTGGAACCCTTCTGCATCTTGCCGAACTTCCACTCGCGACCAGCCGAGGTGCAGGTCTTGTTGGCCGGTCCCATGTCCCAAACAGCTGTCTTTGGGACTGCGGTCACTGTCACTGTCGTGGCGCCAGCGGTGACCGACTTCCTCAAAGTCGCCCACTGGACTGCCGGCATCCACAACCATGTATCCAGCCCGACGTACGTCCGCTCCGGGGGCTGCGGGGCCAGATGAATATCCGGCGTGGCCAGCTGCATCTGATCCAACGCCCGGCGTGCAAGATCCTCTGGGTCTGGGATACCCCCGCCAACCATGTAGATAAGGGTCGGCGTAGCCGCGATACCCGGCTTGCCGCATGTGTAAATGCGACCCTCGGACGGGTCCCCGCCCAGCTCAGACCAAACGGGACTGTCAACTGGCGGTTGGGGCTTCATCAGCAGTAGATAGCACTGGCGACCCTGATCCCACACACCTCGCACTGGATCGTTGCAAGGGATCTTGTCGCCACGGTAGGTGCACTGACGCGGCCCGCCGCCACCGCCACCGCCGCCACCGCCGCCACCGCCGCCGTCACCTACAGGAATGCAGATGTTGCCTGCACCGCCTGGTGCGGGTTCCGTGCCCGGAGGACACGCGGCAGCTGCGGGCGATGCAATGACAAGGAGACAGCCCGCCGCGATGATCACGGAGACAACGACGTTGGTTACGCGTCGCATGGCGAGTCCCCGACTGACTCCTTTAGCCGGAAGACAATCCAGCGCCCCTCAGCCTTGCCCATTTCAAAAGTGAAGACCTGTGGCCCGACGTTCTCAGGCTCCACTGTCTCGCCATTCTGCGTGACCGTGATCGTGCTGGCGTCGAGACACTGGCGGATGCTCACCGATCCACCGGTAGTTGACACTTTGATACGCGTTGGCTCAGTTGACAGGACCTTCGCTCGACCGGTCCGTGTCAGGTGGTTTTTCTCATAGAAGTCCAAATTGATGAGTTGTTCGTTCGTCGCGAAGTATCGCTTGAAGAGTTTCTCTGCCTCGGGTGTGACCTTGCCGGCCTTCCAGATCGGCTCGGCCTCCTGCTGGTACCGGTCCCACGTTGCAAGGGCCTCTTCGTAGGCAGCGATTTCGTCTGCGGTGTACTTGGCCTCCCACGCCGGCCGCGTCGGCGTAGCGGTGGTCGGGGTGGATCCCGTGGGTATTGGGGCAGGTTCATCTTCGTCGCAGCTTGACAATGTAAGCGCGAGAGCGATGCCGAGTAGACACACAGTCACCCGACCACGAGCGCCGGACGGCCCTGGCCGAAGCGTGAAGCTGGCCTGTCGATCCGAGTTGATGTTCGACTTCATGATCCCCCCTGCTCCCCGTCACCCCAACGAGTTAGACCGATTCTTGCATCTGTCGCGGTCAAACCCCACTACCCACATAAGGTCAGTTTTGCCTCGATGAGGCGACATCTGTATGTGTTTTCGACCCTAAACCAGAATATTGTCCTTGGCCAGTTGCTGATGCCGACAGTTCAGGAACTTTGTGTCCGACGTAGCGCAGCCGTGACAGTCGCCTCGTCGACGCGAAGCACATCCGCCATGTCGCCAAGGGGTATTCGCCGCAGCAGGCCCTGGACTTCCCCCCGCTCCCAGCGCTTGAGGGTGGGTCCGGCGACATGGATGCGTGCACCCAGTTCCACGATCGTCAGCCCGGCCTCGATACGGAGTCGCCGCAGATCTCGATCCTCGACGGACACGGGTTCGAGCAGTTGAGTAATCGGCACCTCGAGCACTTCGGCCAGCCTGCGAAGCTGACCGGGATGCGGGACCTGTTGACCAGATTCCCAAGCACTTACGCGGGGTGCACCGTCCACCCCAACTAGGTCGCTCAGCTGGGGTTGCGTTAGACCTTTCGCGTGCCTCGCCTCACGCAAAGCAGACAGATCGAGGGAGTAACGCATTGTGACGTCATCGTAACGAGCGATCACGTAGAGCAGAAAGATTTGATCTTCTCGTTCCGCGCAAATCAGCCCATTGACCTCTGCAAGGGAACGTTCCCCCAAGGCGAGTGGCTCGCGCGCGACGTGAGAGAGATTCCGACCCTGACGTGACGGATCTCAGCACGCTTGGGGAACGTTCCCCCGCAGCCTCACACTGGGCCCTGACAGACGATGTTTAGCCCCGCGCGAACGCGCCTTCTGCGAGGTCCGTCATGTCGCGTCTCACGGAGAGCATGCCTTCCGAATTGCGTCGGCATGGTTTCGACATGTGCGGGGAACGTTGCAACATTCCCCCGAAAGTCGGCTTGCGGTTGTCCACCAGCGCCGTCGAGTAAGCCCTGACTAAGTGTCCCAATCATCGGTTCAGCCGGCTCGAACCCGGTGTGCGCCAAGACAGATCGGTCACACTCACATGAACACACAACCTCCCCCTCGCCACCTCACCGTCGCCGACCTCTGCGCCGAACTCGAGATCTCCCGCTCCACCTTCTACGACTGGCGCTCGGCCAACAAGGCACCGCGTTGTATCAAGCTCCCCAACGGGAGCCTCCGCGTCCGACGAGCCGATCTCGAGCAATGGCTCCAAGTCCACGAAGACGTCGCATGAGGTCCAAGCACAGCTTCGATGTTCGCTTCCGGAGTATCCGTACGAACAACGGCAAACGACGCACCACCTACACCGTGCGTTGGAAGGTGGCAGGGAAAGATTTCCAAGAGACATTCCTCACCGCCAAGCTCGCTGACGCTCAGCGATCCGAGCTCGTGGCCGCGACCAAGAGCGGCCTGCCATTCGACACCTCGACAGGTGCGCCGATTGCACCTTCTTCATTTACCACCGCACCCAACGAAATCACCTGGTTGGATCACGCCATTGACTTTGCAGCGATGAAATGGCCAGATGCTGCGCCCAGATATCGCCAAAGCCTTTCTGACTCACTGACGCAGGTCACACTTCACCTGACTCCGACCGGGGCGCGCCCGGCCGCCGACGCGATCCTTCGGAACTCGCTTCGGCAAGCGTTCAGCTCGTCAGGCGAATCACAGGCCGACGAGGTCCCGTACCTGACATGGCTACAACGTCACTCCGTTCACCTGCACGACCTCACCGACAGATCCGTGCTTCGCGAACTACTCGACGGGTTGGCGTTCAATCAGGACGGAACTCGCGCCAAGCAATCGACCATCATGCGCCGACGATCTGCCCTACACAATGCACTCGACTTTGCGGTGGAACGCGAACATCTCACCACCAATCCGATGAGCGAAGTTCGACGCAAACGACAACCACCCACTCCAGCTCTCGACCGCCGCCGAGTCGCCAATCCCACTCAAGCCAAAGCGCTGCTCGCCGCCGTTCGCGACCAGAGACCAGAACTCGAAGCCTTCTTCGCGCTCATGTACTACGCCGGCCCGCGGCCTGGCGAGGTGCTAAACCTGCGACGAGTCAACCTCGAACTCCCCAAGGAAGGTTGGGGACAGATCCTATTTACCTCGTCCCATCAGTCAGTCGGGAAGCTGTGGACAGACGACGGCGCTGTCACCGAGGAGCGACAACTCAAGCATCGAGCGATCGGCGATACACGACTCGTTCCCGCTCACCCAGAGCTGGTCGCCACACTCCAACGTCATCTATCCACGTTTGCCGTTGGTCGCGACGGTCACCTCTTCGTGTCTCGCACCGGACGAGCCGGGATACCGCTCCCAGGGCCGTACTCCAAACCCGTCTCCATGAAGACTGTGTACCGCGCGTGGAACAACGCCCGCTTGACTGCTCTCACCGACAAGGAGTTCGACTCTCCGCTGGCACGACGTCCCTACGACTTGCGCCACGCATGCGTATCGACATGGCTGAACGCCGGAGTACTCCCAGCACAAGTTGCTGAGTGGGCTGGCCACAGCGTCAACGTACTGCTCACTGTGTACGCAAAATGCATCGACGGCGCGGAAGTATCTGCCATGCGCAAGCTCGAATCGGCCTACAACACCCCCGACAATCACCCAGAAGCGCCTCATTCTGACCATCCCCTAGAGGGCCCTGCACCGCAAACTTCCCCCCGTATTCCCCCCAGACACCCGCAAAGGACCGATCCCCACCGGACACCGCCGGACATGTCGTCACCCAAATTCGGGTCGACCCCTGGGCGCTAGAGCGACCAACGAGTCACTGCAATGACAGGCAGAATAGCCAAAAGCCCCGACTCCAGAAGGAGCCGGGGCTTTCATGTGGCAGGTGCAGGGTTCGAACCTGCGTAGGCATTGCCGTCTGATTTACAGTCAGATCCCTTTGGCCACTCGGGCAACCTGCCGGGGGTCGTTGCCCGGGGGCAACGACAAGCAAGAGTATCTCAGCCTCGTATGGTGTGAGAAACCAGATCCACCCCAACGCGCAGGAGCAGACATGGCCGACTCATCCTTCGACATCGTCAGCAAGCTCGACCGCCAGGAAGCCGACAACGCGATGCAGCAGGCCGTCAAGGAGATCGCGCAGCGCTACGACTTCAAGAACACCGGCGCCTCCATCAAGTGGAGCGGTGAGCTGGGCGTCGAGATCGAGGCCAACGCCGACGAGCGTGCCCTCGCCGTGCTCGACGTGTTCAAGGACAAGCTCATCAAGCGTGGCATCTCGCTGAAGGCGCTGGAGAGCGACGAGCCCCGACAGTCCGGCAAGGAGGTCAAGCTCTCGGCGCGATTCAAGGACGGCATCGACCAGGAGCAGGCCAAGAAGGTCTCCAAGATCATCCGCGACGAGGGCCCCAAGGGCGCGAAGGTCCAGATCCAGGGCGAGGAGCTGCGCGTCTCGAGCAAGAAGCGCGACGACCTCCAGGAGATCATTGCGCTGGTCAAGGCTGCCGACCTCGACTTCGCCGTGCAGTTCACCAACTACCGCTGATCCGTCACCAACGCTAGAAGTGGTAGCCCCCACCACAGATCAGAACCTCGCCGCTGACGTAGTCCGACTCCGGTGAGCAGAGGAGATACACGGCTCCTGCAGCTTCCTCCGGAGTGCCTGCTCGGCCGAGGGGTACCAACGATTCGAGCTCCGCGAACCGATCGGGTGGCAGTCCCGCTTTGACCTCGTGACCGTCAACGACGAAGGTCCCGTCCTGTACTGCCCGCGACTCTGTGATGCGGGTGCGAATGAAGCCGAATCCGACAGCATTCACGGTTGTGTTGTAACGACCCCACTCCTTCGCCAGTGACAAAGTCAGTCCTACAACGCCCGCCTTTGCCGCCGAATAGTTCGCCTGGCCGGCTTGACCATCTGTACCGGAGATTGACGTGACATTCACGACCTTACGAGTGACTGGTCGACCAGCGTCAGCATCGGCGCGGGCCTGGGATCGAATGATCGGTTGCGCAGCACGCAGGATTCGAAACGGTGCCTTGACATGAACGTCCTGCATGGCGTCCCACTGCTCGTCAGTCATGTTCTGGATCACGGAGTCCCACGTGTAGCCAGCGTTGTTGACGATGATGTCGAGCGAGCCGAACGACGACACGGCGACGTCGACAAACCGCTCACTGAATCCGTCCTCTGTCACGCTCCCGGCGCAGGACACTGCCTGGCCGCCCGCGGCAACGATCTCGTCCACCGTCGACTCCGAGAGGCCCACGTCAAGGTCGTTGACTACGACCGAGGCGCCCTCCTCGGCCAGCTTCAGGGCCACACTTCGACCGATGCCCTGGCCGGCCCCAGTCACGATCGCCGTACGGGCCGCCAACCTGCTCATACGGCGGCGCCGACGCGCTCGAACAGGGTTACGACGCTCGCTCCGCCTAGTCCGACATTGTGCTGGAGACCCAATGTCGCGCCTTCGACCTGTCGATCTCCGGCACTTCCTCGTAGCTGCCACACGAGTTCCGCACACTGCGCAAGGCCCGTTGCGCCGAGTGGGTGCCCCTTGGAAAGCAGCCCACCGGAGGGATTCACCACCGCCTGCCCGCCGTACGTGTTGTCCCCCGCGAGGATGAACTTCTCGGCACCGCCCTCCGACGTCAGCCCCAGGGCCTCGTACGAGATCAGCTCGTTCGCCGTGAAACAGTCGTGGAGCTCCACCACAGGAATGTCGGCAGGGTCGACCCCCGACGCCTCATAGACCTCGGTCGCCGCCCGCTGGGTCATCTCATAGCCGACGACATCACGCATGTCCCCGGAGTCGAACGTGCGATCACTGTCAGTCGTGAGTGCCTGAGCTCGTATCCGCACGCTGCTGTCGAGTCCGTGACTGCGCGCGAACTCCTGACTGCACACCACCGCGGCGGCCGCGCCAGAGGTAGGGGGGCAGCACTGGAGTCTCGTGAGGTAGTGGTAGATCGAGGGCGATCCCAGCACATCATCGAGTGTTATGGGGTCTCGGAACACGGCATTCGGATTGTTTACAGCGTGCCGGCGAGCCTTGACCGAGATGCGTGCGAAGGTTTCCGGAGAGGTTCCGAACAGGTCCATGTGCCGCTGACCCGCGCCGCCGAAGTACTGCGCGGCGAACGGCACACCATCCTCATCGCCTTGAATCCCCGCGCGCACATCGTCGAGACGACTCAGCGGGCCGGGGCGATCCGTGAAGCTCATGGCAAGTGCACCCGGCGTCATCTGCTCGAAGCCAAGAGCCAAGACACAATCGGCAACGCCGGACTGAACAGCTTCGCGCGCAAGATAGAGCGCAGTGGACCCAGTCGAACAGTTGTTGTTGACATTGATGATCGGGACTCCGCTCCGACCCAAGCCGTACAGCGCAGCCTGCCCTGCCGTCGAGTCCCCGTAGACATAGCCCACGTATGCCCGCTGCATGGCTGAATAGTCGAGACCCGCATCGTCCAGAGCGAGCCGGGCTGCGGAGCCACCCATGACGTCGTACGTCTCACTTCGTCCCGCCTTGCTGAACGGGATCATCCCGACTCCCGCTACGACAACCTCTTCTGAACGGTGGTTCGACTCCACGGCGCACTCCTTCTCATTCCAAACCGTTGACAGATCGGCCTCTAGCCTTCAGCCTGTGTGTACCGATCGGTACAAGGAGTATGGCATGACGCAGAGGTCCCGCACCAACCTCTTTTCAGCGATGAGCAGAATTCGTGAGTTCGAGACGCGAGCGAGCGAGTTGTACCGAGACACCGAGATACCTGGGTTCGTGCACGTGTCGGTTGGCCAGGAGGCCGTCGCCGTTGGAGTGTGTTCGGCGCTGGAGGCCGAGGACGTCATCACTTCCAACCACCGCGGCCATGGTCATGTTCTTGCCAAGGGCGCCGACATGAAGGCGATGTTTGCTGAGCTCATGGCTCGCGAGACCGGCACGTGTCGCGGCCGCGGAGGGTCGATGCACATCGCCGATCCCAGCATCGGCGTATTCGGGGCGAACGGAATCGTCGGCGCTGGACTACCTATCGCCGTGGGAGCCGCGACAGCGATCAAGCACCGGCAGACCAACAACGTAGTGGTTGCCTTCTTCGGCGATGGGGCCGTGGGACAAGGCGCGTTCCATGAATCCATCAACATCGCAGCAACACTCAACCTGCCCATCGTGTTTCTGTGCGAGAACAACCACTTCGCCGAGTTCTCATCGACTGACAATCTCCCAACCGTCTCTCTCTCGCGGCGCGCCAGCGGATACGGCGTTCCCTATCTGCACGCTGACGGCAACGACGTGGAGAACGTCCTTGAGGTTCTTGAGACTGCGCTCGCGAAGACCCGCAACGATGGCGGACCGGTGTTCGTGGAGGCTGAGACATACCGCATCCACGGCCACTACGAAGGTGACCCCCAGAAGTACCGATCAGCCTCCGAGCTGGAAGCCTGGATGGCGCGGGACCCGTTGACGGTTGTTGCCAATCGCCTGCTCGACTCCGGCATGACGCCAGCCGACCTAGACGCGCTTCGAGGTGCAGCCGTCATCGAAGTCGACGAAGCCGTGGAATTTGCTCGGAGTTCACCTCCTCCGTCGAACGACACACTTCGCTGGTATGTGCTCGGCGAATCCGACCCGATCCCGGACAAGCCGCGCTTGACGTCGGGCGAGGAAATACGGACCAGCAGGGCTATCGGCCTCGCGCTCCAGCACGAGCTTGAAGATGATCCTGACGTCTTCCTCGCCGGGATCGACGTAGGTGCCGGCGGCAACGTCTTCGGCATCACCCGCGGACTCCACGAGCAGTTTCCCACCAGAGTGATCGACACGCCAATCTCCGAAACGGCGCTCATGGGAATGGGAGTCGGCGCCGCCATGAGCGGACTGAAGCCGGTCATCGAGCTCATGTATGTCGACTTCCTCGGGGTCTGCTTCGACCAGATCATGAACCAAGCAGCAAAGATGCGGTTCATGACTGGAGGGCACGCCACCGTGCCGCTGACCATCCGCACCCAGTTTGGAGCTGGTCGATCCTCGGGGAGCCAGCACTCTCAGAGCCTCGAGGCGCTGTTTGCGCACATTCCGGGCCTCAAGGTCGTCATGCCATCCACGCCCGAGGACACCTACGGGATGCTGCGAGCAGCCATTCAGGACCCCAACCCGGTCATCGTGATCGAGAACCGATTGCTGTACGAGACCAAGGGACCAACTCCGGAAAGGGGGCACCTGACTCCGCTTGGCAGAGCTGCCGTTGTGCGCAAGGGCAGTGACATCACGTTGGTGACCGTGTCCCGCATGGTTCACACGTGCTTGGCCGTCGCCGAATCCCTCGCCATGCAGGGTGTCGACTGCGAAGTGATTGACCTACGAACCGTCAGCCCCCTGGATCACCAGACGGTGCTGAACTCTGTGGCCAAGACCTCTCGCCTCGTGATCGTCCATGAAGCAATCACAGACTTCGGGATCGGAGCAGAGATCGCTGCCCGCGTCGCCGATCAAGGATTCACGCTGATGGACGCACCGATTCGTCGAGTCGGAGCACTCGCAATGCCGGCTCCGTACGCGCCCAACCTCGAAAAACTGTGGTTGCCGGATGAAGACCAGATCGTGGCAACAGTCCATGAGCTCATGGCCTTCTGAGGGTTGTACTGATCGGTCAGTATGACTGTAAGATGCGAATGTGACCACGCGAGATGAGACCGGCGGAGCACTGAGGCCAGACTGGATCAGTCCTCGCCTATCCCAATGGGCGATCGACAACCACGGCCCTCTGGCCAAGCTCGCAGACGTTCGCCGCATGCCCGGGAATTCCGGCCTCAGTTACGGCTTCACGCTCGTCACGCCTGATCTGCGTGAAGAACTCGTGATCCGGCTGCCACCGCCGGGTGTCGCCCTCAGCGGCAACGCTGACGTGCTCCATCAGGCCCGGATTCTTGAGGCAATGGCACATGCCGGCATTCCCGTTCCGGAGGTCCGGTCGTCACGCGCAGAAAATCCGTGGTTCGACGTGCCCTTCTACGTCGCGACCCTGATGCCAGGAAAGTCGACGCATCTCTTCGACGAGACGATGGCCAGTCGCCAAGACGGCGCTGGGCTGGCCCGCGTCTTCGAAGCCGGGATGTCCACGCTCGCCGCGATCCATGAGGTCGACTGGCAGGTCGCGCTTCCGGGCTGGGCCGAACCGCAGGAACTTGCCGACGAGATTCGTAAATGGACGCCAACGCTTCTCAAGTCAGAGAACGCCTCCTGGGTCGAGAGCGGCCAGGAGGTTGCCGCGCTGCTCATGGACTCGCGCCCCGCCGATCCGGAGTTGACCGTCGTCCACGGCGACTACTACTCCAACAACTGGCTATTCCAAGACGGCGCGATCACGGCAATCCTCGACTGGGAGATCTCCGGCATTGGCCCTCCGGGGCTCGATCTCGGCTGGATCTGCATGATCTATGACGATGAGAGCTGGGGCCCTCAGCGCCACCGTTGGTCTGCCTGGTCGCCGACGCCCACGTTCCTGGTAGACGCGTATGTCGCGGCGGGAGGCAGGCAAGTCGACGATCTCGACTGGTATCGCGCACTTGCGGGCTACCGCCTTGCCTGCATCACCGCTCGCAACTTTCACCTCCACACCTCCGGCAAGCGACGCGATACAGCGTGGGAGGTTCTCGCCGATGCCTTCCCTCACCTCATCGGGCGTGCCAAGCAACTCCTGCGGTCGCACCAAGGGGCTGACGCATGACCGAGCCGATCGTCTTCCAGGCCCCTGAAGTTGCTCAGCATGGCGACACCTACATCTTGTGGCGGGCGCACTGTGGTGTGTGCGAGTTGTGCCTCGTTGGACTCGAGTCATGGTGCTCGCGAAATGAGCCTCCCCGTGCCGGAGACCCTCGCTGGGGAGAGCCGTTCCGAACCCACTCACCAGGCGCCACTGCGCGATCTGTGTCTCGCGTCGCGACTGTGCTCGACCTAATTGACGCTTGGGACGAGACCGAGCCGACAGTTCTGGTCGTCGGAGCCGAAGGGGACTCGCCGCACATCGTCACGATGCTGGAACACTGCGGTGTCCAAGTCGTCGCGGAACCACACATCGAAGGTACGCGGCTTTCGCAGAGATGCCGCGAGGATCTGAGTTCACTCTCACCATCGGGCAGGGCAGATATCGCCGTGACCTTCGGCGGGAAGCTCGCAGTTTGCGCGCGCTGGGTGCGGCGCAGTGGCGCCGTGGCGTCGGCAGTCCCCTCATCGCCGGAGCCGGATCTCGACTCCTTGACGATGCGCGAGCTGACGATCCTTAGCCCACGCCGTTCCCATCATTGGGTCGAAAAGGTGGCCGTACGGTGAGCGCCACGATCAGACGGGCAAGCATCGCAGGCCCGGGCGACATCGGAATCGTGTTGGCCGAGTCACCTGAACACTCAGATGCGGACACACTGCTCGCAGTCGAAGCTGTTGGCGTGTGCGGGACAGACATCTCGCTCGTCAAACACGGATCGGCCCCGCCAGAGCAGGTGCTAGGCCACGAGATCGTGGGCCGCGTTGTCGCCGCACCGCCAGAGAGCCATCTGGTGCTTGGTGAACGCGTCATGGTGCGCCCGATCCGTGGGTGTCACGTGTGCTGGTACTGCCGCAACGGGCTCGAGCACCAGTGCGACCACTCGGTGGACCTCACGATTTCGTACGGTCGACGGGGCGGGTTCAGCGACGAATTGGTCTTGTCGGACGTTGAGCCCGGCGAGCTCGTCCCCGTCCATGATGCCGTCGAAACCCTCGACGCAGTCTGGGCCGAGCCGCTCGCGGTCGCCGTGCATGCGGTGAACAGGGCGCTGCTCAAACCTCGACAGGACGAGCTCGTTGTCATTGGATCAGGTCCACTCGGCTTGTGCGTGACAGCTGCAGCATCGGCCATTGGTGTTCGGGTGATAGCGGTTGAACCTCGCCCTGGACGTCGCAAGGCAGCCCTCTTGGCAGGCGCCGCCGAAGCGGTGCATCCCGACGAAGCGAGCGATCTTCGCGCTGGACAGGTCTGCGTGACGGTCGGCGGAGACGCCGCGATGCTGCTCTCTGCTCGAGTCACGTTGCCCGGGGGAAACGCAGTGTACGCGGGTCTCGGATCCACAACACTGAATGTGCTTCCACGTCCGTACACGGTGAAGGGGTCGTTCGGCTACACGCCGGCGGAGTTCCTTCAGTCGACGGCTCTGATCAACGAGGGTGCGGTCAGCCTGCGGTCTCTGGTCACCCATGTGGTGGGACTGGACGAGATCGCGAGTGCCATCGAGGTCTCGTCGACCGACCCAGATGCAGTCAAGGTGGTCGTCAGTCCAACCCGAGGTTGACGGATGGGCGTACTCACGCCGACTCGACGATCACCCCACGGTCACGCAGACCCTCAAGCTTCTCAGCAGGGATTCCCCAATCGGCGAGTGCTCGCATGGTGTGCTCGCCAGGCAGCGGCGGACGCGTTGGAACAGCCAAAGGCGTCCGGCTGAATCGGGGCGCTGGCGTGGGTTGCAGAAGACCATCGACCTCGACCATGAGTCCTCGACTCGCGCCATGTGGATGATCTTGCACGTCGCCCAGCTCGACTACCGGTGTGACGCACGCGTCTGTCCCGTCAAAGATCGCAATCCATTCGGCCTGAGTCTTCGTCGCGAAGACGTCTGCGAGGCGCTTCCTCAGAGCGGGCCACAACGTCTTGTCGGACTGGTCTGACTCAAGCTCCTTGTCGCCTGTAAGCCCCAGGCCGGAAAGCATCGCCGCATAGAACTGCGGTTCGATGCAACCAACAGCGACCCAACGCTTGTCAGCGCATTCGTAGACGTTGTAGAAGTGGCACGCTCCATCGAGAAGGTTCTGCTCTCGACCGGCCGTCCAAACTCCTTCTGCCATGAAGCCATAGAGCATTGACGTCAGGAGTGCCGTTCCGTCCACGACAGCCGCGTCGACAACCTGACCACGGCCCGACGACCTCGCATCGAGCACACCCGCCACGACACCGAGTGCGAGCAGCATCCCGCCACCACCGAAGTCACCCAAGAGATTGAGGGGCGGCACCGGGCGTTCGGCTGTGCCCATTGGCGCAAGCGCGCCGGCAATTGAGATGTAGTTGATGTCGTGGCCCGCCGCGAGTGCCATCGCCCCGTCCTGTCCCCAGCCAGTCATGCGGCCGTACACAAGCGCCTCGTTGACTGCGGAGCAGTCCTCTGGGCCGAGTCCTAGTCGTTCAGTGACACCCGGCCGGAATCCCTCCAGCAGCACATCTGCAGATCGCACGAGGTCCAGCACCAGGGCTCGACCCTCATCGCTCTTGAGATCAATCGAGACGCACCTACGGCTGCGGTTCAAGACGTCGTTCTTCGGTGACACCGGGTTCGCCGGACTGTGGTATCCGGGGCGCTGAACTCGGATCACGTCAGCCCCCAGATCTGCCAAGAGCATCGCCGTGAACGGCGACGGCCCAATGCCCGCCAGTTCGATCACACGTACACCATGCAGGGGGCCTCGCGAATTTCCGTCAACAGTCGTCACAATGTCCATCCTCCGTCGATTGGTAGGACGACGCCGGTGGCGAAGGTGGCGTCCTCCGAGAGGAACACCGCCGCCTTGGCAATCTCCTCGGGTGTTCCGAATCGCCCCAGAACGGAGCGCTCGATGATCTTGTTCCGGGCTGATTCGCCGATCTCGGCCGTCATGTCGGTTTCGACGAAGCCCGGGGCGAGGACATTCACCCGCGTGCCGATCCTGCCCGTCTCCTTCGCCAGAGACCGGGCGAATCCGGTCAGGGCGGACTTCGAGCTCGCGTACGCCGTATCGCCTGGGAAGCCGGTGAGGCCGACAGCCGAAGACATGAGAAGAATCGAGGCCGCCGACGACGCTTCCAACACCGGCAGTGCCGTCCGCACCAGACGCACATTGCCTCGAAGGTTCGCCTCGAGCACGCCCCACCACGCGGAGTCATCGAGTTTTGCGAGCCGACCTCCGCGCCACATCCCGGCGTTGAGAATCAACGAGTCCACTCCACCGATGGCTGCGCATGCCGATTCGACGAGCCTGCCCGGATCGCCTTCGACCAAATCAAAAGGCATCGGGAACACGTCGCCCGGCAACTCCGCACACGCGCCAACGAGGCGGGACGCTGCCTCGAGATCAGTCCGGTAGGTGAACGCGACCCTCGCTCCTCGCTCTGCAAGGAGCCGAACGATTGATGCACCGATGCCGCGAGAACCACCCGTCACGAGTACGCGACGGGTGGTGAGCTCCTCGCTCACCTGACGTCCAGGCCATCCATGAGCAGCCCGCTGAGTCGATCGGCGACGTCGTCAAGCGGCACAGGGCCTTGGGGATCGAGCCACATGTAGGTGTAGTTGAGCAGGCCAAGAACGCCCATCACGTCAAGCGGTTCGGCCCGCGAAAACTGGCCCTGACTGACGCCAAGCTCAAGTACCGAGGTGAAGAGATCCTGGTACTCGCGCCGCAGCTTGGTGAGCTGGACTGCGCGATCGCCGGTCAGTGCATGCATCTCGCGCTCGGCAACCACGACATCTGCTCGTCGATCAGCGAGTGTGTGGACGTGCTCGCGGACAAGGGCCACGAACTGTTCGCGAGCCTCACCACTGCGCGCAACCGCCTGACGGCCACGCTCGAGGGCCACCTCCACGTGTCGCTTGCACAGGTCGAACAGGAGTTCTTCCTTCGAACCGATGTGATAGTAGAGGGCGCCGCGCCGGATGTCGGCCGCATCACCCAGCTCTGTCATTCCAGCCCCGTGATAGCCCTTCTCGGCGAAGATCTCCACGGCCGCTTTGAGGATCCGGTCGCGAGTCGGCTCTTCCCGACCCTCCTGCCTCGCGCTCATCCGCTCGCCCTTTCGTGGGGTTTCATCTGGTCTGCTCTCAAACGTCGTGTCGTGGTCGGCAACTTATCGACTCTCTCGTGAAGCAAGCAGCGCGGCACGCCTAGAGGGGACGTGCTCCGTCGGGACATCGCCGGGTGGTCGTGCGTAGTTCTTGAGGACCTGCCGTGCGACCACCTGACGGTGCACCTCGTCTGGGCCGTCATAGATCCGGGCGGCGCGCGCGAATCGATACATCGACTCGAGCGGGAGATCTGACGAGTAGCCGAGAGAACCGTGTGCTTGGAGAGCGCGGTCGATGACGTCGTGCAGCATTCCGGCGCCCCAGAACTTGATCGCGCTGATCTCGGTCCGTGCAGCCTTCACCCCGTGGGTATCGATCTTCCACGCTGCATGAAGTGTCATGAGGCGCATGGCGTGCAACTCGGTCCACGAGTCTGCGATCGCGTTCTGAATGCTCTGCTTCTCGGCCAGAACAGACCCGTGGCTGTAGCGGTACAGCGACCGTTCGCACAACATGTCGAGAGCTCGCGAGGCTTGGCCTATCCATCGCATGCAGTGGTGGATCCTTCCCGGTCCAAGACGCTCCTGCGCGATGGTGAACCCCGCTCCACGCGGCCCCAGCATCGCGTCGGCCGGCACACGTACGTCCCGGAGGGTGACTTCTGCGTGATTGTCGAACTTCCCATAGATCGGGTTGGCGTCCTCAAGGGTGCCAAGCTCGCGTACGACAGTGAGTCCTGGCGTGCCCTCGGGAACGATCAGCTGCGACGCGCGCCGGTGAGGTGGCGCGTCCGGATCAGTCACCACCATCACGATGAAGAAGTCGGCTATCGAGGCGTTCGTGATGAACCACTTGTCGCCGTTGATGATCCAGTCGCCCGACTCGTCCTGCACCGCCGAGGTCGAGAGCAGCGTCGGATCCGCTCCGGCTCCCGGCTCAGTCATGGCATATGCGGAGTGGAATCGCCCGTCGAGCAACGGAGTCATCCACCGTTCCTTCTGCTCATCCGTGCCGTGCCGTGCCAAGATCTCACTATTGCCGGAATCAGGCGCTTGGTTGCCGAACACAAGCGGGCCCAAGCGAGTGCGTCCACTGATCTCGTGCATCAGTCCCAGCTTGAGCTGCCCGAAACCCCGGCCGCCCAGCTCGACGTCCAGGTGCGCTGCCCATAGTCCGCGCTCTTTGACCTTCGCTCGCAGCTTGTCGAGCTCCGCGTCGAGCTCAGGTCCTTCGTCGGACACCTCGAGCGGGATCACCTCGTTCGCCACGAAGTCCCTCATCCACGCAAGCTCGCGCTCGAAGTCCTCATCTGTCTCGAATGACCACATGTCACCGGCCCCCATCTGTTGTTGAGACCTCACGTGCGGCGGCATCGCGCAGCGAAGACTTCTTGATCTTTCCTGACGCGGTGCGCGGCAGGGGTTCGTTGGTCAGTGTCCAGAGCCGCGGCACCTTGAATCCGGCGAGGCGCTCGCGACAGAAGCCGCGTAGCTCGTCCTCGTCGACCACTGCACCGGATGCGAGTACGACGTATGCCCTGCCGATCTCGCCCAGGCTGTCGTCGGGCACCCCGATCACGGCCGCCTCCGCGACGCCTTCGTACTGCAAGAGGACGCGCTCAATCTCTGCCGGGTAGACGTTCAGGCCGCCCGTGATGAACATGTCCTTCACCCGTCCGACGATGTACAAGTACCCGTCCTCGTCGAGGTAGCCGCTGTCGCCGGTATGGAACCAGCCACCGCGAAACGCCACCTCATTGGCTGCGTCAGCCTTGGCGTACCCGATCATGGTCCCTGGAGAACGGCAGATGATCTCGCCGACCGTTCCCACCGGCACGTCGAGATCTCCCGGGTCGACGACCCGGAGCTCGGTCGCACTCATGGCCTGGCCCGCAGATCCTCGCTTCGCGATCGCATCCTTGTCGCTCAGGAACGACATGATCATGGGTCCTTCGGTCATGCCGTACGACTGCGCCAACCAAACACCGGGAAGGAGCCCCTGCACCGTCTCGATGAGCTCGATCGGCAACGGCTCACCTCCTGACAGAAGTAGCCGCAGTGCGGGCAGCGGCCTGTCGACTGAGAACCCTGACTCCACGACGCGGCGCAACACCGACGGCACGAGCAACACGATCGTGCCGCCGTGCTGTTGAAGCACCGACACCAGATGCTCCGGGTCAAAGCTCTGGCTGGGCATGAGCACGACCGTGCCGCCAACCCAGAAGAGCGGCAGGGTGAAGTCGTGGAACCCGGCGGCCCAGCACAGGGCGGGCACGCACACGTACACGTCTTCGCGCTTCAACCCGAAGTCGGTGATCTGTTGCGTCATGTTCCACATCAGGGTGCTGTGGGTGTGCACCGCCGCTTTCGGCAGACCCGACGTGCCGGAGGTGTATTGCAGCAGCACGACATCATCGGCTGACACCTCGCCGAATCCGTCCGACGCAGGGACAGGTTCCCTGAGCTGCTCGTACGAAGTGATTCCCGCGCACTCGCCGACCGCGAACCACTGGCCGTCTCGCCGGCTCGTGGGATCGATGGCCGAGATCCCCTTCTCGAACGTCTCATGCACCACCAGCCAGGTGGAGTCAGAGTCGCGCCATATGTGAGCGACTTCGTGCGGGCTGAGGAGGTAGTTCGTCGGGACGATGACTCCGCCGAGCGAGGCGACCGCGAAGAACAACTCGACGTATTCGATCCCGTTGGGGAGCAGCGCGAGCAAGCGGTCTCCGTGCTTGAATCCTCTGTCGGACAGCCCGCTGGCGATGCGATCGATCTCGGTGGCGAGCTCGGCGTAGGTCAAGGATCTGTCTTGGAAGACCAACGCGGTCGCATCGGGATCCCAGGACGCCGACATGGAGTTCTTGATCAGCGTGTTGCGTAACGTGAATCCAGCCATCTCAGCTCCCACCCGCTCGTCCGCGCATCAGTGCACCGCCGCAAACATGACATCTTCTTCGGAGGACGTGTCGGGATCGAACTCAGCCACGACTCGTCCGGCCCTCGCGACCAGGATCCGATCCGAGAGAGCGAAGATCTCTGGAAGGTACGACGAGATCAGGACGACAGCGGCTCCCGCGTCGGCGTACTCGCGAATCAGCTGATGGATCTCCTCGATCGACCCGACGTCCACGCCCCGCGTGGGCTCATCAAAGATCACAACCCGTGGCGGATGAGTCAGCGACTTGGCCAGGACCACCTTCTGCTGGTTGCCGCCGGAGAGCTCAACCACCTTGGCGCGGGGGCTGATTGCACGGATGCGGAATCGGTCGATGAAACGGGTGGCAATACCCTTCGCCGCGCGCGAGCCGCCCAGGAGGGATAGGTGCCTGTCGCCCGCCTTATGACCGATGTAGATGTTCTGCGCGATCGACATCGTCTCGAAGAATCCGTTGAGCTTTCGGTCCTCTGTGATGTAGACGATCTGCTTGCGCACTGCCTGGCGCGGAACACGGAATCGAACCGCTTCGCCATCGACGAGTACGCGTCCGCCGTTGATGCGGTTGCGCTTCAACGCACCGGACACCACCATCGCCGCTTCGCTGCGGCCCGAGCCGACAAGGCCCGAGATTCCCGTGATCTGGCCCGCGAACGCAGTGAACGACATGTTGCGCACCATCGAGCCCATCGTGAGGTTCTC
This sequence comes from Aeromicrobium panaciterrae, assembly GCF_039537165.1. Lineage (GTDB taxonomy): Bacteria > Actinomycetota > Actinomycetes > Propionibacteriales > Nocardioidaceae > Aeromicrobium > Aeromicrobium panaciterrae. The sequence continues at coordinate 2,072,382 of NZ_BAAAZZ010000002.1, read as the reverse complement.
GACGCTCAACACACGATCACCCACCACAGTTCCTTCGGCAGGGGGCCGACGCGTGTATTCAACGCCGCGTCCGACCATCAGACGCACGACATCGTCGCGACTCAGCTCATGCGTCGGCGCAGTTCGCTGCCGGACACCGTCTCGCAGCACAGTCACGCGGTCAGCAATGGCGAGCGACTCCTCAATGGCGTGGGACACGAAGATCACTCCAGCACCCGACTTCGTCAACTGCTTGATGGCACCGAACAGCTGCTCGGTCTCCTCTGGCGTGAGGGTCGCCGTCGGCTCGTCGAAGATGACAATCTTGGCATTTCGCCTGATGGCCCGCGCGATCTCGACCATCTGCTTCTGGGCACTTCCGAGCGAAGACACCATCGCCGTAACCTGCACCGGGAAGTTCATCGAACGCAACAGCTGGCGACCCTCGATGTTGAGTGCGCGGATACGAGACAGGAGCTGCTCGTCACCCAGCCGGAGATTCTGGGCCACAGTCATGGTCGGCACAAGGCTGGTCTCCTGGTAGACCATCGCCACACCATCTTTCAGTGCCTGACCGGGCTTTGTGTACTGCTTCAGCTCGCCATCAAAGAGCATTTCGCCCTCGTCGAGACTGATCGCTCCAGAGATGACCTTGCACAGAGTGGACTTGCCCGCGCCGTTCTCGCCGAGGAGCGCGTGAACTTCACCAGCGCGAAGCTGGAAGTCCACGCCTTCAATAGCGTTGATGCCGGAGTACGTCTTGGTTCCCCCCTTGATTTCGAGGAGGACGGGCGCCTCTGGGGCGACATCGAGGTCTTCGGTCATGCTTGAAACTCCCCATCGCTAGTCAGTACGAGGCGGCCACCTCGGCAAGCCACGACAAGGCGACTCCCGCTGACCGTCACACCGGTCACACCTGACCGCGGTGATCCGACTCTCGCGTGCCAGCTCCCTGTGAACGTCCCATCCGATTCCATCCGCGCCACAAGCCCGTACGCGCGTGGAGGCGCCCACGGCTTGGTGACGTTGAGATGCTTCATCGAGCCGATCTGCAGCGGTTCCCAGCGCTCACCGTCCAGCCGGAGGGTCGGGCTGATCCAGTACTCCGGGTCGATCGTGTTCACCATCTCGGCACGGTATTCGTCCTCACGAAGGACAAACTCGACCAAGTGTGTGCGCAGCGACAAGAAGGAGACGAGGACTTCGCTTCCCGGTCCCGCTGCAAGGCGAGCGGGGTATCCCGGCAACAGCGCGCCGACTTGCACCACGGGACCCCCCTCAATCGGGCCACGTACGACCCGGTGACGCCACGTCTCCGTCACCAGCAGAGAAGTCGAGTCCGTCGAGTCGACCTCGATGCCACCCGCCCAGGCAAGCCCGTCGAAAACGACGCGTGGAGGACTTGCTGAGTCTGCGAGGGTCACCTCGACCACCCGACCACTATGACCTTTCGTCATCAAGTCGCGACGCCATTCGTCGGGGCCATGAACCTGGCTCCCCTCAGAAACGAAGAGACGGCCGCCAATGAGCGCCGCATCGGTCGGGCAGGAGAGAACGCCTCCCACCGTCTCGCCAACCGAGAGCGTGCCGTCCGTTCGCACGGTGAGTCGCTGCACCGGGGCGCTGATCTGGCATACGTACACAGTCGTCTTGCCATCAGTTGCCATGGCGCCCACCGGCGCGTCGAAAGTATGCGTCGAGGCAACGGCCCCGCTGTTGGGATCGACGACGTGTATCCGCGAGTCTGCGCTCACCAGCACCCAGTGGCCGACCGCAACGACATCGTCGGGCTCGGAGCCCGTCTCTGCCCACAGAGGGGTGAACCCGTCGAGCGCGTCGTTGGGGCTGAGGCCACCGTCGAGCACCGGGATCGAGCGATCCTCAGCACGGGACGGCCGCAGAAAGTCGTCGACTGCACGCACTTGTCGGCGTATCGCTGTGAGGTTCATCGCTGACCAGCTCCCTCGAGCTGCTTGGAGTCATGGTCCTCGACCTCGTTGACCTTGACCCTGCCGAGTCGGTTGTTGGTCAGACCGCCGAGGTAGAGGTATCCGTCGTACTCACGCATCGAGGTGATGACCGCGTGGTCGCGTTGCTGACCATCCCACAAGGACTCGAGCACCTCCCCTTGCTCTGTAACCTTGATGACGCAAGACGTGTTGAGGTTGGGAAGCAGCCACTCATCTGTCGGCACCTCTTTGATCATGCGGCGGCGAAAGCCTGGGAGCTTGCAGGCCAGATCCCACGAGGGAGTCCGCATGCCGGCAAAGGCAACCCAGTAGGTGCCATCCGAAGCCCTGTTGATGTTGTCGGGGATGCCCGGGAGGTTGACGGCAAATGGCTCGAGCTGGCCCTTCTTCGGTCCCTTGATCCAGTAACGATCGATTCGGTAGAGGTTGGAAGAGTTGATCAGCACTGACTGTCCGTCGTGAGAGATGCAGACCCCGTTCGGGAACGCGTAGTTGCGCAGCTCGACACTGGTCTTGCCGGTCGACGGGTCGTAGGACAGCAGGCGTCCGTTAGGGCGCGACTCGATCAGATCGAGGAAGAACTCGTCCCCGTCGAACCTCGTGCTGGCATCGCTGAAGTAGACGATTCCGTCGTCTGTCACGTCCAGATCGTCAGCCAACCGGATCGCCGAATCGTCGTTCACTCGGTACCACGTCCGCCGCACCTCGGTCGATACCCCGCTCACGGCCCCGGTCTGACTGACTTGATACATCCCCATGCCGGCGACACAAATCAGTACATTGTCGTCGGCGTCGACAGCGACGCCGAGTGGATGCCCGCCGACGCGAGCGAGCAACTCCGGCTCACCCTCTGCACCGGGGATCCGCCACAGGTATCCGCGCCTGTCACCGCAGTAGATATTGCCGTGGCGATCCACGACGACGTCTTCCGGACCGTCGAGCACGTCACGACCAATGGCTTGAGCGCCCGTGAGCTTGTCGTTCAGCGCCCATACGCTGCCCGGCTCGTAGATGTCCGGCGACTTCTCAATCTTGAAGCGACCGGGCACGAGGTAGATCTTCTGAATGGCCTTGCCCCGGTTCTTGCCCCACTTGAGGTCGATCGCGGCGAAGACCAGCAGGATTATCGCGAGGACAACCTGGAAGAGATAGCGCTCCTTGCCCTGCAAGATGAGGCCCTGCGATATCACGCAGACGACCAAGGTGCCGATCAGAGCCCTCATCGCGGTTCCGCGACCGCCGGCGAGGCTGACTCCACCGAGCACCACAGCGGTCAGGACGCTGAATTCCAGCCCCTGGCCCGTGCGGGCGGACGTTTGCTCAAGACGACTGGCGATGAGCAGGCCCGACGCGCCTGCGAGCGCGCCCGAGACCACGTAAGTCGATGCGGTGATGACGGCGAGGTTCATACCGGCTCGCCGCGCAGAGGTCCGCGAGGAACCGACGGCTGTGACCCGCCAGCCCCAACGAGAGCGGCTGAGCAGTAGATGGATCACAGCGGCAACCACGATGAGGATCACCAGCGGCATCGCGATTCCCGCAATTCTGCCAGCGCCGATGAACGTCCACGAGTCGTCGAATCGACTCAGAAGCGCGAGCTTCGAGCTGTAGTCCTCGTCGATGAACTCTGCGATGGTCCGATACGCCAGCAACGTGACGAGGGTGGTGATGAAGGGTCGCGTCTTGAGGAAGGCGATGAGGAACCCGTTGACCCCGCCCATCGCGGCACCGATTCCAATCGATACCACTGCTACGACCAGCACTGGCCATTCGAGCTGTTTGTACATGATGAGCGCACAGCTGTTGACCACCGCGACGACGGCACCGACGCTGAGGTCGATGCCGCCGCCCACGAGGACGATCGTCATGCCAAGTGCGACGAGCCCGAGCTCGGCCACACTCTGCGACATGGTTTGACCATTCGAGGAGGTGAAGAAGCCTTCTGTCGTGAGACCGAAGTACGCGATCACGCCGATGAGCAGCGCCGCCGGGACGACTGCTTCCATCCAACGCTTGCCGAGCAGCTCGGCGAGCGTCCGCTGGAAGGAGAATCGGTTCCCCCAGCCCATACCGGTGAGCGAGTACGCGTCACGTGACATCTTGATCTCCTCGATTGGATGAGTCGGACTACTTCTTTGACCAACCGGGCGGCGTGTCGTAGCACGATCCCGGCTCGTCAGCGTTCGACTTGTCGATGATGGTCGTGGCGGTGAAAACGGCAGTCTTGCTCGAACCGGCCTTCACTCCGCCCTGCATCAGGTACTGCGTGATGGCAACAGCGGAGTCGCCCATCGCCGTACCGCCGCCGTAGTTCACGGCAGCCGTCAGAGTTCCCTCACTGATCGCCTTGCAAGCACCGATGCTGGAGTCCATGGTGTAGACCCCGATGTCGCCGTCTTTGCCTGCGTCGTGGACGACCTTCGAGACGCCAAGCATCATTCCGTCCCAGTTACCCAGGAAGGCACAGAGGTTGGGGTTCTGTTGCAGCAGAGTTCGCGCCACGTCGCCTGCCTTGCTGGGGTCGTACTGACCGGGCTGCGTGGCGACGATCTTCATGCCCTTGTCCTTGAAGACGCGCGTGGCGCCCTGCACGGCAAGAACCGATCCGCTGTCTGAGCCGAATCCAGAGATGATGGCAACTTCCTTGTTGCCCTTCTTCGTGCAGTCATCGGCGACGCGGGTGGCCAGTTTTGCTGACATTCCGTCCCAGTTCGGACCAACGAATGCATCACTTTGGGCGTTGGAGCCCAGGTTCAGGACGATGACGTAGATGCCCGCGTCTTGCGCCTTCTTGATGAGGCTCGCGAGTCCTGAGACGTCCGAGTTCTGGACGATGAGCGCATCGGCCTTCTGGTCGATAACAGTCTGGACCTGCTGTGCCAGGACTTGGTTGTCGTAGTTTGAAACGGTGTATTCGAAGTCGACACCCGACTCGTCGAATCCAATCTTGGCGCGGTCGATCCATGACTGCTGAAGCGCGTTCGCATCGCTCAGAAGGACCATACGAACCTTCTTGCCCTTGACGTTCTCCAGCGTCTGGGTGATCACTTTTCCAGGCGTCGAGACTGCAGGCAGGCCGCCGGACCCGTCAGAGCTGCTGGAATTTCCCCCGCCGGACCCGCTTGTGCACGCACTGATTGCGACCACGCTGACCGCCAGCCATACGGCCAAGCGCAGCGCGCCAATTTTCCGTGTCATGTCATTTCCTTCTTCTAGGGACGCGATGCGCCTGTTTTAGAGTTCGCCGACCCGAGCGGTCTCTTCGTCACGTGGGTGCAGAACGCTGTCAAGCACGATCGCGAACATCACGATCACCGCCTTCGCCAGTGCCTGCTGAATCGTGTCGAAGTTGAGGAGGGTCATCACGTTGCCGATGACACCAATGAGGAGAGCGGCGCACACGACCCCACCAATCGATCCCCGCCCGCCAGCGAGACTCACGCCACCGATCACCACGACGGCCACGACGTCGTAGAGGAGCGTGCCGGCCGCAACGGTGCGCAGGTCAACCGAGCCTGAGACCGAGACCAATGAGATGCCGCCAACGAATCCCGCGACCGCGGACACCAGGTATGTGAAGACCGTCAGAGGTCGGACTGGAAGTCCAGCGAGTCTGGCCGCCTCAGGATTGTCGCCGAGCGCGTACAGATAGCGGCCGAGATTTCGCGAGAGCAACCATCCGACGAGGCCAGCTGACAAAGCAAAGAGCCACACAGGGTTAGGCACGCCGATGACGGAGTCCCGACCCAGCCAGCGCATGAAATGCGCCTCTGACGGCACGGTCATGATTTCAGTCTTCAAGTACGCCATCCGGAAGATGCCGAGGTACAGGAGCGCGGTGGCGAGGGTCACGAACAGTGCCGGAATCTCCACATAGGCAACAAGCACGCCGTTCACCAACCCGAGCATCAATGCGATGACGAAGGCCCACATGAGGCCCGCAAGCTCGGCATTCCCGTTGACGACGTACTGAACGACAAAAGCTGATGTCACGCCCATGGTCATGACTACGGACAGGTCCAGCCCGCGCGAGATGACCACGACGGTCATCCCTATGGCGAGGATGCCGAGAGTGGACGCACTCCTCGCAGCATTCAGCAGATTGGTCGTTGAACCGAATGAGTCCAAGGTGACCGAAGCTACCAGGATGATGAGCAGCAAAAGACCACCAACGATGTAGCCCTGGTCGCCTGACAACAGCCTCCGCCGCACCGCGGCCACGGTCGGTGTCTTCGTCGTGTTCGTCACGTGGTCTCCTTGTATACCGACTGATCAGTACAGAGACATAGTGACCGCCCTCACACTCCTCGTCAAGCCTCCGCAACGATTTAATTTGTGGCGCCATGGCCCAAACCAGTCAGAGTTGACCGGTCTCGGACTGCGTCGTACGCTGCCTGACGTGATTGCCAGCGAGCTCCGTTCCACAGACGCGCGGGGGCGACAGGAAAGAAGCGTCGAGGTCCGCCGTCGCATCCTCGACGCGGCAGTCAGCGTCCTAGTTGACGAAGGCTTCGCGCAGGCGACGACCCTGAGAATTCAGGAGAAGGCTGGCGTGACTCGAGGCCGCCTGCTGCACCACTTCCCGTCCCGGGACGTGCTTCTGCTCGCTGCTGCGCACCACCTCGCCACAGAACGGATGCACGAGACTTTCGGCCGCACCGAGTGGCCCAGCGACCCAGCGGAGCGGATCAACGCGGCGATCGACACGATGGGGGCGACGTATGGGCAGCCCTATTTCTGGGCAGCCACCGAGCTGTGGATTGCGGCACGCTCGCACCAAGAGCTTCGCCATGAGCTGTTACCAGCCGAGCAGCAACTCGGTGCACTGATCCGCAGGTCAACTGACACGTTCTTTGGACCCGTGCTGGCCGCACACCCTCTCTACCCGCTGGCACGGGACATGGTTCACACCAGTCTCCGCGGCATTGCCCTCACGACCGCCTTTGACCACCGACCACAAACGATGGCCTCCCACATCGAAAAGCTGAAGATCCTGACCCGGCAGATCCTCCTCCACAACCCCCACTAGAAAGCGATCACATGGACGTCACCAACTCTGTTGCCCTCGTCACGGGCGGCGCCTCCGGCCTCGGCCTCGCCACCACCGAGGCCCTCGTCGCCGCCGGCGCGAAGGTCGTCATCCTCGACCTTCCCGGATCGCCGGGTGAAGAGGTCGCAAAGCGCCTCGGTGACGTCGTACGGTTCGCACCAGCCGACGTACGCGATGAGGCCGCCGTCGCCGGCGTGCTGGACATTGCTGCGGAGCTCGGTGACCTGCGAGTCGTCGTCAACTGCGCTGGTACGGGTGACGCGATCAAGACCGTGGGCAAGAAGGGCGCCTACCCCCTCGACTCGTTCAAGCGGATCATCGACATCAACCTGATCGGAACGTTCAACGTGGTCCGCCTCGGTGCCGAGCGCATTTCCCAGCTAGAGCCGATTGGCGAGGAGCGCGGCGTCATCATCAACACCGCGTCGGTCGCTGCGTTCGACGGCCAGATCGGCCAGGCCGCCTATTCCGCGTCGAAGGGCGGCGTCGTCGGCATGACCTTGCCGATCGCCCGCGACCTCGCGAGCCTCAACATCCGTGTCATGACGATCGCTCCGGGCCTGTTCAACACCCCGCTGCTCGCTTCATTGCCCGAGGAGGCCAAGACTTCACTCGGCAACCAGGTGCCACACCCGAGCCGCCTCGGCGACCCGGTCGAGTTCGGCGCTCTCGCAGCGCACATCGTGGCCAACCCGATGCTCAACGGTGAGGTCATCCGCCTGGATGGCGCTATCCGGATGGCTCCCCGATGAAGACGAAGTTCACCGAGGCCTTCGGGGTCGAGCACCCGATCGTCCAGGGCGGCATGCAGTGGGTCGGCGTCGCCGAGCTCGTCGCTGCCGTCTCCAACGCAGGTGGTCTCGGCATGATCACGGCGTTGACGCAGCCGACGCCGGGTGACCTGGCGAAGGAGATCGCCCGTACGCGCGAGATGACCGACAAGCCGTTCGGCGTCAACCTGACGATCCTGCCGACGATCAACCCGCCGCCGTACGACGAGTACCGCAAGGTCATCGTCGACGAGGGCGTCTCGATCGTCGAGACCGCGGGATCCAACCCCGGGCCGCACATGGCGCAGTTCCACGACGCGGGCATCAAGGTGCTGCACAAGTGCACCAGCGTGCGCCATGCGATCAAGGCGCAGAGCCTGGGCGTCGACGGCATCAGCATCGACGGCTTCGAGTGCGCCGGCCACCCGGGCGAGGACGACATCCCCGGACTCGTGCTGATCCCGGCCGCGGCCAAGCACATCGAGATCCCGATGATCGCCTCCGGCGGCTTCGCCGATGCCCGCGGGCTCGTCGCGGCACTGGCGCTGGGCGCCGACGGCATCAACATGGGCACCCGGTTCATGTGCACCACCGAGTCGCCGATCCACCACGACATCAAGCAGTCGATCGTCGACGCCAGCGAGCAGGACACCGAGCTGATCTTCCGTACGCTCGGCAACACCGCTCGCGTGGCCCGCAACTCCGTGAGCCGCGAGGTCGTGGAGATCCTCAACGACGGCGGCCAGTTCGACCAGGTCCAGGACCTCGTCTCGGGCAAGCGTGGCAAGACCGTCTACGAGCTCGGCGATCCCGAGGCCGGCGTCTGGTCGGTCGGCATGGTCCAGGGCATCATCGACGACATCCCGTCTGCCGGGGATCTGGTCACCCGGATCGTGACCGAGGCCGACGAGATCATCGGACGACTGTCGAAGCTGGCGAGCTGACCGTGCCCGCAACACGCCTGATGCCGACCGAGGAGTCAGAGCACCTCATCGCGTTGACCCGCGAGATCGTCGCCAAGGAGCTCGCCCCGAGGGCGGCGGAGGCGGAGGCTACGGCGGAGTTTCCGCGGGAGGTGTTCCGCACCCTGGGCCGAGCGGGACTGCTGTCCCTGCCCTATCCCGAGGAGTACGGCGGGGGCGGGCAACCGTACGAGGTCTACCTGCAGGTGCTGGAGGAGATCGGCGCCGCATGGGCGTCGGTCGGCGTCGGCACCTCGGTGCATGCACTGTCGTGCTTCGGACTGTTCACCGCCGGCACCGACAAGCAGAAGCAGGACTGGCTGCCTTCGATGCTGTCGGGCGAACAGCTCGGCGCCTACTGCCTGTCGGAGTCACATGCCGGCTCCGATCCGGCGGCGATGCGTACCAAGGCGGTCCGCGACGGTGACTCGTACGTCATCAACGGCGCCAAGGCCTGGACGACCCATGGCGGACATGCCGACTTCTACAAGGTCATGGCCCGCACATCAGATGATGGTGGTCGCGGCATCTCGTGCTTCCTGGTGCCCGCCGACACCGAAGGGCTGACGGCCGACACACCGGAGCAGAAGATGGGCCTGATGGGCTCGACGACCGCCACGATGCTGTTCGACAACGTACGCATCCCGGTCGAGCGTCGACTCGGCGACGAGGGGCAGGGGCTGCCGATCGCACTGGCGGGCCTCGACGCGGGACGCCTCGGCATCGCTGCCGTGGCCACGGGCCTGGCGCAGGGTGCACTCGACGCCGCCGTGACGTACGCCAAGGAGCGCGAGACCTTCGGCAAGGCGATCATCGACCACCAGGGCCTCGGCTTCGTGCTCGCCGACATGGCCGCCGCCGTCGAGTCAGCCCGGGCGACCTACCTCGCCGCAGCCCGCATGAAGGACGCCGGCCACAAATACAGCCGCCAGGCATCGATCGCCAAGCTCGTCTGCACCGACAACGCCATGAAGGTCACCACCGACGCCGTCCAGGTCCTCGGCGGAGCCGGATACACCCGCGACTTCCCCGTCGAACGCTACATGCGCGAGGCCAAGGTCATGCAGATCTTCGAAGGCACCAACCAGATCCAACGCCTCGTCATCAGCCGCGACCTCGCCCGCTAGACCCGCACCGACCGCGATTTGTGACCTTCGAGGCGTCAAAGACGCCCGATGACGTACGTAAGGTCACAAATCGCGGGGGCTAGGGCAGGTTCGACAACAGCAGGGCGGGCCAGGCGCTGAGTGCCACGATGCCGAGGGCGCCGAGGATGACGACTGCCTTGGCGATGCGCACGGAGAACGGCGGGGACGGGCTGACGTACGCCTCACCCTGCGGCTTGTCGAACAGCACCGCGACAAGCCGCAGGCAGTAGGCGAGGCCGAGCATCACGTTGACCGCCATCACGACGGCGAGCCAGGTCTTGTCGGCCTCGATGACCGGCTGGATCACGACGTACTTCGTGACCAGGCCGATGATCGCGGGCGGGAACCCGGCGAGCGTCAGGGCCGCCAGCACGAGCGGGATGCCGGTCGGCGGATCCGTACGGGCGAGCCCGCGCAGCTCGTCGTAGTCGGTGCTTCCGCGCAGCCGGAGCACCACGGCGAGGGCGGCGAACGCGACGAGGTTGGCGAGAACGTACGCGGCGAGATACTGCAGCGCAGCCTGTGACCCGATGCTGCCCGAGACGGCCACCGGCGCGAGCAGGAAACCCGCCTGCGCGACCGATGACCACGCCAGCAGGCCGACCGCGTTCGACTGGCGGAGCGCGCCGACGTTGCCGATCGTCATGGATGCCGCGGCGACCACGGCGACGAGGGCGGACCACGTGCCGTACGCGCTCGGCAGCGCCGCCTCGAGCACGATCATCAGTGCGCCGATCGAAGCCGCCTTGGAGACCGACGACAGGAAACCCGCGACCAGGATCGGCGCACCGAGGTAGGCGTCCGGGATCCACATGTGGAACGGCACCGCGCCGAGCTTGAACAGCAGGCCGATGATGGTCAGCAGCACGGCCACGGTGACCACCGAGTGCGGGACCTCGGTGGTCTGCAAACCGACCGAGAGGCCCTCGTAGTCGAGCGTGCCGGCCGCACCATAGAGCAGCGAGATGCCCATCAGCGTCACGGCCGTGGCGACGACGGAAGCGAAGAAGAACGTCCACGCCGAACGGATCGCCCGCCGATCGCCGTGCCGGAGCCCGACCAGCGCGATCGACGGGAGCGACAACAGCTCCAACGAGACGATCAGCGTGACCAAGTCACGGGCCGAGACCATCAGCAGCGCGCCGGCCGCCGAGCTCAGCAGCAGGAAGTGGTACTCCCCCGGCGGCATGGCGTTCTCGAAGTTCATGACGTTGGACGCCACGACGACGAACAACGAGCCGGCGAGGATGATCAGCGACAGCGCGAACGTTCCCTGGCCCACGTCGTCGTGGAGCCGGAACAGCTCAAGTCCGGCCGCGACGAGCGCCGCCGTCGCGGGGAGGCCCGAACCCAGCCAGGTGCGGCGCGGGAAGAACGCGTCGACCAGCAGCGCGATGACGGCGCCGGCGGCGAGGATCGTGGCGGGCCCGGCGACCGCCCAGTCGATGGGGATGTTCATCCGGCCACCTCATACAGGCCGACCAGCAGGCCCGGCGCGACGCCGAGCGCGACGATGCCGATCGCGAGGACACCCATCACCAGGGCCTCGCGGCGGTTGAGGTCGCGGTCGCCGTCGTGTGGCACCGGATCACCCTGGGCGATGAGCCGGATGGCGCGGACGAAGTAGGCCGTGGTGAGCGCGATGCCGAGCACCGCGAACCCGAGAAGCGTCCATGCGCTGCCCTTGCTCAGCACGTCGCCGACCTCGTACGCGGCGCGCAGCGACAGCAGCTCACCCCAGAACCCGGCGAGACCCGGCAACCCCAGGCTCGCGATCGCGGCGAAGACGAACGCCACGGCGAGCCACGGCGTACGGGCGTAGAGTCCGCGACCGATCGTGGCCATCGATGCGGTGCCGAACCTGTCCTTGACCGACCCGGAGGCGAAGAACAGCATGCCGGTGATCAGCCCGTGAGCCACCGAGCCGAACACCGCGGCGGCGAGACCGACGTCGCTCATGGTCGAGATCGCCAGGGCCACGAAGCCCATGTGTCCGATGCTCGAGTAGGCGATGAGCCGCTTGAGGTCGTCCTGGGCGTAGCAGGCCAGGGCCGACCAGACGATGCCGACGACTCCCGCCACGGCGACGTACGGTGCGATCCTGGAGAACTGGTCGGGGATCATTCGTGCACCCAGCAGGATCAGCCCGTACGTGCCCAGCTTGAGGAAGACACCGGCGAGGAGCACCGAGCCGACTGTCGGCGCCTTGCTGTGCGCATCGGGGAGCCAGGTGTGCAGGGGTACGAGGGGGGTCTTGACCGCAAATCCGAGGACGATCAACACCGCGGCGAGCAGCGGTGCGTCCTCGACGTCGAGGATCTGCAGCGTCCCGAGCGGCCGCGCGGCGACCACCACGATGCCGACCAGCAGCAGGGCCGATCCGGTGACAGTGAACAGCAGAAACCGCGTCGCCGCCCGACGACGGCCCTCGTCCCCCCCGCTCCCTGAGCTTGTCGAAGGGTCGCCCCACCACGCGATGACGAACCACATCGGGATCAGCGCGAGCTCGAAGAACACGAAGAACAGCAGCAGGTCGAGGGAGCTGAACACGCCGAGCGCCGACGCGCTGATGATCAGGACCAGGCCGACGAGAGCGGGCGAGGTGTCCTCGGCGACGAGCCACACGCAGCACAGCAGGCCCAGCAGCGCCGTCATCAGGAGGAACGGCCACGAGATGTCGGTGACGCCGAGGTGCAGGCGGGCACCAAGGGGCTCGATCCACGACGAGTCGACCTCGCCGGAGACTCCCGTGCTGCCCTCCCAGACCAGCGCGTACAGCACCAGCGACGCCGCCATCGCGACACTGCCCGACACGGCCGCGACGCGTCCGGGGACGGCTCCGCGAAGGATCAGCAACAGCAGTCCGAGGCCGAACGGCACGGCGAGGGCAGCGACGATCATGTCCAGATCACCCCTGCGGCCACGATGGCGATGACGCCGACGGCCATCACCGTGGCGTAGCGCTGCACATTGCGCGACTGGAGGACGCCCAGCAGGCGCGATCCCAGCTGCGCGCCGGCGGCGCCTCCCGCGGGATAGGCGTCGACCCCGTCACGATCGACCGCCACCACGAGCCGCGAGGCGCTTCGGGTGATCGCCGGGATCCAGCGGGAGTAGGGCTCGTCGAGGTCGAGCTCGCGGGAGAGCCGTGGTGCGTCGATGTCGAGCTCGCCTCGGTTGCGCCACGCGTACACGACGACCCCGCCAGCAAAGACGGCGACCGCGGTCGACAACAGCCCGAAGCCGAGGTGGACCGGCTGACCGACCGACAGCGCGAAGGTGGCGACGGCGAGGACCACGACCGGCAGCAGCATCGCCCGCGGCGCCTCGGCTTCGACATGTTCAACCGGCGAGGATGAGTCCGGGCCGAAGAACGTCGTGAGCCAGAGCCGGGCGGCGTACGCCGCGGTGACGAACGTCGTCGCGAGGGCCGTGTAGAAGAGCACCTGGCCGACCGCAGCCGGGAGCTCGGCGTCGCCCTGTGCCGCGTGCTCCAGCGCGGCGAGGACGCTGTCCTTGGTGAAGAAACCGACCGTGGGTACGAGTCCCGCGAGCGCCCCGAACCCGATCGTCATGCTGACGAACGTCACCGGCATCGCCTTGCGGAGACCACCCATTGCCGAGAGCGCGCTGGAGCCGACCGCGTGCATGATGCAGCCGCAGCCGAGGAACAGCAGCGCCTTGAACACGCCATGGGCCAGCAGGTGATCCGTGCCGGCCCCGGGATCACCGGCTGCGATCGCGGAGAACATCAACGCGAGCTGGCTGACGGTCGACCATGCCAGCGCGCGCTTGAGGTCGGCTTGCACGAGTGCGAACAGCGCACCCATCAGCATCGTGATGCCCGCGATCACGGCCAGTGCCACGAGCACCACCTCAGACTCGCGATAGAACGGGAGCATCCGCGCGGCGAGATAGACCCCCGCGGCGACCATGGTGGCGGCGTGGATCAGGGCCGTGATCGGCGTCGGACCGGGCATCGCATCGGGCAGCCAAGTGTGGAGCGGGAACTGGGCGGACTTGCCCACCACGGCGACCAGGACCAGCAGCCCGATCGCGGTCGAGCTCCTGGGTCCGCCGTCTGAGGCGGCGAGCTCGGCACCGAGCAGGTCGTACGTCCCGTAGGCCTGACCGATCACCAGGATCGCGATCACCAGCCCGAGGTCGGCGATGCGGGTCATGAGGAACGCCTTGGCGGCGCCGGCGCGCGCCTCCGCGGTCTCCCACTCGTGCCCGATCAGGAGGTAGGAGCACAGGCCCATGACCTCCCATCCCACGAGGAGGACCCAGAGGTTGGTCGTGCCGACGACCGCGATCATCGCGACGAGGAACAGGATGATGATCAATGCGTACGAGCGGTAGCGCGGGTGGTGGCCGAGGTAGGCCGTCGAATAGATCTGCACCAGCAACCCGACACCGACCGTGAGCAGCACGATCTGCGCCGACACCGGGAAGAGGAACAGGTCGGGAGACAGGTCGGGCATTGGCGGCGTGGATCCCGGCGCCGCGGCGGCGTAGCCGAAGTATCCGCCACCAAGATCAGGGATCGCCCAGATCGCGACCACCACGGCAAGGACCGCTGTGACCGCGACGTACACCCAGCGCGATGTCCTGGCGGCGGAGCCGCGTGAGGAAGGGAAGCGACCGAAGGGCTTCATTCGGCACCGACCTTGTCGACATCGATCGTGCGCACGGCGCGGAACAGGGTGAGGATGATCGCCAGCCCCAGGCCGATCTCGGCGGCAGCGAGCGCGATCGTGAACAGCGTCAGCACCTGGCCGGTATGGAGCTCGTCGCCGTGCCAGGCATCGAACGCCACCAGGTTGAGGTTGACGGCGTTGAGCATCAGCTCGACTCCGAGCAGCATCAGGACGGCGTTGCGACGGGCCAGCACGCCATACACGCCGATGCCGAACAGCGCAGCAGCGAGCACGAGCGGATAGAGGAGTGGCATCAGCGATCGGATCCCGCTCGCGAGATGACGATGGCGCCGATCAGTGCCGCGAGGAGCACGAGGCTGAGCACCTCGAACGCCAGCACCCAGTCGTTGAACAGTGCATCGCCGAGCGACCCCGCCGTACCGATCCGCTGGCCCTCGATGCGCTCACCCTCGAAGCCGGCGACCACGGTGGCGCCGAGTCCACCGGCTGCCACCAGCCCGATCACGGCGGCCGCCCAGCGGTTGCCCGTGACCTCGGCCGACGGACCGGCCGCGGGTTGCCGCGTCATCATCAGCGCGAAGATCACCAGGACCACGATCGAGCCGACATACACCAGCACCTGGACCCAGGCGACGAACTCCGCAGTCATCAGCACGAAGCAACCGGCGATCGCACCCAGCGTGACGACGAGCCACAGTGCGGAATGCACGAGCTGCTTCGAGGTCATCGCCAGCACGGCCGAGCCGACGGCGATGACGGCGAAGACGAGGAACAGGATCTCGGTGGCGCTCACTCGGCGGCGTCCTCCGCATCGAGCTTGGCTTGATAGGCCGCGAGCTCCTTGGACGTCTCGGCGCCGGCATCGAGCGCGGGCGGCGCGGGTACGGTCCACATCCACTCACGCAACCTGTTCATGTCGTGGGTCAGGTCGACGATGTCGCCCTCGGCATACGCGAACTCCGGCGACCAGTGCAACGCATCGAACGGGCACACCTCGATGCAGATGCTGCAGTACATGCAGAGCGAGTAGTCGATGTCGAACGTGTCGAGCACGTTGATGCTGCGGTCCTTGCCGCCCTCCGTCGCCGCCGGGATCGTCTCCTTGTGCGAGTCGATCGTGATGCACCATGACGGGCACTCACGGGCGCAGAGCATGCAGGACGTGCAGTTCTCCTCCTGCAGGGCGATCACACCGCGGCTGCGCGGCGGCAGGTCGGGCTCGACATCGGGATAGTGCGCCGTCACGCTGCGGTGCAGCATGTTGCGCATCGTCACCCGTAGACCCGTGAGCAGTCCTGATCCGAACATCTCAGAGCACCACCAGACAGGTTGTCAGCGTGAGCTGGAGGAGTGAGAGGGGCACGAGGACCTTCCAGGCCAGCGAGTTGACCTGGTCCTCACGCAGCCGCGGGTAGGCGACGCGGGCCCAGATCACGAGGAACGACACCGCGAAGATCTTGAGCAGCGACCACAACCAGCCGAGGTCGTCGGACCACGGCCCGGCCCAGCCGCCGAGATAGAGAACGGTTGTCAGGGCGGCGAGCACGACGATGCCGGCGTACTCGGCGAGCAGGAACATCGCGAAGCGCATACCGCCGTACTCGGTGATGGGACCCATGACGAGCTCGGCGTCGGCGAGCGGCGCGTCGAACGGCGGGCGCTGCAGCTCGGCGAGGCCGGCGGTGAAGAACACGACCAGACCCGGCAGCTGCGCAGCGAGCCACCACCACTCCCACTCGTTCGCGATCGTGACCAGCGAGAGCGAGCCCGCTGCCATGGCGACGCTGGCTGCAGCGAGCACCATCGGCAGCTCGTACGACATCAGCTGCGCGGCGACGCGCATACCGCCGATGTAGGAGTACTTGTTGCCGCTGCCCAGACCGCCCATCAGCGAGCCGAGCACGCCGACGCTCATGGCGGCGAGGACGAAGAACAGGCCCAGGTCGAGATTGACGCCGATCAGGCTGGTCTGGCCGAAGAACGGGCCGAGCGGGATCGCGACCATTGCGACGAGGTAGGGCACCAACGCGACGGCGGGTGCGAGGCGAAACACCGGCCCGTCGGCGGCGGTCGGGACGATGCTCTCCTTCTGCACGAACTTCACGCCGTCGGCGATCAGCTGCGCCCAGCCGTGGAACGCTCCCGCCTTCATCGGCCCGACACGGCTCTGCATGTGCGCCATGCCCTTGTGCTCCATCTGGCCGACGAGCAGCGGCAGCGTCATGAACGCACCGAGCACCAGCAGGCAGCGGAGCACGACCTCGAGGAAGTCATTCATCGGCGACCTCATCGGGCTCGATGCGCTCGGGACCCCATTCGGACGGCTCGGGCACGCCCGGGGGCTTGATGCGACGACGGCCCGGGGAATGGGTCGAGTCGGCATCGCTCTCCCCCGGCTCCTTGGCGCCGGGCCACGGCTTGGCCACCCGCGAGGCGAGCACGAACTCCTTGCGGAGCGGGTGACCCTCGAAACCATCCGGCAGCAGCAACGGGTCCAGCGGCTGCGCACCAAAGTCGATGCCGAACATCTCGTGCGTCTCGCGCTCGTGCCACGACGCACCCGCATAGAGATCCGCGATCGAGGCAACGGCGGGCGACTCGCGGCCGACGTACGTCACCAGCAGCAGGTGATCCAGCGGCTCGAGCCGCGCCAGGTGCACCACGAGGCGGAACCCCGCGGGATGCTCGTCGACGGCCGAGAGCCAGTCGAAGTACGTGTAACCGTCGCTCCTGAGCGAGGCGATGGCGTCATGCCACTCGGCGACCTCGACCACCCGATGAGGTGGACCGAAGGCATTCTCGGCCAACGTCATGCGGGCGGCTCGATCTTGGGGCTGAGCAGCGACGTGGTCGAGCGCTTGTAGCGGTCGGCGAGATTCTCGCCGGCGATCTGCTTCTGCAGCGTCACGATGCCGTTGAGCAGTGCTTCCGGTCGCGGCGGGCAGCCCGGCACGTACACGTCGACCGGGATGATCTGGTCGACACCCTTGGTGACGGAGTAGGAGTCCCAGTAGGGGCCGCCGGAGTTGGCGCAGGAGCCGAAGCTGATGACGTACTTGGGCTCGGGCATCTGGTCGTAGAGGCGCTTGATGGCGGGCGCCATCTTGTCGGTGACGGTGCCCGAGACGACCATCAGGTCGGCCTGGCGCGGGCCCATCGCGAACGGGATGACGCCGAGCCGGATGAAGTCATGCCGCGACATCGACGTCGCGATGAACTCGATGGCGCAGCAGGCGAGGCCGAAGTTGAACACCCACAAGGAGTACTTGCGCCCCCAGTTGAGGATGTAGCGCGCTGGCTTGGGCGCGATCGCCGTGCCGAGGCCCACGGTCGGCATCGGCAGGTCTATTGCGTCCATGACAGCACTCCCTTGCGCCACGCGTAGACCAGCCCCACCACGATGATTCCGATGAAGATGCCCATCTCGACCGCCGCTGCCTTGCCGATGTCCTCGAGCACCACGGCCCACGGGAACAGGAAGACCGCGTCGACGGCGAAGATGACGTACATGAACGCGTAGACGAAGTAGCGGACGTTGGACTGTGACCAGCCCTCGCCGATCGGGTCGACGCCCGACTCGTACGTCACGGTCTTGTCGCGCGCCGCGACGGTCGGGCGGAACAACCGGTTGGCGCCCAGCATGCCGGCGGCCAGTGCGAGGCCCACCAGGATGATGACGCCGACCGCTCGGTAGTCGTCGAGGTAGGCGCCCATGGGGTGAGTCTAGGGAAGTTGTGCCTCCCTGACCGCAAACGCCGCGGCTTTTCGGCCGGACGGCCGCGGTGCCGTACGCGTACGATCACCTCGCATGAGATGGGTGTACGCCGCCGCGATGACCGCCGTGCTCGTCATGGGCGCGATCGTCGTCCCGAGCCTGCTGGTCGACGACTCACCGGGCACGCCCACCTCGACGTCGCCGGCCGTACGCTCCCAGGTGCCGCTGAGCGAGTGGGTCCAGCCCGAACGCCTCAACAAAGCCGTGCAGCTGCTCGCCGCGATGCAGGAGCTGCGGGACGACACTGCTGCCGCCTCCGGCACGCACCAGCTCCTGGTGACGATCCGGGACGAGCCACCGCTCGACATCTGGCGGGCCGAGGGCTCGGTCTGCGTCATCGACGAGGAGCCCGCACCCATGCTCCAGATCGCACGCAACGACGGTACGCAGGTGCAACCGGACTCCGACGTCCCGGCGCGGGCAGCTCTGCTCGACGACGGGGCGTGCGAGGCGCACACCACGATCGCCGTGGAGGACGAGATCACCTACTACCTCGCCATCAAGCTCGCCGGCCGCGACGACCCCAAGACCACGGCTGTGGTCAGCGAGGGCACGACACAGGAGGTCACCCTGTCGCGGTAGCGCGAATCCGCGTCCAGGGCCAGGTCAGCAGGGCCCAGACGACGGCGATGATCACGACCTCCAGCACCACGTACAACGGCCAGGGGCCCAGGAGGTCGAGCAGCGAGGCGCTCTCGGGCAGCCGGTTGAGGTAGCCGTAGTTGGTGTCTGCGATGACGTTGAAGGCGTATGTCACCGCCGCCCAGATCGCGGTGATGACCAACGTGATCCGATAGGCGTGCCAGGTCGGCAGGATGCGCAGTCCGATCACGAGCAGGACGGCGGACCAGACGATCAGCAGGTGCATCCCCCAGAACATCAGGAACCGGAGCTCTGGAAACTCCGAGCCGAGATCCGGCGTGAAGATGCCCTGCGTGGTGAGCGTGATGCCCCAGAGATACGTGATCGCGGCGCTCAGGGAGCTGCGGGTCCACAGCGCGTGCACCGCGAACAGCCACGCGAAGTCACACAGGGCCAGCGGCAGCGAGGTCTGCAGGTCCCACTCGCTCGGCACGAGCTGCAGGATCTGCAGCGGGAGCGCCACCGCGACGACCGCCACCGCGAACGTACGACGCAACGCGACCTCGGCAGACGAGCCACGCACCCGCGAGCCGATCAGGATCACCGCCACGAGCCCGAGCGCGAAGATCCCGAGCACCACGAGATGAGAGGTGCCGTAGGTCTCGAACTTCGCAGCCGCGAGCTGGTCGACGGTCATGCAACGAGGTTAGGCGGTCAGGATGCTCGCAGCACGAGAGCGCAGGCCGGCAGGTCGTAGCCACCGGCGCTGGATTCGTAGGGCGCCACGAATTCCTCAGCGCTCCGGCGGACAGCCTCGACCTGCTCGGGCGTGGCCGCCTCGAGCGCAGCGGCTATGGGCGGCGCCAGCACCCTGACCATGTCGAAGTGCTCCGTGGCACTGTCGTAGTGGCGGGTGTACTCCGCGGACTCGACGCGCACCTCGGGAAATCCGGCGTCGCGCGCCAGCTTCTCCAGCTGCTCCGGGTCACCGAGGGAGAAGGGCCCGCCCGGTGTGGTGGGTGGCGGGCCCGAAAGGACACCGTTCATCACCGCTGACATCCCGACCGCCGTCATCCACGGATTGCGTCCGGGAGCAGCCCAGACCGCGGCCGCAAGTCGGCCGCCGGGCCGGAGGACGCGTCGGATCTCCTGAAATGCCCGCAGCGGTTCGGTGACGAACATGAGTCCCATGCGGGACACCACGACGTCGTATGCCTCTGCCGGGCCGGTGATTGCGGCGGCGTCGATGACCTCTGCCGTGGCCTGTCGCAGGCCGTCCAGCTTCTGCTCGATCAGGTCGACCATCGCTGGCGAGATGTCACTCGCGACGAGCGCACCGTTGCTTCCGACCAGCTCCGCAAGGTGGACCGCGAGATGTCCGGTTCCGGCGCCGAGCTCGAGCACTCGATCGCCCGGCTCGATCGCCGCCAGCTCCAGGAGCATCTCCGTCGCCGTTCCGTTTGTCTGCTCGATGCCCGCCGTGTGGGCCTCCCAAGCGCCCGACACGCGCGACCAGTCTTGTGCCGTCATGTTGCTCACCACTTCCGATACAGTAGAACTGTTTCCAATACAGAGATGGTGTATCCAATGACGAAGCCTGTCAAGAGGTCATACAACTCCACCGGTCGGCGCGCCCAGGCACAGCAGACACAACGGGCGATCCTGCGCGCCGCCCACGATCTGTTCGTCGGTCAGGGCTACGGCCGCACGACCATCGCCCAGGTCGCCGAGCGAGCCGGCGTCTCGCCGGAGACGATCTATGCGACGTTCCGGAACAAGGCAACACTGCTGCACCGCACGTGGGACGTCACGATCGGCGGTGACGACGAGGAGGTCGTCTTCCACGAACGCCCAGAGGTGATGGCAATCCGAGCCGAGCCCGATCTGGCGAGACGACTCGAGCTGCACGCCCGGTTGTCCACGGCGACGGCGCGCCGAATGACCCCGTTCGTGCGATCGGTACAGGGCGCCGCGGCCAGCGAGCCCAGTGCCGCGAAGATGGCCACGGAGATGGAGCGCCAGCGGCTTGCTGGCCTCTCGGTGATGGCCCGCGAGGCCGCCGAGACCGGACAGCTCCGGGTGAGCGAGGAGGAGTGCCGCGACATCATGTGGGCGACCACCGACGGTCACCTGTGGCACCAGCTGGTCGTCGAGCGAGGCTGGAGCGACGAGAAGTACGCCGAATGGCTCGCTCGCACATGGATTGCCCACCTCGTGCTTTAGCAACAGCCTGCGCTTCTGCCAGATGTGGCGGAGATCCGGACAACCTCAAATGGCCGGCCCTGACCAGCGTCGGAGCGGGCGTACGCTCGAGCCGTGAACGAGTCCCGCAGTGGTGTGATCCTCGGGGCTTCGGCTTATCTGTGCTGGGGATTCTTCCCGCTCTACTGGCCCCTGCTGGACCCGGCCGGGTCACTGGAGGTGCTGGCCCACCGGTTCGTGTGGTCGATGGCGTTCGTACTGATCGCGATCGCCATCCTGGGTCGGTGGAGCCGGTTCGTGGCGATCGCCCGCGACCGCCGCATGATGGTCATCCTCACGTTCGCCTCGATCACGATCGCGGTCAACTGGGGCGTGTTCATCTACGGCGTCACCAACGACCATGTGATCGAGACATCGCTCGGCTACTTCATCAACCCGCTGGTGACCGTGCTGCTCGGCGTGTTCGTGCTCAAGGAGACGCTGCGCCCGGCGCAATGGGCCGCCGTCGCCATCGGTGCGCTCGCGGTGGTCGTCCTCGCGGTCGACTACGGCCGCCCGCCGTGGATCGCCCTGGCGGTTGCGTGCACGTTCGCCGCATACGGATTCCTCAAGAAGAAGGCCAATCTCGGCGCCTTCGAGGGACTCGGCATGGAGACCCTGATCCTTTTCCCCGTCGCCCTCACGTTCCTCATCGCCCTCCAGGCCCGCGGCGACCTCGCCTTCGGGCACGAAGGGCCAGGCAACGTCGCGCTGCTGATGGGAACCGGCGTCGTCACGGCGATCCCGCTGCTGCTGTTCGGTGCGGCCGCCACTCGGCTGTCGCTGACCACGATCGGGCTGTTGCAGTACCTCGGCCCGGTGCTGCAGTTCATCTTCGGCCTGACGATCTTTGACGAGGACATGACCGGCGCTCGATGGATCGGCTTCGTCCTGGTGTGGCTGGCGCTGGTGATCTTCTCGACCGACATGCTCCGCAGCCGGCGCCGCACGCTCAAGACCGAGCCGGCACCGATCTAGCTCGCGAGTGGTGCACATCCACCCCCGAGTGGTGCAGATCTGCGCGACGCGCCGTCTCAGTTTCCCGAATCCGCACCACTCGCCGGAGGGCGGGTTGGGCTAGCCCAGGCGGGTGGCGACCGTGGTGCAGAGTGCCTGGAGCGCCTCGCGGGCGGCGCCGCCCGGGAGCTTGGCGAGCAGCGCCTGCGCCGTGTCGGTCTCGGCGCGTACGTAGGCTCGCGCCTCGTCCATCGACGGGTGCGCCCGCAACAGCGTGATCGCCTCGGCGAGCTCGCCGTCGTCGGTGAGCGGCCTGGCCAGCAGAGCCCTCAACCGCTCGCTCTCGGGATCGGTCGAGCGCAGCGCAAGCAGCGTCGGGAGCGTGGGCACGCCCTCGCGGAGATCCGTGCCGGGCGTCTTGCCCGAGTCGCCGGTCTCGCTGGCGATGTCGATGATGTCGTCGCTGAGCTGGAACGCGGCGCCGATGCGCTCGCCGAACTCGGTCAGCGTCTCCTGCACGTCGGCGGGAGCGCCGGCCATCTTGGCGCCGAGGTGGGCCGCTGTGGCGATGAGCGATCCGGTCTTGTCGGCAACCACCGCGAGATAGTGCGCCAGCGGGTCGTCGCCCTCACCGGGACCCAGGGTCTCGCGGATCTGCCCCTGGACGAGGCGCGAGAACGTACGGGCCTGGATGCGTACGCACTCGGGTCCGAGGTCCGACACCAGGTCGGACGCCTGGGCGAAGAGGTAGTCGCCGACCAGGATCGCGACCGAGTTGCCCCAGCGCGAGTTGGCGCTCGGTGCACCACGACGCATGGACGCCTCGTCCATCACGTCGTCGTGATAGAGCGTCGCGAGGTGCGTGAGCTCGACGACCACGGCAGAACGCGGCACGTCGGGATGGGCCTGGTCCCCGAACTCAGCGGCCAGCATCACCAGCAGCGGGCGAAACCGCTTGCCTCCGGCGTTGAGCAGGTGCGCCGCCGCCTCGGCGACGAACGCGTCAGGGCTGTCGACGGCGAGGGCGAGCTGGCGCTCGATCTCGTCGATCCCGGCGTGTACGCGCGCTTCGAGGGCGTCGTCGGTGAACGGGACACCCAGACTGGACACGCGAGAACTCCTCAGAAACCGTCAGCGCACGAAGGCGCCGGCGTGCTGCGCAAGATCGAGCAGCGGTCCGGGAAGGATACCCAGACCGACCGTCGCCACGACGGCGAAGGCGATCACTACGGTAGTCAGCACGCTCGGGACGGCGACCGTCGGCCCATCCCCCACCGGATCGGTGAAGAACATCAGGACGATCACGCGCACGTAGAAGTAGGCCGCCAGCGCACTCACCAGCACACCGATCACGACCAGCGGCCACACTCCACCCGACCAGGCGGCCGTGAAGACGCTCCACTTCCCGATGAAGCCACCCGTCAATGGGATGCCGGCGAACGACAGCATGAACAAGGCGAACGCGCCCGCAAGCAGCGGCGAGGTCTTGCCGAGACCCGCCCACCGGGACAGGTGCGTCGTCTCGCCGCCGGAGTCGCGTACGAGGGTCACCACCGCGAATGCGCCGATCGAGGCCACGCCGTAGACCGCGAGATAGAACAGGATGCTCGACACCGAGGTGATGCGCTCCTCGCCGGCGACACCGCCGTAGACACCGACCAGGCCGACCAGCAGGAAGCCGGCGTGCGCGATCGATGAGTAGGCGAGCATGCGCTTGACGTCGGTCTGCGAGATCGACACGACGGCGCCGAGGAACATCGTGATGACGGCGATCGCGATGATGGTCGGCCGCCAGTCCCACGACGAGCCGCCGAAGGCCACGAAGAAGACCCGGAGCATCGCGAGGAACGCCGCCGCCTTGGTGCCGGCCGCCATGAACGCGGTGACCGGGGTCGGGGCGCCCTGGTAGACGTCGGGCGTCCAGGTGTGGAACGGCACAGCGCCGATCTTGAACAGCAGACCCACCGCCATCAGGGCGATCGCCGCGAGCAGCATGTTGGTGCCGCCGGTACGCGTCGACACCGCGACGTCGATGTCGGAGAGCCGGAAGCTGCCGGCGTAGCCGTACGTCAGCGCGATGCCGTAGAGGAAGAACACCGACGAGAACGCGCCGAGCAGGAAGTACTTGAGCGCCGCCTCCTGGCTCAGCAGCCGGCGTCGACGGGCGATGCCGCACAGCAGGTAGAGCGGGAGCGACAGCACCTCGAGGGCGACGAACATCGTCAGCAGGTCGTTGGACGTCGCGAACAGCATCATCCCGACCAGCGAGAACAGCGCGAGCGGGAACACCTCGGTGTGCTCGATGCGCTTGGAGATCGCCTCGGCCTCACCGGCGGAGCCGGGTGCATCGGCGGCGCGGCCCGTGAACGCGCTGAGCCCGCCCTCGAGGCGTCGCTCGGCAAACAGCAGCATGCTCATCAGCGCGAAGACCAGCAGGATGCCCCACGTGTAGACACCCGGACCGTCGATCGACAGCGCACCCTCCGCGCCGATCAGGCCGCGGGCCAGCTTGGGGTCGTCGACCTTGTCAAGGTGCTGATAGACCCACACGGTGTCGACCAACGCGGCGATGACGCCGACGACGGCGAGCCCGGCTTGCGCGGCAAACCGGGACGTACGCGGCCACACCGCCTCGACGACGACACCCAGCACGGCGACGCCGGCAATGATGAACAGCGGCGCGAGCATCGAGTACTCGATGCTCGGCGACTGGATCGGAGGCAGGTCTGCGGTGAACATCAGTGGCCTCCTTCCGCCGCGTCAGGTGCAATCGAGGTGGGTGACTTCGGCTCGGGGTCGCCCTTGCCGATGTGGCTGGCGACGTCGTCGATCGCCGGGTTGATCACGTTGAGCACGGGCTGCGGGAAGAAGCCGAGCCCGATGATCAGCACGATGGCCGGCGCGAGTGCAGCGATCTCGCGGCCGTGCAGGTCGCGCACGCCCTGGTTGTCATCGCGCAGCGGCCCCGTCATGGTGCGTTGATACATGATGAGGATGTAGAGCGCGGCGAGAACGATGCCCAGCGTCGCGACCGCAGCGAGCGGGATCGAACGGGTGAACGTACCGGCCAGCACCATGAACTCGGAGATGAACGGCGCAAGGCCCGGCAGCGAGAGGCTCGACAGACCCGCGATCAGCAGGATGCCCGACATGATCGGGGCGATCTTCTGGACGCCGCCGAAGTCAGAGATCCTGGCCGAGCCGCGACGGGAGATCATGAAGCCGGTGACGAGGAACAGCGCCGCCGTCGAGAGTCCGTGGTTGAACATGTAGAGCGTCGAGCCCGCCATCGAGGTCGTGGTGAACGCGAAGATGCCCAGGATGATGAAGCCGAAGTGCGACACCGAGGTGAACGCGATGAGGCGGCGGATGTCGTCCTGGCCCACGGCGAGCAGTGCGCCGTACAGGATGCTGATGACTGCCAGCGTCATGATGACCGGGCTGGCCCAGTCGGCCGCCTCGGGGAACAGTCCGACGGCCCACACGATCATGCCGAACGTGCCGATCTTGTCGACGACGCTGACCATGAGCACGGACGTGCCCGGGGTCGCCTGGCCGGCGGCATCGGGCAGCCAGGTGTGCAGCGGCCACAGCGGTGCCTTGATCGCGAACGCCGCCATGAAGCCGAGGAACAGCAGCCGCTCGGTGTTGGTGCTGACGTCGAGGTTCGACAGGTCGCTGAGGAGATATGACGCGCCGCCGTCACGCGAGGTGACGACGTACAGGCCGACGATCGACGCCAGCATCAGCAGACCGCCGACGAGGTTGTAGATCAGGAACTTCACCGCGGCGTAGGACCGGTTGGGGCCGCCGAACGTGCCGATCAGGAAGTACAACGGGATCAGGGTCGCCTCGAAGAAGACGTAGAACAGGAAGGCATCGGTGGCCATGAACGCCCCGAGGGCGAGACCTTCGACCGCGAGCATCCAGGCGAAGTACGCGCTGGTGTTCTTGGGGTCGGGCAGCCGGTCGTCCCAGGCGGCGAGGATCACGATGGGCGTGAGGATCGTCGTCAGCAGGATCAGCGTGATGCCGATGCCGTTGACGCCCACGGCGTACCAGGCGCCGAACGCCTTGATCCACTCGTGCTTCTCGGTCAGCTGGTAGCCGCCCGCGTCGAGGTCGTACTGGGCGAGCGCGATCAGCGACATCGCGAGGGTGATGAGCGAGACGGCCAGCGCGATGATCTTGGCATTGAGCTGCGACCCGATCGAGGTCTTGGGCAGCAGTGCGAGCGCGATCGCTCCCACGAGGGGGATGGCGGCGAGTACGGACAGGATCATGCGAGGGTCACCGCCAGGAGAGCAAGGAGTACGAGGGCAGCGCCGCCGAACATCATCAGCGCGTACGAACGGACGTAGCCGGTCTGCGGCTGGCGCAGGAACTGCGAGGTGTCACCGAGCCGGTCGGCGATTCCAGTAACCAATCCGTCGACTCCCATGCGGTCGAACCACACCAGGAATCGGGTGAGGTGACGGGTCGGGCGTACGGCGACGGCATCGTTGAGCTCGTTGCCGTACAGCTCGTGACGGCCGGCGCGGGTCCAGATCGACACCGAGCTGTCGGACGGCGTCTCGCCCGCGATCGGGCGACGGTAGACGAGGTAGCTGAGCGCCACACCCGTCGCTGCGACCGCCGTGATGATGAGCGTCATCGCCCACGCCGGGACGCTGAGCTCGTGGTGCTCCCCGTGGCCGACGACGGGTTCGAGCCACTCGACGATCCAGTCGCTCAGGAGCAGCAAACCACCGAGGAGCGACAGCGCCGCGAGCGCGATCAGCGGATAGGTCATGACCTTGGGCGACTCGTGCGGATGGACGTCGTCCTTCCACCGCTTGTCGCCGAAGAACGTCATCATCATCAGTCGCGTCATGTAGAACGCCGTGACACCGGCACCCAGCAGCGCGCCCAGGCCGACCCAGAAGTTCTCGCCGAACGCCGTCTCGATGATCTTGTCCTTGGAGAAGAAGCCGGAGAAGCCGGGGAAGCCGATGATCGCGAGGTAGCCGAGCCCGAAGGTGGCGAACGTGATCGGCATGGCCTTGCGCAGGGCGCCGTAGTGCCGCATGTCGACGTCATCGTTCATGCCGTGCATCACCGAGCCGGCACCGAGGAACATGTTGGCCTTGAAGAAGCCGTGGGTGATGAGGTGGAAGATCGCGAACGCATAACCGGCCGGGCCGAGGCCGGCGGCCAGCATCATGTAGCCGATCTGGCTCATGGTCGAGCCGGCGAGGGCCTTCTTGATGTCGTCCTTGGTGCAACCGATCCAGGCACCGGCGAGAAGGGTGACGAGTCCGACGACGATGACGGCCGTACGCGCTGCTTCCGACGCATCGAAGATGCCCGCGGAGCGCACGACGAGATAGACGCCGGCGGTGACCATGGTGGCCGCGTGTATCAGGGCCGAGACCGGGGTCGGACCCTCCATCGCGTCGAGCAGCCAGCTCTGCAGCGGCACCTGTGCGGACTTGCCGCACGCACCGAGCAGGAGCAGCAGGCCCAGCGCCGTGGCGACGGATTGCGAGGCACCGGGCACCGCGGTGTTGACCGACTCGATCGCGGTGGTGCCGAACTGCGCGAACATCAACATGATGGCGAGCGCCATGCCGAGGTCACCCACGCGGTTGACGACGAACGCCTTCTTGGCGGCTGCCGCTGCGGAGTCCTTGTGCTGCCAGAACCCGATCAGCAGGTAGGACGCCAGCCCGACACCCTCCCAGCCGAGGAACATCACGAGGTAGTCGGAGGCGAGCACCAGCGTGAGCATCGCGGCGATGAACAGGTTGAGGTAGGCGAAGAACCGGCGACGCCGCTCGTCGTGCTCCATGTAGCCGATCGAGTAGACGTGGATCAGTGTGCCGACGCCGGTGATGAGCAGGACGAACAGCCCGGACAGCTGGTCGTACGTGAACGCCATGTCGACGTGGAACCGCCCTGCGTCGACCCAGGTGAACAAGGTCGTCGAGTGGGACCGGTCGCCCTCGGGCTTGCCGAGCAGCTGGACGAACAGGATCACGCCGATGACGAAGGACGCTGCCGAGGCGAGCGTGCCGATCAGGTGGCCGAAGCCGTCGGCCTCCTTGCCCCACGTCAGCAGGATCGCCGCACCCGCGAGCGGGATGGCAATCAGGAGCCACTGAAGGTCAAACATCGTGTGCCCGCTCCTATGACTTCAACAGGCTCGCCTCGTCGACCGAGGCCGAGCGACGCGTGCGATAGATGGACACGATGATGGCCAGACCGACGACGACCTCGGCCGCGGCGACGACCATCACGAAGAACGCGGCCACCTGCCCGTCGAGGTTGCCGTGCTGGCGCGAGAAGCTCACGAACGCGAGATTGGTCGCGTTGAGCATCAGCTCGATGCACATGAAGACGACGATCGCGTTGCGGCGTACGAGGACGCCGACCGATCCGATCGTGAAGAGGATCAGCGACAGCGTGATGTATTCGTTCACTTGTCGCCCTCCTCGAGCTGATCGAGGGTCTCGTCGACGTTGTCGGTGTTTCCCTCGACGACCTGACCGCGAGACCTCAGGCTCGAGGAGATCGACGACTCGAGCGGGGTGCCGTCGGGCAGCAGCGCCGGGGTGTCGACCGCGTTGTGGCGGGCGAACACGCCCGGGACCGGCAGTGGTCCGGGGTGGCGGCCGGTCTCGGCGTACTCACGCATGCGACGGGCTGCGATGTCGGCCTGCGTCTGGCGCGGCGTGAGGCGCTCGCTGTGGGCGAGGACCATGGCACCCAGCGCGGCGGTGATCAGCAGCGCGCTGGTGAACTCGAACGCCAGGACGTACTTGCCGAACAGCAGCTCAGCCAGTCCGTACGGGTTGCCGTCGGCGTTCGCGCCCTTGAGGCCGACCACGGTGCCCGTGATCGTCTGGCCGATCGCTAGGACGGCGGTGATGCCGAAGATCAGCCCGATGACGGCGGCCAGGAGGCGCTGCCCCCTGATCGTCTCCTTGACCGCGTCGGACGACTCCACGCCGACGAGCATCAGGACGAACAGGAACAGCATCATGATGGCGCCGGTGTAGACGATGATCTGCACGACGAACAGGAACGGCGCGCCCTGGGCGGCATACAGCACGGCGAGGCTGATCATCACGATCGCCAGGCAGAGCGCGGCGTGCACGGCCTTCTTGGCGAACACCAGGCCGAGGGCGGCGATCACCATGATCGGCGCGAGGAGCCAGAACGTGGTCACACCGCCTCCCCGTTCGTTGAGCCTGTCGAAGCGTCTACCGGGTGGATCGGGAGCAGCTTGCCGCGGTAGTAGTCGTGGTGGTCGTCGCTGATCATCATCTCGTGAGGGGCCTCGACCATGCCGGGCAGCAGCGGTGCCAGCAGGTCGTTCTTCTCGTAGATCAGGTCCTCGCGGTTGTTGTCGGCGAGCTCGTACTCGTTGGTCATCGTCAGCGCGCGGGTCGGGCACGCCTCGATGCAGAGCCCGCACAGGATGCAGCGGAGGTAGTTGATCTGGTAGACCCGGCCGTAGCGCTCACCGGGGCTGTAGCGACCGCCCTCGACGTTGGAGGCACCCTCGACGTAGATCGCGTCGGCGGGGCAGGCCCAGGCGCACAGCTCGCAGCCGATGCACTTCTCGAGACCGTCGGGCCAGCGGTTGAGCTGGTGGCGGCCGTGGAAACGGGGCGCGGTCGGGATCTTCTCGAACGGGTACTGCTCGGTGACGGGTTTGCGGAACATCGTCCGGAACGTCACGCCGAAGCCGGCGATCGGGTCCCAGAGGACCTCACGCGCCTCTTCGAAGATGCCCTTCTTGTCGTCAGACATGTTCGTCCTTCTTGTTGGTCTGCTGTCCCGGCATCGGTGGAACGGGGTAGCCGCCCGCGAAGGCGTCGAACTCGGGCTCCGGTTCAGGGTCGGGTTCGGGCTCCTTCTTGGCCGGCCAGAACGACGTCAGCAGGAGGATCACACCGAGACCGACGGCGACCCAGATCAACGTCTGCCGATCGATCATGCCTTCCTGATCGAGCTTGCGGATGAAGCCGACGGCGATGATCCAAACCAGAGAGATGGGGATGAGACGTTTCCATCCGAATTCCATGAACTGGTCGTAGCGCATGCGAGGCAGCGTGCCACGGAGCCAGACGAAGAAGAAGATGAACGCCAGCGTCTTGAGGAAGAACCACAGCACGGGCCAGTAGCCGGTGTTGAAGTAGCCATCGTTGATCTGGGCGAGTCCGAAGGGCGCGCGCCAGCCACCGAGGAACAGCGTCGTGGCGAGGGCCGAGACCGTGACCATGTTGACGTACTCGGCGAGGAAGAACAGCGCGAACTTGAGCGAGGAGTACTCGGTGTGGAAGCCGCCGACCAGCTCGCCCTCGGCCTCGGGGAGGTCGAACGGTGCGCGGTTGGTCTCGCCGACCATCGCGATGACATAGATGACGAACGACGGGAACAGCGGCAGGAAGTACCACGTGTCTGCCTGTGCCGCGACGATCTCGGACGTCGACATCGATCCGGCGTAGATGAAGACCGGTACGAACGCCAGACCCATCGCGACCTCGTACGAGATCATCTGCGCGCTCGAGCGCATGCCGCCAAGCAGGGCGTAGATCGAACCGGAGGCCCAGCCCGCGAGCACGATCCCGTAGATGCCGATCGAGGTGACGGCGAGGATGTAGAGGACGGCGACCGGGAAGTCCGTGAGCTGCAGCGGAGTCGTGGTGTCGGTGAACGGGATCTTGACCTCGGGCCCGAACGGGATGACCGACCACGCCATGAACGCCGGGATCGTGGCGATGATCGGCGCCGCGATGTAGACGACCTTGTCGGCCGCCTTGACGACGAGGTCCTCCTTCAGCGCGAGCTTCACACCGTCGGCGAGGCTCTGCAGCAGTCCGAACTTTCCGTGCACGTTGGGGCCGATGCGGTGCTGCATCCTGGCCACGACACGGCGCTCGAACCAGATGTTGAACAGCGTGTAGACCACCAGGAAGACGAAGACGATGAGGCCCTTGAGCGCCACTACCCAGAACGCCTCATTGCCAAAGAGCTCGCTCATTTCGACCCTCCGCATGCGTTCGCCAGGGAGGCCGGCCGCGGCCGACCGTGAGCGAAGCGAGGCGAGCCAACGTATGACGAGATACTCACGCAAGCATTCGACCTCACCACGCCTCGGCCTCGTCCCTCGGCCTCACGGTCGCTTCGCTCCCTGGCGAACGAAGATGCCAAGTCGCTCATCGTGAACCGCCTTTCAGCTCGACGTGGTCTCCGAAGCCGGCACCCAGTGCGGCACGGAGGTTGACGCCGCTGTTGGCCGGAGCCCAGACGACACCGTCGGGGAGGTCGGCCACCTCGGCGATGAACGTGGCCTTGCCCGCGTCGGTCGAGATGGTCGCCTTCTTGCCGGGGTCGACATCGAACGCGCCCAGCGTCACGGCACTCGCTCGAATCACGGCCGGCCGTGCCGTGGCCTTGTAGAGGTCCTGGCCGTCCTGGCCACGACCGTCGTCGATCAGCTGACGCCAGGTGTCGAGCACGACCTTGCGCTTGGGCAGGGCCTTCGACCCGGCGCTGCGATCAGGAGCAGCGGGACGGGCGCCGTCCCACGGACCCAGCTCGGTCATGGCCTCACGGGCGCCGGCGATCGTACGGAAGCCGAGCGGCGTACCCATCTCCTCGGCGATGCCTGCGAGGACGCGGACGTCGGACAGCGAGTGCTGGTCAGTGATGACGGCGTCGAACGTACGGACGCGGCCCTCCCAGTTGACGAACGTGCCGGGCTTCTCGACCATCGGCGCGATCGGCAGCACGACATCTGCGACCTTGGTGACGTCACTCTCGCGGACCTCGAGGCTGACGACGAAATCAGCAGCCTTGAGTGCAGCGCGGGCGGCAGCGGCATCGGGCAGGTCGTCGATCTCGACACCGCCGATGACCAAGGCTTTGAGCGCACCCGCCGCGGTGGCCTCGATGATGGCCGACGTGTCGCGGCCCTTCTTGGCGGCGATCGTCCTGACGCCCCAGGCGGCGGCGAGGTCGGCGCGCGCTTCGGCGACGTCGAGCGGACGCCCACCTGGCAGCAGCGTCGGCAGGCAACCGGTCTCGAGTGCACCGCGCTCGCCCGCACGGCGCGGGATCCAGGCAATGCGTGCCTTCGACTTCTCGGCGAGTGCGGCCACGGCGCTGAAGCCACCCTGCACGGATGCGAGACGTTCGCCGACGAGGATCACGGCGTCCTTGTCGAGGTCGAGCTCGGCGAGCGCTGCGGGCTCCTGGCCGGGGATCGTACGGATCAGCTCACCCGACATCTTGGTCAGGCCCCGCGTCGTGTGGCTGGCGATCGCGACGACCTTGACGCCGTTGCGTGACGCCTTGCGCAGGCGCAGGAACACGGCGCCGGCCTCGTCCTCGGGCTCGAAGCCGACCAGCACGACGGTCGACGCCTTCTCCAGCGACGCGAACGTCACGTCGAGCGAGGTCGCAGCGACGTGCGAGGCGAGGAACTCGGCTTCTTCGGCGGAGTGCGCGCGGGCGCGGAAGTCGATGTCGTTGGTCTTGAGGACCGTACGGGCGAACTTGCTGTAGGCGAACGCGTCTTCGGCGGTCAGGCGACCACCCGGAAGCACACCGACCTTGCCGGCAGCCTTGGCGAGTCCGCGTGCGGCGATCGCCAGGGCAGCGGGCCACGAAGCGGGCTCGAGCTTGCCGTTGTCGCCCCGTACGAGCGGCGTCGTGATGCGATCGCCCTGCATCGCCGAGGTGAACGCGAACCGGTCCTTGTCGGTGATCCACTCCTCGTTGACCTCGGGATCGTCACCGGCGAGCCGGCGCATGACCTTGCCGCGACGATGGTCGACGCGGATGGCGGAACCGCACGCGTCGTGCTCGGCGATCGACGGCGTCGACACCAGGTCGAACGGTCGCGAACGGAACCGGTAGTCGGAGCTGGTGAGCGCGCCGACGGGGCAGATCTGGATCGTGTTGCCCGAGAAGTAGGAGTGGAACGGCTCTTCTTCATAGATGCCGACCTGCTGCTGAGGGCCGCGCTCCAGCAGCTCGATGAACGGATCGCCGGCGATCTGCTCGGAGAAACGCGTGCACCGGGCACACAGCACGCAGCGCTCGCGGTCGAGGAGCACCTGCTCGGACACCTTGATCGGCTTGGGGAAGGTGCGCTTGGTCTCGGTGAACCGGGACTCGCCCTGACCATGCGTCATCGCCTGGTTCTGCAGCGGGCACTCGCCACCCTTGTCGCAGACCGGACAGTCGAGCGGGTGGTTGATGAGCAGGAACTCCATGTTGCCGCGCTGCGCCTTCTCGGCGATCTCGGACGTCACCTGGGTCTTGACGACCATGCCGGCCGCGACCTCGATCGTGCAGGACGCCTGGGGCTTGGGGAAGCCGCGACCGTTGCCGGCATCCGTGATGTCGACGAGGCACTGGCGGCACGCGCCGACCGGCTCGAGCAGCGGGTGGTCGCAGAAGCGCGGAATCTCGGTGCCGACCAGCTCGGCGGCGCGGATCACGAGCGTGCCCTTGGGAACGCTGACCTCGACATCGTCGATCGTCAGCGTGATGAGCTCGACTCCCTCGCCAGCCTTCGGAGTCTCTTGGATCGTCATGAGATCCGCCCTTCGTTCGCATTCCGCTCGCCAGGGAGCGAAGCGACCGTGAGGCCGAGGGACGAGGCCGAGGCGTGGTGAGGTCGAATGCTCGCGCGAGCCTCTCGTCGCACGTCAATTCGCCTCGCTTCGCTCACGGTCGGCCGCGGGCGGCCTTCCTGCCGAACGATGGGGGTGGTCGTGATCATGCCGACACCTCCTGGGGGAAAAGGGTCGATGCGGCCGGCGGGAACTTCCAGCTCGACGGCGTGTGCATCCCGTTCTCGAACTCCTCACGGAAGTACTTGATCGCCGAGGTGATCGGGCTGGTCGCACCGTCGCCGAGGGCGCAGAACGAGCGGCCGAGGATGTTGTCGCACAGGTCGAGCAACAAATCGATGTCGCCGTGCCTGCCCTCGCCGGCGTCGAGACGCTGCAGGGTCTGCACGAGCCACCACGTGCCCTCGCGACAGGGCGTGCACTTGCCACACGACTCGTGCTTGTAGAACTCGGTCCACCGCAGCACGCAGCGTACGACCGACGTCGTCTGGTCGAAGACCTGAAGCGCCTTGGTGCCGAGCATCGAGCCGG
Source organism: Aeromicrobium panaciterrae (assembly GCF_039537165.1). Lineage (GTDB taxonomy): Bacteria > Actinomycetota > Actinomycetes > Propionibacteriales > Nocardioidaceae > Aeromicrobium > Aeromicrobium panaciterrae. The sequence continues at coordinate 2,038,123 of NZ_BAAAZZ010000002.1, read as the reverse complement.
CCTCGCCCACGCCTTCGTAGTCGAGCGGTATGTCGAGGTGCTCCGCGGTGAGGATCGGCGTCGACGAGCCACCGGGCGTCCAGAACTTCAGCTCGCTGCCCTCGCGCATGCCACCGCCGAGCTCGAGCAGCTCCCGCAGGGTGATGCCGAGCGGCGCCTCGTACTGTCCGGGGCTCCTGACGTGGCCCGAGAGCGAGTAGATCGTGAAGCCCTTGGACTTCTCGGTGCCCATCGACCCGAACCAGTCGACGCCACCGCGGACGATGGCCGGCACCGAGGCGATCGACTCGACGTTGTTGATCACGGTCGGGCTGGCATACAGGCCCTCGACGGCGGGGAACGGCGGGCGCAGACGGGGTTGACCGCGGCGGCCCTCGAGCGAGTCGAGCAGCGCTGTCTCCTCGCCGCAGATGTAGGCACCGGCACCCGCGTGGATCACCAGGTCGATGTTGACGCCGGAACCGAGGATGTTCTCGCCGAGATAGCCCGCCTCGTACGCCTCACGGGCCGCAGCACGCAGTCGACGTACGACGTGGAGAACCTCGCCCCGTACGTAGATGAACGCCTTCTCCGCACGGATCGCATGGGCGGCGACGATGACACCCTCGATCAGCACGTGCGGCGAGGCCATCATCAGCGGGATGTCCTTGCAGGTGCCGGGCTCGGACTCGTCGGCGTTGACGACGAGGTACTTCGGCTTGGGGTTGTCCTGCGGGATGAAGCTCCACTTCATGCCGGTCGGGAAGCCCGCGCCACCGCGGCCGCGGAGTCCGGAGTCCTTGACCAGGGTGATGAGGTCATCGGGCGCCATCGTGAGCGCCTTGCGCAGCGCGTCGTAGCCGCCGGTGGCCTCGTACGCCTCGCGCGTCCAGGCGCGATCGTTGCCCCAGTCGGCGGTGAGCACGGGAGTGAGCATGTCGGTCATTCCTTGCCCTCCTCGTCGACGGTCTCGGACTCGGCTCGAGCGGTGTCTGCCTGCTCGACCGCCTCGACCTTGTCGTCGGCGACCTCGTCCTTCTTGGCCTTGGCGCCCTTGATGCTCGGAGCGGCCCAACCACGTTCGTTGGCGATGTTGAGACCGGCCAGCGACGGTCCGGCCGCTGCGGGCCCTTCGTCGACGAGTCCGTCCTCGAAGCCGGCGAGCACCCGCTCTGCCTCGCGCCACGACGTGATCGTCGCACCGCGGGTGGCTTGCACCTTCTCGCCGGCGCGCAGCTTGTCGACCAGCTCGATCGCGCTCTCGGGCGTCTGGTTGTCGAAGAACTCCCAGTTGACCGTCATGACCGGTGCGAAGTCGCACGCGGCGTTGCACTCGATGTGCTCGAGGGTGACCTTGCCGTCCTCGGTGGTCTCGTCGTTGCCGACGTCGAGGTGGCCCTTGAGCCGCTCGAAGATCGCGTCGCCACCCATCACCGCGCACAGGGTGTTGGTGCAGACACCGACGTGATGCTCACCCATGGGGCGGCGCTTGTACATCGTGTAGAACGTCGCGACACCAGACACCTCGGCAGCGGTGATGCCGAGGATCTCGGCGCACAGCTCGATGCCCTCGTTGGTCACGTGGCCCTCGACGGACTGGATCAGGTGCAACATCGGCAGCAGCGCGGATCTCGCGTCGGGATAGCGAGAGGTCAGTTCGTGGAGCTCGGCGATGGTCGCCTTGTTGAGGCTCAACGGTCAACTCCTCCCATGACGGGGTCGATGCTGGCGATCGCGACGATGACGTCGGAGATCATGCCGCCCTCGCTCATCACCGAGGTGCCCTGCAGGTTGACGAAGGACGGGTCCCGGAAGTGTGCCCGATAAGGACGGGTACCGCCGTCGGAGACCAGGTGGCAGCTGATCTCGCCGCGCGGCGACTCGATGCTGGCGTACGCCTGGCCGACCGGCACCCGGAATCCCTCGGTGACGATCTTGAAGTGGTGGATGAGCGCTTCCATCGACTCGCCCATGATGTGCTTGATGTGCTCGGCGGAGTTGCCCTGCCCATCAGCGCCCACACTCAGCTGCGACGGCCAGGCGATCTTCTTGTCGGCGACCATGACCGGCTCGCCCTCCATCGACGCGATGCGCTCGACGGCCTGCTCCACGATCTTGAGCGACTCCCACATCTCGTCGAGGCGTACGCGGAAACGCCCGTATGCGTCGGGCTCGTCGCGGGTGACGACCTCGAAGTCGTACGTCTCGTAGCCCCAGTAGGGCTGCTTTTTGCGCAGATCCCAGTCGTAGCCCGTCGAACGCAGGACCGGGCCGGTCAGGCCGAGGGCGAGGCAGCCGGCGAGGTCGAGGTGACCAACGCCCTTGAGGCGGCCCTTGAAGATCGGGTTGGCGTTGCAGAGCGCGGCGTACTCCGGAAGCCGCTTCTTGAGCAGCCGCACCGTGGCACGGATCTTCTCGATCGCGCCGTCGGGCAGGTCGAGCGCGACCCCGCCGGGGCGGAAGTACGCGTGGTTCATGCGGAGCCCGGTGATCATCTCGAACAGGTTGAGGATCTCTTCGCGGTCACGGAAGCCGATCGTCATGACCGTGAGCGCGCCGATCTCCATGCCGCCGGTGGCGAGGCACACCAGGTGGGATGAGATGCGGTTGAGCTCGAGCAACAGGACGCGGATCGTCTGGGCCTTCTCGGGCGCCTCGATGCCCAGGAGCTTCTCAACCGCCATGACGTACGCCGCCTCGTTGGAGAACGGAGCGACGTAGTCCATGCGGGTGCAGAACGTCACGCCCTGCGTCCAGGTGCGGAACTCCATGTTCTTCTCGATGCCGGTGTGCAGGTAGCCGATGCCGGCACGAGCGTCACGTACGGTCTCGCCATCGATCTCGAGCACCAGGCGGAGCACTCCGTGCGTTGACGGGTGCTGCGGTCCCATGTTGATGACGAGGTGGTCACCCTCGACGGCCGACGGGTCGATCGTGTCCCAGTCCTGCCCGGTGACGGTGAAGACCGGGCCGTCGCTGGTCTCGGTGGTGCCCGCGTACGGATCTGTGGTGGCAGTCATGAGTAGCTCCTGCGCTGGTCGGGCGCCGGGATGGTGCCGCCCTTGAACTCGACGGGGATGCCGCCGAGCGGGTAATCCTTGCGCTGCGGATGGCCGGGCCAGTCGTCCGGCATCATGATGCGGGTCAGCGCCGGGTGCCCGTCGAAGATGATGCCGAAGAAGTCGTACGTCTCGCGCTCGTGCCAGTCAGCTGTGGGATAGATGCTGACGATGCTCGGGATGTGCGGGTCGGAGTCGGGTGCGACGACCTCGACGCGGATGCGGCGGTTGTGCGTCATCGACAGCAGGTGGATTGCGACGTGCAGCTCGCGGTCGGTCTCGTGCGGGAAGTGCACGCCCGACAGCGACGAGCAGAACTCAAAGCGCAGCGCCGGGTCGTTGCGCAGGTGCGTCACGGTCTCGAGCAGCGCATGACGCCGGATGAAGAACGTGATCTCGCCGTTGTGGACGACGATCTTCTCGATCGCGTCTGGCGGTGTCAGCGTCGCGAGCTTGTCGGCGACCTCGTCGTACCAACCGCCGTAGGGCTTCTGCGCAGCGCCGGGCATGATGACCGGCTGGGTCAGCCCGCCGAAGCCGCTGGTGTCGCCGGTGCCGTGTGCGCCGAACGCACCTTCGCGGACGTTGACGACCTCGAGCTGAACGGCGTCGCTCTTGACGACCTCCGCGTTGACCTCGTGCGACGCGTCCTGCTTCTCGACCATCAGCGCATCAGGCCCTTCATGGCCGAGGTCGGCGTGGCGAGCAGCGCGACCTTCTCCTCGGCCTTGATCTCGGCGAGGCGGTTGGAGCCGAGCTTCTGGTGCTGGATCTGGTCGTGCAGCTTGAGCACGGCGTCGATCAGCATCTCGGGGCGCGGCGGGCAGCCGGGGAGGTACATGTCGACGGGTACGACGTGGTCGACGCCCTGGACGATCGCGTAGTTGTTGAACATGCCACCGGAGCTGGCGCACACGCCCATCGCGAGGACGTACTTGGGGGCGGCCATCTGGTCGTAGATCTGGCGGAGGACCGGGGCCATCTTGTTGCTGACGCGGCCGGCGACGATCATCAGGTCGGCCTGCCGCGGCGAGGGGCGGAAGACCTCCATGCCGAAGCGCGAGGAGTCGAAGCGCGGAGCGCCGAACGTCATCATCTCGATGGCACAACAGGCGAGGCCGAACGTCGCTGGCCAGAACGAGGCCTTGCGCATGTAGCCGGCGAGCCCCTCAACCGTGGAGAGGAGCACACCGCTGGGCAGCTTTTCTTCAATTCCCACGTCGTGCCACCTTTTCGTTCGCCACGGTCAGTCCCATTCGAGACCTCCGCGGCGCCAGACGTACGCGTAAGCCACGAACACCGTGGCCATGAAGATGAACATCTCGATCAGGCCGAACCAGCCGAGCGAGTCGAAAGCGACTGCGAACGGGTAGAGGAAGATGATCTCGATGTCGAAGACGATGAACAGCATCGCGATGATGAAGTAGCGGACCGAGATCTTGCCGCCGCCTTCGGGCAGCGGGCTCGGCTGGATGCCGGATTCGTAGCGGTCGAGCTTGGCGCGGTTGTAGCGCTTGGGTCCGGTGAGGGGCGCGATGGCGATGCTGAAGATCGCGAACGCTGCCGCCAGCCCGCCCAGAACGAGGATCGGCGTGTAGGCCGTCACAACACCTCCCGGGCTTGTGTGATCCACGACACGAAAGTGCGCTTGTGAATCTGTTCACAACTTGATCGAGTCACACGATACGCCCGCCATGGGCCCGCTGTAACTTAGGTCACACTAACTTCGTCTCAAGACACTGCCGTTACCGACTCTAGACGTCAGGACTCAGGCCAACGTCGATACGGAATGGAGCGCTCCTCACACGCATCCGCGAGAATTTGTTCCAACTTTCCGTGTCGTTGTCGCTCATGGCGAAAAGGTGAGGGCACTCAAACTCCGGTTCCCAACGATCTCGTTTCGTAACTGTGATCGCCGCAAACGTCGCCCAGCGGTTCCACTCTGGCCAGCGATCGCCTGTGTACAACGAGACGCTTCCTACCTCCTCCACGGGATCGAGACCGAGCCTCGTGAGCTCGCGACCTGAAGACGCTCGTCCAGGATGAGCAACTCGCGGCGACTGAATTGACAGGTACCAGTGCGCCGCCCGTGCGACCGGGATAGTCATGAACGCGATACTCGTCAGGCTCCCGACTGCGAGTCCCTCAACTCCGGACTCGGCCACAGTAAGGGCGCAAACCACCGCACCAATCGCCAAGCCGGGTAGCAAAGCACGACTAGCTGCGAGTCGCGACGTAGAACGCCACTCCGTGAAGCGGTCGCCGCTGTCATCCCTCTGAGAGCCTGAACCGATGACGCAATTACCCAGCACCAGTGGCCGCCGACGAGTATCGGAAATTTGTCGGCGAACCAGCCATCATCATCAATCGAAGAACTCGCCGCAATTGTCGCCGGTTCCGCTGGGTTCGTTGTGCCGTGACCCCAGAGCGTTATCGGGCGAGTAGCGACTCGTCCTGTGTCCAGTGTCCCAGTTCCGCGCCACTCCTCGCAGCGATGTCGAGGCACCACGACGTTGGCGCATTGCTACCGAGGTCGGAGCACAGCGGCCGCACCCCCGTCGGAGCGCGGCGCTCTCCGACGATAGGTAGCCAACCGAGAGCCGACGATCGGCACCATTGCGGTGGACCTACGGAATGTTGCCGACCAGGCCTATCTATTGACGATCATCGCGAGACTTGGCCCATTTTAGCCAGGTCTCATCGAAGCCACCTTGAACCACGAGTTCGCCGACCAACGCCACTCCCGCCCCGATGAGCATCAGTATGTCCGGACCCCAACGCCCCCCAACCCCTATGAGGACAAATCCCACGACCGAGATCCAGGCAAAGTGATTTCCGCGCCCCACGCTGTACACGATTGCTCGGCCGACCAACCAAGTCATCGCGATCACAATGACAATTGTCATCATTGACATCCCTACCAGTTGCGCCCGGTAATCGAGCGAAACAGACCATACCCCTGACGCGCAAGCCGGAATGTCGAACGGCGAGGATGGCGGAGGAACGCGCGCTTCACGCTGCGGAAGTTGTAGCCCTTGAAAGTCTTACCGCCCTGACGGATCGCCTTGAATCGCGAACCTACGACATCCAACGCTGAGTTTCCCCAAAAGGCCTTCTTGCTCATCTTGCCTTTCCTGTACTTGCGATAGTTGGAATGAATGCTCACGCCAGCCGCGACAGCGCCCGCAACGGCACAGGCCCCAGCGGTCGCGAATACGCATGCCCCAAATGCGATTGAACCGGTGATTCCTACCCGGTGGCGCCAGGCCCACCGCCCGCCCTTCTTGACCTTTCTCCAGCCAGACTTCACTTTTTTGGTGAACCAATTTTCACCGTTGAGGTCGAATTTGTTGATGGGGTCGGTGGGGTAGGTGTAGGTGTTGTCGTTGCCGCCCTCGACCGGGTCCCTACTCAGGAAGCGACCGGTGGTTGGGTTATACAGTCTGGCCCCCATCAGCGTGAGTCCGCCGATGGCGGTGCTGTCGCGTTGTTTAGCGCCGAGCCACGCGTAGCGTCCGGAGGTTCCGGTTCCGGCGCGTTTGAGTCCGTATTCGGTGTACTCGGTCGCCGACTCGATGCCGGCAAAGTTGAGGTCGGTGACCATTGCGACGTCGCCGTGAAGGTTGGCGAATTGCAGCTTCACCGACCCGTCGGACGACTCGATCGCCGCCAGGTCTCCGCCCAGTCCTGAGACGTTGCGCGCCCACGCTGTCGCCCACGCGGTTGAGGCGTCGGGGCGGGTCTTGGTTTCAGTCCAAGCTGGGGCATCAGACGATCCGTCGTAGTGGTCTGTCGACTCGCTCAGCGACACTCCGCCGGTGAGGTTCTTGGTGACCGACAGCCGGCCCGAGGCGTCCAGCGTGTAGTCCTGAGCCTTGATCACACCCGAGACGGTCTGTGACATGGTCGCGACCATATCGTCGGCGTGATAGCCGATCGTCACATTCCCGCCCCCCACCGTGGTGGTGTTGGAAGCGGGCAGCGTGGTGGTGCGACCCAGAGCGTCATACACATACCCGCCCGTGGTCAGACGGTCAGCGCCGTCGAAACTGCTCGTGACTGTTGATGCCGCGGTGGTCGTCTGGCACACACCACCAGCACCTGGCGCATACGTCGCCAGGCTCTCGCGGTTGGAGTCGCCACTGAACCCATACGACCTTGTAGTGCACTGACCAAACAGGTTGTCCTTGGCCTTCACCAACCGATCCCGGTCGTCGTACTCATACGTCTGGGTCGACCACACCGACGCCAGGGTCCGGGCGCGACCGTCAGCGTCGTGCGTCTGCACCTCAGCGGTGATCCCGATGCCGTCGCGGTAGTAGATCTGCGACTTCTCGCTACCCTCGATGTCAAACGTGCTGAGGGTTTTCCATCCCCCGGGAGAGTTCTGTTCAACGAGGTTCCCGGCCGCGTCGTAGGCGCCCGTGAACGCCGAATCGTTGTCCCCGCCCAGACCCACATCCATAGCGGTCACCAGACCACGGCGTTCGGTCTTGCCCGCCGCATCGGTCCCGTTGTAGGTGTAGGTGGTGGTGCCCTTGCCGTCATTCGCGGTGGCGACACGGCCCGCTGAATCGTAGGTCGTCGTGGCCGTGTTGCCCGTCCCGTCGGTCTGCGTCAACGCACGCCCCCACGAGTCATACGTCGTTGTCTGCGTCTGCGTACCGTTGGTCACTGAGGTGACCGCACCCGTCGTCGGCGAGTACGTCGTCGTGGTCGCTGCCACTGCCCGATCTGCAGTCGCAAGTCCGGTTGTTGCCGTCGATGATGTCACCGTTCGTCCCGCTGCGTCGACACTGGTGATGTCGGTTCGGGTGGCGGCGCCGGCCTTTTCCTCGACCTTGGTCGGGGCCAGCATCGTCGAGTAGCCGATGGTGGTGGTCGAGGGAATGTCGCCGCCACTGCCGGGCTGCGTGGCTGGGCCGTGCCAGCACACCTCGCCAGCCCACTGCGGTTTGCTGTCGCACTCGGCGCGAGAGGCAGACGTGTCAGCCGTGTAGTAGACGGTGTTCATCCACCGGGTCTGCTCGCCGGTTGCCACACCTTGGGGTGTACGGGTCTGGATCGATTTGCCTTCGGTGTCGAAGCGGCTGATCGTGGTCGACCAACCGCCACCGTCCTGGGTCAGCACACGGGTGGGCGTCTTCAACAGCCACCCGTCCCCGTCACCTGCGACCACTGGGTTGTATTGGTAACGGGTCGCGCGAATGTCGAACGCTGAGCCCGCTGCACCCGGTGACGCTTTGTCGGTCACCGACGTGCGTTCCTCCACGGCCAGCCCGAAACCTTCGGGTGGGACGTCGGTGGTGGGGCGGCCCGGCATCAGTCCGGCGGCCGCCTCATCGTCGTAGTCGGTCTCGGTCATGGTGCGACCCACCACGGTAGAGCCATCGTTCAGGACAATCGACCTCGTGGGGTCAAACGTCCGCTCAACCCTGGTGCCTGTCGCGTTGTAGACCGTCCAGGTGGCGTACTTGTCGGCCGCACCGGCGCTGAGCTCGATGTTGTTGCCACCTTCGGCCAGTGCCTGGCGGCGACCTTCCGCCGACAACGACCAGATCGTGTTGCCTGTCGTGTCGTACTTGTCGGTGTCGATCTGCCACGCACCGGCACCGTAGGAGGCGGTGTTGGTGGTGCGGCCTGTGCGGGTGAAGTACGACAGATCCGCGTACTCGAACTCACCGGCCGTTGGGGTGTCGTCTGGTGCCTGGTCGGGCCCGAACACAGCTGTGCCGCCCACCGGTGCGTCGTCAGGTCCTTGACCCCAAGCCTTGGTGGCATCCGATGACATGTCCGGCAAACCATCGCCGGTGCCAGCCAGAGCGAGCCCATACTGGATCGTCCACGTGGCGTCACCGCTACCAACCGCTGCGTCCTGTTCGCGCTTGATCCGCTTGATCTTCCCGTCGCTGTCGAATTCGAACCGCCACGGCTTGACGCCTGGGTCGGTGATCTTGGTGACCTTGGTCTTGCCGTTGACTTGTGCGTACTCATACTCAGTCTTCAGGGACGAACCATCGGGGTTGTCCATGCGTGGGTCCCATGCGGCAGTCAACTCGCCGCTGCCGTTGTAGGAGTATTTGGCGACACTTATGGTGTCCATACCGGCTGAGCCCGTGTCACCGGCTGCCGTCTTGGGGTTCCAGATGTGGAGCTTGACTTCGGTCAGTCTCTTCGCGGAGCCGGAACCTGTGTAGATGAGGTTGAGGGCGCGACACCCTGTCGTCCAGGTTGTCTTGTTGCAGGTCACCGCGACTCCGGTGGGCGTAGGCGCGAAGATCCAGGCGACGTCCCCGTCGCTGTCGTAGTCGAATGTGGTCGTGGCGTTCGCCTCCGGTCCGACAACCTTTTCGATTCTCCAAGCACCGGTGCTATTGCGCAGGAAGCTCGTCTTGGTGCCATCCCACTCGTTCAGGGTCAGTCGGTGGGTATAGGTGACACCGCTCACCACTGGACACGGTTTCGTAACGCTGCACGCGTCCAAGGTCAGGGTGTCTTCCTCAAGGGCAGTCTCGCCGACGCCAAGATAGGTGCCTGCCTTCTGCGCGCCCTTGGTCTTCGATGCGTGTTGGTAGACGTACGACTCGCCTTCGGGGTTGAACAGCTGGATCGTGCCGTCGGTTGCGGTGCGATCTATGACCGTGAACCCGGCGACTCCCGAGTCAGGACCTGACAGATCCGCGATCCATCCCGGCCCAAATACACCTGCTTGCCCGCTCGCATCGGAGGCCAGGGACAGGTGTGAACGGCCAATCGACAGCGCTTCGCCGTAGCCGGGCACGTTGACATCGGACTCAGAGAGCTGGAACTCACCGGTGAACAACGCTGCCTGACCGGGACCGAACTCCTGGGTCGGGAACGAACCGCCGAAGGCATGCGAGACCACCTGCACCCGCTTGAGCGGTGAGATCTTCGTGGTCGGGCCGGCGTAGTTGAACACCACACGCACTTCTACGAGCGCAGGCGCGTTGATACCAGTCTCGGCCCGCGGGTCCCACTTCAATGCCGGCGTCTTGGACGTGTCGGTGCCGCTAACACTTCCGTCCCACACACTGTTGTCAGAGACCTTCTTGACGTTCGTCGCGTCCGCCCACCCAGTGGTGAGGTCACCGTCTGTGTCGGGCGCGAACCGCCACTGCACCTTTGCGCTAGTCGCGCTGCCGGGTCCAACCGCCTCCACAGGGAACGTGGACGTGGAACGGTCACCATCAACGGGGGCGTTCAACACCGCACCACCGGTGCCAAAAGCGAACGGTTTCCACGCCGACACCGCACCGGCACGGGTGAGAGCGCGGGCGTCGATCTGGGTGTAGCCGTTGGCCTCGACATCAACAGCAGGACCGGTGGCCGTGCCGCCGGTGAGGTTCAGCGCGGTCTTCTGGGTGCCGTTGACCTTCCAGTCGATGTCAACGCCCTCAGCGGCGGTGAACGTGCACGTCGTCGTCGTCGCCGGCAGCGTGGTGTACCACTGGCCGCTGGTGTAGTCGGTACAGGCGATGTTCGGGACTGACGGCGTGCTGGTGTCGACCACGAACTCCTGCCACTGCGACCAACCGCCCACCTCACCCAGGGAATCAGTGGCCTTCGTCCGCGCGAAATAAGTGCTGCCATTCGTCAGGGCCGTCGTCGAAGCGCACGTCGCTGGGGTGCCTGCTGCCACCAAGTCAGTGGTGCACTCAGCCGTCACCGTGCCGCTGCTCGTCGACGTACGAACCTCCGTGGTGTACTTCACCGTCGACGCCTCAGGATCCGTCGCCGAACTCAACCACAGCGGTTTCGTCGATGCCACGTACAGCTTGCCGTCCCACGTACGTGACGGCATCGACGTGTCCACCGACGGTGTCATCGCCACCGCAGGCGGACCGTTATACGTCACATGGAGCACCGGCGTGGTGCCGGCCGTCTTGCAGACGTCATCAGCAGCATCCGGGTTGCGTGAACAGAACCGCCGCTCATACGTGGCATCACCAACCGACGCGGCCGGGACGGTCAACAGCATGCCGTTGCTCGCATAGCCACCATCGGACGGTCCCTTGGACCAGGCGGTGGCCATCTTGGAGATGTCCACCGCGACGTAACCGTTTGTGCCCGCCTCGCCCGGACACCCGTTGCGGCCCTTGTTCTGGGACAGCGTCCCCTCATCACCCGTACCAGCCAAGGTGGCCGGGGCATTCGAGTACACAGTGGTGTTCTCGTTGAAAGTCGCGTCCAACGGGAACATGTAGACCGACCGTGGCTCACACGACCCGGACTCATACTGAAACAGCGACATCCTCGCCTTCACGATCGTCTTGTCAGCGATAGCGGTCAACGGCGCCGACGGCCACCGAAGGAGCGTCCGTGCCGCGTTGGTGTTGGCGTCGCCGCTGATCTTGCCCAGCAACAACCGATACGACCACCCCTGAACAGCTGTCGTGCCAGAACGCACCCACGTGTCACTCAACGCCGAGATCGCCGACAGGTCAGGGTCGATCGTGACCGGGTACGTCGTCGACGGATCCGACAAGAAGCCATCCTCGACCGTCAGGTTCAGGTCATGGGTCGCTACGTCACCGTTGGTTGACACATCCTCGAGCTCTGCCGTCACCGGGACGATGTTCTCCGGGTCTCCGCCGTGGTCGAGGTCGGCATCCCACGCCATCAGCGACGTCGTCGCACCCACCTGCTTGCCGTGCTGGTCGGTGATCTTCAAACCACCCGACGCGACCTGATCGATATTGAGGTCGTCGGCGCGCAACCCAAGAGTGAACACCGGATCATCCGCCGCCGGCTCGGAGTTGAGACGAATACGCGTCGCCAGACCACTACCTGTGACCGACACGATCAGATCGGTCGCGTCAGAAATCTTGTACGTCGCGACACCACCCTCAATCGTGGGCTCAGGCAGCTTCACCGGCCACGACACCGCCAACGACGACCCATCATCAAGCGTCAGGCGTGCAGCCTCGGTCGACCCGCCATCACCCACGAGCACATCCTGGGCTGCAGCGACAGGGGCATATCCCTCGTCGGTGGGCTCGAGGTCGTAGTTGACGTCCTCCCATACCCCTTCCTCGTCCTCAACCCGGACAGCCGTGCCGTACGCCTCATCACTGAGAGACCCATCGGGGTTCACAAAGGTGCGCAGCGTCTCAGTTCGCTTCGACAAATCCTCCACAGGCTTCTTCAACAACCGAGCCGACAATGCCGCCGACACAGTGTCCGGACGATCCAGATCCCCATCACCATCGGAATCACCACCAGTCGGCGCGGGCTCTGCCTGCTCGACCGGCGAAGTCTCCTCAGCCATCGCATCAGCCGGCAACAACGTCACCGTCAACACCGCAGCAATGAACGACGCCACCAGCGCGAACAACCATTTCGGCGCGCAAACGCCCGCCCGAGAAACGTAGAACCGCATGCACGACTCCCTCACCAAACCCCGGCCCCACGCCGCGTGTGTAGCAAAGACAATGGCAGAACCAGAAGGACCTCACGGTGTAAACGAAAGTTTGTCTTCTGACCAACTCCCCGCGGCCGTTGGCTACGTGAGAGTCCCCGGTCGCGCGTGAGCCCTGCTGAAGGTAGTTTCTTGGCCAAAGGGATGGGGGTTCACATCATGACCAAGCCGCACAGCCATCGAGGCGAGCCGCTCGACGAGGAGCACGAGGCAGAGCGCGAGCCGCACAAGCCAGCGCATGCCGCGACAGAGTCCAGCCAGGTCCAGGAGCCCGAAGAACAGCCCGCCTAGCCGCTAGGACGCGGGTTTGATCGAGTGATGCAGGGCGACGATCCCGCCTGTCAGGTTGTGCCAGTCGACCTTGCCCCAACCCGCCTCGACCATCCGCAGGGCGAGTCCCTTCTGGTCCGGCCAGGCTCGTATCGACTCGGCGAGATAGACGTATGACTCCGGGTTGGACGAGACCTTGCGGGCAACTGCCGGCAGCGCACGCATGAGGTAGTTGGAGTAGACCGCGTCGAACGGCGCCCACGTCGGCGTGCTGAACTCGCACACCACGATGCGTCCGCCTGGCTTGGTGACCCGGAGCATCTCGCGGAGTCCTTCGACCGGATCGTGGATGTTGCGCAACCCGAACGAGATCGTGACGGCGTCGAAGACGTTGTCGCCGAAGGGCAGCTTCATCCCGTCGCCGGCCGCGAACGGCAGGGCAGGGCGAGCCTTCTTGCCGACCTCGAGCATGCCGATCGAGAAGTCGCACGGCACGACGGTCGCACCGGCATCGGCGAACGGCTGGCTCGACGTGCCGGTACCGGCGGCGAGGTCGAGGATCAGCTCACCGGGTCGCGGCGCCACGAGGTCGACGACCCGTTTGCGCCAACGGCGATCCTGTCCCATGGAGAGGACGTCGTTGGTGATGTCGTACTTCTCGGCGACGCCGTCGAACATCCGGGCGACGTCGTGGGGCTCTTTGTCCAGACCGGCTCGACTCACCTGTCCACCTTGCCACGGGTAGGCTCATTGGTTGTGAGCAACCCTGCACTCGACGCAGCGGCCGTACCCCTGGTGGTGCGGTCTTCGCGTCTCGACGATCCAGGTGACCTGCTCGCACTCCTACCTCCCGACGACGCGCTCGCGTGGGTGCACGGCGGAGACGGCATCGTCGGCTGGGGCCGCGCCGCGGAGTTCCGTACGTCCGGTGCCGAACGCTTCTCCGAGGCGTCCGAGTGGTGGCGCGAGCTGGCCGCCCACGCCGTCGTACGCGATGACGTCGACGTTCCCGGCAGCGGACTCGTGACGTTCGGCTCCTTCACGTTCAGCGACGACGCCGACGGCAGCATCCTGGTCGTGCCCGAGGTCGTCATCGGCCGTCGTGACGGCGTCGCCTGGATCACCGTGATCGGCCACGGCATCGGATCGGTCCCGGACCTCGAGGCGTCCCCCGCATCACTGCCGGCCGAGGGCACCACGTTCGCCGACGGCCCGGTCGACAGCGTCACCTGGCAGGGGCTCGTGGCCCAGGCGGTCAGCCGCATCGCCGCCGGCGAGCTCGACAAGGTGGTGCTGGCGCGTGACCTCGTCGCCACGCTCGCGGAGCCCCTCGACGTACGCGCTCCGCTCACCAAGCTGGCCGGCGACTACCCGAGCTGCTGGACGTTCCACGTCGACGGCTTCTTCGGCTCAACGCCGGAGATGCTCGTACGCCTCGAGCGCGGGCTGGTGACCTCCCGCGTGCTGGCCGGCACGATCCGCCGCACGGGCGATGACGGCCACGACATGGCGCTGGCTGGCTCGCTCGCGCGGTCCAGCAAGGACCTCGAGGAGCACGAGTACGCCGTGCGCTCCGTCGCCGACGCGCTGGCGCCGCACTGCACCAGCATGAACGTGCCCGAGGCACCGTTCGTCCTGCACCTGCCCAACGTCATGCACCTCGCCACGGATGTCACCGGCGTCATCAAGGACGAGGCCAGCGCGCTGACCCTGGCGGCATCGCTGCACCCGTCAGCAGCAGTCGGAGGCACGCCGACGCCAGAAGCGGTCGCCCTGATCGCCGAGCTCGAACAGCTCGACCGGGGCCGCTACGCCGGACCGGTCGGGTGGATCGGCGCCTCGGGCGACGGCGAGTGGGGCATCGGGCTGCGCTCGGCTCAGGTCGAGGCCGACGGATCGCAGGTGCGGCTGTTCGCCGGCTGTGGCATCGTCGCCGACTCCGTCCCCGCCGACGAGCTGGCCGAGTCCAACGCCAAGCTGATCCCCGTACGCGACGCCCTGACGCCGCGCTGATCTCCACAGGCTGGTGTGGCGACTGACGGGACCGTCGGCGGTGTTCTGTAGTCTGGAAGCGGACGATTTCTGTCGGCCTTTTTGCCTGTTATTTCAGTGAATTATTTCGCCACCGGATCATCCACGCACAAAATGGGGGGTCCCCCCGCAAAGGGAGCGCATAGCGGCGGGGGATGGGAAGTCTGGTTCGCCGCCGACGGCCACCCCGAGTACGTCCCACCACCAACGATCGACCCGCAACGCAAACCCCTGCGCAACAACCGATACCGAACCTCACGCCGCATGACCCTGGGAGGCCAGCTGCTGGTTGGCCTTGCCCGTCAGCGCCAGAGCTTGGCTTCGAGGTCGCGGCCGACGATGCGAGCAGCGAGGAGGCGGTGCAGTCCGTCGAGGTGCCACAGTCCGTCGCCGTCGCCGACCTCCGCAACACGTGCCGGCTTGATCGACTCCCCCGCGTTGAGCTCGGTGAGGTAGTAGTTGACCTTCGCGACCCCGACGAACTCCTGCGGCGTCATCACCACGGTGTGCGGCGTGAGGACGATCGTCTCGCCCGTCGACTTCGGGCTGTGGTCGTCCTTGAGCTTGAGGTTGCCGGAGTAGACGACAGCGAGCCACAGCAGGCGGCGGGTGTTGACGACTTTGTCGCCCCCAGTCATGCGGATGAACGCGTCGAGGCGCTCCATCGAGTCGTCATCAAGGTCCGTCGGCGGCGGTGCAAGCCTGGGCCCCACCTTGGGCAGACGGATCATGTCACTAGCTGCCGAGTGCCGTTGTCGGGTCGAGGCGTACGAGCTCGGGCCAGCGCGGGTCGAGGTTGTCGCCTGAGGACTGGCCGGTGAGCCGGCGCTTGACCCACGGACCGGCGCTGGCGCGGAGCCAGTGTGCGTGGCCCGTCGTCTGCTGCGCCAGCGACAGTCGCTCGCGCTCGCCGAGCTCGAGCGGCTCGAGACCGTGCTCGATGCCGAGGGCGTTGAGCACCTCGATCGCCATGAGCTGGTGTCCGGCGCTCGACATGTGCATGCGGTCGGTGTCCCACAGCCGCGGGTCGCGGTAGGCACTCATGCGCCAGAAGTCGACCAGTGTGGCGTCGTGGGTGTCGGCGACGTGACGTACGAGCTCGTTGTAGATCGCGAACCGACCGCGAAGAGCCGCGAAGACCGGGACCCGGCCCGGATCGTAGGCCGTGAACAGCACGACGTGCGCCCCGGCTTCGACGAGCCGGCCGATCGCCTCGTCGTAGGCCTCCACCAACATGTCGAGGTCGATGCGCGGGCGGAGCACGTCGTTGGCTCCGGCATAGATGCTGACGAGGTCGGGCTTCATCGCCAGGGCAGGCTCGAGCTGTTCGTCGAGGATCGGCAGCAGCTTGCGGCCGCGGATCGCGAGGTTGGAATAGGTGAAGCTGTCGTCACGGGCGGCGAGGACCTCGGCCATCCGGTCGGCCCAGCCGCGGACGCCGTTGGGAAGCGTCTCGTCGACGTCGCCCACACCTTCGGTGAAGGAGTCCCCGAGGGCGACATAGCGGTGAAATTGCACCAGATCATTCTACCGGTGCGGTCGGGCAACCGACGACTCGTCGCCTAGTCGAGGAGGCCTCGGCGGCGGGCAATGGCTGCGGCCTCGGTGCGACCCGAGGCATTGAGCTTGGCGAGGATGTTGGAGACGTGCACCGACACCGTCTTGGTGCTGATGAACAGCAGCGCGGCGATCTCGCCGTTGCTGCGTCCGGCGCTGACGTGCGTGAGTACCTCGCGCTCGCGCGGAGTCAGCTCGTCGTCGGGTCGAGACGCGCGACCGCCCGACTCGTCGATCTCGGCGAGCAGCGGCTTGGCACCGAGTCGCTGGGCAATCTCGCGGGCCGACGCTCGGGCGTTGCGGGCCTCGTCGTCCTGTCCCGCAGCACGGAGGACCGCGGCGAGGCGTACGGCCGAGCGTGCCTGCTCGAACGGCTGGCCGACTGCCACGAAACCCTCGACGGACTCGCGCCAGAGCTTGAGCAGCTCGTCCTCGGGCGGCGAGTCGATGCCGGTGAGCCAGCGGAGCCTGGCGAGCTCGGCGGACACGCGGGCGTACCAGGCCAGGCCCTCGGGACCCATCATCGGATAGGCCGCCATGGTCTCGGCCGTCTCGGCCTCGAGCTCGGTCGCGCGACGTACGAGCGCGGGGTGCTCGGACTTGGCGAGGCGCGGGACAGCATTGGCGAACTGGCCGACGATCAGTCCCGTGAAGCGCAGGCGGGCCGGGAACAGCCGGCCGTCCCACTCGCGGTCGAGCGTCTCGACGACGTCGTCGTGCACCTTGAGTGCCGACGTGAGGTCGCCGGAGTCACCGTGCAGGTCGATCAGGGAGGACGCACTGTGCACCGTCATCGCGACGTCCTGCTCCCAGTAGTCGCGAAGTCGCTGCTCGTGGGCGATCGCGGCGAACTCACCACGACCTGCGGCGACCTGGAGCGCGCCTGCGGACAGGATCGCCTCGGCCAGCGGTGGAGCATCGGGACCGACGCTCCAGAGCTCGACCGCGTCGTCCCAACGGCCCCGTACGTAGCAGATGATGGCGGCGAACGCCCGGCCGTCGAAGCCGTAGGGGGCCCACGGTCGACCCGTCTTCTCGGCTCGCGCCATCGCGGCACGGAACGCCTGCTCGGCGTCGTCGAGCTCGCCGGCGTTGTAGAGGACGAACGCGAGGTTGTGCAGGCCACGCAGCTCTCCGGCGATGTTGCCGTCGGCGCGGGAGGCAGCCACCAGATCGTTGTAGCGCTGGCGGGCCTTGTCGAGATTGGCGCCGCCGGTACGTGCGACGAGACGGGTCAGCGTCGTCGTGACATCGGCGATGACGTGCGCGGCACCGAGCTCCTCGGCCAGCGTCGCAGCGAACTCGCCACGCTCCATGGCCTCCTCGTCCTTGCGCTGGTCGGAGGCGATGCGGGCACCCAGGGCCTCGGCCTCGGCGCGCAGCACGGTGCGCTCGTCGCCGACCAGCTCGAGCGCCTCGGAGCTGGTGGCCTGAGCCTCGGGATCGAGCCCGGCATAGAACGCGGTGTTGCCGATCGCGAGAAGGAGGCGCACGCGGTCTTCGGTCGGCGCATCAGCGCGGAGCTGGTCGAGGTGGTCGCGCAGCAGTGCGAGGGAGCGATAGAGGTGACCCGCGGTGAGCACGGCGTCGGCTGCAGCCACGACGAGTCCGACGATGTCGGTGCCCTCGGGTGCCGCGTCGACGATCTCGAGGGCGTTCTCGTAGTGGTGTGCGCTCTCGTCGTAGCCCGCCACGCGTACGGCGTCCTCGGCGGCCTCGACGTTGGCGGTGAAGGCGCGCGTCAGATCGCCGGCCGCCGCGGCATGCATCGCGATCTCGGCCGCAGGCCCCTTGGCACCGTCGGCGGTCAGCGCGCTGATGTAGGCGAGGTTGATGCGCCGGCGTTCGCTGGGCAGCAGGTCGTCGTGGACGGCCTCGGCGAGCAATGCATGGCGGAACCCGTAGGACTCGCCCGCGACCTGTGACAGCACCTTGTGGTCGATGGCAGACCTCAGCGCCTCATCCAGCTGCGCGGGGGGCAGCCCGACCACGGCGGCGAGGACCTGGTCGGTGACGCGACCACCCGAGCACGACGCGGCACGTACGACGAGGCGGGCATCGTCGTCGAGTCGGTCGAGCCTGACGAGGAGGAGGTCGGCAAGTGTCTCGGGAAGCGCGGCCTGGAGGTTGGCGAGACCGGCATCGAGGAGCTCCTCGGCATAGAACGCGTTGCCGGAGGCGCGGCGTACGACCGCCTTGACCCCTTCGTCGGCGAGGTCGCCGGCGCCGCGAGCCGTGATGAGCGTGCGTACGTCGGCATCGGGCAGCGGGCTCAGCTCGATGCGGCGCACGCCCGGCAGGCGCACCCACTCGGCGACCGCCTGGCGCAACGGGTGGCGACGGTGCAGGTCGTCGGCGCGATAGCTCACGACGACGTGCACGGACTGGCTGAACGTGTGGGCCAGGACATAACGGATCAGGTGGCGGGTCGAGCCGTCGGCCCAGTGGACGTCCTCGACAACCAACAGGATCGGGCGCTCGGTCGCCAGCTGGTCGAGGCCGGCAACGACGGACGAGAACAGCTCGGTGCGGTCGACCTCGTTGGACTCGTCGACGGCCTTCCACGGCAGGAGAGGAGCCAGCGCGGGGAATCTCGCGGCAAGCTCGTCGCGTTCGTCGTCGTCGAGCACGCCGAACGCCTCGACGAACGGCTGGAACGGCAGGTGGCTGTCGCCGAGGTCGAGGCAGTGGCCGACGAGCACGCGATGCCCAGCGGCGTCGGCGCGGTCGACCAGCTCACGGAGCAGTCGGGTCTTGCCGATGCCGGCGTCACCACCGAGCAGTACGGCGTCACGACTGCGGCTGTCGCTGATGCCCGCCGCGACGAGCAGCTGCTGGAGCTCGGCGGCTCGCCCGACCAGCGGGGTCACGGGACTCCGGTCGGCGGCCATGCCACCCATGATGCCGGACTTGACCGACTCTTTGTGGGCCGTGCCAGCGGTCACGAGACCCTGACCCGAGATCCCAGCCACAGGTCGTGCAGCGCACCGAGGAGTCGAATCCTCGGCACGTCGCTGCGGCACGGGGTGCACTGGGTCTCGGACGGCGCGGGATGGCGCTTGGCGGACACCTCCAGGCGGCGCTGGAGGTCAGCTCGTACGAATGCTTCCGGATTGAGGATCATGACTTGATCCTCGCCGTCTGAGGTAGTCGCCCACATCGGACGAATGCCCTATTTCACGCACGGCGTGCCTTAGGTGAGTTGGGTGCTCAGCTCACCGCGCTTCGCAGGCCCGCGCCTTCGGCGCGTGACGCTTTCGCTAGCGCGCTGAAGTGTTCGCTCGCAGAGCTCGCTCTACTTCAGCGTCTTCTTGCCGCCGTGCATCACGGTGATGAGCTTGGCGACGTTGCCGTCGGTCTTGGCGTCACGGGCGAACGACGTCAGCATCATCAGCGGCTTCATGCGCTGCCGGGTGATGGCCTTGGCGTACGTGAACTCCTTGAGACCGTCGGGACCGTGGATGCGGCCGAAGCCCGACTCCCCCACCCCGCCGAACGGCAGGGCGGGAACGCCGGCGAACGCGACGACGGAGTTGACCGACGTCATGCCCGAGCGGACGCGGCGAGCGATGTCGACGCCGTTCTTCTTGGCGAACACGGCGCCCGCGAGACCGTACTTGGTCGCATTGGTCAGCTCGATTGCCTCGTCCATGCTCTTGACCGGGTTGATCGCCAGCGTCGGCCCGAAGGTCTCCTCGGTGATCTCGGTGGAGTTCTCGGGGACGTTGGTGAGGATCGTGGGTTGCACGAAGCGCTCGCCGACGGCGTCGGCCCCACCGGTCACCACAGTGGCACCCTTGGCGATGGCGTCGTCGATGTGGCTCTTGATGATGCCGATCTGCGACGGCATCGTGATCGGGCCGATCTTCTCACCGGCCCCGGCCTTGAGGTCCTTGGCCTGGTTGGTGATCTCGGCGACGAACGAGTCGAAGACCTTCTCGTGCACATAGACCCGCTCGGTGCCGATGCACGTCTGTCCGGCATTGGACATGCCGCCCCAGAGAGCAGCCTCCGCTGCCTTCTCGATGTCGGCGTCCTGGTCGACGATCATCGAGTCCTTGCCACCGGCCTCGATGATGACCGGTGTCAGGTTGGTCGCGCAGGCGGCCATGACCTTCTTGCCCGTGGCACCGGATCCGGTGAACGCGAGCTTGTCGACGGCGGCGGTGCAGAGCGCGTTGCCGGTCTCGCCGAGCCCCGTCACGACCTGGAGCACCGGACGACCGCCGACGACCTCGGTGAACGTGTCGGCGAGCCACTGGCCGACACCGGGGGTGTATTCGCTCGGCTTGAAGACGACGGTGTTGCCCGCGGCCAGTGCGTACGCGATCGAGCCGCAGGGCGTGAAGACGGGGTAGTTCCACGGGCCGATGACGCCGACGACTCCGAGCGGCTTGTACTCGACGGTCGAGGCCTGGTTGGCCATCAGCAGACCGGACTTGACCTTCTGCGGACCAAGGATCTTCTTGGCGTGCTTGGCAGCCCACGCGATGTGGTCGATCGCCATGATGATCTCGAGCTGGGCGTCGCCGTGCGGCTTGCCGGTCTCGAGGTGTGACACCTGGGCGAGCTGGGCGATGCGGCGGGTGATGACGCTGCGCCAGGTCAGGAGGAAGTCCTCGCGCTCGGCGAACGACAGTGCGCCCCACCAGGCTGCCGCTTCGCGGGAGCGGGCGACGGCAGCGTCGACGTCGGCCTTGCTGGCGATGGGATACGTACCGACGACGTCACCGTTGGCCGGGTTGAGCGAGTCGAACGTCGGGGCGGACGCGGTTGCGGTGGGGTTGTCCAGCGTTGCGGTCATCGTGACTCCTTGATGAGGTCGGCAGCCTTTTCGCCGACCATGATGGCGGGTGCGTTGGTGTTGCCGCGGGGTACGCGCGGCATGACGGAGGCGTCGGCGACCCGGAGGCCCTCGACACCGTGGACCAAGAGATCGGGGCCGACGACGCTGCCCTCGATCGTGCCCATCGCGCAGGTGGCGACGGGGTGGTAGAGCGTCTGGCAGAGCTGGCCGATCGCGGCGACGATCTCGTCGGTGCTCGGGTCCATCGAGGCGGGGATCCACGGCTCGTCGACCAGCTTGGCGAGCGGGCCCTGGCTGATGATGTCCTTGACCGTCCGGTAGCCGGCGATCATGGCGTCGAGATCGGCACCGTCGTCGAAGTAGCCGGCATCGATCTCGGGGTGCCACGTCGGATCGGCCGACCGCAGCTTGATCGAGCCCTTGCTCTCGACGCGTACGAGGGTCGACGCGATCGTGAGGCCGCGGCGGGTCGGCTCGTGCAGACCGTTGTCGTAGAAGCCGGACGGCGCGACGTGGAACTGCATGTCGGGCGCGGCCATGTCGTCGCGGGTCTTGAAGAAGCCACCCGCCTCGCCGACGTTGGAGGTCAACGGTCCCCGGCCGGCCTTCTGTGCCTTGAGGACGTTGCCGAGCGAGAGGTACTCCGCCAGGTCGGTGGTGTTCTTGGTGTAGAACAGCGCTCCCGAGACGGGATGGTCCTGGAGGTTCTGCCCGACGCCAGGTGAGTCGACCACGACGTCGATGCCGTGCTCTCGCAGGTGCGCCCCGGGGCCGATGCCCGAGAGCATCAGCAGCTGCGGGCTGGCAATCGCGCCGGCCGACAGGATGATCTCGGCGTCGGCGCGTACGGTCTGCGTCACGCCGCCACGTCGATAAGTGACACCGGTGGCGCGCGTACCTTCGAGCTCGATCCTGGTGACGAATGCCTCCGTCAGCACCGTGAAGTTGGGGCGGTTGCGGTTGGGGTGGATGTAGGCGTCGGCGACCGACCAGCGCCGGCCCTTCTTGCAGGTCACCTGGTAGAGGCCGGCACCCTCCTGCTCGGCGCCGTTGAAGTCGTCGTTGCGCTTGAAGCCCGCCGCGACGGCCGACTCGACGAACGCGTTGCTCAGCTCGTGGGAGTAGCGGCGGTCCTCGACGTGCAGCGGGCCGTCAGTGCCGTGGAACGGATCCCCCAGCCGAGTGTTGCCCTCGGCCTTCTTGAAGTAGGGCAGCACGTCGCCTGCGCCCCAGCCGGTCGCGCCATAGGCATCGCGCCACTCGTCGTAGTCGGCGTGGTTGCCCCGGATGTAGATCATGGCGTTCATCGACGAGCAGCCGCCGAGCGCCTTCATGCGCGGCCAGTCGGCGCGGCGGCCGGCGAGCTGCTTCTGCGGCGTCGTCTTGTAGCCCCAGTCCCACTTGGTCTTGAACAGCGTCGGGAATCCCGCCGGCAGGTGGATCATGTCGTCGTCGTCCTCGGGACCTGCCTCGAGCAGGAGGACGGAGACACTCGGGTCCTCGGTCAGTCGCGCTGCGACGACGCCGCCAGCACTTCCGGATCCGATGACGATGTAGTCGAATGTCTCGTCGGGCACGTGTCACCTCTCGCCGTGGCGCGTGATGCGCCTCACAAACCTACTGCCGGCATGACCATGACACAACAGGTGTCAGAGTCGAACGGCAGCACGTACGGCGGCGTCGATCCGGGTCGCGAGGTCCTGGCGACCGAGGCGGTCGACGGGCACCTCCAGCACGCGGATACCGCTGGCCGGCTCGTCGAGTGCTGCAGCGACCTCGGCGATGGACACGGTGCGGTGCGGGACGCCATATCCCCTGCAAAGGGAGCCGATGTCTGCTCCCGTCGGCGTTGCGTAGACCCGCTCGAACGCGTCGGCGTACTCCGGTGCACCCTGCTCGAGCGTCGAGAAGATGCTGCCGCCGTCGTCGGACGCCACGACAATCGTCAGGTCGGGGCGCGGCTCGTCGGGTCCGATCAGCAGGCCGTTGCTGCCGTGCAGGAACGTCAGGTCGCCGACGTACGCGATGGCGCGGCTCGACTCCCTGGCCAGTGCTGCTCCGATCGCGGTCGAGAGCGTGCCGTCGATGCCGGCCAGCCCGCGGTTGCCGATGATGAGTCGTCGCTCGCCTACCGGGTAAGGCCGGGCGACCAGGTCGAGGTCGCGGATCGGGTTGGAGGAGCCGACGAAGAGCAGCCCCTCCGCCGGCACGGCTTGGTTGATCGTTCGGGCGAGGTCGTACGGGGTGGTCCCGTCGAGCACCCCATCGATGGCAGCCGTCGCTGCCCTGTCCGCCTCGAGCCACGAGCTCAGCCACGCCGGATCATCCGGATCGGCGACCACATCACTCACGAAAGTGACGTTCTTCCCCGCGGGGACTGGGAACGTCGACTGGTCGCCGACGTGGACGATCTCGATGTCGGTACGGCTGAGCAGCTGCGTGACCGGACGGGAAAGCGTCGTGTGGCCGAAGCTGACGACCCGTTCGATCTGCTCGGCGAGCGGCGAGTGCCCCAGCAACAGCCGGTAGGCGATGAGTGCGTTGTCACCGTTGCGCGCGCCGGAGGTTGGCTCGGCGAGGAGCGGAAAGCCGGCAGCTTCGGCAAGGATCCGCGCGGGCTGTCGCGCGTCATCGCCCGCGACCACCACGGTTCGGAGGGCTTCGTCGAACGACTCGACGAGAGTCTGACCGTTGATCCTCTCGATCGGCGCAGGGTCGAATGAGAAGTCCCACTCGGTCGGCTCGATCAGGGGCTCATCGAGCTCGAGGTTGAGGTGCGCCGGCCCGTCGATGCCAACCGGCTCGGAGACAGTGGGCACACCGGGGAAGATCTCGCGCTGCTCGGTGGTCTGGTTGGCTCCCGTGCCGCGAAGGCGACCGGGGCGATCCGCGGTGATCGCCAACACCGGGACATTCGCGTGAAGAGCCTCGAGCATTGCCGGGTGGAGGTTCGCGACGGCGGTGCCCGATGTCGTGATGACGGGCACCAGGCGGCGCGATGCATTGGCAAGACCCAACGCTAGAAAGGCCGCCTCGCGCTCGTCGACGCGTACGTGTAGGCGGATGAGGCCCTGCTGATCTGCGGCGTGAAGGCCCAGTGCGAGAGGACCCGAGCGGGAACCGGGAGCGAGCACCGCGTCTGTCACGCCATGCGCGATCAGGTCACGGATCAGGCTCTGCACGGTCGAGGTCGAGCTCATGCGAGGACCGCCTGGACGTCGGCGAGGCGCTGCTGCCAGAACGCGTCGGTCGCTTCATCGGCCGCCGCCGACTCGAACGCATCCGCGGCGAGGCGACCGACGGGGAGGAAGCCGTCCACCGGCACCAGCGGCGACGCGACGACATCGCCGTCGAGCAGCGAGGTCGTTGCGAGGCCGCAGGCGTACGGCAGCTCAGGCAAGGCAGCGGCGAGGGCGAGACCCGCGGCGAGGCCGATCGACGTCTCTACCGCGCTGGACACGACGACCGGCAGGCCGATCTGCTCGGCGATCCGGAGACACGCGTGGACCCCGCCCAGAGGTGCGACCTTGAGGACTGCGATGTCGGCGGCTTCGAGCTCGACGACCCGCATGGGGTCGGCCGCCCGACGGATCGACTCGTCGGCGGCGATCGGCACGCCGACCTTCCGGCGTACGGCAGCCAGGTCTTCGACCGACGCGCAGGGTTGTTCGACGTATTCGAGACCGTGTGAGGCGATGTTGAGAGCAGCGATTGCGCTCACTGCCGCGTCGACGGACCAGCCGCCATTGGCATCGACGCGCACATTGCCGCGAGGACCGAGCGCGTCGCGTACGGCCTCGACGCGGTCGATGTCGTCGGCGATCGTCTGGCCCTTCTCGGCGACCTTGACCTTGGCGGTGCTGCAGCCGCTCGCTCGTACGATCCGCGCCGCCTCATCAGGTCCGACGGCGGGGACGGTGCAGTTGACGGCGATGCGATCACGTACGGGCTGCGGCCACTCGTGCTCGGCGGAGTCGATCGCGGCGGCGAGCCAGGGCACCGACTCGGCAGCGTCGTAGTCGAGGAACGGGCTGAACTCCGCCCATCCCGCCGGGCCCTCGACGACCATGCCCTCGCGCCGGGTGATGCCGCGAAACGGCGTCGGCATCGCGATCGAGTAGGTCCGGAACTGCACGTCAGGCAACTTACCGGCACCGACCTACGGTGGAGGCATGAGTCGAATCGCGATCGTCGGAGGCCACGGCAAGATTGCCCGCCTCCTCATCCCCCAGTTGGTCGACGCCGGACACCAGCCAGTGGCGCTGGTCCGCAACCCTGACTACCGCGAGGAGCTGGAGAATCTCGGCGCCGAGGTCGGCATCCTCGACATCGAACAGGACACCGTCGATGTCTTCGCCGCGGCGTTCGCGGGCGCCGACGCCGTGGTGTTCGCCGCCGGCGGTGGTGCCGACGGCAACATCGAGCGCAAGAAGACCGTCGATCTCGGCGGCTCGGTCAAGTCCATCGCGGCAGCAACGAGCGCCGGGGTTCGGAGGTTCGTGCAGATCTCGGCGATCGCCGTCGACAATCCCGTCGCCGATGGCGCCGACGACACCTGGGTCGCGTACGTCAACGCCAAGCGCGACGCCGACATCGCCCTGCGCGACAGCACGCTCGACTGGACCATCGTGCGACCCGGAGGTCTCACCGACGACGACCCAACGGGGCAGATCGAGCTGGCCGAGTCAGTCGAACGCGGCAAGATCCCCCGTGCCGACGTCGCCGCCCTGATCGTCACGGCACTCGACAATCCGTCGACGATCGGCAAGCAGTGGGAGGTCGTCGGCGGCTCGACACCGATCGATGACGCCATCTCTGCTCTGGTCTAGTCCCGTCCCATGAGGGCTTTCCGGTCGATCTTGCCGCCCGGCAGCAGCGGCAACTCATCGACGAGCACGACCTCACGGGGCGCCCACGTACGCGGGAGGCCCATCGCCTCGACGGCGTCGCGCACCTCGTCGAGCCGCAGACCATCGAGGCAGACAGCATCGGCGGGTACGAGGTAGGCGACGACGCGGGCGCCCCACTCGTCGTCGGGTACGCCGACCGCGATCGCATCGCCCACCCCTTCGTGGCGACGCAATGCCTCGGTGACCGCCGGCAGCGCGATGTTGACGCCGCCACTGATGATGACGTCGTGGCTGCGTCCCGTGATGCGCAGCCGGCCGTCCTCGATCTCGCCGAGGTCGCTGGTGGCGAACCACCCGTCGACGATCCCGGTCGGCATCTCGGGATCGCCATACCCGTCGAACAGCATCGGTCCCGCCAGGTGCACCTGCTGGTCGGCGTCGACGCGCATCCTCACACCGTCGAGCGGCGACCCGTCGTACACGCAGCCACCGCAGGTCTCGCTCATCCCGTACGTGCGCACGATCGCGACGCCGGCGTCCCGTGCCCGGGCCAGCAGGTCACCGGGTGTCGCAGCACCACCGATCAGCACGGCATCGAACCCAGCCAGGACCGAGAGGTCGTCGGCGAGGCGGTGCAGCTGCGTCGGCACCAACGAGGCATAGCGACGCTCCCCTGCCATCGCCGCGATGGCAGCCGGCAGGTCGGCGTGCTCGTCGGCGAACACCGGCTCGATGCCGGCGACGATCGAGCGGACCAGCACCTGGAGGCCGCCCACACCGCTTGCCGGAATCGCCGACAGCCACTGTGCGGGACCGCCCAGGCGGTCGAGCGCGGCCCGCGCCGACGCCATGACTGCCGCGTGCGAGAGGACGACGTCCTTGGCGTCGCCGGTGCTGCCCGACGTACGAACGACGATCGGCTCGCCTCCGTCACGCACCCAGGGCTCCAGCTCGGCAAGCACCTCGCGGGCGGACCCGATGACGGGACGGAGGCTCACAGCGCCTCGTCCGGCTCGAGCGGTCCGGCGACCTTGCGCTTGAAGTAGATCCACGGGAACCACATCGTGCCGATGCGCTCCCACCCGGCGGAGTCGAGGTCACGGGCGCGGCGGCTGCCGACGACGGCGCGGCGATGCTCCCAGCGCGACGAGGACTTCTCGATGTCGTGGAACCCCGGCCCGTACGCGATGGAGTGCCAGCCCCTGGCGCCCCATTCGTTGAGCTGCTCGATCTCGTTGGCGGCGATCAGCCCGATGATGCGGCGCTGCTCCGGGGAGTCCTCGTGGTCGGCGGACTTGATGCCGAACCGCTGCTGCGCCGCCTGCTTGCTCATGCCCAGCGCGGTGCCGATCGCCTCCCAGCTCCAGCCTGCCGAACGCGCAGCGGAGACGGCGGAGAGGTTGATCGCGCGGGTCTCGGCGTGGGCGCGGCTGGTCAGCACGATCAGGTCGAGGTGCGCCTGCGGGTCGGTCTCGAGCCGGCGGGCGATCGTCGGGTCGATCTTGGCAATCGCCTGTGCCAGCAGGTCTGCGAGCTCTCGCGATTCTGTGGCCATGCCGTCAACGGTAGGTTGACGCTCCAAACGCGTCAACTCGACATTGACGGCCTCGCCCGGCCGGGAAACGTTCCGGGTGGCAGACTTGTCGCTCGTGACCAACCCGACCCGCTCTCAGCTCTGGATCGCGGGCGCGCGCCCCCGCACCCTCCCCGCCGCCATCGCACCCGTCGTCGCCGGTACGGGCGTCGCTGCGTTCTACGACTCGGTCGTCTGGTGGAAGGCGCTGCTGGCCCTGGGCGTCTCGCTTGCCCTGCAGATCGGCGTCAACTACGCCAATGACTACTCCGACGGCATCAAGGGCACCGATGACAACCGCGTCGGCCCGCTGCGGCTCGTCGGCTCCGGCCTCGTGCCGGCCAAGCAGGTCAAGTCTGCCGCGCTGGCCTTCCTCGCGCTCGGTGGCGTGCTCGGCTTCGCCCTCGCAGCGACGAGCTCGTGGTGGATGCTGCTCGTCGGCGCCGCCGCGATCCTGGCGGCATGGACCTACACCGGCGGGCCCTCGCCGTACGGCTATCGCGCGCTCGGCGAGGTCAGCGTCTTCGTGTTCTTCGGGCTCGTCGCGGTGCTCGGCACGGCGTACGTACAGATCGAGGACCTCACCTGGCTCGCGGTCGCGGTCGCGATCGGCGTCGGCGCCCTGGCCTGCGCGATCCTCGTCGCCAACAACCTGCGTGACATCCCGACCGACGCCGAGTCGGGCAAGCGGACCCTCGCGGTGCTCCTCGGTGACACGAACACCCGCCGGTTCTACGTGCTCCTGCTGCTGGTCGCGCTGGGCTGTCTCGTCTGGGCATCGGCGTTCACGGCGTGGGCGCTGCTCGGCCTGGTGTTCGTCCCACTCGCCGTCCGCGCCCGACAGGTCGTGGCGTCGGGCGCCGGCGGGATGGCGCTGATCCCTGTCCTGCGCGACACCGGCCTCGCCGAGCTCGTGTATGCCGCCGGCCTCGCGCTCGGGCTCGCCCTCGGCGCCTAGGGTGCCCTAGACCCTCGGCAGGACGCCGGTCTTGTCGAACTCGGCGAGGGCGTCGGCGTACGGGGCGATGTCGAGCCCCTTGGACTCGAGCCACGACTCGTCGAAGTACGTGTGTGCGTAACGCTCGCCGCCGTCGCACAGCAACGTGACGACGCTGCCCTCCTCGCCCGCCTCACGCATCTGGCAGATCAGCTGCAGCGACGCCCAGACGTTGGTCCCGGTGGAGCCGCCAACCGGCCGGCCCAGGATGTCGGAGACCCAGCGCATCGCGGCGATCGAGGCGGCATCGGGGACCTGCACCATGTCGTCGATGACACCGCCGACGAACGACTTCTCGACGCGCATGCGGCCGATGCCCTCGATGCGTGACGGCGTGTCGGTGGTGACGTCGGAGCTGTCGGTCTGCCAGCCGCCGTAGAACGCGGAGTTCTCGGGATCTGCGACGGCGATCTTGGTCTTGAAGCGGCGGTAGCGCACGAAGCGGCCGATCGTCGCGGAGGTGCCACCGGTACCCGCACCCACCACGACCCAGCTCGGGCACGGGTGCGGCTCGGCCTGCATCTGCTCGAAGATCGACTCGGCGATGTTGTTGTTGCCGCGCCAGTCCGTCGCCCGCTCGGCGTACGTGAACTGGTCCATGTAGTGGCCGTTGCACTCCGACTCGAGGCGTCGGGCCTCGTCGTAGATCATCGCGGGGTCGTCGACCAGATGGCAGGTGCCGCCATAGAACTCGATCAGGGCGATCTTCTCGGGGCTGGTCGTCGCCGGCATGACCGCGACGAACGGGAGGCCGACCAGCCGGGCGAAGAACGCCTCACTGACCGCGGTGGACCCGCTGGACGCCTCGATGACTGTGGACTTGGGACCGATCCAGCCGTTGCACAGCGCGTACAGGAACAACGAACGCGCCAGCCGGTGCTTGAGGCTGCCGGTCGGGTGGACCGACTCGTCCTTGAGGTAGAGGTCGATCCCCGGCACCGGGATCGGCAGCGGGTGCAGGTGCGTGTCGGCGCTGCGGTTGGCGTCAGCGTCCACGCGGCGGATCGCCTCGGCGATCCACGCCCGATCCTCAGTCGATGTCTTCGGCACGACGCGACTCCTCGAGGCGTTCGGTCATCCGCTCGGCGCGCTGCTGGACGTTGAGCGCGAGCTTGTTGCGGAGGTCGGCCAGCAGGAAGATCGACGCGACCGACGACAGGATCAACGCGACGAGGAGCACCAGCAGGGTGAGGTTGGTGCTCGACTCGAAGAAGATCGACGCGATCAGCCAGACCACGCCGAACGTCACCGCGAAGACTGCGAATCGTGCGGCGGTGTATGTCAGGAATGGCTTCATGTGCGCAGCCTAATCGCTGCAGGGACGACGTGACCCGTCGGTTGCGGCCTGCCCGGTACGGTTGCAGGCATGGGCAAGTTCGTCATCATCGTCTTCGCCATCATCTTGCTGGTGTTTGCGATCTTCGACCTGATCGCGACGCCCAAGGACCGCGTGAAGGTCTTGCCCAAGCCCTTGTGGTTCGTGATCCTGCTGGCGCCGCTGGTCGGCCCGGCCCTGTGGCTTGCCTTCGGGCGCACCAAGCCCGCGGCGCCGCCCAAGCCGAGCGGCGGCTGGGCTCCCCCGCACCGCCCACCCGGTCCCAAGGGTCCCGACGACGACCCCGACTACCTCCACGGCCTCTAGTCTGGCGGCGCTACTTGGCGTAGGTGTGCTGGCTGCCGCCGAACAGCAGGTTGACGCCGTAGAAGCTGAACAGGAACGTGGCAAATCCGATGAGGCACAGGATCGCGACCCGGCGTCCTCGCCACCCCGCCGTCACCCGCGCGTGAAGGAAGCCGGCGTAGACGATCCAGGTGATCAGGGCCCAGACCTCCTTGGGGTCCCATCCCCAATAGCGGCTCCAGGCGTCGTACGCCCAGATCGGACCGGCGATCAATGCACCGAACGTCCAGATCGGGAACGCGACGGCGATGACCCGGAAGGCGACCCGGTCAAGCACCATGGGTTCGGGAACGCGAGCCAGGAACGTGCCGACGGTGTTGCGTTCCTCGGCGCGCGACTTGAGCAGGAAGAGCACCGATGCGGCAGCGCTGACCAGGAACAGCGCGCCGGCGATCATGACCGCGGCGACATGGATCACGAGCCAGTACGAGTGGAGCGCCGGGACGACGGGGCCAGCGGGTACGTACACGCTGAAGCCGATGCCAAGCAGGACCAAGGCGAAGCCGGTGACGAAGATGCCAAGCCACGCCGCGTCCCAGATGCGGACCAGCACGAAGTAGACCGTCAAGGCGATCAGCGAGCCGGTCAGCGCGAACTCGTACATGTTGCTCCACGGCACGCGCTCCGCGGCAAGTCCACGGGTCAACGATCCGACTGCGAGGAGCGCGATCGACAGGCCCGTGAGTGAGACGGCGATCGACGACAGCACGGTGCTGGCGTCGACCCGCTCGGGCCCGGCCGACTCAGCCGACTCAGCCGACTCGGCCTGTCCGGCGGCGACGCTGACCGGGACCGGGGCCTTGGCGAAGCCCCACTCGGCGAGGTGAGCCAGGAAGGCGAGACCTACGACTCCGGTTGCGGAGGCAACGGCGTAGTTGGAGATCTGCGCCAGATCGGCGAGGCTCATGACGACTCCTTCGGTTTGTCGAGTCCCCCACGCAGTCTGGTCAGGAAGTCGTCCAGGTCGGCGGGAAGGCCGTCGCGTGGATTACGGTCCAGCGCGGCAACTTCCACAACGGTACGTGAGTCGTCGCGCCGCATCCGCACCCAGGTACGGCGCGGATTGATGAACAACGAGAGGACGAGTCCGAGAAGTCCGAATGAGATCCCGACCAGCGGGACCTTCACCAGCGGCGACGAGCTGAACTGGAAGCGCGCGAACTGAGCGGTGTTCACATACTCGATCGTGCCGCCTCCAGGCAGGTCCGTCTCCTGACCAGGGCTCAGGCTGATGCGGAAACCTTTGCCGTTCGGCCCCAGGTACTGCTTCATCTTCGTCTTGTCGAGCACGTACACCGACTGAGGTGTGCCGTCGTCAAGGCCCAGGTCGCCGTGCCAGACGAACAGACCGAGCAGCGGGTTGGCCGCACCCGGGAACGCCGAGATCGAGACCCCGTCCTTCCCCGTGATCGCAGTGGGCAGGAAGAACCCCTGGAAGCCGAGCTGTTCAGGCTGGGCACCCGGCACCTTGATGACGCCGTTGGACGTGTACGACGGGTCGGTCGGCAGGAACGGGACAGCATCCTCGAACACGACAACGCCCTTGGCGTCGGTGACCTTGATGACCGGCGCATAGCCTTGGCCGACCAGGTGGACGGAGGTGCCGTCGATCGACAACGGGTGGTTGACCTTGATGTCGTACGGTTTGGCGCCGTCGCCGGGCTTCGACTCATATGTGCCCTGAGCGCGGAACAGCTTGGGCGCACCGGGCTGGACGCTGCCGAGCGGCTGGAACTTCGCGGTCAGGTCGTCCAGCGTCAACGAGAACGGCGGCAGGTCGTCGGTGTCGAACAGCGCACCAGATCCGAACTCGTCGTACTGCGTCAGCACGTTGGAGAACCCCTCACCCTCGGTCACGATCGACGTACCGCGATAGCCGAACAGCGTGCCGACGGCGACTCCGATCAGCACGACGACGACGCTGATGTGGAAGATCAGGTTGCCGGCCTCGCGCAGGAAGCCCTTCTCAGCCCGGACCTCGACCAGGTCGCCGTCGTTCACGATGTCGAGGCGGGCGCCGCGCAGAGCGCGGCGGACGGCGGCCGTCACCTCGTCCACGGAGGATCCGGTCTCGAACGATGCGGAAGCCGGGAGGCGATCGAAGTTCTTGGGCGCCTTGGGCGGCCGAGCGCGCAGGGCTCTGAGATAGACGAACGACCGCGGCAGGATGCAGCCGACCAACGACACCAGCAGCAGGAGGTAGACCGCGCTGAACCACGGCGACGTGAACACGCTGAAGAAGCCGAGCTTGTCGAGGATCGGCCCGAGCTTGGGGTGGTCGATCAGATAGGCCTCGGTGGCGCGTGCGTCCACGCTGCGCTGCGGCACGATGGAGCCGGGGACGGCCGCGATCGCCAGGAGCAGCAGGAGGAACAGCGCCGTACGCATCGAGGTCAGCTGGCGCCAGAACCACCGGGTGAACTCGCGGCTGCCGAGTGCGGGTACCGCGTTCTCGCTCATATCGCCGCCGTCCCGGTGCCGAACGTGCTGCGGAGACTCTCCACCATCGAGTCGTACGCGCCCGTGACGAGCAGCAGCCCGACCGTGACGAGCAGCAGGCCACCCGCGACGTTGACCGTGCGCTGGTTGCGCTTGACCCAGGCCATCGCGTTCATGAACCGGCCGAAGCCGAGGGCGGCGACGACGAACGGGATGCCGAGGCCCAGGCAGTAGGTGAAGGAGAGGAACGCCCCGCGCGCCGCGGTGCCCTCGGTGTTGGCGAGGGTCAGCACCGTGCCGAGGGTTGGTCCGATGCACGGGATCCAGCCGAATGCGAACAGTGCACCCAGCAGCGGGGCGACGGCGAGGCCGACAGCCGGCACGGCGTGGATCTTGTACTCGCGTTGCATGAGCGGGATGAACCCCATGAACACCAGGCCCAGCAGGATCACGACGACGCCCATGACGATGGAGATGGGTCGCTGGTGCTCGGCGAGCCTGGCGCCGATCGACCCGAACAGCAGTCCCCCGGTGACGAACACCACTGAGAAACCGAGGACGAACAGCGTCGAGCCGATCAGCATGCGACCGCGCCTGGCGGTGTCGAGGTCCTGCACGCCGACACCGGTCATGTAGGAGAGGTAACCGGGAAGCAGCGGCAGCACGCACGGGGAGAAGAACGAGACGAGTCCCGCGAGCACGGCGATCGGTACGGCAAGGACCAGGGAACCCGACCCGACCGTGTCGACGAACCAGTCAGTCACTTGTCACCGGCCAGTACGTCGTCGATCAGGCCGGACAGCGTCGAGGCGGTGAGGTTCTCGGACACGATGCGTACGGCCACACGCCCCTGCGAATCGATGATCCAGGTCGTCGGGATCGCCTGCGCCGGCAACGACGACGCAAAACCGAGACTGTTGCGGTTGGAGTAGTCGTCGATGCTGGGGTAGCTGATGCCGACCTTGCGGTTGAACGCCTTGGCCGACGCAGCGTCGTCGCGCACGAGGATGCCCATGAACTGCACGCCCTTGTCGGCGTACTCGTCTGCAACGAGCTTGAGAGCCGGCGCCTCCTTGCGGCACGGCGGGCACCACGAACCCCACACGTTCACGACGATCGTCTTGCCCGCGTAGGTCTTGGAAGTGAAGGGCCGACCCTCGAGGTCCTCGCCCTCCAGCGTCGGTGCCGGCTTGCGGTCGGCCTCGTCGACCTTGGTGATCTGGCCGTTGGCGGTGACGTAGCCACCCGTCGACCCGCGGTTGCCGGCGCCGCTGCACCCGGCGACCAGGACGAGTGCCACCCCAAGATTTAGGGCTAGCACCGCCACTGTCAGGAGTCGGTGTCGGTGCACTTAGGCGCCGCCGGCGAACTTCTTGCGCAACGACTCCGGGATCAGGTGTCCGGCCGGCTCTGCGTAGGTCAGGCCGACGAACTCGTCGCCGTCGAACGTCAGGCTGGTCAGGCTGGCGAGCGAGCACTCGCGGTTGCGGGGATCGTGGAAGAAGCGCTTGCCCTCGTAGTAGCGACGAGCCGTCCACACGGGCAGCTGGTGCGAGACGATCACGGCTTCGTGACCGCGCGCCGCCTCGCGGGCGTCGTCGACGGCTGCCTTCATGCGGGCCGCGATCTCCTTGTAGGGCTCACCCCATGACGGGCGGAGCGGGTTGCGGAGCTTCCACCAGTTCTGCGGACGCTTCAGGGCGCCGTCGCCGACCCCGAACGTCTTGCCCTCGAACTGGTTGCCGGCCTCGATGACGCGAGGATCGGTCGTGATCGGCAGATCGAGGATCGTGGACAGCGGCTCTGCGGTCTGCTGGGCGCGCTCGAGTGGTGACGCGACCAGGTGGACGATCTCGTTCTTGGCCAGCCAGTCCGCAGCAGCGGCGGCCATCTGGTGGCCGAGGTCGGACAGGAAGTACTCGGGGAGCCGCCCATAGAGCACACCGTCGGGGTTGTGGACCTCGCCGTGGCGCATCAGGTGCACGATGGTGCGTTCAGTCATGTGGATTCCTTGGCTTGGGCGGCGGCGCGCGCGGCGCGCGGGAGCGCCTCGGCAATTCTAGAGAGTGCGTCTGCATCGTGCGCAGCCGAGACGAACCAGCACTCGAATGCGCTCGGCGGGAGGTAGACGCCGGCGTCGAGCATCGCGTGGAAGAACGCCTTGTAGCGCCAGGCCTCCTGCGCCTGCGCTTCGGCGAAGTTGGTCGCCGAGTCGATGCCCCAGAAGACGCTGAACATGTTGCCGGCGTTCTGCATGACGTGCGTGACGCCCTCGGCGGTGAGGGCGTCGCCGACCAAGCGCTGCAGCTCGGCGGACGCAGCGTCGAGTCGCTCGTACGCCTGCGCGTCGGCGAGCTTGAGGGTGGTGAGGCCTGCCGTGGTGGCGATGGGATTGCCCGACAGCGTCCCTGCTTGGTAGACGGGGCCGACTGGCGCCAGCAGGTTCATGACGTCGGCACGGCCGCCGAATGCCGCCGCCGGGAAGCCGCCGCCCATGACCTTGCCGAACGTGACCACGTCGGGGCTCCAGCCCTCGACCTTGCCGTCGACGCCCCAGTGGCCCGATGCCGTCACGCGGAACCCGGTCATCACCTCGTCACTGATGAACAGCGCACCGTTGCGCCTGCAGATCTCGGAGAGGAGGGCGTTGAAGCCCGGAGCCGGCGGGACGACGCCCATGTTGCCGGGAGCGGCCTCGGTGATCAGACACGCGATGTCGTCGCCGTACTCGCCGAACGCCGCCTCGACCGCGGCGCGATCGTTGAACGGCAGCACGATCGTGTCGGCCGTGACGTGCGCGGGGACGCCGGGCGTACCGGGGATGCCGAGCGTGACGACTCCCGAGCCTGCCTCGGCCAGCAGCGCGTCGACGTGGCCGTGATAGCACCCGGCGAACTTCACGACCTTGGTGCGACCCGTGAACCCGCGGGCGAGCCGGATCGCCGACATCGTCGCCTCGGTGCCGGACGACACCAGACGTACGGAGTCGACCGGGGTACGGGCGACGATCTCCTCGGCGAGCAGGACCTCGGGCTCAGACGGGGTGCCGAACGAGGTACCGCGGGTGACCGCGTCGTTGACTGCGGCCAGCACCTCGGGATGTGCGTGGCCGAGCAGCATGGGACCCCACGAGCCGACCAGGTCGACGTAGCGGTGGCCGTCGACGTCGGTCAGCCAGGCGCCGGAGCCTGACCTCATGAAGATCGGGGTGCCACCGACGGCGCGGAAGGCGCGTACCGGCGAGTTGACGCCGCCGGGTGACACAGCGAGGGCTCGATCGAACAGCTGCTGGGAGGTCGGCGGAGAGGTCACCGGACCATTGTCCCAATCGCGTCATGAACCCCGATCGGCGGCGTCTCTTACGCGTAACAACCCGCTGGACAGATCGTTGTTCACATGTCGGGGAACTTTCCACATGGAACCCGAATCGCTGTAACATCGAGTTACGCATTGGTAGTTGGAGGGCAATACACATGGGAGCACGCAAGCTCACTCGGTGGCAGAAGGCCAGCGCCTTGGTCCCGATGGCAATTCTGGTTGGCGCCTGGGGAGCGGCGCTCAACTCGTCAAGCTTCGCCACCGCCTCGGACGGTACGGGCGGCGGTGCCGTGCCCGACGTCCCGGGAACGGCATTCGAGCAGCCCGCCAGCGTCCAGCCGACGCCCGGTGGCATCGACCCCCGCGCCGGCCTCAACGGCACGATCGCCACGCTGTCGACCAACGGCATCCCATCGTCGGCGCTGTTCGCCTACCGCCGGGCCGAGACCCTTCTGGGCAAGGCTGACGCCTCGTGCAACCTGCCGTGGAACCTCGTCGCCGCGATCGGCCGCGTCGAGAGCAACCACGGACGCAGCAACGGCAACGCCCTCAACGCCGACGGTATCGCCAAGCCCGGCATCTACGGTGTGCCGCTCGACGGCAACGACGGTCGCGCTCGCATCAACGACACCGACAACGGTGCGATCGACAAGAATTCGGTCTATGACCGTGCCGTCGGACCGATGCAGTTCATCCCCAACACCTGGAAGTCTGTCGCGGTCGACTCCGACAACGACGGCATGAAGAACCCCCAGGACATCGATGACGCGGCCACCTCAGCCGGCATCTACCTCTGCGCCGGTCCGGGCGACCTCGCGACCCCGGAGGGCGCCGCCTCGGCCGTCCGCCGCTACAACCATTCGCAGTCCTACGTCGACCTGGTCCTGCAGGTCTCGGCTGCTTACGCCGCGGGTGAGTTCACGCAGTCGCCAGACGGCTTCTCGACCGCTTCGGTCCTGACCAGCCAGAGCAACGACCAGACCCTCACGCCGGAGCAGCGCAAGAAGGCCAAGAAGGCTGAGACCAAGGCCAACGAGAAGCCCAAGCCCGGCACGCCCGGTACGGGCACTCCCGGTACGCCCGGCTCGCCGGGTGACGGCGGCACCAGCGGTGGTGGCACCGTCAGCGGCGGCGTCACCGGTCTCCTCGGCGGACTCGTCACCGACCTCGGTGGAGGCGGCACTGACAGCACCGGCGGTAGCACCGGTGGTTCGGCCACGCTGACCTGGGCACAGGCCAAGACCAAGTGCCTCGCTGATGGCATCTCCGCCCTCGACCTGGTCAAGCTCACGAACTGCATCACCTCGCTGCTCAGCTGATCTGAACCTTGGAAGGGCCCCGATCCCCGGATCGGGGCCCTTCTGTTTGCCCAACTCGCGACCCCCACGAGATTCCCCGACACCACGGACCCACCAACGGAGCCAACCTTCGTGCACTCTGCCGACGGCATCACAACATCAAGACCATGCAGATCGCCGAGCCCACCGACTTCACCATGCGCGACCGCGCTGCCTGAGCGTCATCGGGAATAGGCCTGCACGCAGTAGGTTTCCCGCATGAGCGAAAAGCAGGTCCCGCTGAAGATCACGTTCGATCCCGACGTGAACGCCGCCTATATCTACCTCGTTGACGAGATCGGCTTCGGCGAAGCCGCCAAGACGTACTCCTGCGATCCGCTCGAGGTCGGAGGGATGATCAACCTCGATTTCGATTCGAACGGACGGCTTCTCGGCATCGAGGTGCTCGACGCAACGGGGTATCTCGACTCATCCCTGCTGGCCTAGCGCGACAGGCGGGTGGCTACTTCGGTGGCCCAGTAGGTCAGGATGATGTCGGCGCCGGCGCGGCGGATCGAGAGCAGCACTTCGTCGATCGCGCGCTCGCGGTCGATCCAGCCGTTGGCGGCTGCGGCTTCGACCATCGCGAGCTCACCCGAGACGTTGTAGGCGGCGACGGGTACGTCGACGGCGGCACGTACATCGGCGATCAGGTCGAGGTAGGACAGCGCCGGCTTCACCATGACGATATCGGCGCCCTCCGCGACATCGAGGAGCGCCTCGCGTACAGCCTCGCGGCCATTCGCGGGATCCTGCTGGTAGGTCTTGCGATCGCCCTGCAGCGACGAGTCAACAGCCTCACGGAAGGGGCCATAGAAGGCGGAGGCGTACTTCGCGGCGTACGCGAGGATCACCGTGTCGGTGTGACCGGCAGCATCGAGCGCCTCACGTACGACACCGACCTGGCCGTCCATCATCCCGCTGGGACCGACGGCGTGAGCACCTGAAGCAGCCTGGATGACACCCACCTGTGCATAGATCTCGAGCGTGGCGTCGTTGTCGACCCGACCCTGATCATCGAGCACTCCGCAGTGACCGTGATCGGTGAACTCGTCGAGGCACAGATCGGCCATCACGACGAGCGAGTCACCGACCTCGGCGCGCGCGTCGGCCAAGGCGACGTTGAGGATGCCGTCGGGATCGAGCGCACCCGAACCGACAGCGTCCTTGTGCTCGGGGACGCCGAACAACATCACGCCACCGAGTCCAAGAGCAGCAGCCTCGGCGTACGCCTTGCGAGCCGTCTCGCGCGTGTGCTGGACGACGCCCGGCATGCTCGAGATCGGCTTCGGCTCCTTGAGCCCCTCGCCGACGAACAGCGGCAGGATCAGCTGCGACGCCTCGACATGTGTCTCCGCCACCAACCGCCTCATCGCCGGCGACTGGCGCAGGCGACGAGGACGGTCAGTGGGGAACATGACTAGGCCTTGCGCCGGGTCGAAGGACGACGCTGCGACGGCTTGGTGACCGGCTCACCGGCGTCCAGGAACGCCAGGCGACGAGCCGCACCGAACTCGGCGAGCGCATCAGCGAGTACGTCGACCGACGGCGACTCCGCGAGGACGTCGACCCGCAGGCCGTGCTCCTCCGCAGTCTTGGCCGTGGCCGGGCCGATGCACGCGATGATCGTCGAGGTGTGCGGCTTGCCCGCGATGCCCACGAGGTTGCGGACCGTGGACGACGACGTGAACATCACGGCGTCGAACTTGCCGGTCTTGATCGCCTCGCGGACCGGCGCCGGCGGCGGCGCTGCCCGGACGGTGCGGTAGGCCGTGACGTCGTCGACCTCCCAGCCCAGATCAATGAGCCCGGCAACCAGCGTCTCCGTGGCGATGTCTGCGCGAGGCAGGAACACCCGGTTGATCGGGTCGAGCAGGTCGTCGTACGGCGGCCAGTCCTCGAGGAGTCCGCGAGCCGACTGCTCGCCCGACGGGACGAGGTCGGCACGGATGCCCCACGTGGCAATGGCTTCGGCGGTCTTGTCACCGACGGCAGCGACCTTGAGGCCCGAGAACGCGCGAGCGTCGAGCCCGTACTCCTCGAACTTCTCGCGGACGGCCTTGACGGCGTTGACGCTGGTGAACGCGATCCACTCGTAGCGACCCTCGACGAGACCGCGTACGGCCTTGTCCATCTGCTGCGGGTTGCGGGGCGGCTCGACCGAGATCGTGGGGACCTCTTCGGAGATCGCGCCGTAGCCGCGCAGGCGGGTCGCGAGTCCGGCGGACTGCTCCTTGGTGCGGGGCACCAGGATGCGCCAGCCGTAGAGCGGCTTGGTCTCGAACCACGACAGCGCCTCACGCATCGTGACGACCTCGCCGACGACCGTGATCGCCGGAGCCGTCATGCCGGCAGCCTTGGCGTCCGCTGCGATGTCGGCCAGCGTCGACACGACCGTGGTCTGCTCCGTCGTGGTGCCGACCCGGGTCATGGCGACCGGCGTCTCGGGCGAGCGCCCGGCCTCGACGAGTCCGCGGGCGACCTCGCCGATGCGGGCGACGGCCGACAGCAGGACCAGGGTCTGCTGACCGGCGTGCTCGCCCCAGTGGATCGTCGAGTCGCCGACGCTGACGACGGAGTACTCGCGATGCGTGCGGTTGGTCAGCGGCACACCGGCGTACGCGGGAACCGCCGAGACCGAGGAGATGCCCGGCACGATCTCGAAGCCGATACCGGCCTTGGTGCAGGCCGACGCCTCCTCGGGCCCGGTGGCGTACGTGAACGGGTCGCCGGAGATCAGGCGTACGACGTTGGCGCCGGTCTTGGCGTGGCGTACGACGAGGCGGGCGCGCGCCGCATGTGTCAGCTGCTCACCGTCCTCCCCCACGCCGCCGTCGACGATCTCGGCGCCGTTGGTGACGAGGACTTCCTGCTCGGGCAGTTCCGTGATGACGACATCAGCCTGGGCGAGCAGCTCAGCAGCACGCACCGTCAGCAGGCTGGCATCGCCCGGTCCCGCGCCGACGAACGCCACGTGGCCACGTGGGGCCTTGCGTGCGCTCGGGCTGGGAGCCGTTGATGCTGGCATCGCGTTGGTGATTGTCACGGTGTTCCTTTTCTCTATCTGCCTGGGGTTGGTGAGGCGACGGCCACGAGGGTGTCGGCACCTTCGGCGAGCATCTCGGCAGCAAGACGCTCTCCGACCGCGGCGGCTTCGGACGGCAAGCCGGTCGCGGACAGTCGGATGGTGGGCGAGCCGGAGATGTCTCCGACCACCGCACGAAGCCACAGCTCGTCGCCGTCGTCGCCGGTGGCGACTTCCGCGAGAGCCCCGACTGGTGCGCTGCAACCTGCCTCGAGTGCGGCAAGCAGGCTGCGTTCGGCGGACACGGCGACCCTGGTGTCGCTGTCGTCGAGTCCGTCGAGGAGGTGAATCGTCGCGACATCGTCGGCGCGACACTCACAGGCCAGAGCACCCTGCCCGGGGGCAGGAAGCATCTGCAGGGGATCGATGAGCTCGGTGGCCTCATCGGCGCGGCCGAGCCGCAGCAGACCAGCACGAGCGAGGAGTATGGCGTCGTACTCGCCGGATGCAACCTTGGCCAGGCGCGTGTCGACGTTGCCACGAATCGGTACGACGTCGACGCCGAGTCCGAGCGCGTTGAGCTGGGCGGCACGACGCGTGGAGCCGGTGCCGACCCGAGCACCCTGGGGCAGCTCGCCCAGGGTCAGTCCGTCGCGGGCGACGAGCACATCGCGGGGGTCGACGCGCTGCGGGATCGCGGCGATCGTCAGATGCTCGTGCGGGGCGGTCGGCAGGTCCTTGAGCGAGTGGACCGCGATGTCGATCTCGCCCCTGATCAGTGCCTCCCGCAGCGCAGCCACGAAAACGCCCTGGCCGCCCATGCCGGAGACGACCTCGGTGCTGCGGTCGCCCTCGGTGGAGATGTGCACGAGCTCGACCTCGACGCCGGCGTTGGCCCGGAGCCAGTCGGCGATGGTCGTCGACTGGGTCACGGCGAGCGTTGAGGCACGGGTCCCGAGCTTGATCGTCTTCACGCCGGCTCACCTCCGACCTTCGTGACAGCCGCCACGGCCGCCTGGTCGAGGGCGAAGAGATCGGCGAGCGCCTCGGCGTACGTGACGCCACCGGAGCCGTCGACCAGCTGCTGCACGCGGACGGTCGGCGTGTGGATGAGCTTGTCGGCGACACGGCGCAGCGCCTGCCGTACGGAGGCCAGCTCATCGGGCGTGAGGTCGGGCAGGCGCGACTCGATACGAGCCACCTCCGCCTCCACGACGTCGGTCGCCATGGTGCGCAGCGCGACCACGGTCGGCGTGACCTGCGACGCGGCCTTGGCGACGAGGAACGTACGGACCTCCTCGTCGACGATCGAACGCACCTGCTGCACGTCGGCGGCCAGCTCGGCGTTCTCGGTCAGCTTGGAGAGCACAACGAGGTCGATCAGCGAGATGCCGTCGATGTCGCGCACGGCGCCGTCGATGTCACGCGGCAGCGCGAGGTCGATCAGCACGGTGAGGCGTCCGCCGGCGGCCTCGATACGCGCACGGTCGAACATGACGCCGTTGGCGCCGGTGCAGCTGATCAGCACGTCGGCGGTGGCGAGCTCGCTGTCGACGTCGTCCCACAGCACGGCGCGGATGCCGGACTCGATCGCGAGATCCTGCGCGCGCTCGTACGTACGGTTGGCGACGGCGATGCGGTCCGCGTCGACACCACGCTCAACCAGCGTCCGGACGGCGAGCTTGGCCATCGTGCCTGCACCCGCGATGAGGAAGCGGGTGTCAGTGGCGTCGACGACGTCGCCCGCAGCGGCGAACGAAGCCGTGACGATCGACGGCGCGAGGCGGTCGATGCCGGTCTCGGCGTGACCGCGCTTGCCGATGCGCAGAGCCTGCTGGAACAGCGCGTTGAGCGCCGGGCCCACGGTGGCCTCGTTCTGGGCCGTGAGCAGCGCCTCGCGTACCTGGCCGAGGATCTGGCTCTCGCCGAGGATCATCGAGTCCATGCCGGCCGCCACACCGAACAGGTGAGCCACGGCGGCCTCGTCGAAGTGGACGTAGACGTTCTGCACGAACTCCTCGCGGCCGAGGTCGGCGTGCTCCGCCAGCAGGCGGGACACCTCCTCGACGGCACCGTGGAACCGCTCGGCCTCGACATAGATCTCGACGCGGTTGCACGTCGACACCACGACGGACTCGGTGACGAACGGGGTGTCGAGCACGAGCTGCGAGAGCTTGACCGACGCACCGGTGTCGAGCGCGACCTTCTCCAGCACCTCGAGGGGCGCCGACTTGTGGCTCATGCCAACGACAAGAACACTCATGCTGTTGCCTCCCCCGCCTTGCGCTGCTCGTGGTAGGCGAGAATCTGGAGCTCGATCGACAGGTCGACCTTGCGTACGTCGACGTTGTCGGGCACCTGTACGAGGGCAGGCGCGAAGTTGAGGATGCTGGTGATGCCGGCCTCGACGAGACGGTCGGCGACCTCCTGGGCGGCCTCGCCCGGGGTCGCGATGATGCCGATCGAGATCTCACGCTCGGCGACGACCTTCTTGAGGTCGCCCATCGCCGACACCTCGATGCCCGAAATCGTCGTGCCGACACGCTCGGGGTTGCTGTCGACCAGGGCAGCGACGCGGATGCCGCGAGTGCTGAACCCCTGGTAGGCCGAGAGCGCCGAGCCGAGGTTGCCGACGCCGACGATGACGACGTCCCAGTCCTGGTTCTGGCCGATCTCGAGGGCGATCTGGTAGCGGAGGTACTCGACGTCGTAGCCGACTCCGCGGGTGCCGTAGGACCCGAGGTGTGAGAGATCCTTGCGCAGCTTGGCGGGGTTGACTCCGGCCTGCGCTGCGAGGTCGTTGGACGAGCACGTGGCGATGCCCTGCTCGGCGAGAGCGTTGAGGGCGCGCAGGTAGACCGGAAGCCGCGCCACGGTGGCATCAGGGATGCCACGCTCTGGCGAACCGGCCGAAGGCCTGTTGCGAAGAATGGTCACAGTGCTCCTGCGCTGTGCGGCCGGGGATTATCCCTGACGGGATGGCACGCAGCGCGACCTCAGTTTAAGAGTTTGTGAACGCGTTCTCAAAATCCGAAGGCTGAGCGAGCTCTGCGAGCGAACGCTTGTCGAGGTTTGGGGGTCCCCCCACGAGCCCCCAGAATTCGCCGCAAAACAGCCATTCACGTGGGCGAGCAGGGGGCGCGAACAACGCCGCAGGCGTCAGGAAGGTCGAAACCAGGTGAGACACGTGACCTACGTCACCACGCGAACGCGAGGAACAGGCGGGCTTCCCGTCGGCACGACGGCGCTACTTGCCCAGCGCCGCCCGCAGTCGGCGCTCGTCGACGCGCCAGAAGTCGTGCTGCTTGCCGTCGACGAACGTCACCGGCACCTGCTCGGTGAACCGCTCGACCAGATCGGGATCGCCGTCGATCTCGACCCGTGTCCAGGTGTCGCCCGTGTCGGCGCAGATCTCGGCAACCAACGCCTCGGCCGCCTCGCAGAGGTGGCATGCGGCGCGCGAATAGACGACGACGCGTGCGTCGTCGGCGTGAGCCGGCCCTGTCACGACGTCTCGAGGCCGAGCGACTCGCTGCGGGCCAGGGCGCGCAAACGCCCTTTGGCGACCTTGCCCGTGGCGGAGTGCGGGAGCCCCTTGACCACGACGATGCGACGGGGCTGCTTGAACCGGGCGAGCCGCGTACGGCAGTGCGCCTCCACCGACTCGCTCAGCAGCTGGTCGTCAGCGGCACCGGACTCGGCCACGACGAAGGCCACGACGGCTTCACCGGTCTCCTCGTCGGGCAGGCCGACCACGGCGACCTGGGCGACACCGTTGACCTCTGAGATGACGTCTTCGACCTCGAACGGATAGACGTTGAAGCCGGAGACGATGACGAGCTCACGCAGACGGTCGACCAGGGTGAGGTCGCCGTTCTCGTCGAGGTAGCCGACGTCACCCGTGGGGTACCACCCGTCGTCGCGCGGACCGTCGACACCATCAGGCCAATAGCCCTTGAAG
The DNA here is from genome assembly GCF_039537165.1 of Aeromicrobium panaciterrae. Lineage (GTDB taxonomy): Bacteria > Actinomycetota > Actinomycetes > Propionibacteriales > Nocardioidaceae > Aeromicrobium > Aeromicrobium panaciterrae. The sequence goes on along the minus strand of NZ_BAAAZZ010000002.1, from coordinate 1,993,800 downwards.
AGGTTGTCACCCTTGACCCAGATCTCGGCGGGATCGCCGGGCGCAGCGTCCTCGCCGCTGGCCTCGACGATACGTACGTCGATTCCGGGCAGCGGGCGACCGACCATGCCGCCACGAGGCCCACCGTCCTCGGCGCGCTGAGCGCCCATCGTGACGGCGATGACCGGGGCGGTCTCGGTGAGACCGTAGCCCTGCTCGATGTGCTTGCCGGACGAGGAGTAGAACGAGTCAGCAAGCTCGGGATCGAGCGTCGACGCTCCCGACAGGATCAGGTTGACGCCGGCGAGCTTGTCGCGCAGGTCGTCACGTCCGGCCCACGCCGCGACGACAGGCGGTGCCAGGGGAAGGTTGGTCACACCCTCGGCCTTGATCTGGTCGAGCAGTCCGCCGGGGTCGAAGCCGTCGACCAGCACCACGGAGGCACCCTGCTTCACGGCTTGGCCCAGAACGCAGTTGAGACCGTAGATGTGGAACATCGGCAGCAGGCCCAGGCACACGTCGTCGGCCGTGACCGGCGCGGGCTCGATGCGGGAGACCTGCTCGATGTTGGCGATCAGCGCCCGGTGGCTGAGCATCGCGCCGCGCGGCTTGCCGCTGGTGCCGGAGGTGTAGAGGACGACCGCGAGCGCCTCGGCGTCGGGCGGAGCCGCGGGGTCCGTACCCGTCGCATCGGCGAGGAAGTCGGCGAACGGGGTTTCGTCACCCTGCGCCTCGGTGCCGTCGACGATCACCGCAATCTCCTGGGTGACTGCCTCACGCACCTGCGCCACACCGGCTTCGTCACACAGCACGACCTTGCTCCGCGAGTCGGTGAGCATGCGGTCGATCTCGCCCGTCGTGGACCGCGGGTTGATCGGTACGGCGACCATCCCGCCACGGAGGATGCCGTAGTAGGCGATCGGCAGGTCGATCCGGTTGGCCATGACGATCGCGACGCGCTGTCCGGCGCGAAGCCCGCGGCCCGAAAGTCCGCGCGCGACGGCATCGGCCGCTTGGTCGAACTGCTTCCAGGTGAGCTGACGTCGATCCTTGCCGCCCTTCAGAGCAACACCTTCGACCAGTGCAACACCGTCAGGGTCGCGCACCGCGGCCTCGCGGAGGTACTCGCTGACATTGACTGTCACCCTTTGAGTCAACCACAGCGTGCCAGCGCTCATAGCCATTACTGTCGGTTCATGTCCAAGGACCCCAGCGAACCGCGCAACCTGCAGTCGCGCTCGCTGCTCGCGGGCCAGGCCGCCGCGTCCAGCTCTGAGATGGAAGACGCGCTGGATCCGGGCAAGGACACCACCGCCGCGGCGTTCTTCGACGTCGACAACACGATCATGCAGGGCGCCTCGATCTTCCACCTCGCCCGTGGCCTGCACCGTCGCAAGTTCTTCACGACCGCCGACATCGCCAAGGCCGCGTGGCAGCAGTTCTACTTCCGATTCGCCGGCGTCGAGGACCCCGAGCACATCGCCAAGGCCCGCTCGTCGGCGCTGGCGTTCATCAAGGGCCACACGGTCCAGGAGCTCGAAGAGGTCGGTGAGGAGATCTTCGACGAGAACATGGCGCACAAGATCTGGCCCGGCACCCGCGCGCTCGCCCAGTGGCACCTCGACCGCGGCCAGAACGTCTGGCTGGTGACCGCCGCACCCGTCGAGATCGCCAACACGATTGCCCGCCGCCTCGGCCTGACGGGTGCGCTGGGCACCGTCGCCGAGCACGTCGACGGCGTATACACCGGCGAGCTGGTCGGCGAGATGCTCCACGGGGAGAGCAAGGCGGTCGCCGTACGCGAGATCGTCCGCCGTGACGGGCTGGTGCTCGACGACTGCTACGCGTACTCCGACTCCAGCAACGACCTGCCGATGCTGTCGATGGTCGGCAATCCGTGTGCGATCAACCCCGACAAGGTGCTCCGGGCTCACGCGAAGGCCAACGGATGGCGCATCCGCGACTACCGCACGGGACGGAAGGTCGCCGTCGCCAGCGCCAAGGGCGCGCTCGTCGCCGGGGCGGCTGGCGGAGCGGTGAAATTCCTGCGCCGCCAGAAAAAACGGTAATCCTGACACTGGCCCGCCGACACGTTAGACTCCCTGTGATCAGGGAGGGCCTGTGACATTTCCAACGACTGCGTTGCGTGACGCATTGTCGTATGCCCTCATGGGTCTCGATGATCGTCAGCTCGCGATTGCGCTCACGGTCGCCGACTCTCCTGCCTACGCGCCGGCCAACGGTTCGCCCGGCCCCGAGGACGAGGGCTTCGATCCCGAGGCGTCCCGCCTGCGCGCACTCGTCGACCTCGCCAAGGACGGAGACGCCGAGGCCTACGGTCAGCTGTACGACCACTACGTGTCGGGCGTCTTCCGCTTCATCTACTATCGCGTCAGCTCCCAGCAGCTCGCCGAGGACCTGACCAGCGAGACCTTCGTACGCGGACTCCGCGCCATCCAGCGGTTCAACTGGCAGGGCAAGGACTTCGGCGCCTGGCTGACGACGATCGCCCGCAACCTCGTCGCCGACCACTTCAAGTCGAGCCGTGCCCGCCTCGAGATCGTCTCCGAGACGATCCCCGAGGGCAAGACGGTCGTCGCCAGTCCCGAGCAGGAAGTCCTCTCGCTGATCTCCAACGAGATGTTGTTCGAGGCGGTCAACGCACTCCCCAACGAGCAGCGCGACTGTGTGCTGATGCGATTCATCCAGGGCCTGTCGATCGCGCAGACCGCCGCCGCCCTCGGTCGCAGCGAAGGTGCCGTCAAGCAGCTGCAGCTGCGTGCCGTACGCAGCCTGGCCAAGACGGTTTCGGAGGATGTCCGATGAGCGACCTCACGGTGAATTCCCGTAACTTCCGACCCGGCGAACTCGTTGACATGACTGTAGAACCACATATCGGGAGGAACCCTTCATGATCGGCCGTCGAGCTGACGACGCCCAGTCCTTTGACGAGGCCTGGAGCGGTCGCGCGCCCCGCGACGAGCAGATCGCCGAGCTGGTCCGGGTCGCCGAGATCCTGTGCGAGTCCGCCGTCGCCGAGCCGACTCCCGAATTCCGCCTCTCGCTTCGCTCCGCCCTGATGACGGAGGCCGAGACAGCTCTCGTCCCAGCTGGGACACCGGCTCCGGGCACTTCAGGGGTCCGAACCATCAGCCCTGCGCCTGCCCGCCGACCCGTACGCCGCCGCATCGCCGGACTGACCGCTGCCGCACTGGCCTCCGCCGGTGTCGTCGGGCTGGTCTCGTCCAGCGCCTCCGCGGTCCCCGGTGAGATGCTCTACCCGGTCAAGCGCAGCGTCGAGTCCGTGCAGCTCGCCCTCCATCAGGGTGACAGCTCACGTGGCTCCTACCAGCTCGCTCAGGCGTCCGAACGTCTCGCCGAAGCCCGCAAGCTCAGCGACAACCCGTCCTCGCGCACCGATGCCCTGATCGCCGACACTCTCGACGACTTCAGCAGCCAGGCCGAGAAGGGCTCCAGCTCGCTGTTCGAGGACTTCGACAATCACGGCAAGACCACATCGATCCAGAAGGTCAACGACTTCGCCGCCTCCGCCGCGACCGAGCTCGCCGCCCTGTCGAGCTTCCTGCCCGAGGGCGCGGACGACGCGTTCAGGTCGGCCGCGCAAACGATCAGTGATCTCGCGGTCCAGGCGTCGTCACTCTGCTCCTCCTGCTCGTCGGCCGACGCCCAGTCGCTGGTCAACGCCGTCACGGCACTGACCACCGACACCACCGACACGACGGAGCCGTCGTCGACCACCAAGGCGCCGACCACGCCCACGCCGACGCCGACGACCAGCGCCACGGGTGGCTCGACGCCCGCCGCACCGAAGCCGACCTCGCCTCAGGTCACCCTGCCCCCGATCGACCTCAGTCCCGTCACCGACCCGCTGATCGACGGGCTCCTGGGCGAAGAGGGCCTCGTCCCGAGCCTGCTCAACGGTTTGCTCGGCGGAGGCAAATAACTCGCACGGCTGATCTGCCTGCGGTCAGTTCCCAACGTTGGGTAGTCAGCTCACCAAAGCTTCGTAGTCTGACGCCTTCGGCGTGTTCCACTCACGGTCGCTTCGCTCCCTAGCTTTCTTCGACGCTCAGGCGCGGAGCGCCTTCAGCCCTCAGAAGAACGCGTTGCCTCGGTCCACCAGCAGGTTGTAGAGGGTCTGCTGGATCGTCTCGCGCACCTGGTCAGTCACGTTGAACAGCAGCATCGGGTCGTCTGCTGCCTCGGGCTCGTAGGCGTCCGTACGGATCGGCTCACCGAACTCGATGATCCACTTGCTCGGCAGCGGGATGAGACCCAACGGGCCCAGCAGCGGGAAGAACGGTGTGATCGGGAGGTAGGGCAGGCCCAGCAGGCGCGCCAGGGACGGTACGTTGCCGACCAGCGGATAGATCTCCTCGGCGCCGACGATCGACACCGGCACGATCGGGACCTGCGCCCGCATCGCCGATGACACGAATCCACCACGGCCGAAGCGCTGCAGCTTGTAGCGGTCGGCGTAGGGCTTGCCGATGCCCTTGAAGCCCTCGGGCCACACCCCGGCGAGCTCGCCGGTGGTCAGCAGCCGTTCAGCGTCCTCGGAGCAGGCGAGCGTGGCGCCGACCTTGCGGGCAACCTGACCGACGAACGGCAGGGAGAAGACGAGATCGGCGCCGAGGGGCCGAAGGTTGCGTCCGGCGTACTTCTTGACGGCGTAGCCCGTGATCAACCCGTCGAGCGGGACCGTGCCGGAGTGGTTGGCCACCAGGAGCGCGCCGCCCTCGGTGGGGATGTTTTCGACACCGCGCACCTCCAGGCGGAACCACTTCTCGGCAAGCGGCTCGACGGCTGCCGTGAAAACCTCGGTGATCTGCGGGTCGAAGCCGAACTCGTCGACCTCGTAGTCACCCTCCAGGCGCGTGCGGATCGTCGCGAGCAATGTGGCGAGGCGCTTCTCCCAGTCGGATCCGAGAACCCGCTGTGCGGCCTGGATGACGGCCACGAAGATCTCGTCGATCGGGATGCCCGCTGCCAACGGCGCAGCGCCGGCCGTACGTGTCTTGCGCGCGGCCTCCTCGGCCGCCTCCGCCGCCGCGCGAGCGGCATCCTCGTCGGTGACGGCTCGCAGGCGCGGCTTCTCGGCCGCCGGGGCTGCCTTCTTGGGAGCTGGGGCCTTCTTGGCCGGTGCCTTCTTTGCCGTTGCCTTCTTGGCAGCGGCGGGTGCGGCGGTCTTGGCCTTCTTGACGGGCTTCTTGGGCTGCGCACCGCCGGCCAACGCGCGGGCGGCGCTCGACGGCGACTCGGCGCGGCTGCCGCGTCCCGCCTTGCCCTTCGTGCCGATGCCCTGGAGCTTGTCGTCGCTCATGCTCGACCTCCGATCGAGGAGAGGATGCCGGGACGTGCCGTTGCTCGATAGTCCTCGAACGCCTGCTCCGAGGTCCACTTGAGCTCATAGCCGAAGATGTCACGCAGCGCCGTCGTGTCGACGACGCGACCGTAGGTCAGCAGGCGGTGCAGGTCGGGTGAGAGGTCTGAGCCCATCGCCTTCAGGACGCGCCGGGCCCCGGCGGCGAATCCGAATGACGGCAGCGGGATGAGCGGCTTGCCGAGTCGGCGGGCAGCCTGGCTGAGCATGACGACACCGTCTCCAGCCACGTTGAACGTGCCGGGACGGTCGTTGACCACCGACTCCACCAGCACATTCATGGCGTCCTCGACGTGGAGGAACTGCAACCTCGGGTCGAAGCCCAATGCGGTCGGCAGGACCGGGCTGTCGAAGTAGTGGCGGAGCGGGGTGTCGATGTCCTGGTGGAGCAGCTGCGCCCCGCGCAGGGTCGTGATGATGACCTCGGGGCGTCGACGGGCGAAGCCGCGTACGTAGGACTCGACCTCGACGATGTCCTTGGGGAAGCCGGAACGTACGCCGCCACGTGCCAGGGACGACTCGGTGAACATCGCGGGATCGCGCGGCGAGGTGCCGTAGACCGCGGTGGAGGAGCCGAGGACGAACTTGGTGACCCCGGCGGCGCGCTGGCAGGCGGCCAGGAGCTGCATCGTGCCGATGACGTTGAGCTCCTTGGCAGCACTCGACCGACCCTTGGTCGGCGGGCCGACCCCCAGGTGCACGACGGTGTCGACCTCCTCGACGGCCATGACCTTGCCAACCACCGGGGTGCGGATGTCAGCGCGGACGAACTTGACGCCCTCAAGCTGACCTTTTGGCAGGATCGTGTCGATGCCGACCACCTTGTCGATGCCCTTGGACTCGGCAATGCGGTTGGCGAACTGGGAAGCAAAGCTGCTGGCGATTCCCGTGACGAGGACGACCCTGCCCATGGGGGTTACTTGCCCAGACGGCGGCGCTGCACTCGGGTGCGCTTCAGCATCTTGCGGTGCTTCTTCTTCGACATCCGCTTACGACGCTTCTTGATGACTGAACCCACGGGTCACTACTCAATTCCTGTTGGCCACACGGTGGTGGCTGTGTGCACGAAAGATGGTCCGCCGAGCCTGCGCGGCAACGTCTCAATAGCCACTTTTGGCTGTCCCACAGCCTACACGCCGCCAGCGGCGCCGAATCCGGCCGACCACGTGATGACGGGCACGTGCCCGGCGGTCTCAGCCGGCCTGGAAGTAGGACTTGGCGAGGAACTCCTCGACGGCACTCTCAGGCACCCGGAAGGAGCGACCCACGCGTACGGCCTCGAGCTCACCGGAGTGGACGAGGCGATAGACGGTCATCTTGGACACGCGCATCTGCGTCGCGACTTCCGCGACCGTCATGAATGTCGGGCCGGATGCCATCTCGCCACCTACTATCTGGGGATATCGACTCAGGGCACGCGCGCTCTCCGGCTTCCCCACCGGAGATGCAGCGCGCGTGCTTGCGTCGACACTAGTGGCAAATGAGGCCCCGGTGACAGTAGTTGGCCAAAATCGGTCCAGGTGGGGAACGTCACCTGTTTTCGGCGGTGTCAGGGCTGCGGATCGAGACCGTTCAGCGGGAACACGGCCGTCCGGGTGGCCTGGATGGAACGGTCGAGCCAGCTGTCGGGGTCATATCCGTTCTCCCACGCGCGATAAGCCGGGCTACGGCCGTCCGTCATCTGCTGCGGACCTGCAATGCCGCGCATTTTGTGGATGCGAGCTCGCCACTCGGCCGGAGTCGCGGACTGCGGATCGAGCGGCTCGCCCGACACGATCGCGAGCAGGTGTGCCCAGGCCCGCGGCACGACGTCCATGACGGCATAGCCGCCGCCTCCGGTGGCGACCCACTTGCCCTCGCAGACCTCCTCGGCGAGCTCCCGCAACGCCAGGTAGGACGCGCGCTGGCCGTCGACGCTGAGCATCAGGTTGGTCAGCGGATCGTCCATGTGGGAGTCACAGCCGTGCTGCGTCACCAGGATGTCGGGCTTGAACTCGCGAACCAGCGGTGGCACGACGGCGTGGAACGCCCGCAGCCAGCCGGCATCCGACGTACCGGGTGGGAGCGGGACGTTGACCGATGAACCCTCAGCACCCTCTCCCCCGGTCTCGGTGGAATAGCCGGTGCCCGGGAACAAGGTCTGCGGTCCCTCATGGATCGAGATCGTGAGCACCCGGGGATCGTCGTAGAACATCGACTGCACGCCGTCACCGTGGTGGGCGTCGACGTCGACGTACGCGACCCGCTGCGCACCGTTGTCGAGCAGCCAGCGGATCGCGAGGGCCACGTCGTTGTAGATGCAGAAGCCGCTGGCGTGGTCGCGCATCGCGTGGTGGAGACCACCGGCGATGTTGACCGCGCGAGGCGCCTGACCGGTCCAGACACGTCGCGCCGCCTCGACGCTCGCGCCCGCCGCCAGGGCGCTGGCCTCGTGCATGTGCAGGAACACCGGGTTGTCGGACGTGCCGAGCCCGATCGACGGGTCGGCGTGTATCGGGTGGTCGCTGAGCTTGTGGACCTTCTCGATGTATTGCGCCGAGTGGATGAGGTTGAGGTCGTCCTCGGTTGCCGCCGCTGCGCCGACGACGCTCATGCCGTCGAGGATGCCGAGCTCGGTGGCCAGCTCGATGGTCAGCTCGATGCGTACGGGCGCCATCGGGTGCGACGGGCCGAAGTTGTAGCTCGTCATGGTCTCGTCGAAGACGAGCACCGCCTTGGCGTCCGTCATGGCTTCGACAGCTCTGTGGATCGCGCGGCCGCTGCCTTCACGCCGGCGATGAGTGCGTCCTTGACACCGCGGTCGTCGAACGTGGAGATCGCCGCTGCGGTCGTCCCGTTGGGTGAGGTGACGCGGCGGCGCAACTCCTCGGCGGTGTCGTCGGACTCCGCCAGCAGCTTCGATGCGCCGACCAGGGTCTGGGCCGCGAGCGTACGGGCGGTTGGCTCGTCGAGCCCGGCCTCGACGCCACCGGCGATCATCGCCTCGGCGAGGTAGAAGACGTAGGCCGGACCGGATCCGGACACCGCCGTGACGGCGTCCTGCTGCGCCTCGTCGACCGTGACGACCTTGCCGCCCGACTCCAGCAGGGCGGTGACCGCAGCGAGCTGCTCCGCCGAGCAGGCCGAGCCGCCGGAGATGCCGAACATGCCTTCGCCGACGAGCGCCGGCGTGTTGGGCATCGCGCGTACGACCGCGACCCCATCGGGCAGCGCCGACTCGAGCGTCTCGATGAGGATGCCGGCGGCGAGTGAGACGACGGTCGAGCTCGCGGCCACGGACGAGCTGATCTCGGCGAGGAGCGCCGGCACGTCCTGCGGCTTGACCACGACCAGGATCGTGTCGGCGCCGGTGACGGCCTCCGCGTTGCCGGTGACCTCGACGCCGTACGTCTCGCGCAGCTCGGCGGCGCGCTCGTCACGCTTCTCGCTGATGACGAGGTCGGCGACGGGGTGTCCCTGGCTGAGGATCGCGGCGAGGAGCGTCTCGCCCATCACGCCCGCGCCGAGGACCGCGATGCGCTGACTCATGCGATCCACCTTAGTCAGACGATCCGGCCCGGGAGCGGTGGATCCTCAACCGTATGAAGGCTTGCAGCCTCGATCGGTGCAGCGTCAACCGTATGAGCCGCCATGGGGTTGCATATCCACCGCCCTCCACCATGGCGCGACTAGTGGTGGTTGTTGCCCGTCGCTGCGAGACCGATGCCAAGGCCGATCATCGAGGTGCCGCCGATGACACCCATCGCCTCACCGCGCTTGGGCGAGGCGTTGAACCACGAGCGCAGCTGGCTGGCGATCACGGCCCACAGACTGTCGGACACGATGCCGATGCCGAATGCGAGCAGACCGAGCAGCAGCATCTGCATCTGCACGTGGCCGGCTCCCCGGTCGACGAACTGCGGGAGGACGGCGCCGAGGATCATGAACGCCTTGGGGTTGGAGAACCCGACGATGAAGCCCTGGCGCACCGCCGTGGCGGTCGAGAGCCCCGGAGCGACACCCGTACCGGCGCTGCCCACGTCGAACCCCTTGCGGTGGCGGATCGCCTGGATTCCGAGCCACACGAGATAGGCGGCGCCGGCGAACCTGAGGATCGTGAAGACGAGCACCGACTCCTGGACGATCACACCGAGCCCGAGTGCGACGAGGATGACGATCGCCAGCAGGCCCAGAGAGTTGCCGGCGACGGTGGCGAGCGCGATGCCACGCCCGTACGACAGGGCACGCCCGATGACGAAGACGACGCTGGGCCCGGGAATCGCGATGAGGATGAGCGCGGCCAGCCCGAACGCCAGCAGCTGGTCAGCGGTGATCATGACGAGACCTCTCGTGCGGCGTGGAGACGGGTGAACGCCATGGCCTCCAGGAGGTCCGCCTCGCGGGCGGACTGGTCGGACGCCTTGCGGGTGTTGATCTCCACGACGATCTCGCCGCCGAAGCCGGAGGCGGCGACCGCGGCCAGGAATGCCTCGCACGGCTGGGTCCCGCGACCGGGCACCAGGTGCTCGTCCTTGGCGGAGCCGGAGCCGTCGGTGATGTGGACATGGGCCAGCCGGTCTCCGAGGTCCTCGGCCATCTGCACGGGATCCTGGCCCGCCGTCGAGCTGTGGGACAGGTCGACCGTGACGTGGGCGTAGTCCTGCTCGACCGGGTTCCAGCCCGGCGCGTAGGCCTGGAACTCACGCTTGCCGGTGCGCCAGGGGTACATGTTCTCGACGGCGTACGTGAGACCGTGCTTGGCCTCCATGCCGGCGATGCCCTCGACGAACCCGCGCGCGTAGTCACGTTGCCACCGGAACGGCGGGTGCACCACGATCGTGGTGGCACCGACCTCGTGCGCCATGTCGGCGCTGCGGTCGAGCTTGCCCCACGGGTCGCTCCCCCACACGCGCTGCGTCACGAGCAGGCAGGGAGCGTGTACTGACACGACGGGTATCTCGTGGAACGCGCTCAGCGCCTTGATCGCGGTGATGTCGGCGCTGACGTCGTCGATTCCGACCATCACCTCGACACCGTCGAAGCCAAGCCGCGCCGCCGCCTCGAAGCCGCTGGCCGTCGACCCCGGATACACCGAGGAGGTCGACATCGAGACGCGGATGGGTTCGGGCACGCTGTCCAGACTAGATCGCCGGGCCTACAGCTGGTCGAGATGCTCGAGGAGAACGCCTTCGCGCAGCGCCCACGGACAGATGTCGAGCTCCTCCAGATCGAACAGGTCCATCGTCGCCGTGGCCACGATCGCGCCGGCATACATCTGGTCGGCACGGTCGACCGAGACACCGGGGAGCTTTGCCACGTCGTCCGGTCGCATCTCCGCGAGCTGCTCGACGAGTGGGACCAGGTCGTCACGGCGCAACGTGCGGCGTACGTACTGGCCCTCGCTCGAGGCTGGTGCGCCGCACATGCGCGCCAGCGAACGGAACATCTTGCTGGTCGCGACGGCTCGGTCGAAGCCACCGCCGCGCAGGATCGCGCCCGCCTCGTCGGCGATCGAGGAGCGCACGTGGAGACGAAGGTCGGCGCCGCTCCTGCCGGCGTTGAGCCACTCGCGGGTCAGCCGGCCGGCACCGAGGGGTACCGACGTGGCGACGTCGGGCGACTCGTCGGACCCGACCGCGAGCTCCAGGGAGCCGCCGCCGATGTCGAACACGCCGAGACGTCCCGACGACCAGCCGAACCAGCGACGCGCGGCGAGGAACGTCAGCCGCGCCTCGTCGGCACCGCCGAGCACCTCGAGGTCGAGGCCACTGGCCTTGTTGACCTGCTTGATGACGTCATCGGCGTTGATCGCGTCGCGTACGGCCGAGGTGGCGAACGCGAGGATCTGCGTGCAGCCCTTGTCCTCTGCCTCCGCCTTGGCCTCGATCATGTACTTGCCGAGCCGGGCGACTCCGTCCTCGCTGATGGCACCCGTCGAGTCGAGATGATCGGTCAGCCGCAGGGGCTCCTTGTAGGAGTGCGCGGGAACGGGAGGACCACCACGGAAGGCGTCGACCACGAGAAGGTGGCCCGTGTTGGACCCGATGTCGAGCACACCCATGCGCATGGGCCCCATTGTCTCATTGCGCGCTGGTCTTGACCGTCGCGACTACTGTGGCGTGGTGCCTGAAGTAGAGCTCGGATTCCCCCGTACGTACGTCGAGTTCGCCAATCCGTCCGACGAGACGGAGGTGTTCCGCTGCGACCTGACCTGGCTGACGTCGCGCTGGACGTGCATCTTCGGCGCTGGCTGCCCCGGCATCTACGACACCTCCCCGGATGCCGGCTGCTGCACGCTCGGCGCGCATTTCTCCGACGACGACGACGCCAAGCGTGTCGAGGCCGTCATGGAGAAGCTCACTCCGGCGCAGTGGGAGCACCACGACGAGGGCCACGCCCGCGGCTGGACCGAGAAGGACGACGAGGGCGACCTCAAGACCCGCGCGTACGAGGGTGCCTGCATCTTCCACAACTCCAAGGGGTTCGAGGGCGGCTACGGCTGCGCGCTGCACGGCTATGCGCTGGCCGAGGGCATCAAGCCGCACACCACCAAGCCCGACGTCTGCTGGCAGCTGCCGCTGCGTCGCCAGTTCCGCGACGTCGACCGCGGCGACGGATCGACCTACACCGAGGTGCAGATCGGCGAATACACCCGCGCCGGCTGGGGGCCGGGCGGCGCCGACCTCGACTGGTACTGCTCCTCCAACACCGAGGCGCACGTCGGGATGGAGCCGGTATACGTCTCCAACCGCGACGAGCTGACCGAGCTCATGGGCGAAGCTGGCTACGCCGAGCTGGTCCGCCAGTGCGAGGCACACGAAGCCGGCGGGGCGCCGAACCCCCACGCCGCAAGCCTGTGAGACGCAATACACCACGCCATTTCGCTATCGACCGGTAACCCCCCGGAATAGCGTGCTCCCGGGTCAGGCAACAATGCCGTATGCACCTCGATCACGTTTCCTTCGCCGTCGGCGCTGACGGCCTTGCCGGCACGACGGCCAAGCTCGAAGAGCTGCTGGGTGCCACCTTCGTCAACGGCGGCGCGCACCCCCGTTTCGGCACGCGCAACATGATCCTGCCGCTCGACAACCAGCAGTACCTCGAGGTCGTCGAAGTCCTCGACCACCCTGCTGCCGACAAGGCCGCATTCGGCCAGGCCGTACGCCAGCGCTCCGACGCCGGCGGTGGCTGGCTCGGCTGGTGCCTCGCCGTCGACGACATGAGCGAGGTCGAGAAGCGCATGGGCCGCCACGCCGTGCCGGGCAACCGGCGCCGTCCGGACGGCTTCAACCTCGAGTGGCGCCAGATCGGCACCAGCGGGATGAAGTCCGACCCGCAGCTGCCGTTCGTCATCAGCTGGGACATCGACATGTCCGAGCACCCGTCGACCGCCGCCGACACCGGCATCAGCCTCACTGCGCTCGAGATCGCCGGCGACCCGCAGCGACTCGCGACCTACCTCGGCGAGCCCGCGGTGGAGGCACTCGAGCAGATCGAGGTCCGCTGGGTCGCCCCGCACGGCACCCCCGGCATCCTCGCGGCCGAGTTCGCGACCGCGGCCGGCACCGTACGCGTCTGAGTCCTCAGACCTCGGCAAGCACTCCTTGGTGTGTCGCTCGCCAGTGCGCCACCGTGCTCGCCCACTGCAGCACCCGGAGCGGTCCGTCTCCCAGCCTGCGCTGCTGCTCCTGATCGACCATCGCGTCCAGAAGGACCGGGTGCAGGATCTCCTGCACCTGCGGATCTGCATGGATCTGTTCGGCGATCCAGGCGAACGCCGTCGCGGTCCGCTCGGTCCGGGGACTGCGGGCAGTGGTCTTGGGCAACCCATCGTTGGTCGAGGGCAGCGCAGCAGTCCTCGGATCGAGATGTGCCATGACCTCGCGAAGGAAGTTGCCGTCTCGCTTGCGTTCAGTCGGCACGCGAAGCGCCGCTCCGATGAAGTCCCCCGCGACCATCGGCAGCAGCACCGCAACCTCTGGACCGAAATGGCGAAGGGGCGCGATCGAGATCAACCGGTTGGTCCGGCCGGCGAGAACCCGCATCGTCACGGAGGACGGGTGTCCGTCCCACAGCCGACCTTCACGCCGGGAGCTCTCTCTCGTCGTCGTCCGCCAGCGATCTGCCCAGGGCTCGGCAAGAACGTTGTCAGCCGCGACACGCGCACCACCGAAGCACCTGAACAGGAGCTCCTCGGCAACCGCCGGGTTCGGGGCATCCAGGACAGCCTCTGTTCCAAACCGGTTCCGCAGGAGGAGGTCACCACCAAGCCCGTCGAACACCGGCCGGCCGGCTCTCGCGACCGCCGTCCCGAGTGGAGCCATCCACGTGTGCATCCACGACTGGTGCTCCATACGCAGCAGCGCTGCGGGGCGATGCACCGTCCAGCTCTCGGCGGCCTGCGAGACGACCCTCTGCTTCAGGCGAAGCGCCTTCGCGACACCTGCCGACATGAGGAGGTCATCGTCGAAACCGTTGTCCGGGGAGATGGTCCAGGCGAGAGGCCTCCTTGCGCCGTTCCTTGCCAGGGCCATGGCGATGACGCGCGAGTCCCACCCACCGCTGAGGGCGATCGCAGTCGCCTCACCATTTCTTCCCGGAAGCTGATCACGTAGCGCAGCAGCCAGCGCGGCTGACGACAGCTCCGGCCCATTGCCTTCTGCCCATGGGGGCAGCTCGGTCTCGATCGTCTGGCTTGCGCCAGCACGCACCACGGACTGGCCAAACCTGAGCCGACGGATCTCGGAAAAGCCCGTCGCATCCCCGATCATGCCGCCGAACGCAAGGTGCTCACCCCAGGCGTCCCAGTCGGTCGTCAGGAGCGCATCGGCGATCCCTGTCAGGGGTGTGATGCGGTTGGCGAAGTAGGTGGTTTCGCCAACCTCACGTATGAAGACGTCATGCATCCCCAAGCCATCGGTGTGGAGGCGTACGGAGTCGACCTCGACCCACAATCCCGCCGCACCACGATCGTGTGCCGCCCCACGCCAGTTCGCCGGTATGGACGGATCGGGCCGCGCGTTGCCCCAGGTCCAGGCTCGACCGCCGGCACAGACCAGGTCTGGGGCCGCCGATGAGGCGAAGGCAAACGTCGGCCCGGACTCCAACGTCGGCAGAGCGACAGGAGCGGATGTGATCAACCGCTGCCACACCGCCGGGTCTGGCGGACCCACCGCGCCGCAGACGAAGGAATAGGCGCCGAACCGTTCAGGTCTCGACGCGGGTACCGGCGGGCGCACCGCCGCAGATTAGCGCTTGCGGGCCCGCAACATCAGTGAAACGCCAGGTAATTTGCCGGTCGGCAAGTAGCGCTCGGCGCCCACGATCGCGTGCAGCACCCGGTTGAGCGGTTTCGACACCGCTTCGATGTCGCTGCCGGAGTTGGACTCACGGCCGCGCTTCCAGGCGATCGCGGGGCGCAGTATGACGTTCCACGACTTGACCTTCTCGATGTCGAATCCGGCGTCCTCGAACAACGTCGTCAGCGACTCGCGCGTGTAGCGACGCAGGTGGCTCACGGCGTCGTCGTGCTCGCTCCACAGCTTGGGGTCCGCCGGCACGGCGATCAGCACCCGGCCACCGGGCTTGAGCACCCGAAGCATCTCGCGGGCCACGGCGGCGTCGTCCTCGATGTGCTCGAGCACGTCGTACGAGACCGCGAGGTCGAACGTCGACGACGGCAACGGGAGCAGCGTGGCATCCCCGCGGACCACGTTGATGTCGCGCTCCTTGGCCATCTCGGCGCCCGACTCGTCGTACTCGAGGGCGTATGCCTGCCAGCCGAGATCGACCAGCACGCTGGTGTTGCGACCGGCTGCGGCACCGATGTCGATCGCCTTGCCGGGGGTCACCCGTCGGAGCTCGCGGGCGATCAAAGCCCGCCTCTCGCGGAACCACCAGTGGCTCTCTTCGATGACAGCCATCTGCTTTATCTCGACGGGATCCATGGAGAGAACTCTAGTGCTCAGACGAGGGCGGCCAGACGGCCGTCGGCGAGCTGACGCACCAGGTCGTCATAGACCAGCGCGACGCCGGTCTCGAGCAGCGTGGCTTGTCCAGCGACGCCGACCTGGTCGGAGGTCCGCAGGCGCAGGTCCAGAAAGTACGGACCTCCGGCGAGACGGTGCATGACGGGGAACGTACGTCCGGTGACCTGCTCGACGATCGAGATCAGCTCGGCGATGCTCGCGGCCCGCCCCGAGCTGACGACCCGCCGGGTGGCGCCGAGTCGGGCACCCGTCATGCGATGCAGGTCGGCGACCACGAAGCGTGCCGCGTCATCGACGTAGATGTAGTCGCGCAAGGTGGGCAGTGGCGCGAAGATCGTCGCCGGACGGCCCAGCAGCGCGCTGAGCCCGAGCTGGGTGATCAGGCCCTGCTGCTTGAACAGGTCCTGGCCCGGCCCGTACGCGTTGGACAGCCGTCCGATCGTCACGGGCAGCAGCGAGGCCACGGTGTCGACGGCGCGCTGCTCCTGGGCGAGCTTCATGCGCCCGTACGCGTTGAGCGGCCGGGGCGGAGTCGCCGGGCCGAACGGTGGTTGCGACGAACCCGCATAGACGCCACCGGCCGACGACACGAGATAGAAGCCACCGCGGCCCGTGGGCAGGTTGGCGGCCAGACTCGCGCAGAACGAGTCGAAGAGCTCCAGCTCGAGGTCGAGGGACTCCTGGCTGGTGAGCATCACCCCGGCGCCGGCGGCCCAGACGATGCCCCATTCGTCGTCACCGGTCCAGTCGGCGAACCGGTCCAGCTCTGCGCCCAGCACGTCGGCGGCTTCGGCTGTGCCCCACGGGACCGGGGCCGCTGCGAACACGTCGAGGCCCGGGCTGCGGGCCACAGCCGAACCGACGAGACCGCCGGCGCCGATGACCCAGGCCTTGAGCGTCACTTGGAGTCGGTCGCGCCCGGGAACGCCGTCTGGGGATCGGCGACGACGAGATAGCTCGTACGACCCATCGACCGGGCCGCGATCATCCCGAGGTACTCCGCGATCACACCGAGCGAGAGCAGGATCAGGCCACCGCCGACGAGGCCGCCGACCATGACGGTCGTCCAGCCCTGCACGTGCACGTCACCCGTCGCCTTCTGGATCACGTAGAAGATGCCGAGGGCGAAACCGAGGAAGGCCGAGATCACGCCGACACCGGAGATGACGCGCAGCGGCTTGGTGCCCGATGACAGCACGAGGCGCCAGAAGTGTGAGGCGAGGCGGCGAGGGGTGTAGCTGGTGGCCGGGCGGCCCTCGGTGCGCATCGGCACGTCGGCACTGGTCACGGTCGGCACGACCCAGGCCAGCGCGACGTCGAGATAGACGCCGGGGCCGATCGACGCGGCGACGACCCGGCCCACGCCTCCGGCCATGAGCCGGTAGCTGTGGAAGTCGACGTCGACGGTCGCATTGCCGATGAGCCATTTGAAGACCCGCTTGGCCGTACGCGATGCGAGGTTGCGCAGGAAGCTGTGCGGCGGCCGGTTGGACGGGTTGGCGTAGACGAGCTGGGAGCGGGTCTCGTAGGCGCGGTCGAGCATCGCGCCGATGTAGGCGGGATCGTGCTGGCCGTCCTCGTCCATCGTGACGACCCAGTCGGACCCGGTGGCGAGGATGCCGGCGCACGTCGCGGGATGCTGGCCGAAGTTGCGCGACAGCCACACCGGCCTGACCCACGAGTGCTCGGCCGCGAGCTCGCGGATGAGCTCGTCGCTGGCGTCCTTGCCGTGGTCCCAGGCGAGCACGACGGAATCGACGACGTACGTCAGACCGCCCCCCGTCTGCTGGGGCGTCGTCAGGGCGGCGAGCTCGTCGACCAGGGCGCCCAGTGTCGCCTGCCCGTTGTAGACGGGAACCACCACGGACACCGAGATCGGCGTCGAGACTTCGTCAGTGGTCACAGGTGCCTTCTCGGTGAGGGTCGCGGTCGACTCCGAACAATATCCCAGCGTGAGGCGACGGACTCAACTCGCGCTCTGGCAGGCCGACAGCGCCTCCTGCGAAGAACGGGTGGGCCGCCACAGGACCTGCCGTACGGGGTCGGCAAATCCGGCGACGCCGGGTGCGGTGTCCCACGAGCCGGCGACCTCATAGTCGTCGGCGAGAGTTGCGCCGAACGGAACGAGTACCGACTCCGAGAGGCTCCGGGCGCCGCTGAACTCGGTGAGGATCCAGGATGTCGAGACGTCCTTGCACCCTGACAGCTCGAGCGACTCGATGGCGAGCTCGTCGCTGCCGGGATAGCCACCGATCATCCACGCCTGCCCGATCGGTTCGGCGTCGAGTGCGTACAGGAGGCCTGGCGACTTCCCCGTGAGGTCGATCATGGGCGTGCCGGGCTCGAACCCGGCATCGCGGGCGACCCGGGACGCCTCACGTACGTAGGCGGCGACGCCGGGGCCAAGATGGATCGTCGACGAGCCGATCCCGGTCGCGATGGTCTGGTCCGCGAGCGGGTCGAGCTGACGGTAGGGATCGCCTGCTGCCAGGAGCGCCACGATCGCCACCTGGCTGACGATCCCGACCGCCGCCAAAGCCGGCAGTGAACGCCTGCCGACCGCGACCACGCCAGCCAGCACCCACAGCACGGCAGCGCTGCCGCCGACCTGCCAGTAGTTGCCGTTGGACCCGAACGCGTACGCCAGCGGCAGCAGCAGGAGCGTGACGGCGAGCGCCGCACGCCTGAGGTCGAGGACGAGTAGTGCCGCTGCCGGGATGGCGAGGAACAGCAGCGCGCGTTGCGGGTTGGTGCCGAGTACCTCGGCGACGTGGCCGTACACCGCGAGGACCGCAACTGCCGCAAGGGCGACCACGATCACCGCCGCGGTGAGGCGCCTGGCGTACGCAACGGCGACGACGATCCCGGCGAATGCCAACGCCAGCAGGAGCAGTCGCTCGCCCGGCTCGATCGCATCGATGCGCACCGCCGCGGACACGTCATGTCGAGCGTCGAGGAGCTTCATCTGGTCGGCACCGTCCGCGGTGCGCTGCCAGAACTCCACCAGCGATCCGTCGATCGCGAGTGCGCAGGCCGCGAGCGTTCCGACGGCCACGGCCCCCACGACAAGCGCGCCCCGCCAGCGGAACGTACGCATCGCGAAGAGGCAGAGCAGCACGAGCGCGGCGAGTGCCAACGCGGTCGTCGGCTTGGCCAGCAGGGCGATCACACCTCCCAGCCCGATCAACGCCCACGCCCACCAGCGCTCCTCGACCAGGGCGACCCCGAGCATCGTGACCATCACCCCCTGCAGCGCCAGGCTGTTGTAGCTGGGCGTGATGACCCAGATGGCGAAGATCATCATCGAGGCCGTGGCGACGGCGGCCGAGATCGCGAGCCGCTGCGCGCGTACGTCGACGAGCTTGCGCAGCAACACGTACGCGAGCAGCCAGGCCAGCCCGAATGTCAGCACCACGTTGGCCTGGCGCAGCCGGACGATGTCGGATCCGAGGAGCTCGAACAGCGGATGGTAGACGAAGCCGAACTGTGTGGCACCGGCCGAGTAGAGGCCCGGATCCGCGATCGACACGACGTAGTAGCCCTCATCGGTGAAGTCGAATCCACGGGTGCACGCGACGAGCATCACGCCCACGATCACGGCGCTGACCACGGCCGAGGCGGCAGACAGAACTCGCTGCAACCGGACCGAATCCACCCGGCGAGTCTAGTGAGTCACCTGGTGTCGGCGTATGGCATCTGTGACATCCGCCGACGGCACCCGGATCGCGTACGACGACCTCGGCGACGGCCCGGCGGTGATCGTTCTCGCCGGCGCCACGTGCACTCGCGGGGTGACGCGCCCGTTGGCTGATGCCCTCGCCGCGCGGTGCCGCGTGATCAACGTCGACCGCCGCGGTCGCGGTGAGAGCGACGATGCGAGTCAGCACCCGCCCTATCTCGTCGAGCGCGAGGTCGAGGACATCGCAGCCCTGATCGAGGCGGTCGGCGGGCACGCCTCGCTCTACGGCCACTCCTCGGGTGCGGCCCTCGCGATGAACGCGGCAGCGCGCGGACTCTCAATCGACCGTGTCGTCATGCACGATGCGCCCTACAACCTCGCCGGCGGTGAACAGGCCGGTGTCGACTGGCACGCCCGGTTGCACACCTTGCTCGCCGAGGACCGACCGAGCGACGCAATGGTGGAGTTCATGAAGCTGGTCGGCGTGCCGGAGCAGGTCGTGACAGGCATGCAGCAGGGTCTGGGCTGGGCGACGATGACCGAGGTGGCGCCGACCCTCGCGTACGACTCGGCCGCCATGGGCGACGAGCACGGCGGAGTCGTGCCGATCGACCTGCTGGCCCGCGTCACGGCACCGACCCTCGTGCTGGTCGGTGGGGCCGATCACGGGTTCATGATCGATGTTGCCCGACAGCTGGTCGAGGCGCTGCCGAACGGCGCCCTCGATCACATGGTCGGGGCTGGTCACGACGTCGCCGGGGACATCGTCGCCGAACGCATCGCGCCGTTCCTCACGACCTGAGCAGTATCGCCGCAGACTATGCTCGTCCCGACATCGTGGAACGCGACGGGATGAAATGAAGATCAAAGCGGGCGGGGAACAGGCGTCCCGCGCAGAACGAGTCGGCGTCGCCTCGTCTGCGCTCATCCTCGTTGTGTGGGCACTGTGGCGCACACAGTTCGGGGCCGACCGAGGCGACGGCGCCCATTCTGTCGTTATGGCGATCCGCCTCGCCGACGGTGCTGTGCCATTCGTCGACGAGATGAACGCACAGGCCACCGGGTCGTTCCTCGCCGTACCGTTCACCTGGTTGTGGGTCCACGTCGTAGGCCTCGACGGCATCGTTCTTGCCTCCCGATTGTTCTTCGTGGCGTTGTCAGCGGCCGCCTGTTACATCGCCTACCGCGCGTTGCGCCCCAGCTTCCGGCCCTGGGTCGCCTTCACGATTCCCGCCGCGGCCCTGGTACCGACCAGCTTCAACCTCATGCTGGTCAACTACACAACTGCTCCGAGCATCACATTGGTGGTCGCCACAGCGGCCGCACATGCGGCGATCGTCCGGCATTCTGGTCGATGGGCGGCAGTGTCAGGAGCCTCCGCAGCAATTGCGGGGTTCTCCCATCCTGCCGCGATCCCGCCTGCTGCGCTGTTGCTCGTCATCTGCTTCGTGGTCGCTCGCGACCGGCGTGTCCGCCTTCTGCTATCTGTCGGCGCGGCTGCCGTCGTACTTGTGGCATTTGCCTGGCTGGTAGTCGTCGTCGGAGTGTCCAACGTCCGGGACACACTCACCTACACGTCGGACTACCAAGCAGTGAGGCCGCACCCAGTCGAACGCATCAAGGTCTTCCTACGGACCTTCGAGAACGGTTTGGTCTCATGGCGCTACCTACCGATGTGGATCCTTGCCGTGATGGCTCTTGTGCCGAGGATCGGCGAGCGCGTGCGAGCAACTCTCCTGGTAGCAGTGGTCGTTGCCGCGGCGGTGCCGTCGCTTCTCCTATCAGGTGCAACCGATCTGCCGCCATTTCCGTTCGGCCGGTACAGCGGTGTTTACGCGACGATCGTGATGATTGTGTTGCTTGTCCCCGTGGCTGTCGAGGGGTTCCGGTCGCGCGACGGCCACGTGCGGACCCTATTGGTCCTAGCCCTCCCACCGGCGTTGCTCTCCCTCCCGGTGACAGCCGCCGTGAGCTCGGCCTCCCCCCTCTGGGGAGTCGCCGTCCTAGGTCTTGCGCCCGCCTTCGGGGCGATTGTGGCGATGCCAGCCATACTGGCGCCACATCGAACGCAAGCAGTCGCGGCTTGCTTCGTGGGGGTTTCCCTCGTTGCCGCCATGGGCGTGCAGACCTTGTTCTCTTTCCGCGATCCGGCACCGTGGAACACAACCACGCGAATCACAGCGGGCGCGTACGCCGGAATTCGTACGACCTCCGAGCACGCCACCTTGGCCGAGACCGAGCGCAGAGTGATCCGACGTTGGTCGGGGCCCGACGACAGCGTGTTCGCCTACGGAAGCGTGAGCGCGTATTTGTATGTACGCGGCCGGATCGACACCAACATCATCTGGATGCCAACGGACGGTCCCAGCACCCAGTTCACCATCGACTTCTTCGAACGCACGGACGATTTCCCAGACGTTGTGTTCATCAGCGAGGGCGGTACCCGCGTGGCAGACCTCGGGGAGCAACAATGGAGGGCCGATCAGCCTTTGGTCGACTACTTCTACGCTCACTACGACAAGGTCGATATCGGCGAGCACTACCTGATCTTTCGCAAGCGCGCCAACGGTTGAACGGTTTCGTCAGAGGTCTCGCCTAGCGTGTGGGCATGGCGACGACCAAGACCGCTCGACCGGCCTACCGCTGCGTCGACTGCGGCTGGACCACGAGCAAATGGGTCGGCCGGTGTGGTGAGTGCCAGGCCTGGGGCACGGTCGACATCGCCGCCCCCGCCCGTACGGGCCGCACCCAGGCGGCGCCCGTCACCTCACCCGCCATCCCGATCAGCGAGGTCACGATCGAGTCGGCACGGTCGGAGACCTCCGGCATCGGCGAGCTCGATCGCGTGCTCGGCGGCGGCGTCGTGCCCGGCGCGGTCCTCCTGCTGGCGGGTGAGCCCGGTGTCGGCAAGTCGACACTGCTGCTCGAGGTCGCCGCACGGTGGGCGCGCGCCGGCCGCCGCACGCTCTACGTCTCGGGCGAGGAGTCAGCGGCGCAGGTGCGGCTCCGCGCCGAACGTACCGGCGCCGTCCACGACCTCCTCTACCTCGCCGCCGAGACCGACCTCGGCGGCCTCCTCACCCACGTCGAGCAGGTCAGGCCCGGGCTCCTGATCGTCGACTCGGTGCAGACGATCGGCTCGGCCGACGTCGAGGGCGTGCCCGGTGGTGTCACCCAGGTGCGCGAGGTCGCGTCAGCCGTCATCCAGCGCGCCAAGCACGACAACATCGCCACCCTGCTCGTCGGACACGTCACCAAGGACGGGTCGGTTGCCGGTCCGCGCGTCCTCGAGCACCTGGTCGACGTCGTGCTGCAGTTCGAGGGCGATCGCAGCTCCCGGCTGCGGCTGCTGCGTGCCGTCAAGAACCGCTTCGGGCCGGTCGACGAGATCGGCTGCTTCGACCTGACGGGCGACGGCATCGTCGAGGTGCCCGACCCGACCGGCCTGTTCCTGTCGCGGCACGAGACGCCGGTGCCCGGCACCTGCGTCACCGTCACGATGGAGGGCCGTCGACCGCTCCTCGCGGAGGTGCAGGCGCTCAGCGTCGAGACGTCCAACCCGTCGCCACGGCGTACGTCCAGCGGGCTCGACTCCTCCCGCGTCGCGATGATCCTCGCCGTGCTCACCAAGCACTGCCACATCGACCTGTCCCGCCACGACGTCTACACCGCGACGGTCGGCGGTGCCCGGCTGACCGATCCGTCGGTCGACCTGGCCGTCGCGATCGCCACGGCATCCGCGCACAACGGCAAGGCTGCTCCCGCCGACCTGGTCGCGTTCGGCGAGGTGGGTCTGGCCGGCGAGGTGCGCAAGGTCAGCAACCTCACGGTCCGGCTGCGGGAGGCCGAACGCATCGGCTTCACGCGTGCCGTCGTGCCCGCCGGGTCCGAGGGCATCGGCGACTTCACCGGGTCGATGAAGATCTCCGCCGTCCAGACCATTGCCGAGGCGGTCAGCTGCCTCGATTCGCCTCCGCCTTACTGAGGTCGCCTAGACTGTCGTGGACTCAGGTGAGGGGGTGAAGGACGAGATGGCAACTCCGGCAGAGCGCGGCGCCGACAAGGCAGACTCCGCAGCGCGGCTGCGTGCCACGCTGGCGTCCGTCGCGCCCGGCACCGACCTGCGTGAAGGACTCGAGCGCATCCTGCGCGGACGCACCGGCGCCCTCATCGTCGTCGGCTTCGACCGCCAGATCGAGGCGATCTCGACCGGCGGCTTCCGCCTCGACGTGCCCTTCACCGCCACCGGCCTGCGCGAGCTCGCCAAGATGGACGGCGCGATCATCCTCGACAAGGACGCCAGCCGCATCCTGATGGCCGGCGTGCATCTGATGCCCGACCCGTCGATCTTCACCGAGGAGTCCGGCACCCGCCACCGTACGGCCGACCGGGTCGCCCGGCAGACCAGCGTTCCCGTCATCTCGGTGTCGGCGTCGATGCACATCATCGCGCTCTACCAGGACGATCTCCGCCGCGTGCTGGAGGAGACCGCAGCGGTCCTCGGGCGCGCCAACCAGGCTCTCCAGACGCTCGAGCGCTACCGCAACCGCCTCGACGAGGTGTCCGATGCGCTGTCGGCCCTCGAGATCGAGGACCTCGTCACGGTCCGCGACGTGGCTGCGGTCGCGCAGCGCCTCGAGATGGTCAGTCGCATCGCGGGGGAGATCGACACGTACGTGCTGGAGCTCGGCACCGACGGTCGACTACTGGCCCTCCAGCTCGAGGAGCTCATCGGCGGCGTCGACGCCGAGCGCGAGCTGATCATCCGCGACTACATGCCCACCGGACGGCGCGCGCGTACGACCGAGGCCGTCCTCGCGGCGCTCGCCGACATCCCATCCCCTGAGCTGGTCGACCTCGGCACCGTCGCGCAGGCCCTGCGCATCGGCTCGGTCGACACGCTCGACAGCCCGCTGGCACCTCGCGGCTACCGGCTCCTCGCCCGCATCCCCCGGTTGCCGGCGACCGTGGTCGACGGACTCATCGAGCACTTCGGCTCGCTGCAGAAGCTGCTGGCCGCCAGCATGGAGGACCTGCAGATCGTCGAGGGCGTCGGCGACCTCCGCGCCCGAGGCGTCCGCGAGGGCCTGTCGCGCCTCGCCGAGTCCAGCATCCTCGAACGCTACGTCTGACCCGTCACTCGTCCGGTGGCTTGGTCGATGTCTTCGGCGTCGGGGTCTTCGACGGGGTCGGGGTGGCGGTCGCAGTGGGCTTGGGTGCCGGACTGAGCGTGAACGTGGTCTTGCCCGGCTCGCCGCCGAGCGTGCCGACCTGGATCGTGTACTTGCCCGGCGTCGCGAAGCCCTCGCCCGCGGCGCACTTGCTGCCCGATCCGCGTCCCGACCACGTGGTCAGCGCCAGGGTCGACCAGCCCGGTGAGATCGCCACCGGAGCGCTCAGGAGCGAGGTCTTGCAGACCGTCGAGTCCCAGACGGCGACCTTGTTGGCGCTGATGACGACCAGCAGGTCGGCCGCTCCCGGGGTCAATGAGCACGCCTTGGTCTCGGTCGAGCTGACGACCAGACCGATCGACACCGGCGCCTTGGCCTGCTGACCCGACTTGACCGTCGGCGTCACCCGGACCTTCTCGGGGTCGCAGGTGCTGGTGCCGCTCGTCAGGTTGACCGACAGCACGCCGTCGGTCGGCGCGGGTAGGGGCGTCGCCTTCACGGTGGCGGTGGCAGTCGGCTTCGGATCGGCCTTCGGATCGTCTCCGCCGCCGAGCACCTTCAGGCCCACCCAGACCACGGCGATCAGGGCAGCCAGCACCAGGAGTCGTCGGCGCCAATAGATCTCGGCGGGCAACCGTCGCTGGCTCACGCTCTGAGGTTAATCGGCTGGGACGCCGTGCGAGGATCGACTCGCCATGACACCGGACACCACCGAGCTGCACGACAGCATCATCAGCTGGTTCGACGCCCACCGCCGCGACCTCCCTTGGCGCGGCGACGCATCGCCGTGGGGCGTCATGGTCTCGGAGTTCATGCTGCAGCAGACACCCGTGTCACGGGTCCTGCCGGTGTATGAGGCGTGGATCGAGCGCTGGCCCACACCGCGAGCCCTGGCAGCGGCCAGCACCGGAGAGGCCGTACGCATGTGGGGCCGACTCGGCTATCCCCGTCGCGCCCTGCGCCTGCACGCCGCCGCCACCGCAATCGTCGCCGACCACGGCGGCGAGGTGCCCTTGGGGTACGCCGAGCTCCTCGCGCTGCCCGGCGTCGGCGACTACACCGCCGCTGCCGTCGCCTCGTTCGCCTTCCAGCAGCGCCATGCCGTGCTCGACACCAACGTGCGCAGGGTGCTGGCACGCATCGTGTCGGGCGAGCAGTTCCCGGCACCGTCGGTGACGGCTGCCGAACGTACGCTGGCGGCATCCCTGCTGCCCGAGCACGACGCCCACCGCTGGGCGATCGCGACGATGGAGCTCGGAGCGCTGGTCTGCACCGCGCGGGCGCCGCGGTGCGACGCCTGCCCGGTCGTCGACACATGTCGGTGGCGAGCGGCCGGCTACCCCGCGTACGACGGACCAGCCCGGAGGGGTCAGGCGTGGAAGGGTACGGATCGCCAGTGCCGCGGCCGACTCATGGCGGTGCTGCGCGACTCCCCCGTGCCGGTGCCGAAGGTCCAGCTCGACCTGGTCTGGCCCGACGCGATACAACGTGAGCGCGCCCTCGACGGGCTGGTCGCGGACGGACTCGTCGAGCCGCTCGACGACGACCTCTACCGGCTCCCGACATGACAAGAGCCCCTGACCCGAAGGTCAGGGGCTCTTGCTGAGAACTACTCGGCTGCGGCCTCGACGGCTGGCGGCGTGGTGACTTCCGTGAGCTCGAGGTCGGCCTTGGCGCGACCCTCGAACGTGAAGACCGCTTCGGCGCCTTCACCCTCGACGCCCACCAGCACCAGCTGACCGGCGCGCAGGTCGCCGTACAGCAGCTTCTCGGCCATGACGTCCTCGATCTCGCGCTGGACGGTACGACGCAACGGACGCGCACCGAGCACCGGATCGAAGCCACGCGTGGAGAGCAGCTCCTTGGCCTCGGTCGTCAACTCGATGCTCATGTCCTTCTCGGCCATGCGCTTCTCGAGCGAGTCGATCATCATGTCGACCATCTGCAGGATCTCGTCCTGGGTCAACGGCGGGAAGACGATGATCTCGTCGACACGGTTGAGGAACTCAGGACGGAAGTGCTGCTTGAGCTCGATCGAGACGCGTTCCTTCATCTTGTTGTAGGAACCCGCGGTGTCGCCGGCCTGGCTGAAGCCAAGGTTGACGCCCTTGGAGATCTCACGCGCACCGAGGTTGGTGGTCATGATGACGACCGAGTTCTTGAAGTTGACGACTCGGCCCTGACCGTCGGTGAGGTGGCCCTCCTCGAGGATCTGCAACAGCGAGTTGAAGATGTCGGGGTGTGCCTTCTCGATCTCGTCGAACAGCACGACGGAGAACGGCTTGCGGCGGACCTTCTCGGTCAGCTGACCGCCCTCTTCGTAGCCGACGTAGCCCGGAGGCGAGCCGAAGAGGCGCGAGACGGTGTGCTTCTCGCTGTACTCCGACATGTCGAGCTGGATGAGGGAGTCCTCGTCGCCGAACAGGAAGTTGGCGAGCGCCTTGGACAGCCACGTCTTGCCGACACCCGAGGGCCCGGCGAAGATGAACGATCCGCCGGGACGCTTGGGGTCCTTGAGGCCGGCCCGCGTACGACGGATCGCCCGCGACAGCGCCTTGATGGCCTCGTCCTGGCCGATGACCCGCTTGTGGAGCTCTTCCTCCATGTTGAGCAGGCGGCTGGACTCTTCTTCGCTGAGCTGGCCGACGGGGATGCCGGTGGCCTTGGCGAGGACCTCGGCGATCAGGTGCTCGTCGACGACCGCGACGGTGTCGAGGTCACCCGACTTCCACTGCTTCTCGCGCTCGCCCTTGGCGGTGATGAGCTTCTTTTCCTCGTCGCGCAACGCGGCGGCGGCCTCGAAGTCCTGGGCGTCGATGGCGCCTTCCTTGCGGCGGCGGACATCGGTGATCTTGTCGTCGAACTCACGCAGCTCCGGCGGCGTCGCCATGCGGCGGATGCGCAGGCGGGCTCCGGCCTCGTCGATCAGGTCGATCGCCTTGTCGGGCAGGAAGCGGTCGGAGACATAGCGGTCGCCCATCGTGGCCGCGGCGACCAGCGCCTCGTCGGTGATGGAGACGCGGTGGTGCGCCTCGTAGCGATCGCGCAGGCCCTTGAGGATCTCGACCGTGTCGACGACGGACGGCTCGTCGACCAGGATCGGCTGGAAGCGGCGGTTGAGCGCAGCGTCCTTCTCGAAGTGCTTGCGGTATTCGTCGAGCGTCGTCGCACCGATCGTCTGCAGCTCACCACGAGCCAGCATCGGCTTGAGGATGCTGGCGGCGTCGATCGCGCCTTCAGCGGCACCTGCGCCGACGAGCGTGTGGATCTCGTCGATGAACAAGATGATGTCGCCGCGGGTGCGGATCTCCTTGAGGACCTTCTTGAGGCGCTCCTCGAAGTCACCGCGGTAGCGCGAGCCGGCGACGAGTGCGCCGAGGTCGAGCGTGTAGATCTGCTTGTCGCGCAGCGTCTCGGGCACGTCGCCGCGGACGATGTCCTGGGCGAGGCTCTCGACGACGGCGGTCTTGCCGACGCCGGGCTCACCGACGAGGACAGGGTTGTTCTTGGTGCGGCGCGACAGCGTCTGCATGACGCGCTCGGCCTCGTCGTCGCGTCCGATGACCGGGTCGAGCTTGCCCTCGCGGGCAGCCTGCGTCAGGTTGCGGCCGAACTGGTCGAGGACGGCGGACGTGCTGGGCGCGCTCTCGGTCTGGCCGCCGGCCTGCTCGGCTTCCTTGCCCTGGAAGCCGGAGACGAGCTGGATGACCTGCTGGCGCACGCGGTTGAGGTCGGCGCCGAGCTTGACGAGGACCTGGGCGGCAACGCCCTCACCCTCGCGGATGAGGCCGAGCAGGATGTGCTCGGTGCCGATGTAGTTGTGTCCGAGCTGGAGCGCCTCGCGGAGGCTGAGCTCGAGGACCTTCTTGGCGCGCGGCGTGAAGGGAATGTGGCCGCTGGGAGCCTGCTGGCCCTGGCCGATGATGTCTTCGACCTGGCCGCGTACGGCCTCCAGCGAGATGTCGAGGCTCTCGAGCGCCTTGGCAGCGACACCCTCACCCTCATGGATCAGGCCGAGGAGGATGTGCTCCGTGCCGATGTAGTTGTGGCTGAGCATGCGTGCCTCTTCTTGGGCAAGCACGACCACGCGACGAGCACGGTCAGTGAATCTTTCGAACATGGGCGTCCCCCTCTGCTGGACTATCAGTTCAGTTTAGTCGGGTATGGGAAACGGCGAGCCGAATGTCCATATACGTCACTCAACCTTCACCCGGAGGCCGGTGTTCCGGCGTTCGCTGTGGGCGGAACCGGCGTCGAGGTCGGCGTCGTACGCGACCGGACCAGCCCGACGGCATACGACCAGGCCCGCTCGAGGACAACACCGAAAACGATGCCGACGACCAGCGCGAACCACGGGTTGACGTCGATCAGGCCTGGAGTGGTCTGGAAGTGGCTGACGAAGATGAACAGCGTGGCACCCGCGATCAGGCCGAGCGGCCGGATCACGAACCGCGGGACCGGGATGAGCGGGACCCAGATCACGACCATCAGCCCGACGAGCAGCACGATCTCGCGCGACAGGTCCTGGAAGAAGCCGAACGTCGAGGCTGCCGCGACGACGGACAGGGCGAGGCGGCCGGCGTGCCCCTTCAGCAGCGCGGCGACCCAGCCGATCGCGAAGCACCAGGCGATCGCGGGGATGTCGTACTCGTGGTGCTGCCAGAAGTCGGCGTGCCACCCGGTGTAGGCGAGACGCATGACGCAGGTCAGCACCAGCACGGTCGAGGCGAGCAGGAGCTGGTTGCGGCGCTGCAGCCGGTCGACGTACGGGACGGCCAGCAGCAGGATCACGAACACCTGGATCCAGAAGTAGTCCTCGGCGAACCACAGGCGCCGGGCGTAGTCGTCGGTGAACCCGGTGAACCCGCTGCTCAGCAGGATCGAGCGGTAGTCGTACGCCCCGAACAGCACCGTGACGGCGATGATCCACGCCATGGCCGGCGCCATGACGGTCAGCAACGAGCGCCAGCGCGAGCGCCACAGCTTGGTCCGGCTCGACTCGCTGCGCTGGAACCGGGCGAAGTTGTAGCCCGCGACGCCGAGCAGCACGTGTGCCGTGCCGGTCAGCACATAGACGTGCGTGTGGTTCATGACGATGAGGATGATCGCGACGGCACGCAGGATGATCGTCGAGTCAAGCATCGACCACGAGGCCCGCGCGCGAGTCGTGCCGGCGAGCTCGGCGATCGTGCGGTGCTGCCAGCCGGGCGACGTGTCGACCCCGAGGTCACCCAGTCGCACCGACAGCTCGACATAGCTGAGCGAGTCGCCCGAGAGCGAGGTAAACGTGTCCGCCGCCGTGGCGTCGGGTCGGTGGAGGACCAGTGCGTACGCGTGGCGCACCGCCTCCTCGGGCGAACGCCGCTGCTTGACGGCCTTCGGCACCACCACGGCCTCCTGGGCGAGCTGGCGCAGCCGGCCGTGGTCGGGCTTGCCGACGGTCGTCATCGGCATCCGGTCGATGCTGCGCACCGCGATGGCGTGTCGGGGCAGGCCGGTGATGTCGGAGACGGCATCGAGCACGTGCTCGCCGGAGATCGCGAACACCGTGATCCCCGGCTCGGCGTCGACACACGCCGCCTTGATGCCCCGCGACGCGAGCGCCTTCTCGACGTGCACCAGGTCGATCCTCAGGCCGAACACCTTGGCGATGCGGCTACGGCGGCCCATCCAGCGATAGAGGCCGTCGTCGCCGAGCCGGGCGAGGTCACCGCTGTGGAGCTCGTCGACCAGCGAACCCAACGCCAGGTCGGACGCCCTCTCGGCGTAGCCCATCATCACGTTGTCGCCGCGGTAGACGATCTCGCCGACACCGGGCTCGTCGACGTCTGTCACGGGGTCGAGCCGGATCTGTCCGCCGGGAATCGCGACACCGATCGCGTCCGGAGCGGCCTCGACCATCGCTGGCGGCACGTACGTCATGCGTGACGTGGCTTCGGTGGCGCCGTACATCGAGAAGACGACGAAACCGCGCTCCTTGCCGATCTCGACCCACCGGCTGACCCGCTCCGGCGGGGAGTGGCCGCCGGACATCGTCACGTAGCGGACCGAGTCGGGAAGCTCAAAGCCTCCGGCCTGCTCGATGAGCTCGAACGTGTAGGGCACGCCGGAGATCGAGGTGACCCGATGGCGCTCGGCGAGCTCCCAGAAGCACGGATCCGTGACGGAGTAGTCGGTCAGCACGATGCTCGCCCCGGCCGCCAGGTGGGAGGTGAGGATCGACAACCCGTACCCGTAGAACACCGGCAGGCTGGTGATCGCGCGATCTGCGGGAGTCAGCTCGAGGTACTCGGCGATGGCATCCGTGTTGGCCTCGACGGCGCGGTGACGGAGCCGCACGAGCTTGCTCGATCCGGTGGATCCCGAGGTCAGCAGGAGGACACCGAGATCGGGGTGCATCGGCGGCGGGTTGCCTCGCAGGGTGGTCCCGTCCGGAGTGACCACGACATCGGGCTGGTAGACGTCGGTGAGATGAGCGACCAGAGCCGGGTCAGAGGCGGGCGCCATGATCACGGGGTGGTCGTTCCGCAACGCGGCCACCTGCGCCACGACCGTGTCGACCGAGCTGACGCAGGCGATCAGGACGAGGTGTCGCCCGGAACCCCACGAGGCAGCGGCGGCGTCGGCGGCCGCGGCGAGCTGGGCGTACGAGAGGTTGCCGTCCTCGGAGAGCAGCGCCGGCGCGTCGCCGAGCCGCCCGAGGTCGCCGAGGTACGAGCTCACGGACGTCGGTCTATTCGGCGCGCGACAGCGGGAACAGGATGGCTTCGCGGATGCCGATACCGAGCAGCAGCATCACCAGGCGGTCGACACCGAGCCCCATGCCGCCGGCGGGAGGCATACCGAACTCGAGAGCCCGCAGGAAGTCCTCGTCGACGTCCATCGCCTCGGGGTCACCTGCCGCGGCGAGGCGTGACTGCTCCTCGAGCCGTTCGCGCTGGATCACCGGGTCGTTGAGCTCGGAGTAGGCAGGAGCAAGCTCGACGCCGTTGATGATGAGGTCCCAGGCCTCGACGAGCCCCGGCTTGGTGCGGTGCTTCTTGGCCAGGGGTCGTACGGACTCGGGGTAGTCGCAGACGAACGTCGGCTGGATCAGGGTGTGCTCGACGAGCTTCTCGAACAGCTCGAGCACGATCTCGCCGGGGCCCCAGTGGTCCTGGAGCGCGACCTCGTGCTGGGCCGCGAGCGCCTTGAGGTCGGCCTCCGGCGTGTCGTTGTCGACCGTGGTGCCGGTCGCCTCGGAGACGAGCTCGTGGATCGTCGCCCGTCGCCACTGCGCCTCAAGGTCGATCTCGGTGCCGTCGCGTCCCGGCACGACCGTGCGCCCGACGGCACGGGCCGCGTTGACCACCAGGTCACGGGTCAGCTCGGCCATGGTGTCGTACGAGCCGTAGGCCTCGTAGGCCTCCAGCATCAGGAACTCGACGTTGTGGGTGTTGTCGACGCCCTCGTTGCGGAACGTCTTGCCGATCTCGTAGACGCGGTCGACGCCACCGACCAGGGCGCGCTTGAGGTGCAGCTCGATCGCGATGCGCAGCAGCATGTCCTCGTCGAACGCGTTGGTGTGCGTCTCGAACGGCCGGGCCGCGGCGCCGCCGTTGGTGTGCTGGAGCGTGGGGGTGTCGACCTCGACGTACTCACGCTCGTCCAGTGTGGCACGAAGCGACTGCAGGACCTTGGCCTTCACGCGCACGTTCTCGCGTGCCTCGGGTCGCACGATCAGGTCGACGTAGCGCATGCGGCTTCGCGCCTCGTCCGAGAGCGGGTTGTGCTCGTTGGGCAACGGTCGCACGGTCTTGGCAGCGATCTGCCACGACGTTGCCTGTACGGAGAGCTCGCCGCGACGGCTGGTGATGATCTCGCCGGTGACGGCGAGGTGGTCGCCGATGTCGACCAGCGACTTGAACGCCGCGAGGCGCTCCTCACCGATCAGGTCGAGCGACAGCATGGCCTGCAGCTCGGTGCCATCGCCCTCACGCAGGCGTACGAAGCAGAGCTTGCCGGTGTTGCGGAGGAAGATGACGCGGCCGGTGATCGATGCGATGTCGCCGGTCTGCACGTCGGGACCGAGTGCCTCGGCGTCATAGGCGGTGACGATCTGCTTGAGCGTGTGGGTGCGATCGACCACGACGGGATAGGGGTCCTCGCCGGCGTCGAGCAGCTGCTGGCGCTTGTTGCGGCGCACGAGCATCTGCTCGGGCAGGTCGTCCTCTGCCGGAGGTGTCGGGGTGGCGTCGTTCACGAGGAGCAAGCCTATCGGCCGAGGGACTTCTGGACTGCAGCGGCGAGGTAGGGACCGAGCGTCCGGGCGTACGTCTCGGTCAAGTGCGAGCCGTCGTGGTACGTCACGATGCCGCCGTTGACGCCGTAGCAGCGCTCCGGCGCGCAGATGTATGAGTTGAGGTCGACCACCGAGGCGCCCTCGACCTGTTCAGCCGCATCGGCCAGTGGATCGTCCGGGATCCATCGGCTCGTCGGGGCGGAGCACGCCGCCTGGTCGTCGAGATGAGACGCGATGCAGGTGGGGATGTCGGCGATCGTCGTGCCCGGGAACGGGGTGTCGCGGATGACGAGGACGTGGGCGCCGGTCCTGGTCAGCCGCTCGAGGTAGGAGCGGTAGCCATCACGCAGGGTGCCGATCCGGTCGGCGCCCTCGTGGCCGACGATCGACCGCACGTTGCGCTGCGACGTGACGACCAGGTCGTACTGCGAGCCGCTGACCTTGTCGAACACCCGGTTGGTCCAGTCGAGGCACCCCTTGGCCTTCTTGTCGGTGTCGAACGTGAGCAGCGACCCGACGGTCGCGCACTCGGAGGCGAGGTAGGTCGTCAACGTGACGCCCTTCATCGACTCGAATGCGGGTTGCCAGTGTGCCGCGTGGGAGTTGCCGATCAGGGCGATGCGTACGGGTCCCGTGCCGAACTCGCAGGACGGTGTCGCCGTGTAGGGCGGCGTCTCGAAGCACGTGTTGGCGAACGTGTCGGGGCGATCCTTCGCCGCCGCGGCAGGGTCGGGGATCACCGGGCCGGCATTGTCACGTGGGCACTGCGCGGGCCTGGCCAGTGCCGCGGCACCGACGCAGCCGGCGAGCTCCTTGAGCGCGGCCTCCTGCTTCGACGCTGCAATACGTTCGTCGTGTCGTACCTCCAGTCCCTGCGCCGCGCCGGCGACGCCGATCACCAGCATCCCGGCAAGGGCGAGCTGGAACGGTCGACGCAGCGGCGTGCTCGTACGTCCGCGGCGCCAGCGCTCCTCGACGTAGGTTCGCGTCAGGCCCGCGAGCACCAGCGTCAGCGCGACGATGCCGAGCTTGTCGGCCAGGCCCGTCTCACGGTCGAGCGCATACGGGGCCAGCACGATCAGGGGCCAGTGCCAGAGATAGACGGAGTAGGACGCGTCGCCGAGCCACTGGATCGGCCGCCAGCCGAGCGGTCCCGTCGGTGAGCCGCGACCGTGTGCGCCGGCTGCCAGGAACGCGACGGCGCCGAGCACCGGCAATGCCGCCATCGAGCCGGGGAACGGGGTCGACGAGTCGATGACGAACAGGCTCACCGCGATGGCGCCGAGGCCGAACCAGGCCAGCAGGTTGGCGGCGACGGGCGCGAGCCGGATCGTGCCGGTCGCGGCGAGCAGTCCGCCCGCGGCAAGCTCCCACAACCGGGTCGGAGTCGTGAAGTACGCGGCGGCCGGCTCGTTGGCGGTGGCGATCACGGACCAGGCGAACGATGCTGCGGCGACCACGGCGACGGCGATCAGTACGGCTCGTCTGGCATCGGCGCCACGCCGTCGAGCCAACGCAAACGTTGCGGCGATGATCAGTGGCCAGCCGGCGTAGAACTGCTCCTCGACGCTCAGCGACCAGAAGTGCTGGAACGGGCTCGGCACCCCGGCTGCGGCGAGGTAGTCGGTGGCCGAGCCGACGAGGATCCAGTTCTCGACGTAGAACGCCGAGGCGACCGCCTCCTTGGCCGCCTGCGCCCATTGCGTAGCTGGCGCCACCAGGCGTGATGCGACCAGCGTCGAGGCGATGACAAGCAGTGCCGCCGGAAGGAGGCGCCGGATGCGTCGAGCCCAGAACGACGCAAGGTCACGACCCGAGGACGGCGGGCGGTCGAGCAGGTGGGCCGTGATCAAATAGCCCGAGATCACGAAGAAGACGTCGACGCCGACGAAACCGCCGGTCAGCCGGTGCGGCCAGAGATGGAAGACGACCACCACGCCGACAGCAATGGCCCGCAGGCCCTGGATGTCACGGCGGAAGGTCGTACCGCCAGCGTCTCCAGTCACCCAGCGAGCGTAGTCGGCGGCTCAACGCACGCAGCTGCCCAGACCGTGATTCGGGTCTGTCACTGATTCTTTTCGTGGATCAGGCGCAGGCCCGTCAGGGTGAGCCATGGATCGCGAGTCGTGATGGTGCTGCACTGGTCGATCACGGCTTCGGGGTACGAACCCGTCGCGATCACCGTGACGTGGTCGGGGTCTGCTCCGAGCGAGTCGATGATGCGGTCGACCATCCCGTCGACGAGACCGGCGAAGCCGAAGACGAGGCCGGACTGGATCGCCTCGACGGTGTTCTTGCCGATGACGTCGCGGGGCAGTGCGAGCTCGACGCTGCGGAGCTGTGCACCGCGGCGGGCCAGGCCCTCCTGCGACAGCTCGACACCGGGTGCGATGGCGCCCCCGATGTAGCGGTTGGCGTCGTCGACGACGTCGAAGATCGTCGCGGTGCCGTTGAGGTCGACCACGATCGCGGGACCGCCGTACAGCTCGGCGGCGGCCAGTGCGTTGACGATGCGGTCGGCGCCAACCTCACGCGGGTTGTCGGTATGGATGGGTACGCCGGTCTTGACGCCGGGGCCGACGATCGCGACGGGCATGTCGCCGTAGTAGCGGTCTTGCAGGCCGCGCAGCTCGACGAGGATCGACGGGACCGTGCAGCACATGCTGACGGCCTCGATCCGCTTGATGTCGCTCTGCATCACCAAGCCGGCAATCAGTAGCTGCCACTCGTCCGCGGTACGTCGTTCGTCGGACGAGACCTGCCAGTGAGCGATCAGCTCCTCGCCGTCGAACGCACCAATAGTCGTGTGACTGTTGGAGACGTCGAGGCAGAGCAAGCTCATGATTGATCAGACCGTGGCGAGCAGTGGGTTGTCGACGATGTCTCCGCGCACCAGGCCGGTGCCCGGCAGCGCCTCGGCCGGATCGCTGCCCGTACCGATGATCTTGTTGTCGGCGTCGACGAACACGACGCTCGGCTCGAACTCCCGCGCCTCGGCGTCCTCCATCTGGCCGTACGCGATGAGGATCACGAGGTCGCCCTCGTGCACCAGCCGGGCGGCGGCACCGTTGATGCCGATCACGCCGCTACCGCGTTCACCGGCGATCGTGTAGGTGACGAGGCGGGCACCGTTGTCGATGTCGACGATGTGCACCATCTCGCCCGGCAGCAGGTTGGCCGCGTCGAGCAGGTCCTGGTCGACGGTCACCGAGCCGACGTAGTGCAGGTCAGCCTGCGTCACCGTCGCGCGGTGAATCTTCGAAGTCATCATGGTCCGCAGCATGGTCAGCTCCCTAGCGTGAGTGCAGTGTTGTCGAGGAGGCGCGGCTTGCCGACGCGGGCAGCGACGAGCAGGCGAGACTCCTGGCCGGGCTCGGGATTACCGAGCTCGGGGTTGGTCAGGACGAGGTAGTCGGGGGTGATGCCGGCGGCATCGAGTACGGCGGCGGCGGCAGCGAGCACGGCATCGGCGCCATCTGGGCCCGCGGCGACACCCGCGCGCAGGGCGGCGGAGATGGCAGCGGCGCGTTCGCGATCGTCGGCCGTCAGGTAGACGTTGCGAGAGCTCATGGCCAGGCCGTCAGCCTCGCGCACGGTCGGGCAACCGACGATCTCGACGCCGAGGGCAAGCTCGCTCGCCATCTGCCGGATCAGCGTCAGCTGCTGGTAGTCCTTCTCGCCGAACACGGCGACGTCCGGACGTACGAGGCCGAACAGCTTGGCGACGACCGTCAGCACTCCACGGAAGTGGGTGGGGCGGGCGGCACCCTCGAGGATCGAGCCGAGTGGTCCCGGGTCGACCGTGACGGTGGTGTCGAAGCCGTCCGGGTACATCGTCTCGACGGTCGGCGCGAACACGATGTCGACGCCGGCTTCGGCGCAGCGCTCGAGGTCGGCGTCGAACGTACGCGGGTAGTCCTCGAAGTCCTCGCCGGGTGCGAACTGCGTCGGGTTGACGAAGATCGAGGCGACGAGCTTCTCGCCCAACGGGCGAGCGTGCTTGAGGAGCTGGACGTGACCGTCGTGCAGCGCACCCATGGTGGGGACGAACGCGACCGTCGAGTCGCCGACGGCGGCGACCAGCTCAGCGCGTGTCCGCACGATTTTGATGGGACTGGTCGTGATGGACATCGTCAGATCCCTGCAGCGATCTGGGCCATGGTGTCCCAGTCGGCCTCGTCGAGGACCGAGCGGATGCTGCCCGCGGTGGCGGGAGCGATGCGGCCGTCGGCCTCGGCACGACTCGCGGTGGCGCGGGCCAGCTCGAGATAGGCGTCGACCGTCGCGTCGTCGACACCCGCAGCGGCGAGCGCGTCGATGTGAGCACGGATCGTGGTGATGTCACCGCGTACGACCGGTCCGGTGAGCGCGGCGTCCCCGTACGCGAGCACGTTCTCGAGCGATGCGTTGAGCAGCGGGCGCAGGACGGCGGCCGGATCGGTGGCGCCGGCCTGGCGCAGCAGATCCATCGACTGGGCGACGAGGGTGCCGAGGTGGTTGGCGCCGTGCGCGAGTGCCGCGTGGTAGAGCGCGCGGTCGGTCTCGGCGACCCACATCGGGATGCCACCGAGAGCGGCAACGAGCTCCTCGGCGAACGGGCGATCGGCGTCGGCCGCGGTGAGGCCGAAGACGCAGGTGCGCTCGAAGTCGACCGAGGTGCCGGTGAAGGTCATGGCGGGGTGGAACGCGATGGGGCGGGCGCCGAGTCGGGTCAGCGACGCGAGTGCGTCGGTGCCGTGGCGGCCGCTCGTGTGCAGCACGAACTGGCCCGGGCGTACGACGCCCGAGGCGGCGAGCTCCTCGGCGACGGCGATCAGGCTGTCGTCGGGAACCGCGATCAGGATGACGTCGCTGGCTTCGGCGACCTCAGCGGGGGTGCGGACGTCGACGCCGGGCAGCAGCGTGCTGATGCGCAGCAGGGTCGCTTCCGTACGGCCCGTGGCACCCGAGATCGGGTAGCCCGCAGTGCGGAGGCGAGAAGCGAGAACGGCGCCGACCTTGCCGGCTCCGATCACGCCCAGAGTTGGACGCGTCATGCGTGATGCCTTTCGTTCCAGTCCCTGACGGGTACCAGACAAATTGACGTGTCCATTCTATCGCCGCGTTCGGGCGGCCGCACCGGTTCGCCCCTATGCCGTCGATCACACAGCGGCGGGGCGCTTCTCGCGCACGCCGAGCCACAGCAGGTATCCGCCGATGACGACATCCGTGCCGAAGCAGGCGAGGGGATACCAGTCGGGCACGTGCCGGTTGATGAAGAAGTCGTCGTGCACCACGTCGTAGATCGCATGCAGGATCCAGAAGGCGCCGACGATCATCGTCGCGTACCGGAACCTGAACCACAGCAGCGCGATGCCGGCGGCGATGAACGGCACACCAGCCACGAATTCCTTGCCCGCCGTGTTGGGTGCGTCATTGACCACCGCGAACACGATGTAGACGAACGGCAGCACCAGCAGCGCGTACGCGTACATCCACGGCTCACCGTCGAGGCGACGGACGAGGAAGACCGCCGAGACGCCCAGCACGATCCCGAGCAGAAGTCCGATCATGCGAAGTCCTCCAGCATCCGGTCGACCAGTCGTTCGGTGGCGTGGCCATCGTGCCACCGGTTGAAGCGCTGATTGAAGCGGTCGTAGTCCGCGGCGAACGTCCGCGTGACGGCGTCCAGATCGCGCAGCGCCTTGACGACGCCGGCCTTGTCAGCGACCAGCGGTCCGGGGGCACTGTCGGCGAAGCCGAACAGGAAGCCGCGGAGCTCGCCTTCGTAACGGTCGAGATCAGGTACGAGGAACACCATGGGGCGACCTGTCAGCGCGAAGTCGAAACGCAGCGACGAGTAGTCGAGGATCGCGGCATCGGAGGCCACGATCAGGTCGTTGATCTCGGGGTAGTCGGTGACGTCGATGACGCCGGGCCGGTCACCGTGCCGTCGGGTGCCACGAGCCACCGAGCCGTGGCTGCGCTGCAGGATCACGTATTGCGGGCCGAGCTCCTTGGCGAGCTTCGCGAGGTCGACGAACTGCACGTCGCGCGAGGTGTTGTTGGCACCGGCTTGGTCCTCACGCCAGGTCGCGGCGTGGAGCACCGCGATCTGGTCGTCGCGGAGTCCGAGCAGCTGGCGCGTACGGGCGCGCGCTTCGGCGGCACGCTCACCGATCAGGCCATCGGTACGGGGCAGGCCCTCGTGGTGGATCGGCCCGTCGTAGAAGTAGTTGTCGCGGTAGAACTCGTCAGCTGCCTCGTACGGCGTCGTGATCAGGCTCCAGTAGTCCGATCGCCGCGTCGTGGCCTCGTGCTCGACGAGGAACTCCGGCTTGCGCTCGACGTCGCGCCACAACGAGGCACCCATGGTCTTGAACGGCTGGCCGTGGAACGTCTGCACGTGCACCTGTCCGGGTCGCAGGAGTGTGTAGGCGCCGAGCTCGGTGTTGCGGACGAGGTACTTCGCGCGGGC
The DNA here is from genome assembly GCF_039537165.1 of Aeromicrobium panaciterrae. Classification (GTDB taxonomy): domain Bacteria; phylum Actinomycetota; class Actinomycetes; order Propionibacteriales; family Nocardioidaceae; genus Aeromicrobium; species Aeromicrobium panaciterrae. The sequence continues at coordinate 1,954,861 of NZ_BAAAZZ010000002.1, read as the reverse complement.
CAATACGTCGTACCACTCGGGCGATCCTGCGACGACCGGGATCATTCCGTCGGGCACCGGGACGGAGTGGTCGAGCACGCCCCAGTAGAGCTGCATGTCGGGGCGGCGCTTCTGCAGCTCCAGCGAGATCGCAAGCGGACTGTCGGTCGCGGTCTCGGCCCAGTAGGACTGGAACATCGCGACGTTCGTGTCGACCTCGACGTCGCGTTCGCGGTAGGCGCGGCGCAGGGCGCGGTGGCCATACATCGTCTGCGCCTCGTCGGCCCGAGGCTTGACCAGTCGGATGCCGAGACCATCCTTCTTGGTGCGCACGACGAAGCCGCGCAGCGTCGAGGTCTCGAACGGGATCGGCAGCTGGTCGCGCAGCTCCTGCGAGACCTTGGCGCCGACGAGCTCGTACAGACCGCCGGGCAGCGGCAGCTCGCCGCGGCCCCAGCGTGCGGCGGTGGTCGGGAACGTCGGTCCGCCCTTCAGCGTCAGCACGGGCGAACGCAGCGCGGTCACTGCACCTCCGACGACCGTGATCGCCTCGTCCGCCACCTCGACGGCGGTGACGCCGTCCGTCGGAGCAGTGGACTCGAATCCCGCCGAGCCCTCGGGATCGACCTCGCGTACGGCAGCGCGCCGCGTACGACCCGCAAACGTCACCTCGAGCTCGACCTTGCCGCCCGAAGCCGGGATCTCCCAGACACTGTGGTCGTACGACTCCCGCCAGGCGCCGAGGCGCAGGCCCGGGCGTTCCTCGGACCGGGTCACCGGGATCTCGGATCCACCGACCCACGCGCGGGCAGTCGGCTCGGAGGTCTCGTCGTCGAGGTGACGCAGGAAGCCCCACACCGTCATCACCCCGTCCCGAGAGCGCAGGATCGTCGGCTCGAGCACGGACTGTCGTTCGGACACGACGAACGCCGCCGTCGGGAGGTCTCCCGCCTCCCAGCCCGGCAGGTGGATCATCGGCCCCTCGGGACCGACCGAACCGTCGTGGGCGTTGAGGTCGTAGCCGCCCTGCGTGATGAAGTCGAACAGCCGCTGCTTGTCACCACGCCGGACGATCTCGTAGACCACCCGGAACTGCACGCCTGCCGTCGGGATCAGCTCGGCCGCGTCGACCCCGTCGAGCAGCGCGGGCAGGCGGTCGAAGAGCGTCTCGACGTATGCCGGATCCTGCACCCGTGGGATCGCCCTGAGGTAGTGCGGCATGTCGTTGCCGAGCACCTGCAGCGTCCGGGCATGCCGGGCACCGGGCACGGCGTCGAGGATCGCCAGTGCCGACTCGACGGCGTTGAAGAACGCGTTGAGCGTCCCCGCTGACAGCACCTGTGACCGGGACCCGGTCTCCTCGCGCCAGCGGTAGGCCAGCGTCGTCGTGACGTCGACGGCGCGAGCGTGCACCTGGGCATCGGCGGTGAGCGACTGGTCCTCGTACACGACCCCCGGGAACTCGAGCCCCGCCTCGTCCCAGAACGACCGACGGTAGAGCGTCGAGCAGGCGATGGCGTTGACCAGCAGATCCGGCTGATCGGCGATGGTGACCCCACGACGCGGTGAGGAGTGGAGGTCGGCGATCCAGCGTGGCGTCGAGGTCTTGTTGCCGCGGAACCGCTCGTACGGCATCAGCGCCAGGTCTGAGCCGGACTCCTCGAGCGAGGCGATGGCGTCGGCAAGACCATCGAGGGTCACGAGATCGTCGGCGTCGACGAAGGTCAGGTAGGTCCCCGTCGCCTGGGCCACGCCCGTGCTGCGCGCGGCGCTCGGTCCGGCATTGGCCTGCGTGAGCACCGTGATCCGGCGGTCCTTGGCGGCATGGCGCCGTGCGATCGCCAGCGTCCCGTCGGTGGATCCGTCGTCGACCAGGACCACCTCGACCTCGCGGTAGCGCTGCTTGCGTACTGACTTCAGGCACGCGTCGATGCGGGTCTCGGCGTTGTACATCGGGATCACGATGCTGAGCAGCGGCCCACCGCGTACGGCACCCCGGCGGGCGTCGACCTCACGCCGCGCCCTGGAGGCGGCGCGACGCACAAGGCTCGGGCGGCTGGGCACCCTAGGATGCTAAGCGATGTCAGACCTCGTCCTCCCTGACGGCAGCTATTTCTCCGTCATCGGCAATGTGCGCATCGGCGCCGGAGGGCAGACACGTCTGGCCATGCTCCGGCACCGGCTGTTCCGCACGCATGCGGGCGTCGAGCTGCCGATCGTCACCTACAACCCGGTGCCGACGTACGAACCCATCCGCGCCGAGATGCGCCGTACCGGCCAGCTGATGGACGACAGCCCGCTGATCAACCTCCACGAGGACCTCCGGGTCCGCGACCTCACCGGGCTGCCGACAGCCGAGGTCGCCGCGTCCTCCGGGTCGTTCGCCGACGAGGTCGAGGACGGCTACGCCTGGCGTCGGCAGAGCGGCGACGTCTGGGAGTTCCTGCGGCCCGACGGCTCGCTGTATGCGCGCACTCCCCCGACGCATGTCGACGGCCAGGTGGCGATCTTCGACCAGGACGAGCGACCCGTCGGCAGCTGGCCGACGCTCGGGGGCCTGTGGCGCTGGTGGACGCGGCAGATCATCCCTGCCGAGGGCCGCGTGTTCCTGATCAGCGACAGCCGCTTCGTCGCCGACGAGCTCGGGCTGCTCGACGACCCGCGCATCCACCTGATGCACCAAATGCACAACCCGCACCTCACCGGCGCACGCGTCTGGAGCTCACCGGTCAGCGAGTCCTACAAGTCGTCGATGGATCACATCCGGCGCTACGACGGGCTGCTCAGCCTGACCGAGCGGCAGCGCGACGACATCGCGCTGCGATACGGCGCCACCAACAACCTGTTCGTCGTCCCCAACCCGGTCGAGCCGGTGCCGGAGCCCGACCCGCTGCCCGTACGCCGTCCGCACGCCATCGCGATGATCGCGCGGCTCGACGGCCAGAAGCGGATCGACCGCGCCATCGAGGCGTTCGACCTGGTCGCGGCTGCCGTACCGGAGGCGACGCTCGACGTCTACGGCGACGGCGAGCTGCGCGACGAGCTCAAGGCCCGCATCGATGCCGCCCGGCACGGCGAGCGGATGACGCTGCACGGTCACGACCCGCACGCCCGCGAGGCGCTGTGGACCGCGTCGCTGTTCTGGCTGACCAGCGACTTCGAGGGCTACCCGCTGTCGACGCTCGAGGCCATGAGCCACGGCGTACCCGTCGTCAGCATGGACATGCCGTACGGGCCCCGCGAGCAGATCACCGATGGCGTCGACGGGGGGCTTGTCCCGTTCGGTGACGTCGACGCGCTCGCCAACCGGACCGTCGAGCTGCTCGGCTCCGACCTCGAGCCGATGCGTACGGCGGCGCGAGCCAAGGCCGCTGACCATGACCACCGGCGATTCCTGGCCGACTGGCAGCACGTGCTTGAGAAAGTGGTTGAGCTCAAGGTATCCCGCGTCCAGCCGAGGAGTCACTGGTCCGTCGCGCTCGATCAAGGAGACGATCCGGTCACGGTTCGTGGGCAGCTCGAGCTGATTGGCGCCGGCGACGACGTCGAGCTGGTCGCGCAGGCTTGGGCGCCGAACGACCCGGCCGTCGTGACGATCCCGCTACACGTTGAATCCGACCTGTCATTCGCCGGAACGCTCTCCCGAGCCGAGATTCCCGCCAACGGCCAGCTGCGCGTCGGCTACGTGTGGCGCAACGCCGCCGAGTTCGTGCCGATCCCAGCCTCCGTACGTCGTTCGGCCCGCTCCGTGATCGGTGCCGCGCTGCGCCGTACGGGCCTGCGCAAGTGAAGGTGCCCTGGCGCCATGCCTGGCAGGAGGCGCTCTACGGTCACGACGGGTTCTACCTCCGCACGTCCCCAGCCGAGCACTTCTCGACCTCGGTCAACGCCAGCCCGCTGTTCGCCGAGGCGGTCCTGACCCTGGTGCACCGTGAAGGTCTGACGTCGGTGGTCGATGTCGGCGCCGGTGCGGGTGAGCTGCTGACCGCCCTGCACGCCCTAGACCCGTCGCTGTCGCTGCACGGAGTCGATCTCGCCGACCGGCCGGCCATCGACGCGTCGATCTCCTGGTCATCGGCACTCCCCGATCGCGTCGAGGGTCTGCTCATCGCACACGAGTGGCTCGACAACATCCCGTGCGACGTCGTCGAGCTGGCGGACGACGGCATACATCTCGTCGAGGTCGACCCCGCCACCGGCGAGGAGTCGCTCGGCGAGGCGTACGACTCGCCGTGGCTCGACGAGTGGTGGCCGCTGAGCACCCCTGGGGAACGCGCCGAGGTCGGCGAACCGCGCGACACGGCCTGGTCGGATGCGGTCGCCCGGGTCGACGGGATCGCGCTCGCGATCGATTACGCGCACACCCGCGACACCCGGCCACCGTTCGGGTCGCTCCGGTCCTACGCCGACGGCCGCGAGGTCGACGTCGTGCCCGACGGCAGCCGTGACGTCACGGCCCACGTCGCCCTCGACGCGGTCGCCGCCGCCGTCGGTGCGACCCTCACGACGCAGCGCGACGCGCTCGCCGACCTGGGCATCGACGGGTCACGGCCACCGCTCGAGCTGGCCGGCAACGACCCCACCGCGTACGCCCTCGCCCTCGCCCGTGCGAGCCAGGCCGCTGAGCTGCGATCACGCGGCGGCTGGGGAGACTTCAGATGGGCTCTTGTCGACACCCGCGACGTGGAAGGATGACGTCATGAGCCGCCTGTTGATCCGGTCCGGCAAGGACCCGTTCACGCCTGTCGTCGCGGAGTCGACGCTGACGCAGGACGTCTTCAACAGCAACAGCGGCAACTACCTCTTCCAGCACTCGGTGTGGAGGGCCCTTGCGGTCGACGGCGCCGAGCTGACGTCCAACGGCACGCTGTCGGAGCGCATGCCGCCCGAGCGCGGCGACGGCTCGCGCATCAATCACGAGTTCGACCACTTCGTGATCCCGCTGGCCAATGCGTTCCGCCCCGACTTCGCCTCACGGCTCGACCGGCTCAGCGAGCTGCTCGAACGCGTCAAGATCCCCACGACAGTCGTCGGCATCGGGGCACAGGCCAAGCACGGGCAGGGCATCGAGTCCCTCGCCCCCATCGCCGACACGGTCAAGCGTTTCGTCGGTCTCATCCTCGACCGGTCAGCCTCGATCGGCGTACGCGGGGAGTTCACCAAGTCCTACCTCGTCAGCCTCGGCTTCCCCGCCGACTCGGTCGACGTCATCGGCTGCCCGTCGCTGTTCCTGCACGGCCGCGACTTCTCCGTGACCAAGAAGGTCGACGCGCTCACGGCCGACAGCCCGCTGGCGCTCAACCTCACCCCGGAAGTGCCGGGCATCGGCGCGTTCGCCATGGCACAGGCCGAGCGCCACCCCAACCTCACCTACATCGGCCAGGACGCCAACGACCTACGCATGCTGCTGTGGGGTGTGCCATTCCCCCACGTCCACGACCCGCTCGTACCCGTGCACATGGACCACCCGCTCTACCAGTCCGATCGCATCCGGCTGTTCCTGGACACCTGGCCCTGGTACGACTTCCTCGCGACTCAGCACTTCGCGTACGGCACCCGCTTCCACGGCAACGTCGCCGCGCTCCTGGGCCGCACCCCGGCACTGCTGCTCGCGCACGACTCGCGGACGCTCGAGCTCGCCGACTACCACCAGATGCCCTACCGGTTGACGCCCGAGCTCAGCGCCGACCTCAAGGTCGAAGAGCTCTACGAGCAGGCCGACATGACGGCGTTCAACGCCGAGCTGCCCCAGGGCTTCGACCGCTACACCGCATTCCTCGAGCGCAACGACCTCAAGCACATCTGGACCGCGGGCAACGGCACCGGGGACTTCGACGAGCGACTCGCGGCGGCCACGTTCCCGCCCGCCGTGCGCCCGCTCATCGCGTCCGACGGTCGCGAGATCGCATCCCGGCTGCAGTGGTTGCGTGACGGCATGGTCCTCGACATCACCCGGCACGCGCAGGCGTACGACCAGCCCTACCCGCACCCCCCGTGGCACGGCGCCGGCAGCCGCCACGCCCGGCTCCACGACACCGTCAAGACGCAGGGCCGCCAGATCGACGAGCTGTATGCGCGCCTCGAACGCCTCGAGCGCAACTCCCCCCGCGGCCTCACCAAGCGCTTCATCCGCATGGTCCAGGGCTGGTTCCGCCGCTCATGACGGAGGTCACCGCAAGCGTCGGCACGGGCTTCGCCACGACCGACATGGTGCTCAACATCGGGCCCCAGCATCCTGCGACCCACGGCGTCCTCCGGCTGCGCCTGACCCTCGACGGCGAACGCGTCATGGCGTGCGAGCCGATCATCGGCTACATGCACCGTGGTGTCGAGAAGCTCTTCGAGGTGCGCGACTACCGCCAGATCATCGTGCTGGCCAACCGCCACGACTGGCTGAGTGCGTTCAGCTCCGAGCTCGGCGTCGTGCTCGCGGTCGAGGACATGCTCGGCATGGAGGTGCCTGAGCGCGCGACCTGGATCCGTACGCTGCTCGCCGAGCTCAACCGCGTGCTCAACCACCTGATGTTCCTCGGCTCCTACCCGCTCGAGCTCGGCGGCATCACGCCGATCTTCTACGCGTTCCGTGAGCGCGAGACGATCCAGGAGATCATGGAAGAGGTCTCCGGCGGCCGGATGCACTACATGTTCAACCGGGTCGGCGGCCTCAAGGAGGATCTCCCCGCCGGCTGGACCGGTCGCGCCTCGACAGCGGTCTCGACCGTGCGGAGCCGCTTGCAGCAGATCGAGGATCTCGTGTTCGGCAACGAGATCTTCCGTGCGCGTACGGTCGGCGTCGGCGTGCTTTCCCGCGAGCTCGTCGAGGCCTACGGCGTGTCCGGCCCGATCGCCCGCGGGTCGGGCCTCGACTTCGACCTGCGCCGCGACGAGCCCTACCTCGCGTACGGCGAGCTGCAGGACACCCTTCGCGTTCCCGTGCGCACCGAGGGTGACTGCTTCGCCAGGTTCGCCGTGCTGCTCGAGCAGACCAAGGTCGCGCTCGACCTCGCCGATGCATGCCTGGCGCGGCTGGCCGAGCTCGAGCCCGGACCCGTCAACGTGCGGCTGCCCAAGATCCTCAAGGCGCCTGAGGGGTCGACGTACGTGTGGACCGAGAACCCGCTCGGCCTCAACGGCTACTACCTCGTGTCCCGCGGCGAGAAGACACCGTGGCGGCTCAAGCTGCGCACGGCGTCGTTCAACAACGTGGCCGTGCTGCCCGAGATCGTGCAGGGCTGCGTCGTCGCCGACCTCGTCGCGATCCTCGGCTCGATGTTCTTCGTCGTCGGCGACATCGACAAGTAAATCTGTCGCCGGCCGGTCGTAGCGTGCTGCCATGACGCAGCGCATCGTGGTCTTCACCCGGGCCGGCAGCACCCGGCTGCTCGACAAGCCGTCTCAGGAGCAGCCGCTGTGGCCCGAGCACAGGGACTTCATGAACGATCTCGACGACCGGGGACTGATCTACATCGCCGGCCCGTGGGTCGACGGCTCCGGCGCGATGGTCGTCATGAACGTCGACAGCCCCGAAGAGGCGATGGAGATCATGCGCGACGACCCGTGGGCGGTCCACGACAACCTCGTACCCGACCGCGCCATGGCCTGGAACGTCATGATGAACTCGCTCGAGCACTAGGCCCGCTGGCTGATGGCCTGTCGCTCCCGAATCGTCCTGCTCCGCAGTGGCCCACCGAGTGCCGCGCTGATCCAGCAGAGGTCAAGGATGCCCGCGCTGAGGGGGAAGAAGCTCCACGCCATGGCCGCCACACCCCACCAGTGCTCGCGGAACACCAGCCCGAGGACGAGCCACGCGGAGCCGGCAACGAGCCGGAATGCGCGTCCGCTCGATCCATTGATCCAGCGGGAGAATCCCGAGGCATTGAACCCCTCAGCGCCGGACATCAGGCGCCCTCGACGACCGGATAGATGCGATCAGCGACCAGTCCGTGCGCCTCACGGTGCACCGCGATCGCTGCGTCAGGATCAGGTGCGTCGACCAGGCAGAACGCCTTGCCGTTGGCCTCGTCGACCCAGTACTGCAGGTAGTTGACGCCGTACGCCTCCTGGGTTGCCAGGTCGGCCTTGTGCGCCTCGGCGACATCTGCTGCGCCTGCGCCTTCAGGGAGCTTTTCGTGAACATCCATGTAGAGCGGCATTTCGCTGTCTCCTTCGAGTTGTGACTGTCACACTCAGTCTCATGACGATGGCGCGACCGGACCATGACCGGGATGCCGCAGGAAATGACCGATCCGCCGCGCTTTCACACGCCCTGGATCAGGTCCAGCTGAAGGGTGCGATCTTCCTCTACAGCGAGTACACCGAGGCATGGGCGTACGAGTCGATGGCGGCACATGACGTCGCGGCCGTCCTCGCGCCGGATGCGGCACAGATCGTGCTCTTCCACGTGGTCGCCTCCGGCAGCTGCTGGATCGAGGCCGGCTCGGACAAGGTGTGGGCCCACGAGGGTGACGTCGTCGTGCTCCCCTACAACGACCAGCACCGGATGGGCGGACACGAGACAGCCGAGCTGGTGCCCATCACGCAGCTCGTCGACCCGCCGCCGTGGAGCTCGATGCCCCACATCGTCCATGGCCTCGGCGGGGCGCGCAGCGAGCTCATTTGCGGCTACCTCGCCTGCGACGACCGATTGTTCGATCGCCGCCTGGGTGTCTTCCCGCCGGTCTTCGTCGTCACTCCGCCCGAAGGTCCGGTCCGGATGTGGGTCAAGGCCAGCAGTGACCTCGTCCTTCAGCAGACGAGCCAGGTGACCGACGACCGGATCGCCTCGCCGACCGAGATACCGCAGCTGCTGCTTCGCGAGGTGCTCAAGCTGCACCTGGCCAACGCACCCGCGACCGACACCGGCTGGCTGGCTGCCCTGCACGACCCGGTCGTCGCCCCCGCTCTTGCGGCGATCCACGGCGACCCGGCCAACAAGTGGACGTTGGCTGACCTCGCACGGGAGTCCACGGTCTCGTCCACCGTGCTCGACGAGCGGTTCCGCGCCGTGCTCGGACTTGCGCCGATCCGCTACCTGACCGGCTGGCGGATGCATGTCGCCGAAGACCTGTTGCGCACCACGCTCCTGTCTGTCACCGCCGTCGCACACCGGGTCGGCTACGAGTCCGAGGAGGCGTTCAGCCGCGCCTTCAAGCGCGACCATGGAACGGCGCCCAGCGTCTGGCGCGTTGCCGCGCCCTAGATCTGGGCAACCCTGGCGATCTCGGTACGAGCCACCGCACGGTCGCGGAGGTCTGCTGACGCAAGCCGCCGCGGGTCAGCCATGTAGGACTCGAGAGCGGCCTCGCCGGGCAGCTCGATGATCTGCACCTCGTACGGTCCGTCACCGGCCACCAGGCTGCGCACCCGCTGCAAAAGCCGCGCTCCGTGCTCGCCGAGCAGGCCGAGCACCTCGTCCTCGTAGGCCTCCAGCAGCGCTTCGTTGCCCGGCACGGCCCACAGCTGCACACACAGGGTCAGTGACATGGGGCCATCGTAGGTTGGAGCCATGGCTGAACCATCTCGCAACCCGACGGGCCTCGACCAGCTGGCAGAGGAGTGGCTCGACACCCTGCTCGACCTCACCCCAGAGCTGCACATCCACCTCGGACGTCCCGGGCGGGAGGCCGACTACTCCGACCGCTCGCCCGACGGCCACGCCGCCTACGCGGACGCAGCGCGATCGATGCTGGCTCGCGTACGCGATGCCCAGTCCGTCGACACCGTCGACGCGATCACGCAGGCCGAGCTGATCCGTACGCTCGAGCTCGACCTCGAGAAGCACGACGCCGGCTTCTGGCAACGCGACCTCAACGTCATCGCGTCGGCCGGACAGGACCTCCGCGACATCTTCGACCTGATGGCGACCGAGACCGACGACGACTGGGCCCACGTCGCGCAACGCATGCACAACATCCCGTCCGCGATGGCGGGCTACATCGAGTCACTGCGAGCCGGTATCGCGGCGGACAATGCGCCGGCCGTGCGCCAGGTCCGCGAGGTCGCGGCGCAGGCGTCCAAGCAGACCGGAGCCGACAGCTTCTTCCGGGCTCTCGCCGCCCGCCCGGACGCGCCGTCATCCCTGGCTCGCGAGCTCGAGACGGGTGCCACGGCGGCGACCGAGGCCTACGCTGCCCTCGTGGAGTTCCTCGACCACGAGCTCGCGCCGCATGCGCCGCAGGCCGACGGCGTCGGCCGCGACCACTATGCGATCGCTTCGCGCTACTTCGTGGGTGCCGAGATCGACCTCGACGAGACCTACGAGTGGGGTGTCGAGGAGCTCAACCGGATGGTCACCGAGCAGAACGCCGTCGCCGACCGGATCCTGCCCGGCGCCACGGTGGCCGAGGCGATCCAGCACCTTGACTCCGATCCGAGTCGCAAGCTGCACGGCACCGATGCGCTCCGGGCCTGGATGCATGAGACCAGCGATCGCGCCGTGGCCGAGCTCGGTGACACTCATTTCGACATCCCCGAGCCGATGCGCCGGCTCGAGTGCATGATCGCGCCGACCCAGGAGGGCGGCATCTACTACACGCCGCCGAGCGAGGACTTCAAGCGCGCCGGCCGGATGTGGTGGAGCGTGCCTGAGGGCGTCACCGAGTTCGATACCTGGCGCGAGCTGACGACGGTCTATCACGAAGGTGTCCCCGGTCATCACCTCCAGTGCGGACTCGCCGTCCACAACAGTGCCGAGCTGAACGCCTGGCGCCGCTTCAGCTGGAACTCCGGCCACGGCGAAGGCTGGGCCCTGTACGCCGAGCGGCTCATGGCCGAGCTCGGCCACCTCGACGATCCCGCCGACCGGCTCGGCATGCTCGACGGCCAGCGCATGCGTGCGGCCCGCGTCGTCGTCGACATCGGCGTGCACCTCGGCAAGCCCAAGCCGGACGGCTCCGGCACCTGGACCGGCGACGACGCCTTCGGCTTCATGGCGCAGCACGTCAACATGAACGAGCCGTTCGTACGCTTCGAGGTCAACCGCTACCTCGGCTGGCCCGGCCAGGCGCCGTCCTACAAGGTGGGCCAGCGCATCTGGGAGCAGCTCCGTGCCGAGTGGGTCGCCGCCAACGCCACGGAGTCGCCTGGCGGTGGCCTCAAGGAGTTCCACCGCCGCGCCCTCGGGGTCGGCAGCGTCGGTCTCGGCACCCTGCGCCAAGCCTTGTTGGGCTAGGGCGGCCTCGGTCAGGCCGGCGTGGGGGCGGTCTTGCCGCCCTCGGACTCGTCGTCGTCACCCGGTATGCGCAGAGCCCGCTCCAGGACCAGCGCCGCCGCCATCATCAGGAGTCCCGCAATCGCGGCGGCGCCCGCATGGATGACCCGGTCCTTGCCCAGCGGCGAGTCGAACGAGTCGAGGTAGGACACCGCGTAACCGCCGTAGACGCCGGCGAACAGGGCCGCGACGACGGCACTGGCCTTGGCGAGCGCCAGCATCGTGACGCCATGGTCGGATGTCATGCGTTGGTTCTTCTTGTGCAGGCTCTGCCAGGTGCTCCAGGCGAGGAACCCGAGGACCAGTGCTCCGAGGAACAGCGCCAGCGCGGCACCCCAGCCGACCACCGGGACGCTGCGGTCGGCGCGCAGGAGCAGCTCGGGGACGATGCGTCCGAGAACCAGCCCGGTGCCGATCAGCGCGGCCAGCAACAGCGCCGACGTACGCCTGGACTTGTTCATGCGCTGGCCAGCCCGGGAATCACAAGATGATCTCGAGGTCCTCGCGCTTCGTGACGCCTGAGGTGTCGACATCGGCGATGAGGTCGGCGACGAAGCCCTTGCCGGGGATCTCGCCCTCCGGATCGATCTCGAGCCACGGCACGAGCACGAAGCCCCGCTCATGTGCTCGCGGGTGCGGCAGCGTCAGCTGCTCGTCATCGGCGATGCGGTCACCCACGACGATCAGGTCGACATCGAGGGTGCGCGGGGCATTGGGCTCGGAGCGCTCGCGGCCGAACGCGTCCTCGATCGCCAGGGCACGATCAAGCAGCGTGTGGACCGTGAGCGTCGTGTCGATCAGCACGACGGCGTTGAGGAACTTGCCGGCGTCGGCGGGACCGCCGACGGCGTCGGTCTCGTAGACCGAAGAGATCGCGACGACCGTGACCTCCGGGGTGTCCTCGAGCGTCGAGACCCCGCCCTGCAGCTTGCCGTGACGATCACCCAGGTTGGACCCGAATGCCAGCACGGCTTGACGGATGGGGCGCATGCCACCGGTCATCGTGTCGGCGTCAAGCACGTACGGGGTGGGTGATTCGGTCACTGCTTGCTCCGCTCGATCGTGACGGCGACATCGGAGAACGTCACCGCGATGGGCGCTTCAGGTTTGTGCACCGTCACGCTAACCCATTGCACCGACTCGTCGGCGAGGCACATGTCCACGATGCGGAGGGCGACGGTCTCGATGAGGTCGACCGGATCGCCTTCGATCACGTCGTGCACCCCCTTGGCGAGCACTCCGTAGTCGACGGACTTGGCCAGGTCGTGGTCGCGGGCCGCCGGGCCGAGGTCGAGACCCAGGCTCACGTCGACCGAGAACTGCTGGCCGTGCTCGCGCTCGAAGTCGAACAGTCCGTGGTAGCCGTGGCCGCTGACGCCCATCAGGTCGATGCGATCCAGGCCTGCGGGAATCGTCATCTGTCCTCCGGATCTGGGTCGCCGATCTCGGCGACCGGTGAAGCGTGACGGGACCAGAACTTCCACCCGCTGCCGTCACGTACCAAGATACTGGTGCACACCGCCTTGGCCCCTGAGAAGGTTTCCGGCCCCAGCTGCTCGGCGCCCGAGAGGATGTTCTCGGTGCACGTGATCGTGACGACCGCCGGGTCATCATCGCCCGGCGGAAGGGTCGAGATGTCGAGGTCCGTCAGGAAGAACTGGATGTAGCCGACGTTCGCCATCAGCACGGTCCACGACCGCAGCACTGCCGACGTGCCCCGCAGCGGCACCGCCCCGGGGTGCACGCACGACGTGCCGTGGTCATCGACCCACAGCGACGCCATGAGGTCGACGTCCCCCGTCTCCACGGCGTCATAGAACGCCCTGTGCGTCGCCAATGCGGCCTCGGTCAAGTGGGAGTCCCCCCACGCGCACCTCTTGACTGAGCGCCCACGTGCAGACGCGTAGGGGGAGTACCTCGCTGCATGCGTGCCACCACGCGTACGGCGTCAGCCGATGCGGCCGGCTCGTGGACGCGTACGCCCCACACACCGGCTTGGGCGCACAGGGCCGTGATCGCGGTCGTCGCGTCCTCACGCTGGTCGATCGGGCGGAGCTCGCCGTCAGCGGCCAGCAGCTCCCCCAGGAACCGTTTGCGGCTCGCAGCGACCAGCACGGGATAACCCAGCTGGGTGAGCTGGTCGAGATGGGCGAGCACCGACCAGTTCTGGTCACCGGTCTTGGAGAACCCCAGTCCCGGGTCGATGATGATGTGGTTGCGGTCGACGCCGGCGGCCAGCGCGACCTCGACCTGCTCGATCAGCTCGCGGATCACGTCGGCGACCAGGTCGTCGTACGTCGTGTGGTCCCGGTCCTGCATCACCGCCGAGTGCTGGCGCCAGTGCATCAGCACGAGAGGGCACCGCGCCACCGCCGCGACGCCGACCATCGCGGGATCTGCCCGGCCCCCCGAGACGTCGTTGAGGATCGCCGCGCCAGCCTCCAGGGCCCGCTCGGCCACGGCGGCGCGCATCGTGTCGACCGAGACCGTGATGCCTTCCGCGACCAGGCCCTCGATCACGGGTACGACGCGGCGCAGCTCTTCATCGACGTCGATCCGGATCGCGCCGGGTCTGGTGGACTCACCGCCGACGTCGACGAGATCGGCACCCTGCTCGGCGAGCTCGACACCATGGCGGATCGCCGAGACCGGGTCGAGCCACTTGCCGCCGTCGGAGAACGAGTCGGGCGTGACGTTCACGACGCCCATCACGACGCACCGGTCGTCGGCGAGTCCGGGGAGCATCGCTAGCGCGAGGTGATGAGGCCCATGGCCTCGGCTCGGGTCGCCGGGTCGCGCAGCTGGCCGCGTACGGCACTCGTGATCGTCTTGGCACCGCCCTTGCGCACGCCCCGCATCGTCATGCACAGGTGCTCCGCCTCGATCACGACGATCACGCCGCGCGGCTCGAGGTGCTTCACCAGCGCCTCGGCGATCTCGGTGGTGAGGCGTTCCTGCACCTGCGGGCGACGCGCGAACACGTCGACGACGCGGGCGAGCTTGGACAGGCCGGTGACCTTGCCGCCCTCGGACGGGATGTAGCCGACATGGGCGACGCCGAAGAACGGCACCAGGTGGTGCTCGCACATCGACCACATCTCGATGTCCTTGACCAGCACGAGCTCGTCGTGGCCGACCTCGAACACCGCGGTCAGGACATCCTCCGGCCGCTGGTCGAGACCGGCGAGCAGCTCGATGTAGGACTTGGCGACGCGCGCTGGCGTGTCGCGGAGACCGTCCCGGTCAGGATCCTCGCCGACCGCGAACAGCAGCTCGCGGATTGCCGCCTCGGCGCGAGGCAGATCGACCGTCACGCAGTCTCCGGCGCATCCGGCGACGGCGCGTCGGGCCCGGTGTCGGGGCCGATGACCACGCCGACCTCGGGAGCGTGACCGTTGGTGCTCGGGCGAGGTGCACCGACGATCGGCGGGACTTTGGACGGAACGCGGGTCTTGGAACCGGTCCACGGAGGACGGATCTCGCGGCGACGCAGCGGCTTGAAGATCTCGGCTACCTGGGCCTTGTCGAGCGTCTCCTTCTCCATCAGCTCGCGGACGAGCTCGTCGAGCACGTCACGGTTCTCGTCGAGGATGTCGAACGCTTCCTGGTGCGCGAACGTGATCAGCTTGTTGATCTCCTCGTCGACGATCGCGGCAACCGACTCCGAGTAGTTGCGCGCGTGTCCGATGTCGCGGCCGAGGAACGGCTGGCTCTGGTCCTCGCCGAGACGTACGGCACCGAGGCGCTCGGTCATGCCGTACTGCGTGACCATCGACCGGGCGAGCCCGGTGGCCTTCTCGATGTCGTTGCCGGCACCCGTCGTCGGATCGTGGAACACCAGCTCCTCGGCGGCGCGGCCACCCATCATGTAGGCCAGCTTGTCGAGCAGCTCGGCACGCGTCTGGGAGTACTTGTCCTCGTCGGGCAGCACCATCGTGTAGCCGAGCGCGCGACCGCGCGGCAGGATCGTGATCTTGTGGACGGGGTCGCTCTGCGGGAGCGCCGCGGCGACCAGCGCGTGGCCACCCTCGTGATAGGCCGTGATGAGGCGTTCCTTCTCGTTCATCAGGCGGGTGCGCTTCTGCGGACCGGAGATGACACGGTCGATCGCCTCGTCCAGGGCGGCGTTGTCGATCATCTTGTCGTTGTTGCGGGCTGTCAGCAGCGCGGCCTCGTTGAGGACGTTGGCGAGGTCGGCACCGCTGAAGCCGGGCGTACGCCGGCCGACTGCCTCAAGATCGACATCGGCAGCGATCGGCTTGCCGCGGGCGTGCACCTTGAGGATCTGGGTGCGGCCCTTGAGGTCAGGCGACTCGACGCCGATCTGGCGATCGAAGCGACCGGGGCGCAGCAGCGCCGGGTCGAGGACGTCGGGGCGGTTGGTCGCGGCGATCAGGATGACCCCGCCGCGTACGTCGAAGCCGTCCATCTCGACCAGCAGCTGGTTGAGGGTCTGCTCGCGCTCGTCGTGGCCGCCGCCCATGCCGGTGCCACGGTGGCGTCCGACGGCGTCGATCTCATCGATGAAGACGATCGCGGGCGCGTTCTCCTTGGCCTGCTCGAAAAGGTCGCGGACACGACTGGCGCCGACGCCGACGAACATCTCGACGAAGTCAGAGCCCGAGATCGAGTAGAACGGGACGCCCGCCTCGCCGGCGACGGCACGAGCCAGCAGCGTCTTGCCGGTGCCGGGCTGGCCGTACAGCAGCACGCCCTTGGGGATCTTGGCGCCCACGGCCTGGAACTTCGCCGGGGCCTGGAGGAACTCCTTGATCTCGCCGAGCTCCTCGATCGCCTCGTCGCACCCGGCGACGTCGGCGAACGTGGTCTTGGGGGTGTCCTTGTTCATCAGCTTCGCCTTGGACTTGGCGAACTGCATGACGCGGCCGCCACCACCGGCGGCGTTGTTCATGATCCACATGATGAAGAAGAAGATCAGCACGAACGGGGCGATGCTGATCAGCAGGCTCACGATGGGGCTGCTCTTGGGGATCTCGACGTCGTAGTTGGGGAGCGTGTTGTCCGCCTTGGCCTTGTCGGCCTTCTGCACCAGCTCGTAGCCCTGATCGCCCAGCCACGTGGCCCGGACCTTCTTGCCGCCCTGCTTGAGGGTGGCCCTGATCTCCTGGTCACCCTCGACGAACTTGAGGTCCTTGACCTTGCCGTCGTCGATGTAGCCGACCATCGTCGAGGTCTTGACCTCGTTGTAGCCGTCGGCGGAGTTGGCGAAGCCGAGCACCGTGAACACGATCACGGCGATCAGGATGATCCAGGGCAATGGACCCTTGAAGAGGCGTTTCAGATTCATGACGGTGTGGAACGAGTCCACTTCTCCCTAGTAAATAGTGGGTATCTAGACGGTACACGCCGACCGTTACACCCATGGAACGATGCCCGCATCAGGGTTAGTTCCTGCTGGAGCGCACGGTCACGATGTGGGGCCTCCCGATCGAGGCCCTCCTAGGAGTAGACGTGGGGCGAGAGGGTGCCGATGCAGCGCAGGTTGCGGTACTTCTCGTCGTAGTCGAGGCCGTAGCCGACGACGAACGCGTTGGGGATGTCGAAGCCGACATACGTCACGTCGACGTCCATCGTGACCGCCTCGGGCTTGCGCAGGAGCGTCGCGATCTCGACCGACGCCGGGCCGCGTGACTTGAGGTTGGTGATCAGCCACGACAGCGTCAGGCCGGTGTCGATGATGTCCTCGACGACGAGCACGTGCCGGTCCTTGAGGTCGGTGTCGAGGTCCTTGAGGATGCGTACGACGCCTGACGACTTGGTGCCCGAGCCGTAGGACGAGATCGCCATCCAGTCCATCTCGACGTGCCGGTTGAGGCTGCGTGCGAGGTCGGCCATCACCATCACGGCACCCTTGAGCACACCGACGAGCAGCAGGTCCTTGCCCTCGTAGTCGGCCTCGATCTGCGCCGCCATCTCGGCGAGGCGAGCGATGATCTGCTCCTCGGTCAGCAGGACCTGGTCGGCTTCGATCTCTCCGGCAACATGCGTCTGATCCACGGGTTCACCCTCCCACAGGGGTCGTGACGTACGCGAGGGAATCCCCCACTCGGACGCAGGCGACACCTCCCGGCAGCTCGATGCGCAGCTGGCCGTGCCAATCGGTGACCAGCCGGTCGATCTCCGCCAGGTGCACGGCGGCGAGCTCTGACGGATTGACTCCGGCGTCAAGGGCCGTACGGCGCAGCACCCGCGAGCGGATCACGTCGGGCAGCGCGGCGAGCGTGGCGATGTCGAGCGGCTGCTCGACGGCGTCGGCGATGGCGTCGAGGTGCGCGCCGTCTGCCCGGACCTGGTCGGCCGTACGGGCGAGCGCTTCGGCCACGCCGCCACCCAGCACGTCCTCCAGGACCGGCATCACCTCGGTGCGGACACGCACGCGGCGGTAGGCCGGGTCGGCGTTGTGCGGGTCGGTCCACCACGTCAACCCCGTCGCCCGGCAGATCTGCTCGGTGTCGCTGCGCCGAAGCTGGAGGAACGGCCGCCGGAAGACACCGTTGACCTCCGCCATGCCCGCGATGGAGCGTGGGCCGGACCCGCGGCCCAGTCCCAGCAGCACGGTCTCGGCCTGGTCGTCGAGGGTGTGCGCCAGCAGCACCGCGTCGGCCTGCTGCGCCCCGAGCACGGCGTACCGGGCGGAGCGTGCAGCAGCCTCGGGTCCACCGTCCGTCCCGACGTCGACCGTCACGGCCTCGGCGTCGATCCCGATCGCGGCGAGCTGTTTGGCCGTCCGCTCCACGACGTCGGCCGATCCGTCCTGCAGCTGGTGGTCGACGATGACGGCGCGCAGGTCCCACGACTCCTGGCCCGCCACGAACGCCGTCACCCGGGCGAGCGCCAACGAGTCAGCGCCGCCGGAGACCGCCACGACCACCCGGCTGCCCGGGCCGAGATCGGCCAGGGCACGGCGTACGAGATTGCGTCCCGCCGCGACTGCCGGGTCGAGTGGCGCCATGGTCAGCCGTGTACGCGGGCGACCCAGGACTTCGGATCGAGGATCTCGGCCTTGCCCGGGAGGTTGGCCGGCTTCTCCCACACGGCGTTGAATCCGTCGATCCCGACCGTGTCGATCGCGGTGTTCACGAAGGCGGCACCATCCTTGTACTGGCGCATCTTGGCGTCGACGCCGAGCAGCCGGCGCAACATCTTGTCGAGGCCTCCGGCGCCCTGGCGGCGCTGGTTGAACTTGCGGCGGATCACGTCGACGC
The DNA here is from genome assembly GCF_039537165.1 of Aeromicrobium panaciterrae. Taxonomy (GTDB): domain Bacteria; phylum Actinomycetota; class Actinomycetes; order Propionibacteriales; family Nocardioidaceae; genus Aeromicrobium; species Aeromicrobium panaciterrae. The sequence continues at coordinate 1,936,447 of NZ_BAAAZZ010000002.1, read as the reverse complement.
TCGGGATCACCTCGGGCCCCACACCGTCCATGACGACGTCGGCATGCCCTTCGAGCAGCGACATGATGCCGGTGAGCTGGTCGACGATCTCCTTCTGGCGAGGGTTCTGGAACAACTCGTTGATCGAGGTGTCGGACTCCCCGCGGACGATCTTGACGATCTCGCCGAACGAGTCGCCGACCATCGCCGAGAGTGCCCCTGACTCCAGGTCGGTCGCGTCGATGAACTCGTCGAGCAACGACCGCATGTGGTCGCGCATCCACTCGACGGCGGTGAACTGCACGCGATGGGTCTCCTCGTGCAGGCAGACCCAGAGCCGGAAGTCGTGCGGGTCGACACCGAGCTGGCGCTCGGCCTGGACGATGTTGGGCGCGACCAGCAGGAGCCGCCCTCCCTCACCGCCGGGACCGTTCCAGAACGGGTCGAACTGGCCCAGCACCTTGGTCGACATGAACGACATCAGTGCGCCGACCTCGGCGCCACCGACCTTGCTGCCCACGGTTCGGCTCAGCCCGGACGGCATCTTGTCGGCGGCCCGGAGCTTGTCCATCACCGGGTCCATCAGCGTGCGGAACGTGTCGAGGTTGGCCTCGATCCACCGCGGTCGATCGACGACCAGCACGGGTGCTGTGGCCGACGTCGCGTGCAGCCGGCTGAACTCGCGTACGGGTCCTTCAGAGCGTGCCGCGCCCTCGCGGAGCTCCGCGACCGCCTCGGCCACCTCGGCGGCACCCATGTCGGGGCCGGGCTTGGTCAGCCGGGTCGCCGTCGACAGCGCGAGCTTCCAATCGATCATGCCTACAACTTACGCGGAGGCCGAAGCGGCCGTGAGCGTCCCGCAGCGAAGCTGCCACTGCGAGGCGGGATGAGCCGATGGCCCCGCTCGCGAGCTCAGCTACTGCACGAGCAGGCTGCAATCGCAGCGGCCACTCGGTCGAGGGCAGCCTCGGCGGCGGCGAGCGGGATCTCCGGCGTGCCGTCCGACATCAGCGCGAAGTAGACCGGCAGACCACTCGCCTCGGTGGCATAGCCGGCCAGCGAGTGCACCCCGGTCAGCGTGCCGGTCTTGGCGCGCACCTGGCCGTACGCACCCTTCGACCCCGAGAACCGCTCAAGCAACGTCCCGCTGAACCCGCTCACCGGCAGGTCGCCCAGCAGCGAGGAGGTGCGCAGGCTGGCCAGCGCGGCCAGCATGGTCTGGGCCAGCGTGGTCGGCGACACGCGGTCGTCGCGGGACAGCCCGCTGCCGTCGCGCAGCCTCAGCCCGGTCGTGTCGATGCTCGCCTTGGTCAACGCCTCGGTCACCGCCTCGGCGCCGCCCTCGAACGTCGCCGGCTTGCCCGCCGCGATCGCGACGTGGCGCAACATCACCTCGGCAGCCTGGTTGTCGCTCGTACGGACCAGCGCCTCGACGATCTGCGCGACGGTCGCACTGGCCATCGACGCGACCTCCTTGGCGCCATCGGGCACACGAGCGGCAGCCGGTCCGCCGGTGACCTGGATGCCGCGCTCCTCGAGCAGGCGGCCGAAGATCTTGCCCGCACTCAGCGCGGGATCGCGGGACCGGATGCCGTGCGCCTCGCCCTGGTCGGCCCACAGCGCGCTGACCGGCGTGACGATGTTGGCGGTGACGTACATCGAGGGCCAGCCCGCACTCGCGGACGGGCCGGTGAACAGCGAGGCGTCGTAGCCCAGGCTGACCGCGGTGACACCGTCGCGCTTCAACGCCGTCGCGGTTCGCGTCGCCAGCGTCGTCAGATCCGCGCGGACGGCACGGTCGGGCACCTTGGGCTTCTTGACGAGGAGGTAGGGGTCACCGCCACCGACGAGGACCAGCTGATCGCCGGCGAGCATGACGCGGGTGTGGAACTGCTCCTGCGGGCCGACCGTGGCGAGCGAGGCGAACGCGGTGAGCACCTTCGCGGTCGACGCGGGCACGTACGTGCCGCTGCCTCGTGTCGCCAGCACCTCACCGGTTGGACTGACGACCGCGAGACCGACGTGGCCACCGAGTGCGTCATCACCGAGCGCCCCGGCGACGGCTGCCTCGACCTTGGCGCCGTCGACCGTGCCGGACGGAGCCGCATGGGGTGTCGCGCCCTTGGGCCGGGAGGCATCCGTGAGAGCGCCGGGAGCCGTGACGTACGCGGGTCCGCAGTCGCCGTCGCAGATCAGCGGGTTGAGGCTTCCGCGCGTCCAGAGCACCGCCGAGGCGATCAGCGCGAGCACCAGCGCGCCGACGGGGATCGCGATTGCGCCGCGAGGACGTGCACCCCTGCGTATGCCCCGGTCCGTCACATGGGCCAGACTATAGAGACACCGTCGCGCCGCGCTCCTCGCGCCAGACGCCACACGATTTCACACAGACACAGCTACCAGCCGGAGGCACCCGTGATTTTCGACGTCACCGTTGAGATCCCCAAGGGCAATCGCAACAAGTACGAGGTCGACCACGAGACGCATCGCATCCGCCTCGACCGGACGCTGTTCACCTCGACCCAGTACCCCGCCGACTACGGCTTCATCGACAACACGCTGGGCCTCGACACCGATCCGCTCGACGCCCTCGTGCTCCTCTCGGAGCCCACGTTTCCCGGCTGCGTCATCGCCTGCCGCGCGATCGGCATGTTCCGCATGACCGACGAGGCCGGCGGCGACGACAAGGTGCTGTGCGTGCCGGCGTCGGATCCGCGCCAGGAGCACCTGCGCGACATCCACCACGTACCCGAGTTCGACCGGCTCGAGATCCAGCACTTCTTCGAGGTCTACAAGGATCTTGAGCCCGGCAAGTCAGTCGAAGGCGCCAACTGGGTCGGCCGTGTCGAGGCCGAGGCCGAGGTGGCCGCCAGCTTCGAGCGCTTCAAGGCCAATGGTGGCTACTGAGCCGTTGCTCCTCCGCTGAGCAGGGTGCGCATGGTGTCGGCGAGGACGCTGATGTCGACCGAACTGTCGAGCGACCGGAGAGCGGCGAGGCCGATGCCGAGGCTGAGCAGGATCGTGGCAGCCTGCTCGGCGGGCATCTTGAGCTCGATGCCGGCTTCGCCGGTCACCTGACGTACGAGGTCAGCGGCCGCGGCGACGATCGCGCGGTGGCGCTTCTTGAGCTCGGAGGCGACGTACGGGCTCTGGCGCGCGACGGCGGCGAACTCGACCTCGAGTGCCGTCCAGCTCGGCTTGCCGACGCCTTCCTGGGCCCACGCGGCGAAGGCGTCGATCCGTCCCTCGAGGTCGGTGCCCTGCGTGAACGCGGTCACGACGCCGTTGATCTGCTCCTCGTGGATGCTGTCGAGCACCGCCATGCAGAGCTCTTCCTTGCCGGAGAAGTTGGAGTAGACCGCGCCCTTGGAGAAGCCCGCCTCGAGCGCGACCTTGTCGAGGGACGTCGCGGCGTAGCCGTCGGTGAGGAACATCTCGCGGGCCACCGCGATCAGGCTCTCGCGGGTCTGCGCCTGGCGCTCGGCCCGGCTGACGGCGCGTACCTCGTTGACGGTCATCGCTTGTCCCCTCTCATTCGGAAGCGCCCGGTGTCACATTGGCAAGCATTCCAGATACCGATAGTATCCGAAACGTGATCAAAAAGGACATCGTCATCATCGGCACCGGGTTCTCGGGCATGGGTGCTGCCATGAAGCTGCGCGACTCAGGCCGTGAGGACTTCGTCGTCCTCGAGAAGGCCCATGATGTCGGAGGCACCTGGCGCGACAACACCTACCCCGGCTGCGAGTGCGACATCCCGAGCCACATGTACTCGTTCTCGTACGAGCTCAACCACAGCTGGAGCAAGAGCTTCTCCGGACAGGCCGAGATCTGGGCCTACATGCGCAAGGTCGCCGACGAGAAGGGCATCCGTCCCTACATCACGTTCGGCGTCGAGGTCACGGGCGCGACGTGGGACGACGATCGCTCGGTCTGGACCGTCAAGACCCGGGGCGGCGAGGACTACGAAGCCCGTGTCGTGGTCGCCGGAGTCGGCGGGCTGCACATCCCCAACGTTCCGGAGATCGCCGGCGCCGACTCGTTCGAGGGACCCAAGTTCCACTCCGCCCAGTGGGACCACGACGTCGACCTCAAGGACAAGAAGGTCGTCGTCATCGGGACCGGCGCCAGCGCCATCCAGTTCATCCCGATCATCGCCCAGGAGGTCGGCCACCTGACGGTCTTCCAGCGCACCCCTGCGTGGGTCCTGCCCAAGAAGGACAAGCCCACGCCGGAGTGGCGCAAGAAGGTCTTCGCCAAGGTCCCCGGAGCCACGCGCGCCTATCGCAACGCGCTCTACTGGGCGCTCGAGGCGCGCGCGATCGGCTTCAACGGCCACGTCAAGATCCTCCCGGTCGCCGAGAAGATCGTGAAGCGCTACCTCGCCAAGAAGATCCCCGACCCCGAGCTGCGCGCCAAGCTGACGCCTGACTACCGCCTCGGCTGCAAGCGCGTCCTGCAGTCCAACACCTACTACCCGACGTTCCTGCGCGACAACGTCACGCTGAGCACCGACGGCGTCGCCGAGATCGTCAAGGACGGCGTCATCGACGCCAACGGCGTCAAGCACGACGCCGACGTCATCATCTACGGCACCGGCTTCCACGTGATCGACGCGTTCGACTACCTCGACGTCAAGGGCAAGGACGGCGTCAACCTCGCCGACCAGTTCCGCGAGCACGGCACCGAGACCTACATGGGCATGACGGTGCACGGCTTCCCCAACCTCTACTTCATGCTCGGCCCCAACACGGCGCTCGGTCACAACTCGGTGGTCTTCATGATCGAGCAGCAGACGAAGTTCATCATCAAGATGCTCGACGAGATGGACAAGCGCGGCGCTGTCGCCGCCGAGGCGACGTTGACGGCGCAGACCGAGTTCAACAAGGAGATCCAGAAGCTCGTCGAGAAGGGCATCTGGACCCAGGGCGGCTGCACCAGCTGGTACCTCGACAGCCAGGGCAAGAACCGTACGATCTGGCCCAAGTTCACGTTCCAGTACTGGTGGGAGACCCGCAGGGTCGAGGCCAAGGACTTCGAGTGGGAGAAGGCTGCCTGATGACGACGCGCCGACCGAGCGCAGCGAGGGCGCCAGAGAGCACTGCTGGTCAGGCCGCCGCGCTCGAGAATCGAAATCTCCGAAGGTGAGTGGCGGCATGACGGACGAGCTGCCAGGCATCCCGGCGGGACCCAAGACGCCCGCATGGCTCATGACCTGGAAGTTCCTGCGCGATCGGCAGGGCCTGGTTCCGGGCATCCATGAGAAGTTCGGCGACACCTTCTCGATCCAGATCCTGCCGGGTCCGCGTACGTTCGTCGTCTTCAGCGACCCGGTCGACATCAAGGAGATCTTCGCCGCCGACCCGGCGCAGTTCCACGCCGGCGAGGGCAACGCGATCCTCAAGCCCGTCATGGGTGAGCACTCACTGCTGATCACCGACGACCTGGAACACCAGCGCGGACGCAAGCTCCTGATGCCGGCCTTCACCGGCCCGTCGATGCGTGCCTACCAACCTCTCGTCGAGGCGATCGCCAAGGTCGAGGTCGACTCCTGGCGCGACGGCGACAAGCTGATGACCCTCGACCGCATGAACGCGCTGACGCTCGACGTCATCCTGCAGGTCGTGTTCGGCGTCACCGACGAGAAGCGCCTCGCCGTGCTGCGCCCCAAGGTCAACCGCATGGTCAACATCGACGCCAAGATGCTGCTGGCGTGGTCGTACCCCCGACTCTTCGCACTCCCGCCGTGGCGCGGCTATTTCAAGAACCAGCAGGAGGTCGACCAGATCCTGTTCGCCGAGATCGCCGAGCGTCGGGAGGCCAAGGACCTCGACGGCCGCGACGACGTGCTCTCACGGCTGCTGCGGGTCGGCGACACCGAGGGCGAAGAGCCGCTCAGCGACATCGAGATGCGCGATCAGCTCATCACCCTGATGCTGGCGGGTCACGAGACGACCGCCTCGGCGCTGTCGTGGACACTGCACGAGCTGGGGCGCAGTCCCGAGATCCTGGCCAAGGCGCTCGCCGCGGCAGACAACGGTGACGAGGCGTTCCTCGAGGCCTGTCTCAAGGAGTCGATGCGCCTTCACCCGATCATCGACTTCGTGGCCCGCACGCTGCAGAGCGACCAGGTCGTCGGCGGCCGGCTGCTCCCGAAGGGCACCACCGTCACCCCGTCGATCATGCTGTCACACAGCCGCGAGGCGAGCTTTGCCGACTCGCACGTGTTCAACCCCGAGCGCTTCCTGGTCGACAAGATCGCACCCAACACGTGGATCCCGTTCGGTGGCGGTGTACGCCGCTGCATCGGCGCCGCGTTCTCACTGATGGAGGGCACCGTCGTGCTCCGCGAGGTGCTGCAGCGCTACTCGGTCGAGGCACCCACGGTGGCACCCAACAAGCTGCGCAACATCACCAACGTTCCGGGCGACAAGGCACCGCTCAAGCTCACCGCCCGCTGACAGTCTCGTTCGCCAATGAGGCCGCCCGCGGCCGAATGTGAGGGCGAAGCCCGAGGCGCGGTGACCAAGTGATCCCAACGCTGGGTGGGCATCTCGCCACGCCTCGCAGTCGGACGCCTTCGGCGTGGCACGCTCACGGTCGCTCCGCTCTCTGGCGCGCTTCGACGCTCGGCCGCAAGCGGCCTCGGCCTCAGCGCGGCCCGACATCGAGGATCGTCACGGCGGCCTCGCCGATCTCATCGCTCAGTGCCAGGTCGACCTGGGCCGTGATGCCCCAGTCCCGATCACCCTCCGGATCGTCGAAGGTCTGGCGCACGGTCCACGTCGTCGAGCCTTCTTCGACCATGAACAGCTCTGGACCACGGGACCCCGGGCCCGTCCCGATCGAGTCGTACTCCTCGCGATAGGCCGCCATCGCGTCCATCCAAGCCGTCGCATCCCAGCCGTCCTCGCCATCGAGCTCAGCGAGCGCGGTCCAGCGACCGAACGCCGCGAGCTCGACCCGCCGGAACATCGCGTTGCGGACCAGCACCCGAAAGGCGCGGGGGTTGCCCGTGACGGGGCGCGGGGTCTCGGCGCCCAGCGCCTTGGGGCGTACGTCGGCCGGATCATCACCGGGATGGATCAGCTGCTCCCACTCGTCCAGCAGGCTCGAGTCGGTCTGGCGCACCAGCTCGCCGAGCCACTCGGTGAGGTCCTCCAGCTCGGTGTTCCTGGCTGCAACGGGCACCGTCCGCCCGAGCGTCTTGTAGACGTCCGACAGGTAGCGCAGCACGAGCCCTTCGGACCGGGCGAGCTGGTAGTCGCCGATCAGCTCTGAGAACGTCATGGCCCGCTCCCACATCTCGCGGACGACCGACTTGGGCCGCAGCTCGTGGTCGGCGACCCATGGGTGCCCGCCGCGATAGGTCTCGTACGCCGCCGTGAGCAGCTCCTCGAGCGGCTTGGGATGCGTGATCTCCTCCAGCAGCTCCATCCGCTCGTCGTACTCGATGCCGTCCATCTTCATCTCGTTGACCGCCTCGCCGCGGGCACGGTGGCGCTGCGCGTTGACGATCGGCCGCGGGTCGTCGAGCGTCGCCTCGATCACCGACACGACGTCGAGCGCGTACGTCGGCGACTCGCTGTCGAGCAGCTCCAGCGTGGCCACCGCGAACGGCGACAGCGGCTGGTTGAGCGCGAAGTTGGCCTGCAGGTCGATCGTGAGTCGCAGCGAACGGCCTTCGGCGTCCGGCGGGTCGATCCGTTCGACGACTTCCCCGGCGAGCAGGGCGTCGATGATCTCGTCGACCTCGGCCAACAGCTTGTCCTGCGACTCCTCGGTCTCGCCGCTCTCGCGCAGGAGTCGCTCGAGCGAGGCCCGCGCATCACCGGGTCGCGAGATGACGTCGAGCACCATCGAGTGGCTGACCTTCATCCGGGACACCAATGACTCAGGCGTGCCGGTCGAGAGCTTCTCGAATGTCTTCTCGCCCCACGACACGAATCCCTCGGGCGCCTTCTTGCGGTTGACCCGCTTGAGCTTCTTGGGGTCGTCTCCGGCCTTGCGGACCAGCCGGGCGTTCTCGATGTCGTGCTCGGGCGCCTCGACGACGACGTGGCCGATCGTGTCGTAGCCGGCCCGACCGGCGCGCCCGGCGATCTGCTGGAACTCGCGCACCTGGAGCTGGCGCTGTCGGTTGCCGTCGTACTTCGACAGTCCGCTGAACAGCACGGTGCGGATCGGGACGTTGATGCCGACGCCGAGGGTGTCGGTGCCGCAGACGACCTTGAGCAGTCCTTGCTGGGTCAGCGTCTCGACGAGCCGGCGATAGCGCGGCAGCATCCCGGCATGGTGCACGCCGACTCCCGACCGGATGAGCCTCGACAGGGTCTTGCCGAACGCCGAGGAGAACCGGAAGTCGCCGAGCGCGTCGGCGATGATGTCGCGTTCGGCGCGGGTCGCGACCTTGATGCTGGTGAGCGCCTGCGCCCGCTCGAGCGCCGAGAGCTGGGTGAAGTGGACGACGTACACCGGCGTCTGACCCGTCTCGATGAGCTGCTCGAGGGTCTCCTGCACCGGCGAGGTGACGTATTCGCTGACCAGCGGAACCGGTCGCTCGGTCGAGCTGACGACCGTGGTCTCGCGACCCGTACGTCGGGCGAGATCGGCCTCGAACATCGAGGTGTCACCCAGCGTTGCCGACATCAGCAGGAACTGGGCGCGTGGAAGCTCGATCAGCGGGACCTGCCACGCCCAGCCGCGATCGGGATCTGAGTAGAAGTGGAACTCATCCATCACGACCAGTCCGATGTCGGCGCCGGCGCCTTCACGCAGCGCCATGTTGGCGAGAATTTCCGCTGTGGCGGCGATGATCGGCGCATCGGCGTTCACGGCAGCGTCGCCGGTGACCATGCCGACGTTCTCGGCTCCGAAGATCTCGCACAGGTCGAAGAACTTCTCGCTCACCAGCGCCTTGATCGGTGCGGTGTAGACGCTGCACTCGCCGCGTGCCAACGCCGCAGCCATGGCGCCGGTGGCGACGAGGCTCTTCCCGGATCCGGTCGGTGTGGCAAGGATGACGTTGGAGCCCGCCACGCATTCCAGGATCGCCTCGTCCTGCGCCGGATAGAGGGTCAGCCCGCGACTCTCGACCCATTGGGCAATCGCGTCGTAGACGGCGTCCTCGTCGTTCGTCGTCCCGGCCGGGAGGATATCGATGAGGCGCATCGCTCCATTGTGTCCGGCGGTCAGGCAGCGTCCGCGCGTGGCTTGAAGACGAACCCGAACGCCGCCCCGATCGCGCCCCCCAGCGCCCACCCGGCGAGGACGTCGGTCGGCCAGTGAGCACCGAGATAGACCATCGCCATGCAGATCACCAGCGTCCCGAGCGCGAGGACGACTGACGTCCACAGGCGTGCCCGCTTCGACGACCAGGCGACAGCGCACACGAACGTGATGCAGCCCGCCGCAAGCACGGACGAGTGGTTGGAGGGCATCGCCCAGCCGTCGACCTGGACCAGCGCGTCGGGAAACTGGGGCCGCGGCCGCTCGAAGTGCTCCTTGAGCAGGCTCGAGATCCAGCCCGCGGTCAGGACGGCCCATACCGTGGAGATCCCGACGCGCCACGCTCGTCGCCACACGATCACGATGGCAGCGACGAGTCCGAACATCGCGAGGATCCAGTGGGTCTCGTTGACGTGCAGCAACGCCTTCGTGAACGAGGTGATCCAGGAGACCCGGTGGTCGTCGATCCAGCTCATGATCTGGTCGTCGGGTCCCTGCATCGCACCAGCGTATCGAGGGCATGCGGGACTAAGCGCTCGCTTAGTCCTGCGGTAGTGTCTCGCCCATGAAAGCTGTCCAGATCACGACGCTCGACGGTCCCACGGCCCTCGAGGTCAACGAGCTCCCCAGCCCGCAGCCCGGCGATGACCAGGTCCTGATCCGCGTGCGCGCGGCGGGGGTCGCGTTCCCCGAGGTGCTGCAGAGCCGCGGGCTCTATCAGATGAAGCCCGACCTTCCCTTCACGCCGGGAGCCGAGATCGCCGGTGACGTGATCAGTGCCCCCGCGGGCTCCGGCTTCGCCCCGGGAGACCGTGTCGCGGCGCTGTGCCTGCTCGGCGGGTTCGCCGAGGAGGCGGTCGCGCCGCTCGACACGACGTTCAAGCTGCCCGACACGATCTCGTACGAGCAGGGCGCGTCGATCATCTTCAACTACGGCACGGCCTACTTCGCACTGGTCGAGCGCGGACACCTCGTCGAGGGCGAGTCCGTGCTGGTGCAGGGCGCTGCCGGCGGGATCGGCACCGCGGCAATCCAGGTCGCCAAGGCCTTCGGCGCCGGCCGTGTCATCGCGGTCACCTCGACCCCTGAGAAGGGTGCCGTCGCGCTGGAGGCAGGTGCCGACGAGTTCGTCCTCGCCGACGGGTTCAAGGATGCCGTCGCGGACCAGGGCGGCGTCGACATCGTCGTCGACCCGGTCGGCGGTGACAGGTTCACCGACTCGCTGCGCTGTCTGAAGGATGACGGTCGCCTCCTGGTCATCGGCTTCACGGCCGGTGAGATCCCGACCGTCAAGGTCAACCGTCTGCTGCTCAACAACATCGCGGTCGTCGGCGTGGGCTGGGGCGCGTACGTGCTCAAGCGTCCCGGGCACATCGCCACCGAATGGGCCGCGATGGTGCCGCACCTCGAGAGCGGCGCTCTGCAGCCTGTCGTCGGTCCGGCGTTCCCTCTCGAGGAGGCGTCGCAGGCGCTGCTCACCCTCGACGAGCGCCGCGCCACCGGAAAGGTGCTGCTCGTCCCCTGACCGGTTGACGTTACATACATACCGTATGTATGTTCGCCGTATGACTCCCCATCCTGCAGCTCTGGGTACGCCGCACGAGCTCGATCTGGGCACTGGCACGGTGCGCTACTTCGAGAACGGGCCGACCCAGGGCCCCGTCGTCGTGTTCGTGCACGGCCTGCTCGTCAACGCCGACCTCTGGCGCGACGTGGTGCCCGACGCCGTGGCCGCCGGCCTTCACACCTTCGCCGTCGACTGGCCACTCGGCTCGCACTCGATCCCGATGCCCCACGCCGACCTCACGCCGCCGGGCGTGGCTGACCTCATCGCCGACCTCCTCGAGCGCCTCGACCTCGACGACGTGACGATCGTGGCCAACGACACGGGCGGCGCCATCACCCAGGTGCTCATGACCCGTCGACCCGAACGCATCGGACGGGTCGTGCTGGCCTCGTGCGACGCGTTCGAGCGGTTCTTCCCGCCGACGTTCGCGCCCCTGCCCCGGCTCGCCCACGTACCCGGCTTCCTCGCCCTGCTGACCCAGGCCGTGCGCATCAAGGCGGTCCAGGGCCTGCCGATCGCGTTCGGTTGGGTGGCCAAGCGCGACATCCCGCCTGAGACCGTACGGTCCTACCTCGCGCCGAGCCGCCACGACCGGGCGATCCGCAAGGACCTCACCCGGTTCCTCAAGGGCGTCAACAAGAAGCACACGCTCGCCGCCGCCGAGAAGCTCCCGGCGTTCGACAAGCCGGTGCTGCTGGCCTGGGCAACCGAGGACAAGCTGTTCCCGGTGTCGCTGGCCGAACGACTCGCCGACGCGCTCCAGAACGCGTCGCTCGTGCTGATCGATGACTCCTACACGTTCATCCCCGAGGACAAGCCGGCCGAGCTCGCCGCGCACATCATCGAGTTCGTGACCCGCGTTGGCGCCTAGTCAGGAGGATCGCCGGTTGGCGACCCAGACGGCGCTGCTCGCCGCGGCCCGTCCGTTGTTCGCCGAGCGCGGCTTCAACGCGGTGTCGGCGGACGAGATCGTACGAGGAGCAGGCGTCACCCGCGGCGCACTGCATCACCACTACGGCGACAAGCGCGGGCTGTTCCGTGCCGTGTTCGAGCAGGTCGAGGAAGAGATCGTCCAAGAGATCGCCGACGTCATCGCCGCCGGCCAGGGCGACCTGTTCCCTCGAGCACTGACGGCATTCCTCGACATCACCGAGCGGACCGAGGTGCGCCAGATCGCGATGACCGATGCGCCCGCCGTGCTCGGCTGGCAGACCTGGCGCGAGCTCGAGGCGCAGTACGGCCTCGGCCTGCTCATCACCATGGTCGAGGCATCTCCGGTGGTCGACTCGACGCGGCCGGCCCCCATGCTGGCCCAGATCGTCCTCAGCGCCGTCGTCGAGGGAGCGCTGCTGATCGCGTACGCCGACGACGCCGCGGCGACTCGCGCAAAGGTGGAGTCGTCGCTGCTTGCCTTGTTCGGCGACCTCCTGCCGGAATAGCCGTATCCGCTAGGACGTGGTCAGCACGATGCGGCCGAAGACCTCGCCCTGGTCGATGACGCGATGCGCATCGGCTGCACGCTCGAGAGGGAGAATGTCGTGGACCACGGGATGCAGCTCTCCGCGGCCGACGGCATCGAACAGTTCTCGGCGGACCCGCGACAGGTCTGGTCGCGAGACGGTGTCGAGGCTGAACGTGCTGAACGAGAGAGACCGCTGGAAGAGCCCGAACAGCGACGTGCCGAAGTCGGGAGGCGGGTAACCGGCAACAACTCCGACCAGGACGAACCGGCCGTTCGGAGCGAGCCGCTCGAGGAAGTCGGGCAGCTCCGGCCCGCCTGCGATGTCGAGGATCACGTCGAACTGCCCATCCGTGCGCAGGGCGGCATCCTTGCCCGAACGGTCGAGGACCTCGGTTGCCCCCAGGGTCCGAAGGCGCTCACCGCGCGCCGGCGACGAGGTCGTCACCGCGACTGCCGACGCTCCGGCGCGAGCGGCCAGCTCGACCGCCGCGATCCCGATGCTTCCAGCCGCGCCGCGGATCAAGACCCTCGCACCGGCGACGAAACGCCCGTGCTCCAGCGCGAAATGCGCGACCGGCGCGGCACTCCCAATCGTGACGGCGTCGACCGAGGACAGACCGTCCGGCAATGCGACGACGTCCTCGAGTCGTGCGACCGCCCGCTCAGCGTATGCACCACCCAGACCCGTGAAGGCCCAGACATGACGGCCGACCCAGCCGTCGTCGATGTCATCGCCGACCGCGAGAACGGTTCCGGCGACCTCGCTGCCCGGCACATGACCGACACCGAAGGCTCCGCCACCGACCGTGCCGCGACGGATCACCGCGTCGACACCGCCGACCCCGATGGCCTCCGTGCCGATGAGGAGTTGATCGGGCTCGACGCGAGGCTCGGGAACGTCGCGGGCGCTCATGCCGTCGGGGTCTCCGTAGGTCTGGATGGTCACAGCTCTCATGCATCGGAACGTACCGGACGCCTCCGTCCACTTAGGTAGAGTGAGGGAGATGACCACGACATTGACTCAGTCCCTGCGATCGGACGCCAGCGACAACCGCGATCGAATCCTGCGCGTCGCCCGCCAGCTGTTCGCCGAGTCCGGACTGTCGGTGACGATGCGTGAAGTGGCACGGCAGGCAGAGGTTGGCCCGGCCACCCTCTATCGCCGCTTCCCCACCAAGCACGACCTCGCTGTCGCAGCGTTCGTCAATGAGATGAGCGCGTGCCACGGCATCGTCCGCGATGCTGCCGCGGACCCCGACCCGTGGCGCGGGTTCCGCTCGGTCATCGAGCGAATCATCGCCCTCAATGCCAAGAACCAGGGCTTCACCGATGCGTTCCTCTCGACGTACCCCGAAGCCGTGGACTTCGCTGCTCACCGCGCTGAGCTGCTTGATGAACTCGCTGGCATGCTGAAGCGCGCCAAATCGCGGGGCGACCTGCGAGAAGACTTCACGCTGGCCGACGTCGTGCTGCTGCTCTCAGCAGGTCGCGGCTTGGTCGGCAAGACCTCCGCGAAGCGAGAGGCCGCCGCCAGACGGCTTGCCACGCTGCTTCTGGAAGGTGTCCGGCCCTGAGCGGATCCACGATCACGGCATAGGCTCGCCGGCATGGCTTTCGAAGGCTTCTCCGTTGCTGCGCTCGACTTCTATGACGACCTCGAGATGGACAACACCAAGACGTACTGGGAGGCCAACCGAACGACGTACGACACCGAGGTCGCTGCGCCCATGAAGGCGCTCATGGCCGAGCTCAGCGAGGAGTTCGGGGAGGGCAAGGTGTTTCGGCCCTACCGCGACGTGCGCTTCGCCAAGGACAAGACGCCCTACAAGACCGCACAGGGCGCCTTCGTCGCAGCCGGGCCGTCCACCGGGTGGTATGTCCAGATCGGCGCGCCCGGCGTACGCGTCGGCGCCGGGTTCTACGAGGCGTCGGCGTCCCGGCTTGCCAGCATCCGCGAAGCCATCGTCCACGACCGGCACGGCCCGGAGCTCGAGGACCTGCTGACGCGACTGCAGGCCGCAGGCTGGGAGCTCGGCGGCGACAGGCTCAAGACGGCGCCGCGCGGCTACGACGTCGACCATCCGCGCATCGAGCTCCTCCGGCACAAGTCGATGACGATCGGCAAGAACTACGGCTTCGAGGCGTTCATCCACACGCCCGAGCTGCTCGACCACGTACGCGCCGACTGGCGCGAGGCCCGGCCATTGATCGACTGGGTCCTCGCGCAGGCCAAGGGCTAGGCCGGTCGACCTAGTTGTGGACCGCCTTCATCCCGGCCTCCGGGTAGCGCTCACCCGCGACGACACCCACGGGAACCGCCGCGTCGAGGTCAGCGAGATCCTCGGCGGACAGCTCGACATCGGCTGCCGCGACGTTCTCCTCGAGATAGGTGCGACGCTTCGTACCCGGGATAGCAACCACTCCGTCCTGGTGCAGGACCCAGGCCAGCGCGAGCTGTCCCGGCGTGATGCCCTTGGCGCCCGCCAGGGCGCGCACCTTGTCGACGATCGTGAGGTTGTGCACGAGGTTCTCGTCGGAGTAGCGCGGGTTGTGGCGACGGAAGTCGTCGGCCTCGAGGTCCTCGGTGGACGTGATCGCTCCGGTAAGGATTCCGCGACCCAGGGGTGAGTAGGCGACGAACTCGATGCCCAGCTCACGGGTCGTGTCGAGCACACCGTTGACCTCGGGGCTGCGTTCGAACAGCGAGTACTCGGTCTGCACGGCGCTCAGCGGATGCGTGGCGTGAGCTCGACGGATCGTCTCGGGCGCGGCCTCGGAGATCCCGAGGTACTTCACCTTGCCCTCGGCGACGAACTCGCCCATCGCACCGAACGTCTCCTCGATCGGGATCGCAGGGTCGACCCGGTGGATGTAGTAGAGGTCGATCGTCTCGCGGCCGAGATTGCGCAGGGACCGCTCCAGGGCCTTGCGGAGGTAGGCCGGCGAGCCGTTCGTACCGAGGCGTTCACCGTCATCGGTGACCTCGACGCCCGTCTTGGTCGCCAACGCGTACTCGTCGCTGCGACTGCCGATCACGCGGTGGATGAGCTGTTCGTTGAGGAACGGTCCATACATCTCGGCGGTGTCGATGAGGCTCACGCCCAGGTCGAGTGCGCGGGTCAGGGTGGCCGCCGACTCCTCGTCGTCGCGGTTGCCGTAGAACGCCGACATGCCCATCGCGCCGAGTCCCTCGACGCTGGCCACCAGGCCCTGGCTTCCCCATGTTGTGGTCTTCACTTGTTCATCACCTTTGTGTTGTAGAAATCGATCTTGCGGTCGATGGCCTCGAGGTGCGTCTGCACCTCGCGGAGCTGTTCACGTACGTGCTCGCGGTGCGACTCGAGGATCGCCAGCCGGTCGGGCTCGCTGCCCTCGATCCGGTAGAGGTCGACGAAGCGCCGGATGTCGCGGATCGGCATACCGGTCCTGCGGAGCATCACCAACGTGCCGAGCCAGCGCACGTCGCTCTCGGCGTACCGGCGCTGACCGGACGTCGACCGCTCCGGCTTGTGGAGGGTGAGCCCCTCCTTCTCGTAGTAGCGCAGCGTGTCGACGGTCAGGCCACTGACCTCGGCCGCGGCGCTGATCGTCAGTCCCTCGGCGGGGATCGCGGTTGTGGTCATACCTGCAGCATTCACCCTGGAGTGCGCTCCAGGTCAAATCGAATCCGTCACACACCCCAATGCGCCGGTGGGCGGTGAGTTCTCAACCCAATAACTGCGCTTTGGGTTGATGATCCACCGTTCACCCGAACGAGGCCCCATTCGGTTGAGGATCCACCGCTCCAGCAGCGAACTAGCGCGTCGGATCGTCGCCGACCTGGACCAGGAGCTTGCCGAAGTTCTTGCCGGTGAGCAGGCCGAAGAACGCCTCGGGCGCATTCTCCAGGCCGGCGACGATGTCCTCGCGGTGGCGCAGCTCGCCCGAGGCGATCCAGCCCGCGACGTCGCGCTGGAAGTCCTTGTAGTGCTCCTTGACGAACTCGTCCTGGATGAACCCGCGCATCGTGATGCTCTTGGTGAGGATCGAGGTCATGAGGTACGGCGTGCGGTCCGGCCCGGAGGGCAGCTCCGTCGCGTTGTAGTTGGCGATGAGTCCGCAGACCGGCACCCGGGCGTACGTGTTGAGCCGCGGGAGCACGGCATCCCAGACGTGGCCGCCGACGTTCTCGAAGTAGACGTCGATGCCATCCGGCACGGCCGCCTTGAGGTCGTCCTTGAACGTCGGTGACCGGTGGTCGAGGGCGACGTCGAAGCCGAGCTCGGTGAGCCACGCGACCTTCTCGGGTCCGCCGGCGATCCCGACGGCACGAGCACCCTTGATCCTGGCGATCTGCCCGACGGCCGATCCGACGGGCCCGGCTGCAGCGGCGACCACAACGGTCTCGCCCGGCTGCGGCTTGCCGATCTGGAGCAGTCCCGCGTACGCCGTGAAGCCCGGCATGCCGAGCACGCCGACGGCGGTGGAGATCGGCGCCCGGGCGGGATCGAGCTTGCGTACGTGCTTCGCCGGCAGCACGGCGTACGACTGCCACCCGTGGTAGGACAGCACGAAGTCGCCGGGGCTCAGCGCAGGGTCGTGTGACTCGACGACCTCGGCGACCGTGCCGCCCTGCATCACCTCGTCGAGCGGCTGCGGCGCGGCATAGGACTTGGCGTCATTCATCCGGCCGCGCATGTAGGGGTCGAGCGAGAGGTAGATCGTACGAAGCAGCACCTCCCCGTCACCCGGCGTCGGAACCGGGGTCGACTCGAGCCGGAAGTTGTCGTGGGTGGGCTCGCCGGTGGGCCGGGAGGCAAGCAGGATCTGGGTGTTCTCGGTCACGGCTGGTGACCCTACCCGCTGCGGCATACTCGCCTTCATGCCCACCACCAAGTTCTGGCGCTCGGTCGAGGTCCTGCACGACGTCGTCTACTTCGCTCCCGACGCCAAGGCGCGCTACGAGGCCCTCGGGCTCAAGGGTTACTGGATGGGCTACTTCGCCTCCCGGTCCGCGCCGATGGGCACGCCGCCACCCGAGATGGTGATCGCGACGTTCCACGGCTTCGCGCCACGGATGGTGCAGCGCGCACTGCCGGACGCGTGGTCGCTGGCGTCCCGTGACGACATCCTCACGGCACGTCTCGACCTGGCTCGCGACACGCTCGCTCCCGCGACGGAGGCTGAGGGCGCTGACACCGCCCGCGTCGCCAGGGAGCTCGCGGCGATCGTCTCCGGGTTCAACCTCGCCGGCAAGCCGCTCGCCGCGGCGCACGCAGCACTCGAGCGACCGACCGACGACACCGGACTGCTCTGGTGGGCCGCCTCGGCGATCCGCGAATATCGCGGCGACTGCCACATCGCGGTGCTCACCGCCGCCGGCCTCGACGGTGTCTCGGCCAACACGCTCGCGGTGGCGGCCGGCCTCACGGCGGTCGAGCAGCGCAACATGCGCGGCTGGACCGAGGACGAGTGGGCCGCGGGCTACGCCCAGCTCGCGAGCCGAGGCTGGGTCGACGCCGACGGCACGATCACCGAGTCCGGCAGGTCCGCCCGCCAGCAGATCGAGGACGCCACCGACCGTGTGTGCGCTGCCGGGATGGACCGGGAGGCGACGGGGCGCGCGATCACGGTCGAGGAGGGCCTACGTACGCTCGCCCGCGCCGTGCTGAAGTCGGGCGTCGTGAGCTTCCCCAACCCCACCGCGACACAGCACCCGTGACAACGACGTGTCCTCCATGAGCCAGACTGACGCGATGAAGATCCCCACACCCTTCTGGCGCTCGGTCGAGGCGCTCAACAACTTCGTCTACCTGGTGCCCGAGGCCGCGACCCACTACAAGGCGATCGGGCTCAAGGGCTCGTGGATGGGCTACTTCGCGTCCCGCTCGGCACCGCTGGGCGCGGCATCGCCGGAGCTCGTCATCGCGACGTTCCACGGCTTTGCGCCGCACCTGGTCCACCGCGCGATCCCGGATGCGTGGTCGTTCGCCACCCCGGAGGCCGTGCTCGCATCGCGTCTCGAGCTGGCGACCGGCGTGCTGGGCAAAGCCGTGACCGCCGAGCAGGCGGCACCGCTGGCAGACGCACTGGAGAAGGTCGTCGGCGGGCTCGACCTGGCCGGCAAGCCGCTGGCGGCCGCGCACGCCTCGTTGTCGCTGCCGCCGGACGACCTCGAACGTTTCTGGCTGCTCGACGCCGTCGTACGCGAGTACCGCGGCGACTGCCACATCGCGCTGCTCCTCGCGGAAGGTCTCAACGGTGTCGACGCCAACGTGCTCAACGTCGCGGCCGGACGTACGTTCCCCAACCAGCAGTCGCTGCGCGGATGGAGCGACGAGGAATGGGCCGCGGGCAAGGAGCGGCTCCGCGAGCGCGGCTGGCTCGACGGCGCGGGTCAGCTCACCGAGTCGGGCACCGCGTTCCGCAACGAGCTCGAGGACCGTACCGACCAGGTCTGCGAGGCGTGGATGACCGACGAGGCCATCGCCGCCGCGGTTGACGTGACGGAGGACATCCGGGCGGCCGCGCGTGCCCTGAGGACCCTGTTCAGTCCCGCCTGACGCTCTACCGTGGAGACATGGCTTCCCCAGCGATCGAGATCGAGGTCGACGACAAGGTCGTGCGGGTCACCAACCCCGACCGGGTCTACTTCCCCGAGCACGGGTGGACCAAGCACGACCTGATCGACTACTACCTCGCGGTCGGCGACGGGATCGTCAACGCGTTGTACGAGCGGCCCTGCATGCTGCACCGGTTCCCCAAGGGACTGGCCGGCGACAAGGTGCACCAGAAGAAGGTGCCTCCGGGCGCCCCGCCGTGGCTCGAGACCGTGCCCATCCACTTCCCGCGCTACGACCGCATCGTCCACGAGGTCTGCGTGACCGAGCTGGCGACCGTGATCTGGGCGGTTCAGATGTCGACCGTCGAGTTCCATCCCTGGAACAGCCGCCGCGCCGACACCGAGAAGCCCGACGAGTGGCGCATCGACCTCGACCCCGGGCCGGAGTGTGACTTCGACACGGTACGACGCGTCGCCCACGTCGCCCACGAGGTGCTCGACGGGCTCGGGGCCACCGGATTCCCCAAGACCTCCGGCGGGTCGGGTCTGCACATCTACGTACGCATCCCGCCCGATCGCGGGTTCCACGACGTACGGCGTGCTGCTCTCGCATTCGCCCGCGAGGTCGAGCGACGCGCCCCCGATGACGTCACGACGACGTGGTGGCGCAAGGACCGCGACCCGGCGCAGCTGTTCGTCGACTACAACCAGAACGCCCGCGACCACACGATCGCCGCGGCCTATTCCGTCCGCGGGTTCGCCGACGGGCGCGTCTCGACGCCGATCCGCTGGGACGAGGTCGACGACGTCGACCCGCACGACTTCACGATCGCGACGGTGCCGCCGCGCTACCAGAAGCTGGGCGACCTCCACGACGGCATCGACCAGACATCGTTCGACATCGCCCCGCTGCTGGACTGGGCCGACCGGGACGAGCACGGAGGCGCCGAGCCACCGGTCGACCCGGAGAGCTGAGTCTCAGGCGACTTCGACGTCGAGGGTGACGTCGACGTTGCCGCGGGTCGCGTTGGAGTAGGGGCACACCTCGTGCGCCACGGCGACGGCTTTCTCGGCTTCCGCCTGCGAGACGCCCGACAGCTCGACGTGCAGGGTGATCGCCAGCTCGAACCCGCCCAGGCCGTTCGGGCCGATGCCGACCTCGGCGGTGACGGCCGAGTCGGTGACGTCGACGCCGTGCTGCGCCTTGGTGGCCTTGAGCGCGGAGTGGAAGCACGCGGCGTAGCCGGCAGCGAACAGCTGCTCAGGGTTGGTCGCGCCGCCGGCCCCACCCATCTCGACCGGCATGCGCACGTCGGTGTCGACCAGGCCGTCGGTCGACCGTACGTGGCCGTTGCGGCCATCTCCGGTCGAGGTGGCGACTGCGGTGTAGAGGATCTGCTCGGGCATGTGAAGCTCCTTGGGTTGATGTAGACTAACTAGTACGTCTACCTCAGATCAAACCACGATCATGGGACGATGGCAAACCCGAAGGAGTGTGACGATGCCGACCACCGCCTCCCCCGTGCGCGAGCGCATCCTCGATGCCGCGACACGTCGCTACTACGCCGACGGCATCCGTGCGGTGAGCGCCGATCGGCTCATCGCCGAGGCCGGCGTCTCCAAGGTCACGTTCTACCGACACTTCCCGACCAAGGACGACCTCATCACCGCCTACCTCACGCAACAGGTCGCGGCGGTCGAAGACGCCCTGACGGCGAAACGCGCCGAGCTCACGGACGATCCGGCCGGCGTGCTCGAGTGGTACGCCGAATCCGTCGGCTCGGTGATGTGCACGCCGGGTTTCCGCGGCTGCGCCTTCATCAACGCCGCTGCCGAGCTGCCCCGCGACCACCCCGCCAGTCGCGTGGTGCGCGACCACCGCACCTGGCTGATCGGCCAGTTCCGCGAGCTGCTCACCGAGCTCGGCGTCGCTGACGTGGACGGCAAGGCCGAGCAGCTCATGATGCTGCGCGACGGCGCCATGGTCGCCGGCTACGTCGGCGACTCAGCCCAGGCAGTCTCCGCGACCCTCGTCACGGCGGGCCGCGCCGTGATCGGCCGTTGACTCAGATGCCCTGGGCGGCGAGCAGCACCTCGACGGCTGATCGGGCCGCCGGCGACGCCTCGCCGCGTACGACGCTGTAGGCACTGACGCCGTCGAACATCATCGTGAGCTGGACACCGAGGGCCTGCGGGTCCCCGGCACCCGCGAGGCGCGCCTGCTCCTCGAAGAACGCGTTGAGCTCGAGCTTGTAGCCCAGCGCCGCAACCGCGGCCGGGTGCGTGCGGTCCTTGAGCTCGGTGGCCACGTTCACGAACGGGCAGCCATGGAACTGCGGCGTCATCGCCTGGGCGGCGAGCGAGTCGAACACCGCGAGGATCCGGTCGCGCGGTGCGGCATCCGCAGCGGTGTCCAGCCCCTCCATCACGTGGGACGCCCGGAGCTTGAGCATCTCGACGAGGACCTCGTCCTTGCTGCCGAAGTGCTGGTACATCGACCGCTTCGACACCTGGGCGACGTCGCACAGCCGGTCGACGCCGATGTGGACGCCCTCGGTGTAGAACAGGTCCTCGGCTGCGGCGAGCAGGCGCTCGCGCGGCTTGGGCTTGATGGTCGTGGTCACCGCAACAGAATACGCGGAAGGTTGCGATAAGTAAACCGATCTGTGTACTCTTCCGAAGTACACCAATCTGTTTACTTCTCACCCTAGGACCCACCATGACCTCACTCGCCAACCAGACCGCCCTCGTCACCGGCGCCAACCGCGGGATGGGCAAGGAATTCGTCCTCCAGCTCCTCGAGCGCGGCGCTGCCAAGGTGTACGCCACCGCCCGCGACGCCTCGACGATCGACACGAGTGACCCGCGCGTCGTCGCGCTCCAGCTCGACGTGACCGACGCCGAGTCCGTCGAGGCCGCTGTTGCCGCAACCCCCGACGTCAACGTCCTGATCAACAACGCCGGGATCGTCGCCGGCGGACCGCTGCTGACGGCTGACCAGACCGCGATCCGCCAGGAGTTCGAGACCAACTACTTCGGACCCCTGCGCCTCGCCTCGCTCCTGGGTGACCGCATCGCCGACAACGGCAACGGCGTCATCCTCAACATGCACTCAGCCCTGTCATGGGTCTCGTTCGGCGGCTCGTACGAGCCGACCAAGGCTGCGCTCTGGAGCGCGACGAACGGCATCCGTCTCGCGCTCGCACCCCGAGGCGTCCAGGTCGTCGGGCTGCACGTGGGCTATGTCGACACCGACATGGTCGCCGGTGTCGACGCGCCGAAGTCGGCCCCTGCTGACGTCGTGCGCTCGGCCCTCGACGGCATCGAGGCCGGCGACCTCGAGGTGCTCGCCGACGAGATCAGTCACCAGGCGAAGGCCGCGCCGGGCCTGCCGATCGAGGCGGTCTACCCGCAGCTGGCGGCTCAGCCCGCCTGATCAGCTCCGCAGCAGGTAGGCGTCCATGACCCAGCCCGCGTCAGCCTTCGTGGCGGCGCGGGCTGCGTCGATCTCGGCAGCCACCTCGCCGACCCGGCCGGCGACGAGTCGCTCGTGTTGAGTGCCGAGGTTGGCGCCCCACCAGATGTGCCAGTCCTCAAGCCCGGCGAGCTCCAGACGCGCGCTCAGCATGACCAGGATGTTGTCGGCACCCGCATCGACGGCTTCCCCCAGCTTGCGGGCCGTCGTGACCGTGATCGGCTGGCCGATCTCGTGCAGCACGATGCGGTGCCGCGCGGCGAGCAGCTGCAGGCTCGAGATCCCGGGGATGACGTCCCACTCGGCCTCGACGTTGCCACGGGCCAGGATGCGTTCGACGATGCGGATCGTGGAGTCGTAGAACGCGGGATCGCCCCATACGAGGAACCCGACGTCACCGGGCTGGTCGAGGATCACCCGCTCGTACGCCTCGGCGCGCGACTCGTGCCAGTTGCTGACCGCGCCCTGGTAATCCGCAGGGTCGGCGCGGTCGCGCTCGGGATCACGTACCGCGGCGACCTTGGCGCCTGGAACGTGCCGGGCCAGCAGCGCCTGACGCGCGGCGAGCAGCGGATCGTCGTCGGCCTTCTCGGCCACCACGAAGTACGCCACCGAGCGCATCGCGGCGACCGCCTCGAGCGTCACCTGGTCGGGGTCTCCCGGACCGATGCCGATGACGCGGATGCGCCGCATCAGCCCTTGTCTTCCAAGTCGCCCTCGATGTCGAGGTAGACCTGCTGCATCTCGGCGAGCACGTCAGGATCCGGATCGGCCCACAGGTCGCGTTCGGCCGCCTCGTTGAGCCGCTCGATGATGCCGCGCAGCGCCCAGGGGTTCGACTTCTTCATGAACTCCTGGTTGACCTCGTCGAGCACGTACTCCTTGGCGAGGGTCTCGTACATCCAGTCGTGCACGACGCCGGTCGTGGCGTCGAAGCCATAGAGGTAGTCGACCGTCGCGGCGAGCTCGAACGCGCCCTTGTAGCCGTGGCGCTGCATCGCACCGATCCACCGCGGGTTGACGACGCGGGCGCGGAACACCCGAGTCGTCTCCTCCTGCAGGGTGCGCGTGCGTACGGCGTCAGGTGTCGTCGAGTCCCCGACGTACGCCTTGGGGTCGGTGCCGGTCAGCGCACGCACCGTGGCGACCATGCCGCCGTGGTACTGGAAGTAGTCGTCGGAGTCGGCGATGTCGTGCTCACGGGTGTCGATGTTCTTGGCCGCGACCGCGATGCGCTTGTAGTTGGCGCGCATGTCGTCGGCGGCCGGTGCACCGTCGAGGTCGCGGCCATACGCGAAGCCGCCCCACGCGGTGTAGACCTCGGCGAGGTCCTTGTCGTCGCGCCAGTTGCCAGCCTCGATGACCTGCAGGATGCCGGCGCCGTACGAGCCGGGCTTGGACCCGAAGATGCGTGTCGTGGCCCGGCGCTGATCTCCGTGGACGGCGAGATCGCGCTGCGCGTGCGCGCGTACGTAGTTCTGGTCGTCGGGCTCGTCGAGCTCGGCGACCTGACTGATGGCATCGTCGAGGATGCCAATGACGTGCGGAAACGCGTCACGGAAGAAGCCAGAGATGCGTACCGTCACGTCGATGCGGGGACGGCCCAGATCGTCGAGCGGCACGACGCGCAGGCCGTTGACTCGACGCGATGCGGGATCCCATTCGGGCTCGACACCGATCAGCGCCAACACCTCGGCGATGTCGTCGCCGGACGTACGCATGGCCGACGTGCCCCAGACCGAGAGGCCCACCGATCGCGGGTAGTCGCCGGTGTCGGCGAGGTGGCGCTCGATCAGCGAGTCGGCCATGGCCCGGCCGGTCTCCCACGCGAGTCGGGACGGCACGGCCTTGGGGTCGACGGTGTAGAAGTTGCGTCCGGTCGGCAGCACGTTGACCAGTCCACGCAGCGGCGAGCCCGACGGGCCTGCCGGGATGAACCCGCCGTCGAGCGCGTGCAGCACGTGGTCGAGCTCGTCGGTGGTCTTGGCCAGTCGCGGCACGACCTCGGTGGCGGCGAACTCGAGGACTCGTACGACCTCGGGCGCATCCGTCAGGGTGCGAGCCGTCGCGGCCTCCCAGTTGGCGTCCTCCATGGCCTGGATCAGCGTCCTGGCCTCGACCTCGATCTCGTCGATGTCGCCGAGCTGCGACCCGTCCTTGAGGCCGAGCGCGGCACGCAGGCCGGGGACGGCTCCGGTCTCGCCACCCCAGATCTGGCTTGCCCGCAGGATCGAAAGCACAAGGTTGACCCGCGCCTCGCCCCGGGGAGCCTGGCCGAGCACGTGCAGGCCGTCGCGGATCTGGGCGTCCTTGATCTCGCACAGCCAGCCGTCGACGTTGAAGATGAAGTCGTCGAAGTCGTCCTCGTCCGGGATGTCGTCGAGGCCGAGATCACGGTGCATCTCCGCGGCCCGCATGTGGGTCCAGATCTGCGACCGGATCGCCGGAAGCTTGGCCGGGTCCATCGCCGCGATGTTGGCGTACTCGTCGAGCAGCTGCTCGAGCTTGGCGATGTCGCCGTACGACTCGGCGCGTGCCATCGGCGGGATCAGGTGGTCGACGATCGTGGCGTGCGCGCGGCGCTTGGCCTGCGCGCCCTCGCCCGGGTCGTTGACGAGGAACGGATAGATCAGCGGCAGGTTGCCGATCGCGGCGTCGGTGCCGCAGGACGCCGACAGTGCGGCGTTCTTGCCGGGCAGCCACTCCATCGAGCCGTGCTTGCCGAGGTGGACGACGGCATGGGCACCGAATGATTGCTCGACCCAGCGGTAGGCAGCCAGATAGTGGTGCGACGGAGCCATGTCGGGATCGTGATAGATCGCAACGGGGTTCTCGCCATACCCGCGGGGGGGCTGGATCATCAGCACGATGTTGCCGGCCCGGATCGTGGCCAGCACGATCTCCTGCTGATCATTCACAAACAGCTTGCCGGGGGCGGGGCCCCACGCTTCAAGCATCGCGTCGCGCAGGTCGGGGTGGAAGCCCTCGAACCAACCCTCGTACTGAGCGGCGGGGATGCGTACGTGGCTCTCGGTCAGCTGCACCTGGGTGAGCCACTCCTCGTCCTGGCCGCCGGCCGCGATGAGCGCGTGGATCAGCGCGTCACCTGCTTCGGTGAGGTCGTCGAGCTCCAGACCGGGAATCTCCCCTGGTGCGCCGAGGTCGTAGCCCGCGTCGCGCATCTCGCGCAGCAGGCGGATCGTCGACACCGGGGTGTCGAGCCCGACCGCGTTGCCGACGCGGCTGTGCTTGGTCGGGTAGGCCGACAGCATCAGCACGATCTTGCGCTCGGATGGCGGCGTATGGCGCAGGCGGGCGTGGGCGACCGCGATGCCGGCGACCCGGGCACATCGCTCGGGGTCGGCGACGTAGCGCGGCAGTCCGTCCTCGTCGATCTCCTTGAACGAGAACGGTGCCGTGATGATGCGACCGTCGAACTCGGGGATCGCGATCTGGCTGGCCGAGTCGAGCGGCGTGACGCCGTCGTCCGAGGCCGCCCAGTCCTCGCGGCTCGAGGTCAGGCACAGGCCCTGCAGGATCGGGATGTCGAGAGCCTTCATGCGCTCGACGTCCCACGCCTCGTCATCACCGCCGGCGCTCACGGTGCCGGGCTTGGTGCCGCCGGCCGCGAGCACCGTGACGACCAACGCGTCGAGAGTCGCCAGCTCGGTGAAGAGCGCGTCCGGAGCGGCCCGCAGCGATGAGCTGAAGATCGGCACGCCGTACGCCTCGCCGGTCGCGTCGATCGCATCGGCGAGCTGGTGCGCGAACCCGCTGTTGCCCGAGGCCTCATGCGCCCGGTAGTAGAGGACGCCGATACGCGGACGATCAGCGCCGATCGTTCGCTCCGCGACACCCCATTCGGGCAGGACGGCGGGCGGCTCGAAGCCCAGACCGGTGAGCAGGACGGTGTCCGACAGGAATGCGTGCAGCTGGCTGACGTTGGCCGGGCCGCCTTCGGCGAGGTAGCGGTGCGCCTCCGCGGCGGTGCCGACCGGCACGGTCGAGTGGCTCATCAGCTCGGCGTCGGGGGTCTGCTCGCCACCGAGGACGACGACGGGAGCACCCGAGGCCAGCACGGTGTCGAGTCCTTCGCGCCACGAGCTCGCCGTACCGAGGATGCGTACGACGATGAGGTCGGCTCCCTCGATCACGGGAGGCAACTCGGTGGCGACGTCGAGCCGCGACGGGTTGGCCAACACGTAGTCAGCGCCGCTCGAGCGGGCCGACAACAGGTCGGTGTCGGACGTGGACAGCAGCGCGATGCGCGTCATGTTCCTCCTCGGGGTTCTCGCCCCGTGTGGTGGGTTGCTCCACGCTCAGTGTCTGGCTGGCCTCATCGGCTGTCACAGTGGCGGAACCGCTCCGGAGTCGCACCGGATTCCTGCGTCGTGGAAGTGATCACAGACTACCGGCACCTCGACGTACGAGATGATGACCCGTATGGATGACGCGGCGCTCGACCTCGCTGCGGCGGTCGGACCGTTCTTCGTCCTCGACCGCTGGACCGCCGATGCTGGGTGGCGACCGCTGAGCGAGCTGGTCGAACGGCCCGACGTTCTGGCCGAGCGGGTGAGGGCTGCACGCGAGATGCTCGCCGAGCGATCGCGAGTCACGGTCGATGAGATCGAGGAGCGCGCCACGGCCTCGATCGTGTTCCTCGGTCTGGCGGCGCGGCTGGTGTCACCGCCGTTCGCGTGCGCAGCACTGGCCGATCACCTCCCCAGCCTCTCGCTCGCTGCCCTGTGGTGGCAGCCAACCGTCAGCGGCCCGTGGCCGCTCGCCAGGAGCGCTTCGGCGCCGACGACGTCACACGGTCTCGACCAGCAGGTCCTGCAGCCGATCGTGGCTCCCGTGCTGGAGGCCTTCGCCCGTACGTTCACCGTGTCGGAGCAGGTGCTGTGGGGCAATGTCGCGTCAAGCCTGGCGGGCGCACTCACGATGCTGCGCGCCGCTCGCCCCGACAAGGCCGATCGCGCCACCGAGCTCGTCCGCGACCTGCTCGCGTCAGGAACCCTGCAGGGCACCGGCGACCTCGGCCCTCCGTTCACGCGTCATTCGTGCTGCCTGTTCTATCGAGTGCCGGGCGCCGGGATCTGTGGCGACTGCGTGCTGGACGAGGCACCAACGCCCGCGTGACACCATGACGGGGTGAAGAATCGCTCCCATTCCGACCGGTGCCCGGGCGTCCTGCGTCCGTGGATCGCCGACGACGGAGCGATCGTACGGCTGCGACTCATCGGTGGCGTCCTGCCGACCTCGGCCCTGCGGGATCTGGTCGTCATCTCCGACACGTACGCCGACGGCACGGTCCTGCTGACCAAGCGGACCAATCTGCAGCTCCGCGGCATCCAGCACTCGGACAGCTGCGTGCCGTCCGATCTGGTGGACGCCCTCTCCCGGGCCGGGCTGCTGCCGTCGCCCAGCCATGAGCTCGTCCGCAATGTCATGGTGTCGCCTCTCACGGGGCGCGTCGGTGGTCAGGCAGACCTCCGCGAGACAGCCCTCGAGCTCGACCGGCAGCTGTGCGCTGATCCCGATCTCGCGTCACTCGCCGGACGCTTCTTGTTCGTGCTCGATGATGGCCGTGGCGACATCGAGTCACGGTCCTTGGACCTCGGACTGATGGCCGTGGACGCCAAGACGGTGCAGCTGCGGATCGGCTCACATCTGTGGGGTCCGCTCGTCCCCCTCGAGGACGCACCCGAAGCACTGCTGTCGTACGCGCGCAGGTTCCTCGCCCTGCGCGGTGACGGCGAGACCGCGCTGTGGCACGTCGACGAGCTTCCCCAAGGCGGCGAAGAGCTGCTCAACGAGCACCATGCCCGTGACCTGCGGACCCAGGTCAGCGCCCTCCCGCCGCCGTACGGCATCATCGCGCAGGACGATGGCCGCAGCGCCGAGCATGTTGCGGTGCCCGACGGACTGCTCACCTCTGAGCTCGCCGCCACGATCCTCGATCGCGCCGGCACCGAGGTGATCGTGACGCCGTGGCGGAGCGTCGTCATCCCCGATCTGGAGTCTGAATGAGCGAGCGAAGCGAGCGAAACAACAGCGAATTCATTCCGTCGTCTCCGTACCGTGCTGTTCATACGGAGGCGGCGGAATGAAGCGTCCCACCCGCCACTACGACTACGTGGCCGATGGCCCGGCGATCTACGTCGACTCGTTCGCGACGATCCGCGCCGAGGCCGAGCTGTCGCACATACCGGCCGATGCCGAGAAGGTCGCCGTACGCATGGTGCACGCCTGCGGTCAGGTCGACCTGACCCGCGACCTCGAGATCCATCCTCGCTTGGTCGCGGCGGCACGTGGCGCACTCGAGTCGGGTGCGCCGATCCTGACGGACGCCACCATGGTCGCCTCGGGAGTGACCCGCGCACGGCTGCCGAAGGACAACGAGGTGCTGTGCTTCCTGCGCGATGAGCGCGTCCCTGGGTTGGCGAAGGAATGGGCGACGACCCGCTCGGCCGCGGCTGTCTCATTGTGGGAGGACCGCCTCGAAGGTGCTGTGGTGGCGTTCGGCAATGCCCCGACCGCACTCTTCCACCTCCTCGAGATGTTGCTCGACGGCGCACCGCGCCCGGCGGCAATCATCGGTACGCCGGTGGGCTTCATCGGTGCTGCGGAGTCCAAGGAAGCCCTCGCCTCGTTCGAGCTCGACATTCCGTACCTGACGGTTCACGGCCGACGCGGCGGATCGGCCATGGCCGCATCGGCGCTCAATGCGATCGCGCAGGAGCGCGAGTGACCGGCCGCTTGTATGGCGTCGGGCTCGGTCCCGGCGACCCCGAGCTCATCACGCTCAAGGCCGCCCGCCTGATCGCCGCGGCCGACGTCATCGCGTTCCACGCCGGAGTCGGCAAGCAGTCGAATGCCCGCCGTATCGCCGCCGACCTCATTCCTGAAGGCGCGATCGAGGAAGAGCTCCGCTACCCCGTGACGACGGGCACGACGGCTCATCCCGGCGGCTATGCCGGCGCGATGGCCGAGTTCTACGAGGAGTCGGCCGCTCGGCTTGCGGTGCACCTCGAGGCGGGCCGTACCGTCGTCGTCCTCGCCGAAGGTGATCCGTTGTTCTACGGGTCCTACATGTACATGCACGACCGGCTGTCCGATCGGTTCGAGACCGAGGTCGTGCCCGGTGTCACCTCATTCGCGGCCGCCACGGCAACCGTCGCGTCGCCCCTCGTACGTCAGACCGATGTGCTCACGATCCTGCCCGGCACCCTCGATGAGGCCGAGCTGGCCAGGCGCCTCGCCGACACCGACGGCGCGATCATCATGAAGCTCGGCCGCACGTTCCCCAAGGTCGTCTCGGCACTTCGCCAGACCGGTCGACTCGACGGCGCCCTCTACGTCGAGCGCGCGTCAATGCCCGAGGAGCGGTGGCTGCCCGTCGCCGACGTCGATCCCGGTTCGGTCCCGTACTTCTCCCTGATCGTCGTCCCAACCCGTTCCCTTGGGAGGCCGCCCGCGGCCGACCGTGAGGGCGTGAGGGACGAACGACCGAAGGGAATGTCAGCCGCCGAGCTTCTGGTCATCGGTCTCGGACCCGGGCCCGATCGATGGATCACCCCCGAGGTCACCGAAGCGCTCGCCAACGTTCAGCACATCGTCGGTTACGCGCCGTACGTCAACCGGGTCCCGCAGCGCGAGGGCCTGACCCGGCACGCCTCCGGCAACACCGTCGAGGTCGACCGGGCACGTCTCGCCCTCGACCTGGCGCTCAAGGGTGAACGCGTCGCGGTCGTGTCGGGTGGCGATGCGGGGATCTTCGGCATGGCCGCGGCGGTGTTTGAAGCCGCCGAGGACGAGGCGTACGCCGATGTCCCGGTCCGTGTCCTGCCCGGCGTCTCCGCGGTACAGGCCGTCGCAGCGCGCGCGGGTGCACCGATCGGTGGCGACTTCGCGGTGATGAGCCTGTCGGATCGGCTCAAGCCGTGGTCGCTCATCGAGCAGCGGTTGCGTGCCGTCGCCGAGGCCGACCTCGTGCTGGCGATCTACAACCCTGCGTCGCGATCTCGTACGACTCAGGTTGCCGAGGCCCAGGCGATCCTGCTCGAGCATCGCGCTGGCGACACTGTCGTCGTTGTGGGTAGAGACGTCGGACGCGACGAGGAGTCGCTCACGGTCACCACCCTCGAGAAGCTCGATCCCGACACGATCGACATGAAGTGCCTGCTGATCATCGGTGCCAGCGGTACCCGCACGACCTCAGCCGGTCAGGTCTGGACCCCCCGCTTCGCGGACTAGTAACACCCAGTGGCGGTGAGCTCTCAACCGTATGACGGCTCTTTCGGTTGAGAGTCCACCGATCCTAGACGGCGAAGGTCGCTGCGGTCTCCCTACGACTTGCTCGAACGGTCGCGCTTCGGATCGTAGAGGTAGGACTCGGCGCCGCGTACGTCCTCGGCGAGCGCCTTGCCGACGAGGATGACGGCGGCCTGGCGTAGCCCGGCGGCTTCGACCTGATCGGCGATGTCGCCGAGGGTTCCGCGCAGCACGACTTCAGTCGGCTGGCTCGCGTTCGCGACGACCGCGACGGGGCAGTCGGATCCATACGCTTCTGCCAACTCGGCGGCGAGAGTTCGAGCGCGTGTGATCGCGAGATGCAGGACCAGAGTCGAACCCGTCGCCGCAAAGTTGACCAGCGCTTCACCTGACGGCATCGCCGTCGATCGCGCCTGGGTACGGGTCAGCACCACCGACTGAACGACCTCGGGCACCGTGAGCTCAGCACCGAGCAGGGCTGCGGCTGCTGCGTACGCCGGTACGCCCGGGGTCACGTCCCACGGCACCCCGTGGATGTCGAGCCGCTTGGTCTGCTCGTGCAGTGCGGAGTAGATCGACGGATCGCCGGAGCAAAGCCGTACGACCTCAAGGCCTGCAGCGTGGGCATCGACAAGCCGGGCCGTGATCTGGTCGAGGTCGAGGTCCTGCGTATCGACGAGCTGCGCACCGGCAGGGCAGTGGTCAAGAACGGCTTCGTCGATGTAGGTACCGGCATAGACGCACACGTCAGCGACATTGAGCAGCGAGACGGCGCGCAGCGTCAGCAGGTCAGCCGCACCTGGGCCGGCGCCAACGAAGTGCACGGTCACGCGTCGTCACCCTTGGTGACGGCCCACTGCGTGATGGCGCGGGCAGGGGTCCAGCCGGTGAACCGGCCGATCGGTGCGGCGTGCTCGACATGGAGGCGAGTCAGCTCTCCGCCCAGCTGCGAGTAACGCACCGCCAG
Source organism: Aeromicrobium panaciterrae (assembly GCF_039537165.1). Taxonomy (GTDB): domain Bacteria; phylum Actinomycetota; class Actinomycetes; order Propionibacteriales; family Nocardioidaceae; genus Aeromicrobium; species Aeromicrobium panaciterrae. The sequence goes on along the minus strand of NZ_BAAAZZ010000002.1, from coordinate 1,904,957 downwards.
CTCCGAGTCGGTCTCGAGCGTCACGCCGTGCACGACGAGTCGGCCTCCAGGACGGAGTGCCGCCCAGCAGGCGTCGAGGACGCCATCCTCTGATGCCCCGCCGCCGATGAAGATCGCATCGGGGGCGTCGAGACCCTCCAGAGCCTCGGGCGCATGCCCGGTCAGGACATTGAGAGCCGGTACGCCGAGGGTCGCCGCATTGCGAGCGATGCGTTCGGCTCGATCCTCTCGCGCCTCGATCGCGATCGCCTGGCACGTGGGATGTGCACGCAGCCACTCGATCGCGACCGAGCCAGCGCCCGCACCGACATCCCAGAGCAGCTGGCCCGGAAGCGGTGCGAGGCGAGCCAGCGCCGATGCGCGTACGTCACGCTTGGTGATCTGCCCGTCATGCTCGAACGCGCTCTCCGGCAGGCCGGCGACGAAGCCGAGCGCCGCGGCACCGGAGCTGATGAGCTCGACGGCAGCGACGTTGAGATCGGACACGCGCTGGTCGCCCCATGACGCGGCGAACCCATCGGTACGCGACTCGGTGTCCGAGCCGAGATCGGCCAGCACCGTCAAGGGGCTCGCGCCGTAGCCCGCTGCCGTGAGCAGCCGCGCAACCTCTGCCGGCGTCGAACCGTCGGACGAGAGCACGAGAAGTCGCAGGCCCGGCGCGAGCGAGCGCGCCACGACGTTGGGGTCGCGGCCGACCAGTGTCACCACTTCGGTCGACTCGGCCGACCAGCGCATGCGAGCGCGAGCGAGGGCGACCGAGGAAAGTGCGGGCACGATCTCGACGCAGTCCTTGCCCAGCAGGTCGACAAGTGTTGTCGCGATGCCAGACACGAGTGGGTCGCCGGAGGCGAGTGCCACGACTTGCAGGCCGTCGTACTTCTCGAGCAGCGCCGGCAGCCCGTCGCGCAGCGGCGACGGCCAGGCCTCGCGGGTCTGGTCGGCAGCGGGCAGCATCGCCAGGTGGCGCTTTCCACCGAGCACGACATCGGCTGACTCGATGAGAGCCTGTGCCGAGGCCGAGAGTCCGGTCCAGCCGTCTGCACCGATACCGACGACCGTGACCTGTGTGTTCATGCCCGTGACGATATCTGCCTGATGCGTGACAACGGTCGCCCGATGGGCTTATCGTTTGTCGATAACAACGATTATCGATAAGGAACGCTCGGTGAAAAGGCCCAAGACGCACGACCCGCTAGGTCCGCTCGACTTCGTGACAAGTTTCTTCGCGACGCTGTTGGGTGTGCTGATCCTGCTGGTCACGGCTTCGGCCATCTTCGGTTGGGGAGGCAGCACCCTCGGCATGGGTGGCGAGAGTGTGTGCGTCACGACAGATCTCAGGACGTTCGGCCTGACTGAGGACCCGTACGGCGATGTCCGGAAGGAGGACGGCATTCACCGCAAGGTGAGCATCGACCCCGACGGGACGCAGCTCTGCGACGGCGACCCGGGCCTTCGCCAGCATGCCTCCAGCGGGCTCACCCAGGCACCTTCGGCCATCGTGTTCTTCGCCTTCGTCCTGCTGACCCGCCGGATCATCCGGTACGCGCGGCGACACGGCTTGTTCTCGGTCGAGCTGGCACAGCGCATCACGCGTCTGGGCTGGCTGCTGTTGGCCGGTCTGTTGATGGCCGGGTTCCTCAAGTGGCTCGGCGAGGGGTTGTTGCTCTCCTCCATGGTCGACTCGATGTCGTGGACAGACGGATCGATCGGCGTGTCCGTGCCGGCTCTCATCGGCGCAGTTGGCGTCGTGAGCATCGGCCGCATCATGATTCGAGCGGCAGCGCTCCAGGCGGATTCTGACGCAACGATATGAGCGATCACCGCATCCGCATCACACTCGAAGACATGCTCGAGCGACGCGGCATGACTCTCACCGAATTGTCGGTCGCGGTCGACATCTCTCTGGTCAACCTGTCGATCCTGAAGACCGGCAAGGCCAAAGCAATCCGGTTCAGCACACTGACCCGTATCTGCGATGTTCTGGACTGCCAACCCGGCGAACTATTGGCATACGACGACAACCGATAGTCTTGCCAGCACAGTCTCGAGGTGCCCCTCACGGGGAGAATCGGGAAGCCGGTGCAAATCCGGCACAGGGCCCGCTGCGGTGACCCGGCGTCAGACCCGGGAAGTCCGAAGACCGGCCTCGAGGCTGAATGGCGGACGCAACCGTGCCCGTCATCGATGGCAGATCGAGCGGGAGCCCCACATGCCACAGCACTACCCTTTCAGCGCTGTCGTCGGATCCGACGACATGGCGCTCGCCCTGACCCTTTCGACGATCTCACCCGCCATCGGCGGCGTGCTCGTGCGCGGCGAGAAGGGCACCGCCAAGTCGACCATGGTCCGCGCCCTCGCCTCCGTGCTGCCGCAGATCGACGTCATCGCCGGCGACCGGTTCTCGACCGATCCCCGCGAGTCGAACCCGCTGTCGCCTGACGGTCCGTTCGCGGCCGATGCCGACGTCGAGACCCGGCCCGTACGGCTCGTCGAGCTTCCCGTCGGCGCCACCGAGGATCGCGTACTCGGCTCGCTCCACCTCGAGAAGGCCCTGTCGGACGGTGTCACCGAGTACGAGCCCGGCCTGCTGGCCCGAGCACATCGCGGCATTCTCTACGTCGACGAGGTCAACCTGCTGCACGACCACCTCGTCGATCTTCTGCTCGACGCCGCGGCGATGGGTCGCTCGACCGTCGAGCGCGACGGGGTCTCGGTCGAGCACGCCGCCCGCTTCGTCCTCGTCGGCACCATGAACCCCGAAGAAGGCGAGCTTCGCCCGCAGCTCCTCGACCGGTTCGGCCTCACGGTCGAGGTCGCTGCACCACGGGACCCGGAAGCCCGGGTCGAGGTCGTACGCCGGCGACTCGCGTACGAAGCCGATCCCGATGGGTTCGCCGCCCGGTACGCCGAACACGAGGCGACGCTGACTGACCGCATCGAGGCTGCGCAGAAGCTCGTCGACGAGGTCGTCCTCAGCGACTGGGCGTTGCTCAAGATCGCTGAGGTGTGTGCAGCGTTCGAGGTCGACGGCATGCGTGCCGACATCGTCACCGCTCGCGCGGCTGCCGCCCATGCTGCATGGAACGGCCGCACCAGCGTGCTCCGCGAAGACATCCGAGCGGCCGCCCGACTCGCGTTGCCGCATCGTCGCCGGCGCAACCCGTTCGACGCCCCCGGGATCGACGAGGACCTGCTCGACCAGATCCTCAACGACGACGAGCCACCGCCGGAGCCCGAAGGCGACGGTGCAGACGAATCCGAGCCAGCGACGCAGGAGTCCCAGGCCTCCGAGTCCGAGGCGGGCGACGCCGAGGCTTCTACAAGCTCACCAGACGAGGTCCCGAAGCCTGACAACACGGCCCAGCACGAACGGCCTCAGCAGGCCGGCGGCAGCAGCGAGATAACGGTCGCTGCCCCGCAGCAGCCCTACCGGCCCAAGCTGTTCACGGTAGGTGGCACCGGGGCGGGTGAGTCCGGCAAGCGTTCGCGCGCCATCACCGAGACCGGCCGGCGCATTGGCGCCCAACGGCGTACCGGCGAGGGCGGCTCGATCCACCTCCTGGAGACGATCCGTGCCGCCGCCCCGCACCAGCACGCCCGGGGCCGCGTGCACAACCTGCAGTTCCGCAGCGACGACCTGCGGCTGGCCGTCAAGGAAGGACACGAGTCCAACCTGATCCTGTTCTGCGTCGATGCCTCAGGTTCCATGGCAGCGCGCAAGCGGATGGAGCAGGTCAAGACCGCGATCCTGTCGCTGCTGATGGACGCCTACCAGCGACGGGACAAGGTCGGACTGATCACGTTCCGCCAGGACCACGCCGAGCTCGCGCTCCCGCCGACTGGCTCGATCGACATCGCCGCGACCCGGCTCGCCGAGCTGCCCGCCGGTGGCCGTACGCCGCTCGCCGAGGCGTTGCTCAAGACCACCGACGTGCTGCGCCTCGAGCGCGTACGCGATCCGCGTCGTCGTCCGCTGCTGGTCGTCATCACCGACGGCCGGGCAACCTACGGCGAGAACGCCCTCGGCAGGGCACATCAGGTGGCGAAGCACCTCGGCGCCACCGGCGTCGCGAGCCTCGTCATCGACTGCGAGACCGGCACGTTCCGCATGGGACTCGCACACCAGCTCGCCGACCACCTGATGGCTGAATACATCCCCCTCGGTGAGGTCAGCGCCGCTGCCCTCACCGACGCAGTCAAGGGAGCCGCCTGATGGTCAAGGGTCAGCCCACATCCATTCCCGATGACGGCCTCACCACCAAGGAGCGGCGCAACCGACCGCTGCTGATGGTCCACACCGGCGACGGCAAGGGCAAGTCGACCGCCGCGTTCGGGTTGGCGATCCGTGCCTGGAACCAGGGTTGGAACATCGGAGTGTTCCAGTTCGTGAAGTCCGCCAAGTGGCGCATCGGTGAGCAGACCGTGCTCGAACGCCTCGGCGCCCTGCACGACGAGACCGGCGAGGGTGGACCCGTCGAGTGGCACAAGATGGGTGCCGGCTGGTCATGGTCGCGCAAGGAAGGGTCCGACGAGGACCACGCCGCCGATGCCGCCGAGGGGTGGGCCGAGGTCAAGCGCCGGCTCGCCGAAGAGACCCACGACCTGTATGTCCTCGACGAGTTCACGTACCTGATCAAATGGGGCTGGGTCGACATCGATGACGTCATCGAGACGCTCGCCGACCGGCCCGGCCGCCAGTACGTCGTCATCACGGGTCGCGGCGCCGACCCGCGCCTCGTCGAGATCGCCGATCTCGTGACCGAGATGAAGCACGTCAAGCACCCCTTCGACAACGGGCAGAAGGGCCAGCGAGGCATCGAATGGTGAACCTGCCTCGACTGGTGATTGCCGCGCCCGCCTCCGGCCACGGCAAGACCACGGTCGCCACCGGCCTGATGGCGGCGCTGGCGCGCGCCGGCCACGACGTGTCGGGACACAAGGTCGGCCCCGACTACATCGACCCGGGCTATCACGCGCTCGCGACCGGCAAGCCGGGCCGCAACCTCGACCCGCACCTGGTCGGCGAGGACCGCCTGGTTCCGCTGCTGCTGCACGGTGCCGGCAACGCGGATCTCGCGATCATCGAGGGCGTCATGGGACTGTACGACGGACAGATTGGTGGCGAGGGGTTTGCGTCGACCGCCCACGTCGCAACGGTCACCCGTACGCCCGTGGTCCTCGTCGTCGACATCTCGCACGCGTCCCGCTCGATCGCCGCACTGGTGCAGGGCATGGTCGCGTTCGACCCGTCCGTACGCATCGTCGGCGTCATCCTCAACAAGGCGGGCTCGCCGCGCCATGCGGGCGAGGTCATCAGCGCTCTCGGGTCGACGGGTCTGCCGGTGCTCGGCGTGCTGCAGCGCGATGACGGGATCGTCGCGCCGTCGCGCCACCTCGGACTCATACCTGCTGCCGAACGAGACGACGCGGCGCACGCGCTCGATCAGCTGGCGGACCAGATCGCCGAGAAGATCGACCTCGACCAGCTCCTCGCACTCGCGCACTCGGCTCCGGATCTCGACGCCGAGCCGTGGAAAGCGGCCGACGTCCTTCGCTCGCTGGCGCTCGCTCCCGGTCGGCCGCGGGCGGCCTCCCTAGGAACCGAACTTCCAATCGTGGCGATGGCCGGCGGCCGTGCGTTCACGTTCCGGTATGCCGAGACCGAGGAGCTGCTCCGCGCGGCCGGCTGCGAGGTCGTGACGTTCGACCCGCTCACCGACGAGACGCTGCCGGACCGAACCGCCGGCCTCTACCTCGGTGGCGGCTTCCCCGAGGTGCACGCCTCCGGCCTGTCCGCCAACGCTCCACTGCGTGAGGCGTTGCGGGCGGCAGTCGACTCGGGCATGCCGACGTACGCCGAGTGCGCCGGCCTGCTCTACCTGTGCCGCTCGGTCGACGGCATGCCGATGGTGGGCGCGCTCGACGCCGAAGCCGTCATGACACCCCGGCTCACGCTCTCCTATCGCACCGCGATCATCCCGGCCGACCAGCTGACCGGCACCGCCGGTACGCGCGTCACGGGCCACGAGTTCCACCGCACGACCGTCACGCCCATGGCTGCCGAGGCGGCCTGGCTCGTGGACGGGACGCCGGTCGGCTTCGGCTCGTCGACGCTGCATGCGTCGTACCTCCACACCCACTGGGCCGGTCACCCCGACATCGCCCAACGATTCGCGAATGCCGTGCACGCGTACGACCCGACTTCTCGAGGTCTCGATACGCCCGCTCGTTCCTCACCGGCACTCGACCACCCACTGCTCACCGACCGAGAGATCATCGCGCCAGCCCTCACCTGGCACGGGGATCGGGAGCTCTCCGACGGGCTCATCGATCTTGCGGTCAACATCCATGACGACGCCCGTCCTGCGTGGCTCGACTCCGCGCTCCGCAAGAGCCTCGACGACATCGGCGCCTACCCGGATCCGGCCGCAGCAGAGCACGCCATCGCCCAGCGCCACGGCCGACAGCCCGACGAGGTCCTCGCCACCGCCGGCGCCGCCGAGGCGTTCGGGCTGATCGCCCGCGCGCGGCCGTGGCGTCGCCCGGTCATCGTGCACCCACAGTTCACCGAGCCCGACGTGGCTCTCCTCGCGGCCGGCCACCAGCCCGAGCACGTCCTCACGGATCCGGCGAACGGATTCGTGCTCGATCCCGCGCTCGTCCCGGACGACGCCGACCTCGTCATGATCGGCAACCCGACCAATCCCACCAGCGTCCTGCACCCCGAGCAGTCGTTGCGCGCGCTCATGCGCCCGGGTCGGGTCGTCGTGGTCGACGAGGCGTTCATGGACTCGGTTCCGGACGAACGGCACACGCTCGCCGCGATCCCCGACCCCCAGCTGCTGGTCGTCCGAAGCCTGACCAAGCTCTGGTCGATCCCCGGCGTACGTGCCGGGTACGTCCTGGGGTCGCCCCAGCTGCTCGCCGAGCTCAAGGCACACCAGGCTCCGTGGTCGGTCTCGACGGCTGCCATCGCCGCGATGGTTGCGACATCAGACCCTGAGGCGCTGGCCGAGGCCGCGAGGCGTACGACCAGGATCGGCCAGCACCGACGCGTGCTCACCGACGGGCTCACCGAACTTGGCATCCACCACGTGCCGGCCGCGGCTCCCTTCGTCCTGGCCAAGATCGGCGCCGGCGCACACGAACGACTCCGATCCGCTGGCTACGCCGTGCGTCGCGCCGACTCGTTCCCGGGTCTCGACGACACCTGGGTACGCATCGCGGTGCGCCGGCCCGACACCACCCGCAAGCTGCTCGCCACGCTTCGAATCGAGGGGCCATGGACCTGACACCCGGAACACATGCGCTCGTGGTCGGCGGCGACGGCCGCGCCACCGCCCAGGTCGCGACGTTGCTCGAGGAAGGCGCCGTCGTCACGGTCGTCGCGCCCACGGCCACGGCGTCGATCGAAGACCTCGCCGAGCGCGGACTGATCAGCTGGCACGCCCGCGAGGTCGAGATGAGCGATCTCGAGGCGGCGGGAATCGTCCTCACGGGTCACAGCGACCACGCCGCTCCCGAGCAGATCCTCGATCGCGGCAGCGTCACGCTGGTGGGCGGTGGGCCCGGCGATCCGGGTCTTGTGACGGTCGCCGGGCGCGAGGCCATCGAGCAGGCCGACGTGATCATCACCGACCGGCTCGCACCGCTGGCCGCCCTTGCCTGGGCCCGTCCCGACGTCGAGATCATCGATGTCGCCAAGATCCCCGGCGGCCGATCGACGAGCCAGGACGAGATCAACCAGCTCTTGGTGGAGCACGCCAAGTCCGGCAAGAAGGTCGTGCGGTTCAAGGGCGGTGACAACTTCGTGTTCGGTCGTGGCAGCGAGGAGCTCCTCGCCTGCATCCATGCCGGCATCGAGGCACGCGTCATACCGGGCGTCAGCTCGTCGATCGCCGCGCCGGCATCTGCCGGCATCCCTGTCACACATCGCGGACTCACCCAGGGCTTCACGGTGATCTCCGGCCACGTACCGCCCGGCCATCCCGAGTCGACCCTCGACTACGCGGCCCTGGCGACCTCCGGCACGACGATCGTGGTGCTGATGGGCGTACGCACGCTCAGCGCGATCTGCGCCGCCCTCGCTGACGGTGGTCTCGATCCCGACACGCCGGCGGCCGTGATCGCGGATGGCACGATGCCCAGCCAGCGCGTCGTACGGGCGACCCTTGCGACGATCGACGAGGCCGCGGCCGACATCGGCGCCCCCGCGGTCGCCGTGATCGGCCAGGTCGCCGACATCGAAGGACTGGCGTGATCCTGTGGGTGCGGCATGGCCAGTCGACGTGGAATGCCATGGATCGCATGCAGGGGCACGAGCTCAGCCCGCCGCTGACCGACCTGGGCCGCGAGCAGGCCGCCCTGGCCGCTGAGGCGCTGCTCGGCCGAAGCGTCGTACGCATCCTCAGCTCGCCGGCCGTACGCGCCCGGCAGACCGCGGACGTGATCGCCGACCGCCTGGGCCTCGACGTCGTCGAAGAACCGCTGCTCCTGGAGAAGGGTCTCGACGAGGACAAGAGCCGCGTCCAGGCTCGTATTCGTACGCTTCTCGCCCGCGATCTGCCGGCCGACACGGTCGCAGTGAGCCACGGCGACGTCATCGGATACGCCGTCGAGCTGCTCACGGGAAGCCTGCCCGGGGTGCCCGCCAACGGATCCATCACCCAGGTCGATCCGGACACTCGACAGGCCGCCGTCGCGATGCCCTAGGATGACTGCACCGAGGTCGAGGAAGCCGGTGGGACTCCGGCGCAGTAGCGCTACTGTGACACCCGCATCAGCGAGTGAAGCCAGACCCAAGATCTCGGACGTCAATTCCATTCATGGGACGCAATCATCCCGTCAGGAGAATCCATGTCACAGGTCATCACCGCCACACCCGAGATCGAGATCGCGTCGATCCCCGTCCGCGAGCTCGCCCCTTGGGCGCTGTTCTTCGGTCTCATCGGAGCCTTCGTCCTGTTCTTCATCAGCGCCGACCAGGGTGCAGTGTCGATCCCGGCGGGCACAGCCATTCACGAGTGGGTCCACGATGGACGCCACCTCCTCGGCTTCCCCTGCCACTGATCCACCTCTCCCCGCCGGATCCGCATTGGCGGTCCGGCCCTTTCGGCATACCTGAACGGACTTCCATGACCCCCCGCAACCTCCTCGTACGAGGACTTCTCGCCGGCCTCATCGCCGGCATCCTGACCTTCGCCGTGGCATACATCGCCGGCGAACCTTCTGTCGACGCCGCGATCCAGGTCGAGGCCGCCGGCGAACCCGCCGCACACTCCCACGACGACTCCACCGAGCACACGCATGAGGAGGGCGCGACTGAGCACTCCCACGACGAAGAGGGTGGCACCGCGGTGTCCCGCCAGACCCAGTCGACGTGGGGCCTTCTCACCGCGACCGTGGCGACCGGCATCGCTTTGGGCGGCATCGTCGCCCTGGCCGCCGCCTTCGCGCTGGGTCGCATCGGCCGCCTCCGGCCGAGCCAGTCGACGGCACTCGTCACGGCTCTTGGCTTCGTCTCGGTGGCGCTGGTCCCGTTCCTCAAGTACCCCGCCACCCCACCGGCTGTCGGCAATGCCGACACCATCGGTGACCGCACGGTTCAGTACTTCGTGATGCTCGCGATCTCGGTGATCACGATGATCGCCGTCGTCGTGTTGTTCCGCGCTCTCGTCGGACGGCTCGGGACCTACACCGCCGCGATCGTCAGCGCGGCGACCTATCTCGGTGTCGTGATCCTGGCAGGCCAGCTCATGCCGACCGTCAACGAGATCGGCGACTTCCCAGCCGACACGCTGTGGTACTTCCGCCGCGGCTCGCTCATGACCCTGGCGACGCTCTGGGGCACCCTGGGCATTGCGCTGACTGGCCTGATCGGCACGCTCCACACCCAGGAATCGCTCACCGCGGCTCGCAAGGATCTGGCGGCAAGCCTGTGAACGCCTACACGCCAGTCAGCCCGCCATCCCCGGCGATCACCGCCGAAGCGACCGAGCGCCTCGGTGGCCTCGCAACACCCCCGGGCGCACTCGGCCAGCTGGGCGACCTCGCCATCTGGGTCGCCGCGACACAGGGTGTCGTACCGCCGGCTCCGGTCGACCACGTCCGCGCGGTGATCTTCGCCGGCGACCACGGCGTCTCCGACCACGGCGTCTCGGCGTTCCCCAAGGCGATCACCCCGGCCATGGTGCGCACGTTCCTGATCGGCAAGGCGGGAGTCTCGGTGCTCGCCGCCCAGCACGGCGTGTCCGTACGCGTGCTCGATCTCGGCGTCGATGACGATCTCGAGGGCGTGGCTCCCGAGGTCACGGCCTTCAAGGTGCGACGCGGCAGCGGCGCGATCCATCTCGAGGATGCGCTGACCACCGAGGAGACGCTCCAGGCGATCGCCGCCGGTGAGACCGTCGCCGCCGAGGAGATCGCTGCCGGTGCGCAGCTGTTGATCAGCGGCGACATGGGCATCGGCAACACGACTCCGGCGGCGGCGTTGATCGCCGCCTCGCTCGGTCTCCCCGCCATGGAGGTGACGGGGCGCGGTACCGGGATCGATGAGTCCGCCCTCGCGCACAAGATGGCCGTCGTCCAGCAGGCGCTCGACCGTGCCGGTGAACGTACGTCCGATCCGATCGACACCCTCACGGCACTGGGCAGCGCCGATCTCGCAGCCGCGGCTGGCTTCATGGCCGCCGCTGCCCGAGCCGGGATTCCCGTGCTGCTCGACGGTGTCATCTCGGTGGCCGCGGCCGTCATGGCCGATCGACTGGCTCCGGGTGCTGCCGCCTGGTTCGCCGCCGGACATCGCTCGACCGAGCCGGCCCAGTCGTTCGCGCTCGACAAGCTCGGCCTGGAGCCGATCCTCGACGTCGGGATGCGGCTCGGCGAAGGCAGCGGCGCAGTCGCCGCGGTGCCGCTCGTACGCTCGGCGGCCCTGCTGCTTTCCGACGTGGCGTTGCTCGCCGACCTGATGTGATCAACTCCTGGCGACTCGCCGTCGGCACCCTGACCGCCCTGCGGTGGCGGCCGCCGACAGCGGTCGACCGGGACGTCGCCGGACGGGCGATGCTGCTGGCGCCGCTTGCCGTAGCGCCGCTGGGGCTGCTGGTGGGCCTGGTCTGCTGGGGCGGCCGCGAGCTGGAGCTCGCTCCATGGGCGGTCGCGTTCGTCGCGGTCGGCGCACTGGCCCTCGGCAGCCGCGCACTGCACCTCGACGGCCTCTCCGACGTCGCCGACGGGCTGACCGCGTCGTACGACCGGGACCGCTCGCTCGAGGTCATGAAGGGCGGCACGGCCGGGCCCGCCGGCGCTGCGGCGCTCGTCCTGGTGCTCGGCATCCAGGCGGCGTCGCTCGCGGCCGTCATCTCTGCTCCGCGCGGACCCGTTGTCGCCGGACTGCTCGTGTGCTGCTCGCGGGCGATCCTGTCGGTGACCTGCGCCCGGGGAGTTCCCGCGGCCCGGCTCGACGGGCTCGCCGTGACATACGCCGGGACGGTGCCCCGTACGACAACCCTGCTGACCTGGCTCGTCGTCGCACTGCTGTGCTGCGGCGTGCTCGACTGGGCCGGCTGGCCGTGGTGGCACGGGATCGTCGTCGCCGGTGCCGGCCTCGCGGTCGGTGCAGCGCTGACGTACCGCTGCGTGCGCAGGTTCGGCGGCGTCACCGGCGACGTGTTCGGCGCCGCGATCGAGGTCACCCTCGCCGCGATGCTCTTCGCCGCAACCTGAGTCCCAGGTTTCCCAGCAGGAGCCAGGTTCCTGTCACTCCTCCACTGTTGCAACAAGGGAGGAGTGACAGGTTCAGGGGACCTGCTGGGAAACCGTCACAGCTTCAGCACACGGCCGGCCACGACCAGCAGCACGTCGTCGCACTCCTCGGCGACGCGCTGGTTGACGGTCCCGAGCAGATCTCGGAAGACCCGGCCCGAACGGTGCTCTGGCACCACGCTCATACCGACCTCGTTGGTCACCACGACGAGGGTGCCCTGATGCTCAGACATCGCAGCCAGCGCGTCATCGAGACGTTCGAACAGCACCGGCTCCCAGTCGTCCCGCACCGCATTCCAGCCGTCGAGCTCATCGATGGTCGAGGTGAGCCAGGTGCCGAGACAGTCGATCAGCACCGCACCATCGGCGGCACGGATCGCCCCCGCCAGGTCTGCGCTCTCGACCGTCGTCCAGTGAGAAGGTCGCCGACTCTGGTGCACCGCGATCCGCTCGGCCCACTCGGGATCGCCCTCGGGGTCAGCGGGCGGGCCCGGCGCCACGTACGTGACGTGCGGCTCGGCGAGCACCAACGACTCGGCGTGAAACGACTTGCCGGAGCGTACGCCGCCCGTGATCAGAACCTTCATGGCACCTCGCTACTGTCAGGTGCACCCTACCGACGACGACACGCACCCGAGGAGGCCGAATGCGCGCACGCGCTGCGGGTCTGGCTCTGGGCTACGCCGCCGATCGCGTCTTCGGGGATCCGAGCCGCTTCCATCCGGTCGCCGGCTTCGGCACGGTGGCCGGCCGCCTCGAGCAGCGGATGTACCGCGACGACCGCGCGACCGGGATTGCCTACACGTCGATCCTGGTCGGCGCCACGGCCGCAGCCGGCCTGGTCACCGAGCGTCTGACATCCCGGCGGCCCGTCGTGCGTACGCTCCTCACCGCCGCATCGACCTGGGCCGTGCTCGGTGGTCGCTCGCTCTCGCGGGAGGCCGAACGCGTTCACGCCTTGCTGGCTGCCGGCGACCTGCCGGCTGCGCGCCGACAGCTCACACACCTGGTGGGGCGCGATCCGTCCGAGCTCGACGCCGACGAGATCTCCCGCGCCACCGTCGAGTCGGTCGCCGAGAACACCTCCGATGCCGTGGTGGCTCCCCTGCTCGCCGGTGCCGTCGGCGGAATCAGCGGCCTCGTCGCCTACCGCGCCGCCAACACCCTCGATGCGATGGTCGGTCACCTGAGCCCGCGCTACCGCCAGTTCGGCTGGGCCGCGGCGCGACTCGACGACGTCCTCAACCTCGTGCCGGCCCGCGCCGCGGCGTTCCTCGGCGCGACGCTCGCGCCCGTCGTCGGCGGCTCGCCTCGGGCGGCGGTCACGGCCTGGGCCCGCGATGCCGGCGGCCACCCCAGCCCCAACGCAGGACCCGTCGAGGCGGCATTTGCGGGAGCCCTGGGCGTTCGGCTGGGCGGCACCAACACGTACGGAGAACGAGTCGAGCATCGACCGGCCCTGGGCGACGGTCCCGGCGCGTCCCCACGGGACATCGACCGTTCCGTCCAGCTCGCCGACGCCGTCGGACTTGCCGCCCTGGCGGTCAGCGTCCTGGTCGCGCTGCGACCCAGGCGGCGGCAGCAGCAGCGTCGCTGACGACCTCGACACCCACCGGGACCGCCGAACGCCGGACGATGACGACCGGGATGTCACGCTCGTTGGCGACCTGCATCTTGGACCAGGTGAAGCTGCCGCCGGAGTCCTTGGTCACCAGCACGTCGACATCGGTCATGAGCGCCCGCTCGTCCTCGAGCTCGTACGGCCCACGACTCAGCAGCAACGTCCAGCGCTCCGGCAGGTCGATGTCCGGCTCGTCCACGACCCTGACGAGCGCGGCCGTGTCGTTGAGCGCATCGACGAACCGGCCCAGCGACTGACGGCCCACGGTCAGGAATGGCCGGTCACCCAGCGTCGCCGTGAGCCCGGCGGCCTCGTCGTGGTCATCGACCCAGTGCCAGCGATCGGCCCCCGGCGCCGCTGACCACCCCGGTCGCTCGAGCCGCAGCAGGGGTACGCGATCTTCCGAGCAGGCAGCCAAGGCGTTGGCGCTCATACCCGTGGCAAACGGGTGCGTCGCATCGACGACAGCCGTGATGCGGTGCTCCCGGAGATAGGACCGCAGCCCGTCGACTCCACCGAATCCGCCGATCTGCACCTCACCGACCGGCAACCGGGGCCGGGCGACCCGACCGGCCAGCGACGACACGAACGAGACACCCGCATCTTGCAGCAGGACGGCGAGCTCGCGGGCCTCACCCGTGCCGCCGAGCACCAGTGTCGTCATGCGCCCGGGGGCAAGGTCGGTACGGACGGTGCACCGTTCGTCGCGATGCCGAGCAGTGCGTCGACGTCGAGGCGGTCCTCCACGAGATCCGCCAGCAGGTCGAGCCGCGCCTCTCGGCGTTCGGCGAAGCTCATGTCCGCCACCTCGTACGTCCGCCCTGCCATGGCCGCCGCTTCTGCCAGGAAGGCTCGACGGAAGTCATCGGACTCCAGGCTGCCGTGCCACATGGTCCCGAAGACGTTGCCGGAGCGAGCACCTCCGAGGAACTCCTCAGCGTCTCCGCGAGTGATGCGCCCGTGATGGATCTCGTAGCCGGACGCCTCAGCGCCCAGGGCCAAGCCGGTGGGCAGCCGCAACACCTTCTCCGCAGCGAATGTCGTGTCGACGTCGAGCATCCCCAGGCCGTCGACCGCAGCTCCTGCCGAGCCCTCGACACCCTCGGGATCGACGATGCTCCGCCCCAGCATCTGGAACCCGCCACAGATGCCCAGCACCGGCAGGCCCGCATCGGCGTGCTCGCGGATCGCCCGGTCGAGCCCGCGTGACCGCAGCCAGGCCAGGTCGGAGATCGTCGCCCGCGTACCCGGCAGCACCACCAGGTCGGCATCGCTGACAGCGCGCGCGTCGGAGGCGAACACGACGTCCACCCCGGGTTCGATGCCGAGAGCGTCGACGTCGGTGAAGTTGCTGATGCGCGGCAGTCGTACGACGGCGACCTTGAGCGCCCCGCCAGCTGCCGCGCGGCGACCGGAGAGATCGAGCGCATCCTCGGAGTCGAGCCACACGTCAGGGCTCCACGGGAGGACGCCGAACACCCGGCGGCCGGTGAGCTCCTCGAGCCGATCGAGTCCAGGCTTGAGGAGCGTCTCGTCTCCGCGGAACTTGTTGACGACGAACCCGGCGAGCAGTCGCTGGTCCTCGGCCGACAGCAGTGCCACGGTGCCGTACATCGCGGCGAACACCCCGCCACGGTCGATGTCGCCGACCACGACCGTCGGGATGTCGGCGTGTCTGGCCAGGCCCATGTTGACGTAGTCGCCGGCGCGCAGGTTGATCTCGGTCGGACTGCCGGCACCCTCGGCCACGACGAGGTCGTAGCGGCTGGCCAGGTCGTCGTACGCATCGTGGGCCGACTGCTCCAGGTGCGTACGACCGCCGATGAACTCCGCCGACGAGATCTCACCGGCCGGCTTGCCCATGACGACGACATGGCTGCGCCGGTCGCCACCGGGCTTGAGGAGCACCGGGTTCATGGCCGCCTCCGGCACGGCTCCGGCGGCGAGCGCCTGGACCCACTGGGCTCGCCCGATCTCCGCGAACCCACCGTCCGGCCCCGCACAGACCATCGAGTTGTTCGACATGTTCTGCGCCTTGTAGGGCGCGACCTTGAGGCCCCGGCGGGCGAAGGCCCGGCACAGCCCCGTGGTGACGACGCTCTTGCCGGCATCCGAGGTCGTACCGGCGACAAGCAGCGCCGCGGTGCCGCTCCTCATGTCTTCCGCGGTGCCGCGTTGAGCCAGCCGCGCAGCACGCCGGTGATCCAGGGCAGCGCGAGATAGGTCATGATCGGCGTCATCACGCCAACCGTGACGAGCACGCGCAGCGGGAGCCACCACTCGGAGGCGACGTCCTTGGCGAGGTAGTTGGAGGCGACGCTCAGCGGGAAGAACACCAGGAAGATCGCGCACATCTGCTTCCAGCGCGGTGGTGGCGGCGCTGCTGGGCGGAGGTCCTGGACGTCGACGCCCGACGGCTCGTCGAACCACCCCTCGATACCCGTACGGTGCTCTCGCCTCGACTCATCGACGAAGCCCTGGCCCGAGTCGAGCCACCAACGGCGCTGCGCCGAGAGCTCCCACGCCTCGAGAGCCTCCTGCGAGGAGAAGCGATAGAGCATGTGCCAGTCGGTGGAGTCCTTCTGGGGACGGATCCAGCCCGAGCCCAGGAATCCGTCGAACCGTGTGGCCAGCTCCGTGCCGGCACGCAGCCAGGCCAGCATCTGGTCTTCCTGCGCAGGGTCGACCTGACGCGTGATCGAGACGGTGACAGGCCCAGTCATGGCAACAGACTAGGACCGGCGCATCACCTCGCGCCGCCGAGTACCGTTTGGGCATGACCCTGGGTGATGAGCTCCGCATCTCGCTGGACGGCAAGTGGCGTCACGTACGTGAGAAGTCCCGCGTCGAGCTCGCGGGTCTTGACCTCGCGTACGACCACGACCTCAACCTCGAGCAGGCACGCATGCGCGGACTCGAGCAGATGCGCAAGCTCGTGCCGACCGGCGTCCCCGCCTCGGGCTTCAAGGTCGAGAACGGTGGCACCGGCGATCCAGGCATGGCCGTCACGGGCATCGGCATGCTCGCGCAGTTCGACCTCTCGCTCATGGTCAAGGCCGGCGTCCAGTGGGGACTGTTCGGTGGTGCCATCGAGAACCTCGGCACCAAGAAGCACCACGACCTCTACATCCGCGACCTGATCAACCTCGACCTCATCGGCTGCTTCGCGATGACCGAGACGGGTCACGGCAGCGACGTGCAGAGCATCGAGACGACGGCGACGTACGACATCGAGACCCAGCAGTTCGTGATCAACTCGCCGACACCGTCGTCGCGCAAGGACTACATCGGCGGCGCCGCACTGCACGCCGAGGTCGGCGCAGTGTTTGCACAGCTCATCACCAAGGGCGAGAACCATGGCGTCCACTGCTTCGTGGTGCCGCTGCGTGACAAGGAGGGCAACGACCTGCCCGGTGTCACGACGTCCGACTGCGGACACAAGGGCGGCCTGGGTGGTGTCGACAACGGCCGCATCATGTTCGACCACGTCCGCATCCCACGCGACAACCTGCTCAACAAGTACGGCCAGGTCGATGAGGGAGGCACCTACTCGTCGCCGATCGACAACGTCAACCGGCGCTTCTTCACGATGCTCGGCACCCTCGTGCGCGGCCGAGTCAGCGTCGGCGGCTCGGCCAGCGCCGCCTGCGAGGTGGCCCTCAGCATTGCCGGGCGCTATGCGCTGGAGCGGAAGCAGTTCGGGCCGGCGCCGGGCGACGAGGTCACGCTGATGGACTACCGGATGCACCAGCGCCGGCTGCTCCCGCTGATTGCCAAGTCGTACGCCTACCGCTTCGCCCAGAACCAGCTGACCGCCCGCATGCACCGCCTGCAGACCACCGACGAACCGGATCCGCAGGAGTCGCGCGAGCTGGAGGGCCGCGCTGCCGGGCTCAAGGCCGCTCAGACCTGGCACGCGACGAAGGCGATCCAGGAGGCTCGCGAGGCCTGCGGTGGCGCCGGCTATCTCGCCGAGAACCGCCTCACGACGCTCAAGGGCGACACCGACGTCTTCACGACGTTCGAGGGCGACAACCACGTGCTGTTCCAGCTCGTGGCCAAGGAGCTGCTCACGGCGTACGCGCAGGAGGTCGGCGGTCTCGACCCGGTGGGCCTCGTACGGTTCGCCGCCGGCACCGTCGCCGACGTCGTCAAGGAACGCACCGCGGCGTCCCAGCTGATCCAGCGGCTGATCGACGCGCGACCCGGCAAGAGCGACGACGACCACGACCTGCTCGACCGTGGCGCACAGCTCGACCTGTTCGAGGACCGCGAGCAGCACGTCCTCGAGACCGCGGCACGGCGTCTGCGCCGCGCCGACAAGGACGACCCCAAGGCTGCGTTCGAGGTGTTCAACGCGGCACAGGACCACGTGATCCGGGCCGGCCGGGTGCACATCGACCGCATCGTGCTCGAGGCGTTCACCGCCGGCATCGCCCGCTGCGAGGACCAGGAGGCGCAGGACGTGCTCCGCGATGTCTGCTCGCTGTATGCGCTGACGACGATCGAGGAGGACCTCGCGTGGTTCATGGGGCACAACCGCCTCGCCGACACCCGCGCCAAGACCGTCACGTCACTGGTCAACGAGCTGCTGGTCAAGCTCCGCCCGCACACCCTCGCGCTGATCGAGGGCTTCGGCGTCCCCGAGGACTCCCTCAACGCCGTCATGCTCCACTAGCGATCCCCGAGATTTGATGGATCTTGGCCCTTCTGCGGCCCTGAAACGGGCCAAAACCCATCAAATCTGGGTCAGGAGTCTCCTTTAGAAGTCTCCGGCTGAGGAGCGGAGGGCCTTCAGGAGCTCGTAGGTCTTTTCCTGGTCCTTGGCGTCGAGACCGTCGATCGCGAAGTCGATCGACATGAGTGCCTTGGTCGACGCGGCCATGACGTCCTTGCCCTTGGCGGTGAGCTCGGCGAACGTACGCCGGCGGTCCGCCACATCCGGGCGGCGCTTCACGAGCCCCTGCGCCTCGAGCCGGTCGATCGCATTGGTCACCGAGGTCGGGTGCACCATGAGACGCTCACCGATCTTGCTGAGCGGCAGCGAGCCCTCGGCGCTGAACGAGATCAGCACGAGCACCTCGTAACGGGCGAACGTGATCTCGTACGGTCTCAGCGCGGCGTCGAGCTCGGAGAGAATGAGCTGCTGGACTCGCATGATGGACGTGGCGAGCTTCATGGGTGTGGATTCGCCGATGCGGTTGGACCAGATGCTGGCCGCGCGCTCGATCGGATCGAATGGGAGCTTCGGGTCCGTGGGCACGCTCACATCCTAGACAGGTGGCAATTAGTTGGACGCCCGACTATTTTAGTACCTAGCAATTCTTGCACCCGACATACTGAGGGACGATGAACGAGAAGACTCTGCACGAGCCGAAGCATCCCGTACGTTTCGTCACAGCGTCCGCGCTGTTCGACGGGCACGACGCGTCGATCAACATCATGCGACGCATCCTCCAGTCGCAGGGCGCCGAGGTGATCCACCTCGGGCACAACCGCTCGGTTGCCGAGGTCGTCGACGCCGCGATCGACGAAGACGTGCAGGGCGTCGCGGTCAGCTCCTATCAGGGCGGACACGTCGAGTACTTCGAGTACCTCACCGAGTCGCTGCGCGAGCGCGGTGCCGGACACGTCAAGGTGTACGGCGGCGGTGGCGGCGTGATCGTCCCCGCGGAGATCGAGCGGCTCCGCACGGCCGGCGTCACGATCTTCTCCCCCGAGGACGGCCAGCGCCTCGGCCTCGTCGGCATGATCAACACGATGATCGAGGCCTGCGACACCGATCTGTGGGACGAGAGCCAGCCGGGCGCCGACGCCGTACGGTCCGGCGACCGCGGTGCACTCTCCCGGGCTGTCACGGGCGCCGAGCTCGGGCGTCTCGGCCAGGACTTCATCGAGGAGATCCGCAAGACGTCAGCCAGCTCCGGCACGCCGGTCCTCGGCATCACCGGCACGGGCGGTTCCGGCAAGTCGTCACTGACCGACGAGATCGTCCGGCGCTTCCGCCTCGACCAGCAGGACAAGCTCCGCATCGGCGTCATCGCGATCGACCCCACGCGGCGGCGCGGCGGCGGCGCACTGCTCGGCGACCGCATCCGGATGAACTCCCTCGACGGCGACCGCATCTACTTCCGCTCGCTGGCGACCCGCGGCAACCACGAGGTGCCCGAGTGCCTGCCCGACGTCATCGACCTGTTCAAGGCCGCGGGCCACGACCTCGTCATCATCGAGACCCCCGGCATCGGCCAGGGTGACGCCGCGATCGTGCCGTTCGTCGACACCTCGATGTACGTCATGACACCCGAGTTCGGCGCCGCCTCGCAGCTGGAGAAGATCGACATGCTCGACTTCGCCGACGTCGTGGCGATCAACAAGTTCGAGCGCCGCGGCGCCAAGGACGCGCTCCGCGACGTCGGCCACCAGCTCGTGCGCAACCGTGAGGCGTTCGGCAAGAAGCCCGAGGACATGCCGGTGTTCGGTACGTCGGCGGCGACGTTCAACGACGACGGCGTGACCGCGCTCTACCAGCACCTGATCACGCTGCTGGCCCCTGCAGGACTCGAGATCAGCGAAGGCGTCCTGCCGCTCACCGACGTCCGCCATTCCAGCGGCATCGCACAGGTCGTGCCGCCGGAGCGCACCCGCTACCTCTCGGAGATCACCGAGACCGTACGCGGCTACCACGCGACCACCGAGAAGGTCGCCGAGCAGGCCCGCCGCGTGCAGCGCCTCGACGCCGTGGCGCAGGAGCTTGAGTCAGAAGAGCTCGACGCGCTGCTCAAGGCGGCAAGGCAAGAGCTGCCGGTCGACGTCGCCGAGCAGATCGAGCGCTGGCCGTCGGTCGTCGAGTCGTACGACGGCGACGAGATGGTCGTCAACATCCGCAGCACCGAGAACCGTACGGCGTTGACCCGTGAGTCGCTGTCCGGCACGAAGGTACGCCGCGTCAGCCTGCCCAAGCACACCGATCACGGCGACCTGGTCACGTACTGGCGCCGCGAAAACCTTCCGGGCCACTTCCCGTTCACCGCCGGCGTCTTCCCGTTCAAGCGAGAGGGCGAGGACCCCGCACGCATGTTCGCCGGCGAGGGCGACCCGTTCCGCACCAACCGTCGCTTCAAGCTGCTCTCCGAGGACGGCCAGGCCACGCGCCTGTCGACCGCCTTCGACTCCGTCACGCTGTATGGCCGCGACCCCGATCTGCGCCCCGACATCTACGGCAAGGTCGGCACGTCCGGCGTCTCCGTCGCGACGCTCGACGACATGAAGGCGTTGTACGACGGCTTCGACCTCATCTCCCCGACCACCTCGGTGTCGATGACGATCAACGGTCCCGCACCCACCGTGCTGGCGTTCTTCCTCAACACCGCGATCGACCAGCAGGTCGACCTGTTCCGCGAGGAGCACGGCCGTGAGCCCGATGCCGACGAGCACGGCGTGCTGGCGAGGCACGCGATGCAGAACGTACGCGGCACCGTCCAGGCCGACATCCTCAAGGAGGACCAGGGCCAGAACACCTGCCTGTTCTCCACCGAGTTCAGCCTGCGGATGATGGCCGACATCCAGGAGTGGTTCATCGCCAACGAGGTCCGCAACTTCTACTCCGTCAGCATCTCCGGCTATCACATCGCCGAGGCCGGGGCCAACCCGATCAGCCAGCTCGCGTTCACCCTGGCCAACGGGTTCACGTACGTCGAGGCCTACCTCGCGCGCGGCATGGACATCAACGACTTCGCACCCAACCTGTCGTTCTTCTTCTCCAACGGCATGGATGTCGAGTACTCCGTCCTCGGCCGGGTCGCCCGCCGCATCTGGGCCATCACGATGCGCGACAAGTACGGCGCCAACGAGCGCTCGCAGAAGCTCAAGTACCACGTGCAGACGTCCGGCCGCTCCCTGCACGCGCAGGAGATGAGCTTCAACGACATCCGCACGACGTTGCAGGCACTCATCGCGATCTATGACAACGCCAACAGCCTGCACACCAATGCGTACGACGAGGCCGTCACGACCCCGTCGGAGGAGTCCGTACGCCGGGCGCTGGCGATCCAGCTCGTCATCAACCGCGAGTGGGGCCTGGCGATGAACGAGAACCCGACGCAGGGCGCCTACGTCATCGACGAGCTCACCGACCTGCTCGAGGAGGCCGTGCTCCTGGAGTTCGACCGCATCAACGAGCGCGGCGGCGTGCTCGGCGCGATGGAGACCGGCTACCAGCGTGGCCGCATCCAAGACGAGTCGATGCTGTACGAGCAGCGCAAGCACGACGGCTCGCTGCCGATCGTCGGCGTCAACACGTTCCTCAACCCGCACCCGGAGCGCGAGGCCCACCCCGTCGAGCTGGCTCGGGCAACCGAGGACGAGAAGTCGTCGCAGCTGCGCCGCGTGCAGGAGTTCCACGCCGCGCACAGCGTCGAGGCCACGGAGGCGATCGACAGGCTCAAGCACGCCGCGATCAACCACGAGAACGTGTTCGCCGCGTTGATGGACGCCGCCCGCGTCTGCTCGCTGCAGCAGGTCACGGAGGCGTTCTTCGAGGTCGGCGGCCAGTACCGCCGCAATGTCTGACGCGCGTCGTACGTGGTGCGGGTCTAGCGTTTGGGCATGACCAAGGCCGAAGACGAGCTCAAGCGCCGACGCAACGCCAGAGGTGAGCACCGGCTGCCACCGGCGATCGCGGTCATCATCGCGATCGCCGCGTACGCAGCACTGCCGAAGACTCTGCTCATCGGCCCGCGCTACGTCATTCCGGCCATAGAGGTGGCGCTGCTCATCGCGCTGATCGCCACCAACCCCACTCGGATGACGCGCGAGACCCGGTGGTCCCGCAAGGCGTCAATCGTCCTGTCGTCGCTCGTGATCATGTCCAACCTCGTCGCGCTCGGGATGCTGGTCGATGCGATGACGGAGAAGGGCACCGCCGGTGGCCCGCTGCTCATCGCTGCAGGTCAGGTGTGGGTGACGGGGGTGATCGGCTTCGGCCTGCTGTTCTGGGAGATCGATCGCGGCGGCCCGGTCGCTCGCCGCGTCAAGACCCATGCCGACATGCAGCCGGCCGACTGGCGGTTCTCGCAGGACGAGAACCATGACGCCGTCGCCGAGGTCGCCGGATCGGCAAGCAAGAACTCCGGCTGGATCGCGACGTTCCCCGACTACCTGTACGTCTCCCTGACCAACTCCAGCGCGTTCAGCCCGACCGACACGATGCCGCTCTCGGTCCGCGCCAAAGCCCTGATGGGCGTCGAGGCAACGGCAGCATTGCTGACATCCCTGCTGGTCATCGCCCGAGCGGTCGGCTCCCTCGGCGGCTAGGCCGCACCCGGGCCAAACTCCGACTCGAAGTCGAATACGTCAGCCGGAGCGCCTGGAGACTCTCCGCCGTCATAGGTGAACGTGATCGGATTGCCCTCTCCCGTGTCGAGACTGACTGGCAGGCCGGACTTGGCGTCGACGTACAACGTGGCGACGGAGTCCGTCAGCGACAGGCACTCAACACCGTCGATCGTCTCGCGCCCTCCGAGGACGAGATCACTGCCCGCTCCCACCAGGTTGAGCATGCTCTGGCGATCGAACTGGTCCAACCCTTCGATCGGTCCGGAATCGAATCGGACCCATTTGTTGCTGACAATCTCCTGCATCTTCGCGACAACGTCTTCGCTGAATCCCCGCTGCCGTCCCATTCCGCCCCAATACGCAGAATCACCCTTCACGAAGAAGTCTTCTCCTACAGATCGCATCTCAAGCTTCAGACCGTCGATCACAAATGTGCCGAACGCGTCTCCAGATCGCACATAGGTGAAGTCGAGATCCACCTTCTGGTCCTCGTTGCTGAAGTCGCCGGCCATCGTCACGGAAGGCGCGTCTGCAAGCGCGTCTTGTGTCTTGTCATAGAGCGCGTCGGCCGAGAGCGAGCTCAGTTCGTCGGCCGACTTCGAATCCGACCCCCCACATCCCGACAGCGCCAGGGTGATGGCAAAGAGGGTCGCAGCGGCGACGGCACGTGTGAGATTCATGGGCCGTGACGCTACCTGAACCGCGGCCAGTATCGTCGCAGCGTGACCAGCCTCCCCACGTACGAGCAGATCGTTCAGCTTCCGGCCTACTTCGACCAGACGGTTCCCGAAGAGTTCATCGACGAGAACGGTCACATGAACATCGGCGACTACTTCCGGTTGTGCTCGCACTCCATGTGGAAGTCCACGATCGTTGCTGGCCTGGGCGAGACATACATCGACGACCACCAGAAGAGCATCTTCACGGTTGAGCAGCACATGCGCTACTACGGCGAGCTCCGACTCGGCGAGCGCTTCACGATCCACACCCGGCTCATCGAACGCTCGGCGCGCGTGCTGCACGGGATCTCGTTCGTCGTCGACCAGCAGAAGAAGGCACTGGCCTGCACCCAGGAGACGACCCTGGTCCATGTCAGCACCGAGACGCGGGCCGCGGTCGACTTCACGCCCGACATCGCCGCAGGTCTGGACGAGCTGATCAACGCCGGCGATGCGCTGGGCTGGGACGCTCCGGTGTGCGGCGCGATGGGCCTTCGCAAGCGATGAAGGACGACCTCGGCCACCCGGTCGAGCTGACCGCGCCGGCTCGTCGAGTGGTCTCGCTCGTGCCGTCGCTGACCGAGGCGGTGGCCGCGACTCGGCCCGAGGCGCTGGTCGGTGCCACCGACTGGTGCACGCATCCAGCGGACCTCGACGTGCCGCGAGTCCGCGGCACCAAGAACCCAGACCGCGCTGCCATCGCCGCTCTCGAGCCCGACATCGTGCTGGCCAACCGCGAGGAGAATCGCGAGCTCGACGTCGAGCGGCTCCGCGCGGCCGGGATCGCCGTCTGGGTCACGGAGATCGAGACGGTCGACCAGGCGTTTGCCTCGATGGCGCGCATGTTCGAGGCCCTGGGCTGGGACGAGCCCGGGTGGCTCGGCGAAGCGCGGTCGGTGTGGGATGTGCCGGTCGAGTCGAGCGGTCGACGCGTCGCCGTACCGATCTGGCGGGATCCGTGGATGGTGGTCGGCTCCCGTACGTTCACCGGCGACGTCCTCAACCGCCTCGGCCTGGTCAACGCCTTCGGCGAGTCAGCCGATCGCTACCCGCACACCGAGCTGGGCGACATCGATCGTGGTGACATCGACCTCGTGCTGCTGCCGGACGAGCCGTACGTGTTCACCGCCGATGACGGGCCCGAGGCGTTCACCCAGGCGCCGACGGTGCTGGTCTCAGGTCGCGCCCTGACCTGGTACGGCCCCTCCATGCTCACGGCAAGAGCCGAGCTCCTCGCCGCGATCTCGTCAGTCGAGTAGCAAGGCCGCCCGAGCCATCTCCGTTGGTCGAGTAGCGCTCAGGAGCGCTTCGCGGGGGCCTTCTTGGCTGCAGTTTTGGCCGGTGCCTTCTTTGCGGGGGCCTTCTTGGCTGCAGTTTTGGCCGGTGCGTTCTTCGCGGGCGTGGCCTTCTTGGCAGCCGCCTTCACCGGCGCCTTCTTCGCGACGGCCTTCGCTGGCGTGGCGGCGACCCTGGCGGGCGTCTTCGCCGGTGTGGCAACAGTCTTCTTGGCCGCCGCCTTCTTGCTCGGCGTGGCCTTCTTGGCGGTCTTCTTGGCCGCAGCGGTCGCCTTCTTGGCGAGCGAGCGCGACTTGCCCTCGCCATAGCGCTGCTCGAGCGCACGTACGGTCGTCGGGTTGTCGGCCACCACGAGCGGCGTCTCGCCGACGATCGCGTTGTGGCTGCCCCAGGCGAGGTACTTGGCCGTCAGGTTGATCATGGTGGCGAACCGGTTGCGGTTGCCCAGCAGCGTGGCGATGTGGAGGGCGACCCAGATGAACCACGCCGGGAAGCCCTTGAGCCGCGGCAGGCCCTTGATCTGCGCGATCGCCGAGGCGCGGCCGATCGTGGCCATGGTGCCCTTGTCGCGGTACTTGAAGGACTTCATGTCCTTGCCGTCCTGCGCACGGTCGATCAGCTTGGCGACGTGCTTGCCGGCCTGGATCGCGGGCTGGGCCAGCTGCGGGAGAGGTTCGGGGCTGATCGCGACGTCACCGATGGCGTAGACGTCCTTGAGGCCCTCGACGTCCCAGTGTGCGCCGGTCACGATGCGGCCACCGCGACCCTGCGGGACGTTCCAGTCGCCGAGGGTGCTGTGGGCTGTTACACCACTGGCCCAGACCACGATGCCGGCTTGGAGGAACTCCTCCTTGTCGCCCTTCACGATCACGACGCCGTCGCTGCGTACCTCCTTGACCGTGGTCTCAAGGCGCAGGTCGACGTCACGCTTCTCCAGAGCCTTGCGAGCGTACTCGCGCAGGTTGGGATGGAACGGCCCGAGCACGTGCGGACCCATCTCCACCAAAGTGATGTGGATGCGCTTGCGGTCGAGCTCGGGGTAGGTCGTCGGCATGTCGTTGTTGCGCAGCTCGGCGAAGGCGCCGGCCGTCTCGACGCCTGTGGCGCCGCCACCGACGACCACGATGCGCAGGTCCTCGTCGATGCGGTTGATGACGGCGTTCTCGAGCGCGGCGAACATGCGGTCACGCACGGCGAGAGCCTGCGAACGCTTGTAGAGCGGCATCGCGAACTCCTCGGCACCCGGGACGCCGAAGAAGTTGGTGGTCACGCCCGAGGCAAGGATCAGGTGGTCGTACGAGACCGTGAGACCACTCTCGAGGCCCAGCGTCTTGGTGGCGTGGTCCATCGTGAGGACGGTGCCCTTGATGAAACGCACGTTCTTCTGCTTGGCGCGGATCGCGCGGAGGAACCACGTCACGTCGCCGGGGTTGAGGCTGGCGGTCGCGACCTGGTAGAGGAGCGGCTGGAACGTGTTGTAGGTGTGGCGATCAATCAGGGTGACGTCGACATCGGCTCGCTTGAGCTTGCGGACGGCAGCGATTCCACCGAATCCGCCTCCGACGACGACAACGTGCGGGCGGGACGGTGAGCTCTTGGCCATGCCACCAGTTTATCGGTGCAGCTACCCTGCGCCGAATCCGCGCGGTGTGATCTAGACCCGGGCTTCGCGCTTGTTGAGCATGACGATCACCACGATGGCTGCGGCCGTCCACGGCCAGCCGACGCCGACCAGCGCGACCGACATCGGGAGCGACACGACAGCGAGCACCATCGTGGTGGTGCGCGCCCGTGAGACACCCCGCAGGAGCAGCGCCGCCGAGGCACATGCCAGGAGCGCCAGCACCCCGCACACCACGAAGTAGATGAACATCCAGGTCACGAAATCGGACGGTTCGACACCGAGGTCGTCGAACGCGCGCCTGGTCGAACCCTTCGAGATCGAGTCAACGTAGGACTCACGCGCCGTCGTGTAGACGAGCACGAAGTAGGCGGAGAACATCACGACGAGCCACGAGCCGATCATCGTCACGAGACCCGCGATGCGTTCGGGCTTCGCCAGCTCACGCGTCGGCGCCGCGACTGCAGCAGGAGCAGCAGCGGGAACCACGATCGGCTCGGCCGGACGAGCCGGGGTCACGCCGTTCTTGGCGTCGAACCACGCCCGTGACTCCGGCGACCACAGCTGCATCGCGCACACGACGGCCAGCGCCGCCGGGAGCAGTCCGGCGAGTCCGCCGACGGCGACGAACCCGACGAAGGCGAGACCACACATCACGGTCAGGTAGACCCGTGAGCCGCGATGACCGCGCGCGGCGAACACGGCAAAGACGATGCCGGCGATCGACAGGAACACGACGACGTACGCGATGCGGCGCAGCCACTCGATGACCTCGGTGACCGAGAGGTTGACGCCGTCGAAAGCCGGGTCGTCCAGGGCGTCGCGCACGGATTCTTGCAGCTCGATCGATCCCCAGTCGGAGAGCGCCGAGACCAGGTAGCCGAACACGATCAGGCTGGTCAGGCCGACGTACACGCATGCCATCGTCACGGAAGGTGGTCGACGGGTCTCGGTCACCCGCTCATCCCATCACACCCGAGGAAACGGCCCGAAAAAGATTTCTGGAAAAAGGTGTCAGGAGTTGTGGGGTCTGGTGCTCCTACCTACAAGCAACACCACAGACCAGCCGAAAGCACCTCACACCAGGAGTCATCATGAACCGCACGATCCGCAACCTCGTCATCGCCGTCCCGCTCGCCACGGTCGGCCTCACCATGGTCAACGTCGCGGCGGCAACCGCCGACCCGATCGACCCGAACTTCCCGATCGCCATCCCCGACGAGCCCAAGGGACCCGGCGACAAGGCGCCGCTGCCGCAGCCCAAGCCTCCGCAGGACAAGGCGCCGCTGCCCCAGCCCAAGCCCGAGGACAAGGCCCCCAAGCCGCAGGCACAGCCCCAGGGCGGCAACCAGACGGTCGCCGTGCCGACGGTCGACACCCAGAAGGCCGACACGGCTGTCGAGGTCGTCAGCGCCCATGGATCGGCCGACTCGATCGACCGCACCGACGCACTGTTCGCCGGCGGACCGGCCGAGACCGAGCTCACCGCCACCACCGACGACGGCGGACTCGACCTGACGTGGCTGCTCCTCGGTGGTGGCGTCGTCACCGCCTCGGGCATCGCGTTCGCCGCCCGCAAGCGCCAGCAGAACGCCTGATTCACTCGAAGCGCCTCGCACCCGACGGGTGCGGGGCGCTTCGTCGTCTAGTAACCCGTGAAGTAGTCGGTCCTGACGCGCTTGCAGCGTCTCGCGAGACCCGCGCGTACGGAGTTGACCATCGCGGGCGGGCCGGAGACGTACGCGAGCCGTTCGCCAAGGTCCGGGACCGCCGTCGCCACCAGGTCGACCGAGATGAACGGTGCCTCGACATGGCGCCACCGGGTCGGCAGGTGCTCAGGTGCGACCGGCGAGACGATCACGACCCGGAACCCGGCGAGCACGTCGGCGTACGCGATCTCCTCGGGTGCGTTGACCCCGTAGACGAGCACCGCATCGCGGTCGGGCTGGTGCTGCAGCTGGCTGATGAAGGGGGTGATCCCGATGCCGCCGGCAACCAGGAGCACCGGGGTCGTGGGGTCGGCGGGCAGCACGAAGTCTCCGCCGATGCCGGTGGCGTGCACCCGCGCGCCCGGCTCGAGGCCGACCATCGCACGTTTGAAGCTCGACGACTTGTCGGGCACGCGCAGCGCCAGCGTCATCGTGCCGTCGGGACCCGGCGGCGAGCTGATGCTGAACGATCGGCGCAGGCCCCGGGTGTCAGCACCCTTGTGCGGGACCGTGAGCTCGACGAACTGACCCGGCCTGAACGACATCGGCCGCTTGGGCCTGAACGTGAACTCGTGGGTCTCCGGCGTCAGCTGACGCCTGGCCACGAGATCGAGGGCCACACCCTTGCGACGGGCGAAGGCGAAGGCCACCAGGTTGCCGACCAGCAGAGAGAGCTCCTGGGGCTGATCCATGATCCACCCCAGGTCAGGCGGGGTGTCGGTCAGCAGCGTGATGTAGCTCGGGTAGGCGAACACCAGCGCCACCACTGCCGCAACCGCCCATTGCTGCTTGCGACGTGGCGGAAGTGTCAACGGCTCACTCACCATGAATCCGGCGAGGAACACGACGGGATAGGACTGGAACGTGGACTCGACGGCGTCACCGAGTCCGGGCGTGCGGTCATTGAGCGCGAGCACCGTCAACACTGCGGCCAGCACGATGAACAGCAGGCCGACGTCGAGGCGCCGCGTACGCCACAGCACCAGGAACGCGCCGATGGCGACGAACGGCAGCATCGTGTCGGTCGCTGCGGCCTGCCACGTCGCGGTCGTGAAGAGGTCGCGACCGAAGAGCTGCTGCGCGACGAACACCAGGAACGCACCGGCCGCGGCGGGGTTGAAGATGTGCCGGCCGCGCCAGGCGAGCACGTACTTCGAGAGGTTGGCGAGCGCCGCAGCGGCAGCCAGCCACAGATAGCTCTCGACATCGGTGAAGAGCAGCGGCACGAACAGGAAGAAGAGCAGAAGCCCCGTGATGATCGACGACTCGGTGTGCGGCTTGATGCGCCAGATCAGCGCGAAGAGCCGATTGGCGCCGTACGACGCGACGAGCAGGACGACGAGTGCCAACAGCTCGTGCTTGACGGAAACACCGTCGATCACGCCGGTCGCCGAGAACCCGACGTAGATCGCCGCCAGTCCGATGAGGACCAGGGTGACCAGCCGATACATCGTGACGAGTCCGAGCTGGCGATCCAGCAGGTCCCTGAGCTTCTCCATCAGACGAACACCTCTCCGGGGAACTCCGGCGACCACTCGACCCTGCCGTCGGCGTGCATGCGCACGAACTCGTAGCTGAAACGTGACATGAGCCGTGCTGGTTCGGCAAGGAACAGGGCCGTCGCGAGTCCGTCGGCCCGCATGCAGGACTGCGTCACCACGACCCACGTCGCGATGATGTCGCGGGTCGGCCGACCCGTACGACCGTCCAGCACGTGGTGCAGGCCGTCACCCCACGAGCGCCGGTTGGTCGCCGACGCACACATAGCATCCTCGGGCTCGAGCTCGAGCACGCCGATCGCGCGGGTGGGGTCGCGCGGGTCCTCCAGCGCGACCCGGATCGGGGTCGTCCCGTGGTGATAGATGTCGCCGCTGGCGTCGATCGTGAACTGGTTGGTGTGCTGACGCAGGACCCCGGCGACCAGGTCGACGAGCAGGCCCTTGCCGGCCGCGCCGACGTCGAGGGTCACCGGCTCGATCGTCGTGAGGGTCGGCGCACGCCACTCGATCGAGTCCCACGAGGGGACCGCGGCGGGGTCGGCCTTCGGCTCGAGCGAGTAGGTGGCGTCGTACCCGAGGTCGGAGAGGGTGCCGCCGACGAGCGGGTTGACCGCCCCGTCCGTCAGCTCGTTGAGGTCGCCATAGAACGACAGGAGCATGTCGGCCTCGTCCGGCATCGTCCACGACCCCGGACCCCGTGCGATGTCACTGACCAGCGAGTCGTCGCGGAACCGCGACCACGCCTTGTCGAACCGCTTGATGCGACCGAGCACGTCGGCGATGACGTTCTCGGGGAGCGGCCGGGCCGTGTCGATCTGCCAGGCCGTCCCGATCGCCTCGAACTGCCAGACCTCAGGCGGTGGCATCAGCCTTGATCGCGTCGATCGCCTGGTTGAAGCCCTGGACCGTCAGCGAGGACCCGCCGACCTTGTCGACCTTGATCTCGGCGAGGCTCTTGCCGACGACCTCGTCGGCGATGCCACTGGCGAACTTCTGCTGGAAGCCCTTCGAGGTGCCGTTGGTCGCCTCGGGCGTGACCTCGATGTCGGTGATCTTGCCGCCGGCGAGCGTCAGCTCGACCTTGACCTTGGACAGGCCAGCGGGGTTGGAGTACTCGCCGCTGCCCTCGTAGTCGCCGTCCTTGAACGTCGCGCTGGACGTACCGTCCGTGGCTGCCGACGACGTCTCGGACGTGGTCGGTGTCGCGTCGGCCGGATCGTCGCTGCCACCGCCACACGCGGCGGTGATCAGCAGCACGGATGCCGCGGCGGAGGCGGAAAGGAACTTCTTGTGAGACGGCAGCTTCATCGGTCGGTCTCCTGGTTGGTGGGCAGATCGGTGAACGTTCAACAGGTAGAACGAGGGTCTCGCGGCGCGAGTTCCTTCACGGACATCTTCACAGCCGGCTCACAGCATGGGTGGCCGCGCGGAACCCGCCCATGCCATGCACTCCCGCGCCCGGAGGGGTCGACGCCGAGCAGATGTAGAGCCCCTTGACGCCCAGCGAGTAGGGATTGGTCGACAGGCGAGGCCTCATGAGGAGCTGCCACGGGTCGGTGGCGCCACCGGCGATGTCACCGCCGAGGTAGTTGGCGTTGTGCGCCTCGAGCTGGGCCGGGCCGCTGACGGACGTCGCGACGATGCGCTCGCGGAACCCGGGGGCGAAGCGCTCGATCTGCGCCGTCACGGACTCGGTGGCGTCGCCGGTGTAGCCCTGGGGCACGTGCGCGTAGGCCCAGATGGGGTGCACGTCGCCGACCGACCGTCCGGGATCGGCGAGGTACTGCTGGCACAGCAGGACGAACGGGCGCTCGGGCATGCGGCCGGCGTGCACCTCGGTCTCCGCGGCGTTGATCTGCTCGATCGTGCCGCCGAGGTGCACCGTGCCCGCCTTGCGCGCCCACTCGTTGGTCCACGGGATGTCGCCGTCGATCGCGTAGTCGACCTTGAACACCCCGTGTCCGCGTCGCCACTTCTTGAACGGCCGGCGTACGCGTCCCGGGAGCCGGTCTCCCACGATCTTGAGCACACCGTCCGGCGTGGTGTCGAACATGACGATGTCGGCCTGCGGCAGCTCGGTGACCCGGTGACCCGTCTCGATCCGGCCGCCGCGCGAGGTGATCTCGGCGCCGAGTGCATGCGCGATCGCGGCCGAACCGCCCTTGGCGACGGGCCAGCCGTACGCGTGGCTGGTCATCCCGAACATCAGGCCCAGGCCGCCGGTGGTCGGCTTGTCGAGCGGGTAGATCGCGTGTCCCGCGAGTCCGGCGAACAGGCCCCTCGCCTCGTCGGTCTTCCAGCGGCGTGCGATCGCGGTGGCCGGCAGCAACGCCCGTGCACCGAACCCGGCGAGGATCAATGGGTGCCGTGGCACGTGCACGATCGGCCGGAACAGCTCGTCGATGAGGACGTCGCTGTTGTCCAGGAGCGGCGCAAAGAGCTTGCGCCACGACGCGCCGTCCACGCCGAGCATCTCGACCGTCCGGTCGAGGTCGCGGAACAGCACGCCGGCGCGGCCACCGTCGATCGGATGCGCCGCGTCGACCTCGGGCCACAGCCACTCCAGGCCGTGGCGCTCCAGGTCGAGCGACCGGAAGAACGGGGATGCCACCGCCGTCGGATGCGTCGCCGAGCAGACGTCATGGACCAGGCCCGGGATCGTCAGCTCCGCCGACCGCGTGCCGCCGCCGATCTCGTCCTCGGCCTCCAGCACCGTGACGTCGATCCCGGCGCGCGCCAGCACGACACCGGCGGCGAGCCCGTTGGGGCCCGAGCCCACGACGACGGCAGTTGTCATGACTCGACCCTAGGGGGTGCGGCGAACGTCGTTGAACGGCGTCGATCCGTCCCAGGGTTGGCGCGACCGCATCTCGGAGCACGCGACCTCGCCCGTCTCGATGACCCCCGTCGCCGCGTCGACGATGCGATAGCGCTGCACCTGCCGAAAGAACGGCGGAGACTCCATCATGATCACGCGCAGCTCGCCGGGCTCGTACTGGCACTGCTCCTGGATCGCTGCGAGCAGTCGTTCGTGGTGCAGGTGGCCGTCACCGAAGTTCCAGCCGATCGCCGAGCCGGCCACCATCTCCCCGTCGACGATGAAGCGCTGCTCGTGGTCGTCGGCGGCGTGCGGGTAGAGACCCGCCATCGCACGGCCGTGCGTGTGGAGCCCACGCCAGGCGCCGAGCTTGCCGATCATCAGGTCGACGGTGTCCTCGTCGTAGAGCCTGGCCAGCTGGCGGTGCGGGAGCTGCGCCGACTTGGTGACCTTGTCGGCGTACGTCTGCTCGGCGCCCTCACCGAACAACCAGGCCGACGTCGCCCAGGTGCCGGCGTAGTAGCGCATCGACGGCAGGAACGAGAAGAGGTCGGGCCGGAGGTTGCCACCGACGACGGTGGCCACGATGAGCGCGAGCAAGGCGTACGGGAGGAACGGCTCCGTGACGTCGCCCATGCCGTACTCGGCGTGGTGGCCGAACAGGACGAGTGCGCCGAACATCATGAGGACGTTCCACTCCAGCGGTACGCCCATCGGGATCGCCGTGAGTATCTGCAGGTGGAACAGGACCATGATGATCAGCGCGATCGTGGTGACCCAGCCACCGCGTGACAGCAGCAGGATCAGGGGTACGCCGAACTCGATGACCGTGCCGCCGTGGGCGAGGGCGCGCGACAGCAGCCCCGGACGCACGTCGAACTCGGCGTCCTTCCACAGCTTCCGCTTGACCGACGTGGGCACCAGCGGGGCGTTGCTCATCATGGTCGAGACGACGAACGGGAAGTGGTGGTTGAGCTTCGAGGTCGCGGCGCCCCACCAGATCGCGACCATGACCAGCTTCGCGGCGACGATCATGTCGATGAACGGGAACAGGAAGACGATCGCGGTGACCCAGTAGTGCTCGGCGCGGGCCGCCAGGAAGATCGTCTTGTCGCGGAGCCCGAGGACCGGCAGGACGACCAGCAGCGGCAGGAACCGCCAGATCTCGATGATGCCGAACGAGTCGCCGCCGAGGCCGGTCACCTCGCGGTCGGCCGGTGACAGCAGGACGAAAACGGCCGCAACGATCACGCCGACGTACAACGCGACGTCGACGATGGTCCGGCGCGAGCCGGCGGTCCCGCGCACCCGATCGGGCCACGGCGGCAGCCGGATCGTGCCGGGCCGCAGCCAGTAGAGGAACGTGCCGAGCGGAGGCAGGAAGCGCATCGTCAGCGGACCGAAGCCGCAGCCGAAGCCGAGCACCTCGAACAGCAGCGTCCAGATGATGACCTTCTGGAACACGACCGGCTCGAACCACCAGTCGCCGAGGTTGCCGAGCCCGTCGATACCGGGGGTCGACGCGGCGAACAACAGCCCGCCGAGGACATAGAGGCCGATCTTGAGCGCGTAGAGGAGATAGATCGCGTACGGCGTGCCGAAGCCGTGGAGCGCCCAGTGCTGCTGCAGCACCTTGGTGCGCTCGGCCCGTGGCTTCGCGCGCCAGGCGTCGACGTCGAGCTTCGGCAAGGTGGGCGAGATGAGACCCATGCTGCTCCTTCTCCGTGTCCCCAGTGGTTCCGAACTGTAGGGCCTCCCTGCCAGTGCTGCCAGACCATTACGTTGTCGTGCATGACCGAGCTCGACATCCCCACCACCCTGGGTCGCCTCCATGTACGCACCGAAGGCTCCGGACCGGCGATCCTGATGTGGCCGAGCCTGCTGATGGACGGAGCGCTCTGGTCGGCACAGGTCGAGCACTTCCGTGACCGGTTCACCGTGATCGCGGTCGATCCGCCGGGCCACGGAGCCAGCGAGGCGCTCACGGAGCCGTTCACGTTCGAGCAGTGCGCCACAGTCGTGTGCGAGGTGCTTGATCACCTCGACATCGAGCGGGCTCACGTGCTCGGCAACTCGTGGGGTGGGATGATCGGCGGCACGTTCGCGGCGCTGCACCCCGAGCGGGTCGGCGTGTCGGTGCTGATGAACGCGACCGCGTCGCCGGCGCCGCTCGGCCAGAAGCTCGAGTACGGACTGCTGCTCCGTACGGCCAGCCTGCTCGGCGGACTCCGCGGACCGCTGATGCCGTCGGTGCTCAAGGCGTTCCTCGGCCCGACCTCGCTCAAGACCCGGCCCGCCGTCGTCCAGCACGTGCGCGACACCGCCGGGCGCAACGACATCAGCTCCGCGGCATGGGCCGTACGCAGCGTGGTCCCACGGCGCCCGGACCAGCGTGAGCTGTTCTCGACGGTCAGCACGCCGGTGCTCGTCGTCGCCGGCGAGGAGGATGCGACGTTCGGGCTCGCGGAGACGCACGCCATGGCCGACGCGATCCCGGGGTCGACATACGTCGTGATCGACGGTGCCGCCCATCTGGCCGCGCTCGAGGCGCCGGCCGAGGTCAACCGGCTCGTCGACGAGTTCATCGCCGCGCACCCCTAGGAGGCTGCTGAACAATCCACGTGCTGCTGCGACGCACGAGATTGATCTGCAACCTCCCCGTCACTCCACCGGATCAGGCTCCAGCAGTCCGGTGTGCTGCGCCTCGGCGTCGCCCAGCCGTACGAGCACGATGCCTCCCACGAGCACGGCACCGCCGACGAGCTGCATCCAGCGCGGCGTCTCCCCCGCCAGCGCCCATGCGGTCAGCACCGCGAAAGCCAGCTCGCTCAGGAGCACGAACGACGAGACCCGGGCGCCGAGGATGCTCACCGACACGAGGCTCGCGGTGTAGGTGATGACCGTGGCGACGACGACCAGCAGCGCGAGCGGCCAGATCCAGGACATCGACCACGAAGCCAGCTCGACGGCCCGCGTCGTCGCGGTGGCCTCGATGATTCCGGTGAGGCAGACGGCCCCGACCGTGACACCTGCGACAAGCAGCGCCGCCGCGGTGACCGCGACCGCCGGCAGGTCAGGGCTGACCGCCTCCGACGCGACGAAGTAGGTCGCGAAGCAGACCGAGCCGCACGCCGCCCAGATCAGGCCGGTCGCGTCGGTGTCGCCCGATCCGCCCACCCCGACCACGAGCACGAGGCCCAGCATCGCGAGGGCGACACCGGTCAGCGTCGTCCGGTGCGGCACGCGGCGGCGCCGTACGGAGGTGTAGCCGAGGACGAGGACGGGCGCGGAGTACTGGATCAGCAGTGCCACGCTGATCGGGAGGAGCGTGATCGCGTTGTAGTAGCAGACGCTGGTGCCTGCGACTCCGACTCCGCCGAGCAGCAGGATGCGGCCGGACTCATGTCGGGCGAGCTCCCACTGGCCCCGCATCATGACGACCGCGGGGACCAGCATGAGGGCACCAGCGCCCAGCGCACGCGCAATCGTGAGTGCCGCGGGGGTCCAGCCTGCGTCGGTCAACGACCTCGCCATCGGCCCGCTGATGCTGGACGTCGCCGCCGACACGATGCCCAGCCAGATGCCCAGCGTCGCGGCCGAGGCACCCGTGGAGCGCGACGTGCTCATGTGAGCACGTCGAACACGACCGCAGGACTCTCACCACCACGACCGGCATCCTGGGCGACACGAAGGCTCTCGATCGCACCGCGGGTCACATGTCCGGGCTGGCCGACCGAGGCCATCGACGACGCGGCCGCCTCCAGGGCGTCGGCGTAGACGTCGGTGGACGCATGTGGGGTGACGAAGTCACCTGCGTTCATGAGCGCCGTGAATCCCTCGACCTCGGTGGCCACGCGATCGAGGTAGCGCGGGATCTCGGCGGCGACCTGGTCGGGGGCGATGCCGTACGCCGAGGCGAACGCTGCAGCCTCGACGAACGCTCCCAGGGTCGAGAGGAAGAACGTGCCGGTGCAGGCGAGGCCGAGGACCGACGGGACGACCACGTCCTCGCCGGTGTGGTGAACCGCCGGCGAGAGGCGGGCGAGGGTGTCCCGGTGAGCCGACCACGCTGCCTCCGGGCCGGCCACCGCGATGTGCATCTGGTCGGTGCCGGCCGTGCCCGGACGTCCCGAGATCATCCCGTCGAGGTATGCCACGCCGTGCTCGTCCGCCCACCACTTCGTCTGCACCGCGTCATCGGGGGTGCCCGTCGTCAGGTTGACGAGAGTCACGCGCGAGAGGTCAGCCCCCTCGGTCCGGGCGAGCACGCTGCGGAGCGCCTCGGTCGACGCAAGGACCGAGACCACGAGCGGCGCCGACGCAAACGCCTGCGCCGGAGTGCTGTGGAGCTCGATGCCGTCCCCGGCAAGCGGAGCCGCACGCTCGGGCGTACGGTTCCAGACCGCCACGTCGAGACCGCTGCGGGCGAGGCAGCGGGCGACCTGCGTACCCATCAGGCCGGCGCCCAGCACCAGGACGTCGCTCACAGGACACCGACCGGGACGTCGCGGGTCATCGGCTCCCGGCGTGCCACGACGGCGAACCAGGCATCGATCTTGGGCAGCTCGTAGGCATAGAAGTAGTGCATGGCCGCGGTCTTGCCCGGCGCCTCGGCATGCGTGCTGTCGGCCGCCGCGACGGCAAGCTCGAGCCAGATCCACGCCATCACGACATGGCCGAAGCCCTGGAGATAGAGCGTGGCGTTCGCCAGCGCGTCCTGCGGGTCCCCCGTGCTCCACGCCGACGTGGCTGCCGCGACGGCGCTCGCCCAGGCGAGCTCGAGCTCCGAGGCACGGTCGTCGAGACCGTGCGTCCGGGCGCGCTCGATGGTGCGCCAGACCCGTTCGCCGAGCGCCGCCACCGCCCGGCCGTTGTCCTGGAGCACCTTGCGTCCCAGCAGGTCGAGTCCCTGGATGCCGTGGGTGCCCTCGTGGATCATGTTGAGGCGGCTGTCGCGCCAGAACTGCTCGACCGGGAAGTCCCTGGTGTAACCCGCGCCGCCCATGACCTGGATCGCCAGGCTGTTCGCCTCGAGGCACCATTCGCTCGGCCAGCTCTTGACGATCGGGGTGAGGATCTCCAGCAGGTCGCTCGCTTCGGCGATGCCCTCCTCGGTGCCCGTCCGTTGTTCGTCGAGCAGGCGCGCGGCATGCAGGCCCAGGGCGATGCCGCCCTCGCTGTAAGCCTTCTGCGCCAGCAGCATCCGCTTGACGTCGGCATGCTCCACCAGCGCGACCTGCGGCGCCGCGGCGTCCTTGCCCGTGCGGGTGATCGGCCGTCCCTGCGTCCTGTCCTTGGCGTACGCGAGCGACACGGCGTACCCCGCGAATCCCAGCGCAGCCGCGCCGAGGCCGATCTCGATGCGGGCCGCATTCATCATGTGGAACATCTGGCGAAGCCCGTCTCCGGGCGCGCCGACGAGGTGGCCCAGGGCGCCCTTTGCTCCACGCGGCTGGTGGGTGCCGTCGCCAAATGCCAGAGCCGTGTTGGGGATGCCGCGGTAGCCGAGCTTGTGGTTGAGGCTCACCAGCGTCACGTCGTTGCGCTCACCCAGCTCGCCGTCGGGCGTGACAACCACCTTGGGAACGATGAACAGGGAGATCCCCCTCGTGCCGGGGTCGATCTCGCCGGTCGGGCCGGGAGTCTTGGCGAGGACCAGGTGCACGATGTTCTCGGTGAGGTCGTGCTCGCCACCGCTGATCCACATCTTGTTGCCGGTGAGCCGGTAGCGCGGACCGAGCGGATCGTCCGCGCCATCCTCGCCGTCCGGCACGGCGACGGTCGTGATGTCGGACAACGACGATCCGGCCTGCGACTCCGACAGGCACATCGTCCCCGCCCAGCGACCCGCCAGCTGGGGCCGCGCAAACACGTCCCGCTGCATCGGCGTGCCGTGCTCGATCAGCAGCGAGGCGTTGGCATCGGTGAGGATCGCGGGGCTGATGCCTACGGATGCCGCCGCGAAGATCGTCTTGACCGCGAAGTCAGCGGTACGCGGCAGCTGCATGCCGCCGTGCTCCGCGTCGTGTGACGCCGGGAGGAAGCCGAACGCGACGTACGCGTCCCATGCCTCCTGCGTCACCTTCGGGAGGACGACGCGGCCGTTGTCGAAGACCGGTTCGTGGTCGTCGATGACACGGTTGGCCGGCTCGTACTTCTCGGCGGCGATGGTCGACGCCGCCCTCAGCAGGTCGCGGACGCTCTCGGCGGAGTGGTCCTCGAAGCGCGTACGCGTCAGCAGCTCCGGCAGCTGCAGCCAGTCGTTGAGCAGGAAGTCGAGCGTCGGCAGGATCTTGGTCTGGAGCTCCGTCATGCCGGGCCTCCCGACCAGTAGTCGACGTTCTCCGCCACGAAGTCCGCCAACGTCCGCGGCGGCCTGCCGGTCACCTTCTCGAGGTCGTGCGTGATGCCCGCATACCGATCGTTCCTGGCGTCGGTCATCAGGTCCATGAGGTAGTCGACGACGTACACGTCCGAGCCTGCGTCGACCAGCTCCGAGCGGTAGGCCGCCAGCGCCGAGTCACGGTGCACCACGTCTCGGCCGGTCGCGCCGGAGATCGCCTCGGCGACCTCGGACATCGTGAACGCCTGCGGCCCCGTGAGGTCGAGCCCGCTGCCGGCGTGGTCGTCGGTGGTCAGCGCCACGAAGGCGGCCTCGGCGACGTCGCGGGTGTCGATCAGGGACAGCCGGCCGTCACCGATCGGCAGCCGGAGCTCGCCGCTCGTACGGATCGACTCACCGAACCCGCCGGCACCGTTGAAGTTCTGGAAGAACCAGCTCGGCCGGAGGATCGTCCAGGCGCTCGCGCCGTTCTCGACGACGAGCTCGATCGCCCGCTCCGGGTCGGCGTCGGGCTTGGCCTCCCGGCCGAGCTCCGACAGCAGCACGACCCGGCGCAAGTACGGTGCGGAGGCGAGGAGCTCGCCGAAGGCCGCCACGGCATCGTGATGGGGTTTCACGAGATACAGCGACTCGACCCCCATCAGCGCCTGGGCCCAGGTCTCGGGCCGCTGCCAGTCGAACTCGACCTGCGGATAGCCGCGGTCCGGGTCGATCTGTCGCACGCCGCCCGAGAATGGCACCTCCGCCCGCTCGAGGAGCGTGATCAGCTCGGCACCGGTCTTGCCGGTCGCACCGGTGACGAGGATCGACGCCGTCATGACGCCGCCTCGGCGGCTCCGCGGCCGGCGAGCCAGCCCCACGCCACGGCATTGCCGATCGTCATGCCGCCGCCGGAGATGCCGGGACCGAAGACGGCCGCCATCGCGTTGCCGGCGGCGTACAGGCCACGGATCGCGGCGCCGTCGTGGTCGACGACCTCAGCGCGGGAGTTGGTCAGGGCACCGCCCTTGGTGCCGACGGTGCTGGGGTGGATGCGCACCGCCGTGAACGGTCCGACCTCGACCGTGCCGAGGTTGGGCAGCGCGCTGGTCGGATCGCCCATCGCCTGCTCATAACGGGACTGCCCACGACTGAAGTCCTCGTCGCGACCGGCTCGTACGAAGCCGTTGAACCGTTCGACGGACGCCGTCAGTGTCTCCGGATCGACATCGATCAGCCCGGCGAGCTCGACCAGGGTCGGCGCCTCGACGATCCAGTCGGTCGCGGGCTCCCCCGGGAGGACTCCCGCCACCTGGTAGCGCTCGCGGAACTGCGCATCCATGATCGACCACGCCGGGAGGTTGCGCGGCACGTGCAGCGACGTGTCGACCTCGCCCAGCGACAGCGCGGCGTTGTGGCTCGACTCGTTGACGAACCGCGTGCCGGAGCCGTTCACCCACAGGCAGTGCGGCATGTAGCGCTCGCTGAACGAGAGGTGGTGGCGCGGCTCGTCGTCCCACGTGTCGCTGGAGACGACGACGGCGGGCCACGCCCAGTTCTCGGACGTGTGCGCCAGCGCGGCGCCGACACCAGCAGCGAGCCGGATGCCGTCGCCGTGCTGGATCGGCGGTGTGACGGGGTGTGTGATGGGGGTCGAGAGCAGTCGAGCCCTCAGCTCGGTGTTCCACTCGAATCCGCCGGTGGCCAGCACGACGCCGCCGCGGGCACGGATCGCTGTCGTCGTGTCACCGTGGGTCGCCTCGACGCCGACGACGCGGCCGCCGTCGGTCAGGAGCTTGGTGACGCGCCAGCCCGAGCGGCGGTCGACACCGGCATCGTCGACACCCATCAGCAGCCCGGTGACCAGGGCGGCGCCACCCGTGACGACGCCCTTCTCGCGGCGGTCGTTGACGGTGTCGAGGTCGAGGGGGAGGCCGTACACATGCGCGCCGATCGGGA
This sequence comes from Aeromicrobium panaciterrae, assembly GCF_039537165.1. Taxonomy (GTDB): domain Bacteria; phylum Actinomycetota; class Actinomycetes; order Propionibacteriales; family Nocardioidaceae; genus Aeromicrobium; species Aeromicrobium panaciterrae. Next base: position 1,864,297 of record NZ_BAAAZZ010000002.1, on the reverse strand, counting down.
GGATCTCGCTCATCAGTGTGTGCGGCTCGTCCTTGGTCCAGAACAGGTCCTGCCACGCTCCCAGGTAGCCGGGATCCAGCGGCTTCGACTCGAGGTGGCGCGACAGCTTGCCACCGGGCCGCTCCGAGAACGTGTCAGGGTAGGCGATCGCCTGGAACTCGATCGGCGTCGTCTCCTCGATCAGCCGGACCGCTTGCGGCGAGGCATCGACGAACGCCTCGATGCGCGGCTCGTCACGGACGTACGCGCACGAGTGGCAGTACGCAAGTGCCTCGTCGCGACTGTCGGTCTCGCCCTGCTCGCGATCATGCGGGTGGCCGGGAGCCCAGACGAGTCCGCCGGACACCGCCGTCGACCCGCCCCACTTGTGCGTCGCCTCGAGCACCAGCACCGAGGCGCCCGCGTGTGCCGCCGTGAGGGCAGCCGTCAAGCCTGCCGCACCGGAACCGATGACGACGACGTCGAACTGTTCGCTCATCCCATCGTCTCGAGCCAGTCGGCGGGGACGAGGGCAAAGAACGCCCGCGTCCCGGGAGTGCCTTCGTACTCGACCGTCGCACCCTTCTCGATCGTCACGACCTCGCCCGCCGCGGCCGTGACGGTCCGGCCGTCGAGGTGCAGGGAGAGCTCGCCCATCATCACGTAGAACACCTCTTCGTACGGCAGGGTCCACGGGTCGGTCTTTCCGCCGTCGGGGAAGTCGACGAATCCGGCGGACAGCTCGGTGAGCTCGGACGGCTTGGAACGGCGGTCGACCTTGACCGGTCCGTTCTCGGCGGTGAACTCGGCGTTGAAGGGCATGACACGTACGGGGTCGTTGCTGATGGTCATCTCGGCTCCTCAGGTAGGTGGTGGATCAGGGGACGCGGATCATGCCGCCGTCGACGACGATCCGTTGGCCGCTCACGAACGACGCGGCGTCGGACAGCAGGAAGGCGACGACCCGGCCCAGCTCGAGCGGGTCGGCGTAGCGCCCGGCCGGGATCGACTCGAGGCGCTCGGGATCGACCGGGTGGGTCGCGATGAAACCGGGGAGGACCGAGTTGGCGCGGATGCCGTCGGCGCCGTAGCGGTTCGCGTACAGCTTGATCCAGGTCTCCAACGCGGAGCGCAGGACCGACGACACGGGCATCGCCAGCTCGGGAGTGCTCGTGGCGTACGTCGTCACGGCGACGACGGACCCCGACTGCTGGGCGAGGAAGGTCGGCGTCACCAGCGTGACCAGGTGGACGGCGCTGCGGAAGATCAGGTCGAGCCCCTCCTCCCAGTCCTGCTCGGTGAGCTCGAGCAGCTCACCCTTGGGCGGGTGACCCGTGTTGATCGCGACGGCGTCGATCCGGCCGTGGCCGTCGAGCGCCGCCTTGACCAGGCGCTCGCGGTCCTCCTTGCTGGTCACGGAGCCGCGTACGGCTGTGCCTCCGACCTCGGCGGCGATCTCGTCCGCGCCTTCTGACCGGGCCATCACGTACACGTGGTGATCCCTCGCCAGCTCCCGGACGATGCCGGCGCCGATGCCGGCGCTTCCGGCGGTGACGAGGGCGACCTTCTGCGGGGTGCTCATTTGCGGGACGCCCTCAGCCACTCCTGCGTCTCACCGAGGTGGCGGCGCGGTTCGAACGTCGCCGGGTCGAGCACCGGGTCGGCGATGCCCGACATCAGGTTGGCGGTGAACTTGGCGATCGCCGGTCCCTGCATCGTGCCGTGGCCGTCGAAGCCGGTCATGGTCCAGAGTCCTGGCTCGATCTCGCCGATGAACGGATGTCCGTCGCCGCCGGTGGCGTCTGCCGCAGCGCTGATCGTCGTACGGATGCTGACCTCGGTGAAGATCGGCGCACGTACGGCTGCCGCCTCGGCGAACTCCATCAGCATGTCGTCGACGCCGTACGTCTCGGGCGACGACGACGCGAGGATCGTGACGACCGCGGCGTCCTGTTCCCGCTCGACGCAGAAGCCCGAGTCGAGGTCGATCGTCATCGGCAGGGGCTGGTCCGAGATGACCGGTGTCGTGAACCCGTAGTGCACCATCATCGGCGTGATCGGCAGGTCGAGTCCGAATGGGCGGACGAGCTCGGGCGAGCCCAGGCCGCCCGCGATGATGACGCGACGGGCCTTGATCGGCTCGTCGGTCTGCAGGGTCCAGCCACCCTTGGCCTTCTCGATCTTGGAGATGTAGGTGTTCTGCCTGAACTTCACGCCGAGCTTGCGGGCGGCCGCTGCCAGGCCGTAGACGCCATCGGTCGGGTTGACCCGTCCGTCGTCAGGTGTCCAGCACCCGCCGATGAGCCCCTCGGGGTTGAGCCACGGCGCGATCCTCTGCAGGTCGGCGGCCAGGACCATCTCGACGTTGGGTGCGCCACCGGCGCGTTGGACCTCGGCAGCGGCGCCCAGCTTGTCGTAGATCTCCTGGCGTCCGGTCAGCATGAGGTAGCCGTCGCGGTGATACGTGCACGGGTAGTCGAAGGTCTCCTCGAAGGTCTGCCAGAAGTTCAGGCCACGCAGCGCCAGCTCAACCTCGTTGGGTGTGCTGAACTGCTGGCGCACTCCGCCCATCGACCCTCCCGTGCAACCGCTGGCCAGCTCGCGACCCTCGACCACGAGGATGTCGCCCTCGCCGAGCTCGGCGAGGTAGTAGGCCAGGGCCACGCCGCCGATACCGCCGCCGATGATGACGGTTCCGACGCTCTTGCTTTCAGACATGGTGCTCACGACTCTCTGTGCGCGTTGATGGGGAAGTTGTTCATTGCATGACCCGTCCGCCGTTGACGACCAGCGTCTGGCCCGTGACGTACGTCCAGGAACAGATGTCCAGCGCGGCTCGCGCTATCTCGCCCTTGGTGCCGACCCGGCCGAGCGGGGTGGCGTCCTCGACCTTGCGCCGGGCCGCGTCGTCCACGGCGGCCCACATGTCGGTGTCGATCGGACCGGGCGCCAGGGTGTTGACCCGGACGCGGGGAGCCAGCTCGCGCGCCAGGGTGTGGCTCAGGCCGATCGTGCCGGCCTTGCTCGCGCCGTACGGCGCTCCGTGCACCGAGCCGACCACGCCGCCGTCGGAGGAGACGTTGAGGATCGCACCGTTCGTCGCCGCGAGGTCGGGGGCGAGCTCGCGAGCCAGCAGCATCGGGGCGGTGACATGGACCGCGAAGGCTTCTCGCCAGTCCTCGTCCGTGATGTCCTTGAGCGCGGCGTGGCGCAGGAGACCGGCACACGTGATGAGCACGCTGACCGGGCCGATCTCGCGGGCAGCGGCGGCGAGCGCAGCGAGCTGCGCGGCGTCCTGCATGTCCGCCGCCACTCCGACGACGGTCCTGCCGGTTGCGGCCGACTCCGCGACCGTCTCGGCGCTGTCGGATCCACGGCCGCGATGGCTGAACACGACGTCGAACCCGCGCCGCGCGGCTTCCGTCACGATCGCCCGGCCGATCCCCCGTGATCCACCCGTCACGACCGCCACCCCGGCGCTCACGACATGATCCTTCCGCCGTCGACGATCAGGGTCTGGCCCGTCGCGTACGTCCAGTGGCACAGGTCGAGCCCGGCGACCGCGATCTCGCGTGGCTCGGCGACCCGGCCGAGCGGTGTCTCGTCCTCGACGGCGCGGCGCTCGTCCTCGGGAAGCTCTGCGTACATGTCAGTGCCGACCGGGCCGGGGGCCAGGGTGTTGACGCGTACGTGGGGTGCCAGCTCGCGCGCCAGCGACTTGCTGAAGCCGAGGATCGCGGCCTTGCTCGCGCCGTACGACGGGCCGTGCACGGATCCCACGACTCCGCCCGTCGACGAGATGTTGAGGATCGCGCCCTCGGTGGCCGTGAGGGAGTCGGAGAGCTCGCGGGCGAGGATCATCGGCGCCGTGACGTGCACCGCGAACGACCGGTCCCAGCCCTCGTCGGTGGTCTCGTCGAGCGTTCCGTGCGCCATCGTGCCGGCGTTGTTGATCAGCACGTGCACCGGACCATGGCTCAGGACCTTGGCCGAGAAGTCCACGAGCGCGGGCACGTCGAGGACGTCGACGGCGACGCCTTCGACATGCGTGCCCGCGGTCGCGGACTCGGCGATCGTGGCCGCCGCGTCATCGCCGCGTCCGCGGTGAGTGAAGAAGACGTCGTAGCCACGAGCTGCCGCCTCGACGACGAAGGCCCGGCCGATGCCGCGCGATCCTCCCGTGACGACCACCGACCCCGGCCTGTCGGTCATGACCCGTTCCCTCGGTAGGCCCAACCCTCGATCTCGAAGGTGGCTCCGATGGGCAGCTGGTGCACCGCCACGGCCGAGCGCGCGGGGAAGTCCGAGGTGAAGACCTTCGAGTACTCCTCGTTCATCGCCGCGAAGTCGTCCATCGAGACCAGGAAGACGTTGGTCTTGACGACGTCGGCCACCGTCAGGCCGTTGTCGGCGAGGACAGCCTGGAAGTTGTGCAGCGCCTGACGGGTCTCGGCGGCAACGCCACCCTCGACGAGCGCACCGTCGGCGACACCGACCTGACCGGAGATCACGACCCAGTCACCGGCGGTGACGGACGGGCGGAGGGGAAGGGGTGCGGTCATGATGGTGCTCCGTTTCTCGTGGGGTTCAGATGCTTGCGGCGAGGGCGAATCCGCCATGGACGGCGGCTTCGATGCGATGAGGGTTGAGGACGTCTCCGACGGCGCGTACGTCGACGGTGTCGGGCAGGTCCGCGAACAGCTCGGCGCGCGGCTCCGTCCAGGTGTGCACGACGAAGTCGGCGTGGATCACGGTGTCGGTCGTGGGGGCCGTCAGCAGCTGTCCGTGCTCGTCGAGCCGCTGGTAGGTCAGCGCGGCGAGGCCGCCGTAGCCACAGTGGAGCTCACCACGCTCGGCGTCGTACGAGCGGACCTGCGTGGACGTACGGATCTCGACCTTGGCGGCGACGAGGCGTTCGAGGAAGTCGTCGCGCACCTCGGCCTCGACCAGCTCGGCCGGTCCCGGCCGGGCCGTGACCAGGACGACCGAGCAGCCCTGCTCGGCAGCAGCCAGTGCCGCCGACATGCCCAGGGTGCGGTCGGTCTCGTCGACGACGACCACGGATCCGGACAGCCTGGGCCGTCCCGACACGACGTCGGCGGCGGGAAGCAGGGTGCGTACCTCACGGTCGGCCCACTGCGGGAGCCCCTCGGACGCTCCGGTCGCGAGGACCACCACGTCCGGCTCGAGCGCCATGATGTCGTCGGCCTCGGCCGTCCGCCTGAGGCGGACCGTCACGCCGAGGCGCTGCACCTCGTTGGCCAGCCAGTCGACGGCGTCGACGAGCCCGTCGCGTCCGTCGGTACGAGCCGCGATGCGTACGGCGCCACCGAGGTCGCTCCGCTCGTCGAACAACGTCACCTCGTGGCCGCGGATCGCGCTGACCCGTGCCGTCTCGAGCCCCGCCGGGCCACCACCCACCACGACGACCCGGCGGGGAGTCTCGGCCTTCTCGGTCTCGACGTCCCGGAGGAGACGCTCCCGACCGGTGACCGCGTTGTAGACACACTTGACGTTGCGATGGCGTCCGAGCTCGCCCTGGCACATCTGGATGCACCCGATGCACGGGCGGATCTCGTCGGGTCGGTCCTCCAGGACCTTCATCACGAGGTGGGGGTCGGCGATGTGCGCCCGGGTCATGCCGATGAAGTCGGCGTCGCCGTCGATCAGCGCCTGCACCGCCATGGTCGGATCGGTGATCCGGCCGACCGCGCCGACCGGGATGTCGACACGTTGCCGTACGGCGCGCGCGTAGTGCAGGTAGCAGCCGCGCGGCACGGCCATCGTCGGGATGACGGAGCCGTAGAAGTTTGCAGACACGTTCATGGCGTCGACGAGGCCCAGCTCGCTGATGCGCTGGTCGATGTCGAGCCAGGCGTCCTGGTCGAGCGAACCGGGCACCTCGTCCGAGCCGTTGACGCGGACGAACAGGAGCGCGTCGCCGACCGCCGCGCGTACGCCCTCGATCACCTCGCGGCAGAACCGGAACCGCGCCTCGTCGGAGCCGCCGTACTCGTCATCGCGCTGGTTGGTCAGCGGCGAGAGGAACAGGTTGATCATCTGGCCGTGGCCGACCGACAGCTCCACGCCGTCCATCCCGCCACGGACAGCACGCTCGGCCGCGGCGGCGTAGGCGTCGATCACGGTACGGACGTCGGCGCGGCTCATGGCGTACGGGATGCTCGCCCACAGGTGATGCGACACCTGCGACGGCGCCCAGACTGGGCCCCACTCGCCGTCGGTGCGTGCCCCCATGTGACCCAGCTGGGGGATGATCAGCCCGCCCTGACCGTGCACGGCCTCGCTCAACGCCTCGTACCGGGGGATGATCCGGTCGTCGAAGTTGTGATAGATCCCGTACGGCGTGGGCGAGCTCGGATGGACCGCCGTCGTTCCCATCGTCACCAGTGCGGCGCCACCTCGCGCCCGCTCCTCGAAGTACGCGACGTCGTCATCGTTCGGGAGGTTCTCCGCGTCGATGTTGTGGGTCGCGTGCGCCGTCACGATGACGCGGTTCTTCAAGGTCCTGGAGCCGACGTCGAGCGGCTCCATCAGCGGGGCGAGGTGGGGTGCGGTCATGCCGGCACGGACCACACAGGTGCGAGGGTGTCGAGCAGCTTGCCGGACGGCTCGAGCAGACCGTCGAGGAGCGCGGTCGCTGTCGCGTCACCGAGCGGCCCGGCCAGGAGCACCTCCCACTTGTCGCGCAGCTGCTCGTCGCCGAACGACGAGCCCGGGTCTCCGGGAGCGTCGAGGAACACGCCACTGACCTTGCCGTTGGCGGTCTCGATGTCGACGCGGCTCGGGTAGCGGGCCGGGTAGTACTGGTCGAGGCTCGGATCGTGCTCCAGCTTCACCTTTGCCGCGAACTCGAGACGGTCGGGGTCATCGAGCCGGGACAGGTCCATCTCCTGGGCTCCGGCGGCACCCCACAGGGCGAGTGAGCCCAGCACGATCGGGAAGCTGTACTGAGCCGTGTCGATCGTCTTGGGCGCCGTCTCGTCGAGGAACGTCGCCGCGTGGTGCGTGCCGACCGTGATCGACACGATCTCCTCGGGGACGATCTGGTGCTGGTCGAGCAGCTCGACGAATCCCGCGCCGGCGGCGTGCGTGTAGCGGCATGCACCGAACGACTTGAAGTAGGTGTTCAGCACCTCGTACGTCGTGCCGATGCTCGTGATGAACGGATCCTCGGCGGCACCCTTCTGGTGGAACGGGGTCGGAGGCATGACGTTGTTGACCTCGATGACATATCCCTCTGGCCGCTTCATGAAGCCGGCCTTCGCCAGCTCCGCTGCGGCCACGCCGGTCATGGCACCCCACCCGATGGACTCCTTGACCATGGGGGTGCCGAACGTCGACATCGGCGCGTGGACCCAGCCGATCATGATGGCGCGGGCGATGCCGTCGGCATCGAGTCCCAGGAGCTTGGCCGCTGCGGCGGCGGCGCCGATCGCTCCGGCGCATCCCGTCGCGTGGTAGTGGTCGAGCTCGTGCTTGGGCCACAGCAGGTGCGCGGCTCGCAGTCCGATCTCGTAGCCCACGACCTGCGCCACGATGGCGTCGGAGATCGTGGTGGTGGAGTCTGCGACCGCGAGGACCGCCGGGACGATCACGGAGCCCGGGTGGATCGCGCCGGCCAGGTAGTGACCGTCGTCGAAGTCGAGTGCGCTCGCGGCGACGCCGTTGCCGAACGCAGCGTGCGCGGGCGTGGCGCTCGCCCCGCGCGCCACGAGGGGCGCGTCGCCGGATGCGCCGCTCGCGAAGTCGAGGGCGATCGTCGCCGCCACCGTGGACGCCCCGCCCACCATCGTCGACACCGTGTCGCTGAGGGCCTGGGTCGCCCGCTTCCGTACGTCTTCGGGGATGGTGTCCCA